>NZ_LQWV01000001.1 GCF_001553855.1 Streptococcus gordonii
GGATCAAACTCTCATTTAATCGTTTGAGTCTTACTCATTTCTGTCCACTGACAGATTTATTTTTCGTTCTTTGACAGGTCACATATCTCTATGTCACCCTGCACTTGGTTCGTCTTGTTCAGTTTTCAAAGGTCTTTGTCTCCCTCCGAGACAACTATCTTAGTATATCATCTACTCGCTAAACTGTCAACTACTTTTTTTAAATTTTTTATCTTTTTTTATTATTCTTTTCTTTGGCTTTTTTAAACTTAAAATGTGAAAACAGACCGAAAGGGAGATTGCCTCTCCCTTCTTTTTAATCTAAACGAGGATTAAAATCCCTTAAGTGGTAAGACAAATCTTTGAGCATTGCCTTACGTCCTTTGAATCTTTCATCTGCCATCAACCTCTCGTATTGTTTTGCCTCTTCTGGGCTGAGACGGCTTCTATACTCTGACATGGCACTTCTAAAGGCTACCAGTTCATCTAGATAAAGCTCCTTCATTCTTAAACGATGGCCTATCTCGCTGACCTCTTCATAGGGTTGCCTGTCCAATTTGCGTTTTTGACTCTCTTGTCGGCGAATCAAATCATGAATTCTGTTCCGAAACTTGGTCTTGAAGTAACGGTACAGTCGTGGTTGATCTTCCAGTAGATTAGGATGGCTCTTTATCAATTCGTACAAAACCATCATCCCTTCCTGCCTCCAATCTGCATACTCCCATAAGTGCAGATAATAATCTTTATAACATCGTCTGACTATCCCTTCAACTTGTTTGTATACGTCCTCAAACTTCATTGACTAGTCCTTTCTTTTGATTTTAGAGGTTTTATCCTCATCTATTAATCTATCAAAGATCCTGGTGTTCTTGGACGTTGTTCGGTATTTGTCACTAATTTATTTTTATAATGAATTTAAAATTGCTTTTCACATACTCTTTGGTGAATTTTTTTGCAAAAAAACAAATCATCCTCAAGAATGATTTGTTATTAGATATTAGAGTTCTTTTTTATAGTTCTCTAATTCAGTTTTGTTAGCCCAAACAAAGTGGCCAGATTTAATTTCAACCATTTCAGGTTTTTCAACTGAATAGTCATGTTGATCTGGATCGTAGACTTTAAGGACTTTTTTACGCTCCAAGATTGGATCTGGAATTGGAACGGCCGATAATAACGATTTGGTATAAGGATGAATTGGATTGTTAAAGAGCTCTTCTGTTTCAGCAACTTCAACAATAACACCTTTATAGATTACTGCGATACGATCCGAAATGAAGCGTACCACTGACAAATCGTGAGCGATGAATAGGTAGGTCAACCCCAACTCTTTTTGGAATTTCTTTAGAAGGTTTAGGACTTGAGCACGAACGGATACATCCAAAGCAGAAATTGGTTCATCAGCAATAACGAAATCTGGTTGCATGACTAAAGCCCGCGCTATCCCAATACGTTGGCGTTGCCCTCCTGAAAATTCATGCGGATAACGTGTCAAATGTTCGGAAAGCAATCCAACTTCATGAATAATATTCTTAACCTTTTGTATTCTTTCTTCTTCATTTTCAAACAAATGATAGTTGTACAAGCCCTCAGAAATGATATAGTCAACTGTTGCACGCTCATTTAAGCTTGCCGCAGGATCCTGGAAAATCATTTGAATCTTACGAATAATCTCCGCAGATTCTTTTCTAGACTTCTTCCCATTAATCTGCTTTCCATCAAAGAAGATTTCACCTTTACTCGTTTCGTTCAAACCAATGATTGCACGACCAATTGTAGTTTTCCCTGAACCAGATTCACCTACGAGCGAGAAAGTTTCACCTCTATTAATAAAGAAATTTGCATTTTTAACAGCGACAAATTTCTTCTTCCCTTCACCAAAGGAAATCTCCAAATCTTTAACTTCTACTAATTTTTCAGACATTTCCTTCCTCCTAGCCTTCTAAATGAGCAAAGCCCATATTCAAGCGAATTTTATCATGTAAATTTTCAATAATTTCAGGCTTGTGAACCTTTGGTGCATCTTCATGAAGCAACCAAGTTTTAGCCCAGTGAGTTTCTGTGACTTGGAATTGTGGTGCTTTTTCTTCGAAATCAATTTGCATAGCGTAATCCGAACGAAGAGCAAAGGCATCACCTTTCAACTCGGTATAAAGAGACGGAGGAGTTCCTGGGATAGAGAAGAGTTCACCATGATCATTGGCCAACTGTGGCAAGCTAGATAACAAGCTCCATGTATAAGGATGGCGTGGATCGTAAAAAATTTCTTCAACCGTCCCGTATTCAACAATCTCACCAGCATACATAACCGCTACTTTATCGGCAATACTAGCAACAACACCCAAGTCATGAGTGATAAATATAGTTGTAAAGCGGTATTCGTTCTGCAATGATTTCAAAAGTTCGATAATTTGTGCTTGAATTGTCACATCCAAAGCTGTTGTTGGCTCATCACAAATTAGAATATCTGGACGACAGGCAAGAGCAATCGCGATAACAATACGTTGGCGCATTCCTCCAGAATATTGGAAAGGATACTCTTCAAACCGACGTTCTGCATCAGGTATTCCAACTTTTTTCATATAGTCGATTGCCATTTCTTTGGCTTCTTTTGCATCTTTGCCTTGGTGTTTGATAATAACTTCAGTAATTTGGCTTCCTATTGTATTGATTGGATCCAAACTAGTCATAGGATCTTGGAAAATCGTAGCGATCTTAGCACCACGAATTTTTTCCCAATCTTTATTTGATTTTAAAGTTGTCAAATCTTGACCACGGTAGTTAATAACACCTTGCGCAACGCGCCCATTATCTTCCAACATCCCAGTGAATGTTTTAGTCAACACAGACTTACCTGATCCTGATTCTCCTACCAAAGCTAATACTTCTCCTTCAACCAAATCAAGGGATACACCTCGAATGGCTGTCAGGACTTTATCACGAACGTCAAATTCCACGACAATATCGCGAGCAGTCAATATTACATTTTTATTTTGTATCATATTTACTCCTATCTATGTGTACGTGGATCACTAGCATCCGCCAAATTTTGTCCGACGATGAAAAGGGACAAGGATACCAAAATCAAGGTTGTCAACGGAATCCAGAAAAGGTAAGCATTGGTTGTAACGTTTTGTGAATAGTCAGAAATCAAACGCCCTAAACTTGGCACAGTTACTGGAAGCCCCAAACCAAAGAAAGAAAGGAAGGCTTCATAAGAGATAAAGCTTGGCAGCATTTGAGAGCTAGTTGTCATGATAACAGATACCAGTTGTGGCATAATGTTTCGAGCAACAATTTTAAAAGTAGACGTTCCCAAAGTACGGCTGGCAAGGTTGTACTCTAAATCACGATACCGCATGATTTGTACACGAATTAAGTAAGCAATCGAAATCCATGAAGTAATTGTCATGGCAAAGATTAGATTCCAGAATCCAGCTCCGATCGAATAAGTCAAGACAATAACAATCAATAATTGCGGAATATTTGAGATGACATTATAAACTTCCATCATAACGCGGTCAACAGATTTAGAAATCCCCCAAATACCACCAACAACAATCCCAATGATCAAGTTAATGGCTGTCGCAATAACGGAAATCAAGATAGAATTACGAGCACCAAACCATACTCCATCAAAGAGAGATTTACCATTGCTATCTGTACCAAACCAATATTTTCCATTTGGCGCAATATAACGAGCACTAAAATCATTAACTTTACTTACATCGTTATAATCAAAGTCAGACAACATTGGGTAAATAAAACTCATTAAAATAATGGTTAGCAAAATCGCCAACATAACAATGGTAGATTTCTTTTTCAGAAATTGACGAATAACAGATCTCCAGTATGAATAGGCTGGAGCATCAATTGCTTCAGAGGCAAAATCATCGCGTTTGACAAATTGGAATTTATTTTTATCAATAGAAGCCATTATTTACCTCCTTTTGTTGTTAATTTAATACGTGGGTCAAGCATTGTCATCAAAATATCACCTAAGAGTAAGGCAAAGACTGATAAACCAGTGAAAATGAAGACCAATCCGACTACCATAGAGTTATTTGAAGCTTTAACTGAGTCGATCAACATTTTACCCATACCAGGGAAGGCGAAGACAGTCTCTGTCAAGGTTGCCCCTTGAATAACTCCAATAACAGCCCCTGGAATTCCTGATACCAATGGAACCATGGCATTTTTGAAAATGTGTTTATTTGAAATTTCTTTTTCAGATAATCCTTTAGCACGAGCAAAACGTACAAAGTCTTGGGATTGCAAGTCAATCATATAGCGACGAATCCAGATAGCTGTGCTTGGCGCACCCAAAAGTCCCAGAATTACTGCCGGAAGAACATATGAACGCCAGTCTCCTGCGCCAAGAACTGGGAAAGAATCTGGAAGACCAACCGAAGAACCACCTAAGCGAATAATATAAACCAAGGCAATTGTTGGCAGGGCCAAAAGGAAGGTCAAGAGACCTGTTAATGAACTATCAATCCAAGTGTTTTTGAAGCGAGCCATGTAAGACCCTAATGGGACAGCAATCAGATAAGAGATTGCAATACCAATCAAACCAATAATCGCTGAGCTAACAAGCATGGATGGATATTGATAGTTGCTCTCTGTAGCTGTATATGGATCATCTTTTCCATAGTTTGCAATATCTCGCGAATCAGCTTTACTTGGTGACTTGTAAGTTCGTGAATAGATATTAACTGATGAAATTTTCTTTCCTGTAGGGAATTGAACTTCAGCTGACTTTGTTTGTCCTTGGCCTTGTGAAATAACCTGTAACACAGGAATATTTGCATAAGTTGGGTAAGAATTTCCTAAGTTCAAGGTCACAAAATTTTGATGAACAAACGGAAATTGAGCATTAAAGTATAGTAAATATTTATGCTTAGTCCCTGATCCAACTACAGACCAACCAATAGCAGGGTCGTTTTCAATACGAATATAACGTTTAAGTTTTGGATTCGTTTCATCTTTGACAAAACCAGTATGGTCAAATTGAATCAAATTCCCGTAGAAGCCAAGAACACGTTCAAGAACTGGCACCTCACGAACAGCATAAAACTGCTTGCTTTCTTCAAATTGGTGAAGCTTCCAGCCATTACCTAATTTTTTGATATAAGCTTCGTAGATTTTTTTGTTTGCATCAGTTCCTTCAACAGTTACAGAGCTATCTTCCTTGCTAGCTTTCTCCTGTAACTCTTTCGTATCATAATAATCCACATAGCCCATACGTTCATAGATTGTGTTTTCGTAATTGGCTTTTTTATCTTTTGTGGTTGCTATCTTGTTATAGTTAGGATCCTGTTTAAAAATCAATTTTCTTGGCACCATAGTATAAATAATGGTATAGGTCAAAGCCGTTACTAAGAAAATCGACACCAGGGAGCGTAAGATACGCATAAATATATATTTCTTCATTTATCGTTTCCTTTAAAATCCCAAAAGAACTTTCTCTCCTTTTAGAGAAAGTTCTAATGTTTGGTTATTTCACGTGTTTTTCTAACTCTTCTTGTGCTTTTTTATTAGATTCTGCACGTTCTTTATTCCATTTTTCTTGAGCTTTCTGATATTCTTTGGCTGTGACAGCTTTATCTTGTAATTTCAGATATTTGTAACTTGCCATGTCACGACCTTTAGCACCAGACCAAGCAAAAGGAGCTGTAAATGGTACAATCTTAGTTAAAACTGGACGTCCAGTCCTACTTGTTGTTGGTATCAACAAGGCGCTATCTGTTAGCCATGCTTGAGCGGCTGCATATTTTTCATAGCGTTTATTTACATCTGTCTTTTCAGCGCTAGCTTCATCAACTAGCTTAGCATACTCCTTCAAACCAACTTGGTCTGCAGCTGCATTTTCTTTACCATCAAACCCTAAGAATGTCTTGGTATTTTCACCGCCAGGCTTGATAATTTCAAGATAAGTTGATGGATCTTGATAGTCAGGAGACCAACCAACATTATCAGAAATATCCCAGTCTTCTTCAGCAGCTGAAGCAGCATAATATGTGATGTTCAAAACATCATCAGTCTTCATTTGATGAATGTCAACAACCACATTGTCTGTCCCAAGCGAGCTCTCAATTGATTGTTTCAAAGATTGAACACGCTGAACTTTAGCACTAGCAGTTTGGTCTACTGGCATATCCAAATGAATAGGGAATTCTACACCTTCTTCTTGGAGAGCTTTTTTAGCTTTCGCAAATTCAGCTTTAGCTTTTTCTTTATTGTAAAGACCATCTTGAGCATCGTCGAAGTTTACATCTTTCCACTCATCTCCATAGCTAGCCACTTTTTCTTTCACAAGTTCGCCGAAGCTCTTACCATCTGCCTGAACAAAAGTAGGTGGAATGTAGAGATTGCGGAGCATTTTCGTAGCCCCTTCTTTACCGTTAACTTGTGAAGCATAAGCCGTTCTGTCGAATGCAAAACTCAAAGCTTGACGGAAATCTTTATTCATCAAAGCTTTCTTTGTTGATGATTTTTGTGCATCACTTGACTTAGCTGTGTGATTGTACGCTTGACGATCAATGTTCACCCCAACTAAATAGCTTGAAGAATCTTGAGGAGTATAAACGATATTATCTTTGAATTCTTTTTCTACTTTAGAGAAGGTAGCACTTGTAGGAGCCAGTCTAGCCGCACTTAGAGCACCTTTAGCAAATTGCTCAGCTGGTTTACCTTGATCTTGCCCGTCAAAGTATGTTAATTTAACATCGCTCACATGGACATTATCTTTATCCCAATAATTTGGATTTTTAGCAAATTCAATAGATGATTTAGATGTGATAGATTTTAGTAGGAATGGCCCGTTGTATAGAAGACTAGTTGGGTCAGCAGCTTGAGCAAACTTGTCGCCTTTAGACTTCAAGAACTCTTCATTGACTGGATAAAGGATACCCATTGTTGTTTTAGAGTTCCAGAAACTTTCTGGCTCATTTAAAGTATATTGAACTGTGTGGTCATCAACTGCTTTAACACCAACTGATGAGAAATCCTTTGTTTTACCATTAACGTAGTCATCCAAGCCCTTGATAGAACTTTGAACAAGATAAAGAGTTTCAGACTTGTTGTCAGCAGCGTACTTTAGACCTGCCACAAAGTCTTGTGCCTTGACATCAGCATATTCTTCACCATCAGAAGTATACCATTTAGCATCCTTACGAAGTTTATAAGTATAAGTCAAGCCATCCTTAGACACTGTCCAATCTTCAGCCATCGATGGAACCAAGTTTCCATAGTTGTCATTTTCCAAAAGACCATCAATCAAGTTAGCTGTAAGGTCAGTTGTTGCTGCTTTACTAGAGATCAAATAATTCAAGTTTTCTGGATCAACTTCGTAGATATAGTTAAAAGCTTGATCTGCGCCAGAGCTTGATGTGTTTGATGTGTTTGATGTAGAATTTGAGCACGCTGCAAGAACGCCAGTAGCCAAGAGAGCAACTCCCGCAAGTGCAAGGATTTTACCTTTCTTCATCGTATATTCTCCATTTCAATTTCAAATTTAGTTTTGTCTAAGATTATATCACATAATAATTTAAATGTAAACCAGAATTGTCAGAATATTTTGTGATATTGACCTACATAGCCCACAAATACAATGGTTCCTATAGGATATTCAACTTGTGAAATATTGGCGATTTCAAAAAAACGGGTCTTATTATCCTCTTTTCGTTCTAAAAAAACAACTATCCTTCTTCTCACTTAATTACTAAAACACCCCTATCTCTCATTGAGATAGGGGGAATTATGGATTATTTTATATGCTTCTCAAGTTCTTCTTGAGCTTTTTTGTTAGATTCTTCTTTTTCTTTAATCCATTTCTTCTCAGCTTCTTGATACTCTTTCTTCGTCACTGGTTTATCTTGAAGCTTGATGTATTTGTAGAGGAAGGCACCATCTGATTTGTTACCTGTCCAACCAAAAGCAGCAGTGAATGGCACAACCCTAGTTACACCAGCTCCTCCACCATTTGAAGTGCTTGGAATCAAGATCGAACTATCTGTCAACCAAGCTTGAGCAGCTGCATATTTTTCATAGCGTTTTGTTGTATCTGTCTTTTCAGCAGCAGCTTCATCCAACAATTTTCCAAATTCATCCATGCCGATTTGTTTAGCAGCAGCATTTCCACTACCAGCTTCAAATCCAAGGAAAGACTTCGTGTTATCACCTGTTTCTGGGTGTAGAATCTCTAAGTAGGATGACGGATCTTGGAAGTCAGGAGTCCAGCCAAGTTGGTCTGTGATATCCCAATCCAAAGCAGCTGCATTTGGAGCGTAGTAAGTGATGTTCTGAACATCTTCTTGGGATAACATTTGAATATCAACCACAACATTGTCTGTTCCTAAACTCTTTTCAATAGACTGTTTCAAAGATTGAGCCCGTTTTACAATAAGAGTATTGGTCTGGATTGTTGGTATGTCCAGATGAATTGGGAATTCCACGCCTTCTGCTTGAAGAGCTTCTTTTGCTTTGGCGAATTCTGCTTTTGCTTTCTCTGGATTGTAGAGACCGTTAGTCGCATCTGAGAAATCAACATCTTTCCACTCATCGCCGTATTTGACAACATCTTCTTTTACGACATCTCCAAAATTCTTGTCACCAACTTGAACAAATGTTGGTGGGACATAGAGGTTACGAACAGATTTAAGGGCTCCTTCTTCACCGTTCACTTGGTCAGAATAGGCCTTACGGTCATAAGCAAAGTTCAAAGCCTGACGGAAGTCTTTGTTTAAGATAGCTTTTTTGGTAGATGTTTTTTGTGTATCTGTCGTTTTAGAAGTATGATTATAACTTTGGCGATCAATGTTTGTGAAAACAGTGAAAGTAGATGAACCTTGAGGACTAAAGATAATATTGTCTTTATATTCTTTCTCTACAGACGCATAGTTTGAACTACGAGGATAAACACGTGCCTTACTATAAGAGCCGTCTTTAAAGCCACGAATTAAGGATTCTTGGTCTTGCCCATCATAGAAAGCTAATTTAACATTGTCAACATGGACATTATCCTTATCCCAATAGTTCTGATTTTTCGCAAACTCGATAGAGGACTTCGAAGTTATACCTTTCAACAAGAAAGGACCATTATAAAGGATACTTGTCGGGTCAGTAGCTTGACCAAATTTGTCTCCTTTAGATTTCAAGAACTCTTCATTAACAGGGAATAGGACACCCATTGTTAATTTAGAATTCCAGAAGCTTTCTGGGTGTTCCAAAGTGAACTGCAAGGTATGATCATCGACAGCTTTAATCCCTACTGTTGAGAAGTCCTTTGTTTCCCCTTTGATATAGGCATCCAATCCTTTGATGGAATTTTCCACCATATAAAGAGCTTCTGACTTTTTATCTACAGCATGTTTCAAACCTGTCACAAAATCCTTAGCAGTTACATCTGCATATTCTTCGCCATCGGATGTATACCATTTAACTCCCTTACGCAATTTGTAGGTGTAAGTCAGGCCGTCCTTAGATACACTCCAGTCTTCTGCAAGAGATGGAACAAGATTACCATATTGGTCATTTTCAAGCAAACCATCAATGACATTAGATGTGATTTCATGGGTAGAGGTCTTATTTGATAAGGTATAGTCCAAAGTTTCTGGGTCTGTTTGATAAACATAAGTAAAATTAGTATTTGTGTTTGATGATCCAGACTTAGAACTAGAGCAGGCAGCCAAGACACCAGCAGCAAGTAAAGTAACACCTGCCATGGCTAAAACATTGCGTTTCTTCATAACATTCTCCTATTTAGGTTAGATTTATCTTAGATTATAACACTTCTCAAATAGAAATGAAAACCTTTTTATCAAAAAAAATCTATATTGTTATAATTATTTTTTATAGCTGGTTATAGCATATTGGGACGTGCCTGTGAAATCATCCAAAAGAGACGATCAAACCAAGCAAAGACACTACTTAAGGCTTGATAATCTCAAGCTTACAAAAAACGAGAAAGCTATTTAGCCTCCTCGTTAGGGTAATTGTTATTTTACATGTTTTTCTAACTCTTTTTGAGCTTTTTCATTAGATGATTCTTTTTCTTTCATCCAAGTTTTAAATGCCTTCTCATAATCCTTAGAAGTCAAGACATCGTCTTGAAGTTGCATGTATTTATAATTTGTAGCTGTCCCTTTACTTCCAATCCAAGAGTAGGCTCTAGTAAATGGAACTGATTTTTGAACCAGCGGATTAGCACCGTTTGAGATACTTGGAAGGGTCAAACCACTATCTGTCAACCAGGCTTGAGAATTTGCATATTTTTCATAACGCACACTCGTATCAGACGTTTCCTTATTTGCATCATCATTCAGAGCTTTATAATCATTTAATCCTAGAGCTGACACAACGTCTTGATTTTGACCCGGTTCAATTCCAATCGCTTGTAGCAATCCACCATTTGTCGGATCAAAAACATCTAAATATGTAGAAGGATCTTGATAATCAGGAGTCCAACCACTGGTTGAAAGATCATAATCTTTTTGAGCAGCCGAGTTGGCGAAATAACCCGTATTATTAAAGTCATCTTCGGACATCTGCTGGAGATCAACTACTACATTGTCCTTTCCAAGCGCTGACTCAACAGACTGTTTAAAGGAACTAGCTTGTTGGATTCCGGCCTTATCAGACTGACTTACTGGCAAATCTAGATGAATCGGGAAATTTACACCTTGAGCCTGCAGCGCTTCTTTAGCTTTTGCAAACTCTGCTTTAGCTTTTTCAGAATTATATAGACCGTCTTGGGCATCCTCTAACTTGACATCAGACCACTCTTGACCGTAGCTCGCTAGTTTTTCTTTCACGACATCTCCAAAATTCCGATCCCTAATCTGCACAAATGTCGGAGGTACTGCAAGATTGCGCAAGATCATTGATGCGCCGTCTTCGCCATTCGTTTGAGCTGCGTAAGCTTTTCTATCAAAGGCAAAACCGATTGCCTGACGGAAGTCTTTGTTTAAAATAGCAGCCTTGGTATCTGATTTTTGCTTGTCGTCTTTCTTAGAAGTATGATTATAAGACTGACGATTTACATTAAAGACATAGAAAAATGAAGTTCCACCTTGTTGAGAATAAGTAATATTATCCGCATATTTCTTTTTAACAGAAGCATAGTTCGAACTATTTGGGAATACACGAGCCAGGGTATAGGCACCATCGCTAAAATTACGAACTAAGGATTCTTGATCAGATCCATCATAATAAGATAGTTTTACATCTTCAATCGGAACATTTTCTTTATCCCAATAATTTTCGTTTTTCTTATATTCAATAGAAGATTTTGCCGTTAAAGACTTCAAAATATAAGGACCATTGTACAAAATACTAGACGGTTTAGCTGAGCCAAAACTATTTCCTTGGGAAGCTAAGAAATCAGCATTTATCGGGAATAAGATACCACTAGTCGTCTTCGAATTCCAGTAACTTTCTGGCTTATTCAAAGTATACTGCACTGTATAATCATCCAGTGCTTTTACACCTACAGTAGAAAAGTCTTTAGTTTCCCCTTTGATATAGGCATCCAATCCTTTGATAGAATTTTGAACAAGGTAAAGAGCTTCAGATTTGCCATCGGCTGCGTGCTTCAATCCTGTCACAAAATCTTGAGCTTTTACCTCAGCATACTCTTCGCCATCTGAGGTATACCACTTAGCATCTTTTCGAAGCTTGTAAGTATAGGTCAAACCATCCTTAGATACGGTCCAATCTTCAGCAAGAGACGGAATCAAATTCCCATACTTATCATTTTCAAGCAAACCATCAATCAGATTTCCAGTCACATCTGAAGTGGTAGCACGATTAGCAACTACATAGTCCAAAGAATCTGGATCATTACTATATACATAAGAATACACCTTTGTATTAGATGCTGTTGAACTACAAGCAGCTAAAATCACAGAAGATAAAACTGCAAGTCCAACTCCAACAAATCTTTTTTTCTTATTCATGAAATACTCCTTTCAAAATAAGAGATATTCAAATCATCCATGAGAGGTTTTCTCTGAAATATCACTCTAGTTTTTTACCATTTTGTCCATTATACCCTATTTCCCTGAAAAAATAAATCGTTTTAAGTAAAAATTGACTATTTTTTCATTTTTCATGTCAGAAAACATTACATATGAGTAAAAAACTCTACATCACAAAGATGTAGAGCCTTAGGTCTATTTAACATGATCAGCCAATTCTTCTTGAGCTTTGGCATTTGATTTTTCTTTTTCTTTCTTCCATTTTTTCTCAGCGGCTTTGTAGTCTTTCGCCGTTACAATGTCATTTTGAACTTCTCTGTACTTAAAGACGTAAACATCACCTTTGATACCAACCAGAGAGTAAGGTTTTGTGAACGGAACTGCCTTCATAACAAGCGGAATACCACCGTTTGATTGAATTGGAATGACCAAAGAGCTATCTGTTAACCAAGCTTGAGCTGCTGCATATTTTGTATAGCGAGCAGTTGTATCTTGTTTTTCAGAATCTGCCTCTTCATTTAATTTCTTAAATTCGTTCAAGCCCAGTTTGTCTGCTAAATCAGCATTTTGTCCTTTTTCCAAACCGATATTTTGGAGCATATCTCCTTTATCTGGATCAAAAATATTCAAATAAGTTGATGGATCTTGGAAGTCAGGACCCCAACCAGCAATGTTGATATCGTAGTCTTTTTGAGCCGCAGTCTCCGCAAAGTACGTTACATTATTTTTATTTTCTGTAGACATTTGCTGTACATCAATAACAACATTATCTTTACCAAGGGCTTCTTCAACTGATTGTTTAAATGAATTAGCCTGTTGTACCAAGAGGTTGTTTGTTTGATCAACAGGAAGATCTAAGTGAATCGGGAATTCAACACCTTGTGCTTGGAGAGCATCTTTTGCTTTGGCAAATTCTGCCTTAGCTTTTTCAACATTAAAGAGTCCATCTTGAGCATCGTCTAATTTGACACCCTTCCACTCATCACCATAGCTCGCCAAATCTTCTTTAACGATGTCTCCGAAGTTCTTTTCGCCAATCTGAACGAATGTTGGCGGTACTAAGCTGTTTCTAAGTGAGCTAGTTGCCCCCTCTTGACCGTTTTGCTGCGCTCCATAAGCCGTCCGATTAAAAGCGAAGTTGATTGCCTGACGGAAATCTTTGTTTAAGAGAGCAGCTGTTGTAGATGTCTTTTGTGCATCTGTTGTCTTGGCTGTGAAATTGTAGGCTTTACGGTTGTAGTTAAAGGCATAGAAGAATGTCGTTGCATCTTGAGGAGAGTATACAATATTATCTTTGTATTGTTTTTGCACTGAAGCATAACTTGAACTATTTGGATACAAACGAGCTTGTGTGTATGTACCATCTTTAAAGTTACGAACAAGCGCCTCTTGATCAGAACCATCAAAGTAAGTCAACTTGACGTCTGAAATCTTCACATTGTTCTTATCCCAATAGTTGTCATTTTTTGTATATTCAATAGATGATTTAGATGTGAAGGACTTCAGGAAATATGGACCGTTATAGAGAATTCCTGAAGGTTTTACAGTACCGAAATCTTTACCAGATGATTTTAAAAATTCTTCGTTAATTGGGAAAAGAATACCCAATGTGGTTTTAGAATTCCAATAACTCTCTGGCTGATTGAGTGTATATTGGACTGTATAATCGTCAATCGCCTTAACTCCAACCGTTGAGAAGTCCTTACTTTCACCTTTTACATAAGCATCCAAACCTTTGATAGAGCTTTGAACAATTGGAAGCGCATCTGAATTGCTGTCAGCCGCGTGCTTCAAACCAGTAACAAAGTCCTGCGCTTTGACTTCTGCATATTCTTCACCCTCAGAAGTATACCATTTAGCACCCTTCCGAAGCTTATATGTATAAGTCAAACCATCTTTTGATACCGTCCAATCTTCTGCTAGAGATGGCACAAGATTTCCGTATCTATCATTTTCTAATAGTCCATCCACTAAGTTTGCAATAACATCAGACGTAGTTGAACGATTAGTATTTGTATAATCCAAGGTATCTGGGTCTGTTGAATAGACATAAGAATAAGTCTTTGAAGCCCCTGAGTTAGAATTTCCACATGCTGCTAAGGTAAAAACAGAAGCAAGCGTAAGCCCTAAAACAGCTAATTTTTTCACTGGTTTCATTGTCGCATCTCCTTTTAATGTTATTTGTATTATTATACTCTATTATTTTATAAAAACAAGTATTTTTTTAAAAAATTTTAAGCATTATATTATTTTTTGTTCCACGAACGCCTACACATTCACTTTTGTTCGTCTTTTTGTTTAAAATAAAAATAATGTAAAAAGATCATTAAAAAAACGTTCATATTCACAAAGTATATTTATTCATAATACTTTTTTCAAAGAAGGCAAACCTCTACAACAGCTATTTTTATGGTACAATAGGATTAACCCTACTCAAAGGAAGAGATATGAAAAAAATTATAGTACTTTTATTTACTTGTTTATTTTGCAGCTTCTGTACTCTTGTTTCTGCAGATGACTTTGATGTTGCCGCCAAAAATGCTATCGCTTTTGACGTAAATACTGGAAAAATTCTCTATGAAAAAGAGGCTACTAGCCCTGTACCAATAGGAAGTCTGACCAAACTGCTATCAGCCTATCTGGTCTATGATGCCATAAAAGCTGAGAAAATTACTATGGACAGCCAGGTTGAAATTTCCGAATATGCTCTAAATCTGACAACTAATTATGACATCAGCAACCTCCCTCTAGACAAAGGAAGCTACTCTGTCGAAGAATTATTAGAAGCCTCTCTTATCGCCAATGCTAACAGCGCTACTATCGCCCTAGCTGAAAAAATTGCTGGAAGCGAAAAAAAGTTTGTCGATCTTATGAAAGCCAAACTGAAAGAATGGGGAATTTCTGACGCGAAAATTGTCAATTCAACTGGTTTAAACAACTCTCATCTCGGAGATAATATCTATCCTAATTCCAAAAAAGATGAAGAAAATCAGCTAAGCGCCTATGATATGGCCCTTATATCTTATCATCTCATTAAAGATTATCCGCAAGTTTTAAATATTACCGAAAAAACTAGCTTCAACTTTGACGGATTAGAAGTCAATAGTTCGAATTATATGTTAAAAGACATGCCTTCTTATCGCAAGGGGGTGGATGGATTAAAGATCGGAATCTCCGACCAAGGCGGCCTCTCCTTCATCGCTTCTGCTAACGAAAGAGATATGAGACTCATTACAGTCGTTTTAAATGTCGAAAATGCTGAAGAAGATTTAAAAGCTATTTTCCTAGCCACTGCCAGCATCATGGACTATATCACTAACAACTTCGTAGTGACTACACTAGCCGAAAAAGGATCACCTTACGAAGACAGTCACATTTCAGTCATTAACGGAAGCGAAGATCAAATCAAAGTTGTTGCATCAAATGATTTGAATATTATCCAGAGAATCGGGAGTGACTCAGAACCAAAAGTCACTTTCAAAAAAAATAAACAGGAGTTCAAGGCTCCTCTTGCAGCTCATACACCAATCGGAACTTTAAGCTACAAAGACACTGATTTAATTGGAAAGGGCTACTTAAAAGAACAACCCAGCATTACGATGGAAACGGAAAAGGAAGTTGCGCAAGGCTTTTTCTTGAAAGTCTGGTGGAATAACTTTGTAGAATACGTTAATAAAAAATTATAGAAACATCAGGAAGGAAAACTTCCTGATGTTTTTTATGAATAGAGAAATCAACAGAATTGGCGTTTTTACCTTGTATTTTACTCTAAGCTACAACACATAATTTCACCAAATCTTAAAGGTAGCACAAAATAGTCACTTGAACTTCTTCGCCACTCAGGACACCTCCAGATAAAGTCAGAAGAAATGCGTGGACAACTTCTATTATCTTCATTTCTCTTTCCAACCCTTCTGTTTTTTTGAAGCACACACTTCATCCACACTAAAAAAGACTGAGATGTTTTTATCCCAGTCTGGCTTTTTCATATTCAAAAGATACTTTAACAAAAAACCTAAATAGTCTTCTAAACCTAAGTTTAGAAACAAGAGGAACAATCTTTGTTGTAAAAATAATTTACTTTTGTCTCACAGGTTTTATCCAACCGACCCTTCCATTTCATAGCTGATCAAGCGATTCAGCTCAACAGCATATTCCATAGGCAGTTCTTTGGTAAAAGGCTCAACAAAGCCCATAACAATCATTTCTGTTGCTTCGGATTCAGACAAGCCACGGCTCATGAGATAGTAGAGCTGCTCTTCTGAAATCTTAGAAACTTTAGCCTCATGCTCCAGAGCCACCTGAGAGTTATGAATTTCATTAAAGGGAATAGTATCTGACGCCGAAAGGTCATCCATGATAATCGTATCACACTCAATATGGCTGACTGATTTCTTGGAATTTTTAGCAAAGGTTACCTGACCGCGGTAATCCACTTTACCCCCACCCTTAGCAATTGACTTAGACACAATAGAGGAGCTAGTATGCGGAGCATTGTGAATCATCTTAGCACCTGTATCTTGGTGCTGATTGGTATTGGCAAAGGCAATGGAAAGCATTGTTCCACGCGCCCCAGGTCCATCCAGATAGACAGACGGATATTTCATAGTTGTTTTCGCACCGAGATTCCCGTCAATCCACTCAACTGTCGCATCTTTCAAAGCCTTCGCCCGCTTGGTCACGAGGTTGTAGACATTATCTGACCAGTTTTGGATAGTTGTGTACCTCATATAGGCACCATCAAGGGCAAAAATTTCAACAATAGCCGCATGGAGACTATTACTAGAGTATGTCGGAGCTGTACACCCTTCTACATAATGTACACTTGCTCCCTCGTCAACAATAATCAATGTCCGCTCAAACTGACCAGAATTCTCATTGTTAATTCGGAAGTAGGTTTGTAGCGGAATATCCACTTTGACACCTTTTGGAACATAGATGAAGGTACCACCAGACCAGACAGCAGAGTTGAGGGCCGCCAACTTATTATCTGTTGGAGGAACCAGCTTAGCAAAATACTGCTTGAAAAGCTCAGGGTATTCCTTAAGAGCTGAGTCGGTATCCGTAAAGACAATGCCTAGCTTTTGGAACTCTTCTTTCATATTGTGGTAGACCACTTCGGACTCATACTGGGCTGCCGCACCAGCCAGATATGCCCGCTCCGCTTCTGGGATCCCAATCTTCTCAAAGGTTTCCTTGATCTTCTCAGGCACTTCATCCCAACTTCTAGCCGGTTTATCAGACGCCTTTTGATAGTAAATCAAGTCATCAAAATTAATTTCTGACAAATCCGGACCCCAAGTCTGCATCGGCATCTTCTTGAAAGTCTCGTAAGATTTGAGGCGAAACTCCAGCATCCATTCTGGTTCATCCTTGGCTGCAGAAAGCTCGCGAATGACCGCTTCATTCAGCCCTTTTCCTGTCGAGAGGACAGGTTCAACATCGTCATGGAAACCAAACTTGTATTCACCGAGATCAATCGGTTTTGGTTCTACTCTTTCTTCTGACATAATTTCCTTTCACATTCTTACTTTTTATCTTCTTCAATTGCTCGCTTGAGGGCATTCCAACCCAAGGTCGCACACTTAATCCGCTGCGGGAATTTGGCAACGCCAGCTAAAAAGGCTCCATCACCCAATTCTTTCTGGCGACTGTCTTCCTGGCCCTGAACCATTTGCGAGAAGACTTCTGCTAATTCCAGCGCCTGCTCTTTTGTCTTGCCCAGAACCGCATCCGTCATCATGCTGGCCGAAGCCGTTGAAATAGTACAGCCAGAATTCACAAAGGCAATATCCTCAATCTCATCTTTATCATTAAACTTCACAGACAAACTGATGACATCGCCACAGGTCGGGTTATTGAGGACTATTTGCTCCACATCTTCCAACTTACCATGATGATGAGGGTGAGCCGAGTGGTCGGTCACAACCGCCTTGTAAAGACTGTCTAACTTAGAAAGCGCCATTGAAAAACTCCTTTGTCTTTTCTAAAGCATCTACCAGCTTGTCACAATCCGCATAGGTATTGTAGATATAAAAGCTGGCTCGCACAGTCGCTGGTACCTGCAGATAAGTGAGCAAAGGCTGGGCACAATGGTGACCTGCCCGAACAGCCACTCCCTCATAGTCTAGAGCCGTCGCGACATCATGCGGATGAAGACCATCCAGGTTAAAGGCAATCACGCCTGAGCGCTGAGCTAAATCCTGAGAGCCATAAATGGTCAAACCTTCTACCGCCTGCAGCTTAGGAAATACGTAGGCAATCAGGTCCTGCTCATGCTGAGCAATGGCATCCATACCCAAGCCTTCCAAATAATCAATAGCCGCTGCAAGACCGATTGCTCCTGCTATATTTGGCGTTCCAGCCTCAAACTTCCAAGGCAACTCCTTCCATGTCGCTTCCTGCTCATAAACGAAATCAATCATTTCGCCACCGAATTCGACCGGTGACATCTGCTCTAGCAGTTCTTCCTTACCATAGAGAACCCCGATACCAGTTGGGCCTGCCATCTTATGTCCCGAAAAGGCGAAGAAGTCCACATCCAAATCCTGCACATCAACCTTCATGTGCGGAATGGATTGAGCTCCATCCACCACCAAAAGCGCTCCTTGCTGATGAACCAGCTGGGCAATCTCCTTGATGGGATTGATGACACCGAGGACATTAGAAGCCTGAGCCAGCGAGACAAACTTGGTCCGCTCATTGAGCTTGGCACGGAAATCTTCCATATCCAGAGCACCATCCTTGAGATAGACATAGACCAGCTTGGCTCCAGTCTTCCTACAAGCTTCCTGCCAGGGAATGACATTAGAATGGTGCTCCATGATAGAAATCATCACTTCATCACCAGACTGTAGCCTTTCAGCTGCAAAGCGAGCTACCCAATTGAGACTCGTCGTGGTTCCTCGTGTAAAGAGGACTTCTCTGCTAGAAGCGGCATTGATAAAAGCACGAACTCTTTCTCTGGCTGTTTCATAGGACGCTGTTGCCCGCTCGGCTAGCGTATGCACACCACGGTGGACGTTGGCATTGTCACTAAGATAGTAGTTTTCGATAGCTGCTAGCACCCGCGTGGGTTTCTGAGTTGTCGCAGCATTGTCTAAATAAACCAAAGGCTCATCATTGACAATTTGGTCCAAAATGGGAAAATCTTGCTTGATTGCTTCTGCATTAAATCCAGACATAAAGACTCCTATCTACTACACGGGCCAAGGCCCAGCTTTTTATCTTTTCGCGAGAATAATATCAATATTTTCAATCATTTCATCACGGACTTCTTTAACAGGGATTTCTACAATCACTGAGCCTAAGAAACCACGTACAACCAAGCGCTCTGCCGTCGCCTTATCAAGACCCCGACTCATGAGATAGTACATATCTTCTGGATCCACCTGGCCGATAGAAGCAGCGTGACCAGCTGTCACATCATTCTCATCAATCAAGAGAATTGGATTAGCATCTGATCGTGCTTGGTCAGACAGCATGAGAACCCGGCTTTCCTGCTGGGCGTCTGCTCCCTTAGCGCCTTTGATAATATGGCCGATACCATTGAAGGTCAGAGTCCCTTTTTCCAGGATAACCCCGTGCTGCAGGATATTTCCGATAGAGTTGCAGCCATAGTTAGTTACGCGGGTATCAATCCCTTGAACCTGCTTACCACTTGAGAGAGCCACCACCTTCATATCCGCATGACTACCCTTGCCATAGAGGTCACTATCAAAGTCCGCTACGACATTGCCTTCGTTCATAACACCGATAGCCCAGTCAATCATAGCGTCGTTGTCCAGCTTACCACGGCGGCTGATATAGGCTGTGACGTTTTGGCCCAAGCGGTCAATCGCTGAAAACTTAATCTGAGCTCCAGCCTGAGCAATGACTTCTACTGTGATATTAGCTGTCGCTGGAACAGCTCCTTCACCATAAGTTTCCAAGCGTTCCAAGTAGTTAACCTTAGAATGCTTGCCTGCGATAATCAAAATATGCTTGTTAAAAGGAACATCGCTTTCGCTGTCCTGATAAAAAATTCCTTCAATCGGCTGGTCAATCTCAACATTGTCAGGTACATAAAGAACTGCGCCGCTGTTGAAATAAGCCGTATGGTAAGCAGCCAATTTATCCTCGTCATACTTAACCGCAGACATAAAATGCTTCTCTACCAGCTCTGGAATCTCTTCTAAGGCCGTGTGAAAATCTGTAAAAACAACCCCTTGCTCTGCCAAGTCAGCTGGCAATTGCTCAAGGACTGTTTGAGTCCCCATTTGGATAAACTTGAGATTGTCCCCAAGAGACGTAAAATCTGGCACACTGTTCAAAGGCTCGCTGTCAGAAATCCGTCCGTCTCCCAGATTCCAGCGATGAAATTTAACCCGCTCAATGACAGGCAAATCTAGTTGGTCAATCTTGTCAAAAGCCTTCTGACGGAGACTAGCCAACCATTCTGGCTCTGCGTGCAACTGTGAAAATTCTTGAATTAATTCTTTAGTCATGTCATTCTCCTATCTTTTATCAAAGTCAAAAGAGTGTTTGACTAAACTTCTTCCTTGTAGTTGAAGCCCAATTCTTCAGCCAACTTAGCATAACCTTCTTTTTCCAAGCGTACTGCCAATTCAGGACCGCCAGAAAGAACAACCTTACCTTCCATCATAACATGAACTTTATCTGGAGTGATGTAGTTAAGCAGACGTTGGTAGTGGGTAATAATCATAGCACCAAATCCTTCACCGCGCATGGCATTAACCCCTTTAGACACAACCTTAAGAGCATCAATATCAAGCCCTGAGTCAATCTCATCTAAAAGCGCAAAAGTAGGCTCAAGCATAAGTAACTGGAGGATTTCATTGCGTTTCTTTTCACCACCGGAGAAACCTTCATTAAGGTAGCGCTCAGCCATTTCTTCTTTCATGTTGAGCAATTCCATCTTTTCGTCTAGCTTCATGATAAAATCACGGACAGAGATCTTATCCTCATCTTCTTTGCCAGCATTCATGGCTGCTCGCAAAAATTCGGCATTGGTAATACCAGGAATTTCACTAGGATACTGCATCGCAAGGAAGAGTCCCATACGAGCACGCTCGTCTACTTCCAATTCTAAAATGTTAACTCCGTCAAAGAGGATTTCTCCTTGGGTAACTTCGTAATTGGGATTCCCCATAATAGCAGCAGAAAGAGTGGATTTACCTGTACCATTTGGTCCCATGATAGCAGCCACTTCTCCTGTTTTCAAGGTAAGGTTAACCCCCTTGAGAATTTCTTTTCCTTCAATCTCAACATGAAGATCTTTGATTTCTAATACAGACATTGCGTCCATTCCTTTCTTTATCGTATTCCACTCATTAGTATAGCAAAAAAAAGCCCAAAAGGCTTTTATTTTGATTAGAATTGTTCTTATTTATGTTCTTTATTTTTCCAATGTCGACGCACTTCTTCCCTATAAGAAGAGTTTCCAATATACCGCATAATCTTTAAAAGCGGTGTACGGTTTGGTCCTAAAATTTCAATCAGTTCTGCCAACAGCTCTACTCCAAAAAGCAAACCAATAACTAGAAGTACACCACCAACTCTACTGGAAATATTTAGTAATAGAGAGATTGTAGCAAAAATCAACGAAATCCCATAAATCACCAAAACCGTTCCTCTATGAGTCAAGCCTAAAGAAAGCAAACGGTGATGCAAGTGATTGCGGTCAGGCTGATAGAATTTTTGACCAGATAAAGTCCGGCGGACAATCGCCAAGAAAGTATCCGCAATCGGCACACCTAAAATAATCATAGGCGTCACCACAGCAACAGCCGTTGCATTTTTCAAACCTTGCAAAGACAGAACCGAAATCATAAACCCAATAAAAAGGGCTCCAGTATCTCCACCATATATAATTGCTGGATGGTAATTATAAGGGAAGAAGCCTGCAATCGAAGCTACTAAGACAAAAATTGTCAGGGTTAAGAATAAATTATGGTCAGGTAGAAAGAAATAAGATACAACTCCCATTGTTAGCAAGGAGATTATTGATACACCGCTAACCAAACCATCTAACCCATCCATAAGATTCACTGCATTTGTAATAGATACGATCCAAATCAAGGTTAAAATAAAGGATAACCAAGGAGGGAAAAAGAGATGAGGACCACCGAAAGGAATTTTAAAGTCATTTAAGCGAAAATCTGTCAAAAGCCAAATCAAAGAAGCAGCAACAACAATTCCAAGCAACTTAGGCAAAGGAGATAACTCTTTTACATCGTCAATCAGACCTGTTAAGGCTACCACTCCACCTCCTAGGACAACTGGCCAAATATAATCGAAATAAGTTTCTCCACGAAAAGTAACCTGCACAATGGTTGGCATCATGATTAAACTTGTGATAGAAAAAGCTATAACGACCGCTAGGCCACCTGCACTAGGCATAGGCTTTTTATTAATTCGTCGGGCATTAGGATAGTCAACTGCATCAATTTTAAAGGCCAAAATGCGAACCAGAGGCGTTAACAAGATACCAATAAAAAAGGTGCACAGCAAGACCATAATAAATTTCAAAGGAAATGTAACCATCAGCAGTTTACCTTTTGAAGATGTTGCACAGCATCTGTTACAATCAACAAGTGACCGTGCTCTTGAAGAAGGGCTCTCGTCGTATCTGTATCCTCAGCATGTTCACGCATTGCTGCCAGAAGCCAAGCTGGATAACGACTCGGACGACCTTCAATATCTACTAAAATAGTCAAATAGTAATGCTGATCCATCTTGTATAACTCTGATGTATCCACCGGATAGTCAACTGTTTTGGTGAATGCAATCAGATTTTTCAAGTCAGAAAAACGCAAGATATAATAAATATAGCGATCTTGTTCTTGCCCTTCCTCTGGTTCAGATGTATCTTCCTCTTCTGCTTTTTCCAGCATTTGAACAGCATCTATATCATCACGGCTTTTTTCAAAGATGTTTTTTTCAAGCGTCTTTAGAAATTCATCCGGAGTCATTTGAGAAAGTTCGTCCATACCAGGCAAGTCAGCCAAATCTTCAAAATTTAAATTTTTGTCTACTTTAGATTTTGTGACAAAAACGTCTAATTTGTCTGGTTTTGGAGTCACCCGAAAACTCAGCATTCCACTATCTAAAAAGCTTTCTGGCATTTCTAGTTCGTCCAAAATGGTATAGAAAAATTCCTCCGTCTTTTCTTGAGGAACCAGAAAATCAGCCATTTCCATACCATGCTCTTCTAGATCTTCTAATTTGATGGTGATCTTGATTGTTGATTCACTAATTTGCTTCACTTCCATTGTTCTACCTCGTACATACTAGTCCTTCCATTATACTAAATTCCCCTTTGTTTTTCAAAGGTTAAAGTCAGTCTTCTTCTTGATTTCAAAAGAAAAGAGCTGGCATCCCAACTCTTTCAGTTTATTTTGCAAACAAAGCCTTAAAAACCCAATAAATAAGCAATAAAGCGCCCAGGCCAATCCGATATTTACCGAACACGGTAAAATCATGTTTTTTCACATAATCAGTCAAGAATCGAATGACATACATACTCACTCCAAAGGCCACAATCATAGCCACCAGCAAGAGAGTCAATTGACCCAAATCAAGACTATTTCCTTTTAGGATAAACTTCAGAACCTTAATACCACTAGCCCCAAACATAACTGGGATTCCTAAGAAAAAGGTAAATTCTGTCACAACAGAACGACTAGTTCCATTTAAAAGACCACCAACAATAGTTGCTCCTGACCGACTGGTCCCTGGAAAGAGCGACAAAACTTGGAAGAAACCTATGTAGAGAGCTGTTTTGTAAGGAAGCTTCTCTATATTTGTCACAGTTGGCTCTACTTCCTGATTACGTCGTTCTATAAGAATGAAGGCAATCCCATAAATAATCAACATAATTGCTACAGAAACAAAATTATGGAAATTCTTTTCAAACCAGTTATCAAGTGGAATTCCTATTATAACTGCTGGCAAGGAAGCCACTACTACTTTAGCCCAGAGTTGCCATGTTTTCTGAACTTGGCGGGGTGTTTTATCCGGTTTAAAAGGATTGAGCTTATCAAAATAAATGAAGACAACAGCTAAGATAGCCCCCAGCTGGATAACCACGTTGAACATTTCCATAAAAGCAGCATTTTGCTTTTGGTAATGAATAAACTCTTGAACCAGAATCAGGTGTCCAGTACTAGAAATGGGCAACCATTCTGTAATCCCTTCGATAATTCCAAAAATAACGGACTTTATAATCTCAATGAAGAACATCTTTTCTCCTAAATTTACTTTTATACTTTAAAAATTATAAAAAACATCGATAAAAAATTCAATTAAAAACTGTGTCACTGGGGAATTTCTAGAAGGAGCCTCCGCCCCCTCCGCCTCCTCCACCAGAGAAGCCACCACCATCAAAACCGCCTGAATCACTTCCACTTGATATGGAGAAAGTACTTGCTGAACTAGCAGTTTGAACATAGGAGTTTAGCAGGTTAACACCACCCGCAAAATGAAGACTTTGATCCGTCAAAACAAATCTTTCTAGCTCTTTATTTTCTAGATGAATATCTTGGACTTTCATCACCTTGCTGACTCGTTTTGCATAACCAAAAAGAGTAGCGTAGACCAACAGACGATTCCAAAGAATCACACCCTCAACTTCTGTTTTATCAAATTTAGCAATATCGCGAAGCATATTGGCAAAACTCCGCCACTCCACCACTTCATCAATGTAATCTTCATTCAGGAGATTATCGCTACGTTTGGTCACAAGGGCATTCAAAGGAATTCCTATAATCAAGACCAGCAAAAATCCCAAAGAATATTGCCAAAAGAACTCCCTAAATAGGAAACCAAATCCAATTAAAGAAAACATTAGTAGCAGAAAAACAAAGAGATAGAGCAAGCAACCACGATTCCTCATTTTTTCTTCTTCCTTGTTTAGACTACGAAAATGCGGATGTAAGCCCAGTCTTTGTTCCTCTTCTTTTATATTATTTGATAATTTGCGTAAATCTTTGATAAAACGATATCTCTTATCGCTCCCTTCCTTACGAACCTCTGCCTCGTCGTCCTTATCCTTAACTCCTTTGAGAATTTTTTTGTCAATCTGATAGGCAGAAAACATCGTATCTGGTTCAACGGAGCTCTTATCACCGAATACCATCTCCACAAAAGTCAACTCAAAACCTGCCATCCCTTCATAATGCACAATCTCTAAGCGATGAGATTGGCCCTCTGTCACATATTTGAGATTCCCTCTATCTACCAGATCAAGTAAGGTCGCCTGAATTAAGTTAGAAAATAATAGGCGCCCCTTTTTGCCTTGTACAGGCCCTACCTTTTCGATATCTACATCATAGATATTTAGAGCTACTAGCATGGGTGGAAGATCTTGTGGAACTTCATAAAGTCGAGCCTGATCCGAAAAGCTTGTTTTTTGACGAGTCTTCTTAAAATACCGAATCAAATAGTATATAGAAATCACAAAAATAACTAAGAAAACCACCGGAAGTATCTTGTAAACTAGATTCTGATAAAATACCGTTTTTCGGACAATGTCCTGCTCCTGTTTTTCAAAACCATCCCGTCGATTTGTAGTACCAGCGTCATTGGTTAATGATTGACTAAAAAGCGACCGATCCCAGATACCATGAAGTTCAAAATGGTGTCTAGCTCCTAAAGAATCCAAAGTTACTTCAAAACCATTTTCAATTTTCTTTACTTCTGGATCTTTTTTGAAAAAACCAGTATGAGCAACCAAGCGAGCACTAGAATCCAGCTGAGAGGTGACCACAAATGAGACATGATCCATCCCAACCTCCCAGTCAGAAATTGGAATCCAATTTAACTCAGCTACATCCGGATACAGAAAAAGAAGGTTTTTTAATTGCCAAGTAATTTTGATTTTAACTCGATCCCCACTATTTCCAGAATTATATATCTTGAGTTTTTTCCCGTCTTCAATCGGTACATCCTCAATACTTTCGGGTTCCTTGGTTTTGCCATTCGTCTCAATTTCTACCAAAGGGTTAGATTCTATTTGAAAATTCGAGGGCACCTTTCCCGCCCGCCCTAGGGTAATGTATTGACCATTGTAGGGATCATCATAGACATAGGTCACCTCTTCGATAAAAGTTGCTGTATTGTCTTGATGGATTTCCAATCTCCCATTGTATTGTTCAATTCGACTGTCAATTTCAGCTGCCTTACCCCTAAAAGGTATCAGTAAAGTCACCAAAAATAAGATGGATATAATGAATAGTAATCTTTTTTTCACGTGTTTTCTCCATTCTATTCCTTCAAAATCATCACTAGCACTTCCCTCGGATGCATCTTTATATACTGCCAATTCCACTTATCCTCATGCACATTCAGGAATTATTATCGAAAAGAAGCTAGGAGGTCAGCTATCCTACTATTCAATTAGCATCAATTCCTCGGCTTCATTTTCATCTCATTATATCATTTTTTTCTTATAGAGACTTTCTAAGATTGAAAAGAAGGACATTTTCTTGTACAATAGAAAGAACTTACTTTTTAACATGATAGATAGGAGAACCCATGAAAAAGATATTTTTTAGCATCTTATCTTTGATTCTGCTGACTTTTGGCGCCAGCCAGATTGTTCAGGCGGATGAATACCTTCGAATTGGAATGGAGGCTGCCTATGCCCCCTTTAACTGGACCCAAGACGATGATTCAAACGGCGCTGTCAAAATAGATGGCACCAACCAATATGCCAATGGCTACGATGTTCAAGTGGCAAAAAAAATCGCAAAAGAACTTGGGAAAAAGCCCCTCATTGTTAAAACATCTTGGAATGGATTAATTCCCGCTTTGACCTCCGGAAAGATCGATATGATTATTGCAGGTATGAGCCCAACTGAAGAGAGAAAGAAAGAAATTGCCTTCTCTAACAGTTACTATACCAGCGAACCAGTTGTTCTTGTCCAAAAAAATGGAGCGTATGCCCAAGCCAAAACACTGGATGATTTTAAGGGAGCTAAAATCACCTCCCAACAAGGAGTTTACCTCTACAATCTGATTTCGCAACTCAAGGGAGCTAAACAAGAAACTGCAATGGGGGATTTTGCTCAAATGCGCCAAGCCCTCGAATCTGGAGTGATAGATGGCTACATCTCTGAACGTCCAGAAGCTTTGACAGCAGAAGCAGCCAATTCATCCTTTAAGATGATTCAATTCAAAAAAGGCTTCGAGGTTGGAAAAGAAGATGCTTCCATCGCAATTGGGATGCAAAAAGATGATCAACGAATGGCAAAAGTCAATGAAGCGATCTCTAAAATTAGCTCTCAAGACCAAGTGAAGTTAATGGATGAGATGATCAAGAAACAGCCTGTAGAAAAAACACCTGCCAAAGAAAAACAAAACTTTTTAAAAGAAGTCACAAAGATTTGGCAAGAAAATTGGCCTCAATTTCTTAGAGGCGCGGGCTTAACTTTACTCATCTCTATCACAGGAACCATCACAGGTTTATTGATTGGACTTCTCATTGGAGTTTTCCGTACTGCTCCAACAT
The DNA here is from genome assembly GCF_001553855.1 of Streptococcus gordonii. Taxonomy (GTDB): domain Bacteria; phylum Bacillota; class Bacilli; order Lactobacillales; family Streptococcaceae; genus Streptococcus; species Streptococcus gordonii. Next base: position 27,466 of record NZ_LQWV01000001.1, read on the forward strand.
CAAAAAATAAAGCTCTTGCTATTTTACAAAAACTATTTGGCTGGTTCCTAAATGTCTACATTGAAATCTTCCGCGGTACACCGATGATTGTTCAATCCATGGTCATCTACTACGGTTCTGCCCAAGCATTTGGTATTTCAATCGACAGAACAATTGCTGCTATTTTTATCGTTTCCATTAACACCGGTGCGTATATGAGTGAGATCGTACGTGGAGGAATTTTCGCTGTTGATAAAGGACAATTTGAAGCTGCTACTGCTCTTGGCATGACCCACGGACAAACCATGAGAAAAATCGTGTTACCACAAGTCATTCGCAACATTCTACCAGCTACAGGGAATGAATTTGTCATCAATATTAAAGATACTTCCGTACTGAATGTTATTTCTGTAGTAGAGCTCTACTTCTCTGGAAATACCATAGCGACTCAAACCTACAAGTATTTCCAAACCTTCACCATCATCGCCGTTATCTACTTTGTTCTGACATTTACAGTAACCCGAATCCTTCGTTATGTTGAGCATCGTTTTGATACTGATAGCTACACCACCGGAGCCAATCAAATGCAGACGGGAGAATTGAAACCATGACAGAAACAATTTTAGAAATCAAACACTTGAAAAAGTCCTACGGTGAAAATCAAGTCCTAAAAGATATTTCACTCACCGTTCGCAAGGGAGAAGTTATTTCCATTATCGGAAGCTCTGGAAGTGGGAAATCAACCTTCCTTCGCTCTATTAATTTACTTGAAATACCTAGCGCTGGAGAAATCATTTACAAAGGTCAAAATGTCCTTGAACCAAATTATGATTTAACGCACTATCGTGAAAAACTAGGAATGGTTTTCCAATCTTTCAATCTATTTGAAAATCTAAATGTCTTAGAAAATACAATCGTTGCCCAAACAACTGTCCTCAAACGCGAACGATCTGAAGCAGAGAAGATTGCTAAAGAAAATCTCGAAAAAGTAGGCATGGGCGAACAATACTGGAAAGCCAAGCCTAAACAATTGTCAGGTGGTCAAAAGCAGCGTGTCGCTATCGCTCGCGCCCTATCCATGAATCCAGATGCTATTCTCTTTGATGAGCCGACCTCTGCCTTGGACCCTGAAATGGTTGGCGAAGTCTTAAAGATCATGAAAGAATTGGCTCAAGAAGGCCTAACCATGATCGTCGTTACCCATGAAATGGAATTTGCTCGAGATGTCTCGCATCGAGTCATCTTTATGGACAAGGGAGTCATTGCTGAAGAAGCTAAACCTGAAATTATCTTCACTCAGCCAAAGGAAGAACGTACCAGAGAATTCCTTCAACGCTATCTTAAATAATCTAAAAAAATACCTAATAAGTTCTAACTTAACGACCAACTAAAAAACACAGAATGGTAGATATTCATTCTGTGTTTTTATTCATTTTTAAATCAAACTATTTAACTTTCAAATAACTTGCATTTTGAATGTCTAGTTTAAAGACAAAGCCATTCATTTTTAGACTTATTAGATAATTTCTCCAAACTTTTATCTACAAACAAACACATGCCCCTAAAAACAACTGTAAAAAAATGTTTGTTATTGTGTAAATAAACAAAGGAGTAGGCTATGCCTACTCCTTATTTATCTTCATACTTATCGTGGTTTTTATCATAAAAGTCAATCAAACTAAGAGCTGTTTCAAATGAGATATTTTTAACTTGAGCACGACCTTGAGCTAGAGCAATAATAGACATTTCGCGGGCTGTTGTCTCTTTACTGATACGGTAACCTGTTAATTTTTTTTCACGAACCCAACCTACGACTGCTTCTACTTTTTCAAAACTTGTTTTTGCCATTTCGTTCTCCTATCTAATTATTATCGATATTTAATTCTAAAGCTTTTTAGTTGATTTGTCAATAAGAACAAGATAGTAAACGGAAATTAAATATTTCAGAATATTCTGATAACTTCTATTTAGCTTTTAAAGCAGATAAAATTTGAGTCCGAATACTCTCAACTCCATCAGGATTTGCTGGCAGGAAGATTGTATTATTTCCCTGTTTATCTGCAAAATTATTCAGTGTATCAAGGTATTGGTTGGTCAACAAAATAGACATAATCTGTTCTTCCGTTAACTCTACATTGGCACCCTTCAACTCTTTAATAGAATCTGCTAAACCATCAACAATAGCCTTCCGTTGCTCGGCTATACCAACCCCGTGCAGACGATCTTTTTCAGCCTCAGCCTCAGCAGCAGTAACGATTTTGATCTTGTCCGCTTCAGCCAATTCTTGAGCAGCGACACGCTTTCTTTGAGCAGCATTGATTTCATTCATAGACTGCTTAACTTCTGCATCTGGTTCAACTTTTGTAATCAATGTTTTAACGATGATGTATCCATAAGTAGACATTTCTTCAGCCACTTGTTTTTGAACTTCAAGTGCGATTTCATCTTTCTTTTCAAAGAGCTCATCGAGGGTCAATTTAGGAACAGAAGAACGCAAGGCATCTTCAATATATGACTTAATTTGTGACTCAGGACGCATCAGCTTGTAATAGGCATCTGTAACGTTATTTTCATTTACTCGATACTGTGTCGCAACATTCATCGTAACAAATACATTATCTTGCGTTTTTGTTTCAACGACGATATCACTTTGTAACAAACGTAATTGAACACGCGCTGCAATTTTATCAATTCCAAAAGGAATACGGAAGTTCATACCACTTGAACTTGTCTTTTGGTAGCGACCAAACCGTTCAATAATGGCAACGGATTGTTGTCTAACAACATAAATGGAACTTATTAGCAATAAAATAGCTAAAAAGATGACAACCAATAGAATAACAATTCCCATAATGTGTTTCTCCTTTTTTGATTCAAAGGGTTTTAAACTGTCTTGAAACGGCTTAAACTCTACCTTTTAAATCATGTTTTTATAGAATGTATTATAGCATAAGGCAAAAATGAGAGCAAAGAAAAATCAACAAAAAAGAAAAATATTTTCAAAGTGATTTGGAAACTCTCTTCCTTTTTATAACTAAAGGAAATGGGCATTTTTTCTTCAACAAAAAATCCTGTCAGCTATTCTCTGAACTTACAGGATTAGAGGATTCAACCTATTTACTTTTAGATATATGCCTATGACAAGGTTCAATATCAAAAGGCTATTCATCTGACACCTTCTTTTTTAACCGAGATCTTATAACCAACCTTTCTCTTGCCCGATTCGGACTGCTTCTGTTCGATTTTCAGCATCTAGCTTGGTCAAAATAGCCGACATATAGTTACGAACCGTTCCATTTGACAGGTAGAGTTTTTCAGCAATTTCTTTATTGGACAGGCCAGTCGCCGCAGCTTGCAGGACTAGCCTCTCCTGCTGAGAGAGAGGATTCCTACTGGTCATTAGCACCTCCATCAATTCCGGCGAATATTCCTTTTGCCCATCTAGAACGGTATGGATGGTCTTCATCAAATCCGCAATGCTGCGCTCTTTGAGCACATAGGCATCTACATCCGCCTTAACAGCTCGCTCAAAGTAGCCCGGTCGCTTGAAGGTTGTGACGATGATGACCTTGATGTTGGGTCGATTAGCCTTGACCCATTCGAGAACATCTAGTCCAGTTTTGTTGGGCATTTCCACATCCAAAACTGCTACATCAAGATTTTCTGACTTGAGACAATCGATAGCTTTCTGCCCATCCTCTGCCTGATAGACTTCTTCAACATCTGGCTGCAACTGCAAGAGCTGAGCTAGAGCATCTCTCAGCATACTTTGATCTTCTGCTAACAAAAGTTTCATGCTTCCTTCCCTCCGTATGGTAATTCTATTCGAACTTGTGTCGGGTTCTTACTGCTAAGAATCTCGACCCTTCCTGACATAGTAACTAATCGCTCTCGAATGCTATGCAACTCCTGACCAGTTAGTTTTTGAAAACCACAACCATCATCTCGAATGTCCAAAACAAGTTTGTCGTCTTTCTTCACTAAAGAAAACCAGCTCTTTTTAGCTTGGGCATGCTTAATGATATTGGTCGCCGCCTCCAGTAAGATCATACTAATCGTTGACTGCTGACTCGGTGGGATACTGGCAACATTGAGTTGATTATCTATTTCTACCTGAATACCGCTCATCTCAAGCATAGCTCGAATGGTCACTAGTTCTTCATCCAGAGTTCGCTCCTTTAGATTATTTATAATCCGTCGAACATCAGCCATAGACTTCTTACTAATCTCTTGCACTTCCTGCAGTTCTTTTGCTGCCTTATCGTAAGCTTCCATCTGCAAAAACTGCTGAGCTAGCTCCGCCTTAACACTGAGCATAGCAAAGGTATGTCCTAGACTATCATGTAAGTCACGACCAATCCGATTGCGCTCATTTTCTGCCATAAAAAGATTCAGCTGGGCATTTTGCTTGACCTTTTCTTCCTTGATTCGCTCTGTAGTTTGAATTCGATAGAGACCAAAAGTCAAACCATCCGAAAAGAGAAAGGTTACAATAAAGAAGAGTAGCTCTGCTGGGCCAAAATTCCCCATCAAATAATTAGTTATCACAATAGCAGGCTGCAAGGCGACAAAGGTCAAAAAACGCCAGGATTTAAAGGAAATATCATCTAATTCATAAATGAGCAGATTGGATAGATAAAAAATGTACCAAGTAAACCCTCCATTTAACCAGACAGAACCATAATAGATGTAAGCCACCAAGAACCACCAAGAAAGAAACTGGATAAGGCGATGGTTACTTAACAAGACTGCATAATAAGCCGTAACAAAAATAGCTGTCCACATCAAGAGGAAAAGCGGGTATTCCCCGCTAATCGCTCCCGCCACTGGAAAGATGATAAAAACCAGCGCAATATGAAACATATAGTGGACTCGTTTAAGTTTTTCCCACATGGTTTTATTTTACCTCAATTCGCTTTTTGAGTTGTAGCACAAGAATGCTAACCAAAACCGTATAAATCAGAACAATCAAAGCTGCCTTGCCATTAAACTGATGGTGTTCTAGATAAGAAGACACGACCTGCATCAGTTGATAACTTGGTGTCAACTTACCAATTGGCTGGAGCCATTTTGGAAACATAGTCAGAGGGAACCATAGACCTCCTAGAACAGCCAGTGCCATATAGACGATATTGCCCACTACAGACATGAGCTGAGCACTTGGCAAGAGACTGACCAATACCCCCATGGCAATAAAGACCACACTTCCTACCAGAAGGATCAAGGCAATAAGAAGCCAGTCCACCATTGGCAGATTAACCCCGCGAACAAAATGCCCAATCGAGAAGACTACGATGATAGAAAGCATAAAAGTCAACAGCGTACTACAGAGCTTTGATATATAATATTTTACCATAGAAATTGGCGAGTGCTGAATCATTTTTTGCCAGTTATTATTTTTATCAGACTGCAAAGTGCTTGGAATGCTAAAGAAGGCACTAGACATGATACTAAAAAGAGTCATAGAGAAGAGGTAACCTCGAAGCACAGGTTCAGGCGTATCACTTCCAGACATCATTCCTGAGAAAATCAGGTAAAAGACGCTGGGCAGACCAATAGACAAGAGATAATAAGCAGCCTGCCGTTTCATCAAAATCAACTCAATCTTCATAAGACTTGCCATATTTTTCATGATTACTCTCCTATTCTTGTGTCGTTTCAAAAATACTATCCAAGAGGGTACGGTTACGTACTTCAATCTCTTCGATTGTACAGCCGTTTTCCTGAAGAACCTGCCAGACCTGTCCAGCATCCCTAGTAGCAAAAGATAAAGCCTTTTGCTTGATTTCTAAATCAGTCACATTATCCAGCTTTTCCAGCACAGACTGATAAGTCAGTGGCAAGGTAAAGTGTTTTTCCTGCTCCTCACTGCGCATAGCATAAGGCGTTGTATCCCGAATCAACTCACCCTTGTGCAACACCAAGATCCTGTCTGCTGTATGCTCAACTTCTTCGATATAGTGAGAGGAGTAGACGATGGTCACTCCCTGCTTCTTGAGCTGATCAATAATTTCCCAGAAATGCTGACGAGTGGAGGTGTCCATAGCTGAAGTCGGTTCGTCCAAGAACAGAATCTTAGGACGGCCAATCAGACTCAGAACAAAAGAGAAGAGACGTTTTTGTCCACCAGATAGCTTGCTGGCCAACTGATTCTTTTGCTTGTCTGTAAATTGCAACAAATCATCAATTTCTTGATTGGATAAACTATTTGGATAAATTGCTTGGAAGAAAGTCAAAAGTTCCTTGACCTTCAAATCCTCCACCACTGTATTTTCTTGTGGTAAAATCGCTACCGACTGCTTGAGATGATTATCAGTTGGTTTGAGTCCCTGAATCCTTGCTTCACCCGCTGTCAGAAACTTATCGCCCAGCAAACAATCCATGAGAGTCGTTTTCCCTGCTCCGTTGGGACCAATCAAGGCCACACAGTCACCTTGGGAGATTTCAAACGAAATATCCTTTAAAATCTCCTTACCGTGAATGCTTTTTGAAAGCTTCTTTACTTCAATCAGTTCCATTTTGCTCCTCCTTTGATTCGATAAAGCGTCTGTGCATCTTTCCTTTATTTTTCCAAAGCCGGAATAAGAATAAAGACCAAATGCTTTTTGAATTTTTACAGCAACCTTTTATCATGTTGTTAACTATATTATAAGGCAAAGAAATTTTTCCTACTAGTTGATTTTGTCACTAGCTGATATGACAAATGTCATGACATAAAAAAAGACCGGAAATTTTCCGATCTCTACTTATTAAATAAATAATAGATTATTCTACACTAAAGAGGTATGGATAAACCGGTTGATTTCCTTGATGGATTTCAACTTCTACATCTTCATATTTTTCCATCAGATCTTGAGCCAGGTTATTGGCCAAGTCTTCATCCCCTTCTTCACCAATGTAGATTGTAACAATTTCACTGTCCTCATCTAGCATCTTTTCAAAGGTTTGAGTCAAGGTCGCAAACATATCTGGATTAGATACAACAATTTTTCCATCAACCATTCCTAGATTGTCATTTTCATGAATCTCAAGTCCATCAATCGTTGTGTCACGGACAGCAGTCGTCACGCTACCACTAACAACATCTGACAGAGAAGCTGTCATGCGATCATGGTTTTCTTCAATTGATTTACTTTCGTCAAAGGCAAGTAAGCTTGTCAAACCTTGTGGAATTGTACGTGTTTCGATGACAGCTGCTGGTTGTTCCAAGACTTCTGCAGCTGACTGGGCAGCCATGAAAATATTCTTATTATTTGGCAAGATAATGATATTGCGAGCATTGACCTGCTCAACGGCCTTGATGAAATCTTCTGTTGACGGATTCATCGTTTGACCACCAGAGATAATGTAGTCAACACCTTGCGCCTTAAAGATTTCTGCTAGTCCATCACCCGCTACGACGGCAATGATGGCATATTCTTTTTCTTGAGCTGGTTTTGCTGCATTTTCTTCTTTTTCAACTTGCGCTTCATGCTGGTTCCGCATATTATCCACTTTCACCTTGACTAGGCTACCATACTTAAGTCCTTCTTGCATAACAAGGCCTGGATCTTCTGTATGGACATGGACTTTTACAATTTCATCATCATTAACGACCAACAAAGAATCCCCAAGCTCGTTTAGGTAGTTGCGGAATTCATCATAGTCAAAGTCTTTTACATAAGTTGGACCTTGCTTCAAAGCAACCATAATTTCTGTACAATAGCCAAACTTAATATCTTCTGTCGCAACATGACCTGCAACAGACTTATGGTGTTCAGCATTGATCATTTCACTCATAGTAGCAGGGGTTGCTTGGAAGTCCTCAGAGGCAATGTACTCACCTGTCAAAGCAGATAAGAAACCTTCATAAATGAAGACCAAGCCTTGACCACCTGAATCAACGACACCAACTTCTTTTAAAACTGGTAACATATCTGGTGTTTTAGCCAAAGCAGTTTTAGCACCTTCAAGCGCTGCCTTCATAACCTCAACAGCATCATCTGATTCTTCTGCTTTTTTCTTGGCTCCGATTGCTGCACCACGAGAAACTGTCAAAATAGTTCCTTCAACTGGCTTCATGACAGCCTTATATGCAACTTCTACACCTGACTGAAAAGCATGCGCCAAATCATGTCCGTCTAATTCCTCTTTTTCTTTCACACTTTGTGAAAAACCACGGAAGAGCTGAGAAGTAATAACCCCAGAGTTACCACGAGCACCCATCAAGAGGCCTTTGGCAAAAATACTAGCTACTTCACCCACTGTAGAAGCTGACTTGCTAGAAACTTCCTTTGCACCATTTTCAATAGTCATTCCCATATTGGTCCCTGTGTCACCGTCTGGAACAGGAAAGACATTTAAAGAATTCACATATTCGGCTTGTTTATTCAGACGAGTTGATGCTGCCTGCACCATTTCTTGAAATAAACTAGTTGTAATATTTGTCACGATTATTCTCCTACGACCTTGATATTTTGAATATAGACATTTACTGTTTGTGCTGTGATGCCTAGTTGATTTTCTAAGCTAAATTTCACGCGCTCTTGAATGTTTTTTGAAACTTCACTAATCTTTGTTCCGTAACTAAGTACTGCAAAAACATCAACTGCAATGCTTCCTTCTTCTGTGGTTCTCACAACAACACCTTTTGCGTAATTCTCTTTACCTAAAAGAGCTTGGAAGTTGTCTTTAATTGCATTCTTGCTAGCCATACCTACTACGCCAAAAATCTCAGTCGCTGCTCCGCCAACAATTGTTGCAATGACGTCATCAGTCAGCTCGATTTGGCCATCTTTTGTATTGATTTTTACAGTCATGACATGTACCTCGATAGTTTTTATAGTTTATTTTACCATATTTTAGACAGGCTGTAAAAGAGAAGGGCGGGAATAACTTAGAAAATCAACAATTAGCATAGCAAAATACATCCAAACCTTTCTCATTTACAATCCCAAAGAAAAAGAGCCTGATAGGCTCCTTTACCTTATTAATTAAACGCGTTCAACTTTACCTGATTTAAGGGCACGAGCTGAAGCCCAAACTTTTTTAGGTTTACCGTCGATCAAAACAGTAACTTTTTGAAGATTTGGTTTAACAGCGCGTTTTGTTTGGTTCATCGCGTGAGAGCGGTTGTTTCCTGATACAGTCTTACGACCAGTAAAGTAACATACTTTAGCCATTATCGTGTTTCCTCCTATTAGATCTAATATTACGGATGTGCTAGCACCACATACCTTCCTATATTACCAAAAAACTTGACGTTTGACAAGTACATTCTCCAAACTTTCGAAATTAATCCGTTTTCTTAAATATATATAATCTTTAATGAGCCGAAAGCAACGTCACCTCTGACATACAAAGTCTTTTCTTTCTCGTTGACATTGCGAGGATTAGTAACAGAACCAAAGGCATTATCTACTTCAATTTCTACTCGCCATTTACTAGGAACATACAGGGTCACGTTACCAAAAGATAAGTCTACCTCGAAGGTTGCAGACTCTCCCAAAATAGTCGCATTATCGAAGTATACGGAAGCACTGCCAAAAGAACAATCTATTTTTTCATATGTGAAATTCTCTGAATGAATATAGCGTGTCCCAGTTCCAAATGCTATTTCACCTTCTTTTGTAGACAAGGCTTTTTCCTTCCAAAAACGACTAGATGGCCAAATCGTCTTAGGTTTTAGAATCAAGCTTAAACCAATACAAGCTAAAACACTAGCAGCAAACAAGGTCCCACTAGAAATTTGCAAGAAGTGGTAGTGACTATTTGCGATAACTAAAGCAATGTACCCAAATATAAAACCAGCAGCCATATTTCGCTTCACAAAATTCTCAATTGAAAAATAAGCAAAGCCGGCAATCACTGCAAGAGTCCAAATATTAATATTCAAATAAGGAAATCCAAACTGCCCCTGGAATAAAACCAATGCTGCTAGTCCAAGGAAGAGAATTCCAATCAGTGTTTTTTTCATGAAAATTACCTCGTTTCGTTTAACTTTTCTTTTAAAATTTGATAATAGTGTCGGGAAACGTGCACTTGTTTATGTGTGTCATAAAATTGGATAGTACTGGTTCCCGAAAATGATTTATCCAAAGCGTAAATAGCCTTGGCATTGGCAATAGTAGACTTTGAAATGCGACAGAAATATGCCGGAAGTCTCTCTTCTAATTCGTATAGCTTCAATTTGACTTCATAAGCATCATCCCTACTATGAGCATAAATTTTAGTGCCATCTGTTTCAAAAAATAAAATATTCTTCAAATCGACAAAATATTCACTTGTATCCTTATAGAAAGCTATCGGTTGACGGTTGGCTTGTTCAAGAGCTGCTTGAATCCGAGCCACCTCTTCACCATATTGAGCCGTTCGGATAACGACTTCAGTTTCTGCCATATCTGTATCAAGCTCAATCCTAATCTTCATAGCCACTCCTTTCCTTGCTTCTGACTTCATTATAACAATTTTCAAAAAAGAAACAAGGCATTTTCAGTAAGTGGTTATTTTCAGGTGGTAAGTGGTCATAAACATTCGATATAACCTTAGATCATTTCTCACACAATATTTAGATAAGAAAAAAGCCCTCTTAGAAGGCTTCCTTACTTTTCATCTGCCGATTGCAGGGATCGAACCTGTGACCTACGCGTTACGAGTGCGTTGCTCTACCAACTGAGCTAAATCGGCGATCACCCTTTCAGTATAGCACTCTGAGAATAGATGTCAAGAAATTTTCGTCACGATTAAAAAAGCCTGTCCTGAGACAAGGCTTTGAAATTCTTCTTACGAACCTGCACTCTCATACGCATCCAATCCCCTATCCCAGAGTTTGAGCGAAATGAAAAAGAAAACAAGGGAAATCAGAATCAAACCACCGATATTAAAGAGTCCATTCTTGTTCTGCAAGAAATAGCTGGCAGGATAGTAGGCCGTAAAGGCGAAAGGCACGATAAAACTAATCGACCAACGAAGGAGCGAATTGTAAATGGAAATCGGGTACTTGGCAAAATCATTGAACATATAAAAAATGTAAATCATAGCACCTGACTGCTTGGTCCAAAAAGCGATACTGGCTGTCGCGATTTTCAAAGAAGTATAAATCAGGGTCGCAAAAGGAATGCAGACTAGGAAAAGCAAGAACTTGGGAATAGTCCAAGTAATGCTAGAGAACGTTGTCGCTAGTAAAATTCCACCGACCAAGAGCTCACCCAAGGCATCAATCTGAAAAGTCTCGACTAGGATGTGAAAGAGAGGATTGATAGGACGAGTCAGATACTTGTCAAACTCTCCCTTTCTCACCAATCGTTGCCCCAGTGCCCAGAGATTGTCAAAAAAGAGATGGTCCAGTCCCTTTGGAATCAAGGAAAAACCATAGATAAAGGCAATCTCTTGAAAGGTCCAGCCTTCTAGCGAGGGGATGTGTTGAAAGATGACATTGAGAAATAAGAGATTCAAGCCTTGGGTCAGAAAGACTCCTAGAACACCAACTACAAAATCGACCTTGTATTCCATGATTTGCTTGATGTATTGTCTGATAAAAATCAGATGCATGCGTTGATATTTTTTCATACTAACCTCCCTGAATAGTGATAAATGACTGGACTCGTTTCCAAATCAGCTGAGACAAGCCAAGCATCACTAAGAGCCAGAAAAACTGTAGCAAAAGCGCCTGAAGAATCTGACTGGCATCGTATTTCCCAACAATAATCATGACCGGAGTATAGATCAAGGATGAAAAAGGCAAAAAGGACAGAATCTCTGAAACAACCTTAGGAAAGAATGCCAAGGGAATCAAACTCCCAGACATAAAGGCTACTATGGAAGTCTTGAGTAAATTGGAACCCCATAGATTTTTAAACACAAAGGCTGAAAAACCAAAGCAGATATTAAAGAAAAAGTTAATCAGGTAGGCCAGCATTAAGCTAAAGAGATAAAGGACAGTTAATCCCAGCACTTCAACAATGCCTTGCCCAGATAGGATTTTCATCAAAACAATGACGCATAGGAACGGAAGTCCGACAGAGATAAAAATCAACCACTTGGAACCAAGTTCGGTGAAGAGATAGGAGGCCGCAAAATGCACCGGTCGCAGCAAGCGCATGATAATGGAGCCGTCCTTGACCTCCTCTCCAATCATAAAAGAAGAATCCGACTTGGTCAAAAGATTGGTCACAAAACTCATGATGATGTAGAGGGTGATATCTGCCATGCTAAATCCCTGAATCAAGGACTCTTGCGAGGAATCAAAGACTGCCTTCCAGAGATAAAAGGCCACAAAAGCCCCCATGACATCGCCAATCCGATAGAGAAGAAAATTGACTCGATAGGAGATCAACTCCTGAATCCCTGCATTGATAAAGGGTTTATAACGTCTCCACAATTTGACCATCTTAGAGCTCCTTTCGGTAGAAGCGACGGATGATATCCTCAATATCCGTATCCTCCATCTTCAAATCACGAATTTCAAAATCAGACAGGGTTTGCTTGATAATATCAGCTGACTGGTAACGGGAACTATCAAATTCAATATTGAGGCTATTTCCTTGTCTATCAATGGTCATATCAGACAAGCCTTCATAGTGAGAAACTAGGTGACTTTGACCTGGTAGTAGTTCAAAGGAAAGAGTCTTCATCTTGCCAAAGGTATCCTTAAGCTGGCTGACCGTTCCATCAAAAATCTCCTGCCCCTTGTCAATCATAAAAATCCGATCACAGAGTTGCTCAATATCACTCAGGTCGTGAGTGGTCAAGAGAATGGTTGTTTCTTCCTCCTGATTGATTTGAGTAATGGCCCGACGAATATTATCCTTGACCGAAACGTCCAAACCAATGGTCGGCTCATCTAAAAAGAGAACCTTAGGATTGTGGAGCAAGGAAGCCGCAATGTCCGCCCGCATCCGTTGACCAAGTGAAAGAGTTCGCACGGGGTCCTTGATAAATTCCTTCAAATCCAAGACTTCATTCAAAAAGTCCATACGCCTATGAAAGAGCGAGTCTGGCACATCGTAAATCTCTTTCAAGACCGTGTAAGTCTCTTGCAGAGCCAAATCCCACCACAGCTGGGTGCGTTGCCCAAAAACTACTCCAATATCCTTGACATAGTCTTGGCGATTATCCTGCGGAATCTTGCCGTTAATCCGACAAAAACCAGATGTCGGTTTCAAAATCCCTGTTAGCATTTTGATGGTTGTTGATTTACCTGCACCATTGGCCCCGATAAAGCCTAAAATCTGCCCTTTGGGAACCTCAAAGGTCAAATCTTTGACCGCTTCAAAGATCTGCTTTTCAGGATGAATAAAGGAGCGCAACGCCCCTTTCAACCCTGGTTCCTTGACTGTCTTCACAAAATTTTTCTGAAGATGCTCTACTTCTATCATTGCCATACGTTTCTCAACATCCTATCATTCATGTTACAGACCATCTTCCTACCTAACTCAGGAAAATAGAATCTTATCTCCTCACTATACTACCACTTTTACTTCTAAACTAACATAGGTAATTTAAAAATACTTATCATATTTTATCACACACCAAAAAACCTACCCTTGCGGGCAGGTTTCTGTTTTGTCATGTTCAGCTAGATTAAGCTTTACCTTCTGAACCAAATACGTCAATACGTTCTTCAACAGCTGCTGTGATTGCTTCAAATCCTGGTTTCAAGAATTTACGTGGGTCGAAGAGTTTCTTCTTGTCGTATTCTGCTTCGTTTGCATCGTACTCACGTACAAATTGACGAGTTGCGTTTGCAAATGCGATTTGGCACTCAGTGTTTACGTTAACTTTCGCAACACCAAGTTTGATAGCTGCTTGGATTTGGTCATCAGGAATACCTGAACCACCGTGCAATACGATTGGGAAGCCTGGAAGAGCTTCTGTCAATTTCTTCAAGTGGTCAAGATCAAGACCTTCCCAGTTTGCTGGGTATGGACCGTGGATGTTACCGATACCAGCTGCCAAGAAGTCGATTCCAGTTTCAACCATTGCTTTAGCGTCTTCGATTGGAGCCAATTCACCTTTACCGATGATACCGTCTTCTTCACCACCGATAGTACCAACTTCAGCTTCTACTGAGATACCTTTAGCATGTGCTTTTTCAACAACTTCTTTAGCTAATTTAAGGTTTTCTTCTACTGGAAGGTGTGAACCGTCAAACATGATTGAAGTATAACCAACTTCGATACACTCAAGTGCATCTTCGTAGTGACCGTGGTCAAGGTGGATAGCTACTGGTACAGTGATACCCATTGACTCAACAAGGTTAGCGATCAAGTTGCGAGCAACTTTGTAACCACCCATGTATTTAGCAGCACCCATTGAAGTTTGGATCAAAACTGGAGCTTTTTTAGCTTCTGCTGCGCGCAAGATAGCTTGAGTCCACTCAAGGTTGTTTGTGTTAAATCCACCAACTGCATAACCGTTGTCACGAGCTGCTTGGACAAATTTTTCTGCTGAAACGATTGCCATTATAATCGGCCTCCTCTTATTTTTTGTGGTTAAACCACTTACATTGTTTATTTTATCACTTTTTCAAAAAAAACACCAGCTTCTTCATAGATATAAAACGCTTTCTCATATAGAATTTACCATACAGAGCTCTTAAGATCTTAAAAACAATGTTTCCTAAAGGACTCGCTTTGAAAAATAAAAAAGCCGGCCAAAGCCAGCTTATCCGATGCGGAGAGAGGGACTTGAACCCTCACGACCTAAAGCGGTCACAGGATCCTTAGTCCTGCGCGTCTGCCAATTCCGCCATCCCCGCGATTGAGTACCTTACTAGTATAACAGGACAGTTAAGGCTTGTCAAGAAAATTTTTTAGTTTATTTCAAAAAACCAACTTTCTACTCAATCAACAAGGCTAGGAAATCTAAGCGAAAATGAAGCTAATGCAGGAACACAGAAAACTTAGTGCTGCTGAGTCGCAACAAAGACAGCCACAGTTTGGTCGGGATCGTATTTTTCAAAGTCAATAGTGTAATCTCGATGAAGATCACCTTTTTCTTCTGCCTGCCAAATCCTCTGCCAAGCATGAAGAATCGCTTGCGGATCCTCCTTATCAGCCTCAAATACTTGATAGGTCTGCTCGGATGTATCAAAATCATAGATGTCCCCATCTGTCAAACGACAGATAGAGAGACTGTAGTCTCCTTTGTAATCACTAGCATAGTCATGATAGACAGCATAAACCGGTTCCCCTTTGGCAAAAGCTTCTTTCACAGCTCCCTCTTGTTCCTGCCAGAGAGTTTGGATTTTTTCTATACAATGCTCATCTTGAAAATTATTAGTACGAATACTAGCTAAAATGTTTAGAAACATCTTCTTCCCTCCTTTTGCTTTTCATTATAACATTTCTCTAGAAAAGTCGCTTAGGTCAGACAAAGCAAGTCTATCTCTCCTGGCTCTTTTCTACCGCTGCTGTGACAAAGGCCGTATAAAGACCTTCGGGTCGGTTTGGTCGACTGGAAAGCTCTGGGTGGTATTGACAGGCCACGAAGAATTTATTTTCTGGGATTTCTACTATTTCTACCAAGCGATTGTCTGGTGAAACTCCAGAAAATACAAATCCAGCTGCCTCAAACTTCTCGCGAAAAGCATTGTTAAACTCATAGCGATGACGGTGACGGCGCTGTACGACTTCTTGATGGTCGTAAGCTTCTGCAGCCTTAGAGCCACGCTTAAGCTTAGAAGGATAGAGCCCCAACCTCAGCGTTCCACCCAAGTCTTCGACATCAATCTGATCACGCATGAGGTCAATGATTGGATACGGTGTGTCTGGATTGAGCTCCGCTGAGTTAGCATCTGCCAGACCTAGGACGTGACGGGCAAATTCGACACAGGTCAGCTGCATACCCAAGCAAATCCCCAACATAGGTACATCCTGCTCACGCGCATAGCGGATTGCCTCAATCTTACCCTCGGTTCCCCTCTGACCAAAGCCACCCGGAACGATAATCCCATCCGCATTTCCAAGAAGCTCTGCTGCATTTTCAGCAGTTACCTGATTCGTATCAATCCAGTCAATCTTAACCTCTGCATCGTTGGCATAGCCAGCATGCTTGAGCGCTTCGACAACTGAAATATAGGCATCTGGCAACTCGACATACTTGCCGACCAGAGCAATATGGACCTGCTTTTTCAAGTTCATCACTTTTTCTACCATAGCCGACCACTCTGTCATATCCGCTACCGGTACATCCAGTTTCAGATGGTCACAGACGATTTGGTCCATATTTTGCGCCTGCAAGTTGAGAGGAATTTGGTAGAGATGCTCCACATCTAGTGACTCAATGACCGCCTCAGGCGCTACATCGCAGAATTGAGCCAATTTGTTTTTGATGTTTTGTCCAACTGGTTGCTCTGTCCGAATGACCAACATATTTGGCTGAATTCCTAGACCTCGCAATTCCTTGACTGAATGCTGAGTCGGCTTGGTCTTCATTTCGCCGGCTGCCTTGAGATAGGGCAGGAGGGTTGTATGGATATACATGACATTGTCTGCTCCAACATCCGCCTTCATCTGGCGCAAAGCTTCTAAGAAAGGAAGAGACTCGATGTCGCCCACTGTGCCTCCGACCTCTGTGATAATCACATCCGAGTCCGTCGTCCGTGCTGCCCGCTTGATCTTGTCCTTGAGAGCATCTGTAATATGTGGAATAACTTGAACCGTCGCTCCCAGATACTCGCCTTTACGCTCCTTGCGCAGGACTTCGCTATAGATTTTACCAGTGGTGACATTGGAGTATTTATTGAGATTGATGTCAATAAAACGCTCATAATGCCCCAGATCCAGATCCGTCTCAGCTCCATCATCTGTGACAAACACTTCTCCATGCTGGTAAGGGCTCATGGTACCAGGATCAATGTTGATATAGGGATCAAACTTCTGAATCGTAACCTTGAGGCCGCGATTCTTCAAAAGCCGACCCAGACTAGCTGCTACAATCCCTTTCCCGATAGAAGAAACTACACCGCCGGTGACAAAAATGTATTTAGTTGACATACATGCTCCTTTTCATAAAACAATTCGTTCCAGCAACCTCAAGGTTACTGGAATCTTATCTAGGGGAGGATTTTCCATAATCTGTCTAAAAAAGAAAAATAGCTCCCTGAAAACAGGAAGCTCTGACCTCTAAAAGAGGTGCCCGAACAGTATGATATCGCAAACCTGAAAAATTGTCAAATGTTTTCAGTCAGTTTTCATCTCTTTTTTATCGACATAAGGACATGTAGTTTAAGTTCTACATAGGGTATAGACTCCGCTAAATAGGACTAGATCGTTCTGATTTTTTAAAAACAATTTCGTAGCATTGATTCACGGGATCATTGGGCTACACCCAGAGCTACTTCTTGTTCCAGCCAGAGAGCAATGATTGACTTGAAAATTATTTGTTCGAATACTACTTAGTTTTTCAAAAATATGAACGCTCCCCGCTTAGCTTAATTTATGGATGGCTAACAATCATTTCTAGATCGTGACCTTCTAACTTCCAGCTAGCCACATCGCTCGGTAGGATAAAATGGTCTCCCTTATGAATTGGATAGACTTGACCATCTACTGTCAACTGACCTTGTCCATTTAATACGCTGTTGAGCGTATAGTCAGCTGTTTTAGTGAAATCAGCCTGACCAGTCAGTTCCCACTTGCAGACAGCAAAGAAATCATTGGCAACCAGTAAAGTTGAAGACAGATTATCCACTTGTAAATTGACTGGTCGGCTATTTGCGGGTTCCCCAATATTTAAAACATCGATAGATTTTTCTAGGTGCAATTCACGGAGATTTCCTGCATCATCCTTGCGGTCAAAGTCGTACACACGGTAAGTTGTATCACTAGACTGTTGAGTTTCTAAAATCAAGATACCTGAACCAATAGCATGCATGGTTCCACTTGGTACATAGTAGAAGTCACCTGCTTTAACCTTTACCTTCGTCAAGAGCTGATCCCAGTTCTTGGATTCGATTTGTTCGCGAAGTTCTTCTTTACTCTTGGCATTGTGGCCATAGATAATCTCTGCACCTTCGTCTGCAGCAATAATATACCAACATTCAGTTTTTCCTAACTCACCCTCGTGTTTCAAGCCGTATGCATCATCTGGATGGACCTGAACACTAAGCCAGTCATTGGCATCCAAAATCTTGGTCAAGAGAGGAAAGACCGGCTCAGAACGGTCCCCGAAAAGTTCCCTGTGTTCAGCATAAAGCGTATCTAACTTTTGACCAGCAAAACGGCCATTTTTCACAGTGGATACACCATTTGGATGGGCTGAAATCGCCCAATATTCACCGACCTTATCACTAGGAATCTCATAGCCAAACTCGTCTCTCAGCTTGGTTCCACCCCAAATTTTTTCGTGCATGACTGATTGTAGAAATAATGGTTCTGACATATCTTACCCCCAAAATGTACTTTTCTCTATTATATCAAAAAATAGATAAGCTAAAATAATCTCCCTTCACCTTTCTATATCAAAAATTACAGTAAATTTAGTAATTACTCTTATTTCTAGGAAAAATTCAAAAGCACCGCAATTGCAGTGCTTTCTTCTTTATTCTTGCTCTTCTTCGACGAACTGACTGTTGTAAAGATCGGCGTAGAAACCTCCCTGCTCCATGAGCTGGTCATGGCTTCCTTGCTCGATAATATTACCATCACGCATAACTAAGATCAGATCAGCATTGCGAATAGTGGATAGGCGGTGAGCAATGACAAAGGAAGTCCTGCCTTCCATCAGCTTGTCCATCGCTTTTTGAATCAATTCCTCTGTCCGTGTATCGACTGAGGAAGTCGCCTCATCTAAGATAAGGAGTGGTGCATCTTTGAGCAGAGCCCTTGCAATAGTCAGGAGCTGCTTTTGACCAACAGAAAGGCTGACTGTGTCATCCAGAACTGTATCATAGCCGTCCGGCAAGGTCATGATAAAGTGGTGGACACCAACCGCTTTTGCAGCTTCAACAACTGCTTGGTCTGTGATATCTTTCTGATTATAGATCAAGTTTTCTTTAATAGTCCCTTCAAAAAGCCATGTATCTTGTAGAACCATAGAGAAAGCACCGTGAACTTCTGAGCGTTGCATATCCTTGATATCCACACCGTCAATCATGATTTGCCCACGTTCAATATCATAGAACTTCATGAGTAGGTTGACAATTGTTGTCTTACCAGCACCAGTAGGGCCAACAATTGCAATTTTTTGTCCAGCCTTTGCTTCTGCTGAGAAATCGTGAATAATAGTCTTATCAGGATTGTAACCAAAGAAGACATCTTTAAACTGGACATGTCCTTTTACACTTGTTAATTGTTGAAGTTTATGAGAATCATCTTCCATATCCCCTTCTGCTAAAAACTCAAAGACTCGTCCCATGGCTGCACTAGCAGATTGGAGGGTTGTAATTCCCTGGGCGATTTGGGAAAGAGGTTGAGAAAAAATTCGTACATAGACCATGAAAGCTACAATCGTTCCCATGCTAATGGAGCCATTAATAGCCATTATAGCACCTACAATCACAACCATCACATAGCCAAAATTACCAACAAAGTTCATCAGTGGAAACATAATTCCTGAAATAAATTGTGACTTCCACATACTAGTATACAGATTTTGATTGAGGGCATTGAAGGCCAGGCGCGTCTTTTCTGCACCATTGTAACTAGTGATAACATTGTGCCCGGAGTACATTTCTTCCACATAACCATTAATAGCTGCTAGATTACTTTGCTGTTCTTGGAAATATCTTTGAGATTTCGCCATCAGAACTGCTGAGAAAACAAATCCCAATAAGACCGAACCAATCGTCACAAATGAAAGTACAACATTCGTATAAAACATCATAAAGAGTACAGCAATTAAAAGTAAGACCGAAGAAATCAGAGTCCCCAAGCTCTGTGTCAACGATTGTCCGACTGTATCTACATCATTTGTCACCCGTGATAGGGTATCGCCTTGAGAATGACTATCAAAGTAACTTAATGGCAGGCGGTTGATTTTCTCTGCAATCGCAGTTCTCAAACGTTTTGAAAAGTGCTGAATCATATCCGAAATAGCATAACCCTGTGCATAATTGATAAGAGAGCCCACAACATAAAGAAAAACTAAGAACAAACCTATATTTGAGATAGCTCCCAAATCCATCTCACCTACTAGACCATCTGTAATTAAGTTCGTGATCTCACGCAACTTATAAGGACCAAAGACTGTAATAATACTAGAGATGATTGCACCGGTTACTGCAATGACAAAAGGAAGCTGGAAGCCTTTAATATAGGGCTTCATCTGGGTAAATAAAGGTGTTTTTTTATTTTCCATTTTCTAGTTCCTCCTTTGATAATTGAGAATAAGCAATTTCTTGGTACACTTCATTCGTAGTCAACAACTCTTTATGGGTACCTTGTCCAACGACTTTACCATTGTCTAGAACTAGGATTTGATCGGCATCCATAATAGTGGAGATTCGTTGAGCGACAATCAGCTTTGTCATATGTTGGGTCTGTTCTGCCAATTCTTTTCGTAAAATACGATCTGTCTTATAGTCCAAAGCAGAGAAAGAATCATCAAATATTAAAATTTCCGGCTTACGGGCCAATGCACGCGCAATAGCCAGACGTTGGCGTTGACCACCAGAATAGTTGGTGCCTCCTTGAGACACTTCAGACTCAAGCTCTGCCTCTTTTTCTTCTACAAATGATTTGGCTTGTGCTAGTTCAAGGGCTTCCCACATTTTCTCTTCATCTAGTGGAGTTTCCATGCTTTCTCCAAAGTCCAAATTTGAAGCAATTGTTCCTGAGAAAAGTACAGCTTTCTGCGGAATATATCCTACCTTATTACGTAGAGCTTTAAGCTCGTAGTCACGGACATCTATACCATCGACTAGAATCCTACCTTCTGACACATCATAGAAACGAGGTATCAAATTGACAAGGGTTGATTTACCTGAACCAGTAGATCCAATAAAGGCAACTGTTTCACCAGCTTTAGCCGTAAAGCTAACATGCTCAATGACTGCCTCAGAATTTTTGGCATAACGGAAAGAAACATCTTCAAAAGTTACTTGACCTTTGCTTTGGCCTTCAGTCTTTGCTTGATCTTTTTCTTTGATACTGCTATCCAGTGCTAACACTTTGTTAATCCGTCCTGCCGAAACAAGGGTACGTGGTAAAACAATAAATAAAGCCCCCATCAGCAAGAAGCCAATTACAACCTGCATACCATAAGACATGAAAACAACCATATCACTGAATAGACCAAGCTTATCAGCAGATGCTGCGCTATGAATCAAATAAGCTCCAATCCAATAAATAGCCAGCGTTAAACCACTTGAAATTCCGCTCATAATCGGATTGAACAAAGACATGAAGCGGTTAATAAAAATATTAAGGCTAGTTACCTCGTCGTTTGCTGCACCAAATTTTGCATCCTGGTAATCTTCTGCATTATAGGCCCGAACAACCCGAATCCCTGTCAAACTCTCACGTGTCACACTATTTAATTTATCTGTCAAGGTTTGTACAATAGATTGCTTTGGAAAAGCCAAAGTCACTAAGACAATCGTCATTAATATAATGGCCGCAACCGCAACTAAAACAGCGATCAACCAAGCATCTGATTTGCCAACAACCTTCGTCATAGCCCAAATCGCCATGATGCTTCCTCGAATAACAACTTGTAGTCCCATAGCGATAAACACCTGAATTTGGGTAATATCGTTGGTTGTTCTGGTCAGAAGACTTGGGATAGAGAATTTTTTAATCTCTGAATTAGAATAATCCAAGACACGATTAAAAATATCCTCACGCAAGCGGGTAGTATAGCTAGAAGCCATCCGAGAGGACACAAAACCAGCTATTACCAAGGAGAATAAGCTGGCAAAGGATAGGCCTAGCATTTTCAAACCTGGCACCCATAGATCTCCTGTCGTTGTCCCCGGTGTCTGTAGTAAGGTTGTAATTTCCGACATATAAGTTGGCACTTCCAACTCTAGATAAACGGTCAGACAGATAAAAACAACTGTCATCAAAATCAGGCCGATTTCTTTTGACGTCAAGCGTTTAAATAATTTAAACATTGGCATCCTCGCTTTCTAATTTCTCAATATTTTGGTGGAATTTCGCCATAACCAGAGTGAAGGTTGCCAATTCTTCTTCTGAAACACCCTGGAGGAGACAGCGATCGATTTCATTAAAAAAATCATGTAACTCTTTCAATTGTTGTTTAGACTGGGCTGTTAAATGAATCATCTTGGCCCTTTTATCTGTCTCGCTTACCTCAAGAAAGATGGATCCATTTTTTTCCATCCGTTTGATTAGATTGCTGGCCACCGACTTAGAAATATCTAACTCATGCTCAATATCCCTAATAAAGGTCGAAAGTCCTCTCTTCGCTCGGTGAGATACGATATGAAGAACTTGACCTTGTGGACCTCCCATAAATTCCATCCCACAAACCTTAGCGCGTTTCTCTATGATCCGTTGAGTTTTTCTGCCAAAGCGTTTGAATTCTAATAAAGGCTTTTCCAATACATGCTCCTTTCCATTTAGTTCTCTTGAGAACAAATAAGTTTCCGTGAGAACTATTCTAACACTTCAAAAATGAAAGTCAAGAAAAAAGTTTCCGTGAGAACTATATTTTTTAAAAAAAGAAACTGGGAACCAAAGTCCCAGTTCTATCTATTCAAAAGATCTCGCCCTTCAGCTATTCTACGCCTCATTAACTCTTCTTTTAATGCTCTAAAAACGTCTATTAAATAGAAAAATGAGGTTCCCTCGTCTCATCTTTACTTTCTTCTTTTCTATGGAAATAGCCACTTAATATGAGGAGCCAATTCGGAAATCTGTTGATGGAGTTCGTTGAAACTAACATCTTTCACATGGTCCAAATTTAAAGAAATGGCACTTGCGTCTTGATCCTTAGGATAAAAATATAGAATTCTAATGTCCGGATCTGCAGACGTCCTATGAGACCGGTAAAGATCATATTCAATCATCTCAATCTCCTGCCATAAGAAGAACTTCTCGCTTTTATCAGATAGGCCTCTTAATCTCATTCCCGATTGATCCATCTCTAGAATCGGAGGTCTATGATTGGAAATATAGCCTAAAACAAACATCAAAATAGCAATGATCCCCACTCCCCAATAGACCATATTTAACATAACATCACTTTCTTCAGAAGTCTGACCATTTCTCTCATCCTCTTTGCTGATTGGATTACGATAAATTATTTGATTAGCATTATTCTGACTTTCTGATGCAGGGGTCTGGTTATCTAAAGAGGCAAAAGCCATAGTAAAAAAGATACCCAAGAGCAAGAGAAAGCCTATGAAATAAAAAGTTGAGCCATCGCGCTTATATACTTTCATTCTATCTCCCTATATAAGAATCCCTTCCAAATGATCCAGCTCGTGCTGACAGATTTGAGCCGGAAAGTCTTTCAGAGTTATGGTTTGTGGTTGCCAATTTCGATCTAGGTAATCGACAGTAATTTCTTGATAACGGGTTGTAGATCTGCTACCAACAAGAGACAGGCAAGCTTCCTCTGTCTGATAAGGACCTGACTTAGCGCGCAAGACTGGGTTAAACATAATGATTGGAACCATCCCATACATGAAAATGATCACGCGCTTCTTAACCCCAATCATATTTGCCGCAAGACCGACACAGTTTTCTTGATTGGCTAGCAGAGTATCCTGCAGATCTTGAGCAAGGTAGAGATCGGATTTTACAGCTACTTCTGATTTTTGCTGTAAAAAGAGAATATCTTTTACAATAGATTGTTGCATGTTACACCTCATATAATAAAGGCCTGATCAAGTCAGACCTTTACTCCTTTATTTTGCATGTCGTTCGCTGATTTCTTTAGCCAGTACAAAGTTACCCAACGTTGCAGATCCATTACCAGCTACAGCTGGTGTCACAATATAATCACGAACATCTGGAACAGGAAGATAGCCATTGAGTAGCACTGTGAATTTCTCGCGAACACGGTCCAACATGTGCTGTTGCGCCATTACTCCACCACCAAAGACAATCACATCTGGTCGGAAAGTTACAGTAGCTTGAATCGCAGCTTGAGCAATGTAGTAAGCTTGAATATCCCAGACAGAGCTGTTAAGCTCAATATTTTCACCACGGATTCCGGTACGAGCTTCCAAGCTTGGACCAGCTGCCAGACCTTCCAAACAGCCATTGTGGAAAGGACAGACACCATTAAATTCTTTTTCTACGTCCATCGGATGCTTAGCTACATAGTAGTGACCCATTTCTGGGTGACCAGCACCACCGATAAATTCTCCACGTTGAATCGCTCCAGCTCCAATTCCTGTCCCAATTGTATAATAGACCAAGTTTTCAATACGGCCACCAGCATTGTTGCGAGCTACCACTTCTCCAAAAGCGGAACTATTGACATCAGTAGTAAAGTAAATTGGTACATTAAGAGCACGACGAAGGACACCAACGATATCCACATTCGCCCAATGAGGCTTTGGAGTTGTCGTAATGAAACCGTATGTTTTTGAATTTTGATCAATATCAATTGGTCCGAAAGAGCCAACAGCTAAACCAGCTAAATTATCAAAACGAGAGAAAAATTCAATCGTTTTATCTAAAGTTTCAATCGGTGTTGTAGTAGGAAACTGTGTTTTTTCAACAATTTCAAACTTCTCATTACCAACCGCACAGACAAACTTAGTCCCGCCAGCTTCCAAACTTCCATATAATTTTGTCATAAAATTCCTCTTCTTTTATGCTATCAGATTTAAGTTAATCAGACTTCCCTGACACTTTTAATCTGATTCGCAAGTTTTTCTTTTTTGCATTCAATTTATTATAGCATATCTCACGGCAACTATTTCACCAAACTAAATTTTTTTCATGCTTTTTTCAAGACATTTAACCAATATCCTACTCCTAAAAAATATCCCCCAAGTTTTCTCGGGGGAGTTGTCAATTCACTTCTTACTCATAAATCATTGGAAGCTGACTGTATTATTTTTTATGATCATTTTTGATTCTGGTGAGATATCCGTTTGTTCTAGTGTTATAATCGTTTCACCTTTTTCATCCAATATATGCCAAGCACCATCTTTATGTCCTAGCAAAGCAACACCATTCTCTCCGCTATCTTCATCTTTGTATGTTGTAGAAAATGCCTGATCCACACCCTCTAGCAAGCGCTCCTCTTTTGTACTAAGGGTTACCAAATAGTAAGCTCCTGCTCGAACACCTAGCGCGTACTGATTATCAATCTGAGTGTACTTTTCATAAGCTGATTTGGAAGCTAAGGCGCTACTGAGAGTTTTACTCAATTGTTTCTTCACCTCTTCACTTCTTTCCTCATCCAGAGATTGAATTGTTTTCTGTACATCTTTGACCTTAGCAACTTCCTGTCTTTTGACCTCTCTAGCCTGATAAATTAAGAAGGTTCTAACCAAAAATGAACTCCCAAAAACAAAACCGACAATCAGAGCAATGACATTACCTTTTTTCTTCATCCGATCCCCCATGTATCTATAAGTAGTATATAAGAAATGTGTCCTTATAACTTATAGCATAACAGAATATTTTTGAGAAAACAAATAAAACCTAGCAAAACTAGGTTTTATGATCTTATTCAACGGTTACTGACTTAGCCAAGTTACGTGGCTTATCGACATCCAGACCACGATGCAAGGTTGCATAATAAGCAACAAGCTGGGTTGGAACAACCATAGAAATTGGTGATAGATAAGGGTGTACTTGACTGAGTACAATATCATCATTATCTTTGGCTACATTTTCTTCAGCAATGGTCAATACATTGGCACCACGAGCTGCTACTTCTTGGATATTTCCGCGCGTGTGGTTGGCAAGGACAGGATCTGATAAGAGGGCCAGAACTGGTGTTCCTTCTTCAATCAAGGCAATCGTACCATGTTTTAATTCACCAGCTGCAAATCCTTCACACTGAATATAAGAGATTTCTTTAAGCTTGAGGCTGGCTTCCATGGCTACATAGTAATCTTGACCACGGCCGATATAGAAGGCATTGCGAGTTGTTCCCAAGAGATTGTCAACCTTGCTCTCAATGAGTTCTTTCTCAGAAAGAGTTGATTCGATAGACTGGGCTACCAAGGATAGTTCATGAACCAGGTCAAAGGCTGCAGCTTTTTCAGAAGCATTGGCGTCTCCTACTGCTTTGGCTAAGAATGCCAAGGCAGCAATTTGTGCAGTATAGGCCTTGGTTGAAGCAACTGCGATTTCAGGCCCCGCATGAAGAAGCATGGTATGGTTAGCTTCACGAGACAAGGTTGATCCTGGCACATTTGTAACTGTTAGGCTTGGAATCCCCATTTCATTGGCCTTGACCAAGACCTGGCGGCTATCAGCTGTTTCGCCTGACTGACTAATAAAGATAAAGAGTGGTTTTTTACTGAGAAGTGGCATACTGTAGCCCCATTCAGATGAAATTCCCAGCTCAACTGGCGTATCTGTTAATTCCTCAAGCATTTTCTTAGAAGCAAAGCCAGCATGGTAAGAAGTACCTGCTGCAAGGATGTAAATACGGTCAGCTTCTTGTACAGCCTTGACGATAGCTGGATCTACGACTACTTGGCCATTTTCATCTGTATAGGCTTGGATGAGTTTGCGCATGACAGTTGGTTGCTCATCGATTTCCTTGAGCATGTAGTAAGGATAGGTTCCTTTACCAATATCAGACAAGTCTAACTCAGCAGTATAACTTTCGCGTTTCTGAAGGTTACCGTCATAGTCCTGAACCTCTACACTGTCTTTACGAACAATAACCAACTCTTGGTCATGGATTTCCATAAATTGATTGGTTTCCCGAATCATGGCCATAGCATCTGAGCAGACCATATTATAGCCTTCTCCCAGACCAACTAGAAGCGGAGATTTATTTTTTGCAACGTAAATGACTTCAGAATCTTCTGAATCAACCAAGGCAAAAGCATATGAACCACGGATGGTGTGAAGAGCTTTTTTAAAGGCTTCTAGGACTGATAAACCGTCTTCCTCAACAAATTTCCCAATCAAATGCACTGCAATTTCAGTATCTGTCTGTCCTTTGAAGTGGTGACCAGCAAGGTATTCTTCTTTGATTTCCAAATAGTTTTCAATCACACCATTGTGAACCAGCACAAAACGCCCTGCCTCAGAGCGATGAGGGTGGGCATTGCTCTCGCTTGGTTTCCCATGAGTAGCCCAGCGGGTATGACCAATACCCGTCGAACCTGCTACGTCGATTCCAATTTTAGAACGCAGGTCTGCAATACGGCCGACAGATTTGACCAAGCTAGAATTTTTTCCTGTTGTTACAAAAATTCCAGCTGAGTCATAACCACGGTATTCCAATTTTTCCAAACCCTGCATCAAGATATCAGTTGCGTTGCGATTTCCAACAACTCCGACAATTCCACACATACTTACTAATTGAGTGATGTTCTAAGGACATCACTACTCTCCTTTAAAATTGGTATAGTCTGATTTTATAGAAAAATCATTGGCGAAGTCAGTATACAATGCTTCTTTCTGTTTGTCAAGCTGTAAATCTTTAAAAATTGGTCTAGTTAAGATAAGCTTAAGAAAAACCTATCAACCTTCTAGTTGATAGGTTATTTGTTGAATAAACTAACACATGATAACTTCCTGAATTTGAATAGTTGATATTTCCTTGAGGCAACTTAATCAATTAGCAACTCTTCTCAGAAAAAACTTCTGGCAAGTTTCTTCTGGATAGCCTAAATTCTTTAAATATTAGTATATTTAAGACCCTTTTTCCCAAGATCTTCAATCCATTCTTCTTGCATATTTCTTTTCACTAAATCCTCAGATAATAAATCTGCCATCATGCATACCTTTTGATAATCATTTTTTGCTTTCTCTAGATTATCTTCTACAAATAAAGCAACCTTCCAATTTAGGGCATGAACAAAAATGTTGTCCTGAAAATTACGTCTTTTTGTCATAATATCATTTAGTACGTTTACAATATCAGGTAATATCTCGTATATCCCATAATGGGCCAATACACCTGCTGCTGAAACAATCGTATTTTGAACCTTTTCCAGCTCCGATAATGGAAAGTAGTCTGCAGCCAAGATCACTTTACTCAGTAAGTCTACAAATTCTTCCTGATTAAAGTCTCCTAGTGCTAAGGAAAGCAAGCGCAATTGAATAATCTCCACATCATTAAAGCTTAATTCCTTTTTCTTCATTGCCTGCTCTAGGTACTCATCTAATAAACCTTGATCAAAGGAAGGATCTTTAGCACCAATCATGTCAACAGTTGCCTGAGCTACCTGAATAGATATTTGCTCCTCTTCTGGTAAATTCTCAAAATAGTTTTCATAAATTTCATCAATAATTTTTTCAAGTAAACGAAGACGTTCTGGATCGCCATAATGATACAAGGTTCGTAATTGATATTTCAAATCAATGTATTCAGGAGGTAATTCTAAACTATTATTGTTAGCCAAGACATCTAAAGAAACATCTAGCTTGTCAGCAATATACTTTGCTGTTGCAATCGTGGGCAGAGACTGTCCTTTCTCAATCCGCTGGAGCTGACGTGTCGTTAACACATCTTCTAAATCACAGATTGCCTGTCTACTTAATCCTTTGCTTTCACGGAGATTTTGAATCCTTTGTCCCAATTCTGTCTTGAAATCCACCTTTTATTCTCCATTTTTCAAAAATATTGGTGCTATTATAACATATTTTGATATTCAAATCATAGCATAGGCCTACCAACCTTTTGTTGATAGGCCTTCTTATTTATTCTTCAAATCCATTCTGCTGACTAAGCTTACGGAACCAATAACCTGATTTCTTAATAATTCGTTCTTGAGTTTCCAAATTCAATTCAATCAGACCATAACGGTTTTTATAGCTATTAAGCCAAGACCAGCAATCGATAAAGGTCCACATGAGATAGCCAGTACAGTTGGCCCCGTCTTGAATGGCACGGTAGAGCTGGCGCAGATGTCCTTTGACAAAGTCAATTCGATAATCATCTTGGATAAAGCCATCTTCACGGAATCTTTCTTCACCTTCGACTCCCATTCCATTCTCCGTCAGCATCCATTCGATATTGCCATAATTTTCTTTGATATTTTGAGCGATATCATAAATCCCTTGCTCATAGATTTCCCAGCCACGGTGGGGATTGATTTTACGACCAGGCATGACATAAGGCTCATAGAAATGCTCTGGCAGGAGTGGACTGTCTGGATGCTTGGCAAAACGCGGTGCCATAACCCGCAAAGGTTGGTAGTAATTGACTCCAAGGAAGTCCACGGTGTGCTCGCGAATGAGTTCCAACTCCTCCGCTGTATAATCTGGCAGCAAATCATGCTCAGACAAAATCTTCACTAACTCCTCTGGATAAGTCCCTAAAACAGATGGATCTAAGAAAGATTGGGCTTGGAAGAGGTCCGCAATACGCGCAGCCTTCACATCAGCAGGATGTTGGCTTCGTGGATAAGCTGGTGTCAAGTTTAGGACAATCCCAATCTTAGAGTCAGGCAAGATTTCATGACAAGCCTTGACTGCAAGGGTACTAGCTAGTTGTGTATGATAAGCAACCTGAACTGCTGCTTTTGCATCCACCTTGTGAGGATAATGGGCATCATAAAAATAGCCAAACTCCACCGGAACGATAGGTTCATTAAAGGTAATCCATTGATCTACCAAGTCCCCATAGGTCTCAAAACAGAAACGAGCATAGTCAACATAGGCCTTGATGGTTGCCTTATTTTCCCAACCATCCCCATCTTCTTGAAGGGCAAAAGGCAGGTCAAAGTGGTAGAGATTGACTAAAAGGCGGATTCCCTTAGCCTTAATGGCTCCAAAGACCTGTCTATAGAAAGCCACTCCTTGAGGATTAACTTCGCCTCGGCCTTGTGGGAAAATCCGTGACCACTGGATAGAAGTTCGGAAGGCTGTATGACCTGTCTCGACTAGAAGATCAATATCTTGCTCCCAATGTTGATAAAAAGTAGATGTTTGTTCTGGACCGATTTCATTGTAGTAACGATTGGGCTCCACTTGGTACCAGTAATCCCAGAGATTGTCCCCCTTGCCGTCACCAGACACGCGTCCTTCAGTTTGCGGACCAGATGTGGAAGAACCCCAAACAAAGTCTTTTGGAAATGTAAGCATATGGTTACCTCACTTTATAAAGTCACCTTCATTATACTCTTTCTGATGGTATAAAAACAGGACCTATTTATTCCAATTTTTCTGCTTTTTAAAGAGAAAAATTCTAAATAGATCCCTAGCTTTATCTGATTCATTAGTCTACTTGCTGGCGGTAGGCCTTTGGAGACTTGCCACAGAGTTTTCTAAATACTTTGTAAAAATATCCAACATTGCTGTAGCCCACTGCATAACAGACATCTTCAATACTGTCATTGGTTGACAAAAGCAACTGTTGGGCCGCCTTAATCCTCTGCTTATTCAGAAGCTCAGCAAAGGTCGAATTGGTCTCACGCTTAATCAACTGTCCTAGATAGACAGGATTGATAAAGAGGTCTTTACTGATATCCTTTAAAGACAGATCCTTTTGATAATCACGACCAATGACTTCTAGAACACTGGCGACATTTTCATTCATACGGTACTGAGCAAATAGATGAGTTAGCTTTTGCTTGATATAGTCTAGCAGGTCCTCAAAGGACATCATACCTTCAATCTCCTTGATAATGCTGGTCATATCATCTGGTTTCAAATGCTCGAACAAATGATAAACATCCATCATAAATTGGATAAAGAGCTGTTTGGTAATCGATATCCTTGGTGTGTGACTCAAAACGACACCTTTTAGCAAGTCTAATTCGTCTAAAATCTGATTGATATTCCCCTGAATAATCACACGATACATGGGTTCATAGTATTGGAAAAGGGGATCTGCCTGTTGCAGACCAACCGTCCCATAAAAAACAACTTTCTCAAGATTGAATTTGAATTGTTGCAAATTTTCTTTGTAAGGAGACACCAGCTCTATCTGGTAGAGACTCTCTTCTTTCGTACGTGATAGGAAAAGATATAGGTTTTGACCAGATACGGAATACGAAGTAGAAGCAATACCTTGAGGTACTCGGCTAGCTCCTAGCCAAATTGTTCCTTCCTTTTCTAACAGTCTAGTCAAATCCTCCTCTGATAGACCATCTTGGAAAATTGCTTCCATTTGATGGTGAGAAGATTGGTCAAATTGCTGGGAAAGTTTCTCTAAAATAGCTGCAAGCTCAACCTTATTGACAGGTTTGACCAAATAATCAGCCACCTGCAAATTTAGGGCCTTTTTGACATATTCAAACTCCTGATAGCCTGACAAGATGATAAAGGCGAGTTTAGGTAGGCTTTCTTTCATCTGGGCAATCATTTCTAGACCATTCATACCTGGCATATTGACATCGGTGATGACCAAATCAACAGGATGGTTTTTAACATAGTCCAGCGCTTCTTCAGCATCATTGGCTGTTGCCACAACCTCCATATTCCATTTTTCAAAAGGGATGAGAACTTTCAGACCTTCGGTAATCATGTATTCATCATCAACTAGTAATACTTTATGCATGGTGTTTTATTATTCATCCTTGATTTCTATAATATAGCGAACGCCCTTATTTTCTCCCGACTCTACAGCAATGCTATAGCGGTCTCCAAAGAAAAGCAAGAAACGTTCGTGGATATTGATAATCCCAATCGAGGTCCTTTTCTCCTTATTTTCCGAATTTTCCAATTGACGCTTGGCTAAAATTTGCTGGATTTCTGCAAGCTTGTCAGCCTTTATTCCACAGCCATTGTCTTGAACAATGATTTGAACTGCATCAGATTTTTTCAAGACTTTGACACTGATTACATTGTCCTTTCTGCGATAGTCTACACCGTGGGCAAAATAGTTCTCCACCAAAGGCTGAATGGTAAACTTAGGAATAATCATGCCTTTAAGCTCCTCAGCAATGGTAAAGCCATAAGCAACCGAGTTTGGATGGCGCACCATACAGAGATAACTATACTTACGACAGAATTCCAATTCGCTTTCCAGGGTTACCTGCGTCTCATCAGAAATATTGTTTCTCAGCAAGCTGCTAAATTCATAAATAATATCCGCAAGTTCTTCTTGGCTCTTCATAACCGCATACATACGGATAAACTCCAGAGTGTTATACATAAAATGCGGATTAATTTGGGCCTGCAGAGCCCGCATATTGGCATCTTTTTGACTCAGCTGTAGCTGGTAAATGTCATGAATATTGCGGTCAAGATTATCCAACATGGTGTTGGTGTTATCAGCAATTAAGAGCAATTCCTGCTCCTTGGTTGCAGTCTCAATTCTTAAGTGACTGTCTCCTTGTCCTATTGCTTGGATCGTATCCACCAAATCAATAACCTGGCGCTGATAGTTGCGGAATACTCGTTGCAGAATCAGATAAAGACTGCCTGTTAGAATTGCACTAATACCCACTATGGCAATGGCATTTACTAAACTTCTCTCTAAAACATAATGTTCTGGGACAGCCACTTGAACACCATAGCCATGAGGTGTCTCCTTGACCAGCCAATTCTTACTTTTCCCTTCCCCAAATGTCAGCATATTTTTTTGAAATGGCGAAGTTATTTTTACTAGTACAGGGGTTGTGTTTCGGATGTTGTCAATCGTTTGTTCAAAAACTTGGGAATCAATCGTTAGATAAACGACCCCGATATGGTTGCTGGTGACACTGTCATAAATAGGGATTGGAAAAGCATTCTTAGCTGGCTTATATTTACTAGCTTCAACTTGCATTCCACCTTGTTTTTGACGAGTTGAAACAAAGACTGTCTTATAATCCTGCAATGCAATATCAAAACCTGCCACAAAATCATTCTGCAGATAAATATCGGCAACATTCTCGTGTAGCGAAACTTCAACAATCCCAAGAAGACCATTATTTAAACGCCAATAAATGTATTCAGATGGCGACATGGTGAAATAATTATAGACACCTTCCAACTTGGCTTGGTTGCCTACAAGGCTTTTAGTGATTTGAACACCACGCTGATAGTAGGATTCAACTTCGTCAACAAGTCTTGTTGAAATACGCTGAGAAGTTTCTGTTACTTCTTGAACCTTGGACTGCCAGCTGGCATAAGAGATTAACAAAGCTACAAAGCCAACAATGACAAACATGGTCATTGCATAGACTCTTAGCAAGGAATTTAGCCAAAATTTTTTCATGGTTTGTCCACTAATCTAGAAGCAATCAACTGATAGACTGGTTCTAATAAATCACTGATAAAGAAATGCCAAGCCCCCAGAAAGACAAAGAAAACCAAGGCAGGCATGTAATAAAAGATTGCTATAATCATGGCCGTTCCAAATGCAATCTTAAACATTGCTCCAATATTCAAAAACATGCCAATAAAGGAAAGCTTGATCGAATTAACATAAGATAACTCGAAATAAACCTGCAATTTCAAATAAACCGCGTAAGCTAATGGCAACAGAAGAGCTAAAAGCAGGTTTAAAATACTGATAATCACAGTTAAAATAGACTGAGGAAGCTGGACAAGAAGATAGAGGCCATACAAGAAAATTGCCTCAATTGAAAGTAGGGTATAAAAAACCTGGTTAGAAAGAAGAAAGTTCTCTTTAAATAAGGACCAAGCCTCTTGCCACTTATAAGCTTTATAATCATATCGGTATTGAGCAAAAAGAGTCATTAAAACCGTACTAGCAGGTGCTAGGCCAAATAAGACACCACCACAGAGAGTCAGGACTAAAAAAATTCCCGATGCCAGCATTGCCATATAAATTTTTTGAAAAATAAATTCAATGAATTTTCCCATATCCTACCTCTTCTATTTCATCTTCAATCTAAAAATCATATAAACAAATTATACCATATTTTAGATCCTTACTCTTTTCAAAATTGAACAATCGAACAAGAAAAAAACAAGGAGGTCGGGATCTACGTCCCAACCTCAATGTTTACCTCGGCTTATTTTTTAGCAGCCAAAAATTCATCGTATTGTTTTTGCATTTCTTTCAGTACTCTGTCGTAAGCACCTTCAGATTTAAGTTTTTCCATCAATTCTGGAATAGCTTTTTCTGGGTCTACTGTACCAGTGTTAATTGCTGTTTCAAATTGTTGCATTGTATTTGTAACAGCTGTGATATCAGATTTAACTGGTTCTGTATTGAAGATAAATCCAAGAGCTGGTGATTCTTTTGCTTCAGCCAATTCTTTCTTAGAATCTTCAATTTGTTGGTCAGTTACATTTTCGTTGATGTAAAGGATCCAGTTGTTACCAGTGTTCCATCCACCCATGTGAGTGTTTCCGTTGTATCCATCAAGAACACGAACACGGTTTTCCTTACCTTCAATTTTCTCCCAGTTCTTTCCTTCTGGACCGTAAACAAGCCCGTTCAAGAGTTCTGGGTTAGTGTTCAATTCGTTCAACACTTGCATTGCTTTTTCTTTGTTCTTAGAGTTGTTTGAGATGACAAAGTTAGCAACTTGAGTTGTTTGGTTTTTCTTGATGAATTTAGTAATTGGTTTGATTTCGATCTTACGATTTGCTACACGTGAAAGCAAGCTGTTACCATAGTCAGCAGGACCTACTGTTTCTTCACGAACAAGCCATGTATCGCTGTTGTGTTCGTAAGTGGTATCACTTGTTGCTACATCTTTAGGAATGTATCCAGCATTGTAGAATTTGTGAAGAGTCTTCAAGTGTTCTACAAATCGAGGAACTTCATAACGGTTGACGATCTTAGTAGTGTCACCTTCCAGATCAATAACAAATGGAAGACCGTTTGCTACTGGGTAGTCAAAGTTTTCTGATGGAATGAAGTTTTTACCAATTGCAAATGGTACAACGTTTGGATCTTTTTCTTTGATTGCTTTCAAAACAGGTTCGAGTGTTTCATATGAATTCACGTTTGAAATGTCAATTCCATATTTTTCCAAAAGTGGACCATTGAAAGCAAAGTTTTGCGATGATGCAACGTTAGCTGCTACTGGAACAGCGTAGATCTTACCATTTACAGTGTTACCTTTGATATAAGCAGGGTCTAAAGCTTTGTAAAGTTCTTTCCCTTCTTTCTTATAAAGGTCTGTCAAGTCAGCATATGCACCTTTTTGAGCAGTTACAACATAGTTATCAGCAAAAGCGATATCATAGTTTTCACCAGATGAAGTAATGACAGACATTTTCTTGCTGTAGTCACCCCAACCAAGGTATTGCATTTCTAATTTAGCATTAACTTTCTTTTCCAAAATCTTGTTAGCATTTCCCAACAATTCGTCCAAGTTGTCTGGTTTATCACCGATTTGATACATCTTAATGGTTGTTGGACCATTTTCTGAACTAGAAGATTTACTGCTACCGCAGGCAGCCAAAGCTGTAATCAAGAGAGCGCTAGCTGAGAAGAGTGCGACTTTTTGCCACTTTTTCATAAGAAAAACTCCTTTATTTTTATTTTTTGATAAACAATTTAATAAACTGATAAGCTCAGTTACGAAGCTTGCATCAAGGAAGACTGAACTTGACAAGCAAGTTTAGGATTTTTATTCCTTGACCCCACCAATCGTTAAACCTTTTACGAAATAACGTTGGAAGAATGGGTAGAGCATTGCAATTGGCAGTGTTGCCACAACCACCATGGCCATCCGACCAGTTTCTTTAGGCAGACCACTAGCCGCACCAACAACTTGTGATGACAGACCTGCTGATTTTGCAATGTAGTCCATATTTGATTGGATTTGCATCAGCAAGTATTGCAAAGGATAGAAATCTGGATTTTTGATATAAAGCAAGGCATTGAACCAGTCATTCCAATAAGCTAGAGCTGTGAAGAGACTGATTGTTGCAATACCTGGTAGAGCAAGTGGTAAACAAATTTGGAAGAAAATCCGTGTTTCACTTGCACCATCAATCTTAGCTGATTCAAGAATCGCTTCTGGAATCGTCCGTTTAAAGAAGGTCCGCATCAAGATGATGTTAAACGGAGAGAGCAACATTGGTATAATCAAGGCTGCAATGGTATCTCCGATCCGTAGCAACTGAGTTACCACGATATATCCTGGAATCATACCTGCATTAAAGAGCATGGTAATCAAAGCAAATACGGTGAAGAAGCGTTTGTATTTAAAAGTTCTTCTAGAAATTGCGTAGGCATATGTCGTTGTCATGAAGACATTGACGCTGGTACCGACTGCTGTCACAAACAGAGTAATAAAAAGGGAGTTTAAAATTTTGTCCTTAAATTGTACCAGGAAAAGATAACCGTCAAAGCCAAATTTAGATGGCCAGAAGCTGAAACCATTTGTCGCTATTACAGACTCATTTGTAATAGAGATCATAATAACAAAGATAAATGGTAAGATACAAGATAGGGCAATAATCCCGATTAAAATACTGAAAAATAAGTTAGCTGGCTTACTGAAGGCATGGATACCAACGTTATCGATTTTTTCTTTTTTGATTTTTTCCGATTTTTTCATTGGTTCCTCCTTTCTAGAATAGCGCAGAATCTTTATCTATGCGACGAACAATCAAGTTAGATACTAAAACGAGTATTAAACCGACAACGGATTGGTACAATCCTGCGGCTGCGGCCATTGTGATGTCCCCAGTTCCTGAAAGTCCGTTGTAGACATATACATCCAAAACGTTGGTAACGCTATAGAGAGATCCTCCTCCTCCGTTACGGGTCACTGTATAGAAGAGACCGAAATCCGCGCGGAAGATATTTCCGACTGCTAAAATGGTCAAGACCGTAATCAGAGGTGTTAGCTGAGGCAAGGTAATGTTGCGAATGCGTTGCCACTTAGTAGCACCATCCACTGTTGCAGCTTCATAGTAGGTCGGGTCAATCCCCATAATGGTTGCATAGTAGATAACACTACTATATCCAAGTCCCTTCCAAATACCCAAGAAGAGCAAAAGAGCCGGCCAAATTCCTAAAGTTGTATAGAAGTTAATGGCTTCCTTTCCAAAACCTTGAAGCAAGTGATTAATCAGTCCTTTATCAATGTTTAAGAAAGCATCTACAAAGTAACTGATAATAACCCAAGACAAGAAATAAGGGAAGAGCATCGAAGTTTGGTACACTTTCACTAACTTCTTAGATCGCATTTCACTAAAGATAATCGCAATCGCCACTGCAGCAATCAAACCTAGAATGATAAATCCAAAGTTGTAGAGCAGGGTATTACGTGTAATGATAAATGCGTCCCTCGAGCTAAATAGGAATTTGAAGTTATCCCATCCCACCCATTTACTATTTAAGATACTGGCAATGAAACCATCAGGGTGAATGTGGAAATCCTGAAAGGCAACTACGTTTCCAAAAACCGGAATGTAGAAGAATAAAATCAACCAAATAACTCCTGGCAGAACCATGAGCAAGAAAACGAAATTCTCTTTTAATGTTTTTATCAACTTATTCATGCAAATCTCCCTTTCTATTTAGTTGACACCGTTTTCACATTTCTATTATATGCTTTTTTAAAAATAATTTTAAACTCCAAATTATAGAAAAAACTATACAAATTATTTATCCAATTTATAGATAAAAATGAGATGAAAAAGCCGACCCCCAAAAGGTCGGCTTTTTGCTAAGTCGTATAAATCGTTGAAGCCGTTGCAATCAAGTGCCATTGGTTGGCCGTTGTCGCTGTCAAACCTTGGTCCTTATAGAAATCATTAAAAGGCAAGATTTCTTGTTCTAATTCTTCGACACGATCGATTTGACCGCTAATGTATTGCTCTAAGCGTTCTTGTGCTCGTTTGATCCGCTTGAGTAAACCTCCAAAGCGAATGTCGATTGTGTCCAAACCAAAAATCTTATTTTCCTGCTGCCATTGGCGACTAAATTGGTCCGAAAAGTCTTCAACCATTTGGTAAAGCTGAGGCAAATCTTTTTCAGCCAAGTCTGCCAAACCTTCCTTATCCCCTTCACGATAGGCTTTCTGAATGCCAGATGTTATGGAAATCTTCAAGGCTAAGAGTGCATTTAACTGGACTTGGGTCTCAAAAATGTAAGCATATTCGCCCGCTCTTTTGCTGATTTCTCCTAACTGCTGGGCAGAGGAGGCAAAATGCTGCTTGTCTTTCTCAGGTCTGATATGCTGTTCCAACAAGGGGCAGAGAACATCCTGATAAAGGACATAGCGATTTGGATTGATACCGCTAAGATTTTCTGGCAAATCTGGCAAAAGATTGGCCAAATCTATTTTCATAAAATCATCAAAGTCAAGCCCTGTACTCACTAAAAAGTGTTCTGAAACTTTCTTCAAGTCATTTCGATAAGCTAGTTCCGCCCAAATCTGCAGAGCAGGTAAGATTGAGAATTGAGAAGTCTCTCCACCATTATCTCCCCAGCCTGTCACAATCACTTCCTTGACATGATTTTTCCGGCAGGCCTTATTGGCTTCGATGGCTACCAAGCGGCTAAAATGATTATGCGGCGTAAAGCCAATCCACTTCCAAGCACCGCCTGCAAAGGCAATATCTTGGCTGATTTTATGATGATTTTGGAAGTTACGATTGTATTTTTCCTCACTATCCTGATAATAATCCCAATAAACCAAGGTCACTCGCTCTTTTAGACGATCCAGATAAACTCGGGTTTCTTCTGGGATTTCCACATCACGGTCGTACTGACCATCTGCAGACATGAGTTTGAAGAACATATCGCTCCACATCTGACAGTGGAAACCATACTTATCTGCAATATCTAAGACTCGCTCAAGGTGTTGGCACATAAGAAGACTGCGATTTTGGAAACCATGTTGAATCAAATAACGTCCGAGTCCGACCAAGTGGGCTTCGTCCATGCCGATATTAATCTTGCGTGTACGCAGATGAGCCATGGTCTGGAACATGCCCTCGATTAGGTCATAAACTTTTTCTTCACCAATCAGCAGGATATCCTCAACATCTCGCAGTTCTTGTACTTCCTTGACACTCCATTTAACAAAAGCGGATAGGTGAGCCAAGGTTTGAATACAAGGAACAAAGCTCATATCAAAATCTGCTGCATAGTCTTCAATCTCTTGTAATTCTGCAACGGTGTAGCGTCCTCTAAAATAGCCAAAATAAGGCTGATTTTCTATCTCGTAGGTGTCTTCCATATAGAGTTCAAAGGTGGAATACCCCATCAAAGCCAAGACCTCAATCATCTGCTTAGCTGAGCTTAGGTTTAAGACGGCATTGCGGGAGCAGTCAGCCATATAAGCCAAATCCTCATAGGCTGCTTCTTCCTCAATCTGCACTTCGTCTTGACCTGATCCAAGCGCAGCAGATAAAAGCACCAAAGCTCGATAGAGCTGATGAGGTTGCTTAAAACTAACTTGATAGCGCCCCTGACGTCCTTCAACCTTGATCGATCTAGCTGAATCAGTGACAAGACTGACTTCAATCTCCCCCAAGTTCAAATACTTTTCTAAACGGGAAAGAGCTTTTTCTTGTTTACTAGATAATCCTAAGAATGTGGCCATTGGCCTTCCTCCTGTAACCAGTTTACTAAAGCACCATACAGATTAGCCTCTCCTTGGTAGGTACAAGCCAGAATCTCTGGTACAACCGAATATTCTTCATAGCGATCAACATAATAAGCAATCGCTGAGCGGATACCTTGAATAAAGTCAGGATTTTGGCTGATAGAGCCACCCAAACTAATCACATCCGGATCAAATAAATATTGGATATTGAGCAGCCCCTTGGCAAGGTTTCGGTTCATCTGCTCAATTGCAGCTTGACAAATTTTATCTCCTGCAGCTGCAGCTTCATAGATCTTCTTACCATTCCAGTCTTGCGAGCCGGTACTAGCTTGAACAGAGCGAACAAGACTACCTGTTGAAGCAAGAAGTGACCAATTCCCTAGCGTCTCAGCTGGTTCAGACAAGAGCATATAACCAAATTCTCCACCCAGATGGTGCTTGCCACGGTGCAATCCGCCATTGAGAATCAGAGCGCCACCAATACCAGTACCAACGACCACACAGGCTGCATTTTCTAGCTCAGGGTGAGCCAAAAGCTCGCTTAAACCAACACAGTTGGCATCATTTTCTAAATGAATTGGCAGACCGTATGAAGCTAGCTTATCATACCATGAGAAGCCATGAATATAAGGAACTGCACTAATACCACCAATGATGCCTGTTTCTCGATCAACTGCCCCAGGCACACTCATGGCAATGCCCTGGTACTCTCGATGAGAAAGACAAGAATCCAACCAAGCCAGCAAGTCACCTAGATTGTCAGGTGTTGCAAGGTCTTTCTTTTCCAGTATTTCCCCTTCTTTAGATATAGCTGCAAACTTGATACCTGTTCCGCCTATATCGACTGTTGCAATGACCATGTTTTTCTCCTTTACTTATTTTATTAATTCTAAGGCTAGGGTAAGACACCCCAGTCTTAGTTTAATCTTATTTCAATAGTTCTGTACGAATTTCCTGAGGTCCTAAAACTCCTGACTTTTCAGGCACTACTTCTTCTAAAAGGTTAACTAGCGTTTGGGAATCAGTCGTCACTTCTTGCTCTTCTTGGGTCATATTGTAGTAACGAAGTACAATTCCTGATTCGTTTTCAGCCACTTTCAAAGCCGTTGGACAGATTTCAGGCATGTTGAGAGCTGGGTGATCCAGGGCTTGTCCAGTTGCTACAACACTTCCTTCTTGTTTGGAAATTTGTAGAGCTGTAAACGGCGTTTGGAAGGCTTTAGCCCGACGATAAGCGCTAAAGCGCTCTTGCGGCTGGTGGCATTCCACAGTGTACTCAACTTGGAAGTCACGTAGACATTGGGCTTCTGGTGTTGGGAAATAGCCCCAGTCGCCTAGCTCACCAGTTGCCCGCAGAATGGTTACGGCAATCGTATCATCGCCTAAAATCTCATATTCATTTAGACCTTTATTAGCTACTGTGACTGCTTTTTGGTCATCATAAAGACTGACAAAAGCTTGCTGGTGCTGTGGATTTTCTGGATTTTCCCATGAAGCAGCTGGTTGATTATTACGATGAACGACTTCATAAATGCTGTCTGAATCGTTAGTTTTACTGCTGTTGTGGGTTCTGAAAAGAACACGGATGCGGTGATCCTTAGCAGTATTAGTAAAACGGGTCTTAAAGCGCAGTTGCGGACTGTCCACAAAGACTGTCAACTCAGTTGTTAAGATCATGGTTGTCAATTCTGACGAACGACCTGCTGAGCGAGTCATAAATTCGACAATACCTTTTTGCTCCTGCTCAAGCACATCATCAGCGCTTACTGGCAAGGTCAATTCATGGCTCAATTCCACCTTAGCGTAGCGAGCATTGTTTTCCAAAACCTTAACACCAGCCAGTTTTGCATAGATCGGTTCTGTATTTTTTGGCTGGAAGTAGATATATTCATTTCCAATATCGCCCCGATCTTCAAATCGGAGGAAATCTTCATAGGCTTCATGAGTTGACTTATCGTAAACGGTCAAGTCTTCATCAAAGCTAACAGTCACAAACGGAGTATCAATCACGCCATTGCGGTAGAGTCCTTCATGTTCTTCTTTTGTACCAGGGAGTAACTGGAAGGTCTTCCAAGATAGAGGTGCTAGATGAAGCGGCAAAGTCACGCGCAACTGACGAGCAATATAAGCCTGACGGAAACGATCTTTCGGAAGATCATATTGGAAATGAGCTCCCAAATCTTCGATTTTGGCTTCGACAGGACGACCATCCAAATCCTTAACAATCAAGTCTGGAATCGTCAGCTCCGCCATTCTCCGGTAGGCTTCTGTCGGATGCGCTTCCTTGAAATCACAGGTCGCAAAAGTAACATCCACAGAAACGGTATCGACCTTATCATGGAGACCAGTATTGACAACAGTGAAGAGCAGGTCACTCTCAGCTTGATGGCTATCTAATTTGCGTTTCCATTCTTCTAGCAGGTTGCCTTTGACGAATTCTCCCACTTGATTAACTTTGGCAAAGCGGGTCTCCATTTCACGGTGAACTTCGTCTACACTACAGCCACAGATGCTGTCGTGCGGAGCATTTTGCAAAAGGGTTTTCCAAGCATAAGTCAGCTGATCTTTGTGATTGTGACCGCCTGTGATAACGGTTAGTGGCTCAACTACCTGCTCTAGCAAGTTGCTGTTTTCTTGGAAGGCTTGTTTTAGATAGATACGAGCTGAGGAAGTATTAGCCAGAGTGTACCAGCCGTCAGTTTCTTGGCTGGTCAATTCGCCTTGAACTGTAGACAATTCCTCAGGAAGAGCTGCTTCCACCGCTTGCACATAGTCATCAAAAGAACTATGTACAAAGTTGATATCTGGATAAAGTTCATTAGCTAATCGAATGGCTTGACTGAGGTTGCGCTGAACTGGCTGGTGATCACAGCCGTTCATCATCAGCCATTGGTTTGTAGAGGCGTAGCTCTTCACATCTGCTAATTTTTGCTCCCAAAAAATCTTCGCTTCCTCAGGGTCGACTGGGATTTCATTCCCATTGCTATACCAGTTGGCAAAAAGGATACCTAGAACCTTACTACCATCGGCACCTTGCCAGTACATTTCAGAGTACTGAGAAGTGAATTGCTCATCCTCTAAGACTTGGTTGTCAAATCCGATTGGCTTCACTCCTCGACCGAAAGCTGCTACATGAATGCCTGATTGCTGCAACATCTGAGGTGCCTGCCCCATATTCCCAAAAGTATCTGGGAAATAACCAATCTGAGTGGACTTGCCCCACTTTTTGCACTCCTGCTGACCAATCAAGGTATTGCGGACATTGGCTTCGCTAGAAATCAGATAGTCATCCTGTAAGATATAGAAAGGCCCGATTTTCAGTTTGCCTTCGTCAATGTAGTGTTGCAGCTTGGCCCGATTTTCAGGACGGATTTCCAAATAATCATCCAAAACAATGGTTTGTCCATCTAGATGGAAGCTCTTGAAATCTGGATCATTTTCAAAAAGATCAAAAAGGTTATCAAAAAGCTCTACCAGCTGCATCCGATGGGATTCAAAAGGGAGATACCATTCTCGATCCCAGTGGCTGTGAGAAATAATATGTACGGTAATATTTTCCATTTTATACCTCTATTTTTAAAATTTTATA
Organism: Streptococcus gordonii; assembly: GCF_001553855.1. Taxonomy (GTDB): domain Bacteria; phylum Bacillota; class Bacilli; order Lactobacillales; family Streptococcaceae; genus Streptococcus; species Streptococcus gordonii. The sequence continues at coordinate 70,497 of NZ_LQWV01000001.1, forward strand.
CGTCAATTCTTAAATCGTAATGGTCTAATACTAATTCGCAGAACATCATATTTGCCCAGCTGAACCATTCACGAGAATACTTGGTCGGGTCGTCCACATGGAAGCTCTCATGCATGACACCTGTGCCTCCGTCACAATCCACCAAGAGGTCTAAGATCCGACGTTTTTCTTCCTTATCGTGCGTGGTCAAACCTTGAATTGCTAAGGCAATCGGCCAGATATAACGATAAAAGGTGTGTGAACTTCCTATTCCTGCAGCTCGCTCTCCTTCATAATAGTAAGTATTTTCAGGACTAAGAATCGTGCGACGTGTATTTTGGTAAACTTCGTCATCTATCGAGCAAAAGCCTAAATAAGGCGCTGCCAAAAGACTCGGTACATTTGGATCATCCATAATGCTAGCATGCCCCAAACCATCTACCTCAAAAGCGTAAATCTTTTCACCTTTGGCATTTTTAGTATAGGCGTAGTTTTCAATTCCTTCTTTGATTTCCTTTTGCAGGCGCTGTGCATTAGGGACAATCTCCTCAGCGCCAACCAGATTCAATTTTTCAAAGATTTCTGCCACATAACCCAAGACGACTGTTGCAAACATATTTGACGGCACTAAATAGCTGTAAATACAAGCGTCATCACTTGGACGAAAGGCTGACCAAGTCATACCTGTCACAGCAAATTCAGGTCCTTGCCCATTATTAACTAGTGTGTCTTCCTTGCGGTCCGTATCACGAACAAAACGATAAGAAGAGCGCCGGTGATCTTGTTCTACCGTCCAAACCCGAAGAATTTCTCTAACACCAGCAACAAAAGTAGCATCGAGATGGCTCGTCTCACCTGTCTCTTTCCACAAGAGGTAGGCTAATTGTAGAGGATAGCAGAGGGAATCCACTTCATACTTGCGTTCCCAAATCCAACCAGACAAGTCCGTATGGTCTGTCTCATGATGTCCCTTCCAGTTATCCGCGATATTAAATGCATTAGCATAGGGATCTTTTAAAATCAGTGTCATCTGACGTTTGACCAGACCAGCAATCGTTTTACGAGTTTTCGGATCTTCCTTAGCTACAAAGAGATAGGGCTTGAGCTGAGCTGTCGAATCTCGTAGCCACATAGCTGGAATATCTCCCGTCAAAACAAAGGTTGAGCCATCTTCTAATATTTCTACTGTATTATCCAAGGTATCTGTATAGCAACGCTCAAAAACGGATACCCAAGCTGGATGTTCGTGGGCTAACTGGGCAACCGACTCCAGCCATTTCCCAACGATCTCTTTTGAATAAACCATTATTCTCTCCTTTTTCATAGTCCTTTACATCCTCTAGTATAGGCCAAACCGTTTTTAAAATATATACACAAACTAAAGGCCTTTCGATATTATATTTTTGCCTTATCCATAGGATCGTTTTTCATGATATAATCTAGAAAAATAGGCTTCGTTGCAAGGAGATTTTATATGAAACCAATACTAGAAACAATTGATACCCGCTATGGAACGGACAATTCTCATAGCATTTCACATGGCAATACCCTACCCTATACAGGGGCACCATTTGGTATGAACTACTTCGTACCTCAAAGTAGCCATACAGACGGATCTTGGTTTTTTAATCCAGACTCACCTATTTTCCAAGGCATCCGTCTGACCCACCAACCCAGCCCTTGGATTGGTGACTACTCGTGGCTTCTCATAACTCCTGTCTCAGAAAAGATACAGCATTCAGATATTTATCACCGCCAGTCTTCTTATCGACCAGACGAGAGTATTTTCCAGCCTCATTATCTAAAAATCAACTCCAACCGCTACCACATCAGCACTGAGCTGACCCCTAGTCGCTACGGAGCTCGTTTCCGGCTGACCAACCAGAGAGAGCAACCTATCAGTCTCATTCTCCATAGTGAAGCAATGACGATTTTCCAGCAAGTAGATGCCCACACTCTCTTAGGCAGCCTCAAGGAAGAAACTCAGCCCGCCAAACGACCTTTAGACATGTATGTCTGCTTGCGCTTTGATCAGCCTATCAAAAAACAGAGTTTCTTAGACCAAGACCTTGTCCTAGATTTCGAGCAAGGGCAAGTGCAATTTTCCTTAGCCACATCTTTTATATCAGAAGAACAAGCCCTGATCAATCTACCCCAGTCTTCCTTTGACGAACTCAAAGAAGAAACTAAACAAGACTGGGAAGCCTTTCTCCATCGTTTTGATATTGTAGACCAAGGCAAGGTAGACCGGCGGATGTTTGACCAGGCTCTCTACCGGCTCTTTCTCTTTCCTCAAACCTTTTATGAGCTTGATGCAGAATGTCAAGAAATCCATTGGGATTTTACCCACCAGACTGTTCAGCCAGGGAAACTCTTTACCAATATCGGTTTTTGGGATGGATTTCGTACTAGCTTTCCTCTATTGGCCCTTATGGCGCCAGATACCTATCATGACTTTCTAGAAGGCTTTCTGAATTTCTACAAAGAAACAGGATTTTTACCAAAGTGGCTTGCTCCTGACGAACGGGGTATGATGCCAGGCACCTTGATAGACGGTGTCATTGCAGATGCTACTGCTAAAAATCTCATACCTGACTTAGAAAAAGATCTTTTCCAAGCCATGTTAGAGACAGCAGAAAAGGAAGACTCTTCTAAACGATACGGCAGGCAAGGAGCTTCGGACTATCAAACCCTAGGCTATCTGCCTTCTGACCACCATGAAAGTGTCAGCCATACCCTAGACTATAGCTATAGTGATTTTTGTATTGCCAGTCTAGCCAATAAACTCCAACAAGAACCAGTAGCTCAACGATACTCTCAGCAGTCTCTTAATTACCAGCATCTATTCGATCCAGAAACGGGCTATATAAGAGCCAAAGACCGAAACGGACAATTCCGGCCAGACTTTTCTCCATACACTTGGGGTAGAGATTATGCAGAATGCTCAGCTATTCAAAATACACTCAGTGTCTTCCATAATATTGAAGGCTTGAAAGAACTAATGGGAGGGCAAACAGCCTTCACCGACTATCTAACCAAGCTCTGCCAGGACCAGCCTTCCTATGAGGTAACAGGCTATGGCTATGAAATCCACGAAATGAGTGAAATGGCTACAGCACACTTTGGTCAACTAGCCATTTCAAATCAGCCCAGCTTTCACATCCCCTATCTCTTCCGCTACAGTGGTAAACCAGAGTATACGAGCCTACTTATTAAAAGCCTGAGAGAGCAAGGCTTCCTACCTGGCTGGCAAGCTTTTCCTGGTGACGAAGACAATGGCAGCCTCTCTGCTTGGTACATCTGGAGCGCCATCGGGCTCTATCCGACCTGTCCTGGAAAACCATTTTACGACCTAGGTATTCCCCTCTTCAACCATCTACGCCTGTATCTGCCACAAAGTCAAACATGGCTAGACATTTATGCTCATAACAACTACCCTCACTTCCAGTTCGTGACCAAGACCGAGTTAGATGGGCAGGCATTGCAACAAATTTCCCATGAAGAACTACTAGCTGCTAAGCGCCTAGACTTCCACTTGTCTTGGCTACCAAATGCTTCTAAAGAATAATATACAAAAAACGCAGAACAAAAGTTCCGCGTTTTTATTCTGAGCTTGGCTTGACCACAATTTTGACCCGATTTTGCCGACCGTCCTCTCGGCAAGCACAAAGATATAAATCTAAGTCTTCCTGACCTGTAAAAGCTAAAGTCGATAGCTTAATTTCTTTCGTCTGCTCTCCAGAGTCAAATGTGATTTCCCAAACCTGATCCAGATAAGCCGTCCCATGCGTTCCAGTACCAGGCTCTGTGACTATCTGAATTTTCTCTCTATCCTCCACTTTGTCCAAACGGCTGAGGCTGATCGAAAGGGTTTGCCCTCCGATAAGAGGAGAGCTTATTTTTGAAAATTCTAAACCAGCAACCGTATTTTTCTTTTCCAGCACAGCCGGTGTCTTATAAACTACAATTTTGTTCAAAAGGGGAAGAGCTTGAAAATCTGTCAAGGTCAATCTTAAATAGCGAGCCTCAACCATTTGTCCTAAGAGTAGGCGCTTGTAACCAATGGTCTGACCATGAGCAAAGACAATCCAGCCATTCTCTTGCTTCACTTCTAAGGTAAAGCCTGCAATCCGTTGACCTTTGGCAATGGGTTCTCGAATTTCAACGAGATTAAAGCTACGAGTCTGGCCCAAGTCAATTTCTAAGACATAGGCTGACTCGTCTGAAGCTGGCGCCCAGAAAGTGTCTTCCCGTCCATCTGTCAGATGACTAGATGGAAAGCCTTCTTTTTCATTGCTACAGCTCACCTTGGCCTGGAAGGCTAGATTATCCGTATATAAATCTGAAATGACCTGGTAAAATTCCCTCAAGCGCTGGACATCTTCTTCAGCTAATAGCCCCTCCTTAGTTGGCGGGACATTGAGTAAGAGCGGTGTCCCTCGGCCAACGGAATCCATATAGATATCCAGCAAATCAGCCAAAGATTTTGGTTGCTGACTAGCATGATAAAACCAGCCCGAGCGCAAGGAGACATCAGCTTCTCCTAAGGAATACTGTGTCCCTTGCGGATCCCCATGACAGAGATAGGCCGATGGAGTATTCTCACTTAGTCTTTCAGGTCGAATTTTCTGCCACAAAGGATCCCCAGCCCGACCTCTTTCATTTCCTATCCAACGTAGTTCAGTTGCTTCTGTCGAAAAAATCAGAGCGTCTTTTTGGTAATGACGAATGATCTCAAACCAAGATCCAAAATCATAGGTAAGCTTTTGTGCACCCTCACCTCGCGCCCCATCCATCCAGATTTCTACAAATTTCCCTTTATTGCCATAAAGCGGATTACTTAGAATTTCTTCCAGTTGCTTCTGATAGTATTCATTATAGGCTTCTTGAGTCTCAATATGATAGAGCGGACTGTGAGCATCCCAAGGAGACAAGTAAAGACCTAAATCCATATCATACCTGCTTGCTGAGCGAGAAATTTCTGCTAATAGATCACCCTTGCCATCTCTCCAGGGACTAGCTGCCACCGTATAGTCAGAGTAGCGACTCGGATAAAGGACAAAACCATCATGGTGCTTGACTACAACAACTACTCTTTTAAATCCAGTCTCTTTCAAAATCCTAATCCACTGATCTGTATCCAGTTTCGTCGGATTAAAAAGACGAGGATCTTCCTGACCATTTCCCCATTCCTGCTCATAAAAAGTATTGATACCAAAATGGATAAAAGCCGCCAATTCATCTCGATGATAAGCCAGCTGGGCTGCTGAAGGTAAGGGAGCAAAGTCCGCAATTTCGTCCATTTTTTTCATAAATATATCTATCTGCCTCATTCTTTTCTAGTAAATCTCTTTGCTAGCTCCACTATAACAAAAAAAGAAGGCGCTAACAACACCTTCCATATAACTTCCTAAAAAGCCACTCTTTCTTCTATAATTTGTTGAAGAGGGAAGCTCGTTTTAATTTTTCTCTCAAATTAAATCGCAAAAATCTGTCCGACCAGATAAGTGACCGCCATGGTTAGAAGACCGATCACAAGATTTCGAAGCATAGCATTTTTGATCGGTGCTTTGCCTAGTTTAGCACTGGTATAGCCCGTTCCCAAAAGCGCCAAGGCAACAATCACAACTGTTGACCAGATACGGATATGGGCAGGAAGCAGGATAATGGTAATCATAGGAAAAAGCGCACCAACTGCAAAAGCTAAAAAACTAGAGATGGCCGCATGCCAAGGATTAGTGAACTCCTCGATCTCGATACCATACTTTTCCGTCACTAGGGCCTCCAGCGGATCTTGGAGAAAGGCCCGGTTGGTCATAAGCTGAGCAGAAGTCTCACACTCACCATTTTGGACATAGGCAGCATAGAGAGACTGCCTTGCAATATCTGGATTCTTCTCTAAAAGCTCACGCTCTCTGGCAACAGCAGCCTCCTCTGTATCCTTTTGAGTAGAAACAGACACGTACTCCCCGCCTGCCATAGAAAAGGCCCCTGCAAAGACAGCTGCCAAACCAGACAGAAAGATAATCCAAACATTGTCCGTCGCACTGGCCACCCCGATTACTACTCCTGCGATAGAAATAATACCATCATTGGCTCCTAAAACCCCAGCTCTCAAGATATTCAGCCGACCACTAAAGTTCTTATCAATTTTGTGCTCTTCCATTTATATTATTCTCCCTTGTTTCTTATTTATAATCATTATAAATAAAACCCTAAGCTAATACAAGGAAAAATAGGAAAATGAGAAAAGTTCTACTATTTAATAGAAGAGAGAGATTATTAAAATATTTCTCAAAGCTAAATTTTAAACTTCATTAATACAATGCAAGCATTATCTCCACAAGCCACCTAAGATCTGTTTTTCTAATAAGTCTAAGTCTTCCTCTTTTATTTCTCCATTGTCGCTAACGATATAAAGCTGAGCGAAGTAAGCCAACAATGGACCAACACAAATACGAACCATTTGAGGAATCGTTAACTCTGGATTTACACGTGGATCTGCTAGCAATTCCTTATGAAGTACTCGAAGTTTATCTTGGATAGCATTCCAGATAAAAATCTGTTCATTTTTTAGTTTTTTATTTGCAAAACTCTCCTGCAGAATGATTTTCATCAAAGCACGATTTTTTTTGAGATAGCTCATACGATCATGGACGAGATAACGAACCCTCTCTTCTGTCGTTTCAAAAGCTAAGAGTTCCTCAAAAAAACTACCGAAAATGCCTGGGACTACAGGATGTAAAATAGCCGTCAGTAAATCATCCTTCGTCTTAAAATACTTAAACAAAGTTGCCTGGCTTAGTCCAGCACGCTTAGCTATGTGAAGAGTTGAGGTCCCATGGTAACTCCTGGTTGATATGAGATCCACTGCTGCCTGCATGATTTTTTTCTTTCCTTGAGGGTAATTCGCTTCTTCTAAGTAATCTTCAAACGATTCAAAAACAGTCTTATCCATCTAATCTTCACACCTTTTTAGCATTATTTATGTTGATTTCTAAACTTTACGATAACGACGCAATCCAACAATATTGAGAATTGTTAAAATGATCAAGAAAATCATTAAAACACCAAGATTTGACAAAATATCACCAAGATTGTGCCCGTAAAGAATAATCTGGCTTATTGCATCACCAGAATAGGTTAATGGCAAAAATTTCCCCACAGTTAGAGCCCATTCTCCCATGGATGACAATGGAATAATTCCTGAGAAAAAAAGTTGGGGCATAATCACGAGAGGAATAAATTGCATCATTTGGAATTCTGATTTTGCTAGAGTAGACAAGAGAATTCCAAAAGCTAGTGCTACAAGAGCCAGTTCCACATTAACTATTATAACATTTAAAATACTTCCTACAACTTCTACATCTAGTAGCCAAATTGCTGCTAAAACGACAACTGCCGTTTGAAAAATCGCAATAATACCGTAAGACAACATATAGCCATAGACGATTTCAGATCGTTTCACTGGTGTTGCTAACAAACGTTCTAGTGTTCCACTGGTGCGTTCTTTCAAAAGCGCCATACCTGAAATCAAAAAGACAAAAAAGAAAACTACAAAACCTATCAAAACCGGAATCATATTGGTAAAGAAGCTTGTATTTTCATCTCCATACTGGTAAGACTCCTTGATTTCTGGTGTTTTTGCGTCCGAGTCCAATTGTGGAAGAGCTTGTTTAACACGAGATACTAACTGATCGGTGCCTTCACTGGCGATACTCGTTCGTAACACTTGTCGTATCATAGACGTTTTGGAGGCGTCTGTGTTTGCGTAGTCGACCTGGTACTCACCGTTTTTATAAGAAATCACAGCATCGACTTTTTCATTTGCTAGCGCTTCTTTGGCTTGATCTAAGCCTTGATAAGTCTCGACTTCCACATGATCGAGCTCATCCATTTTCGTTACCAAACCAGTTGGTAGATCCTGTGTTGCTAACTTGACATTCACGGTTGTACTAGCTGAAAACATGAGGTTCATCAACCACATGATAAAAACAGGTGCTATAAACATCAGGGCTAGAGTTCGTTTGTCACGAAGTAATTCTTTGATGACTTTTTTTGCAATCGCTATTGTTCTCATTTTACTCACCTTCTGCTTTTAAAAATACTTCTTCAATACTTGAAACTTGATAACTTTCTTTTAAGTGTTGCGGTGTATCAAAAGCAATGATTTTTCCGCCTAATAATAAACCGACCTTATCCGTCAACTCTGCTTCATCCATAACATGGGTAGTAACTAATATCCCAACCCCATTATCTCTAAGCGCGAATAATTCTTTCCAGATTTTCTTTCGAAGAGAAGGGTCGATTCCAACTGTCGGTTCGTCCAAAATCAAGAGCTGAGGATTCCCCAGAAGTGCGATGGCCAGAGATAAACGCCGTTTCATTCCTCCAGAATAACCGGATACCGTTTTATTCAAATGCTCTGTCAAATCCACAACTTGAGCCACGTGGGCAATTTCAACTGTCAAATCTCTTTTGGATAGCCCTTTTAGCTGACCGAAAAATTCCAAATTTTCTTGGCCTGACAAAGCCTCATATAAGGCATCTGACTGGGCCATATAACCAATATCTCCTAAAATATGACGATTGGGCATAGTATGATCCAGAACTAAAGCTTCGCCTCCATCAGCTTTTTCCATTCCCAACATGGTCTTAATCATGGTTGATTTACCAGCACCAGACGGACCAATTAAGCCTATAATTTCTCCCGGCTGCAATTCAAAGCTGACATGATTCAAAACCATTTGACGACCAAAAGACTTATCCAAATCTTGTAAATGTAGCAATTTTTTCATATGCCTCCTCCTAGGTGAGTACGTACTCACTTTTTAAATCACAAGAGCTATTATAGTGAGTGTTTACTCACTTGTCAAGAAAAAAGTTGAAATTCTTTAAAAAAATAAAAACACCAGATGATATTATCTGATGCTTATAAAAAATATCTCTGATTTTAGGAGTGTTTCTGAATCTCTTCTCGATACTCCGAAATGGTCTTTCCTGTCCACTTTTTAAATTATTGTGAAAAAACTAAAAATCCCATCTAGTTCCAGATGGGATTTTTTATATTGATTAGTTCCCAAATACCTTGAAGCGGTTTTCTGTTTGGATTTCTTTGTCAGAGGCTGGTGCCTTGATTGCTCCAAATGGTGCTTGAGCACGGAGTTTCCAGTTGGCCGGGATATCATATTTTTCAGCCAATTGTGCATCTACTAAGGGGTTATAGTGTTGCACGTTGAGACCAATATTTTGCTCAGCTAGAGCCAACCATGTCGCATAAAGGGCAATTCCGTGGCCTTGCTCTGACCAAATTGGGAAATTCTCAGCGTAAAGCGGGAATTGCTCTTGAAGACCTTTGACAACGTCTTGATCTTCATAGAAAAGAATGGTTCCTTTTGCTTGAGCAAAACCTGCCAAGCGTTCCTTTGTTCCTTCAAAGGCTTCAGCTGGAGTCACTTTTTCAAGTTCTGAGTAAGCAATCTCATTCCAGAAAGCATCTGACTCTTCATCCAACAGAATCACAACTCGTGATGTTTGTGAGTTGAAAGCTGTTGGTGTTTGGAGAATTGCTCCTTGGATGGTATCAATCAATTCTTGGTTTGTAAGTTCTACATCTTTGCCCAAAGCATAGATGGAGCGACGTTTTGCTTGTAAATCTGAGAAGTTTGTCATTATTTTTTCCTCTTTCTGTTTAAAAAGTTGTTTGAATCCGTTAAAGATATTCATAGCATCCTTTCTTTGTTGTAATAGCAATTGTTACATTATCTATTATACAGCTTTTCGAAACATTGTCAATAATTAGTGATAATTTTTTTGATATTTTTTATTTTCCTAAATCTATCTATGCCACAAGAGCTTCTTTATCTACAAATCTTAATCAGTAAAGGCCAACAAGCTGATAAACTTACTCTATCGTTTTCACACAGATAATAATAGACTTCATAGAAGCTCTTTTCGAATGTAAGCTTAACTCTTATTGGCCCGTAAATTCATTTTCATGGGGAACAGACAGAAAGGTTCAACAGCAATTTAAGAATTACTCTAACAAAAAGTCTAGTAGACAACAATTCTACTAGACTCTTTTCTAATCAATCACAATCATAGCCTTAATGGTCTTGCGTTCATCCATGTCTTTATAGGCTTGATCAATATCTTCAAGTTTATAACTTGAAGTGAAGACACGTCCTGGATTAATGTCCCCATCCAGGACAGCTTTCAGCAAGATTTGCTTGTCGTAGGTGGTAACAGAGGCTGCTCCGCCTGCCACTGTAATGTTTTGGGCGAAGGTCGATCCAAGAGCACGGTTGTTATAATGAGGAACTCCAACAAAGCCCATCCGACCACCATTATGAAGAACTCCCAGTGCCTGGTCAACAGCTACTTCTGTCCCGACGCATTCGAGAGCTGCATCTGCTCCTCCTCCAAGGATTTCACGGACTTTGGCAATTCCTTCTTGACCACGTTCAGCTACAACAGCTGTCGCTCCTGACTCTAGCGCCATCTTTTGTCGGTCTTCATGACGGCTCATGAGGACGATTTGGGAAGCTCCACGCATTTTAGCAGCAATCACTGCACATTGTCCAACCGCTCCGTCACCAATGACAACTACCTTATCACCTGGCTTGACGTCAGCAACACGCGGTGCATGGTAACCTGTTGGCATGACATCAGCCAGCGTCAAGAGAGATTTTAGCATGCCTTCTGTGTAATCTGAGGGTTGCCCTGGGATTTTGACCAGGGACCAGTTGGCATATTCGAAGCGCATATATTCTGCTTGCACACCATCAGACCAATTATTACCAACATGACGATCACAGGTACCGTCATATCCTGCCCGACAGGCATCACATTCCCCACATCCATGAGTAAAGGGAGCAATAATAAAATCACCAGGCTTAACCGTCGTGATCCCTTCACCGATTTCTTCGACAATCCCGATAGCTTCGTGACCACTATTTTGATGGCCTTTTTCGATGTCTGGATTGCGGTAACTCCATAAGTCAGAGCCACAGACACAGGACCGAACGATACGGAGAATGACATCATCCGGTGCTTCAATTTGTGGACGCTCCACTTCTACTAGACCCACTTCCCCAGCTTTTGTATAGACAGTTTTCTTCATAGAACAATCCTGCTTTCTATTCTTACTTGCTTTTAGTATACACCTTTATTATCTATTTTGTAAGTAGAATACGGGCTTGAAGCTTCTAATGAAAATTTCCTCTTTTGCGCCATTGGCTTGCTCTTAATTAAGCAATCAATTTGATTGGCTTAATAAATGTTTTAAAAATCTAGCAAAAGACCTTGAGAAAATATTCTCAAGGTCTTGTTCATAATATGTAGTTTAAATACAGGACATGATGGGCTTCTGTGTTAATCAGACTCTCGTATCATAGCTTCCTTTTAAAAATCATCTTCATCATCGTCATAAACTCGTTCGCCATGGATTTTGATATACTCTTCGCGAAGGCGTTCTTCCTCTTCCCATAGAGGGTCTCTTACTGGTGCCATTGTCTTTAACTCTTCCAAACTAATTTCAACTGCTTCATCATAAGTCAGTGAAAGAACATCCTTGTGCAACTCCTTAAAAGTCTCTACATCCAACCATGTCTCTTTGTCATCCTCGCTGATATACCCATCAATTGCACCCGCAACCTCAACTGCCATAATGTATAAGGCACGTTTGTCCACTGTTAAAACATCTATATGGGATGTTGCGATACGTAGATAATCTCCACGTTCTCTCCACTCTGTAATGAAAGTTTTTTCAAATTCCAACTGAATATTTTCATCAGAAAACGAATTCCAAGGATCGCTCTTGTCGTATGGTATATGATTCCATCGTTTATCATTATCATTAAATCGCCATTTATCAAATTGAACTCCAAAAAAGAAATCGTCTTGTAGCATCTCATCATCACCCACATTAGAAGTAGTAATCAAATGGCCATTCCATTCTTTAAACCACATTTTCCAAACAAGCTCTCTTGTCGTAAAGGTTATTTTTTGCTTAAAATCACTTTTGATGTAAATTCTCAATCCTCTTCCTCATCGTCATAAACACGTTCACCGTGGATTTTGATGTATTCTTCGCGAAGCCGTTCTTCCTCTTCCCATAGAGGGTCTCTTACCGGTACCATTGTCTTTAATTCTTCCAAACTAATTTCAACCGCTTCATCATAAGTCAGTGAAAGAACATCCTTGTGCGACTCCTTAAAAGTCTCTACATCCATCCAGGTCTCTTTGCCATCCTCGCTGATATACCCATCAATTGCACCCGCAACCTCAACTGCCATAATGTATAAGGCACGTTTATCTACTGTTAAAACATCTATATGAGATGTTGCGATACGTAAATAATCTCCACGTTCTCTCCACTCTGTAATGAAAGTTTTTTCAAATTCAAGGGATATATTTTCATATTTATAGGAATTCCATGGATTTTTTAAATCATAAGAGGGAATATTATTCCATCTTGAGTCAAAAAAACGCCATTTATCAAAACTTACTACAAAGTAAAAATCATCTTGTAACATCTCATCATCACCGACGTTTGAGTATGTAATAGGATGACCATGCCATTCCTTAAACCACATTTTCCAGAGCAACTCTCTTGTTGTAAAGGTTATTTTTTTCTTAAAATCACTTTTGATATATAATCTCACTCGTCTTCCTCGTCGTCATAAACTCGTTCACCATGAATTTTGATGTACTCTTCATTCCTGCGGTCGTCTTCTTCCCAAACTGGATCTCGAACATCATCCATAAACGGAATTTCTCCAAGACTCATCTCATTAGCCTGTTCATAACTCATCGAAAGGATATCTTCATGCCTTTTTTTAAATTCCTCCACACTTAACCAGCTCTCTTTATCATCTTCGCTAATCTGACCATCAATAGCAGTCGCAATTTCAATCGCCCTAATATAGAAGGCACGTTTATCAACGGTGAGAAGTTCAAGGTGGGTAGAAGCTAAACGTAGACAGTCTCCTTTTTCTCGATAGTCTGTTGCTGGATTATCTTCGTAATCTAATTCAAGATTTTCATATACATGACTCCCAAATTTGTTGGTAATCCCTTCTTTCAACTGAACATTATTCCATCTATTATCATGCATCCACTTATTCAATTTCAAGTGAATAGTTGGGTCTGTTTTAAATGGGCGAGTATTTCCAAAATAAGAAAAATCTACTCGCTTACCATCTTTAGATTCAAACCACATCTTTTTCGCTAGTTCTAAATAATCAAACGGAATTTCTTTAGTGTAATAGCCTTTGATATATAGTCTCACTCGTCGTCCTCGTCATCCAACTCCACTTCTCCATGGATTCGGATATACTCCTCGCGCTTCCTATCCAATTCTTCCCAGAGGGGCTCGTCAATGGCTTTCATAACCTTTATCTCTTCTATACTAATATCGACTGCTTCGTCGTAGGTCAAATTCAGCAGGTCTGCATGTTTCGTTTTGAATTCTTCAACACTCAGCCATGTTTCTTTGTCGTCTTCACTGATTTGACCGTCAATGACAGATGCTACCTCAACCGCCATGATATAGAGAGCTCGCTTATCAACCGTTAGAATATCCTTATGAGTCGTGATTATTCGAAGATAGTCTCCTTTTTCTCGCCCATCACTTTCATAGGAATCTTCAAAAACCAATATTAGATACTCATATTTAAATGAATTCCATGGATTATCTCCTATTTTAAAATCAGTCGCTCCCCAGCGCTCATCATTGGAAGAAAATTTATCCAAACTAACGCTAAAATAGAAATCATCATCACGTGCGTAAGAAAAACCAACTTTCGCACCCTTACGTTCCTTGAACCACATTTTCCAAGGATATTCCATACAGGTTTGGTAAATACTAGTTTCGTAGTTGCCTTTAAGATATAGTTTCAATCCTCTTCCTCGTCGTCATAAACACGTTCACCATGGATTTTAATATATTCTTCATGAAGTCGTTCTTCTTCATCCCACAAGGGATCCTCTATAGGTTTCATACTTTTCAGTTCCTCCACGCTGATATCAGTTGCTTGATCGTAGGTTAATGATAAGACATCCTTGTGCGACTCCTTAAAAGTCTCTACATCCACCCAGGTATCTTTGTCATCCTCGCTGATATACCCATCAATTGCACCCGCAACCTCAACTACCATAATATATAAGGCACGTTTGTCTACTGTTAAAACTTCTATATGAGATGTTGCGATACGTAAATAATTTCCACGTTCTCTCCACTCTGTAATGAAAGTTTTTTCAAATTCCAATTGAATATTTTCATCAGAAAACGAATTCCAAGGATCGCTCTTGTCGTATGGTATATGATTCCATCGTTTATCATTAAATCGCCATTTATCAAATTGAACTCCAAAAAAGAAATCGTCTTGTAGCATCTCATCATCACCGACGTTTGAGTATGTAATTGGATGACCACGCCATTCCTTAAACCACATCTGCCAAACTAGCTCTCTAGTAGTAAATGTTATTTTTTGCTTAAAATCACTTTTGATATAAATTCTCACTCGTCTTCCTCTTCGTCATCCAACTCCACTTCTCCATGGATTCGGATATACTCCTCGCGCTTCCTATCCAATTCTTCCCAGAGGGGCTCGTCGATGGCTTTCAAAACCTTTATCTCTTCTAAACTAATATCGACTGCTTCGTCGTAGGTCAAATTCAGTAGGCCTGCATGTTTCGTTTTAAATTTTTCAATACTCAGCCATGTTTCTTTGTCGTCTTCGCTGATTTGACCGTCAATAGCAAATGCTACCTCAATCGCCATGATATAGAGTGCTCGCTTATCAACCGTTAGAATATCCTTATGAGTCGTGATTATTCGAAGACAGTCTCCTTTTTCTCGCCCATCACTTTCATAAGAATTTTCAAAATTTAAATTTAAATTTTCACGCTTAAAAGTCGCCCAAGAGTCTTTTCCTATTCTAAAATCAGTCATTCCCCAACGCTCATCATTTGAAGAAAATTTATCTAGAGTTAAACTCAAATAAAAATTATCATCAAGTGCATAAGAAAAACCAACTTTCACTCCCTTACGTTCTTTGAACCACATTTTCCAAGGATATTCCATACAGTTTTGATAAATACTAGTTTCGTAGTTGCCTTTAAGATATAGTCTCACTCGTCTTCCTCTTCGTCTAACTCCACTTCTCCATAGATTTTAATGTATTCTTCATTCCTGCGGTCGTCTTCTTCCCAAACTGGATCTCGAACATCATCCATAAACGGAATTTCTTCAAGGCTCATCTCATTAGCCTGTTCATAACTCATCGAAAGGATATCTTCATGCCGTTTTTTAAATTCCTCCACACTTAACCAGCTCTCTTTATCATCTTCGCTAATCTGACCATCAATAGCAGTCGCAATTTCAATCGCCATAATATAGAAGGCACGTTTATCAACAGTTAGAAGATCAAGGTGGGTAGAAGCTAAACGTAGACAGTCTCCTTTTTCTCGATAGTCTGTTGCTGGATTATCTTCAAAATCTAATTCAAGGTTTTCATATATATGACTTCCAAATTCGTTGGTAATCCCTTCTTTCAACCGAACATTATTCCATCTATTATCATGCATCCACTTATTCAATTTCAAGTGAATAGTTGGGTCTGTTTTAAATGGGCGAGTATTTCCAAAATAAGAAAAATCTACTCGCTTACCATCTTTAGTATCAAACCACATTCTCTTCGCTAGTTCTAAATAATCAAACGGAATTTCTTTGGTGTAATCACCTTTAATATATAATCTCATATTTTACTCCTACGTTCCTAAGAATTCAGCAGCTCTCAATATATATCTAACTAATTGATTTTTCTCATAATTTGACAGTTTTTTCAATTTGGATATTGAATCAAGCCAATTTCTAGCACTTTGAGCATCAGTTATTCGGGTATAAGGAATATCCTCATTCAATGTATACCCAGCTTTCCCACTTCCAGATTGAACCTGAATTTTACCACTGTTTGGTTCTGCATCCACACGAATATTCCCTTTTCTACTTCCAATCTTTCCTTCAACAGTCCCAAAAGTCTTACTCGTCGGTTTATTGGCCTGCCAGCTGTCGTAGTTGCTAGCTGTATTTAGGCTAATTTTGCCATTGGCTATATTCGTTTTAACAATAGCTGTACCTATATTTCTGGCACCATCTATTACTAAACTTCCGCCAAAAGCATAGCTCAAATCAGCCACTGCTATACCAGCAATTGCAGAAGTTCCAGCAGATTCTAGCCCAAAGAATAAACCTACAGCCTCAGCAACTGTTCCTCCAAAGTAAACACCAATACCAGCTAAAATTTCTACAAGCCCCTGAGCCACTGCTCCTAAATTAGCTTCAGCATTTTCTGCTTCTAGTTTATGTAATTCCTCATTGATCTGGTTAGTATACTGTTCATCGTAACGACCATTCTTATTTACAACGTAGAAAGAACTATCATAATCACTAAAATCAATTATATCAATTATGTTTCCTTCATTGTCAATTTTTAGAGTATGGTTATAATCATCAACAATTTTATCCCATTCTGAACGAGGTTTACCCTTTAATTTTTCCTTGAGTTGGCTACGATAATAAGCATCACCTTCATCCGATAGCATCATATTGCGAGAAGCTTCTTGAATCAGTCGTTCTTTAGGTTCCAGATATCTTTTCTTTGAAATAGTCTGAATCTTTGCCTTTTTGATTTCTTCTACCCAACTCATATTCAAGCCTTCAGTTGAATAATTACCATCGCTATCCAGCAATATCTGGCTGAGCTGACTTGCCCCCTGAATAGCTAAGCCCAAGACCTGCAGGCTATCTGAGAAATACTGAGACACCTGAGCCACAAACCATTCTAGTTTATCTATTTTTTCTTGAATTTCTCGAATACCGATATTTAGTTGAGTTTCAACTTCCATTAAAGCAGATGTCTGAGATAAAAGGTCTCCCAGCTTACCTGTCAGCAGAGCTCCTGCATTACGGAAAAAATCTTGATTATCTGCAATCTGCTTTTCTACTTTTGCCAGTTGCTCATTTTTTATTTTCAGCTGTTCCTTCAGTAGATCCAAGTCCAATTCGCCATATCCAGCCACCTCGGAATCAGCACTTTTATAGGAAGCAAGCTCTCCCTGAATATCATCAATAGCCTCTTGTAGCTTCTTGATAGCAGGGATGATAATCTCAGTAAATAGGCCTTTACCAGCTGTATAAGCAGCACCTTGAAGTTCACCTGATTCTAAAGAAGCAACCAAGTGATCACAACCACTTGACAGCCGATCTGTGACTTGATTAGCGATTTGCAAATTATTGCCCATTGCTTGGATCAGCTGGGCAGAATCCGTTGCACTATATTTTACTCCCACGGCAGACTATTCCTTTCTTTAATCAGTTTTTCTCGCTCTTCTTCCATAGCATTTCTTGTTTGATGACTGAGTTTTCCCAGTTCATCCATCTGAACATCCACATAGTTCTTGACCTGTTGGTTAAGAGACTGAGCATCCGCTAAATCACGACTGAGAGCAGTAGCATTTTGCGGGTGTTCATAAAGAAGATTTTCCATTTGAGTTGTTAAATACTGAAAATCTGTTGCAAAATTCCCCAGAGAATTTTCATATTGACGTTTGAGAAGCATAAATTCATCTTCTTTTTGCTCTACTTGTAAAATTTTCTCATGGAGTTCCTGACGTTCTTTTTCACTTTTATCAGTTTTCATCTTAACTCTCCCAGCGCTTGGCTTCTTCTATGTCGCGTTTTTCTATTTTAGCAGCAATCTCTGGAATTTTATTGGCCTGGATTAGAACAGCTGAGCTGAAATCACTGACAGCCTGCAACATTTGATTGCAGGCCTGACGCCCAGCTTCCATTCCAGCAATTCCAGTCGTATAGGAAAATTCAACTTGTTGATTTTGCGCATTACTTGTATCAAGATCAACTAACTCACTGATTGCATCTGCTGCCGAAATTGTACTTGACTGTATTTTTCCCATTAGCTTCTTTCCTTTACATAATTTTTCAGCTATTATACCACATCCAAGGTGAAAGAAGAAGCGTGAGCAGGGCTTTCTGATACCAGTTCTACAAATTTCTACAGCTGTTAGCCTTAATAAAAGTGAACGATAAAAAATAGAGAGTGGGACAGAAATCGGTAATTCGTTAGAATTCGATTTCGTCGTCCCACCTCCGCACAGTTGAGTAGGGCTGTAAAAGCTGATGAAATCAGCGTAGTAGAGCCCACTCAACCACTGCGTCTTGCTCGACAATCCAAAGACAATTGAGAGGCTAGGACTTTTGTCCCAGCCTCTAAAAAATTATTTCACAACGATATTAACAAGTTTATTTGGTACGCTAATGACTTTCACGACTTCTTTGTCGGCGATTTCAGACTTGATTTTCTCATCTGCCAGAGCGATTTCCTGCAGTTCCTCACGGCTCAGATCTTTGGCTACGACCAGTTTAGCACGAACTTTTCCCTTGATTTGAACTACGATTTCGACCTCTGCTTCGACAAGCTTGCTTTCATCATAAGTTGGCCAAGCTACGTAGGAGATACTCTCGCCAGTTTGAGCTAGTGACTGCCAGAGTTCTTCAGCCAAGTGTGGTGCGAAAGGCGCCAGCAATTGAATGAAACCTTTGGCATATTCGACATAGAGTTTTTCTTCCTTGTTGGCTGCATTGACAAAGATCATGAGCTGGGCAATGGCTGTGTTAAACTTGAGCTCCTCAAGTTGCTCTGTGACAGACTTGACTGTTTCATGGTAGACCTTGTCCAATGCTCCGCTATTTTCAGTGACCAGCTCCTTAGAGTTAAGAAGTCGATAAACCCGATCCAGGAACTTGCGGCTGCCTTCCAGACCTTCCTCGCTCCAAGCGATAGATGCATCCAGCGGACCCATGAACATTTCATAGACACGCAGTGTATCGGCACCATATTGCTCTACTACATCGTCTGGATTGACCACATTCTTCAGAGACTTAGACATCTTAGCAGGTGCTTGCTCTAATTCTTCTCCCGTTTCGATGTTGAAGAATGAACCATCACGTTTTTCTACCTTGTCAGTCGCCACAAGTGCTCCACGGTGATCACGGTAGCTAGTCCCAAGAATCATCCCTTGGTTAAAGAGTTTCTGGAAAGGCTCTTTGGTAGGTACTACTCCAAGATCATAGAGGAACTTGTGCCAGAAGCGAGCGTAGAGAAGATGGAGCACGGCATGCTCTGCACCACCGATGTAAATATCAACTGGCAGCCAAGCCTTCAGCAGCTCTTCGTCTGCTAATTTCTCATTATTGTGTGGGTCAATGTAACGCAGGTAATACCAGCTAGAACCAGCCCATTGAGGCATGGTGTTGGTTTCGCGGCGTCCTTTGACACCGTCTTCGCGAATCACTTCCAGCCAGTCAGTCAGATTGGCCAGAGGGCTTTCACCAGTACCAGAAGGGCGGATATCCTTGGTTACAGGCAAGACAAGTGGCAGTTCACTTTCTGGAACTGCTGTTGAAGTGCCATCTTCCCAATGAATAATTGGAATCGGCTCACCCCAGTAGCGCTGACGGCTAAAGAGCCAATCGCGCAGGCGATAGGTGACTTTTTCGTTTCCGACACCTTCTGCTTCCAGCCAAGCAACCATCTTTTCAATAGCGGTAGCCTTGTCCAAGCCATCTAAGAAGCCAGAGTTAATATGCGGACCGTCTTCTGTATAAGCAGCGTCAGCAACATTGCCACCTTCTAGAACCGGAATAATCTCCAAGTCAAACTGCTTAGCAAACTCCCAGTCGCGCTCATCGTGGGCAGGAACAGCCATGATAGCTCCTGTTCCGTAGCTTGCAAGCACATAGTCGGCAATCCAGATGGGGATTTCCTTGCCATTGACAGGATTGATGGCATAAGCTCCTGTCCAGACACCGGTCTTCTCCTTAGCCAAATCAGTCCGAGCCAGGTCGGATTTGAGGCTGGCTGCATGTTTGTAGTCTGCAACTGCTTGAGCTTGTTCGGCACTTGTAATAGCATCAACAAGAGCATGCTCCGGAGCCAAAACAGCATAGGTCGCACCAAAAAGGGTGTCCGGACGAGTCGTAAAGACGGTGAAGTCCTTGTCTGTGTCCTTAATCTTGAAGGTTACATTGGCACCGGTTGACTTGCCGATCCAGTTGCGCTGCATATCCTTGATAGACTCTGGCCAGTCCAGCTCCTCCAAGTCATTGAGCAAACGCTCTGCATAGGCTGTGATTTTCAGCATCCACTGACGCATGGGTTTGCGGATAACTGGATAGCCACCGCGCTCAGATGTGCCGTCTGGCAGAACTTCCTCATTGGCAATAGCCGTTCCCAGCTCTTCCACCCAGTTTACTGGCACTTCTGCTTCATAAGCCAGACCTTTTTCGTAAAGTTTGGTGAAAATCCACTGAGTCCACTTGTAGTAGTTAGGGTCAGTAGTATTGACCTCCCGATCCCAGTCATAAGAGAATCCCAGAGCATTGATTTGGCGCTTGAAGTTGGCAATGTTTTCCGCTGTAAAGTCAGCCGGGTCATTGCCTGTATCCATGGCATATTGTTCAGCTGGCAAACCAAAGGCATCCCAGCCCATAGGATGAAGGACGTTATAGCCCTGAGCTCGCTTGTAGCGGCTAAGGATATCTGTCGCTGTGTAACCCTCTGGATGCCCTACATGGAGCCCCGCTCCTGATGGGTAAGGAAACATGTCTAGCGCATAAAAGTTAGGCTTGTCCTTGTTCGTACCTGTTTTAAATGTATGATGCTCTGCCCAGTATTTTTGCCACTTAGGCTCGATTTCTCTATGATTATAAGTACTCATATTTATCTCCAACTTTTGTGATGTTACTATTATACCATTTTCAAAGGATTTTGAAAGACGGAATCCAGTTTTCACTGACAAAAACTATAACTCATCTCTAAAGCGTTAGTCTCTGATTGACCTCTAAAATTAAAATTTGTATAATTCTGACCGGAGGAATAATCATGAATTTACAAACTATTTTAACTTATGTTTTCTTTGTTATTTTTATTAGCACAGAAATGTGGATTAAAAATAAAACTAAGTCAAACAATGTAAACGACTCTGCAGATAAAGGGAGCCGCTACATCATTATCGGCTGTGTTATCTGCTGCTTATTTTTGATAAACGGACAATTTCTCGACTTTGTTCCCCACTTACCCAGCCTCACTATCTATCTTGGAATCCTCATCTCCCTAGCAGGGTTCGTATTGCGGATCTATGCGGTCAATTATCTCGGAAAAAACTTCACACTGGCCGTTTAAACAACCGATAGTCAACAATTAGTAGACCATGGCCCTTATTCTATTGTAAGAAATCCTGCCTATACTGGCAGTATCTTGTCTATCCTTGGTCTATCGATTACATCACTAAATCCTCTTACAATCATTATCAGTCTTATTTTACTCGTGGTAGGATATAGCATTCGACTTAGAGTAGAAGAAAAAGCTTTAAGCAATCACTTTGGGAAAAAATACGAAGCTTATTGCCAAAAGGTTAGATACCGAGTTTTTCCTTACATCTGGTAATCTCACCAAAAAACAAGCCACACTGTCAGCCCTATGGTTGAAAGGTGGCTTGTTTTGTATTTTACTTTTATTTATCCAAATCCCTGACATATTGGTCGACTGCTAGGATGGCACCTGCAATGTCAGAAGCTGAAATCTCAAATGGCATCTGGTGGATGGTTTCGCCTTCAATCGTCGCTTGCTGACCAACTTTGAGCAAATCTTCATAGCTAGCATTTTCTAAATGCATTTCTTTCAGAGTGGTCGGCATACCAATTTTTTGATAGAAGCGAATATATTTTTCCAATTCTTCTTTAGGTCGGTTTTCTAAGAAGAGCTGGGTCAAGGTTCCATAGGCAACTTTTTCACCGTGGGTCAGGTGATGAATATCACCTGTGAGAGCTGTGAAGCCGTTGTGGATAGCATGGGCTGCTGCTAAACCTCCGCTCTCAAAGCCGACGCCACTGAGAAGCGTATTGGCTTCAATGATATTTTCTAAAGCCGGCGTGACAACTTGAGCTTCACAGGCTGCGATAGCCTGCAAGCCATCTGCAAACAAAATCTCTTCACATTTCTTCGCAATTGCATTTCCTGCTAAAGTCTGCCTGTCCCCCAACATGGTAACACCATTAGCCTGCATAACCGCTCTAGCCTCCACCCAAGTTGCTAATCCATCTGCAATTCCAGAGGCTAATAAACGTTTAGGGGCTTTAGCAATGACAGCTGAGTCAACTAAAACTAAATCTGGATTCTTACTGTAAAAAATATATTTCTCAAATGCTCCCTCATCAGTGTAAATAACTGATAAAGCAGAGGTTGGTGCATCTGTAGAAGCAATGGTCGGCGCAATAACCACTGGCACTTCTAACAGGTCTGCAATGGCTTTCGCACTATCAATGGTCTTACCACCGCCGAGACCAATCACCAAATCAGCCCCATCTTTTTCTGCTAGAGAAACTACTCGATTAATCTCATTATCGGAGGCTTCTCCATTAAATGCAACTCTAAAAACATGGAATCCATAACGTGTTAAATATTTCGAGAAAGCTTCACCAACAATACCATATACCACATCATCACAGAGAAGAACTGGGCGATTCCCCAACTTCAATATCTGCTTGGCATTCTCAAACAGAGCATTTTCTCCTTGAATATAACGAGACGGACTTGCAAATATTCTCATAAGGCACCTCTTTCAATTTGTTATGGGTAAACAATTTATTCTTTGTTAAACATATTCCTGACTATGAATGTCAGACCAATCTGTTGCAAAGTCGTCTACCGCCTTAGCAATGGACGGCATAGCAAAGGCTGCTGCAAAAACATCCGGACCTGCTGTAACGGCTTGGGCACCATAAGCAAAAGCTCGATTGACTTGAGCAACATTTTTAAAGGAGGCCGCCAATATTTTACTGGCGGAATGATCTCGCTCAATAGCCTTAGCCAGCTGGCTAATGACAGCATCTGAATCAATATTGAGATTTTCCATTCGGTTATAGTAAGGAGCAAGATAGTCAGCCCCCGCTTCAATGGCTAAGAGACCTTGAAATGTTGTATAAATAGCTGTCGCTGTAATCTTATAACCTCCTGCTTTGAGAGTTTTGATAGCCGCTAACCCATCCGGTGTGACCGGAACTTTAATGTAGACAGCATCGCCACATCTTTTTCGAATTTTAGCAGCATCTTTCAAGATCCCCTCATAATCTTTGGCAACAACCTGCACATGAATAGACGGGCCTTCTCCTATAATTTCTCGAACGGCGTGAATCCGCTCGAAGAAGTCTATCTTCCCTTCTTTTTTTGCGATGGTCGGATTAGAAGTCACTCCCGCCAAGGGAAGGACTTCCGACCATTTTTTTATCTCATCTAAATTTAAGGTATCAAGCATGAATTCCATAAATTGGACCTCTTCTACAATGTGTGCTCCGTCCGTCCGATAATATCATCTTGCGTCGCCTTAGAAAGCACATTGAAGAAAGCAGAGTAGCCTGCAACGCGAACAATCAAATCGCGGTGCTTTTCAGGATGCTTCTGTGCATCAATCAAGGTTTCCCTAGAAACGACATTGTATTGGATATGATAGCCATGCAGACGGTTAAAGAATGTACGAAGCAAGGCAATTAGTTTCAGTTTATCTTCCTCTTTAGACAAAGTCTGAGGATTTACTTTTTGATTAAGCAAGACGCCACCAACGATTTCATCCGTCGGCAATTTAGAAACGGATTTCAATACAGAGGTTGGACCGTTCTTATCCATATTGTGAGATGGTGAGCATCCTTCAGCAAGCGGTGTTCCGGCATTGCGGCCATCTGGCGTCGCCAAAGTACCACGACCTTGACCGACATTGGCTGAAATAGAAGATGTTCCAGAGTAGCGGATACCGCCAATTGGACCGCGACCATAGCGAGTATTTGGATATTTAGCGATTTCATCCACATAAATATCGTAAGCATCTGTCACTAGCTTATCTGCGTAATCATCATCATTACCATATTTTGGTGCATCATGAATCAGCATCTCTTGGATTTCTTTACCACGCTCACCTGCATAGTCCGTTTCAAGTGCATGCCATAGTTCAGCTGGAGTCAGCCTACCCTCCTCAAAGACCAGTTTTTTGATAGCCGCCAATGAGTCTGATAGATTGGCAATACCGACTTGAAGACCGGAAATATAGTCATAGACAGCTCCGCCCTCTTTCAAATGCTTACCTCGTCCGATACAGTCATCTGTCAAAGCTGAGCAGAGAATATCCGGCACTTCTCTTTCAAGAGACAGGTCAATAGAATTTTCCACGATGACACTCATGCGGGTCAAGTGGCGCAAGGTCTTGTCCCAAGCCGTTTGCAGCTCAGCAAAACTCTTCATATCTTTAAAGTGACCAAAGCTTGGTGCAAAGCGCTTGCCAGATGCTGGGTCAATTCCATCGTTCATAGTGATGAGGAGCACCTTAGGGAAGTTCATATAGCTCATACCTGTACAACGGTAGCCCCATTTACCAGGCACAGCAGTTTCCACACAGCCGATAGCACTGTAGTCATATGCATCTTCTTCTAAAACGCCTTTGGCGATAAAGGACGGAATGATGATTTCATCATTATTGAAAGCCGGCATACCGAAACCTAGCTTCATGACTTCAATACACTCATTCATAAAGCGAGCATCTAAGCCTGCATGATAACGAACAGTCAGATTCGGCTGAGGAAGATGAGTTTGAGCTACAGATTTCAAGACAAGGTAGGAAAGTGGGTTGACTGCATCTCTCTTATCTCTCGTTTGGCCCCCGATTGTCACATTTTGATAAAGGGGACTTCCCGCAGATGAGAATGTGTGGGCCTGACTGCGCACTTTATTAATGGTAATCGTCTTAATCCAGAGATTGGTTAAGCGTTCCACAATGCTAGCCTCTGTCTCACGTCCAGCTTCCAAATCTGCCTTGACATAAGGATACATGTACTGGTCAAAGCGACCATAAGAGAGTGAATGTCCGTTGGACTCGATCTGAAGAATACACTGGATAAACCAAACAGACTGAACAGCTTCAGCAAAGGTTGATGCTGGCTCATATGGTACTTTAGAACAGATTCTAGCGATTTCTAAGAGCTCCTGACGACGCTTAGGATCTGCTTTTTCAGCCAGCTGATTGGCCAAAGCAACAAAACGCTCCGCATAAGCTTTCACCGCATTGACTACGATGAAAATCGAATCATAAAAATGGTATTTGTCAATACTAGCCGGGTCGGTTAAATCCAAAGCTTCTTTAGCTACGCGAGCTTTTTCTTCAAAACCTTTCAGTCCATAAGCCAGGAGTTTTTGATAGTTGACCGCCAAGTGGGCATCCCCAGAGTTCATCTTTCCTTCCATGCCAAAGAAGCCAGTTTCCATATAAACCTGAACTTCCTCTGGAAGTAAAGCGCCAGCTCGAGCACGGAGGTTATTATTTTCCCAGAAAGGAGCGATGCTACGGAGCTGCTCTTTGGTTTCCTCTGTAATATAGAAGACGTCTCCGTCCCGTTTCTCAAAAAGATCTAATTCATTGAGTACAAACTCTAAAGTATACTCTGGGAAGATAGGCGCATCTTTGTTAGATGAAGCTTGATTACCAACAATCATCGTTTCATCTTCAATGTAAAGCGTCATATTTTCCAAAATCTCTTGGAGCATGTAAGCACGTTTCAACACATTTGGCTTTTCCTTATGCTCATCGTAAGCTTTGGTAGCTAGGACAGCGCGCTCTGCATCAATGTAGGGCTTTTTATTTAAAACATCTTCACGATATTTATTCATTCTCTCTGTCAGACTACCAAAATAGTCTGTTTTTATTGTTGTTCTTTCTACTTCTTTTACTTGGATCATTTTGCTGCGTCCTTTCTTATGAAATTATTTTTATTTCTTTCGTAAGTATTGTAACATGCAATATCCAAGAATTCAATCATTTATAAGCTATAATTAAATTAAAGATTATTTGCACATTTGTGCCATCTGAGCCAAGAAACTTTCGTGTTTTTATCCATCAAAATCAGATTACTCTTCATTTTTCAACTCGTTATTGTAGGCAATCTTATCCTGAAACTTCACAAATGGGAAATAGACAAAGGCGGACATGGCTAGAATAACAATTTGAATGACTGCCCCTTGCCAACCAGCAACCATAAAACCTGAAATAATAGCCGGTGTACTCCAAGGCAAAGTCACACCTGCGAATGGTTGCATAAATCCAACTGCAATCGCCATGTATACAATCAAAGCAGCTAAAACTGGAACCAAAACAAAGGGCAGGAACATGACCGGATTCATTACAATTGGAAAACCAAAGACAACGGGTTCATTGACATTGAAGATAGCTGGAAAAGCAGCAACTTTCCCAAGAGCCTTATACTGCTTAGACTTGGCAGCAAAGAGCATGGCTACGACTACTCCAAAAGTGATACCGGATCCCGATAAGATAAGAAAACTATCCAAGAACTGCTGGGTCACAATATGAGCACCTTGGCTAACGGACAACTTATCTGCAGCAAGTAAAGCCTTATTTGCATCCAGGTTAGACAATAGTAAGGCTGTTACGACGCCATTGACAACGGATTGCCCATGAACACCAAACCACCACAGAAAAGAAATGAAGAATGCAATACCAATAGCTCCATAAAGAGAACCCGTAAGGCCTTGTAGAGGTACCTGAATAACATCATAAATCATCTCAATAAAGGTACCACCACCTGTTGCTAGCTTGGCAACTATATAAACTATCATGGAAAGTAAGAAAATAACAAAAGCTGGAATCATAGCTTCAAACTGCTTAGCAATCGCTTGTGGAACTTGCTCTGGCATTTTAATGACAATATGTTTTTTAATGAAAACAGTATAGATGCTACCAGCCGCTAGACCAATTAGAATTGCTCCTATTATTCCTTGCCCTCCAAACCAAACCTTGCCAATCGCATCTGCAATCGCCTCGCCTTTTTCAGGAATATAGGAGGACTTCAAAAGGATAAAGAAGGAAGATAAAGCCAGTACACCTGCAGGAAGGGGCTCCACACCACTGTTCTTGGCATAAGAATAACCGATTGAAAAACAAGAAATCAGCCCCATAATAGCAAAGGTTCCTGAATAAACCTGCATAAATGGTTCAGTCCAGTCTGACCCAAACACACCAGCAATAGCTTGATTTAGTCCTTCAAACGGTAATTGACCTACAATCAAGAATAGGCTTCCAACAACAGTAAGAGGCAGAATTGCCAACATACCATCTTTTAATGCGATAATTCCACGCATATTAACAAACTTCATTATGGGTGCAATTATTTTTTGTGTATTTATCTTAGACATAACTAAGCTCCTTGATCTTGATACTTATCTAACAAACTCAAAGCGAGATCTAACACTTTTTTGCCATCTAACATACCATAATCAGCCATCGGTATCACTGCAATTGGAGTATGGCAACTGTCGCAGATAGCTTTCGATTTGTCTAGAGTATAAGCAACCTGAGGTCCTAATAAAGCGATATCCAAGTCCGCAGCATAATCAGCCAGCTTAGCCTGTGAGTATGCCTCAATCTCAGCCTCTATCCCTTTTTCGGTTGCAGCTATTTTCATATTATTGACTAACATTCCTGTTGAAAAACCTGCTGCACAAAACAAACCAA
This sequence comes from Streptococcus gordonii, assembly GCF_001553855.1. GTDB lineage: Bacteria > Bacillota > Bacilli > Lactobacillales > Streptococcaceae > Streptococcus > Streptococcus gordonii. The sequence goes on from NZ_LQWV01000001.1 coordinate 98,127, forward strand.
TTTTGATCATCATTATATCCTCCTAATAAGTTAAGCTTTTTCTTGTAGTTCTTTTCTCAAATCAATGATTTCCTTAATGAGATTAATCTCTGTAATACTAGTCATCAAATGATCTTGAGAATGGACAAATAGTGCTGTGATTTCTGTTTTTGTCCCCCCTGCTTCTTGTGCTAAAAATTGAGTCTGTAAATTGTGAGCCTCAAGCAACGACTTGTCTGCCAACTTAACTTGTTCATCACACTCTAAAAACTTTCCATCTTTAGCTAGTGATAAAGCCTGATAAATATGTTGCTTGGCATCACCGGCATCTAAAATAAGTCCCATGATAATTTGATCTGCAACAATAACTTCCATAACTTGCTCCTTTTCCAGTCAACTTTTAACAACGTTTATTTGTTTCATATGAAAGCGCTTTTATTATGTTTGTAACTTAAATCTATCACCTTTAAACATATTCGTCAATAATTTATAGCACATTTACTCTAATTTAAATATTTTTGCACATTTGTGCGTATTGCTGCTAAAAAAAGAAAGAACTAAGTTCTTTCTTTTTTTACTATCCTATTTTTCTTTAACCTACTAGATAAAACTACCATCTCCATCTAAGGATAACACCTTTAATATTGTTTCTTCATCTGTTACTAAATGATTAATATAACCAGCCCGCAAAACAGATAGAATAGCTGTCGCCTTGGTATATCCATAAGCAAATCCCAAAGTATTTGGTATTTGTTTAAGTTCAGATAAGGAAATAGCAATTGTCCTTTCCTGTAATTCCTCAAATACCGGTTTTCCATTTTTATCAAAAAAACGGCAACAAATTTCTCCGACCTCTCCTTCACTTTTTAAAACAGAAAAATCTCGTTCTGTTAACATATCCAACCACTGACGATTGTTCTCATCTGCAAAACCACCGATTCCTACGACAGCAATATCCAAATCCTGCCAACTCTTTTTGAGATCTTCAAAATACTTTGATGATAAAATTCCTTTTGCTAAATTTTCCTTTTCCTGAATAATAGTCGCATTGATAAAATTACAATCTCCATGACATTTGCTTGCCATATTATAAATCAAAGTATTAACATGGTACCGGGCATGGATGTGACTGGGGCCACCAGCTAGCGGAACAAAATGAATATCTTTCAAATGTCGCGGATTCAAATGTTCTACCAACAGGCTGAGACTTTTTCCCCACGAAAATCCTACATTCATATGATCATCTAGTAGACCTCGAAGTAGATTTGCTGCACTTTGACCTAGCCTTTCTTCTAATTCAGCAGTTGATTCATCAAGCACATTCGCAACTATATCTATACCTTTTAATCCATATTTCTCTTTGACATACTTTTCTAACTGAAACAAGCGAGTATCAAAGTTATCTATTTCAATCTTGACAATCCCTTTTTTCTTTGCTTCAGCCAGCATTCGACTAACAGTTGTGCGATAGATTCCTGTTTCTGCTGCAATTTCTGCCTGGCTCTTCTCTTCTATGTAATAAAGATAGGCTAATTTAGCCAGAAGCTTTTTTCTTTCATTTCTCATCGTCCGCTCCTTCAAGCCTAAACTTTCACAACTCTAATACTTGCCTTTTCTAATTGCTCAACAGCGACATTTGAAATTCCGTTATCTGTTACAACTTGAGACACCTGCTTAAGTCCGAAACGCTTAACAATCCCTTTTTTCCCAAATTTACTTGAATCAGTAAGAATTACAACTTGGTCGGCCACTTCAGACATATATTGAACGACTTCACTACGCATCAAATCTTTCCCTGTAAACCCAAGTTCTTCATCATAGCCATCTGTTCCTACAAAAGCATATTTAACATGAAAGTAGTGGATCATTTCTTTAAGAAGCGGACCAACAGTCACTTGAGAGTCTTTTTGGAATTCTCCACCTAAAAGAATGATTTTACACGAATCATAATTCCTAACATAATCAGCTATAAAGTAGGAATTGGTAACGATTTTTACATTCCTCTTGCTACGGCAAATCTCTTCTGCTAAAAGGGCACAAGTAGATCCTGATTCAATCAAAATTGTTTCATTATCACTAATTAGTTCAGCAGTTTTCTTGGCAATTCTTCGCTTTGTATCGTAATTAAAAGACAATCTGACATTAAGGTCGTCCCCACTATTCAAGACAGCATACCCATGTTCACGACGCAATAAACCTTTTAATTCCAATTTATCTAAGTCTTTCCTAATCGTTACTTTAGAAACTTGTAGCTTCTCAGAAAGTGTATTAACATCAATCTTTTCATATTCAGAGACTAATTTCACAATTTTATCTAAACGTTCCATTTTCATTACCTCACCTATATTTTAACAAAAGATTTTATAAAAATAAAATAAAAAATAGTTTCGTTCGTAATTGTATTTGTTGCGTAAATAAGTTATAATAGTTGTATTAAAAGGAGGGTTGCGTATGGAAACAACAAAAGGAATTATTTTCAATATCCAACATTTCAGTATTCATGATGGCCCCGGAATCCGAACAACAGTTTTCCTAAAGGGGTGCCCACTACGCTGCCCTTGGTGTTCAAACCCAGAATCACAGAGGATGCAACCTGAGCCTATGCTTGATGCTACTACCCAAAAAAACATCACTATGGGAGAAGAAAGAAGCGTTATTGAGATTATAGATGAAGTCTTAAAAGACCGTGATTTTTATGAAGAATCCGGCGGTGGATTGACCTTATCTGGCGGGGAAATTTTTGCTCAATTTGAATTTGCCAAAGCTATCCTTAAAGCAGCTAAGGAGAAAGGTATTCATACCGCAATAGAAACAACGGCTTTTGTAGAACACGAAAAATTTGTTGATCTCATCCAATATGTTGATTTCATTTATACCGATTTGAAGCACTATAACTCAGTCAATCACCGTAAGATTACTGGTGTTAAAAATGAGTTGATTGTTAAGAACATACATTACGCATTTACTCATCAAAAGACAATTGTCCTGCGAATTCCAGTAATTCCTGACTTTAATAACTCTCTAGAAGATGCGGAACAGTTTGCAACTCTTTTCAATGAATTATCCATCGATCAAGTCCAACTGCTACCTTTCCATCAATTTGGAGAAAACAAGTATAAACTACTAGGACGTCGGTATGAAATGGAGGGTACTAAAGCCCTACATCCAGAGGATTTATACGATTATCAGCAGGTTTTTCTAAACCATAACATTAATTGTTATTTCTAAGCAAAAATTCCTTTTCCTAACTATTTTTTATATTATAAACCTTCTCTGATTATACCTCACATCTTGAACTGATTTTTATCCTTAATCAAAGGCTTCTAAATTTATTCGCTGAATCCAAGTTTGAAGAAAACCTCTACTTTGCTATTTCTTCAGCTTGGATTTTATTTTTATAGTAACTTTCTCAAAGGATTTTGAAAGACGCTAAAAATGGAGAATGAGGAAAACTTTTTGTTGATTGGCCTTGACTTATCTTTAAAAACAGATAGAATTAAATTTAAAATCATATGAAAAAGGGAGATCTATGATTATGAGAAAGACTTTATTTCAGATTATTGAGCCCCACCAGCAGGAAAGCTTTATTGAAGAAGCCTACGATATTTTCATGATCTTGGCCATTATTGTCAGTTTAATTCCTCTAACTTCAAAAAGTCATTCAGGAATCTTCATTTGGCTCGATCTTATAACAACGATTATTTTTATCATTGACTATGTGCTCAGGTTCGTCACTGCCGATTATAAATTACAGAAAGGACGGATTTCTTTCCTCCTCTATCCTTTTACTTTCTTGGCTATGGCTGATTTGCTCTGCATACTGCCATCACTCTTTTTATTAAATGACAGTCTGCGTCTGTTTAAAATTTTACGTATGCTTCGTACCTTGCGTATCTTTAAATTTTTCCGCTATTCCAAGAATATTCAGATCTTGACAAATGTCTTAAAAAAACAGAAAGACAGTCTGATTATTGTAGGGGTTTTAGCATTTGGATATATCTTTGTTTCCGCCCTTGTCATTTTCAACGTAGAGCCTAGTACTTTCCCTACCTTCTTTGACGCCCTCTATTGGGCAACGATTTCCCTGACTACGGTTGGATATGGGGACATTTACGCGATATCAACTACTGGAAAAATCATTACAATGATCTCTTCATTTTTAGGAATTGCAATTGTTGCACTCCCCGCTGGTATCATTACAGCTGGCTATATGAAAGAAATCAAAGAACTATAAAAGCTGTTTAGGGAACCCTAAACAGCTTTTTTATATATTCATTCGCTTTTCTATAACTTTAGCTGAGGTTTCTTTCATTTCTTAACCTTTTTAATAAAAAAGTGGAGTGTTAATAGAGCAACAATAATAAGTGAAATATAAATTAGCATGAATTGATTAGAAAGATGATCCCCACTAGCATTCTGCAATACTACTCCGTAGGATTCCTTGTATTTATTTACCACCGAACTTGGAGCATTCTCAAATACTTGAGCAATTGAGTCTTTCATCAAAACTTGTTTTAAAAGTGCATTCACTTGTGTCATAGGAAACCAAGTCATAACCTGCTGCAATGTTTCCCCAACTGAACCGATAGAAAGATAAACTCCTGAAATAAATCCGATAAAGGTACCGACGATCGTACTCAAAGTGGTAAAAGCTGAACTTGTTCGAATAAAGGCTAATACAGGAAGAACAATAGTAGCTGATAAAACTGTTGATAAGCTAACAATTCCAAAAATCTTTAGATAGTCCATGGCTGAATAATCTAGAAGTGAACTAAAACCATTGAAAATCCCAATCGCAAAGACACAAGAGAACATGGTGAGGATAATCCCAAATAGGATTGCAAAAATAGCATAGGATAGTTCAACCTTGAAATTAGAAATGGGACTAACCTTGAAATCTTCACTCAGTTTCTTTTCTTTATCTGAGACCATTACTCCAAACGCTCCTAAAGTACTGGTCATAGAAATAATCGTCGTCAAACCTGATATCAACCAATAGTTTACCATCTTAATCGTATCGCTTGAGGCAGTGTCACTACCTAACGCCTCCTTAATGGCATCAATCTGGATTTGTCCTAGAAAGACTTGATAGACTAAAATTAAGATAATAACTGACAAGAATGACATGAAAAACGCCAAACGATCTCGCGTGTATACTTTCCTATTTCTAGAAATTAGCTCAAACATTCATTTCTCCTCCTGTTTCTTTTAATAGATTCAAATAAGCTGCTTCCAAGTTTGAATATTCCACATTAAATGCTTCAATGATAGACTTATCTTGATTTTCAGAAATAATTTCCATCATTTCTTCAACAGAAACATCTTTAAAAACAATCTCTCTTTCTGACAAAACTTGACATTTGTTCATAAATTGTGATATCGATAGTGATGTTACAGACTGTCCTTCTTTTAAAAGCAAATTCAAGTTAGTTGTCGAATGCTTTTCAATAAAAGTAGCAATATCTCCTGAGTAATAAAGATTACCAGAAATTAAAACATGTAGAATATCACATCCAGCCATCTCTTCTAAATAGTGAGTGATGAGAACTACCGTCATATTATCTTTCTTATTCAACTGATAGATGGCATCCCATAAATCATGTCGAGATTGTGGATCTAGACCAGTGGTTGGCTCATCCAGCAACAAAAGTGATGGTTTAGGCAGCAGAGCACGCGCAATATCTACTTTGCGTTTCTGCCCCCCTGACAAGCTCCCATATTTTTTATTTTTAATAGATGCAACATCTAGATAGTTTTGTAAATCCTTCATTCTCTCCAAGACCTTGGTCTTAGATAAGCCATACAAGGCACCTCTAGATACCAAATTTTCCTCTACTGTTAAATTTTCATCCAAACGATTGCTTTGAAAAACGATTCCGATATGGCGATAAAAATCTTTTGTGGATAGAGGCCGTCCGTCAACTTCCCAGCTAATATCTCCTGAGCTTTGCTTGAAATTTTGAATAAGGAGATTAAATAGAGTCGTTTTACCCGCACCATTGGGCCCAAGAAGACCATAGAACTTGCCTTCTTCCAAAACTAAATCAATTCCTTTTAAGGCTTCAAAGGAGCCATAGTTTTTCTTAATATTTTTTAATCTAATTTCCATTTTTCCCAAATTCCTTCCTCAAGAAGAAGTAACTTCTTTTTTCTACTCCCACTATTATAAGAGATCATTTAACCGAAGTGTGAGGACATTCATGTCCTATTTAAAAAACTCTATGAGTTCCTAGACTCACAGAGTTCTGTTGTTTATTCATCAATTTTACTATAGCGGCTTATATCCTGCTCCCAGTCCAGCCTCATATTCTCCTTAAGGACATCTTCTGGCAATAGCTCTAGCATTAACTTTACCTTTTGATAGTTGTCCTCAGCTTTTTCGAGATTGTTTTCTAAGAAGAGGGCGATTTTCCACTGAAGCGCATAGCTAAAGACACGATCTTGAAAGTCGTTTCGCCTCAACATCAGCTCTTCTAGGACTCTTAATATTTCGGGTAATCGGTCATATTCTTGATAGTGAGACAAGACCCCCGCCGCAAAAATGATTCTGGCCTGAATTTTTTCCAATCCATTGGTCGGATAATCAGCTACTGCCACAAGTAACTTGTTTAGCAAACAAGTAAACTCCTTCTTATCAAAATCTTTCAAACCAAGAGCCAACAGGCGTAAATCAATGATTTCTAGATCCATTTCCGTCAATTTTTCTTTGGCCAAAGCCTGATCCAGATATTCATCTATTAAGCCTTGATCATAGGCAATATTTTCCGTTAAAATCATATCGTTCTTGGCCTGCTTAATCTGAAGATAAAGTTGTTCTTCCTCAGGGAGCTGATCGAAATACTTCCGATAGATTTCCTCGATCAGCTCTTCTCTCTGTTGAAGACGTTCTCCATCGCCATAGTGATAAAGCTTTTCCAAGCGATACTTCAATTCAAGATAGCCTGATGGCAATTCGAATCGCTCTCTATTTGCTAGTCTATCCAGTGATACCTCCAGTTGCTCAGCAATATAGAGAGCTGTTGCGATGGTAGGCAGAGACTGGCCTTTTTCAATTCGCTGTAGCTGCCGCGTTGTCAAAATGTCTTCTTCCCCACAAATGGCCTGACGACTCAAGCCTTTTTCTTCTCTTAGAGATTGAATTTTCTGTCCTAGCTCTTCCTTGAATTCCACATCAGGATCTCCTTCTTCCAGATATTTCCTATTATAGCATAATTTGATCATCAAAATTTATCTCTGTAGCTACAAATAAAAACCTGACCAAAGAACTTTATCTTAAGCTCCTTTAGTCAGGTCATTATGTCGTCTTATGACTTGTTTGTTACCAAATAATCACACGCTCTTCTGGGCTCCGCCACATGCCATCTCCTTCTTTCACATCAAAGGTCGTAAAGAAGTCTTCAAAGTTTGGCAGCTGCACATTGGTCCGAAGCTTGGCTGGAGCATGGACATCGACGCTTGCCAAGAGCTTCATATACTCTTCGCGTCCCTTCATCCGCCAGATACGAGCAAAGTTGGTGAAGAATTCCTCAGCAGAGAAATCAGCTTCTTTCTTTGCTGCTTCTAGGGCTGCTGCAATACCGCCCAAATCTGCCACGTTTTCTGAAACGGTCAGCTTGCCATTGACCTTAGCACCATAGGAATCCTGACCTTCAAACTGATCAATGACCTTTTGAGTCCGCTCGGTAAAGGCTTGGTAGTCATGCTCCGTCCACCAGTTGTTAAGGCTACCATTTTCATCAAAGGAAGCGCCATTGGTATCAAAGGCATGAGAAATCTCATGGGCGATGACCGCTCCGATACCACCGTAATTGGCTGATGAGGATTGGTGCAGGTCATAGAAAGGCGCCTGCAGGATCGCCGCTGGAAAGACAATCAGGTTTTTCTGCGGATTATAGTAGGCATTGACCATGTGGGCTGGCATGCCCCATTCCTTGTAATCCACCGGTTGATTCCACTTGCTCCAGCTGTACGCAATATCAATCTGGCTCAGCTTCTGAGCATTTTCAAAGAGCGTCAGCTTTTCATCCACGATCTTGCGAGAATAACGCTCAGGCAACTCGTCTGGATAACCAATATAAGGCTTGATGACATTAAGTTTGACAATGGCTTTGTCACGAGTTTCCGGTGTTAACCAGTCATTCTGAGCTAGGCGGTTTTTGTAAACTTCAATCATCGTCACTACTTTCTGCTCTACATCAGCCTTGGCTTCTGGAGAAAACTTCTGACCGGCATACCAAAGACCGATTGCTTGATTAAAAGGTCCCTGAGCTAGGTAATAAGCAGCTTTTTTCTTGTCCTGGGCTTGAGGAGTTCCCGATAGAGCACGTTGATAAGCACCTGCTAAGACACGGATGTCATCCGTTAGATATGGGGTTGTATTGCGAACCGCAGATAGAATCAACAGAGCATGGAGTTTATCCCAGTTTGCAGCTGTATAAATATCTTTAGCTGTTTTCCAGAAGCGTTCCTCAGGCACAATGACTTGGTCGGGTTCTTGACCGATTAACTTGGTGAAGATATCTGTCAAAGGCAATTCCGGCACCAAGGCTTTGAAATCGTCCCACTTATAAGGATGGTAGAGCTTAGCATACTCAGAGCTCTCCTCATTAGAGAGAACATACTGGGCAAAAACAGCATCCAAGTCCAAAACCTTGTCTAAAATATCCTTGATTTCCTCTTCAGTAAAATCAAATTTTGCTAGCAAGTCTTCCTGGGCCTTGCGCCATTTTGCAAGAAGATCTGCTTTCTGAGGATGGTCTTCCGCGTAGTAGGTCGTATCAGGCAAAATAGTGCCTGGGCCATCCGCCCAGAGAACATTGATCCGAGCATCCATAAAGTCAGGCGCTACACCAAATGGGAAATAAGTCGGCTTACCTGCCAGCTCAAAGTCTGCAATCTTAGAAGCATATTCTTCAAAAGACGCTAGGTTGCGAATCTCATCAATATAAGCACGCGCTGGCTCAGTCCCTGCTGCTTCCCGCTTGTCATAATCCGCTGCTAGGCGATGGTAAGCAACGAAGTTCTGCAGAATAGCATCTTCTGGTACTCCATCGCCAGCCAACCATTTGTCAGTCGTAGAGAGCATGAGATCTTCAATTTCCTCAGCCAAGTCCATAAAGCCACCTGTAACTGGTTTATCGTCGGGAATAACAGCTGTCTTGGCCCATTCGCCATTTATTGCATCATAAAAATCATCTTGCAGTCGTGTCATCTTTTTCTCACTTTCATACTTTTGATATAACCTTATCAAAAATAGCTTTGATTTTCAAATCTTTGTTAAATATTTCCCATATTTTGCAAAATTAACTTGACTTAATTTTTATGTTAAGGTATATTAATACAGTGGGGGTGATATACATGATTGAGATACAAAACCTAAGTGTCAGCTATCAGGGCCAGCTGGCATTAGATAAGGCAAACGTAACTATAAAAGGCCCTACTATTACAGGAATTATCGGCCCAAACGGGGCTGGAAAATCCACCCTTATTAAAGGTTTATTGGGAATTGTCGACCACCAAGGCCAAGCTTTACTGGATGGTCAGCCCTTAGACAAAGAACTAAAACGAATTGCCTACGTAGAACAAAAAATCAATATTGACTATAACTTTCCTATCAAGGTAAAAGAGTGTGTTTCTCTTGGGCTTTATCCTAAGATAAAGCTTTTCCAAAGATTAAAGACTTCTGACTGGGACAAGGTCAACCAGGCTCTAAAAATCGTTGGTTTAGAGGATTTTGCTGAACGTCAAATCAGTCAACTGTCTGGCGGTCAATTCCAACGGGTCTTGATTGCGCGCTGCCTAGTCCAAGAAGCGGATTATATTTTCCTTGATGAGCCTTTTGTTGGGATTGACTCGGTCAGCGAAGAGATTATTATGAAAACACTCCGTCAGCTAAGAAAAGACGGGAAGACGATTTTGATTGTCCACCATGACTTGAGCAAGGTGGTCGCTTATTTTGATCAGGTCTTGCTACTTAACAAAAAAGTCGTCGCTTTCGGATCAACCGAGAGTACCTTCACCAAAGAAAATATGCAGCAGACCTACGGCTCTCAGCTCTTTATGAATGGAGGTGCCTAGGATGATTCAGGAATTTATTCAAGGCTTACATGACTTTCATTTCCTGCAAAATGCTTTGATTACAGCCATTGTGATTGGAGTGGTGGCCGGTGCCGTTGGCTGCTTTATCATTCTGCGGGGCATGTCACTCATGGGGGATGCCATCTCTCACGCGGTGCTGCCCGGTGTGGCCCTGTCTTTTATTTTGGGGATTAATTTCTTCATCGGTGCCATTACCTTTGGCTTACTAGCTTCCATTATTATCACTTATATCAAGGGCAATTCTATTATCAAAAGTGACACGGCTATCGGAATTACTTTTTCTTCCTTCCTGGCTCTGGGGATCATTTTGATTAGCGTTGCCAAGAGTTCGACCGACCTCTTCCATATTCTCTTTGGGAATATCTTGGCGGTACAAGACCTTGATATGTGGATTAGTATTGGCGTGGGTATTTTGGTGCTGCTGGTCATTAGTATTTTCTTCAAGCAACTTTTGCTGACGTCCTTTGACCCGCTTTTGGCCCAAGCTATGGGAATGAAGGTTAATTTTTACCACTATTTGCTGATGATTCTCTTGACTTTGGTTTCTGTCACAGCTATGCAAAGTGTCGGAACGATTCTGATTGTGGCCATGCTGATTACACCAGCTGCGACAGCCTATCTCTATGCCAAGAGTCTCAAGACCATGATTTTATTGTCATCTGCCTTGGGGGCTGGTGCATCTGTTTTAGGCCTCTTCATCGGTTATAGTTTTAATGTTGCAGCAGGTTCTAGTATCGTTCTAACCTCTGCCCTGATCTTTTTGGTTTCATTTTTTATCGCACCAAAACAGCGGTATTTAAAAAGAAAAGTAAAATAATATATTTATGGAGGATTTCCAATGAAAAAATGTCGTTTCTTAGTTCTGCTTTTGCTGGCTTTTGTCGGCCTAGCAGCCTGCTCTAGTCAAAAAAGCAGTACTGACTCTAGCTCTTCCAAGCTAAATGTCGTTGCAACCAACTCAATTATCGCAGATATCACCAAGAATATCGCTGGCGATAAAATCAATCTGCACAGTATTGTCCCTGTCGGTCAAGATCCGCATGAATATGAGCCTCTGCCCGAAGATGTCAAAAAGACTTCTAAGGCTGACCTCATTTTATACAACGGTATCAACCTTGAAACTGGTGGTAATGCTTGGTTCACTAAATTGGTAGAAAATGCCCAGAAGAAAGAAAACAAGGACTACTATGCTGTCAGTGAAGGCGTTGATGTCATTTACCTAGAAGGCCAAAATGAAAAAGGAAAAGAAGATCCTCATGCTTGGCTAAACTTGGAAAATGGGATCATCTATGCGCAAAATATTGCCAAACGCTTGATTGAAAAAGACCCTGACAATAAGGCTACTTACGAGAAAAATCTCAAAGCTTATGTAGAAAAGCTAACTGCATTGGATAAGGAAGCCAAAGAGAAATTCAACAACATCCCAGAAGAAAAGAAAATGATTGTGACCAGTGAAGGTTGCTTCAAATACTTCTCTAAGGCCTACAATGTGCCATCGGCCTACATCTGGGAAATCAACACCGAAGAAGAAGGGACTCCAGACCAAATTAAAAGCTTAGTTGAAAAACTGCGCAAGACCAAAGTCCCATCTCTCTTTGTCGAATCAAGTGTAGACGACCGTCCGATGAAGACTGTTTCTAAAGACACAAATATCCCAATCTACGCTAAAATCTTCACTGACTCAATCGCTGAAAAAGGCGAAGATGGAGACAGCTACTACAGCATGATGAAATACAATCTGGATAAAATTTCTGAAGGATTGGCCAAATAATAACAAAAGGTTAGGAAGCAATCCTAACCTTTTTATGCAAAGAAAAAATTGGGCTGAAATGTAGGCGTTCTCAAATTTCCAGTCAAATTATTCGAAAAAAATACTTATTCGGAGTACAATGAAGCTATCAAACATGAATGGAGACTTTTATGACAACTTTTCTTGGAAATCCTGTAACCTTTACTGGAAAACAACTACAAGTCGGTGACACAGCCCATGATTTTAGCCTGACAGCAACGGATCTATCAAAGAAAACTCTGGCTGACTTTGCTGGCAAAAAGAAAGTTCTGAGCATCATCCCATCTATCGATACTGGTGTCTGCTCGACTCAGACTCGTCGCTTCAACCAAGAACTCTCTGACTTGGACAATACCGTTGTTATCACAGTTTCAGTTGATTTGCCTTTTGCACAAGGCAAGTGGTGCGCTGCTGAAGGCATTGAGAATGCTGTTATGCTATCTGACTACTTCGACCATTCTTTCGGTCGCGACTACGCTGTCCTCATCAATGAATGGCACCTTTTGGCCCGCGCAGTTCTCGTTCTGGATGAGAACAACACTGTGACCTATGCCGAATATGTCGACAATATCAACACTGAACCTGACTATGATGCGGCAATAGCAGCAGTAAAAAACTTATAATCATCACGACCACTCAAACTGAGTGGTCTTTTTATGTCTAATTTTGAAAAAAGAGAGTCTGAAACTTTTGTTAGAACTGATCCTAAGATTATTTCTTTCTCACTTACGAAACAAAGCTTCTTAAGATCTGACACACTACAAAAGAAAACTCTCCCTGTCACCAGAGAGAGTCTGAAAAATACGATTCGTTTTTAGAAAGCTTAAACAATTCTTCCTTGATCGACAACTAGTTTTCCTGCCTTGTAGACCTGATGGGTCAGGTTAGTCGCAAAGAAATAAAGTGGATAGTCAATATTCTTAGCATCTAGGATGGTAATGTCAGCCTGCTTGCCAGTATCAAAGCTACCAATCTTATCTTGACGGTTAACTGAGTAGGCCGCATTGATGGTTACAGCGTTGAGGACTTCCACTGGCGTCAGACGCATCATAAAGCAGCCCAGCTGCATAACGAACTGCAGGTTAGCTGTCGGACAAGAGCCTGGATTGCTGTCGGTGGTCAGGGTAATAGCCATACCAGCTTCCAGCATCTTGCGGGCTGGTGCATAGGTATCTTCCATCAGACTGAAGGTAGTTGCCGGCAGAAGATTCCCGATAACCTTAGCTTCTGCCATCTTGCGAATACCTTCGTCTGTCGCCATCATCAAGTGTTCCGCACTGGTTGCTCCTAGCTCAGCCGCTACATCTACCCCACCAATAGACTCGATTTCATCAGCATGGATACGAAGCTTGAAGCCCATTTCCTTAGCTTTAGAAAGTAAGTAGCGTGACTCGTCAGCTGTAAAGACGCCTTTTTCACAGAAAATATCACAGAACTCAGCTAGATTTTCTGCTTTTACCCGAGGCAGCATTTCCTCAACGATGAGTTCCAGATATTCCTGAGAACGTCCTTTATATTCTGGTGGAACGGCGTGGGCAGCCATAAAGGTTGAAACTAGGTCAATATTATGGTCACGGTCCAAAGCTCCAACAACATCTAGCTGACGCTTCTCTGTTTCCCAATCTAAACCATAGCCACTCTTGGCCTCAACCGTTGTCACCCCATGAAGCAACATATAGTCCAATAACTTCTTAGATTTATCGTACAGATTTTCAAAAGAAGCTTCTCGCGTTGCTCGAACTGTACTGAGAATTCCGCCACCTTGAGCAAGAATTTCCAGATAAGGAACACCGGCTAATTTCTTGGCAAATTCATGCTCCCGGCTACCGCCGTAGACTAAGTGAGTATGACAGTCAATCAAGCCGGGCGTAGCAATCTTACCCTCATAAGACTGGATCTTAGTATCCGGTCCAATCAGACTAGCATCTGGTTCTCCGCTGCCTACAGCTAAGATTTTGCCGTCTTTGACTGCAATGTAGCCGTCTTCTAACACTCGAGCTTCCTTCATCTCCGCTCCGAAAAGGGGATGCCCAAGATCGTTAGGACAAAAGACTTGATTAAAGTGAGTTAATAGTAAATCAGCAGTCATGTTTCTTCCTCCATTTTATTTCTAACATTTTTACTTGCTTTTCATCATAATACACTATCGTCAAATTATAGTCAAAAGCTTTTAAAAAATAGGAAAAATTCTTTTTTTCTATTTTATGTTTTTTTCTTGACTTTTTATGGACGGGGGTCTTATAAAATAAGGTCGAAACATATTTTATACTTGACTTAATAAGGAGGAATCTTCATGTCATACTTTAGTGAAAATGAAATTGCAGCAGCAATGACCGTCAAATTAGACGATGTCTTGCCTGAAAAAACGGTTTTCCAAGAAGGCATCCGCCGTGCACCTGACCGGGGCTTCCGTCTCACTCAGGCGCAAACAGAAATCGCTCTAAAAAATGCTCTTCGCTATATTCCAAAAAAATTCCACGAAGAAGTGATTCCAGAATTTCTGGAAGAATTGAAAACTCGCGGACGGATTTATGGTTACCGCTGGCGTCCAAAAGAACGTATCTATGGTAAACCAATTGACGAGTATAAAGGAAACTGTACCGCAGCTAAGGCTATGCAGGTCATGATTGACAACAACCTGAGCTTTGAAATCGCCCTCTATCCTTATGAATTGGTTACTTATGGGGAAACTGGATCTGTCTGCGCTAACTGGATGCAGTATAATTTGATTAAAAAATATCTGGAAGTGATGACCGACCATCAAACTTTGGTTGTAGAATCTGGTCACCCTGTTGGTCTCTTCAAATCCAAACCAGAAGCTCCACGTGTTATCATCACCAACGGCCTCTTAGTCGGCGAATACGACAATATGAAAGATTGGGAAATTGCAGAAGAAATGGGTGTCACCAACTACGGTCAAATGACAGCCGGCGGTTGGATGTACATCGGCCCACAAGGTATCGTCCATGGTACTTTCAATACCCTCCTCAATGCTGGACGTTTGAAACTGGGTGTAGCAGATGATGGTGATCTAACCGGCAAACTCTTCATCTCTTCTGGTCTAGGTGGTATGAGTGGAGCTCAAGGGAAAGCAGCCGAAATTGCTAAAGCTGTGGCAATCGTAGCTGAAGTAGACCAATCTCGGATTGAAACTCGTCACTCCCAAGGCTGGATTAGTCAATTAGCCGAAAGTCCAAAAGAAGCAATCGAGCTAGCTCAGAAAGCTCTGGAAGCTGGTGAATCAACTTCCATTGCCTACCATGGTAACATTGTAGACCTCTTGGAATACGTCAACGAGAACAATATCCATGTAGATCTACTATCTGACCAAACTTCTTGCCACAATGTCTACGACGGTGGCTACTGTCCGGCTGGTATCAGCTTTGAAGAACGGACTCGCCTCCTAGCTGAAGACAAGGAAAGTTTTGCTAAGCTGGTTGACCAAACCTTGGAACGTCACTTCAAGGCAATCAAGACCTTGACTAGCAACGGTACTTACTTCTTTGACTATGGTAATGCCTTTATGAAGGCAGTCTATGACTCTGGCATCAAGGAAATTTCTAAGAATGGCTTTGACGATAAAGACGGCTTCATCTGGCCATCTTATGTAGAAGATATCATGGGTCCAATGCTCTTTGACTATGGTTACGGTCCTTTCCGTTGGGTATGTCTGAGCGGTAAGCACGAAGACCTAGTCGCTACTGACCATGCAGCTATGGAAGTGATCGACCCTAACCGCCGCTACCAAGACCGTGACAACTACAACTGGATCCGCGATGCTGAGAAGAACCAGTTGGTTGTTGGAACCCAGGCTCGGATTCTCTACCAAGACTGTATGGGACGCGTCAATATCGCCCTCAAGTTCAATGAATTAGTCCGCGAAGGTAAGATTGGTCCTGTCATGATCGGCCGTGACCACCACGACGTATCTGGTACTGACTCTCCATTCCGTGAAACTTCTAATATTAAAGATGGATCTAATGTTACTTGCGACATGGCCGTGCAATGTTATGCTGGTAATGCTGCTCGTGGTATGAGTCTAGTAGCTCTCCACAACGGTGGCGGAACTGGTATCGGTAAAGCGATCAACGGAGGTTTTGGCTTGGTTCTAGACGGTAGTGAACGTATCGATGAAATCATTAAATCTGCTATCGCTTGGGATACAATCGGAGGAGTTGCTCGTCGTAACTGGGCACGTAATGAGCATGCTATTGAGACAGCTATCGAGTACAACCGTCTCCACCAAGGCACAGATCACATCACTATTCCATACTTAACTGACGAAGATTTGGTCAAAGAATCTGTTAAGAAATTGTTCGAATAGGAAAAACTTGTCCCCCAACTTCTGAACTGAGCTAGATCTCACATCTAGCTCAGCTGGAAGTTCCACTTTATCTACTTTGTAAATTTTAATAACATATAACACGAGGTAATATCTTATGGCAAAAATTGTTGAATGTATTCCTAACTTTTCTGAAGGCCGCAACCAAGCGGTCATTGACGGTCTAGTGGAAGTAGCTAAGAGCGTGCCAGGCGTAACACTTTTGGACCACTCTTCTGATGCCAGCCACAACCGCAGCGTCTTTACCCTGGTCGGTGACGATCAAAACATTCAGGAAGTTGCCTTTCGTTTGGTCAAATACGCTTCTGAAAATATTGACTTGACTAAGCACCAAGGCGAACACCCTCGTATGGGCGCAACAGATGTCCTGCCTTTTGTACCGATCAAGGACATCACAAGTGAGGAATGCGTAGAAATTGCGAAGACCGTATCTGAGCGGATCAACCGTGAGCTCGGTATTCCTATCTTCCTCTATGAAGATGCAGCGACTCGTCCAGAGCGTAAGAACTTGGCTAAGGTTCGTAAAGGACAGTTTGAAGGCATGCCAGAAAAACTCTTGGAAGCTGACTGGGCGCCAGACTATGGTGAAAGAAAGATTCACCCAACCGCTGGTGTCACTGCTGTTGGTGCTAGAATGCCGCTCATCGCCTACAACATCAACTTGGATACAGACAATCTAGAAATTGCCAACAATATTGCCAAAATCATCCGTGGATCAAGCGGTGGTTACAAGTACTGTAAAGCGATCGGCGTTATGCTGGAAGACCGCAACATTGCTCAGGTTTCTATCAACATGGTCAATCTGGAAAAATTCCCACTCTATCGTGTCTTTGAAACTGTTCGCTTTGAAGCTAAGCGCTACGGAGTTGGAATCCTCGGCTCAGAAGTCATCGGTTTGGCTCCAGCCAAGGCTTTGATTGACGCAGCAGAATACTATCTTCAAATCGAAGACTTTGACTACGGCAAGCAAGTTCTGGAAAACCATTTGCTGGGCTAGGAGGACTGAAACCTATGAAATTAGTAGATTTAAGTTTGACAGAATTTGCCCAAGTCCTAGGCTCAGATGCTCCTGCACCAGGAGGTGGCTCTGCCGCTGCTCTTTCCGCAGCAAACGGCATTTCCCTGACTAAGATGGTCTGTGAATTGACCCTTGGTAAGAAAAAATACGCAGAATTTGAAGCAGAAATTGTTCAAGTACACGCAGAAAGTGCTCGACTCCAAGAAAGCCTGCTCGCAGCTATTGACAAGGACACTGAAGCCTTCAATCTAGTCTCCGCCGTCTTTGATATGCCTAAGGAAACAGAGGAAGACAAGGCTGCCCGTCGGGAAGCGATGCAACAAGCCCTCAAGGAAGCGACCAAGTCACCTTATGGCATGATGGAAGACATCTTGGCTGCCCTGCAAACAACTCAAAAGGCCGTCGGCAAATCCAACACCAATGCTGCCAGCGACCTGGGAGTCGCAGCTCTGAATCTAAAGGCTGGCCTGCAAGGGGCTTGGCTCAATGTCCTCATCAACCTATCAGGTGTCAAGGACGAAGCATTTGTCGCAGACTACCGCAGCAAGGGTGAAGAACTCCTACAAAAAGGCTGCTCTCTAGCAGATGAAATTTATCAAGAAATTTTGAAAGTCGTCTAATAGATAAACGGAAGAGAAGTCCACTCTCTTCCATGAATGGACTTCCTTTCTCAAGAGGTAACAATATGGTTTTATCAGATATTGAAATTGCGAATTCGGTTCAAATGAAGCCCATCAAAGAGGTGGCAGAAAAGCTAGGAATTGCTGAAGATGCCTTGTCTCTTTATGGAAATTACAAGGCAAAAATCAGTGCCGGTCAGCTGGAAGCCTTAAAAGACAAGCCAGACGGCAAACTGATTCTCGTGACAGCTATTTCTCCGACACCAGCTGGAGAAGGCAAGACAACGACTTCTGTCGGATTGGTTGATGCTCTAGCTGCTATCGGTAAAAAAGCCGTTATCGCTCTGCGGGAGCCTTCACTCGGACCTGTCTTTGGTATCAAGGGTGGAGCTGCTGGCGGTGGTCACGCTCAAGTTGTACCGATGGAGGATATCAACCTCCACTTCACTGGTGACTTCCATGCCATCGGTGTTGCCAACAACCTGCTGGCGGCCCTCATTGACAACCACATCCACCATGGCAATGCCTTAGGCATCGACTCTCGTCGCATCACTTGGAAGCGGGCAGTGGATATGAATGACCGGCAGCTGCGCCACATCGTGGACGGCTTGCAGGGCAAGGTCAATGGTGTTCCGCGTGAGGATGGATTTGACATTACAGTTGCTTCTGAGGTTATGGCTATTCTCTGTCTGTCAGAAAATATTACTGACCTCAAGAACCGTTTGGAAAAGATTATCATTGGCTACAGCTTTGAAGGTAAGCCAGTAACTGCCAAGGACTTGAAAGCTGGTGGCGCTATGGCTGCTGTGCTCAAAGACGCCATCCATCCAAACTTGGTTCAAACTCTGGAACAAACACCAGCCTTGATTCACGGCGGACCTTTTGCTAACATTGCTCACGGCTGTAACAGTGTCCTAGCTACTAAGCTGGCTCTCAAATATGCCGACTATGCAGTTACAGAAGCTGGTTTCGGTGCTGACCTAGGTGCTGAGAAATTCATCGATATTAAGTGTCGTACATCTGGTCTTCGTCCATCGGCTGTAGTTCTGGTCGCTACCATCCGCGCTCTCAAGATGCACGGTGGTGTGGCTAAGAGTGATTTGGCTGAAGAAAATGTCCAAGCCGTTGTAGATGGTCTACCAAACTTAGAAAAACATTTGGAAAACATTCAAGATGTTTATGGCCTGCCAGCAGTCGTTGCCATCAATAAATTCCCGCTGGATACCGAAGCAGAATTGCAAGCAGTTTATGATGCCTGCCAAAAACGGGGAGTTGATGTCGTGATTTCTGATGTCTGGGCAAATGGCGGAGCCGGCGGTAAAGAGTTGGCTGAAAAAGTCGTTGAACTGGCCGAAGGAGACAATCACTTCCAATTTGTATATAATGAAGAGGACTCCATTGAAACCAAGTTAAACAAGATCGTTACCAAGGTCTACGGAGGTAAGGGCGTTCGCCTGACTCCTGCCGCTAAACGCGAGCTCAAACAACTAGAAGAGCTGGGCTTCTCCAACTATCCTATCTGTATGGCCAAGACTCAGTACTCCTTCTCAGACGATGCTAAAAAACTTGGAGCGCCTAAAGACTTTGTTGTGACTATCAGCCAGCTTAAAGTTTCTGCTGGTGCAGGCTTCATTGTTGCTCTGACTGGTGCAATCATGACCATGCCAGGGCTGCCTAAGGTACCAGCAAGCGAAAAGATTGATGTTGACAAAGACGGAAATATCAGCGGTTTGTTCTAATAAATACCAAAAATGACAAATATAACTCTTCTAAAATCAAGCGATTTTCAAGTTTCCAATTGGTCGGGAGGAAAGACAAAACAACTTTATCTTTCCCCGTCCACCGGCCACTATGGCCGGCGGGAATTTGACTATCGACTCTCAACAGCAACTGTGGAAGCAGCTGAAAGTGTGTTTTCTGACTTGAGTGGCTTTCACCGTATTCTTATGAGCCTAGACCATCCTCTGCGCCTGCTCAATGCTAGTCGACAAGAGGAAACGGTTCTAGCTCCCTTTACCCCCTATTTCTTCGAAGGGAGTGATTCTATCACAAGTCGCGGGACTTGTACCGACTTTAACTTAATCTACAGCGACTACTATCAGGGACAGATGATTGCCGTCTCCAATAAGCAAGTTCTCATACGAGACGAAGAGATTCAATTTATCTATGCTTTGACAAATCTAACAGTGATTGGAGATAACTTTCCACCACTTGATATGGAGGAAGGAAATTTTCTGATAGTGGAAAAAGAGACTCAGGAAACTGAGCTGCATATAATGTTTTCATATAACCAATCTAAAGGCTCTCCTCTTGCCATTTGGGCTGGTTTAAACCACATCCCCACTAAGTAAAGATACAGTGATGCTCCAAGATTGGTCTGCCACCACCCTATCTTTACTTGGAAGGGATCCTCATATCTCTAAAGGAGAAACATTATTATGGATGCAAACAAACTCAACACACAAGAGCAGGAAAAAGCGAAATTCAGCTTTGCCGGTGCAACTCTTTATGGTATTAATGCCGTTATCGGCTCTGGTATCTTCCTCCTACCTCAAAAAATTTACAAAGGACTTGGACCTGCTTCTCTAGCTGTCATGTTAGGGACTGCTCTCCTTGTTATTCTGCTAGCAGTCTGCTTGGCAGAAACTGCAGGTTATTTCAATAAAAATGGTGGAGCCTTCCAATATGCCAAGGAAGCATTTGGTAACTTTGTCGGATTTAACGTAGGCTTTCTGGGTTGGGCGGTTACCATCATCGCTTGGTCCGCTATGGCTGCAGGATTTGCAAGACTCTTTGTCATTACCTTCCCAGCTTTTACCCCTTATGAACTAGTCCTTAGTATCACTTTAATTGTCTTGCTCAGCTTGATGAATATTGCTGGTTTAAAGACCTCTAAGTTTTTCACACTAGCTGCAACCGTAGCTAAGTTGATTCCAATCATTGCATTTGCAGCATGTGCCATCTTCTTCATCAAAGGTGGAATTGACAAAGGAAACTTTACTCCCTTCCTTCAGCTAGAACCTGGCGCAGATATCATGAAGGCTATCTCAAGTACAGCTATTTATATCTTCTATGGTTTTATCGGCTTTGAAACTATGTCTATCGTTGCTGGTGAAATGCGCGATCCAGAAAAGAATGTCCCACGCGCCATTCTAGGGTCTATCAGCATTGTATCTGTTCTCTACATGCTCATTATTGCAGGAACCATTGCTATGCTAGGTAGTCGTATCCTACAAACAAATGCTTCTGTGCAAGACGCTTTTGTTGAAATGATTGGCCCTGCTGGGGCATGGATCGTTTCTATTGGAGCCCTTATTTCTATTGCCGGACTCAACATCGGTGAATCTATCATGGTACCGCGTTTTGGAGCAGCTATTGCCAATGAAGGTATGTTGCCTAAAAAAATTGCTGAAACCAATTCTAAAAACGCACCTATCTTTGCTATCATCATCTCAGGTGTTTTAGCTATCGCATTGCTCTTTACAGGAACATTTGAAGTACTAGCAGCTCTCAGCGTAGTCTTCCGTTTCTTCCAATACATCCCGACTGCTCTAGCCGTATTGGTATTGAGAAAGAAATATCCAGATAAAAAAGTAGTCTTCCGCGTTCCATTTGGTCCAGTAATCCCAATCCTAGCAGTCTTAGTCAGCCTTGTCATGATTTGGGGTGAAAACCCAATGAACTATATCTATGGTCTCATAGGTGTCCTTATCGCAAGTGCAGTATACTATATCTATATTGTACTGATTTGTAAAAATAAAGTTCTTGAATAAAAGGAGAATAAATCGTATGACACATGTAATAAATTTGGATGGCGAACACCTTACTTTAGAAGATGTGATCGCAGTAGCCCGTCATGGAGCTACCTGCGAAATCGACCAAGAAGCTAAGAAAGCTGTGGAGGCTTCCCGCAAAATCGTGGACGACATTGTCCGCGAAAAACGGGTAGTCTATGGTGTTACAACTGGATTTGGATCTCTCTGTAACGTTAGTATCTCACCAGAAGATACGACTCAACTACAGGAAAATCTGATCCGTACCCACGCTTCAGGCTTTGGTGATCCCCTACCAGAAGACACAGTTCGTGCTATCATGTTAATCCGGATTAATTCTCTGGTAAAAGGCTACTCTGGTATTCGTCTGTCTACTGTCGAAAAGCTTCTGGAACTGCTCAATAAAGGCGTCGTGCCATTCATTCCAGAAAAAGGCTCTTTGGGCGCTTCTGGTGACTTAGCTCCATTGGCTCACATGGTTCTTCCTATGCTAGGACTGGGCCACGCATACTATCAAGGCCAATTGCTCTCTGGCCAAGAAGCTTTGGACAAGGCTGGGATTGAAAAAATTGCTCTAGCTGCCAAGGAAGGGTTGGCGCTGATTAACGGTACGACTGTCCTAACAGGTATCGGAGCTCTGGCTACCTATGATGCCATCCAATTGCTTAAATTATCAGATGTCGCCGGCGCTCTTTCTATGGAAGTCCACAATGGTATTACTAGTCCATTTGAAGAAGACTTACATACCATTCGACCTCAGAGCGGTCAGCTAGCTACAGCCCGGAATATCCGCAACCTTCTAGAGGGCAGTGGCAATACGACCGTAGCTACTCAACAACGTGTTCAAGACCCATACACACTGCGTTGTATCCCGCAGATTCATGGCGCTAGCAAGGACTCTATCGCTTATGTGAAAACCAAAGTTGAGATTGAAATCAACTCCGTTACAGACAACCCTATCATCACCAAAGAAGGCCATGTTATCTCAGGCGGTAACTTCCACGGTGAACCAATGGCTCAGCCATTCGACTTCCTCGGTATCGCTATTTCTGAAATCGGAAATGTATCCGAGCGCCGTGTAGAACGTCTAGTTAACAGCCAACTGAGCAAGCTACCATCCTTCTTGGTCAAACACCCAGGACTCAACTCTGGTTTTATGATTACCCAATATGCTTGTGCTTCTCTTGCTTCTGAGAACAAGGTTCTGGCTCATCCAGCCAGCGTAGACTCTATCCCATCTTGTGAAAACCAAGAAGACTTTGTCAGCATGGGAACAACCGCAGCACGCAAGGCAGCTGAGATTCTCAAGAATTCCCGCCGCATCGTGGCAACAGAAATCATGGCAGCCTGCCAAGCTCTGGATCTGAAACCAGAAAACCATAAACTTGGTAAGGGAACCAAACCAGCCTACGACCTCTTCCGTCAGCATGTCCGCTTTATCGAATTTGATAAGGACATCGAAATCTATGAAGAGCTCAACAAGGCCTCTGAGCTGATTGAAAGTGATGAATTCCTAGCAGCAGTTGAAAAGGCTGTGGACTTAAGCATTCAATTCTAAATCTGATACTCTTTGAAATTGATTTTTGAAGGTCTAAAGCTCTTTTGATGAACTTAGGTCCTATCAGCAGTGACTTACCTTGTCAAATTTGGATCTTCTTTGAGTCAGAAAAGCGAATAAAAGAAGCCCGCGCTTGTTCAGCAGGGCTTTCTTTTTCAGCTAAAAGTCATTGACAGCCTTAGTAGAAACTCTTATAATAAAGTCGCTAGTGCCATTAAGCAAGGCCAAATAAAATGAAAATTTCAAGGGCAATCTTAGAAGCCAGAAAGAGTTTGATTAAGGAGAAAAGTAACAATGAAAAAAGCCTCCAAAGTAGACTATTTTGCAATTCTACATCCACTTGTCTTAATCATTTTACCAGCAATGGCCTACCTCATTTGGCATATGTTAAAAACCATTTTATTTACTTTTTTAAATCTCCTAATAGGCAAGCCTATTGTTAAACAGGACGATAGTTTTCTCATTGTGCTTTTTTATCTGTGCATCGCTGTTTTTATCCTTTATTCCGTCGGCTTTTTAGCACAACTGATGCTCCATATTTGCAATAGCAAAGAGAGCACTCTTTTACCTGTTTGGTGCATGCTTACAGCTTTAATTCTGCTTGTACCAACGGTTAAAAATGGCCGAATCCTTAGCTCTGGATGGACACCATATGCTTATTTTCTTTCAATTGCAGCTTATATTGCTTATCTCTTTTCGAAAAGGCCAAAGGTTAGAGAGGGCTACCGGTCTAACGCTAAGATACGCTACGCTACATGGACTGCATTACTTCTCGCCATTATAGTGGCTTTCTTGTAAACAATTCCCTCTCCACTAAGCTCCTTTCCCCGCAGAAAGTCATTGACAGCCTTAGTGGAAACTCTTATAATAAAATCGCAATATCGTTATGGAAAAGGAAAAGATTATGTTAGAAGATTATTATCAGTTAGATAACAGCTATTATCAACGTGGGGTCGAAGATAATTTATACGCTGCAAAATGGGGTATGGTTATCGAATTCTTGAATTTAAATGACCCAAACTTAAAACCTTTTGAGGGAGTCAACTTTGCCTTAATTGGTTTCAAGAGCGACAAAGGAGTCTATATCAACCACGGTCGGGTTGGAGCAGTTGAAGGACCACAATCTATCCGTACTCAGTTGGCCAAACTGCCTTGGCATCTAGGTCGAAACGTCCGTGTCTTTGATGTCGGTGATATCGATGGCCCCAATCGGTCTCTTGAACAACTCCAAAGCAGTCTAGCAAAAGCTGTCAAGCGCCTGCGGGAGCTCAATCTTCGTCCCATCGTACTAGGAGGCGGACACGAAACGGCCTACGGAAACTATCTCGGACTCAAGTCTTCACTAAAACCCGAGCAAGAATTAGCCGTCATCAATATGGATGCCCATTTTGATCTTCGCCCTTATGACCAGACTGGTCCCAATTCCGGTACTGGATTTCGCCAGATGTTTGACGAAACTTTAGCTCAAAAACAAGTCTTTAATTATCTCATTTTAGGTATCCAAGAACACAATAATAACCTCTTTCTCTTTGATTTTGTAGCCAAGTCTAAAGCCATCCAGTTCCTGACTGGACTAGATATCTACCAAATGGGCCACAAGGAAGTCTGCAAGGTTGTTGATGCCTTTCTTGCAGACAAGGAACAAGTCTATTTGACCATTGACATTGACTGCTTTGCTGCTGGTGCCGCTCCTGGTGTCAGTGCTATTCAGTCGCTGGGCGTAGATCCAAATTTAGCCGTTCTGGTCTTCCAGCATATCGCTGCTTCAGGAAAACTAATTGGTTTTGACGTGGTAGAAGTTTCTCCACCCCACGATATTGACAACCATACAGCCAACCTAGCTGCCAGCTTTATCTTTTATCTGACCCAGGTCTGGGCTCAAATACATGATTAATAGTTTTATCAGAATAAAAAGAGAGGATGAAAATGACTTTCATCCCCTTTTATTTTGCATTTGATTATTGAGACAGTCTCAAGCGCAAGCTTTCCAGTTCTTTCAACTGATGTCGGTCCCGATAAAAATTAAGATGGCTTTTAGCCGTATCATAGTAATAATCAAAATCCCGATTCAGTAGCTCTTCAAAACTACTTTCTTTCAAATCCCCTACCAGAAGTTGATACTTAATCACTGCCATCAGGTAGTAAATTAAGCCCTTGTCTCGCGGATTGCCATATCGGCTAATCAATTCTTCTTTCTTTTTCAGCAAGTCCAAGACTGGCTGATAGTCTCCTTTTTCACAACTAATCAATCCTAGATAGACTTCTAACTGAGTCTCCTTCCAAGGAAAACTAAGAGATTCCATAGCTTTTTTAGCTTTCAAAAGGATTGCCTCTGCCTGTTGATAATCTCTCAGCTGATAATAGGTCATGCCTAATCCAATATAGAAGGCAAATATTGATGGCTCTGCTATTTTGTTTTCTGTTAGATCAATTGCTTCTTTCTGGTGGGCCAAGGCTGTTGTAAAATTCCCGCGAATCTGCTCAATCTCCGCCAGATAATCTAGAGCTGCTGCAATCTGAATCGAATATTTGGAGCGAAGCGAGTCTGTTAGGCTGAAACAATCAATAGACTGATAGAGATGGTGAAGCGACTGTTCTTCATCTCCGATCATGAGATGATATAGCCCCTTCAGCCGAAGATTGACAGCAATGGCTTCGTGATTATTGGCCTGGACTGAAGCATCCAGAGCACGCTCCGTATAATAACGCATTTCAGGAATATTCTCCGTCTGAATACAGTAATAGATCATCTGCCGATAACCTTCCAGAAGGAACTCCATTTGTTGTAGTTCCTTGGCCGAAGCAATCACCTGCTGGATATTGTCCATCCCCTGCTGGTAATTTCCTGTCCGAATAGCATAGCGCCCTTCCAGATAGAGGAAACGAAGCACTAGCAATTGAAAATCCTTATGGTTTTGATGTTTGCTTTCTAAGTCCTTTATTTCCTGACGAATTCGATCAAATTGCTCCAGAACAGCAGCCTGGTTGTTATCCTCAGTCTTTTCAATAAAACCAAACTCCCGTGAGTAAATTGGAAAGAGCTCATGGTGAAACTGTAAAGTAGCTTCCAAATAATGCAACTCGTACTCTAAAGACTTGATCGGTTGCTTAGACATCTTATAATGATAGGCAATTTCATTGAGCAACTGGGAATGATAAAGAGATTCTCCCAAGCATTCTTCCATACTCTGGGCAATCTGATGATGCAACATCCGACGCTTGGCTATTGACAAACGCTCATAAGCATAGATTTGTAGGAGCTCCTGGCTAAAATTCACTACCAGTCTGTCCTCTTCTTCCACCTCAATTAAGAGTCGCTTTTGTCTCAAAGCCTCAATAATTTCAACCAAGTCTTCCACAGGCAAAGCAAGTAACTTGGTCAAAAAGGAAAGTGACGCAGGTTCTCTGAAACAAGCTAGATAGTCCAGTAGCTCCTCTTCCCCACTACTAAGATGATCCAGTTTCAAAGACAGCTTAGCCTTAATAGCCGGCGTCAATGGCTGAAACTTTTCTCCTCTCAAGAGTTGCTCAGCATATTCTGACAGGAAGAATGGAATCCCCTGGCTAACTCGATAAATGTCTTTGACTTTTTCCTCAGAAAGAGCTTCTATGCCCTTTTGAGCTTGTAGATAAGCTACACTATCTTGAAAATTGAGGGGCTGTAGCTCAATAAAATCAATCTTATCACGAACCAGCAAATGACTGAAAAAATGTTCCAAATAAGAAGGAGTGCTGAGGTGTTTTGTCAACACAAAGGCCACTGGGTAATCATACATATGGTTCATGACCTGTTCCAAGACTGCAGTACTAGCTGCATCCATCCAGTGACAATCCTCAATTAAAATTACCAGAGCTTTCTTCTTGGAAATTTTCTGCAGAATATCGACTACAAACTGAGCTAATTTGTCTGCATCTAACTCAACTCCAGAAATTCCTCCTGTTAAGATTGGAAAATAGCTTTCCAAAATAACTTGCCACTGACTAATTGTAAGAATCTGATGCTGAATGACCAAATCACCCAAACCATCCAGTAGACCACGCCAAGGCTGAAGCTCAGACTCCATTTCTTCCTTAAAACACTCAGCCATAACAATTTGAAAGTACTTGGTCTGATTGGCTAACACCTGACGAGTCACTGTCCGCTTCCCTATGCCAGTACCCCCCACTAAAACTAGGGCACGCGCCTCCTGTTCTCCTAAAATCTTAGAAAAATAAGATTCCAACCGCTGGATTTCACTTACTCGACCAAAAAAATGGTCCGTATTCCGAAGAAACTGTTTGGTTTTTCTTTCACTCCGGTCTTTAGCAAGAACTTCGTGATAGAGCTGTTGAATAGACTCATTGGGACTGATTCCCAGTTCCTTATCCAAGAGATTCACTAGTTTATAGTAAGTCTCAATAACTTTACCTGGACGATCATTGTCTCGGTAGAACTTCATGAGCAGGTGATAATTCTTTTCATCAAACTCATCCATGCTAATCAAACGACGCAGATTTTGCTCGGCTTCTTCTAGATTCAGCCGGTCCTTTTCTTTTTCAAGCTGATGGTAGCAAGCTTGGACATAAAGTTGCTCATACTGATTCCGCATTTTGGAAACCCAATAATCAAATGCTTCGCTATCCTTGAGATAGAATCCCTGCAAAAAATCGCCTTGATAGAGAGACAAATGCTCTTCTGGTTTAGCTATAAAAGTCTCCACATCACTTTCAATTTTGAAGTTTGGATTAAGAGACAAAACGGTCCTGTTGGGCGCAATAATCCAATCCCCACCTAAGAGTTTATTGGCCTGGTAGATGGTATTACGTAGATTTTTTTTAGCAGACTGATTGTCCTTATTTTCCCAGAGGATTCCTGCAATTTCTTCTCGATTAACTGCTCCATTGATATGAAGATAGTAAATCAAGGCATTTATTTTAGCAAAAGGGAAGAATACTTCCTCCTGATCAAGAAAAACACTGGGGCTTCCCAATAGTTTCAAGCTCAAAAGTTTTTTGTTCATGCAAACGCCTCCAAGAAAGCTTATAGAACTACTATAAACAAAAATAGAAAGTTTCGCAAGTAAGGAAGCCTACCAAGCTTTGGTATGCTTCTTTTAAGAGGGACAATTGAGAAGGATTGCTCCTTTCCAGACAAGTCAATTTAAGATGCCTTATCCTTATTGATTGAACAAAGAATTTTCTTTTGAAAACAGCTCTCCTTTATCCCCCTATAAAATTTTCTATCATTTGGTTCTTATGATCTGAAAATATTTTTCCAAAACTGGCGTAGCCAAGCCCAGCAACGGACAAAGAAGGCTGGTCGATTTAAGAGGCTTTTAAAACGGGCAAGTTCCTTTTTGACTTCCTTTTGAATACTCTCTTTCCTTGGAACATAGACACTTTTAGCTGAGAGATACCCCATTGATCCACGATTATTTTGTGGTGCCTTAAATTTTTTGCCTCCATTAGCCATCGCTTTTCTGCGGAAAAGAGGGTCCCAAACGGCAGGTGTTTTAACATCATAGCGAGTATGGGAAGCCCGATTGCCTGGCCGATTGCGATTGCCATAGTTAAAGCTAGCACCATTAACAAGGCCATTTTGGCTAGCCCCTTCTGGGTCTAGAATATTGAGGAAGCGACCTTGCTGATCTAAAATAAATTCTGTATGAAAATCAAGTAAAATTTTGATATTGACTTGGCTTTTTTGACCATCTGGGTAAAATACCCGGCCCGAAAGCTTATCTATATAGGCTTTATTATGCAAACGAGAGGACTCATTGAAGCTATAAGGCATACTTGGCCGAGACTTAAAATAGCTGGCCAAGGCTTCTGCATCTGTCATTCCCTCTGCTCTATAATGCTCTCGCACCCACTGGGCTTGTTGGCAGGAAATCAGATAGCGAAATTGATGGATCTGGCTTTTTAATTCCTGATTTCCATCTGTTTGACTGAAATCATCCGCTGGAAAGGCAGTCTGTACCGTTTTAGCAAAAGTTCCCCAAAAACTATCATGAGGTGCCAAATCCGGACTGAACTTCTCTAGAAGCGAAACTACTTCATCCGGCTCCCCTTCTAACTCCTTGGGCATTTCCACACAGGCTAGGGCAATCCCCAGTAATTTCTGAGCTTGGAGAGGAGAAGCCTGGCGACTTTCCAACTTCCACAACTCTTTAAAGAGTTCACTACCAAAAAGTTTAGCTTCTTGCCAAGGAACTTGAACATTCGCTTTCCCAATGTTTCGGCAGATCTCTTCCACTGCCTCATGTGACCAGCCCAGCTCTTCCAGCCACTTTTTTTGATTCTCTACTTTATTTGCCACTGGCAAGTTCCTTCCCGTCTTTTTTATCTATTATATGCATTTTTTATTTCTTCCGTCAAACTAGAAGACTGCCTTTCTATAGGATACCAGAATTTTTTCTAAAGTCGTTCCTTTTTCTACCTAAGGACCACTTGACTGTATTCTTGCCCCATTTTTTGCTATACTAATAATAAGAAAACTCGAGGTACAACATGACACCTAATAAAGAAGATTATCTGAAATGTCTCTATGAACTTGGAACCAGACACAATAAAATCACTAATAAAGAAATCGCCCAGCTCATGCAAGTCTCTCCACCAGCCGTAACAGAGATGATGAAGAAGCTACTAGCTGAAGAATTACTCATCAAGGACAAAAAAGCTGGTTACCTCTTAACCGATTTGGGTCTAAAATTAGTTTCAGACCTCTATCGTAAACACCGGCTAATTGAAGTTTTTCTAGTCCACCATCTAGGCTATACCACAGAGGAAATCCATGAGGAAGCCGAGGTTTTAGAACACACTGTTTCCGACCACTTTGTTGAAAGGCTGGACCAGTTGTTGGATTATCCCAAAGCTTGCCCCCATGGAGGAACCATTCCAGCTAAGGGAGAACTCCTAGTTGAAAAACATAAACTTACTTTAGAAAAGGCAAAAGAAAAAGGCGATTATATACTGGCCCGTGTTCATGATAACTTCGATCTCTTGACCTATCTGGAAAGAAATGGCCTTCAAGTAGGCAAAACAATTCGTTTTCTAGGCTATGATGACTTTAGCCACCTCTATTCTCTTGAAGTGGATGGGCAAGAAATCCAACTAGCTCAACCTATTGCCCAACAGATTTATGTAGAAAAGATCTAAAAGCTCTTTGAAATTCAAAGGGCTTTTTTTGACAAGATAATAGAAAAGGTATATAATAAGTATGCTTACTATTTTGAAGGTGATATAAAAATGAGAGAACTTGATTTTAATTCAATTTATAAAAATGATTCCCAACAGTCTACTGGCCTCCTCTTTATCCGCGCCTACCACAAGTGGCATGGGCTGATTAAAAGCCAACTGAAAACAATTGATCTGACCCATCCCCAGTTTGTCGTTTTGACTACTCTTGCAGCACTCCTGCGTCAGCAAGAATGGGTGAGTCAGACCGATATCGCCCGCTTTTCTGACATGGATGTCATGACTGTATCCCAAATCATCCGCCTCTTGGTCAAAAAAGACTTAATCATGCGAGAAGTCCATCCCAAGGACAGCCGTGCCAACATCATACTTCTGACAAAACAGGGGCTGCAAAAGGTCAATCAAGCCCTTCCTCTAGTTGAAGGTATTGATCAGGCATTCTTTGGAAAATTAGAAGATAAAACAGAGATATTGAATCAACTCTTAATAGAACTGGAGACCGCAAATGACTAGATTTTGGATTGGCGTCGTATCAAAAGAACATGTACTAAGAGGTGTGGAAGGTGGTTTTTGTCAAGTCTGCCATGGAAAGAAAGCACCACTAAACCGAATGAAAAAAGGAGACTACCTTCTCTACTACAGTCCTAAATATCAGATGAATGATCAAGAAAAACTGCAGGCCTTTACAGCAGTTGGTAAGATCCTAGATGATACTGCCTACCAAGTAGAGATGTTTGAAGGCTTTGTCCCATTTCGGCGAGATGTCAGCTACTATCAGCCGGTCAAAGACTGCCTCATTGAGCAAGTCCGCCAGCATCCTCAGTGGCGTCAATACGCCTCCCAGCTAAGATACGGACATTTCGAAGTTTCGAAGGACTTCTTCCTTTATGTTTTTGATCAAATGAAGGTCGACCGTCCTATAAATAACTAGAAACAACTATACTTAATTGACTTTTCCCTCAAAAGACTGCACTCGCTTTTCTTAAAAAATGAAGTTCCGATTCATGAAATAAATCGGAACTTTTGATTTGTGGTGAAATTCTTAGCCAATTAAATTAACAAGAAAGCCGATAGCATACCTGTAACCACATTGGCTAAGGCATGCATGATCCAGCTGGCTAAAATAGAACCGCCTGATTTCTTTTCATTGACAAAACCTAGATAAGCTGCAATGCCACCAGTACACAAAATAATGACTAGGGTTTGCAACCAAGAAACCTCTGTTATAAACATAAGACCATGAAGGAGCCCAAAAAGAGCAGCTTGTATGGTATTGGCCACTACAAAAGGCAAACAGGTAGAGAATCTTTTTAAAAGAAAACCTCTGAATAGTAGTTCTTCTGGCAGGGAAGTTTGAAAAAGACTATAAATCAGAACAGCTGGCAAGGCTTGGAAGCCGAGGCCAGAAAAACTTGAAGTTGCAGTTTTAAGATCTTTTACAATAGTATACAGTACTAAATATGAAAAGATAGTGAAGCTTAGCAAACCAAGAAATATCCAGAGCCACATCTTATGCTTGCCAGTATCTTTTAGTGGCTTAAAGCCTATCCAATCTAAAAATGAACTTTTTCTTCTAGCTGTCACAAACCACCAAATAAAAGGAAGCAACATAAACAAAACAATTTGAATCAGAGCATTCGTCATTTGTTGAATAAGACTTACCATCATTAGAAACTCCTTTCTCTCATTTCTTTACCATCATTATATAAAACAAACTTCAATTATTTATTAAGTAATTCTAAATTGTTTCTAAAAAAAGATAGATTTTAAAGGTATAAAACCCAAGATTTTTACTGCTTCCATTTTCTTGCCATTCCACTTACATTTTGCTAAAATGATGTCAAAAATCAGTGAGGAAAAATCATGCCACAAGAACTTTTTAAAGAATTTGCCCAGCTAGATCAAGTGGAAGCTATTGTTCTCGGCGGCTCTCGTGCTGGACAGCATTTTGACAAAGACTCAGACTATGATGTTTATATCTACTTGACAGATTCCATTGCTCCCCTGACTCGACGCAATATCCTCAGCAAGTACTGCTCCTACATGGAAATCGGCAATCAGTTTTGGGAACTAGAAGATGACTGTGTGCTGAAGAATAACATCGAAATCGAGCTCATTTACCGTACACTGGACAGCTTCGATAAAGACCTGCAGACTGTAGTTATAGACCACCAAGCTCAGAATGCCTATACCACCTGTATGTGGCACAATCTGCTCCACAGCAAAATCATCTACGACCGAAATGGTCGCTATGAGGCGCTTCAAAACAAGTACAGACGACCTTATCCAGCTGAACTGAAAAAGAATATTATTAAGAAGCAGCTCCTTCTACTCGATCAAGCCATGCCAGCTTTCTCCAAACAAATAGAAAAAGCGCTCAAGCGTCAAGACCTGCTCAGTATCAATCACCGCAGCAGTGAATTTTTTGCTTCCTATTTTGACTTGCTCTTCTCCCTAAACGAACAGACGCATCCTGGAGAAAAGAGAATGCTGGAGTATGCAAAAACCAACTGCCCGCTATTACCTCAGCATTTTGAAGAAACTATACATGCCTATTTTGAAAAACTCTACACTGAGCCCGCTGAAGCCATAAAGCTTATCAACCAGCTAGTGACGACCATCAAAGAAATCATTCCTCAAGAAATGATTGATGGTTTTTAGAAATGTTTTAGGAAATTATACATTCATTGCTACAGAAGCAAAAAAATTAGGAGTTTGAACACTAGTGTTCAAACTCCTTTTCATACTTCTTCTCAGCGATTTTTCGTGTCCAGAATAATAGTTACTGGACCATCATTGATTAGCTCTACCTGCATGTCTGCTCCAAAAACACCCGTTTTGGTTGGTACTTCTTGCGCCAGTAGCTGATTAAATTCGTCATAGAGACGACTGGCTAATTCGGGTGGCGCCGCCTTGACAAAAGCCGGCCGATTTCCCTTCTTAGTATCCGCATGCAGGGTGAACTGAGAGATAGAGAGAATCTCCCCTTCAATATCTTTAACAGACAGGTTCATCTTGCCCTCAGCATCGGAAAAAATCCGCATATGAACGATTTTACGAACAGCATAGTCCAAGTCATCTGGACCATCATCAGGCCCGACTCCCACCAAGAGAAGCAAGCCAGACGAAATTTTGTTGTGTACTTGGTTTTCAATCGACACCTGAGCTTGTTTTACACGTTGAATGACAATTTTCATTTCTCTGCTTCTATTCCCTTTCCATCTGGATATCCTCTATCCTACACAGCAACTTCGTCCGCATACTTATCCATTGGTCCGCTTAACTGAGTAGACCTCCGGCACGCTCTTAATCTTATCCACTACCGTCGTTAGCATAGATAGATTAGCAATACCAAAAGAAACGTGGATATTGGCAAATTTCATATCCTTGGTCGGCTGGGCATTAACAGTAGAGATATTTTTAGTTGTATTCGATAAGACCTGTAGCACATCGTTGAGAAGGCCAGTCCGGTTCAATCCATAGATGTCAATGTGGGCTGTGTATTCTTTGGTCGTATTATTTTCTTCCCACTCGACATCGATCAGGCGCTGCTCATAATTTTCCTGAGCCTTAAGGTTCATACAGTCCAAGCGATGGATAGCCACACCACGACCCTTGGTAATGTAACCAACAATATGGTCACCTGGAACAGGGTTACAACATTTGGCAATCCGAATCAGTAGACCAGATGCCCCCTGAATGACTACACCTCCCTCATGTCTGACCTTGAGAGTTTCTTTGTTTTCAACCTTGACCTCGCCGCCTTTGACTAATTCCTCAGCCTCAGCTCTAGCCTTGGCCCGTTCCTCTTCACGGCGCTCTTTTTCCGTCAGACGATTGAAAATCGAAATAGCTCCTATTTCACCAAAACCAATAGCCGCAAACAGAGCTTCTTCTGTCTTATAGCTGGTCTTTTGCAGGACCTCTTCCATATGCTTCTTGTCCATGTACTTATTGGCTACATAGCCATTTTCTTGGAATTGAGCCTGCAGAAGTTCCCGACCTTTAGAGATGGATAATTCCTTATCTTGGTTTTTGAAAAATTGGCGAATTTTATTGCGAGCCTTACTGGTCTTAACCAGGCCAATCCAGTCCCGACTGGGACCAAAAGAATTAGCACTGGTGATAATCTCAACCTGGTCACCTGTCTTAAGCTTGGTCGTCAATGGAACCATGCGTCCATTGACCTTGGCACCTGTTGCCCTTTCCCCGACCTTGGTATGAATCTCATAAGCAAAGTCGATTGGCCCTGAATCCTTGGGTAGAGCACGTACAGAGCCATCAGGCGTAAAGACATAGATTTCCTCAGCCAGATAGTTTTCTTTGACCGAATCCACAAATTCTTTAGCATCGCCAGACTCTGCCTGCAATTCCATCAATTCTTGAATCCAGTTCATTCCAATAGCAGATTCTTTGCTATCGACCTTGCCTTTGATGCCCTTCTTATAGGCCCAGTGAGCTGCAACCCCGTATTCAGCGACTTCGTGCATTTCCTTGGTCCGAATCTGAAACTCGATTGGTCCCTTAGGCCCATAAACCGTCGTATGGATGGATTGGTAACCATTGGCTTTGCGGTTGGCAATATAGTCCTTAAAGCGGCCCGGCATTGGTTTCCAGAGCTCATGGATATAGCCTAGCATAGCATAGACATCACTTGGTGTTTCCAAAATGCAACGAATAGCAATCAAGTCGTAGATTTCATCAAATCGCTTTTTCTTATCCTGCATCTTACGGTAGATCGAATAGATATGCTTAGGTCGCCCATAAATCTTTCCATGTAGATGGCGTTCAGCTGCATAAGTCTCAATCTTACTCACGACTTCTTCGACTAAGGCTTCTCTTTCACGGCGTTTTTCCTTCATCATGTGAGAAATCTTGTAAAACTCGACTTCATTGAGATAGCGGAAAGACAAGTCCTCCAACTCCCACTTGACACTGGAAATCCCCAGTCTGTGAGCCAAAGGCGCATAGATCTCCATGGTTTCGCGCGAAATCCGCTCCTGCTTGTCCTTGCGCAAATGCTTGAGCGTCCGCATATTATGCAGACGGTCAGCCAGCTTAACCAAGATAACCCGGATATCCTCCGACATGGCCATCAGCATCTTACGGTGGTTCTCAGCGAGCTGCTCCTCGTGGGATTTGTACTTGACCTTCCCCAGTTTGGTCACACCGTCTACAATCGTCCGGACATCTGGACCAAACTCACGCTCTAAATCATCTAGGCTAGCATCTGTATCTTCTACCACATCATGCAAAAAACCACAGGCAACTGTAACTGCATCAAGCTTAAGCTTGGCCAGGATCCCAGCTACCTGAATAGGATGAACAATATAGGGTTCTCCCGACTTGCGAAATTGCCCGCTATGACAGTCCACTGCATATACCAAGGCTTTCTGAACAAAAGCCACATCCTCAGCTGCTAAATATTTCCTTGTTAAAGCGACGACCTGATCGCCCGTTAAATTCACTTCTTTTGGCATTCATTCTCTCCAATTTCTTGCCTATTATTTTATCATTTTTAAGGCAATAAGAAAACACTTATGCAAAGATGAACTGCACCCCAAAAAGTTAGACAGAAAAAATCTAACTTTTGGGGTCAGTACAAAGAGCCTGGCTTGTTTTAATAAAAAGACAGCAGAAATCAAAAATACTGTACCTCATCCGATGAGATACAGTATCCTTTAGTTCATTAGTTCAGACAAAACACTGACTGCGGTCAAGGCATAAAGCGGAGCTGTTTCAGCCCGCAGGATACGTGGACCCAAACCTGCTGATACAGCACCTGCTTGATGAAAGGCGTCTATTTCATCTGGCGATAAACCGCCCTCAGGTCCAAAGATAAATAGAACTTTTGCGCCGGCTGATAAGCCTGACAGAGCTCGGACTAGAGCTGCAGATTCTCCTTCTTTGGCCGATTCTTCATAGGCCACGACGATGGTATCAAATTGAGGCAGCTGAGCTAGAAAGTCTGCCTTTTTATCAAAGAGCCGAACTTCTGGTATCCGATTGCGCTTGCTCTGCTCTGCTGCTCCCTGAGCAATTTTCTCCAGCTTTTCACTCTTTTTAGCCAACTTTTTGCCATCCCACTTGGCCACCGACCAGTCAGCTGGGAAAGACCAGATAGCACTGGCTCCTAGCTCCGTTGCCTTTTGGGTGATAAACTCTAATTTATCTCCTTTGGGAAAGCCTGAAGCAATGGTCACTTGAACCGGCAGCTCGGTATTATCCGCTAGCTCCTCCAAGATTTCCAAGCTCTGCTGACTGGGGTCTAGCACCCGAGCCAGTCGTTTCACGCCATCATCAAAGACCAGTGTGACTTGATCGTTCTCTTTGAGCCGCATGACCGAAAACATGTGTTTGGCCGTGTCCTTATCCGTGATCACCAGAGGAGACTGAGGGTTTCCTTTTATAAAATACTGCTGCATCTATCCACCTATCACGCCTGAAATGTCCTGCGTTTTCTTAAAGACACAGGCATTCCATTCGCCCTGAATCATATGTGTTTCCAAGAAAAATCCTGCTGCTTCTGCTGACTCGCGCACCATTTCCCACTTCTCAGAAATGATCCCACTCATAATCAAATAACCCTCATCCTTGACCAAGCGATAAGCATCCTCTGTCAGATGGATGAGAATATCGGCCAAGATATTGGCAACAATGACATCCGCCTCGATTTCTACACCTCGAAGAAGATCTCCCGGCGCCACATGGATATTCTCCATACCAGGATTGAGCTCAATATTTTCCTGAGCCACGCGCATCGCTACCTCATCTAAATCATAGGCGTAGATATCCTTAGCACCTAAGAGAGAGCTGGCAATGGAAAGGACGCCGCTGCCTGTACCCACATCCAACACCGTTTCTCCGCCCCGCAAGACCTGCTCCAGAGCAAAGAGGCTCATCTTGGTCGTCGGGTGAGTCCCCGTACCAAAGGCCATACCAGGATCCAGTTTGATAATCTTCTCATCAGCTGTTGCCTCGTACTCCGTCCAGGACGGCACAATAGTCAAGTCATGGGTGATCCGAGCCGGCTCAAAGTATTTCTTCCAGTTGTCCGCCCAATCTTCCTCAGCCAGTTCCTGCCGAGTCAGCTGAATATCTCCTGTCTCCAAGCCAAAGCCATCCAGCTCAGCCAGTCGCTCATTGGCCTGGGCCGCAACAGCTTCTATATTCACCGAATCTGGGTAGTAGCCCGTAATCTTCACTCGCTCACTCTGCTCAACTTCTGGAAAAAGCTCACCATACTGGTCAACCTGCCCCAGATAATCTGCGCTATCATCGATAGCCACACCCTGACTGCCCAGCTCAATCAGAATATTCGAGGCTGCTTCCTCCGCCTCACGCTTCACTTCAATCGTTAATTCCTGCCAAGTTTCCATCATTAAAAATACCAGGCCCGTATAACACAAAGCCAAAATAGGAAATTCTCTGACGACATTTGCGTCTAAGAGAAACTTTTATTTTTGGCACAGTATTTAGGGCGGGTTCAGTTTAGAAATTTAACTGAACAATCCTTTCTTTGTTTATTTCATTGTCTTCGTCATATAGACCATATCCATGCCCTCTTTTTCGGGCTCAGTATGGGTCTGATGATAGCCATTTTTCTCATAAAAAGCCACCATGCCTTTATCCTGGAAAACCGTACACAAATCCCATTTCATAATGGTAGAGAATGTCCCCTCAATCAGAGAGAGCCCCTCAGAGCCATATCCTTTATTCTGGTGCTCTGGCAAAATCGCCACTGTTCCAATCCAGCCCGCTGTCTGTTCATCATTTGTATTCAAGCGAATAAAGCCAAGAATCTTCTCGTCGTCTTTGACAAAATAATAAAAACTATTGGGACTCTCAACCAGTTTCCAGCGAATCCGCTCACGCTCCTCCAGATAGGGGTCGTATTGATCCTGATATTTCTCATAAACGGCCTTAAAACTCGCTCTCTGAATGGCAATAATGGTCTCAAGATCCTCAGCTCCTGCCCGCTCAATATGAATCATACTCGCACCTCCAAATAATCGCTCAACCTGTCCTGCAACTGCGAAATAACGTTTTCATCTGCTAAAAACTGGCTTACATCCATCATCTGATAAGCCAGTCCCTCATCTCCAAAGGCGATACTGGTACATTCTTCCTGAGTGATGGTTCCCACCATAAAAATAGAGGTTTTGTCTGGATCAAGCATTCCTTGATATTCCTTAGCCCAGACAATATCCGTTTCTTCAAGCTTCAGACCAAGCTCTTCAAAAACCTCTCTTTGGACACATTCAAAGGGGGTTCTCGCCCTCGCGGCCACCACCCGGCAGCTCCCACATATTGGGCCAAGGGATGGTTGAAATATCGTCTCGCAAGATGGTCAGTAGCCTATTATCACAAAGCAAGGCAATCTTACAGCCAGAAAACTCCAGCTGTTTGTGCAATAAATCTAGCCCTTTTGCATTTGCCATCAGCGCCTCCTAATACCTCGGATATGAATAGAAATCCGTCTCAATCAAATCTGCTCTGCCATTTTCAAAAGCCTCAGCATTCCAAGCTATCTCAAACTCTGCCGCCTCTGGATCTGCTAAGAAGTCCATGAGTGCATCTAGGCCAGACTCAGCTGTTTGGGTTAGGAAATCCACGAAATAAGCCAGAAACTCCCGTGACAGCCCCTTCTTCGGCTCATAGGGCAAGGCAGCCAGATAATCCTCTGCCTCAAAACGAGACTTGGTCGGATTATAGAAAAGCACGGCTTCCTCAAAGTAAATATCCTCAGCCGAGGCATTGCCCTCAGCATCAACCGTCTCAATCCTGCCTGGATTTTGCACCTCAAGGAGAAAGGCGACCTCGACTGCATGATTCTTCTTGTCCCAGTTTATCTCATAGTCAAAAGGAAAGCTCTTCCCCATTTCCTCGTCCAATATCTCCAAAAAACCGTACTTAGCCATGATTTCCTCTTTTCATTGTGATAAAATATTACTATCTACAATAGTAACACAAAAAGCCAAGAAAAACACTTGCAGAAAGGAAATCTTATGCCAGAAAACCTCGCCCTGCGCATGCGTCCTACCGATATTGATCAGATCATCGGCCAGCAACATCTGGTCGGACCCGGGAAAATCATCCGTCGCATGGTTGAAGCCAACCGCCTGTCCTCGATGATTCTCTACGGGCCACCCGGCATCGGCAAGACCTCCATCGCCTCAGCTATTGCCGGCACAACCAAGTTCGCCTTTCGGACCTTTAACGCCACGGTAGATAGCAAGAAGCGCCTGCAAGAGATCGCTGAAGAAGCGAAATTTTCCGGCGGACTGGTGCTCCTACTGGATGAGATTCATCGCTTGGACAAGACCAAGCAAGACTTTCTCCTGCCACTATTAGAAAGCGGTCTGGTCATCATGATTGGAGCGACGACAGAAAATCCTTTCTTTTCTGTCACCCCAGCCATCCGAAGTCGGGTTCAGATATTTGAGCTTGAACCCCTCAGCAACGACGACATCCGGACAGCCATTCAGCTAGCCTTGACAGATAAGGAAAGAGGATTTGATTTCCCAGTGGAGCTAGACGATGATGCTCTGGATTTCATTGCCATCTCTACCAACGGAGACCTGCGCTCTGCTTATAATTCACTGGATTTAGCCGTACTCTCTACCCCAGAAGATAACAAGGGCATTCGCCACATCACACTTGATGTCATGGAAAACAGCCTACAAAAGAGCTACATCACCATGGATAAGGACGGGGACGGCCATTACGATGTCCTCTCTGCCCTGCAGAAGTCCATCCGTGGCTCCGATGTCAATGCCAGCCTCCACTACGCAGCTCGGCTCGTTGAGGCAGGAGATCTGCCTAGCCTAGCTCGACGCCTGACCGTTATTGCTTACGAGGATATTGGCCTAGCAAATCCTGACGCCCAAGTCCATACCGTTACAGCTCTAGAAGCGGCTCAGCGGATTGGCTTTCCTGAAGCCCGTATCCTTATTGCCAATATTGTCATTGATTTGGCACTTTCTCCTAAGTCCAACTCAGCCTACGTGGCTATGGACAAGGCCTTGGCCGACCTAAGAAAGAATGGAAATCTGCCCATCCCACGCCACTTACGTGATGGCCACTATGCCGGAAGCAAGGAATTAGGCAACGCACAGGACTATCTCTACCCTCACTCCTATCCTGGCAATTGGGTCAAGCAGGACTACCTGCCCGATAAGATAAAAGACGCCAATTATTTCACGCCTAACGAAAACGGCAAATACGAGCGAGCCCTTGGAATGACAAAGGATAAGATTGATCAGCTCAAAAAATGATGGTATCGTTTGCAAAAAATCATGTTTTTCTCTTGAATTTTTCAAAATTTATGGTATTATAATTATAGAAACGCTGTGGTGTACGACTTCACACTTAAGTGTTGACCGACTATTTTTTGTATTATTAGGGAAACAAAAGACTTCTAACAGCATGCAGGCCGTATCACGCGGAAGCAGCTTCAGTTAGAGCGAGTTGCCCACCTGCTTAATTGCGCGGGTTCAATACAAATCGTGAAGGTCCGGCACCAATACAGCTTTTTCTGTTGCCTCCTTAGCTCAGTTGGTAGAGCAGTAGACTCTTAATCTATGGGTCGCAGGTTCGAGCCCTGCAGGGGGCATCTAAATCAACAGGAAAAAGCCTTGATTTATAAGGCTTTTTTGCTTGTCTATAACTGATTTGCCCCATCATTTGCCCCACATTTTTTTATGAGCAATCTTTCCAAACATCTCTAATTTGATTAAATTCTTCAAAAATTTTCTCTTCTAAAGTGTGTCCATATACTTCTACTAACATTGAAATATCTCTATGCCCTAGAATTTTTGCAATAACTCCAAGGTCAAATCCTTTGTGCCAGAGGTAGCTTCCATAGGTATGACGTGCTCCTTTTGTCGTGATAATTGGATAAATATCTAATTCATTTAAAAGAACACTCAAAGCTTTATTGACACTTGCAATATCTGGTACCAAGTGAATATATCCATAATGCTGAAAAATCATTTTATACCTATTCTTGATTCCTAGCTCTTTATTAGCCTTCTCCTGTTCAATTTTTAGGACTTGTAATATCTTAATACATTCTTCGTCTATCGGTACCATCCGAATAGACGTTTTATTTTTTGGAGGAACAAATTTATGAGAAAGGGTATTAAACCTCCTATATGTTTTTAGCAGTCCTCTGTCAAAGTCAACTTCATTCCAAGTTAACGCTATTAACTCTCCAAACCTCATGCCTGTTTTTAATAGAAAATAGACAATATAAGGAACAATTGAACGTTGGTAATCAAATTTTCTCTTTACTGCTAAAAGTAAATCCAGATAGTCCTTTTCTGTATGTAAATATTTCTCTTCTGTCATCTGTTGTTCTTTGGATGAAAATAACTCGACATGTTGTGTAAAATCATCTATTAGAACTTTGTCTGCAATTGCCATTTGGATGCTCTGATGAATCCCAGTATTCAATCTACCAAGAAAATTTCTACCAACTGTTTGTCCATACTTATTCATAATTCTTTGGTATTCACTCGCACGAATTTGAGTGACTTTTTTATTTCCAAATAATCTTTCAATTGTGTTTTTACGGAGAAGATATTTTTTCTTTGTCTCTTCCGACCTACTACTCGGTAGAATTTTTAGTTCAAGCCATTCTTGATACAGATCTACAAGAGAAATATCTCTAGAAATTCTTTTTCCTAAACGAAGTTCTTGCAGAATCGGTTCAGCTTCTGACTCTGCAAGTTTTTTTGTTTTAAAACCGCTATTATGAACAACAGTTTTCCCTTCGCTACGAATTTCATAGGTCCATAAATTACTATCTCCTCGCTTTCGATAACGAACACTTGCCATATTACGCCACCTCAGTTCCTAGAATCTCATTTACAACACTTTTTGGAACAACCATCAAACGTTTGCGATTATAAAATGTATAGCCTCGTGAGACAAGTAATTCTCTTGCCTGATGAATGATATCATTTGCTGTATGAGGGCGATAGCCCATTTCAATTAATTCTTTGTTACTAATTAAATTATTGTCCATAGTTATCCTCCTTATTTATTTTCTAAATTCAGAAACTCGCCTACAAGTAGTTGTAATTCTGCATTTAATTTAGGGAGATTCTGTATTAATACTTCTTTTAATTCTTCCGCAAATTGGTTCGTTTCTTCTCTCAATAGTTTGCGGACTCTTGTTTTTTTCTTTTTGATGCTGTCTGATTTTAAATTTGGAAAAGCCAATGATAACAGTTCAGGATTGTTGAGAAAGATAATTGTAAATGCTCTTTGCTCCACTCGAATATGTTCTAGCTTATAAAATCCGAAATTATCAAGTCGATTCATAACATCTTGGACCATCTCCTCACCAATCGCTTTGGTTCTAAGTTGGAATTCCAGTCTCCACCAAAACGGATTTACAGCCAAATCTAGCTTCTCATCGCGCTTGTGAGCAATGATTTCTTTATTCTTATCATATAACCTAACTTGTACATTACTACCGCTAGAACCCCAATATTTCGTCTCTAATTCACCCCCTCTACCATAGAAGACCTTATGGGTAACACCACCTTTAATATGTTGCAAATTAACGATTTCAGGCCTATTGAAAATGTCAAATGCCAAATCAAAACGAGACAAACGTACTGTCAATGAATTCAATCTAGCAAAGTACATTAATTGCCTCCATACTTTCATTCCATCAAATTCTTTTAAAGTATTAGGATTGAAATCAATTCGAATCAATTGTTCATTTCCATAAGTGGATAATTGAAAAAATATAATATTGATTGAATCATACTCATTAAAATCTTTAGCTAAAGTAAATACATCATCTCGTACGTTATCATGTATTTCAAATGAATCAACTCTTGTACTTATTGCCTGTTTCAGATTTTTAAAAATTTGTCTTAGGGAACCAATGTCTGTATCCCAGATAACCGTTAATCTATCAATACTGACATCTAACCGCTGTACTAATTCTCCTACATCACATCGTTCTTGAATACTTCTTAAATCTTGTATAGAAACCAACAAAATTGTCCCCCCTTCTTTTAGATTTTTTAGGTTTCAGAAACACCGTCAAATCAACGATTGCTCGTTCCGTCGTTCTTTGGGCGTTGCCCTAAGTGTCCCTTTTTGCTGGCTGTTAGAATAGCCAGCTTTTGCTTGGCTAGAAATTGTCTGGACGGCAGTCTGCAGGACTTCGCCTGACTTCCCGTCAGGCTCGTCCCTTGTCCTTGTCCACACAATTTCTAGCTCCAAGGCTTCGAATAGTCGTAAGTCATAGTCTCGTCCTCAACTTCCTCCTCACTCACTGTTCCTAAACTTATGAGCTATTTTTATCGTTTATAACTTATTTTTAAGTTATAAATATATTTTATAAAAAATATTTTAGTTAGTCAACTAAAAACTTGATTTGTAAGTTTATAGGTGATAAAATAAGTTAAAAATAAAAATAGGAGTTTCCCATGACCTTTATGATTCAAAATTTTGGACCCAATTTGGCACGACTACGCATAGAAAAAGGAGTAAGCCAAACTCAACTAGCTGAAGATTTAGGAATCGGTAAACAGTCCATCTCTGATTACGAAAAACAAAAAAGCTATCCTACCTTTGCAAATTTGGATAAGATAGCAGAATATTTTAATGCAACTCCAACCCAACTCTTTGGAACGAGTAAAGAGATTGAGTTAGAAAAGAGTGTTCTTGAATCTAATGAATACTCTGATAAAGTAAGTGAAATCTTAAAAGCTGTTAAATACATCGAGCATTTCCTACATACTGATGGACAGTACTTAGAGG
Source organism: Streptococcus gordonii (assembly GCF_001553855.1). Classification (GTDB taxonomy): domain Bacteria; phylum Bacillota; class Bacilli; order Lactobacillales; family Streptococcaceae; genus Streptococcus; species Streptococcus gordonii. Next base: position 142,268 of record NZ_LQWV01000001.1, read on the forward strand.
ATTTACTTTACCTAACAAGAGGCAACCAACTATACACAGAAGATGGAAAAGAGTTGTATATTGATCCAACTTCTCAGAAAAGAACACTTCATACCCAATATGAACCTGGTTTTATTGAAGCAAGAGATAAATCTCCACTAGAACTCTTAATTGAAAATAAGGAGCTATTAGATTAAATAAAAAAAGCGAGTTTTAGGCTCGCTTTTTCTATTGTATAATCTTATTCTTCAGTTCTTCCGGTTGCTTAGTTGCATTGAACTCAACTCGTTTTGTTGTTCCATCTTTCTCAGTATGATAATAACTTGAATGTTTCAACACCCATTCTTTATTACCAATCATCAAACACTCCGCCTGTAAGTTGGTACATGAGGTAAATGTGTCCAAGGTTTTTACAATTCGCGCCACATGAAATTATTTAAGCATATCCTTTTTCTCTCATTACCATTTTCTGTTATAATAAATTGTACTTCTAGAATAGAAAGGACTTAAGATGACAACTCTTATTAAACATAAACGTGTAGAATTTTCAGAACTATTTTATGACCTAGTGTTTGTTTTTGCAATTTCAAAAGCAACTGCTTTAATTCACCCTCTTCATAGCGGTGTTGTGGCTTGGGATTCTTTACTTGATTTCTTCATCTCTGTCATGGTTATCATCAATTCCTGGATGATTCAAACCATTTATACCAATCGCTATGGAACAAACTCGTTATTTAACATGGTAATCATGTTTATCAACATGGGACTTATGCTCTTTATGTCCAATATGATTGGATACAATTGGCAACAATGGTTCTATTATACCTGTTGGGCTGTTGGTACATTGACCCTTACCTTATTTTTTCAATATTTGGTTGAGTTTTTTAGAGAATCAACCGATAATACTGATCGGGAAAGTATCAAAGGTTTTCTATGGTTAACAGGTCTAGGAAGTTTAGGAGTCTATCTGGCAGCTCTTTTTCCTATTTACGTTGGAGTCTATATCTTTATTGCTAGTATTCTGCTAACATTTATTGTGCCAATTTTCTTGATTACTAAAGATGAGCATTTCCAGGTAAATCTTCCCCATTTAATCGAGCGCGTCTCCCTTCTTGTCATTATTACGTTTGGAGAGATGGTTGTTGGGCTAGCTAGCTTCTTTACAGTCGAGAATTTCTCGATTTATTCGGTTCTCAATTTCGTTATCATGCTTTCCCTGTTCTTGTTTTATTTTGGCGAATTTGACCATGCTATTGATGAAGGATCTAGTCAAAAGGGATTATTTGTAATTTATAGTCACTATCCTATTTTCATCGGGCTTATGTTGATGACAGTTTCGATGGGTTATCTCCTGAATCCCGAGGCTAATCTTCTCGTTGCAATCAGCTTCTTTTATATCGGAATTGGCCTCTTCCAAGCTGCTGTCCTAGCAAATGGGCCCTATAACAAAAACTATCTTCGCTATCCGAGAAGTTACTACTGTGCTCAAGCGACACTCTATCTGGTTGCCTTGATTCTCTCTTTGCTTTTCGCTTCTAATCCTATAACAGTGTTGAGTATTGCAACCATCTTCGCTCTAGCTATAGCCATTCATTTTATTTATTTTTATGTGACACAGAATAAAAAATATTCCAAATCTAACTGGGGGTTCTTTTAATGAGTTTATAACATAAAAAAGCTTTGGGAACCAAGGCTTTATATGATATCAATCACCGACCACGAAAATGTTTAGCTTACAGAACTGCTAGTGAAGCTCTAGAGGATGAGTTCGAGTAAATGTTGCACTTATTCTTGCAATTTATCATTTACTTGATGCACGAACTCGATATTTTTTTCGTTAATTTGTTTTTGCCCCACTTTTGCCCCATTTTTAAATCCTGACATTGAAAATACCTAAAAGTATTTCCCTAAAATCAGCTATATTTCAACATTTTTGTTTATTTTCAATATGAAAAGTTCTTACAAATTCATGCAGGGGGCATAGAAATATAGAAAAAAAGCCTTGTAAACCAAGGCTTTTTTGATGTCAATTTGTTTTTTGTACCAAATTTTGTAGCGAGTAATGATAAAACTTTTCTTGCTTCATCAAATTTATTAAGAATTCCCTCTTGTCTAGTACATTATGATATAATACTTTTTAAAAAACTCACTAATAGTGAATAGTGTAAATATCGTATATAAGGAGAACCAGACGAAAATAGAAATTTTATTATCTTATATTGCGCTTAAGCATCAAAGAAAAATAATTGGTGAAGAAATATTTGGAATTTTTAAGTAAGGATAGAAATATGACATTAAAAACTTATTTATTCAGGTGTAAACGAAGCAATTCTATATGGTTGTTTTGGATTTTTATTAATTCATTGGATGTTTTTATTATATCATGTTTGAATGATCAATTCAATCTTCGATTCGAAAGTTCATTTAGCACAGTTAACAGTTGATTTCTCAAACGACGGGCTTCTTTAATAAATTCATCCCGTTTATCTGCCCATTTTTTTGATTCGGATAAATCGTTCATTTTATAGTATTTACGTACATTATTATCTGAGTTTTTACGATTTTCAATAGTTGATTCTAGAGCTTCCGAAAGAACATCTCTTTCTCTAATTAACTCAATATTCGTCATTCTAAGGACGTTCATTTTTTTCACCTCACTTTCTAGTTTATTATATTTAACATTATACAGCACACAATACATCTTGTCAAGACTTTTTTGTTCATCGATTCGTTGTTTTGATTGACTTTTATGTGGTTTCGATATATAATTTATCTATATCGATATACAAAAATAAGGAGAAAAGCAAAATGCAATATACAACACTAACCCAATTTATAGATGAACAATGTACAAAATTAAATTTAAAAAAAGATCAAAAAACACTGATGAAAATGAGAACTAAGTTCGTTAGAACATTAAAAGAACTAGGTATTTGGGAGAAAGCTGAAACAAGATTAATTGATCGATCTAAAACCAAAGTATTCACCAACGCTCAATTATACGAACTACATCAAGCAGTTCGCCCATACTTATTGAAACTCCTGCCAGAACACGAACGACTAGAAATAGAACAAACACAAGAAAATAATTTAAATATTATAAAAGAACATATAGATGAAGTTGAAACAAAACTAACACTATCAATGGAAAACTATGATCTTGATGAATATAAGAAATATATAGAAAAACAATATGAACCACCAATTCCTACACAAGAAGAAATCAATAGTCTCATGCTCGAAGCTCTATTTTTAAAATTCTTCGAACCTATTAATATTAAACAATGGTCAGACGATTTAGCTCTCATAGATTTCATCGATCCTTATGATAGTGATGAAGTAACAGATATAATAAATATAAAAGCTCAAAATCGACTAAAAGATAAAATCAAAGCATACGTTAAAGAAAAGAAAGATTAAACACTCTACGCATTTATTTCACGGTTCGATTGACAGTAAGCTCTGCAACAAAAAAGAAGGAAGGAAGTCAAATCCTTTCTTCTATTTTTTAATGTGTTCTTGTAAAAATCTGTTCGTAGAAAGTACCTGTACCTACTATCCCAAATTTTTCTCTGCTTCTTTTTGGATTTTTGTTAAGGTTCTTATAAAGTAATCTACTACATTTCATATCTACCAAAAAATCCCTAGAAATAATTTCAAGGGATTTTTGAATCAAAGTTTAACTGTCTCGACTCCAAAAAATTGCTAATAGAATCACTGCACCTAAGATAGAGGGTACTACAGCTGTGTCATGGAGAAGAGGCCCCCAGGTCCCAAAAAGACTTTGACCTATCCATGCTCCAAGTAAGCCCAAAATCATCTTGCCGATGCATCCCATCCGCTCGCCTCTATTGGTAATTGCGGCAGCTATTAGACCAATGATAAAACCAACTAACATACTTCCAAGCATGACCTAACCCTCCTTTTTAAATCGTTGAACCAACCAAAGGATGGCCAAGGAAATTACTGAGCCAACAAAGGAAGCAAAAATTTTAAAGATAGGGAAAAAGACAACCAAGCCAAGAAGGGCACCGATTAAGCTGACCAACAATTTTAATTTCCATTGTTTGGGCTTCTCAAACGGCGTCAATATGACTGCTACAGCTGTCGTCAGTAAACAAGCCGGCAAAGTGAAAATCAATACAAAAATAAGTCCTGTCATCTTAAATTGCCCAGTCTCCATTTCTAAAGATTGCTACACGGCTACCGTCTTCGCGGATACCGTCGATATCCATCTGGTTAGAGCCAATCATAAAGTCCACATGGACATCCGAGTGGTTGAGACCTGCTGCCTCCAGCTCTTCTTCGGAGAAATTCTCTCCGCCCACTACACTAGTCGCATAAGCAGCTCCGATAGCCAAGTGATTAGATGCATTTTCATCAAAGAGAGTATTGAAGAAAGTAATGCCTGACTGAGAAATCGGGCTTGGATCTGGTACCAAGGCACATTCACCTAAAGCACGCGCACCATCATTTTCAAAGACAAGATCCTTCATAACCTGGTCACCCTTTTTAGCGGTAATATCTACAATCTGGCCATCCTTAAAGGTCACTTTGATGCCTTCGATGATATTGCCATTATAGCTGAGAGGCTTGGTACTGGTCACATAACCATCAGCTCGACGGAAGTCCGGTGCTGTAAAGACCTCTTCTGTCGGCATATTGGCAATGAAATATTCGCCCTGAGCATTGAGACTGCCAGCTGACTCCCAGTGATGGTTCTTAGGCAAGCCCAATGTCAAGTCAGTTCCCGGCGCTGTGTAGTGGAGAGCAGAAAATTGCTCTTCATTTAAAATCTTCGCTTTTGAGCTGAGTTTTTCTTCATGAGCCTTCCAAGCCGCAACTGGATCATCCTCATAGACCCGACAGGTTTTGAAAATCTGATCCCAGAGAAGATCTACTGCTTCCTCATCGCTGGCTGCATTTGGAAAGACCTTCTTAGCCCACTCAGTACCAGCTGCTGCAGCGACTGTCCAGCTGACTTTATTGGATTGGGTTGCGATTCGCATCGGTTTCATAGCTAGTCCCAAGGCCTTAGCAGAAGCTGATAATTTCTCAGCATCCACGCCATTCAAAGCACCTGGGTCAGATGAACGGACACCCAAACGACTGGCTTTCTTTTCTAGAAGATAGTTCATCTCAGCCACCTTATAGTCAGGGATGTTGTCCAAGCGGTCCATCGGCGCATGGAGGAATTTCTCCCGCGTACTCAAATCATCCGCCCACTGGACGATGACCTCGTGAGCACCCCGAGCATAAGCCTCCTTGACAATCAAGTGGGCTAATTCACGCTGCTCTACATCAATATTGAGCGCTACCGTGTGCCCTGGCTGCACATTGATACCATTAGCCACCAATAATTTAGCATATTTTTCTAAGTTTTCTTTAAAATTTGGTAAAACCATTTTTTTCTCCTTAATAAGCAATATTCTCTTCCTAGTATACCATAAGTACACGCCTCCTGCAGAATCCTTACAACAGAAAGTGCCTTTCCTTCCGTCTTGAATACTTTTTTCTCTGCCTTGAATACTTTTTTCTCTGCTAGAATATTAAAAATCAAGTCTATTATTTAAAGCTTATACAAGACTTCCTACGATGAGAAAAACGCCTGAATCAAGAATGTTTCAGACGTTTGGATTTTTGAAAGCTGAGGATTAGGGAATGACATAGCCTTGGTCATCTACCATATGAGGATGTTCTGAATTTCCATTCTCCCTCAAGGCTTCCAAATCTTGATCCAAAATGGAATTGTAGTCTGTACTTCCTTCACGTGTTACACGAGTTGATACTTGTCGTAAAAGTTTTTCGTTGAGATTTCGAACCCAGCGACCGTTACTGTGGTCATTGGCACGCAAATAATTTCCTTTCACAATTTCTCCATAGAGAGCTTCATTGACTTGGTAGCCTTGCTTGCGTAATCCCATGAGACCGATCTCTACAATCTCATCTGGATTATAGTCCTCAAAGTCAAAGACATTTGGAATCCGACTTTGCAATCCTGAATTGACTTGCAAGAAGTCATGCATCTCCCTAGTATAACCAGCAAAGATAATGACGATATCTCGACGGTGATCCTCCATAAATTTGAGGACTTCATCCAAGGCCTCCTTCCCGAAATCATCATTCTGACCAGTGTAGAGCGTGTAAGCTTCATCGATGAAGAGGACCCCACCTAGCGCACTTTCTAAGACTTCACGCGTCTTTAAGGCTGTTTGGCCTTGGTAGCCACCAACCAGATTGCTTCTAGATACTTCGATGAATTTCTTCTGCTTGATGACCCCTTTTTGGAAGAGAATATTCCCCAAAATGCGAGCAACAGTCGTCTTCCCTGTACCAGGGTTTCCAAGAAAGAGCGAGTGCAGCGTTGTATCTTCCACAAGACCACCTTGCTCTGCTCGTTTTTGATTGAACTCAGCCATGGCTACAAACTGTTCGACTTGCTCTTTCACTTTTGCAATTCCAACCAAGCGGTTGAGAGCTACCATACCATCTTCTTCTTTGTCTGCCCCTACCTGGTACTTGCCTTGATTGAGAACAGCATCAATGTCGATATTAAGGATGGTCTCGATATCATCTGAACCTTGAGCCACCACTCGGTCTGCCATAGTCTTGGTCAATTGCTCATCTAGATTACGAATCCAGCGACCATTGCTCTTATCCAATGATCCATCGTAGGCCCGCTTGACATGACGAGCATAGTAATCGCGGTCTTCGAGCTTATAGTCTCCCTTGTTCAAGATCATTTCACCCAGTTGGACAATTTCATCTCCGGTGAAATCCTCAAAGATGAAGTTATTAGGGACACGCGAACGGAGTCCTGGATTAGTCTTTAAGAACTCCTCCATTTCTTTGGTATAGCCGGCAAAAATAATCATGATCTCATCACGATTGTCCTCCATAAATTTAAGGATGGTATTGATGGCCTCGATCCCAAAGTCGACATCACTGTCTTTTTTATCCAAACTATAAGCTTCATCAATAAAGAGGATCCCACCACGAGCTTTTTCAAGAAGAGCCTGGGTCTGCTCAGCTGTCCCTCCAACATTAGAGGAGATTAAGTCTGACTCAGTCGCTTCGACAAAACGAAATTCCTTACCGGAAAGGACACCTGCCTCAAAGAGAACTTCTCCCAAGAGGCGGGCAACGGTCGTCTTCCCTGTACCAGGATTTCCCATGAAGGCTGCATGTAGCGTTTGCTTTTCAGGAGCCTTGCCATTTGCGATCCGCTTTTTGTTAAATTCTACCATGTTGATCATTTTTTTGATCTCATGTTTGACCTTCTCAAGACCAATCAGGCTATTGAGTTCTTCCAGTGCATCGCGTTTCTTTTCTTGTTCAGAAGCAGTTGCTGTAGTAGTTGGAACAGTTGCATCAGATGCAGTGCCTGAAGAAGGTGTTTGCGGATTAGCTTTAGCCACTTCTCTGCCTACAAGATAATCACAGCCATCCTCAATCTCAGTTATCAGATCACGCGCATCTCCCTGTGTATAAGTAACGGCGTCTGCCTTTACATAGGCAGAACTTTGAAGTCGAATATTTGGATCGGCAATTTTATGGAAGACCATCTGGTCCGCCATCACTACACTATCCGAAAAAGCACCGAATGAAATTCTTTGAGCATTTTCCGCAAGGAAAGTAGTTTCTCCTGTCAAAGCCGCGAACGATAGGTCATAAATGCATAAAAATTCTGTGAAAGTGGCTTGATGAGCTCGAAGCATACTTCCGTACGAATTCAAGGACGTAATGCAATCCGAATCAGAATTGAATTGAACGTTATTATTAAGGCAAACCGCAGTCCCACCAGGCAATTCGATTTTGCAGTTCTCAGATTTCCAGACTACATTATCTAACCAAACTGGTGGATAATCCATTTCAAGATTCCCACCTTTAACAGTAGAGTTTTTGAGAATCACTTCTGAGTTAGTCGCACTGATCGTATTAATATCATATTTTTCAAGGTCGACGGTTTCTAAGGTCAACCTAGCTCCATCTGATAGATCGATTCTAGACAAAATCCTTGAATGACTGATTGATAATTCTGAAGCCACAATACCGATTGAAGCATCGTGTTTTTCGGGAACCTTCATTTCTATATCAGTTAAGATTAGTTTAGAATGCGTGTCTGCATATAGAAAAAAGTTCTGATTGTTTTGGGTGCTAATTTCAAAACAAACCTGCTTACAAGTGACTTCAGATCCACTCCATAACAGGAGGGTAGAATAATTCCCCGTGATTTTAAAACACAAATTTTCAAAGGTGACCTTTGCTCCTGCTACAAATCGGAAAGCCGCTTCAATGGTATTCTTAAAGATTTGGCCATTGCCATTTGGATTAGAAACCACTTGCCCTACAAAATGTAGCTCCTTATCAATTACAATTTCCTGATTGGTCGGCCATTGAAAAGCGTATCCATCTTCAAACTCGATGATGTCCCCATTCTGAGCTTTGTTATAAGCATCCATAAAATTCCAACTATTGTTGTAAGGACCTACTAAATATTTCGCCACACTCTTCTCCTCTTTTCTTCTGATTACCAATAAAAACTCACTGATTTATCAGCTCATTTACGAAATTCTACACACTAAAAATTGTAACACAATCCAGGTTCAATGAAAACATCTAGAAGCGGTTATAAAACTTAAAAACCTCTATTTTCCTTTTTTTGAAAATAGAGGTTTTGATCTAATCTTTAAAGAGAGACAAGAGAGTTACCATAACTACAGTGGAGCAGACCAAGCCGGTTACTTTTATGATCGTATCCGTGTCTAGCTCTAATTGATAACTAAACGATTTTTGAGCTGGTTTATCTTCTGCTACAATACTAAATCTCATTTTTTCCCCTTTCTTACTCCTGATCCAGATACAAGATTTGCGCTTCCGGGCTAGTAGTTAGAAGATTGACAATCAGAAAACTCAAAACTTCTTCTAATAAGTTTTCCTTAAGTTCACGCTTCATAGACAACTTAAAATCATTTTGAATTATTTTAGAAAAACTCATCAAACAGACTCAACTGGTTATCCTCAGGCATATTGCCCAGGATTCCCATATCGTCCATTTTTTCGACTAGGGTGCTAGAGAGACCACCGCGTTTGCGGAGCTCTGTCTTAGAGAGGAATTCGCCTTCTTCCCGTGCTCTGACCACTTGGCGGGCAACGTTGTCACCCAAACCGTCCATAGCAGAGAACGGTGGAATAAGTGTATCTCCTTCGATGAGAAACTCGGTCGCGTGGCTCTTGTAGAGATCCAGCTTTCCAAATTTGAAGCCCCGCTCCAGCATTTCATTGACGATTTCCAAAGTCGTATAAAGGTCAATTTCTACATTGGAAGCCTCGTTGTTCTTGCGTTTTTCAGCGATTTCGCTCATTCGGCGCTTGACAGCATCAAGTCCGCCACTCATGGTCTTAATATCAAATGCCTTGGCCCGGATAGAGAAGTAGGCGCAGTAGTAATAAATCGGATGATGCACCTTGAAGTAGGCCACCCGCAGGGCCATCATAACATAGGCTGCCGCATGGGCCTTGGGGAACATGTACTTGATCTTTCCACAGGACTCGATGTACCATTCTGGCACATTGTTTTCCTTCATGGCTGCGATGTAGCCATTGCGCTCTTCTTCAGAAATCTTCAGCCAGAGGCCCTTCCGCACGCGCTCCATGATCGTAAAGGCCATCTTAGGATCCAAGCCCTTGTGCATGAGGTAAACCATGATGTCGTCCCGACAACCGATAACGGTAGACAGGTCCGCAATCCCTTGCTTGATCAAGTCCTGAGCATTGCCCAGCCAAACATCCGTACCATGAGAGAGACCAGATAGCTGTAAGAGCTCGGCAAAGGTGGTCGGATGGGTCTCATCAACCATGCCCCGTACAAAATTGGTCCCAAACTCTGGAATCCCCAGCATACCAGTCGGCGTGCCGATTTGCTCCTGAGTCACACCCAGAATATCTGTTCCAGAAAAGAGGGCCATGACACCTGGATCATCCATAGGAATATCAGTAGGATCAATACCAGACAAGTCTTGAAGCTTCCGAATCATGGTCGGATCATCATGCCCCAGAACGTCCAGCTTGAGGACATTTTCATCGATATCATGGAAGTTAAAGTGGGTAGTCTGCCACTCGGCTGTCACATCGTCGGCTGGATATTGGACCGGTGTAAAGTCATAAACATCCATGTAGTTAGGGATAACAACGATTCCGCCCGGGTGTTGTCCAGTTGTCCGCTTAACTCCAGCCGCTCCCTGCGCCAGACGCTCAACTTCGGCGTCTCGGTAGAACTTCCCGTAGTCGCGCTCGTAGCCCTTGACAAATCCATAAGCTGTCTTAGCTGCAACGGTACCAACGGTACCAGCCCGAAAGGCATACTCCTCACCAAAGATATCACGCACATCCAAGTGAGCGCTAGGCTGATCCTCTCCGGAGAAGTTCAAATCAATATCGGGTACCTTGTCCCCGTCAAATCCAAGGAAGGTCTCAAACGGAATATCTTGCCCATTTTTGCTAAGTTTGTGGCCACACTTTGGACAGTCCTTATCCGGCATATCAAAGCCAGAACCATAGGAGCCGTCCGTAATGAACTCGCTGTATTGGCATTTGCCACAGACATAGTGGGGTGATAGAGGATTGACCTCGGTAATCCCGATCATGGTCGCGACAAAGCTAGATCCGACAGACCCACGCGAGCCTACCAGATAGCCCCGCTCATTGGAGCGTTGCACCAGCATCTGTGAAGCCAGGTAAATCACGGCAAAGCCATTCCCCAAGATAGAGGTCAACTCTTTTTCAATCCGCAAGTCTACGATATCCGGCAGCGGATTACCATAAATCTCAAAGGCTTTTTGATAGGTCAGCTCGGCAACCGTCTCCTCGGCCTTATCAATGAAAGGTGTATAGAGGTCGCCCTTGACCACCTCTACCGGCTCAAAGGTCTCCGCCAGCTGATTCGGATTGGTGATGACTAGCTTCTTAGCTAAGTCCTCGCCCAAGAAGGCAAATTCGTCCAGCATCTCATTGGTGGTCCGGAAGTGAGCCTTAGGAAGCGGAGCCGGCTGGGCATTTTCACCGTGACCAATGGTCCGGTTAATCATGGCTCCCTGACCGAGACTCCGGACGATAATCTCCCGGTAGATTTCTTCTTCCGGCTCGATATAGTGCACGTTCCCCGTCGCAAGGACAGGCTTGCCCAAGCGGTCTCCGACCTCAATAAGATTGCGAATAATAGTCTGCAGTTCTTCCTGGTCCTTGATTTGCTCCTTGGCAATCAGTGGCTCATAGATAGCCGGTGGCATAACCTCGATAAAGTCATAATACTTGGCTACTTCGACAGCCGCATCCACCCCCTGAGAGACAACAGCGTCATAGACTTCGCCTTCTGAGCAGGCAGAGCCCAGAATCAGGCCTTCACGATGGGCGTCCAGAACGGTCCGTGGAATCCGCGGTACGCCTTCAAAATACTTGGTATTGGACAGACTGACTAACTTGAAAATATTTTTTAGTCCCGTCTGATTTTTTACATAAATGGTCGCATGCTTGACCCGAGCCTTCTTGTAAGAATTCTCATCGACAAGATCCGTATTCAGATCCTTGAGATTGGTCACACCATGCTTTTCAGCCACATCCTTGATAAAGATAAAAAGGAGACGGCCCGTCGCTTCCGCGTCATAGTTGGCCATGTGGTGGTGCTCCAGAGCAATCTGGAAACGCTTGGTCAAAGGCCCCAGACCATGACGCTTGTACTCTGGATAAAGATTGCGGGCAAATTCCAGCGTGTCAATGACTGGCTGGGTAATTTTCGGCAGGCAATGACGCTCATAATTGACATTCATAAAGCCCACGTCAAAGGTGGCATTATGGGCAACGAGGATGCTGTCCTTGCAAAATTCTTGAAATTCTTTGAGCACCTGCTCCAGTGGTTTGGCATTGCGGACATGCTCATCTGTAATCCCAGTCAAGTCCGTAGTAAAGGCCGACAGGGGATGCCCAGGATTGATAAACTCATCAAACTCAGCGATGATATTGCCCTTGTGCATCTTGCTGGCAGCGACCTGAATCAAGTCATTGTAGACGGCTGAAAGACCCGTTGTTTCCACGTCAAAGACTACATAGGTCGCATCGCTCAGCTCCATATCCACTTCATTGTAGACGATGGGTACCCGGTCTTCTACAATATTGGCTTCCATACCGTAAATCAGCTGGATACCAGCCTTCTTGGCAGCCTTGTAGCCATGGGGAAAGCTCTGCACATTGCCATGGTCGGTAATGGCGACAGCCTTGTGGCCCCATTTGGCAGCCGTTGCAACGATTTCCTCTACCTCAGGCAGAGCATCCATAGTAGACATATTGGTATGGGCGTGAAACTCGACCCGCTTCTGCCCCTCAGGCATCAAGTCCTTGCGCTCATAGTGGGTAACTTCCTGCACATCCTGTACATTCATGGTCAGGTCACGGGTAAAGTTGTTCATCTCCACATTTCCACGTACGCGGAGCCAAGCACCCTTCTTAATCATGTCAAACTTCTTGGCTTCTTCTTCGTTTTTCATCCATTTCTGCAAGGAGAAGCTGGAAGTATAGTCTGTCATCTTGAAGTTAAGCAAGACCCGGCCGGTCCGAGTAACCTTCTGCTCCAGATCAAAGACCATTCCCTCAAAGACCAGACGATTTTCCTCAGTCTGAACTTCAATCATAGGGGTAATCTCTGCCTTGTCCAGCTTTGGTTTAGCCGCAGCCTTGCGAGCTTGGAAATCATAGGCTGGTTTTTCCTCTGGCGGTGGCGCCATTTGCTGTAGAGATTCCATGGCTTTGAGAGCTTCTTCATTAGCTTCTTGAACAATCTTGTCATTTTCTGCCTGGAAATTCTCTGCCTGTTGCTGGGTTAACTCATCGCTGTGCTGAACCTGACAGGCCAGCTGAGGAAAACCATACTTGACTAGCTGGCGACTGAGATTTGGTAGGTGATTCTTGCGAAAATGCTCAGTATCAATGGTTGATGGTCCTTCAATTAGCAACTTGTCCCCATCCAAATGAACCTGCAAATCCTGATAAAGGCTCTTAAATCCATGGCTGGCACATGGACCTTCCTCAAAGGCCAGCTGGTAATAAGCCTGCAAGAGCTCATCCGATATCTGAGGCGCCTGACAATGAATTTCAAAAATAGCTTGGTTGCCTGTCTTCGAAAACTCTTGATCTAAGCGCTTCTGCAATTCCCTAAAAATCTCAATGGGTAGAATATCCGCAAAAGAAAAATGAAATTCCCAGACCCGACTGACCTTGTGGAGCAAAACCTTCTCGATTTCTGCATTCAAAAAGGCCTCTGAATTTCTCATTTCCAGTGGCATATCTAGCTGATTCATTAAAATTTCAAACTTGTTTGACATGACATTTCCTCGTACAGTAGTGACCTTATTTTACCATAAATCAGCACTTTTTTCGACAGAAAAAGGACAGAGCAATGCTCAGCTCCCCATATAATTATCAAGACTTTTTTCTTGATCCTAAGTTATGATATAATAGAAAAAACATTTACCTAAAGGAGTCTTAACTGTGAAGAAAATCTTACTAGCTAGCATCTGTCTACTGACCCTAACTGCTTGTAGCACGACCAGTCAGAATAAGCAAGAAAATACACCCAAGCAAAGTCAGAGTCAAAGTAAAACCAAAGAAGAAAAGACACAGACGAAAACTTTTTCTAAAAAAATCGATGAGCATTATACTAATTCAGTCAAACTTTTCTATACTAAAGACAAGATCCTATCTTTCCAACTCATTTCCAGCCAGGCTATCCCTGAAGAAAGTCAAAAAATGAGTGTTGAAGAATTAAAGAAATCTTATAGTGAAGATCTTAAGAAAAGTTCCATGATTGAAAATCAAGAAAAGCTAAAAGGACTTAAAATTCATCTTAAAATTTCTGAAGACAAGAAAAACGCTATAGCCATTTTTGACTTTGATCTCAGCAAAATAGATCAAGAACAGTTGATTCAATCAGCAAGTGACTCTGAAAGTAGTCAAACTTTCTTCAGGAAACTTCAAGATAAACCAGAAGTTGTCTTTGATTATTTGAAGGGGCAAGGACTCGAAGAAGAATAAAAAAGCTTTCTGATTAATTTTTAAACTTATACCTGTTCATAAATTTTAGTATATTTTCTAATACCAGTTATTAACTTTTGTTCTATTTTACTATAAATTTCAAGGAGTCTTTATGCACTTAACTAAAAAAACTGTTCTTATTGGTGTCGCTTCTCTTCTTATTTTAGGCTTAGCTGCATGGGGAGTAAATTTATTTCTCGTTAAGCACAACGCTCAGCAAAGTTTTGATAAAAATTTTATTCACTATCAAGCAAAAAGTGACGATCACGAAACTTTTATTACTCAAGGCATCGGAAAAAAAGAAGTCTATAATTTATCCTACTCTCCTTCTAAGAAGACCATTGAAATAACCAAATCAACTAAAAATGGAGATAGCTATTCTGCCGATTCCATTTACGGAGCAGTAAAACTCTATGATATAAAACAAAACAGTAATAGCTACGTCTTCATAACAGCTGCAAAACCAATAATCGTTGACTTCGGAATGACTTCAGTAAGGGTAACTTATGATGGAGGTAATTTTGAGACCCCATACTCTGAACTGCATTTTGGTGAATCTTTCCCTAGTGAAGACAACTAGATTGCTACTTCTCTAGACTAACAGTCTTTAACGATCAACTAACCAAGCTATTCAGCTGTGGTTAGTTTTTGTTTACAAAAAAAGCGGTTGAAACCGCCTTTATTTATCTTAATACTGCTTCTGCCAAAGCCTTCTGAATAGCAATAACACTCTTATCGCTTCGGAAAGTTAAGGTTTCGGCTGGTTCTTCAGCACTGGATACCCAGATTTTCAACTCAGCGTCAAGGTCAAAGTGGCCAGCCGTTTCCACTGAAAATCGACTGATAGAGCGATAAGGATAAGACTTATAAGCCGTTTTCTTGCCCGTCATCCCTTGCTTATCAACCAAAATCAAGCGCCCATCTGTAAACACAATCAAATCTCGAATAAGACTGAAGGCCAGTTCCACATTTTCCGTTGGCGTTAAAATATTTTCTAGTTCTCTTTCAACTTTATCAATATCTTTTTGAGAAGCATTGCCCAGCAAACCACTAAATAATCCCATGATTTCGTCCTCCGATTCATTTTTTCTTACTATAGCATTTTCAAGTCCAATAAGCAAAAGAAAACTGCCAGGCAAAACTGGCAGTTTATCTTATTTCGTTAAAATAGACAAGGTTTCGATCAAGTTATCTGCATGGACCTCAATGGTATCGCCACTTGCTTTAATTTTGACTTCTACAATACCTTCAGCAGCTTTCTTACCAACGGTTACTCGGATTGGCAGACCAATCAAGTCGCTATCGCTAAACTTAACACCGACCCGCTCATTGCGGTCATCGACTAAGACTTCATAGCCAGCTCCAACTAAACTTTCTTCAATCTTGTCGGTCAAAGCCAAGCTTTCTTCATCTTTGACATTGACTGGGATCAAATGAACGTCAAATGGCGCCAATTCTTTAGGGAAGTTAATTCCCCAAGCATAACGATACTCACCTTTAGGAGTTTTATTAACAAAGAGGCGGGCATGCTGTTCCATGACAGCTGAGAGCAGACGACTAACACCGATACCATAGCAACCCATCACAAGGGGAACTGCTCGGCCATTTTCATCTAGAACTGTCGCATTCATACTGTCAGAGTAACGAGTCCCTAGTTTAAAGATGTGCCCAATCTCAATCCCACGTGCAAACTTCAGAACACCATTACCATCTGGAGAAATTTCTCCTTCGCGAACTTCACGGATATCGACATATTCAGCAGTAAAGTCACGACCAGGATTTACCCCTGTCAAGTGGTAGCCATCTTCATTGGCTCCAGCAACAGCGTTGGACAAGTCTTGAACCTTACGGTCAGCGATGATGGTCACTTCTTCTGGCAGATTAACTGGACCAAGAGAGCCAAAGTTTGCTCCGAACAATTCTTGGACTTCTGCTTCTGTTGCCGCTTCAAAGAAGTCAGCCCCTAAGTGGTTTTTCAATTTGACTTCATTGAGCTGGTCGTTTCCTACAAGCAAAGCCACTACCGGATTTTCATCTGCAATGTAGACCAAGGTCTTGATGGTTTGCTCCTCAGAAACTTGTAGGAAGGCTGCAACTTCATCAATAGTCTTACAGTTTGGTGTTTCCACACGAACCAGTTCGGTTTCAGCTGCTACACGATTGCTCGGCTTGTATTCATTTGTTGCCATCTCAAGGTTAGCTGCATAGCTTGACTCGCTAGAGTAAGCGATAGTATCCTCACCAGAAACCATCCAGTTGCTTAGCTCAGCCTTAATGGCTTCCAAAACATCTACAGGGATTTCATCCAAGCTTGCAACGGATTTATCCAATACCAACCAACGATCCAAGTCTGTTCGATCAGGAGTAATCGCCATAAATTCTTGGCTATCCTTTCCTCCCATAGCTCCGCCATCTCCAATGATAGCTTTAAAATCAATTTCGCTACGAGTAAAGATCTTTTCATAGGCAGACTTGTATTCATCATAAGTCACATCCAAACTATCATAGTTCGCATGGAAGCTATAAGCATCTTTCATGATGAACTCTCGCGTCCGCAAAAGACCGTTGCGAGGACGTTTTTCATCACGGTATTTTGGCTGGATTTGATACAGATTCAGCGGTAATTGTTTGTAAGATTTCACTGAATCACGCACTAGGGCAGTAAAGGTTTCTTCATGGGTTGGTCCCAAAATGAAGTCTGATCCCTCACGGTTCTTTAACTTGAAAAGGTCATCACCATAGGTCTCGTAGCGACCTGACTCGCGCCAAAGATCTGCACTTAGCAAAGCTGGCGCCAACATTTCTACTGCACCAATTTTTTCAAATTCTTGGCGCATGATATTTTTAGCCTTTTCAATAACTCGGTTGGCCAATGGCAGGTAAGAATAAACTCCCGCTGACACTTGGCGAACATAGCCTGCCCGCAAAAGCAAGGCATGACTGATAACCTGCGCATCACTTGGCATTTCACGCAAGGTTGGAATTAGCATTTTACTTTGTTTCATAAAAACTCCTTTAATTACATTTGGAGGCAGTGAAGGCCCTTTAGCAATCTACGTTTTATCTTCACTTGCCCTTACTTAAAAGAATGTACGTATAATATCATTCCAGGTCACAGCAATCATCAGCACAACCATAATCGCTACACCGGCTAAGGTTACATAAGTCTCTGTTTCGCGCTTGAGCGGTTTTCTGCGAATTGCTTCAATAATGTTGAGAACAATCTTTCCACCATCAAGAGCTGGAATCGGAATCAAATTGAAAATACCAATATTGATTGATAGCAGAGCCAATAGACTAATCACCTGATCCAGACCAGCTTGTGCCGCTTGACTGCTGACACGGAAGATAGCAACCGGTCCTCCCAGTTGATTAAGACTAGGATGGAAAATCAAGTTTTTCAAAGCATTCAAAATACGGAAGGCCGCATCCCAGGCCATGGTCAGACCACCTACCATCATGGACATCAGATCCGACTTCATGCCTGGCGTGACACCTAATAAGTAACGGTCCCCTTCTTTTTTAGGACT
Organism: Streptococcus gordonii; assembly: GCF_001553855.1. Classification (GTDB taxonomy): domain Bacteria; phylum Bacillota; class Bacilli; order Lactobacillales; family Streptococcaceae; genus Streptococcus; species Streptococcus gordonii. The sequence continues at coordinate 159,859 of NZ_LQWV01000001.1, forward strand.
GACTGTCACATCTTTGGTCTCGTTTCCGCTTTTAACCGTCAGATTAAGTTTGGGATTCTTTTGATCCTTCGTTTCCTTTTCAACTGCCTGAGTCAAATCATCCCAGTTTGAAATTTCTGTCTGACCAACCTTTAGAATCTGGTCGTTATTTTTTACACCAGCTTGAGCCAAGGCGCCGTTTGGAGCAACCTGTACATGGTTTGTGTCCAAATTTTGAACCCCACCTTGCAGAGCAATTAGGATCCAAAAGGCCACGATACCCAAAATAAAGTTATTCATAGGGCCAGCAAAGTTTGTGATTAAACGGCCCCAGATTGTTGCATTTTGGTACTGAACATCTAAAGGCGCAATACGAACTTCAGTCCCATCTGCTTCAACAATAGTTGCATCGTGATCAACTGAGTAGGTTCTACTTTCTTCAAGAACCAAACCAGTGATTTCTAATTTATCTTCAAAATCAAAACTTGTCACATTCATTGGCAGGGCTGTCTGATCAATTTTCTTGCCAGATAGATTTACTCGAATAACCTTGCCTTCTTCATTCAGAGTCAGACTGACAGGTGTTCCTGTTTTGATTTCAGTTGTATCGTCACTCCAGCCGGCCATGCGCACATAGCCACCTAGAGGAAGAATCCGAATGGTATAGGCTGTTCCATCTTTTCCAATATGAGAAAAGATTTTCGGTCCCATTCCAATGGCAAACTCTCGAACGAGAATGCCTGACTTTTTGGCAAAGTAGAAATGTCCATACTCATGAACCACTACAATAATACCAAAAACAATGATGAAGGTGAGGAGTCCCATAATTCCCATACTTTCCTTACCACACATTCCTTTCTAAATCTTGACTACTGGAGTCTAAATCAAAGAGGCTGGGAGTGTCTCCCAGTACTCTGTTTTTCATTAAATTTTATTCCAGGCAGAAGAAGCCACTCATCTCCAACTCTGCACATCTTAAACAGATTAGAATAAACCTAAAATCCGCATCAGAGGGAAGACAAAGAGCAAACTGTCAAAGCGATCCAAAACACCACCATGGCCAGGTATAAACTTACCAGAATCTTTGACACCATAATGACGTTTAATGGCGCTTTCCACCAAGTCTCCAAACTGTCCAGCTATACTAAAGAAAATCGCATATAAAACCAAAAGCCAGCGATTATGCGGAGCTGCCACACTTCCATCAATCAAAACAAAAATGAAGGTGACTACCATCGCAGACGCGATACCACCGAGGGCACCTGCAACAGTTTTATTGGGTGAAATTGTTGGAGCTAGCTTTTTCATACCAAAACGGCGACCAAAGAGATATGCACCACTATCTGTTGCCCAAACAATTAGAAGAGCCAAAAGCACCTTATTTAGGCCTGCAACTCGAGCATCTAAAAGGGCATTAAAACCTGATCCCACATAGAAACTAACTGCAATCGGATAGACCACATCATCAAAAGTATAATTGCTACCAACGACAATAGAACCCAATAAGCAAAAGACGACCAGAGTATAGGCTATTACATTGCCATCAATTGGCAAAAAGGTAAAATAATACTCAATCGGAACTGCTAAGACAAAGGCCGCCAGCATAGCCAACATACCTTCAAGAGTTGTCGTCGCTAGGCCCTTCATTCGGAGCAATTCATGTACTGCCAACATGGCTAAAATACCTACAACAATCTGAAAAGCGACCCCTCCTAATACGACCAAAGGAAGGAAAATTGCAAGAGCCACTCCCGCAAAAATCAATCTCGTCTGTAAATCCTTATCCATATATTCTCCTAAACACCACCAAAGCGTCTCTGGCGCTTACTATATTCTTCGATAGCTTCTTTTAAAGATTTTTCATTAAAATCCGGCCACAAGGTCTTTGTAAAGTACAATTCGCTATAGGCACTTTGCCAAGGAAGGAAATTACTGAGGCGTAATTCCCCGCTAGTCCTGATGATCAAATCCGGATCTCGCAAAATACGAGGCAGGGTACTAGTCTGTAAATAATCCCCAATCATTTCCTCGCTAATATCACCTGGGTTAAACTTGGCATCCAAAACTTCTTGAGCAATATTTCGAATGGCTTGAGTTAATTCTGCCCGTCCACCATAGTTCAAGGCAAAGTTCAAAATCAAGCCAGTATTGAGTTTGGTCAGCTCTTCTGCTTTAACCAAGGCATCATATGTAGCCTTAGGTAATCTAGCCACATCACCAATCATTTGAATCTTCACATTATTTTTGTGCAATTCTGGCACATAACGCTCATAAAACTCAACAGGCAGGTTCATGATAAATTTGACTTCTTTTTCTGGTCGAGACCAGTTTTCTGTTGAAAAAGCATAGACCGTCAAAACCTGGACGCCCATCTCTTTGGCTGCAATGGTGACATTCTGCAAAGCCTCCATACCCGCCTTATGTCCAAACACGCGTGGTTGCAGTCTCTTCTTAGCCCAACGGCCATTTCCATCCATAATAATCCCAATATGCTTTGGCACCTGTAGGGGGATGGTTACTTTTTCCTTCTTTTTTAAGTGAAACATAGCTTTATCCTAAATTTTAATCATTTTATTATATCATAAATCTAATAAAAGTGTTGTTTTAGCAAGTTTTTTGACATCAGTCTCCCAAAACTAGGCTAAGAAGCTTCGTAAAACTCCTCATTCTAACCTCTTACCCCTTTGAAAGGCCTTACCTTCTTATATTATAGGCTTTCCTCTTTTAATTTTCAAGAAATGTCCCCAAACTACAGACTCTGATAAAAAGGTAAAAAAAGAATCCGAGATCCTCAGATTCTTTTTCTTATTCTTCGATAGCAGATTCTTCCACGCCAGCAGCCTCAATCGCTACTTTTGCTTCAGGATCAACTTCTGCTTCAGCTTGTGGTAAGACTGTCTTGATCGCTGTTAATTCAAAAGTCAAATAAACGCCATCAACATCCAAAACAACGGTCCGTTTTTCAGTATCCACTTCATCAACAGTTCCATACAAACCGCCAATTGTGATAACCTCATAACCCTTTTGGAGCTTGTTCAAGCTTTCCATGCGTTTTTCCGCTTGTTTTTTCTGTGTGCGGTTCATGTAGAAAATCAATCCAGCCATGACCACAAACATGATAATCATTTGGTATCCCATAGTCGTCTCCTTTCGTTTTTCATGTCTTCATTACTATAACAAATTTCTCCTTTTTTTACAAGAGAGGACTGTTCTTTCGACCTGACTACAAAAGGCTTTAAAGACGATTTCAAAGGACTTTTTCTATCACCACTAATAGCTGGTCTTTTTTAAAAGTTCAAGAGAAAGGGACTTACTCAGCCCCCTCCTTTTCCTTAATAACCAAGACACCATCTTCCAAATCAGCTGTCAAGTGCTTAGCATCTAAATGATCCAAGTGGAAATCGGTCACCTTGTCACGGATTTGTTGCTCAATGACACGGCGGAGTGGACGAACACCCATGACTTGGTCATAACCAGCGTCACGCAGGAATTCCTTAGCTGCATCAGATACAGCTAGATCAATTTCTTTCTTGCTCAAGGTTTGATTTACTTCAATCAACATGAGATTCACAATTTCCATCAAGTCCTCTTTCTTGAGATGAGAGAACTCAATAACCGCATTGAAACGATTGAGGAATTCTGGACGGAAGTAAGCTTTGAGTCGGTCCATCAGATCAGGTTTTTCTGCATCTTCTTCTAAGCCAGCTTCATAGCCAAATCCAGCATTGGAAGTCGCAATGATGACTGTGTTCTTGAAGTTAACTGTATTCCCTTGACCATCTGTCAAACGGCCGTCATCCAGAACTTGAAGGAGAAGGGTAATCACTTGCGGATCAGCCTTTTCAATCTCATCCAAGAGAATGATAGAGTATGGATTTCGACGAACACGCTCGGTCAAAGTATTGTTGTTGTCATCATAGCCAACATAACCCGCAGTGGTACCAATCAGCTTGGAAACAGCAGTCCGGTCAGAGTATTCAGACATATCCAGACGGATGATGGCCTCTTTAGTACCGAACATATCTAGAGCTAATTGCTTAGCAAGCTCAGTCTTACCTACACCAGTTGGACCAACAAAGAGGAAGCTACCAATTGGGCGATTTCCTTCGTCAAAACCTGCACGGTTACGGCGGATAGCTCTAGCCACAGCTTCTACAGCCTTGTCTTGGCCGATTACTTTAGCTTTGAGACGGTCATTCATGCCCTTGAGGCGCTCAATATCACTAGCACCCATTTGAGATACTGGTACACCCGTCATACGTTCAACAGATTCTGCCACATCGTTGACTGTTGCAGTCACCTTCATATCCTCAGTGTGGTTTTGAATTTTCTTTTCTAGTTCTTCGATACGAGTCTTGGCATTCAGAGCTGCTTCGAAATCTTCTTTTTCAACAGCGGCTTCCTGCTTGTCTTTTTGCTCAGCGATCTCATGTTCAACCGCATGGACATCAGTCACTGGATGTTGAGCCGCCAAGTGGGCTGCCGTTACATCAACAAGGTCGATTGCCTTATCTGGCAAGCTCCTTTGTGGAATATACTGAACAGAGTAGTCCACAGCAGCTTTCAGTACTTCATCTGGCAGGATGACATTGTGGTGCTTTTCGTACAAGTCTCGGATACCTTGAAGAATTTTATAGGTATCTTCGGCAGACGGTGCATTGACTTTAACTTCATTGAAACGACGAGCTAGAGCTGCATTTTTGAGAATAGTATTACGGTACTCATCCTGAGTAGTAGCTCCGATAACTGTCAACTCACCACGAGAAAGCGCTGGTTTGAGAATATCCGCTAGTCCCTTAGAGCCACTATCTCCACCGGTAGATCCTGCTCCTAGAATTTGATGGATTTCATCAAAGAATAGGATGATGTTGCCAGCTTCCTTGACTTCATTGACCAAGTTTTGGATATTTTCTTCAAAGCTACCACGATACTGGGTACCAGCTTCCAGACCAGAAATATCAACAGAAATGATTTCCTTATTCTTGATAGCTGCTGGTACATCACCATTGACAATAGCTTGAGCCAAACCTTCTACGACAGCTGTCTTACCAACTCCAGCATCGCCGACCAGAACTGGATTGTTCTTAGTCCGGCGAGAAAGGATTTCAGCAGTTTCTTGGATTTCCTTATTACGCCCAATGACTGGATCTAACTTTCCATCACGCGCTTCCTGAGTCAGATTGCGACCCAGCTTAGCCAGGATGCCATCTTGCTTAGGTCCATGACCAGCAGTTTGTAAATCCTGTTCACCCGTTCCTTGACCAGGTAGTTTACCAGTAGCACGATATTGTGCAAATTCTTCTGGCGTCACTTCACGGCCGTTAATGAGGTAACGACGGTTTTCACTATTGTAACCACGCATTCCAGCCATTAATTGATTAAATAAGTCATCCATATTATTAAAATTGTTGTAATTGTTATTCATATTTATACCTCTTCATTTTCAAGAATTGCAAACGATATTTTGTTTTTTATTTTCGTTTACATTTGTAATTGTACCATGGTACAAAAGGATTGTCAATAAATTATGCTCAAATTTTTTAAAAAAATTTACAAATGTAATCGCTTGAGTTTCTATCCTTATTTTTTTCTACAAGGTTGTATTTTTGAAAGAAAAATACAAAAAAACAGACATCCAAATTTGAATATCTGTTTTTCTATATTATACTTAAATTTTAGGCTTTTACTTCAATAACAGCATCACCTTTGCTTACTATCCCTTGACCTACTGGAGTTACAGAAGCATAGTCCGCAGTATTCGTCACGATAACCATAGTTGTATCTTCGAGACCAGCTGCAGCAATCTTAGCTGAATCAAATGTTCCTAGAACATCACCTGCTTTGACTTTATCACCTTGTGCTACAGTGTGATTGAAACCTTCACCATTCATTGATACCGTATCAATACCAACGTGAATCAAGATTTCTGCACCATTAGAAGTTTTAAGACCAAATGCATGTCCAGTCGCAAAAGCAATCGTAACCTCTGCATCAGCCGGAGCATAGACAACTCCCTCGCTTGGCTTGATTGCTAAACCTTGCCCCATAGCTCCGCTTGAAAATACTGGATCATTAACATCTGCAAGAGCGACAACTTCCCCAGCAACTGGAGCTAGAATTGTTTCGTTTTGGAGAGAATTTTCATTTTCAACTACTTGCTCTTCAACAAGCTCTTTTTCTACTGTTTCAACAGCTGTCTCAACAGTAGCTTCTGCAGCAAAAACATCTGCTGCTTTTGTCTTACCGTAGAAATAAGTCAAAGCAAAGGCAATCGCAAAAGCAATAACTTCACATAAGAAATAGAACGGAATTGAATGAGCATCAATTGAAAGGAAGCCAAGAAAACCAGCTGAACCAAGAGACACCGCAACAACTTGGAAAAGACCTGCAAAGAGAGCTCCTACTGCTGATCCGATAAGGGCACAGAAGAATGGGAATTTATATTTCAAGTTTACACCAAAGAGAGCCGGCTCTGTAATACCCAAGAGGGCAGAGACACCTGCAGATGATGCAAGACCTTTGGTTTTAGCATTCTTAGTTAAGAACAAAATTGCAAATGTAGCTGCACCTTGAGCAACGTTGGCCATAGATGCAACAACAAAGATAAAGTCACCATGTCCACTACCATTTCGCCAAGCAGAAAGCAATTGCGTTTCGATGGCTGGGAAAGATTGGTGAAGTCCAGTCATTACAATTAATGAATAAGTTCCACCAAAGATACTCATGCCAATAAAGCTTGTTGTGTTGTAGAGCCAAACAATTGCATCTGTAATACCATTAGATACCAATAGCATTACTGGACCTACAACTGTAAATGTCAGGAACCCAGTAATCATAACAGATAGCAATGGAGTGAAGGTGAAATCTACAGCTGACGGTAACTTCTTGTGGAAGAATTTTTCAAGGTAAGATAGAATCCATACAGCAGCTAGAACTGGAATAACTTGGTAAATATAGCTTGTTTGCTTAACATGCATGCCAAAAATATCCCAAAATTCTGTATAGGCACCAATTGTCGATGCTTTACCAATAAGATCTTTTGCCGTCAAACCAATGATATTTGCTGCACCAGGCGCAACCATAATCATACCAATAGATGCACCTAGGAACTGGTTAGCACCAAAGCGTTTTGCTGCTGAAATACCTACCAGAATTGGTAAAAACCAAAATGGGGCTGCAGACATGAGCTGAATCATATCAGAAAGGCCCTTAATAGCTGGATACATTTGGACCAGCGATTGAGATCCAAACAATCCCTTAGAGGTAAGGAAATTACCTAAAGCCATCAAAAGACCGCCTGCAACTAAGGCTGGAATAATTGGTACAAAAATATCGGACAAGAGTTTAATCAAAGCCATAATCGGATTAAACTTCTTCCCACTAGCAGCAATCTGCTTCAAATCATCAGTTGAAACTTCTTTAAGACCAGTTTCTTTTATAATCTCAGCATAAACAAAGTTTACGTCACCAGGACCAATAATAACCTGATATTGACCATCTGTTTTAAAAGTCCCTTTAACATCAGCATTATCGTCCAATGCTTTTTGATTAATAATACTGTCATCTTTCAACACAAGGCGCAATCTAGTTGCACAATGTGCTGCTGCCACAAGATTATCTTTTCCAACAGCATCAATAACCTGTTTTGCAACTTTTGAATAATCCATTTGCAAAAATCTCCTTATTAAATTTATTAAACTTTTTTGAAAGCGATTTTATCACCTTTACGAATATTATTTTACCATGATCCAAAAATATGTCAAGCGTTTTGCAGAAATTTTATTTTTTTATATGTTTAAAGTTGATTTTTAGGCAGAAAACGTTTACTATAGTAGTAAGAAAAACACATGACGGAGGAATAAAGTTTGGCTTGGACGACTGAAAAACGCTACAGACGCTACGAAGACTGGACTCAGGATGAAGTACAGCAGATTAAAGAAAATATTGCAAAATCCCCTTGGAGGGCCAGCTACCATGTGGAACCTCAGACTGGACTACTCAATGATCCCAACGGTTTTTCCTATTTTGATGGCAAGTGGATCGTTTTCTACCAAAACTTTCCTTTCGGAGCAGCTCACGGTCTCAAGTGCTGGGTTCAGCTGGAGAGCGATGACCTAGTTCACTTTACTGAAACCGGGCTCCGTGTACTGCCAGACACCGCACTAGACAGCCACGGTGCCTACTCTGGCTCTGCCATGCAGTTTGACGACAAGCTCTTTCTCTTCTACACCGGCAATGTTCGTGATGAGAATTGGGTACGTCACCCCTATCAGATTGGCGCCTTGTTAGATAAATCAGGTAAGCTGGAAAAAATTAATAAGGTCTTGATTGAGCAACCTGCTGAAGCCACTGACCACTTCCGCGATCCACAGATTTTTAACTACAAAGGGCAGTTCTATGCCATTGTCGGAGGACAAAATCTAGACAAGCAAGGCTATGTCAAGCTTTACAAGGCTGTTGATGACGACTATACCAACTGGGAAATCGTCGGCGATTTAGACTTCGCCAATGACAAAACGGCCTATATGATGGAGTGCCCTAACCTAGTATTTATTAATGGCCAACCAGTCCTGCTTTATTGTCCTCAAGGTTTGTCTAAAAACGTACTGGATTATGGTAATATTTATCCAAACATGTATAAAATAGGTCAATCGTTTGACATAAATAAAGCTGCTATGATTGATCCTAGCCCTATCCAAAATCTGGACTTTGGTTTCGACTGCTATGCCAGCCAAGCCTTCAATGCACCTGACGGTCGTGCACTCGCTGTCAGCTGGCTGGGATTGCCTGATGTGGAGTACCCTTCTGACCGCTTCGACCATCAAGGTGTTTTCTCTCTCGTCAAGGAATTAAGTCTGAAAGACGGCAAGCTCTACCAATACCCAGTGCCTGCTATCAAGGATTTACAAGCAGAATCTCAGCCTTTCACTGCTCTGTCAGAAAGCAAGAACAGCTACGAACTAGAACTGAATCTCGCTGCGGATACCGAACACGAAATCGTTCTCTTTGCAGACAAGGATGGCAAGGGGTTACGCATCAATTTTGACCTCAAAGCAGGTCTAGTAAAGGTTGATCGTAGTCAGGCGGGTGAGCCATTTGCTCTAGACTTTGGAACCAGCCGAAGCTGTAATATTGACAAAGAAGCAACAAATGCTAGTATATTTATAGATAAATCAATTTTTGAAATTTTCATCAATAAAGGAGAGAAAGTATTTTCCGGCCGTGTCTTCCCGAAAGAAGACCAGACAGGCATTGCTATTACCAAGGGCAATCCAACCGGTACTTACTATGAATTAGATTATGGTCGCAAAGCTAACTGATGTAGCAAAACTTGCAGGAGTCAGCCCCACAACTGTTTCTCGCGTCATCAACAGAAAAGGCTATTTATCCGACAAAACGATTTCTAAGGTTGAGGCAGCCATGCGAGAGTTGGCCTACAAACCCAACAATCTGGCGCGCAGCCTCCAAGGAAAATCAGCTAAGCTAATCGGGCTTATTTTCCCTAATATCAGCAATGTCTTTTATGCAGAATTAATTGGTAAATTGGAGCACGAGCTCTTTAAACAGGGCTATAAAACCATCATCTGCAATAGTGAGCATGACTCAGACAAGGAGCGTGAATACCTTGAGATGCTGGAAGCCAATCAGGTGGACGGCATTATTTCCGGCAGCCACAATCTAGGCATTGAGGACTACAATCGCGTGACTGCGCCAATTATTGCCTTCGACCGCAATCTTTCGCCGGATATCCCTGTCGTCTCTTCAGACAACTACGGAGGCGGAGTGCTGGCGGCTCAAACCTTGGTCAAGGCTGGTGCGCAAAACATCATCATGATTACTGGCAATGACAATTCCAACTCACCAACCGGCCTGCGCCATGCTGGCTTTGCTTCCGTCCTACCTGATGCACCTATTATCAATGTGTCCAGTGATTTTTCTCCCGTCCGAAAGGAAATGGAAATCAAGCAAATTCTGACTCAGACCAAACCTGATGGCATTTTTACATCAGACGATCTGACAGCCATCTTAATTATGAAGGTCGCTCAAGAGCTGGACATTAAGGTTCCCGAAGACTTAAAAATCATTGGCTACGATGGCACCTACTTTGTGGAGAACTACTACCCACAGCTGGCAACGATCAAGCAACCACTGAGAGATATAGCTCGTCTATCTGTAGACCTACTCCTCAAAAAGATTGCTGGCAACGAAGTTCAAACGACTGGTTATTTCCTACCAGTTAGTCTATTACCTGGAAAAAGAATTTGATTTTTATCCCAAAAAAGACAACCTCAAAAAAGAGGTTGTCTTTTTATGTCTAATCTTTCAAAAAGCTCTCAGACTATTTATCAAAGCTTTCTAAGGCTTTTTCACGTTCTTCAACTTGACCCTTGGCGTCTAATTTTTCGCCCTTGTAAACTGTGGATTCCCATGATCCATACATTGGGTTAGGGAAGATAATGAATTTTTCACCAAATTCTTTTTGAAGTTCGTCCAATTTCTTGTCACGCTCTTCAGAAGACTTTTTGGAGAAGTCTGCAAAGTCGACTAAATTATCCCCAAATAGCATAACTAGATTTGTTGTCTCTTGAACTTTTTGACGACGTCCTTCTTTTGACTTGACGCCTTCTTCCAAGAACATCAAATGGTCACGCCCCTGAACAGGAATGCCTTCTTTTTCTAAGTTCTTAATGGTTGCATCTACCTGACTAGCTGCGCGGTCAGAAACATAGTAAATTTGTACACCATTTTCATTGGCAAATTGGAGAAAGTCCTTTGCTCCTGGAACAGCTTTAGCCTCCGCCTTTTGCACCCAAACATCCCAATTTTCAGGTGTAAATGCCGTGCCATCCTTTACATTTTTCACTTGATATGGGCTGTTATCAAGTACAGTCTCATCCAAGTCTAAGACGATAGAATATGGTTTTTCTGTCGGTGTTTTTAATAATTCTTTCAGACGATTCGTTGCAACATTATAGCCTTGTAAATACAAAGCCTTGGTTTCAGCCGCCTTTTGATACCAAAGAGTAGACATGGTATTTTCTCTCGAACGAAGCTGTTCATAGGTCATCGAAATCTTATTATCCGATGTACTGCTCTCTGTTGTCTTATTTTCTGTTGGTTTCGGAGCACAGCTCGTCAGAATAATAACTGATGCCAATGCAGAAAAAATGGTTACGGTAGCTTTCGTTGCTTTCATAAAAAAACATCCTCCTAATATTAATCTAATAAAATTATAACGTTTTCATAATGATTGTCAAGAAAGACTCCTAGCTTAGCATCTAATAATTTGCTATTTTTTGAAGGACTAGCTTCACGTAAAAGGGTTTTGATCTTTTGTATTACTTCACCACTAGCTCCATCTGCATTCTTTTTAGATTCCTTACAGAAAAAAGCCGAGATAAGAATCTCAGCTTTTTTATTCTTCTGTAACAAATTGACTCAAAATCCCATTGATAAACTTACTTGATTTTTCATCTGAGAATTTTTTCGCCAGCTCAATAGCCTCGTTAACTGCAACAAGCTGTGGTGTCTCGTCATATTCTAGTAGCTCATACAAACCTAAACGCAGAATATTTTTCTCTACCAGAGTCAAACGATCCAAGGTCCAACCAGCCTTCAAATACTGAGTAATCTTATCATCGAGCTCACTTTTGGATTGCATAACGCCATTAACTAGATTAAGCAAGAAGATTGGAAGTTCAACTTGTTCCTCTTCTTCCTTATCATGTAGATAAGCAAAGCGACAAGCTTCAACTATATCTCCATCATACTCCAGACTCATCAATGCCTGAAATGCGCGCTCACGTAAATCACGTCTTGAGTCTACCATTACCTTACTCATTGAGGAAATCCTCGTCAAATAAATCAGCCATATCTGGTTTTGGAGATTTTTCTGGAACAATACCTGCAACATGGACATTAACAGCCGACAAACTTACATCTGCCATATCATGGACAGCACTTTTCACAGCCTTTTGAATAGCCATAGCAACGGTAGGAACCCCTACACCATATTCCAAGTAAAGATAAATATCCACTGTCACATCGCCATTATCCGCAGTATGAAGATAGACCCCACGACTCAAAGAACGCTTAGCTAAGCTATCTGACATACTCTTGTTTGCAAAAGAGTGAACTCCGTCTACTTTTGCAGTTGCAATCGCAATGATTTTTTCCAAAACGCGTGGCGCAATAACAATTTCACCTAATTGTTCAGTTGCCATAGTGATTACCTCTTCTATATTATGCGCGAGAAACGTAAGTTCCTTCTGCAGTGTTGATGATCAATTTTTGTCCAACTTCAATAAAGTCTGGAACGTTAACGACAAGACCAGTTTCAAGAGTAGCTGGTTTACCAGAACCAGTTACAGTAGCACCCTTGATTGATGGTTGAGTTTCAGTTACAACTAATTCAACAGTTGTTGGCACTGTCACACCAATCACTTCGCTTCCATAGAACTGGATTTTTACGTCAGAGTTTTCAAGGATGTATTTCAATTCATCTTCAACATTGACTACTGGGATTTCATATTGGTCATAGGTTTCAGTATTCATGAAGTAAGCAGTGTCATCCATTTGGTACAAGTATTGAGCTGGAACAGTTTCAATAATAGCTTGCTCAAATTTTTCTTCTGGACGGTAGCTTGTATCAAAAGTTGAACCAGTACGAACGTCACGCAATTTCATACGCATGATCGTATTTCCTTTACCTGGTTTATGGTGGCTTGCTTCCAAAACGCGGATCAATTTGCCATCAGCTGTTTCAAAAGTCATACCAGCTTTCAATTTACTTGCTTCAATCATGTGATTTTTACCTCTTTAATAAATAATTTACTCTTTATTGTACCATAAAGCCTGATAATTCTCAAATAACAATCAACTCCAATTGGTTGCAGTTACTAAATTTTCAGACTTGTTCACCATACCGTACACTTACTTCAGTCTACTGGAACGATATTTCCTTCTTCATCTTTCTTGACATGGACATATTTCCCATCCACCTCAATATAAAATGTTTTTTCCTTGCCTTGAGAAGACGAAACTTGTTGTTGGAGTTCTCCACCTAAGGCTTGGCCAAGGTTCATCCCCATCAAAAGATTCATGCCGTTTCCGCCTTCGTTTTTGGCTGCAGCAATCAAAGCCTCATTACGCGCCCTGCGTTCTTCAATTTCGATCGTGTTGTATTTCATAGCCACCAACTCACTATCAAGCTTTCGAACAGTCGCCATGCTATCTTCATCATAGCTTAGGTCTTCAAGGAGGACATTGGTTACTTCCAAGCCATATAAGCTCGTCCAAGTTTGATTGACCTCTTGTTTTGCAAGTTCATTAAAGACTTCTTGATTAGCATTGAGGCTATAGATATCTACGTGATTGTCAGCAGTATACTTTGCGATGGCAACCGCAATCTTTGGTGGCAGATTTTGGCGCAGGGTTCCTTTTGCTACATCTTGTAAGGTAAATGGTTGATCCACCGTAATCTGACGACTTACAGAACTAATATAAAAGAGAACTGGATCCGCAATTTTGACATCGTACAGCCCGTAAAATCTGATACTAAGCAGTTGTTGATAACGTTCACTAAAGTATTCAACAGGGTTTTGAGTTCCAAATTTATTACCTGTGAAAGGCTGGATCTTGAAATAAATAATTTCTTGTTGGGTCACAACTTGTCCGCCAAATGAGAAGCGATTCTTAAAGTTTTCCCAAGTTCCTTTGATCCCACCTTTTTCTAGTAACCAAGCATTGTCGCCAGCTTGCCATTCGTGACTACCAGCTTCCAAAAGTTCTCCCAGAAAAGTTCCATTGTTGACCAATAAAGCCACATAGCCTTGAGGAACAATTACCAAAGAGCCATCCGTTAAAAGACCGGTATTTTGATTGCCGTGTCGAGATTGACCATCAGGGTCTTTTGTCAACAAAACACCTTTAACTGCCAAGGCTTCTGACGGAACTGACTCAGGCAGAACAACCGCTTCTTTAAACTTGCTATCACGAAAGCTACTGATGCCCCCAGAAAGGGCTGCTTTAATAAATCCCATACTATCTCCTATTTATAAAATTCAATTTCATCGACAACATCATAGGTATCCAAGAGCCAATCCTGAGCTGTTCGTACCAAGGAAGCCTGACAGTATTCACACTTGGAAACAGATTCAATCGTCAGAGGAGCCCCACAGTTTGGACAGTGGTCACTAAGAATGTCAGTCTTCGTAACTTCTTCAGTCTTAGCATCATGCAGACGAATGAAGTTTAGGCGATAGACTGTAAATAAGTCCTTGGTTGGATCACCTTCGATAATCCGACCTGTTTCATCGTCCCTGATATAATCCCTCATAGTCGATGACAAGATCACTTCCAATCTATCATGTCCTTGCGGATTTGGATAGAAGTCCTTAATCTTAGAATTTTCTACTCGTACACGTTCCAAGACATTGGTCGTTTTCGCTCGAATATGCTCCTGTAGCTGAGTGCTGTGCTGGTCATAGAGACTCGGACTTTCTAAGCCACGAACCGAAGCCCAATCTTTCTCGGTCCAGGCAGATTGAAGTCGAAGGTAGATTACCTTCACCTGTGACAAGAAACGCTCTTCATCAAAGTTTGGATCCTGTTGTTTCAGTTGTCTAATCGCTTCGAGATTATTCTGAATCGGCTTGCCGGCTCTTTCCTCAGTCGTTCTTTTTAATTCATTATTTGAAGAACTAGTATCATCTGTACCTTTTACTAAGTTATATAGTAAACCAATAACTCCACTGATGACAACAACGGCAAAACTTCCCGAAGAACCCGAACCAGAGCTTGAGCTATAACTGCTCGAGCCACCAGACCAACTGTCTCCTCCAGACCAACTGCTTCCGCCACCCGAATCAATCAAGCTACTACCACCACTTTCAGAATTCCCCACACCAGCATCAACGGCAGGGGCTAAAAAGAAGAGCAGAACAAGAAAGATAGTCGCAAATACTAAAATACCTTTTTTCATAAGCCTCTTTTTATCCTTTAAAATGAATAGGGTAAGAAAAGATTTCTTAATCTAAATAACAATCAATTCTTTTGGCGCAAGGGTTAGGACTTCACAGCCTGTTTCTGTGATGATGAGATCGTCTTCAATACGGACACCGTATTTGCCGTCTAGATAAATACCCGGCTCATCCGTCAGGACCATACCGGCCTCAATCGGCTCTTCTGACTTGCCGAAGTAAGGAATCTCGTGGATATCCAGACCGATACCGTGGCCAATCCCGTGGCTAAAGTAAGGACCATATCCAGCATCGTTAATAATATGCCGCGGAATTCGGTCAAAATCAATCCGACTAAGCCCAGCCTTAGCAGCTTCTATCAGAGCTTGATTGCTGCGCAGGACAATATCATAAATCTCCCGCTCTTCGTCTGTCACCCGCCCCACATGAATTGTCCGTGTCATATCGCTGACATAGTGATTGTAGTAGCAGCCAAAGTCCATGGTCAGGGTTTCGCCATTTTGAATGACCTTTTCACTAGCCACACCGTGAGGCATAGCAGAGCGGTAGCCTGAAGCGATGATAAAGTCAAAAGAGGCACCTGAAGCACCTAGCTGACGCATCCGGGCATCTAAAAAGTTCATAACCGCCAGCTCAGTCGTCTCACCCGGCTTGATAAAGTCCAGTACATCTAGGAAGGCTTGATCTGAAATTTGGCAGGCCTTGCGAATGGTCGCGATTTCTTGCTCATCTTTAATCATGCGCAAATTCTCAATAAAACCAGTCATTGGTACTAGCTCATAGCCTGAGAAAAGACTTTCTAGCATCTTGAAATAAGCATAGGAAATCTCGTCATCAAAGCCAATTTTTTCCAGCTTGTCGTCCGCTATGATTTTAGCAATCTCACCAAGTGCGTCTCGCGTTTCAACAATATCAAATCCTTGAACTACTCCCTTGGCAATCAGTGTATAACGGGCATCCGTCAGGAAAATACGACGTGTCTTACTGATGAAAACTGTCGCCTCTGTTCCGCTAAAGCCAGTCAGATAGTATATATTTTTTAAATTGGTTACTAAGACAGCATCACATTCTGTCTGAGCCAATGCTGCTTCAAATTTTTCAACTCTTGATAACATTTCATACCTCCACAAAATAGTTAAGCATATTATATCAAAAAACAAATAAAAGAGAAGTATTTTTATCAAGCAATATTTCGGCCGTATTACTCAGAAATTCCACATAACAAAAATCCCTGCCAACATGCAGACGGCAAGGATTTATAAAATACTATTTTTGATGCAACTTCTCTTTCAGATACTGACCAGTATAGCTAGTTGGGTTTGCGGCGATCTCCTCTGGTGTACCAGTTGCAATAATCGTACCACCACCGACACCACCTTCTGGGCCTAAATCAATAATATGGTCAGCTGTCTTAATCACATCTAGATTGTGCTCAATAACTAAGACGGTATTTCCATCATCAACGAAACGATCCAGAACTTTTAGCAAGCGAGAGATATCCTCTGTATGAAGGCCAGTCGTCGGTTCATCCAAGATATAGAGCGACTTGCCGGTCGATCTCTTGTGAAGCTCACTAGCCAGCTTCATCCGCTGGGCTTCACCACCCGATAGAGTAGTCGCTGGCTGTCCTAAAGTAACATACCCTAGGCCCACATCTTTAATTGTTTGTAGCTTCCGATTGATCTTTGGAATATGTTTGAAGAAATCAACTGCATCATTGACTGTCATATCTAAGATTTGTGAGATATTTTTTTCCTTGTAGTGTACTTCTAAGGTCTCACTGTTGTAGCGTCTTCCATGACAAACTTCACAAGGAACATAAACATCTGGTAAGAAATGCATTTCGATTTTGATGATACCGTCACCCGAGCAAGCCTCACAACGGCCACCCTTCACGTTAAAACTAAAACGACCCTTCTTATAGCCACGAATCTTGGCTTCATTGGTTTGAGCAAAAAGATCCCGAATATCATCAAAAACTCCAGTGTAGGTGGCAGGGTTGGAGCGCGGTGTCCGACCAATTGGACTTTGATCAATATCGATTAAACGATCTATATAATCTACTCCAGAGATCGTTTTAAATTTTCCAGGCTTATCCGAATTACGATTGAGTCTTTGAGCCAAGGTCTTTTTTAGAATAGAGTTGACCAAGGTCGATTTGCCGGATCCCGAAACTCCCGTCACAGCGATAAACTTCCCAAGTGGGAAACGAGCTGTAATGTTCTGTAAATTATTTTCAGCCGCACCTGTAATTTCGATAAAACGCCCATTTCCTACACGACGTTCCAGTGGTACTGGAATTTCACGCTTGCCTGATAGGTACTGTCCAGTGATAGACTTCTTATTCTTAGCCACTTGTGCAGGAGTACCAGCTGCAACTATTTCACCACCAAAGACTCCTGCTCCTGGCCCGACATCAATCAGCCAGTCAGCCTCCCGCATGGTGTCCTCATCGTGCTCAACCACGATGAGGGTATTTCCTAGGTCACGCATCTTCTTAAGGCTGGCAATCAGGCGGTCATTGTCACGCTGGTGCAAGCCAATCGATGGTTCATCAAGAATATAAAGAACGCCACTCAAATTAGAACCAATCTGGGTCGCCAAGCGAATCCGCTGGCTTTCGCCTCCTGATAATGTACCAGCAGAACGAGATAGGGTCAAGTAATTAAGACCAACGTTATTGAGGAAGGTTAGCCGATCATGAATTTCTTTGAGAATAGGCCGAGCAATCGTAGCTTCGTTGTCTGTCAAGCTAAGCTTGTCCAACTGAAGCAAATGATCTGCAATGGACAAGTCTGAAATCTCACCAATATGCAAACCTGCTTCACCCCCAACCCTGACTGATAAGGCCTGAGGACTAAGACGATAGCCATGACACGCTACACAGGACAACTCATTCATATAGGTTCGCATCTGGGTCCGAGTATAGTCACTATTGGTCTCATGGTAGCGACGGTTGATATTGGTCACCACTCCCTCAAAAGGAATGTCAATATCTCGCACGCCTCCAAATTCATTTTCATAGTGGAAATGGAATTCTCGTCCATCTGAGCCAAAGAAAATCAATTGCTTTTCTTCTTCACTTAGCTCTTCAAAAGGTTTGTCCATATCAATGCCAAAGGAGGTCATCGCCTGTTCTAGCATCTGCGGATAGTAGTTGGAAGAGATCGGATTCCAGGGTGCCAGTGCACCTTCTCGTAAAGTCATACTAGAATCTGGCACCACAAGATCTAAGTCTACTTCTAGTTTTACTCCCAAGCCATCACAGTCCGGACAAGAGCCAAAGGGCGCATTGAAAGAGAAGAGACGTGGCTCAAGTTCTGGCACCGTAAAGCCACAAACCGGACAGGCATAATGCTCAGAAAAGAGCAGTTCTTTCCCATCCATGGTATCAATAACTACATAGCCCTCTGCAATCCGTAAAGCAGCTTCGACCGAATCAAAAAGACGACTTCTCACTCCCTCTTTGATGACAATTCTGTCTACCACAACCTCAATGTCATGTTGCTTGCTCTTTGATAGGTCAGGAACTTCTGTCACATCGTAAATTTCACCATCCACGCGCACTCGGACGTAGCCATCTTTCTGAATTTTATCAAAGACAGTCTTATGCTGGCCCTTTTTCTTGCGGATAACTGGCGCCAAAATCTGCAAGCGCTGGCGCTCTGGAAGCTCCAAGACTTGGTCTACAATCTGCTCAACAGAGGAAGCCGTAATAGCTCCGTGGCCGTTGACACAGTATGGCGTGCCAACACGGGCATAGAGCAAGCGCAAGTAGTCATTGATTTCAGTAACAGTTCCCACAGTTGAACGGGGATTTTTACTAGTCGTCTTTTGATCGATGGAAATAGCCGGGCTAAGACCATCAATTGAGTCCACATCCGGCTTTTCCATATTACCTAAGAACTGCCGAGCATAGGCCGACAAACTCTCAACATAGCGACGTTGCCCCTCAGCATAGAGAGTGTCAAAAGCCAGACTAGACTTACCTGAACCGGATAATCCTGTCACCACAACCAGCTTGTCTCTAGGAATTTCTACATCAATATTTTTTAGATTATGAGCTCGCGCTCCATGGATCACAATTTTATCTTGCATCTTAACCTCATTTCACTTTGAACATTCTCTATTATATCAAAATTTTCTCTATTCTTTTGCTCCAAAAATCGTGAATTTATAGTATAATAGTACGGTGTCTAAAAAAACAATCTGGAAAGGGAAAAGAGCATGAAACAAGTCTTTTTATCTACTACGACCGAATTCAAAGAGATTGACTCCCTCGAATCGGGTACTTGGATCAATCTTGTCAATCCTTCCCAGAGCGAATCAGTTGAAATTGCCAATGCTTTCGGTATTGATATCACCGACTTACGTGCGCCACTCGATGCGGAAGAAATGTCCCGGGTAACCATCGAAGATGACTATACTTTGATTATCGTGGACGTTCCCATCACTGAAGAAAGAAACAACAAGACCTATTATGTCACTATTCCGCTTGGTATCATTCTGACAGAGGATGCCATTATCACCACCTGTTTGGAAAAGCTCCCCTTGTTGGATATCTTCATCCACCGTCGCCTGCGCAACTTTTACACCTTTATGAAGTCACGCTTTATCTTTCAGATTCTCTATCGTAATGCCGAGCTATATCTGACAGCCCTACGTTCTATTGACCGCAAGAGCGAGCAGATTGAAAGCCAGCTACACCAGTCTACGCGAAACGAAGAGTTGATTGAACTCATGGAGTTGGAAAAAACCATTGTCTACTTCAAGGCCTCTCTCAAAACCAATGAGCGCGTGATTAAAAAGCTGACCAGCGCCACTAGCAATATCAAAAAATACCTAGAGGATGAAGACTTGCTAGAAGACACCTTGATTGAGACCCAGCAGGCCATTGAGATGGCAGACATTTATGGAAATATCCTGCGTGGGATGACAGACACCTTTGCGTCCATTATTTCCAATAACCAGAACAACATTATGAAAACTCTGGCCTTGGTAACGGTCGTTATGTCCATTCCAACTATGATTTTTTCTGCCTATGGTATGAACTTTAAAAATAACGATATCCCACTCAATGGCGAACCTCATGCCTTTTGGATCATCATGTTTATCGCCTTTGCTATCAGCGGTTCTCTCACCGTTTACCTCATGCACAAAAAACTATTTTAATTGATAGAAGGAAAGCCTATGTCACAAGTATCTATAGACAAACTTAGCAAGAAAAACCAAGAATTTATTCGCATTGCAACTCACCAGTTGATTGAAGCTGGGAAAACCGATGAGGAAATCAAAGTCCTCCTAGAAGATATTATTCCTACCATCCTTGAAAACCAATCCAAAGGAATCACTGCCCGTGGTCTCTACGGTTCCCCAACTGCCTGGGTTCAGCAATTAACCGCTGCAGAGAAAAAAGCAGCTGAAAATCCTGCACAAAATGACGATCCGCGCCTCATGATTTTGGATTCTGCTCTTTTAATTTTCGGGCTTTTATCTATTTTCCAAGGAGCAGTTAACTATTTTGCAAAAACACCGAATCCTTACGGATTTACTACCCTAGTTCTGGGTAGTTTAACAGGAGGTTTGGTTTTCTATTCACTCTACCATTTCATTTATCGCTACTATGAACCGGACCAAGAATACGGTACTAAACCACCTTTTTGGAAATCAGCCATTGTTATGAGTGGTGCTGTCCTACTTTGGTTGGTAGCCTTCACTCTTAGTGCTTTCCTACCAAGCTTCCTTAATCCGCAATTGCCAAACCTCCTTGTCATAATGATTGGTGGTCTTGCCCTAGTAGGACGCTGGTACCTCAAGAAAAAATTCAACATTAAAAGCGCCACAGCTAACCCGAGACGCTACTAATTTTTTGATTCCTAAGCAAACCAGCTTAGGAATTTTTTTATTTTCTTTTTTTCGAAAAATAAAGTACTAGGTCATCACTATTTTCACAAGGAGTATATGGGGCAAGGGCTTCATTGTTAAACCAAAGTCCAGAACCATCTGGAATATATCCTCTTTTAATATATAAGCGCTGTGCCGGCCCATATCCCTTATGTAATCCCACTCCCAAGGTAACCACATCTGAATATTTCAAGGCTTCTTGCTCTGCTTTTTCGATTAGAGCCGTGCCAATCCCCTGCCTTTGAAAGCTTTCAAAAACATTAAAATCAGTTAACTCCGGATAAAGACCTGCAAAAGGACCGTGATTTGCTGATGGAATGACTGTTATATAACCTGCCAAAAATCTGCCAACAAGAGCCACCAAAACTTGGCGTTCTCCCTCCTCTTGCTCAAGAAAATATTTGTGCAGAATATCTTTTCGCTCAGGCCATCCCTGCTCAACAAAAGCATTTGATAATCCTTCAATATCCTCAAAAAGCATCTTTCTGACGATTCGCTCTTCACCCATATCATACTCCTTATAACAGATTCTCATCTCATTTTAACACTTTAAAGAATAATAAAAAACCCCTGCAAAAGCAGGGATTTACTTGGTCTCCTTTTACGAAAGCCGTCCTTGATCGCTATGAATACATTCTTTAAGTGTTATCAAGTGTATAAGCTTCTCTCAACCATGTCCGACCAACTTTGCTAGAAAAGAAGCAAGTTAGTTTTTACCTTTTTGGTAGAGGTTTAGAAAATCTTGATAAGATTTTAAGAGATGATCTTTCTTATCGGATGAGTACGAACCATCTAGTTTGATATTAGTATAAAGATCGATTTCCCCTTCAGCAGCTAGAAGCTTTAGACTTTTTTCATAAGAATCATCGCCAGTTATCATTAAGCTCCATCCGGCACTAAATTTCTTTTCTATACCAGGCAATTCTTTACTTAATCTCAAACTCTTAATATTTAAATCCTCTCCTCCCTCGATGAGAGTAATATTCTGTGTTTTATTGGCCAAGACTAGTCCATAACGATTCAATTTATCATCCAGGTCAGTAGCTGAATAGATTGGTTGCTTCGAATGGGCTGTTAGAGGTCCGAAATAGCGATCAAGAGAAAAAGTCTGACCATTTTCAATATTCGTATAGAGAGTCTGGGTAAAGGAGCCACTACTTGAACTAGAATAGTAGCTTGCATTTGATCCACCTGGTAGATATACCTCAAAAGCAAAATAGAGTTGACTGTCTTGAGGATCTTGGTACAGTTGGTGACTCACTTTCCCTGGAATAGCTTGAGGATGTAGTTTTTGAGCCAATTGAAGTAGGTCATAATCTTTGTAAGTCCCTTCAGCTTGGTTTAGAAGGCTAATTTTTAGGTGGTTATTTTTGTTCTTATCTTTACTAAATTGCTGGTAACTATCGTAGTAAAAAGTTTTGTTGGGGTAATTCATCTCTTGCTGCAAGATATACTTGTCAGACAAGATGGCCAAATTAGGATTCTCGACCATATAGAGATTATCACCCAGCTTTTCTATCTTAAAAGTCGCATCCTTATCTGGCCTATTTTTACCAACCTCTTGCTGCTCAGTCTGACTTTGCTGAGAGTGTATAGTGTTTTTTTGTTTTTCAGCAACATAAGAAGCCAAAAATAGACCAATTGCAAATGCTAAAGTATAGCCACCAATATTCAAAAAGATTTTATTTTGAAATAGTTTTTTTATCTTTATAATGATCTGACTCACTTATCTTTCCTCCGGAACTTTTACTCGACGAAGCTGACCATCTATAAGGACATAGATAATTCGTCCCGATTTTATCATTTTATCAGGGGTTAAATTATGAAAATTATTTATCTTAAACTGCAGAGGAACTAAAGCCTGGTTGCCGTTTTGAACCATTACAGAAATTGACCCTGCCACAAGATTGTCATTAGTTTCGGCTTGACTAACCGTCATCTGTCCTACCTCAAGACTAAATATGGAGAAAATTCTATACAGAGGTCCCTGCTCCACAATCTCCTTAACGGTATTCATATACGTTTCAGACAAAGGGCTACCAGGGTTATATTGAAGCCAATTAATATATTGCGGGCCGGCTGGATTAGACCGCTTAGATTCATCAATAAGAGTGCTGACGTCTTTTACAGTTTTTAGTCCATAACGTCTGGTTTTATCGAAACTAACTTGATTTAGCATCGTATTGGTAGAGCTAAGATCAGTCAGGCTTCCTAAGGCACTTATGTGGTCATATAGATCGAAATGCTGCGTGTAAACCGGACCTTTTTTGAAGTCAACAGTAACTACTTCTTCACTATCGATATCAAGTCCAATTGGGACAATCCCTTCCGCCCAATTGATTTTTCCTTCCTCCTGTACCTTCTTTATAAACAAGTCATAAGGAAGTGGAGTTTCAGGACTTTTCTTCTGTTTTACGATTTGTTCTGCTTCATACTCTTGTTTCTTTTGAGCAGACCAAAAAGGAGCTTCTCCTGGATAATTAAAGAGTCTAGCAAAATCAGAGGCTTGTTGAGTGGAATCCTGGGTGTATTTAAACAATGGATAGATAGCGAAACTACCTTTCTTAGCCATTTCGAGGGCATGAGGATATTCTTGGTAAAGATTGATTAGGTCTCCACCCTGATATGGTCTCATCATGATAATTTTTTCTTGATTTTGCTTTTCTTGGTTATCATAGGAATTTGTGTCTTTTTTTGCATCAAGAATAAAGCTTAAGCTCTTTAAACGGTCAGCAAAAATAGGATTGCTTTGAGCAATTTTTAATTCACTATTATCGCTAGCAGTTAAGACTTCTTCTTGTGCAGCTCCTATGTAGTGAGCAATCCGACTCTTTGCCGTCTTTAAGTCAATAATCAGAGATGCTTTTTGAGGGCCACCATCAATCTCTTCCAGCGCTATTTCTATATAAGGAGCATCTGGAGACGAGTCAAGCACGTCTAATTTCGCGGTACTCTTAATGTTATATTTTTTCTTTTCTTTAAGAAGGAGGGCTCGTACATCGACCTTCTTTAATGACTGAATCCCTTCGTCCTCTTTGTAAATATCAATCTGATAAAAATATTCCGTGTTTTTTTTATCATAAAAAGCCTTCCCCTCGTCAGGATACGGATCCTCGGGGAGTTTGTAATTCTGAGCAACTAAATAGCCATCTTTCTCCTGGACTCTTCCAAACTTATCGATAGCTAGGGCAATATTTCCGATTTTCTGAAAGTCATTTACCTGACTAACACCTATTCGATATCGATCTTCTGACTCGGTCCGACTATGATTCTTGCTAACCACTTCCCTTTTTGCAGGTTCAGGACTAATCGTCGGATAATAGATCAGATAGGTTACTAGCGCTAGAAAAAAGAAACTAGATATTTTAATGATTTTTTTGAAAGGTGTTTGATCCATATTCGCTTCCCTAATAAAAATATAATAATACCATTCTATCATACTTTTCTTCCAGTTTTAGCAGAAATCTTACCAAAAAATGATATAATAGTGCATAATCTATCTTAAAGGAGTATAGGATGAAGAAGCTAGAGAATTTCTCTTGGCAAATGTGGCAAATTTATGCTTTAGCAGCGCTGGTCGTCTTTATTGTCGGTGGTGCTTGTTCTTTCTTTTTTGTAAAAGAAGCTACTTATGTAGTTAAAGAACGAAATTATGTTTATAAAGGGAAGAATCTGCGTCTAACGAATTATGTAACAATTGGAGAGAATGAGCCTGAATTCCCTATGATAGCCCTCTCTTTTAAGGAAGATGATGACGATCGGAGCTCATCTGTTTTTGCCGTAGGTCGGAAATATCTAGCAGTTCAAGATTCCAAGCAATATGATGGCACACTGAAAAAGAAGGATAAGGAAGAATACTTCCGAATTCGTTATTACCAACTAGGACAAGAAAAAGGAGAAGGTCAAACGATTGATGCCTTAAAGATTGTTCAAGATATGGGATATGTATCTATAAATGGCGAATTAGATAATCAGATGTATTCTGATGGAAAAAATGACTATGTAAAAATCCAAATAGACTACGATAACGAAATTTATATCAATCTGACTAATAAAAAGGCAACAAAAAAACGCCCCAAAGAGACGATCCAATTCGGCTATGGAGGAATCTATCGTGCACTCTCAGATCCATCATTTATTACTGAGGCATATAGTGATGACGAGAGTAATATACATAGTTACGGACCTTGGTTTAAGTATGAAAAAGACGATAAAGACTCAATTTCAACTGGCAATTCTTCCGACAAGAATCATAGTAGCAGTAATGTTAAAACGGAGGATAACATAACACTTGCAACACTTAAGAAGTATGGTTATTTATTAGTTTTAAAAGAAAATATGACCTTAGATGATAGTGAAACTCTGACAAAGATTTTATATCCTGATGCCTCCTATTTTCACTGGACCATTAGGAGTAGATATACAAAAACTGGCCGGGAAGAGTATGTAGAAACAGATCAAGAGTTCAAGCAAGTAATTAAGGAGGATGCTATTGAAAAAGATATTGAAGATTAATTCTGACAAGTGGAAAAGTATACTTGTCCTTGTGTGCTTTCTAGCACTCTTGTTCCTGTTTTTCTATAAGAATCTAGAGGCCAATCTCAAGGGTTTTTATGCTAATCGGAATTTCCCTGGAGAGATTAAGATTAACGGCTTTTCCTGGGCTGAAGAAAGAACGGGCATTGATGTTAATTTTACTTATACTGAAAAAATTAACGGCAAGAACATTTCTCTGCCCTTGAAAAAATCCGTACGCTTTAAACAATTAATCATGCCTTATTATGACAAAATAGATTTATCTGATAGATACAACTCTATATCTGAGTTAGGGACGGCTTATGATGAATCTATCAGAGTTTATTTACCAATGATTGAAAAAATGCTGGAAATCAATCCCGAACGGACCAAGTTGGAAGAGTCTTTAACAAGAAAATTAAATCAAGCTCCAGATCTAAGTGGAGCATCAGCTAAGTTAAGAAGCACCCTATCTGATCAAGCTAATTTTGTTAGAGGTGAAACTTGGTATAGCGATCGCATTGAAAATGCTACTAAAAATAAACATTCTATCCTTGAGGAATTGTACGATTTTTCATTAAATCATGCCTTGTCGCAAGGAGCTGTCTATGTCCAAATTATCTTGCCCAAAGGAGTCGACAGAGAAGATATCCACCTAAGAGACCAAATCCAA
The DNA here is from genome assembly GCF_001553855.1 of Streptococcus gordonii. Lineage (GTDB taxonomy): Bacteria > Bacillota > Bacilli > Lactobacillales > Streptococcaceae > Streptococcus > Streptococcus gordonii. The sequence goes on from NZ_LQWV01000001.1 coordinate 185,911, forward strand.
CAGTTGTTAGAACAATTAAGCCTGCCAGATGGAGCCTACGTCTTAGGGACGATTGATGAAGCAGGAGGCGATTTTGTCGTCGTTGAGCAAGGAAAAATTAGAGAAAGGAGATAGGGATGTCAGAGAATAAAGAAAGGGTTAAAGTAAGTTTCCCTTGGCAAATCGGACTATTAGTTGCACTTTACTTAGTTATTGCTAGTATGCCTTTTTTACACGATAAAACATCACAAATTTATCTATTCCAAAATAACAATCCTATTTTTGGTGGAAAAGAATTTGCAGATCTGAACAATTCCTATTTTAAGAATTCCTTTATTTTTCTATCTGTTCTTCCTGCCCTAGCCGTTTTATTGAAATTCATTTTAAAAAACAAAGGCTATCCTTTTCTAGCAAGTTTACAATCTTTTCTATTTTTTATAGCTAGTTTTGTCTTAATGGTTTACACAATGTTCTCCATCACCATACAAAGAGATATTTATAAGCTTGATTGGGGATATTACTTCTGCCAAATAATTTTTCTAATTTTTATCTTTAATGATCTAAGCTTTCTAAGAGCATGGATAAAAAAGATACCATCACCTTAATTGCAAAGAATAAAAGAAAAAGAACCATTTATGAACCGTATAGAAAACTATATTCTGTTCATAAGGGGTTCTTTTTTGATGGTCACACCTAGTCTGCTTGTCCAAGAAATATAGCAACTTTACTTACTACTGCACTTTTTCTACTCTATTCAATACTGAATCAGAAAAATCTCCTGCTTTATATCTCTGTTGGCCAATATTTTGATATAAACGAATTTACGCTAATAAAAAAGGCAGGTTGAAATAATTTGCTTGGTTGAAATCTTCCAAACTATTCACATCCAGCTCCTTTTAGAAATCATTCACTGACCTCTTTTTGATTTGCTTCGGAAATATTTCCAATAAAGAGAGTAGGGAATGGGCAAACCGAGAATCAAGCAAAAGCGATTGACAACAATATCCGCCTTTCCTGCGCTGTTAAAATGAATGGGAACCTGCTCTGGTAGCAGGCAGATAATCAAAAATATGATTACTGCTAAGAAAAACAAAACGAATAAATCTTTCTTTTTCATTAGCCATGGACCTCCTTAAAATATCCTTGTTTTATTAAATGCCTATAAAGGACGGCAGCCAAAAGCAAAAGTCCAAGAGCTGAGATTCGCAGCGACATCTCCAAGTCCATACCAAATAGTAAGGATAAGCAAAGAGGGAACACAAGAACCAAGATGCCAATTCCTCCAGACAAGATAGCCGAAAAACTTTGCTTAATAACAATCATTTCATTGTCCCAGATGAACTTAGGATAATGAAAATTGACCACAAGTCCCTGAAGAGCTGTAAACAGTGAATAAGCCAGTGAAATAAGGACCAAATCCACTACTTGCAATCCTCCTAGCGAGAAACGCCAAGTCAGAACAGGCAAGCCCAGCAGCAAGGCTGTGAAATGTAAGGACACCGTCAAGGCCAGCTTTGCCATCATTATCTGCCTCATAGAAACCGGGAGCGTCTGAAGCAGCCAAATCTCTTCCCCCTCTAAGGAAATACTGACAGCTGCAGGATTGGAAATACTGAGACAGCCAGCCAGTAATAGGGGTAAAAATTCTCGGCTATCGCTGAGTCCTATCGAAGAAAAGAGGACATCAGGACTCATAAAACAAAGCGAGATGGCTAAAACGATGATTAAAATAGTTCCTAGTCCACTATTGAGCATATAAAGATAGGAACTCACAAAATTCGCAAATTCTCTCCTATAAAGAGCCATAAAGGGAGACTTCTGCCAGCTTCTATAGACTTTGCTTTCTGACTTCACTCCTGTTATCATCTGATTTATTTTTAAATAATTTCTACTTAAATACCTCAGAAAAAGTCCTGTCAGCGCAAACGAGACAAACATCAACAAAAGGCTAGACCACCAGAAATGCTGAGGGTTAAAAAACAAGCTTGCCGGAGGATAGAGAGAAGTCAGCTGCTTGGTAAGCAAGAGACCAACATTTTCCGCTGACAGTCCAGCTCTCATAGCCCACATACTGCCTGTTGCCAGCCCCAAAAGCAAGAAGAGAGAAAAAAGGAAGGCAACTAGATTCTTATGAGGGGCCTTTGAGGCTATGTAGGCAACGCACAAGCCAAGTAAAGAGGCTAAACAGAGAGGTAAAAGAGGAATAAATCCCATTAAAAGCAGATAAAGAAGCAACTCCAACAAGGACGCACTATATCCAAACCAAACGAGGCCTGCTGGGAGCATGAGAAGAATGGCAAACACACTGTTCAAAAGATAAAGAAAAGCATATTTCTCACAGACAATCTCTCTAATACTGAGCGGCAATACGATGAGCCTGTCAAGTTCCTCTTGGTCAAACAAGATGCCATTTGATTGCATCAGACTGAAAAAGAAAATAATAAAACTAACCAAGGCAATCATATAGGCTGGAATCAAATTTGCCTGCCCCAACTTGACCAAACTCAAAGCCGTCAAAAGGTTATAGCCTGAAAATAGCAAAATAAGCAAGAAGAGCAGACCAAGCTTAAAATACCTGCCCAACCCTCGTCCTTTCCTTAAATCATTAAGCGAAAATGTGTTGTATAATTGTACTTTTAAAAGCAAAAGAATATTAGTCATCTTCCTGTAACTCCATAAATACTTGTTCCAAACTGAATGCCCCCTTAACTTCAGAGGTCCTTCCATTAGCCACCAAACGTCCCTTTTGCAGAATTGCTACCTTATTGCAGAGTTCTTCCGCAACCTCTAAAACGTGAGTAGAAAAGAAAATCGCATGCCCTTGACTGGCTAGCTCTCTCATGATTTGCTTAAAATAATATGCGCCTTTCGGATCTAAACCGACAAAAGGTTCATCTAAAATCAACAATTCTGGCTCATGCAGGAGAGCCGCTATTAGTGCCAATCGCTGCTTCATCCCATGTGAATAAGCTGATATCAACTGATCCAAAGACGTATCCAGCTCAAACATTTTAGAATACTTTTCTATAGCTGCTTGCCTCTTTTCCATAGAAACCCTATAAATGTCTGCTACAAAATCCAAAAACTGCCTTGCTGTCAGATTTTTATAAAGGTCTGGGTTATCCGGCAGAAACGCCATCTTTTTCTTACAAAGCAAGGGCTCCTTCCTGATAGAGTGCCCGCAGATATAAATCTCTCCTTTATCAAAATCATGAATCCCCACAATGGACTTAATGGTGGATGTCTTACCTGCTCCATTAGCGCCGATGAAGCCATAAATATCTCCAGGCTCCACCATCAGACTAAGATCATCCACAGCCTTTTTACCATTGCTATATACTTTTGTTAAATGTTCTATTTTTAACATGAATTTCTCCTTTTGTTTTAACTGACATTTTGTCAGTTTTAGCGTAAAATTTTTTAAAATTTAGGTTAAGAGATTGAAGACTTGAACTGACATTTTGTCAGTTATGTTTCTAAATAAAAGGCAGAAAACTGCCGATTATTCTAAAAAAATAGATTCTTCTAATCCTAAGGTTTTTTCTAATATCGCCTGGAAGCTGGTGAGATAATCCTGCAAAGTCTCTGGTTTTTCATTACTCATCTTAATATCATTTGACACAAAGACGTAGGCAGTCATGAGAAAAGAAGCCGTTTCATGTGGATATATTAAATGAAAATCTCCGGATTTCTGTCCTTCCTCCAAGATATGAGTGAAGAAAACAATCATCCGTTCACAGAGTCTATGATAAAAGCGATCTAAAACATAGCGATTGGTCTCCAAATTGACGGTTTCCTGCAAAACTTGATTTTCCTGTGTTCTGCTTTCCTCTGGGATAAGGGTCGCCTCAATAAAGGCTCTGATTTTTTCCTTGGCCCCAACATTTGGCTGATAGCTAATCTTTTCTAGCTTTCTCAGCAAGGGCTCAGAGTTCTTTTCAATCAGACAATAGAGAATGTCTTCCTTATCCTTAAAATGATAGTAAAGCAGACCTCGTGAGATTCCAAGCTTATCAATAATATCTTGAGTTCTAGTCTTTAGATAGCCTTTTTGGGCAAAGAGCTGTAAGGCTGCAGACATAATCTCTGCTCTCCGTACCTCTACTTCCTTGACATCACGCATGATTTCTGCCTCCTTGTGGTCAGTATAGCACCTAACTGACATTTTGTCAATGATATAATAAAAAAAACAGCAGGTCAGAGCCTGCTGTTAATCAAATTAGTCTTCATTTACGAAAGGCATCAAAGCCATTACGCGAGCGCGTTTGATAGCTGTTGTTACTTTACGTTGGTTTTTAGCTGAAGTTCCTGTTACACGACGAGGAAGGATTTTCCCACGTTCTGAAACGAAACGGCTAAGAAGCTCAGTATCTTTGTAATCAACATATTCAATTTTGTTCGCTGCGATATAATCAACTTTTTTACGGCGTTTGAATCCGCCACGACGTTGTTGAGCCATGTGTTTTCTCCTTTATATTATAGTTCTAGTTTGTCCAATTAGAATGGCAGATCATCATCTGAGATATCCATTGGATTTGAGTTACCAAATGGATTCTCATCACGAGAAAAATTCGGTACTTGGTGAGACGAGTCAGCGCCTCCGAAGCTTGGTGCTGCATTACCGCCAAAGTTATTTGGAGTATAACCTCCAGACTGTCCTTCACGGCTTGTACGACTTTCCAATAGTTGGAAGTTATCTGCAACGACCTCAGTGACGTAGACACGTTGACCTTGCTGATTTTCATAATTACGAGTCTGAATACGACCTGTAATTCCGACTAGAGCACCTTTTTTAGCCCAGTTTGCAAGATTTTCTGCCTGCTGACGCCAGATGACAACATTGATAAAGTCTGCTTCTCTTTCACCATTATGGTTTTTAAAATTACGATTAACAGCTAATGTAAATGTTGCAACCGCTTGGTTTTGCGGTGTATAGCGTAGTTCAGCATCGCGGGTCATGCGACCTACAAGTACAACGTTATTTATCATGAATCTACCTTCTTAATTAAGCGTCAAGTTTGACGATCATGTGACGAAGAATGTCAGCGTTGATTTTTGAAAGACGGTCAAACTCTTTAAGAGCTGCATCGTCGTTTGCTTCAACGTTAACGATGTGGTAAAGTCCTTCACGGAAATCTTGGATTTCGTATGCAAGACGACGTTTTTCCCAATCTTTTGATTCAACAACAGTTGCACCGTTGTCAGTCAAGATAGAGTCAAAGCGTGCTACCAAAGCGTTTTTAGCTTCTTCTTCAATGTTTGGACGAATAATATAAAGAATTTCGTATTTAGCCATTGATTTTTCCTCCTTTTGGTCTAATGACCCCAAGACTTTGCAAGGGGTAAGTGAGGTTTTCTCACGAATAACTATTATACTAGATTCTCTATGAAATAGCAAGAGAATTCTTTAAAACTTCGTGAACGAGATGTTCTGATACTGCTCAAGTATTTGACGACCCTGTTTCTTTCCGATATAATAGGACTAGTTTGACTAATGAGGAGTTTTTTATGTCTGATTTTGAAAAATTGCAAGAGACTGTTTACCAACTATTAGAATTAGTTGGGGAAAATCCTGACCGTGAAGGGTTGCTTGACACACCAAAGCGAGTAGCTAAAATGTATCAGGAAGTCTTTTCTGGGCTTGGTCGAGATCCTAAGGATGAATTTACTGCTGTATTTTCGGAAGGTCATGAAGAAGTCGTTCTTGTAAAAGATATTCCATTTCATTCCATGTGTGAACATCATCTCTTACCTTTCTATGGTGTTGCTCATGTCGCCTACCTACCTAGCAATGGCAAAGTCACTGGGCTGAGCAAATTAGCCCGTGCTGTTGAAGTAGCTAGCAAACGTCCTCAACTACAAGAACGCCTTACTGCCCAAATTGCGACAGCCTTAGATGAAGCTTTGTCACCTGAGGGTGTATTTGTCATGGTTGAAGCCGAACATATGTGCATGACTATGCGAGGAATCAAAAAACCTGGTAGTAAGACTGTTACTACAGTTGCAAAAGGAATTTACAAAGAAAATGTTCATCAGAGACAGGAAATCTTGTCCATGATTCATCACGACTGATTCCCTCAATCACCGCAACATAATAATCTCACCTTAGAAAGAAGTTTATGAAGAAAAAATTAGTATTTCTCCTATTTCTGGTCCTTATCTGTATTGGAATTGAGTACGAAACAAAGACCTATACTCTAGGCGAATTATCTGGCAAAGCTTACGGCATTATTGGACTGGCTGCCTTACTAGCCTTGCTTTATATTGTTCCAGCTAGCTTAATCATTTTACACTTTCAAAAAAAATGGAAGACTCCGCTTGCTAGTTTAATCATTGCCTTCTTGGGCGGACTCTTCATCGCAGGATGGACTTCTGGTCTTGCCAACACTTATATCCATGATGGTGTTTCTACTTTATCTATTTCTTTTATTAGTGATTTAGAAAGTGCCATTGTTGCTCCCTTAGTTGAAGAGCCTCTCAAATTGATTGGCGTAGCCTTTGCTCTCTACCTAGTTCCTGTAAAAAACTTGAAGTCTATCTTACTTCTGGGAATTGTAGCAGGGTTTGGTTTCCAAATCAGCGAGGACTTCTCATATATTCTATCTGATATGTCTGAAGGCTTCTCTTTCGCTATCTCAGGAATTCTGGGACGCGTGGTTGGCTCAATCGCCTCTCATTGGCTCTACACAGGCTTGACTGCTTTCGGCTTGACCCTCATGATTCGCTATCGCAAAAAGAATGCTAGCAACTTCAAAACAGGACTTATATACTTCCTAGCGGCTTTCATCCTACATTTCATCTGGAACTCACCGCTCTCAGCTATTGAAACCGAAATACCGCTTGTAAGACCTATCCTATCTGCCCTAGCTATTTTTACCTTCTTCTTAGCCTACCAAACAGCTGCGCGATTAGATAATGATCAGCCAAGTTTACCTTTTTAAACACTTACATAGTTAAAAGAACTGCTCAAGACAGAATAATCTATCTTAAAGCAGTTCTTTTTTATAGGCCACAGACTATGAGTCTATCAAGAACTAATCTATCACTGTGAACTTGATATGAGAGTAGTCCTTTTCTAAATCCTTGCCCGCCATAAAGGCCGTAGCTTCTTTCTTTACTTTTACTAAGTCGATTCCCTGGTCTTGAGCACCAAAAATACAGCCACAATAACACTGACGATAAATATCATATTCCTCGCACATCTCCACCGAGCGCTTGTAGCCTTGATTCTTCTTGAAATCACTCGGCAAATAGTGGGTAGCATAGACCTTTTGAACCTCAATACCAACACTGTTGATGGTTTGTGAATTCTTATGTGGGCTGATAGTTAGGGCGCTACCGAAATAATCAAAACCAAGTTCAACCGCAACTTCTGCCGTCTGGTCCAATCGATAGTCATAGCAAACCTTGCAACGATCGCCCCCTTCAGGTTCATCCTCCAGGCCATGAACTTTTCGGAAAAATTCCTGAGGTGCATAAGGGGCTTCTAAATACTGAACTGTATAACCTGTTTTCTCATTGAAGTCGCTGACAAACTTTTGAGTCACATAAGCCCTCCTCTGATACTCCGCCTTAGGATGAATATTGGAATTGGCAAAGTAAATTGTCACATCTGCATATTGGCTGAGATATTCCAAGGTATAGGTCGAGCAAGGGGCACAACAAGTATGCATAAGAATGGTCGGGCGTTTCTGATCCTTTTCCCAAACCTGAACCATTTTCTGCATGACACGGTCATAATTGATTTTCTGGTTGAGATTCATCTTGCTCAGAATTTCTTCTACATCAATCATCATTTTCTCCTTTTTCTATCGTTATTTTATCATATAGGAAGCCTGAGCTCAAATCTTCAAGGAAGTAATTATGTTTTAACAGTAAAAAAGAGGAAATTTCTTTCCTCTTTTTGTTATTTAAGCTTTTAGCTAATGACTACATCATTCCGCCCATCATGCTTGGATCCATGGCTGGTGCTGGACTAGCTGGCTCTGGCTGATTCGCTACCACTGCTTCGGTAGTCAAGATCAGGCTAGCAACAGAAGCCGCATTTTGCAAGGCTGAACGAGTCACCTTGACTGGATCAATGATTCCTGCCTCAATCATGTTAACCCATTCGCCAGTCGCTGCATTGAAACCTGTACCAGCTTCAGAGTTTTTCAAACGGTCAATGACGATTGAACCTTCAAAGCCTGCATTGAGAGCGATTTGGCGAACTGGCTCTTCCAAGGCACGAAGAACAATATTACGACCAGTAGCTTCATCTCCTGTTAATTCGAGACCAGCAACTGCATCTAGAACGCTAACAAAGGCTGTACCACCACCGGATACAATTCCCTCTTCTACAGCGGCACGGGTTGCGTTAAGGGCATCTTCGATGCGGAGTTTCATTTCCTTGAGTTCTGTTTCGGTTGCAGCTCCAACCTTAATCACAGCTACACCACCAGACAATTTAGCCAAACGTTCTTGCAGTTTTTCCTTGTCAAATTCTGAAGTTGCACTCTCAATTTGAGATTTGATAACAGCTACACGGTTAGCAATGGCTTCAGGATTTCCAGAACCTTCTACAATTACAGTGCTGTCCTTGTCAACAGTGACTTTAGATGCTTGTCCAAGTGCTTCAATGGTTGCATCCTTGAGGTCCAATCCAAGATCTTCTGTAATGACTGTTCCACCTGTCAAGATGGCAATATCTTCCAACATAGCCTTACGACGATCACCAAAACCTGGTGCTTTAACAGCTACAACGTTGAAAGTTCCACGAATCTTGTTAAGAACCAGTGTTGGCAAAGCTTCGCCATCCACATCATCTGCAATGATCAAAAGCGGACGGTTGGTTTTCAAGATGCTTTCTAACAATGGCAGAATTTCTTGAATGTTAGAAATTTTCTTGTCTGTAATCAAAATATAAGGGTTGTCCAGATCAGCCACCATTTTTTCACTATCTGTCACCATGTATTGAGACAAGTAGCCACGGTCAAACTGCATTCCTTCTACAACATCCAGCTCAGTTTCCATCCCTTTGGACTCTTCGATAGTGATAACTCCGTCGTTGCCAACTTTTTCCATAGCCTCAGAAATGTATTCACCGACTTTCTCACTACGAGAAGAAACGGCAGCAACCTGAGCGATAGCTTCCTTGTTAGAAACTGGAATAGCAGTTTCTTTCAGAGCGCTGACAGCTGTTGCAACAGCTGCTTCAATCCCACGACGGATACCGATTGGATTGGCTCCGGCAGTTACGTTTTTGATTCCTTCGCGGACGATAGCCTGCGTCAAAACTGTTGCTGTTGTTGTTCCGTCACCTGCGATATCGTTGGTTTTGGAAGCAACTTCTGACACCAACTTAGCACCCATATTTTCAAAGTGGTCTTCCAATTCAATTTCTTTAGCGATGGTCACACCGTCATTAGTGATAAGGGGAGAGCCAAAAGATTTTTCCAAAACAACATTGCGACCTTTAGGTCCCAAGGTTACTTTGACTGTATCTGCTAAAATATCGACTCCGCGTACCATTGCACTTCTTGCATCTGCTGAAAATTTAATGTCTTTTGCCATTTTTTATCCCTCTTTTCTAATCTTACTCAACTATTGCTAGAATATTGGCTTCGCTGACTAGAAGGTAGGTTTCTTCACCGTCTTTCACTTCTACTCCTGCGTGACTTTCAACAAGAACCTTGTCTCCAGCTTTGACAGATGGTGCTACCAATTCACCGGTCAAGGTACGAACTCCTTGGCCAACTGCTACAACTGCGGCTGTCTTAGTCGCTGCATGACTGTTACCAGCGATAACAAAACCGCCAACTTTCTCTTCTTTTTCTTCTATTTTTAGGACCACTCGGTCACCTAATGGTTTTAACATAGTATCCCTCCTGAGATTAATTTTTAGCACTCTCTTATATCGAGTGCTAATCTATAGTTATTATTTTATCACTTGGTCAAAAATAGTCAAGAAAAAAATACTATTTTTTCTTCAAAGAACTTAAAAAACTGACTAGAGAAACCAGTCAGTTTTTTTGTCTTATCCTAGGACTAGAGCATCATCATTCAGTACTTGACCACTGTTCTTATGGAAGAGATCCATGAGCTGAGCTACCGTTAGATTTTCCTTTTCTTCACCCTTCACATCCACGACAATCTTCCCATGATAGAGCATAATCAAGCGATTACCATACTCAATGGCGTGTTCCATGTTATGAGTGACCATGAGGGTTGTTAGCTTCTGCTCTTCTACTACTTTTTTCGTTAAGTTCATCACCATATCACTTGTTTTAGGATCGAGAGCTGCAGTATGTTCGTCCAGCAAGAGAACCTTAGGCCGAACTAAGGTCGCCATCGAAAGAGTCAAAGCCTGTCTTTGACCTCCAGATAAGAAATTAGCATCCGTCTTCATTCTATTTTCAAGACCTAGGCCAAGATGTTCCAGTGCACCCTTAAAGATTTGGCGTTCTTCTTCTGTAATTGATCGTTTGAAAAAGCTCCGCTTCTTCCCACGACGATAAGCAATGGCCATATTTTCTTCTATCGTCAAATTGGTGGCTGTCCCCATCCGCGGGTCTTGAAAAACTCGACTAATACTTTTCGATCGATCAGCTACTGAAGGCTTTCTAATAGACTGACCATCAAGCAAGATATCTCCATCATCAATCTCTACGACACCTGCGATAGAGTTCATCAAGGTTGATTTCCCTGCTCCATTCCCACCAATTACGGAAATAAAGTCTCCCTGTTCGATTTCGAGATCCAAGCCTCGGAGAACAGGATTCTCATTGATTGTTCCTTTTTCAAAGGTCTTATGAATATTGGTTAATGTTAATAAAGACATTAGCTGTCACCTCCTGGCGTTAAGGTTTTGTTTGCTTTAATCTGCAATTTTTGACGAATTTCTGGAACGTAAAGAATGAGAGCAAGAAGAATAGCTGAGGCTAATTTAAGCATTTGAGCATCCACATTCATAGCCAGAATAACTACTAGAACTAAACGATATAGGATGGATCCGACCACAATGGACCAGAGACGTTTTCCAAGCGGAAGGTATTTAACAATGACTTCGGCCAAGATAATCGATGCTAAGCCGTTTACAATGGTTCCTGTTCCCATATTCATATCCGCATAACCATTATTTTGAGCTAAAAGGGAGCCAGCAAGGGCAATTAGCCCATTTGAAAGCATATAACCTAAAATCTTAATTCGGTCAACTTTAATTCCATTGGCTTCTCCCATAGCCAAATTATCTCCGGTCGCCCGCAAAGCTAAACCAAGCTGGGTATTGAGTAGGACAATTAAAAGTAAGATAACAAAGGCAACGAAGGCAAGCCCTAATACAATGACCGAAGAGGTCTTAGATAGACTAAGTAGACTTGTCATCACAGTCACCAGTGTTGTCTGACCTGAAAGAGAAAGATTAGAACTTCCTAATACAAGTAAGTTAACAGAATAAAGAGCAGTTAGAGTGATAATCCCCGTCAGAAGAGCCGGAATCTTCATCTTGGTATGTAGAAATCCAGACACTGCCCCCGCCAGCATTCCAGCAATAAAACCGCCAATGGTGGCTAGAAGAGGATTCAAGCCTTTCATAATTAAAATGGCTGTAGTTGCTGCACCAAGCGGGAAGGATCCTTCTGCAGTCAGGTCTGCAATATCTAAAATTCGGAAGGTAATGAAGACTCCAATAGCCATAATAGACCAGAGCAAACCTTGAGATAGAGCAGAGAGTACAATATCTAGAAGACCACCAGATGAATCAGACGACTTAGGTTTGGAAAGAGAATTCACTTTCGGATTAGCGGTATTTTTAGCAGAAGAGCTTTTCTGAGTTGTTTTTTTCGCTTGAGCATTTGCCTGTTCCTCTTGCTCAATGGCGCTGATGTCAATTCCTAGAAGTTGAGCCATTTCTTTATTAGCTACTGCCTTCAGCGTCTCAGGATCTTCAGCTGAAATATCATCGACTTTTTCTCCATTCATAATTCGAATAGCCATTTTAGCAGTTTGGCGACCCAAAGCTTCAAAATCAGCCCCGTAGGTAAAGAGCACCCCATCATCTACCACATCAACAGAACCACCCACTACAGGCACCTTCATTTCTTTAGATAAGTCTGTCACCAAGGTGATCGCTGAAACGATGGTATTATCAGCTGGAATAAAGAGGGCTTCCGTCTGACTCATCAAGCTTTTTGTGGTATCTTGCACATCATTTGTAGAGGAAATCCCCTTGACAACCGTTTCAATACCAGCTTCTTTAAAAGCTGCTTCTGCCTCTTGCACTTGAATCTCTGAGTTTCGTTCATTGGTGGTGTACATAATCCCAACTTTTTTCAGATTAGGCATGACTTTTTTTAGCAAGGCCACTTGTTTCTTGGCGGGAGCTCGGTCACTTGTACCAGTTGCTAGACCGCCAACCTTGTCCATAGACTTCACGAGCTTTGCGGATACAGGATCTGTAATCGCTGTAAAGAGAATGGGGGTGTCAGTCGATAGATTGACTAAAGATTGGGCTGCTGGCGTTGCAATCCCTAGAACCAAGTCATTCTTAGAGAGTAGGCTCGTAGAAATCGTTTGGAGATTGGACTGGTCCCCTTGGGCATTCTGGTAGTCAATCTTGATATTCTTACCATCAATATACCCTTGGTCTTTCAACTCATTCTCAAAGCCTTTTCGAGCAGCTGTCAGGGACTCATGCTCCACATATTGAAGAATCCCAATATGGACCTGTTTTTCCGACTTCTTTGAAGAACTGCATCCTGCTACAAGAAGTAAGGCTATCGCCAAACTAACCAAGGAAAGTAGTGTTTTTTTCATATCATGCTCCTTAATTTTTTTCAAAAACAAAAAGCCAATTAGATAATATTCTAACTGGCTTTTAAGTGCTGATATAGATGAGATCAATCATCCACTTTAATCCAGTCAGTTAGAAAAGATATCTAATCAGCTGGATTCATCATAAAATGCTTTAGCTTCATAGATACAAACGGGGAACGTTTGTATCCTTTCGGCTACAAACGTCTATCTAAAGAAACTAAAGTAAAAGTAGGTATTTAATTTAATTGTCTGTGATGACGTTTGTTTAACCATTTTATTTCTCCTTGTTTTTATTGTTTAATACTATACCCTTAATTTCATACAATGTCAAGACTTTTTTAGAAAATTTCTGAAAATTTTTAACAATCAACCCCCGATAATCTTTTATCAGGGGCATCTAGCTTAATATTTTATTTGAATTTTAGCTTCAAAATCATCAATAACTTTTTGAAGATTGAGTCGGCCTTTGTAGATACCATAACCAAATACTAACATGGCAAGAACACCTAAAACTGCTAGGATAATTCCAACAATGAAAAGAATCATATTGGTTTGGCGAAAGAAATAAATCAGAACAAGACCGATACTCGCAATGGTAAAGAAGAGACTAAACCAACGTCCTAGATTTTCAATCATATGTTTTTGATAGTGAATTTCTGTTTCATAGCCTTGAATCAATTCTTGTTCTGTCATGATTTCTCCTTTTAATATTTCAAACCTGGATTAAAGAAGCCAAGTAATACACCAATAAATGCAACAACTACAAGAAGTAGCATCACTTTGATTGGAGATAGATTTTTCTTAGCCATTAACCACCAGCAAAAGACGATAAATAATGCCGTCAAAAGTCCTGGATAAACTCCGTCCAATTGATCTTGCAGAACCAAGAATGCTTTTCCGGATGAGTCTTTTAATTGGAAAGCTGTTTTAACAGGCACCCAAGTAGCTGCTACTGCTCCGATAACCATACCACCAATGATAGATACAGATTTACGGATAGCTTGTCCTTGAGGACCAACAAGAAATTCAACCGCTTTGTCGCCCAGTTCATAGCCCTTAAAATAGGCAAATTTCATACCGAAGTAAGCTAGCAAGTTCCAGACAACGATGTAGAAGATAGCACCTAGTGGAGATCCTCCGTTTGATAAACCAAGGGCTATCCCCAAGATAATCGGGATCAGTGTCCCAACAATCAGCGAGTCTCCAATACCTGCAACAGGTCCCATCAAACCAGCACGAAGTCCATTGATTGTTTCATCATCCACTCCGTCAGCACCATTTGCACGTGCCTCTTCGAGCCCTGCTGTAATCCCGACAATCAAGGCACCTAGCTGAGGTTCAGTATTGAAGAAGGCTGTATAAGTATGCATTGCCTTTGCTTGATCTTCTTTTTTCGGATAAAGTTCTTCCACAATTGGTAGCATAGACGCAAGATAACCAAAAGTCTGCATGTGCTCTTGTGAGAAGCAGGTCAAGTTACCATAGTACCAATGATGGAAAGATTTTCCTAATGTTTTTTTCGTTAATTTTGCCATTTTAGATATCCTCCTCATCATCGTCATCAATCACGCCTGTACTTGCTACTGCTTGAGCTCTGACATTTTTAGCCATTTGAATTTCATAGAATAGAACAGCGAAAATCAATGAAATGACTGCACAAGAGACTAGATTTAATCCTAGAGAAGCTGCAAGAGTAAAACCGACAAAGAAAGGAATGAAGTCGACAGCTTTTTCAACAATTTGTTTTAACAAAATAGCGATTCCGACACATGGAAGGAGTGAGCCCACTGTAAAGAGGGTTTTCATTGGAATTCCATCCAAAGGAAGGGCTGATTTCAAAGCTGTAACTGCATCTGCCCCTAATTTACACATGATTAGAGTTGGTAAGAAAGAGAAGACAATGTGTGAAATCCATGGGAAGCCCCAGTCTACTGCGTACAAACGCTTAAATTCTCCTTTTTCGACTGCTTTCCAACCAATGTGTTGCCAGAGCAAGTTCATTGTAGCTGTACCATAAAATAGAACGGTACCAACTGTTCCTACTAAAGTTCCCATTGATTTAGCCAAGTTAGCTGCATCTGAAGAATCTAAGGCTAAGCCTTGTGTCGTAATAGCTACCATCGCTAGCGGAATACCGATATAAGAAACCGCACGAACGTCTGCTGAAACTGTACCACCAGGAGTAACCAGAGCAATATAAACCAATTGCATGGCAACCCCACAGACTATACCTAGTTTAATATCTCCTAAGATAAGCCCTGAAACAAGTCCACCAACAAGCGGGCGTCCCAGAGTATAGTTACCAATTGATGTACCACCTAGACCAGGCATGGATGACAAACACGCAAACAATCCTAGCAAAGCGGCCTGTAACCAAGAAATTGTCATAATAAGCCTCCTTTAACGCTTATAGTATTATTAAAAACCAAACTTAGACTTGAAATCACTCCAGTAGCCGATGGAAACATCTGGCAATAATTGGAATTTCACCTTATAACCAGCCTTTTCAATTGCTTCAATTGCCTCTGCTTCTTCCTGAGTAATAGACTGATTGTTTCCTAGTTTCGTTGCTCCTGGGCGATCATTAGCAGGCCCGACGATAATTTCTTTAACATCAGCTGGAACAAAGCCTTGGTCTACTAAAATTTCTTTCATATCAATTGGATTCTTCGTAATTAAGAAATAGCGGCTATCTGAATCCAAGACCTTTTGTGATTTTTCTTTAAAAGCTTCTTTAGTCCAAACAAAAGTTTTCTTATCTGAAGCAGCTTTATAAGCTTGTTTTAATACGGCATTCCCTGCAGCTGCATCATTGACCGCAATTAAGCCATCACAAGGATATTCCTTAGCCCAGCGAGTAACTGTCTGACCGTGGATCATGCGGTCATCAATCCGTACAAATGAAATTGTCATGATAAATCTCCTTTAAGTATTTAAATATCGTCGTCATCTTCTTCGTCACTATCGGTTGCGACTTCGAATTCTTGAAGAGCTGCTGAAGCTTCTGAAAGAATGGTTCTAGCTAGTTCTTTGCCTTCTAACATATCTTTCATAACTAGCCCTGTTAAAGCCATGGTCAGGTTTAGACCACCTAGGACAACTGCTGTGTCTAATTTTCCAAGTTCAGCCAAGACATCGCAGGCAGTAGTAAGAGGGCTTCCCCCAACAATATCTGCCAACACAAGAACCTGATCTTCCTCAGCTAAGCCCGCTAAAGCTTGGCGAAACTCCAAGGCAAAATCGTCTACTGACTTACCTGCTTTTAGACCAACAGCAATCACTTGATCTGTCTTGTCGCCGGCAAACATTCCCAAAGAACTTTGCACCCCTTCGGCCAAGCCACCGTGGCTGACCAATACAAGATATTTCATCTTTCCTGCCTCCTTACCCTTCTACTTCTTAGCCAATTTAGGCTTTAAACGTCGAAGGTTTCTTTATGATTTTATTTTACAGGTTGTGGAACCGGTTTCATATTGTCAAATGTCACTTAAGTTAGATGACATTTGTTAGGAAGAATATGACAATTGTCATATTGGTCTAGTCAACTTTGTTTATTCTGTGATTGAAATGCAAAAAAGAAAGCAGATTATTTTCCGCTTTCTATTTCCTTTTGAATACTAGGTAGGGCACTATCAATCTCTTGATTCTGCATCGCATTTTGAATCAGATAGTCCATCCGCTCCATCGTATGTTGATCTACTTCTAGACTGATATCAATGATAGAGCGATTCATCATGCGATCCAACCTCTCAGAAGTCAAAGAATCCAAGCCAAAATCATCTGCCTGTAGGATTTCTCTAGACTGCTGACTTTTCACTACAGATGGTAAGACCGAAGTCCCTTGAGATTTCTCAAATAGAGCCTGTTGGCTTTCTTTATCCTGCGACAACAAAAGCATAAATTCCCATGCCAGTTTTTCTTGACTGGTATTAGAAGACATGGCAAAGAGCGAAGTCTTGACCTGTGTTCCCATCACCTGATTGTTGGCCGTCGGCATTGGGATACAGGTCCAAGAAAAGCTAGAATATTTGGAAACATGGTAAGGATAGGGCTTGTAGGTCCGATACTGGGCCAGACTCATAGGATAGAAGGCCACCCTTCCCTCATCAAAGTCATTAGAAGTAACTTTATAGTGCCGACTGAGCATATCTAATTTGCTCATAAAGGACAGGGCTTGGTGCATCTCTGAGCTGTCTACATTGATGCCATATTTATTTGTCAGATGCCCACCATAAGCTACCAGAGCTTGCTGCCAAGTGTAATCTGTTATACCGTACTGATCCACCACACCATCGCCATTGGTGTCTTTGGTTACTTTCTTGCAAATCTCATAGAAATCCTCTAAAGTCCAGCCTGACTCAGGGATGCTAATTCCTTCTTTTTCAAGCAAGTCTTTATTGACACACATCATGATAGGATTGCTCTCAACTGGAAGAGCATAGCTGACTCCCTGATATTGCCCAGCTTCATAAGCCACCGGATAAAATGCCTTTCGCTCATCATCCCGTAAGAGGGTGTCCAAGGATTTGAGAGCGCCAGTCGAAGCCAACACGCTAAAGTCGTTTTCCGGTACCATAAAGAGATCTGGTTGCTCGCCTTTCAAGACTTGCTCTGCCAGCCAGTCGGCGTAATCATCCTTGGGAATCCCGCTTTCATAAATGACCTTGACATGAGGATGCGTCTTTTCAAATTTTTTAATCAAGCTGTCTAAGATCTTGTTTTCCCGGCTGTTAGGCACACCCCAGCTAGAACCAGCATAAACACCGATACGCAGGATTTTTTCCTGAGCTGAAGCCCAAAAGACAAAAGCCAGAGCAACAGATATGATCAGGACAACCAGTAGGGCCAAATGTCTCAGTCTCCACTTCATTTGTCGCTTTCCTTACTAAAATCTCTCTGGGTAACCCCAGTCTGAACAGCCCAGATAGCCAGCTGGGTTCGGTCGCGCAAGTTGAGCTTGGCTAGGATACCTGACAGGTAATTTCGGACTGTCCCTTCTGATAGAAAGAGCTTGGCAGCAATTTCTTTATTAGAAATCCCAAAGCCAATCTGCTGGATAATCTTCCACTCCGTCCGGCTCATGTCCTCTATATTTTCCTCCGTCACTGTGATAGCAAAGTTGGACTGGGCCATCTGAGAAAAGATTTTGAAGACCTTGGTGGCAATATTGGGATTGATCATAGCTCCGCCTCGATAGACTGTCTGAATGGCTTCGTGAAGTTCTTCTGTCGAAACCCCTTTGAGAATATAACCAGACGCACCATATTTGAGAGCGGAGAAGATAAATTCATCGTCATCAAAGGTCGTCAGAATGATAATCTTAACATCCGGATACTGCTCCTTGACAGCCTTGGTACAGAGAACACCGTCCATGACTGGCATGCGAATATCCATCAAAATCACATCTGGGCGCACTCGATGAAGCTTTTCCAGCACTTCCTTGCCGTCTCCGACTGTCCCGACAACCTCAATATCTGCGTGGGCAGACAGGATAATTTGCAGAGATTCGCGAATCAAGGCCTGATCGTCTGCTATTAAAACCTTAATCATGTCTTCCTCCTATTTTTGGGATTTCGATATGCGTGTAGAAACCGTCCCGATTTTCAAATCGGACGCTTCCGCCAATAATCATTAGACGCTCCTGCATCTGCTTGAGGCCATAGCCGTAGCAGAGTTCATCAAAACCAACACCATCATCCTGAATGGTCATTACATAAGCTTCGTCTTCCTCCAATAGCTCAACCCAGATAGTCTTGGCATGGCCATGTCGGACAGAGTTGGTAATAGACTCCTGAATCACCCGGAAGACAATGTCTTCCTTGGCAATATCCAAGTCAATATTATCCCATTCGTAGCAGAGATGAATCTCCAAATTGGAGATAGCTTCATACTCACGGATAATCTTAATCAGAGCTTCCTTCAAAGTGTTATTTTCTAGAGCTCCCGGCCGCATTTTATTGAGCGAGCCTCGGACATCACGGATACCGTCTCGAACAACGACTGAAACATTATTGAGTTGCTCCTTAGCTCGGTTGGTATCAATATCGACCAAGACCTTGACCGCATCAATACCCGCTGAAATTCCTGTCAGGGCATGGCCCAATGTATCATGAATTTCTCTGGCAATCCGCTTTCGCTCTCGATCTTCTGCTATTTTCTCAGACAAGGCCAGATAAGAGTTCAACTCGCGATTGGCCTGAGAAGCCATGCGCAGCTCTTCCTCAATCCGATGACGCTCTGTAATAGCCGACAAGATATAGAAGAGCAAGGAAATCATAAAGACAACGATATTGAGGGAGTAGAGAAAGTTCTTACCAAAAAGCAGCAACAGCCGGACAGACTCTGGATAAAACCGAATATAGGTATCTAGAGAAGGCAACTTGATAAAGAGCGACATGAGGTCATAGTTGGACAAGAGCAGCATGCCAAAGCTCAAAATAATGAAAGAAAACCAGTACTTCTTGTCTTTGGAAGAATTGAACTCCTTAGAGCCATAGAAAATATCCGCAAACACTAAGAGAAGCAAGCCATTGTAGGATGAGTGCAAGACAGAAAAGATGACCAGCATAAGCAGGATTTCAATAATGGTCGCCTTGTCATAGACGGACAGCTGATTAGGGTGGCGCTCGCGATAGTACATGACCAAGAGCAGGCAGGCATACAAGCTAATTGATACCCAGAAAATCAAGCTGGGAGAGCCGGGAATGGCATCCAAACGCTCTAAAAGCGAGTGACTGAAGCCCTTAGCCGCCACATAGTTGGTCGCAAAGAGATAGATAGACGCATTATAGACAATGGCAACCAGATTGATGACCATCAGCGCTATTTTGCTGTAAAATATACTTTTTTGAGGTCTCATTATTGCCACCCTGTAACTGTGTATTGACTGATATTATCCCTATTAACCAGATGAACTGGAATCAGATATTGGCTGTCGTAGGATTTCCCTTCCTTCATCAGCTCAATTACCTGCGCCACCTTGCGTCCCATCTGAATGGGCGATTGGGCCACGGTCCCCTCTATATCGTTTGTTGTAGCCAAAAAGTTTTTGATATCTGGTGAGCCATCCACGCCATAAATAGAAAGCTTTCGGTTCAAGCCGTTATTTTTAATAGCCGCTAGGGCACCAATCGCTGCCCGATCATTGAGAGCCATGACCACATTAAAGTCCATTCCTTCATCTAAGGCACTTTTTACTTGAGGCATTGCTTCTTCAGTCTGGCCAAGCGTCTCTTTTTGGGAAACAATCTTGTAACGAGGTTGATCTTTTATTGTCTCTACAAAACCTCGAATGCGGTCCATAGCAGAAACTGCATTTCGATGTTCTAGCAGAAGGATATTCGCAGCTGGCAAACGTTTCATCATATCTTTAGCAATTAAAACACCAGCTTGGTAATTATCTGAAACAATTGTCGTATCGACTGCCACTTCCTTGCTGACTGGCGCATCCACTACGATGATTTTAATCCCAGCTTTCTTGGCCTTTTGAAGAGAAGAAATGATACTTGGACTATTACTCTTCACCGGATTAATCACAATGACATCTACCTTTTCTCGGACGAAAAAGTCAATCTGTTGGCTCTGCTTGCCCTCATCCAGCTCAGGATCTCGAACATAGAGCCGACTCCCCTGCTGATTAGTTTTTTTCTCTAACTCCGCATTCAAGGTCTTGTAAAAGTCGTTATTCATGGTCATGTAGGTCACCCCAATCTTGACCTGTTTTGGATCTGGAAGAATCCCCTTAAAATACACAAAAGATAAAGCCAGTACAAGTAGAGCTAAGAGGGGCCACAAAGTATTTTTAAAATGAATATGACTTCTTTGCTTTTCTGTTTTCACTACTATTTATACCCCCAATCTATCTAGTAGGCTACACTTATATACAGAATTATTATATTACAAAGCGAGAAAAAATCAAAATCTACTCTAAAAAGCCAACTATCCTTTCATCGCTAAAATCAAAATTTTTCTATACTTCCAATCTAGTCTTCCCCACTAAAAGAGCCCCATGACCAAAATAGAATCATGGAGCTTCAGGTAACTGCGGCGTTGTTTTATTGACTGATTGCAGTTTCACAAAAAATAATTATCAGTTTAGTAATTTTTAATCAAATCGACTGTTGAACGATCTAACTTCTTCACAATTGCTTGCAAGAATGCCTGAGCTTGTAAGAAGTCATCCATTGCATAGAGTGTTTGATGGGAGTGGATATAACGAGCGCAAACTCCGATAGTTGTAGATGGAACACCACCGTTTTGGAGATGAGCTGCACCAGCGTCTGTTCCACCTTTTGCACAATAGTATTGGTACTTAATACCAGCTTCTTCAGCTGTAGTAAGCAGGAAGTCTTTCATATTAGGCAGCATGAGATGACCAGGGTCGAAGAAACGAATCAGCGTTCCGTCACCAATAGCACCTTGACCACCATATACATCACCAGCTGGAGAACAGTCTACAGCAAAGAACAATTCAGGCTCAAATTTAGTTGTTGAAGCGTGAGCTCCACGCAAACCAACTTCTTCTTGGACATTAGCACCGACATATAGCTCATTACCCAAAGCTTGACCTGATAAGGCCTGAGCCAGTTCGCTGACCATGAGAACCCCGTAACGGTTATCCCAAGATTTGGAAATAACATTTTTACCATTAGCTGTTAAAATAGCTGAGCTATCTGGCACAATAGCATCTCCTGGACGAATTCCAAAACTTTCTGCTTCTTCCTTATTGGCAAATCCACCGTCAAAGACAATATCGCTCACTTGTGGCAGGGTTGGTGTCCCACCAGCTCCACGTAGGAAGTGAGGTGGAACAGAGCCAGAAATCACTGGAATTTCCCGACCTTCTCTAGTAAACAATTTGAAGCGCTGACTGCTTACCACAAGAGGATTCCAACCACCGATTTCAACTACACGAAAAGTACCGTCTGCTTTAATCTCACTGACCAAGAAACCAACTTCATCCATATGAGAGGCCACTAAAACTCGAGGTGCATCTGCTAGGTTCGAATGCTTGATACCAAAGAGGCCACCCAAGCCATCTGTCACCATTTCATCCACATGCGGAGTCATTTTCTCCCGCAAATAAGTCCTTACAGGACCTTCATGAGCTGAGATTGCAGAAATCTCAGTTACTTCTTTGATTTTTGAAAATAAGTCTGTCATATTTACCTTCTTTCTGCCCCCTATTTTATCACTTTTTGGGAAAGATAGGTAGCAAAAGCCTAACTCTCTACAGGAGAAATATCCAAGTAAAAAAATTTCAGTTAAGTCCTCTCGCTTGTCAATTTCTCCTTTTCTATCTTGGCCATTGTTCCCCCTTCTTTTTTGTGTTAAAATATTGTCATGAAAGCTAAAAAAATCATTTTAACAACAGCTGCTCTTCTTGGAGCAGGAAGTCTTGCCTTGGGCGCGCGAAAAGTCGTCAAAGAACAACAGCTAGCCAAAAAGAGAGAAGAGATTATTCAACTGGTCCGTAGCTTCTTTGCTAGTCAAGGACAGATTGCCACGGTCTATGTGCAACTCTATGAGTCCAGCGAAGATACACTGGTTGGTGGAGTAGTCCTTGAAGATGACCGCCACCTTACCTTTGTCTACGAAAACGGCCAGCTAACTTATGAGGAAGAATGATGATTATTCCTGAAAATATAGAAGAATTGGCAACTTACGTTCAGTCAGAGGGGAGGACTGTCTTCTTTTTCACAGCAGACTGGTGTGGAGACTGTCATTTCATCCAGCCCTCCCTACCAGAGATTGAGGCAAGGAATCCAAATTTCACCTTCATCCAAGTAGACCGCGATGCCTATCTCGATCTTGCTAAACGCTGGGATGTCTATGGGATTCCTAGTTTGGTTGTACTGGAAAAGGGACACGAAATAGGTCGGTTGGTCAATCGCAATCGAAAAACCAAGTCTGAAATCAATGATTTTTTAGCGTCATTAAACTAATCAAATGGAGAAAAGAATGATTTTTACTTATAACAAAGAATTTGTTGGCGATGTTTTGATGGTGATTGTTGCCAACAACGAAGATGCAAAACTTTCTGTTGAACGCAAAGGAAATGTTGCTCGTATTTTCCGACAAGATACAGCCGAAACCGTAGCTTGGAACATTTTCCAAGTATCAGATATTCTTAATATCCAACAAAACGGTCAAATCTTCCTTACTGACGAAGAGGTTGCCTTGCTCAACCAAGAGTTGGCTAAAGAAGGCTTCTCTGAAACTCTGATCAATGATCTCCGACCGAAATTTGTCGTCGGAGAAATCGTCGAAATGATTGCTCATCCAGATAGTGACCATCTCAACATCTGTCAAGTACAGGTCGCAGCAGATAAGACTCTTCAAATCGTAGCCGGTGCCCCCAATGCTCGAGTAGGTCTCAAAACAATCGTTGCCCTTCCTGGCGCTATGATGCCTAAGGGAAACCTTATCTTTCCTGGTGAACTACGGGGTGAGAAAAGTTTTGGTATGATGTGCAGTCCACGTGAATTGCAATTACCAAACGCTCCTCAAAAACGTGGCATTATCGAATTAGCCGACTCTGAAGTCGTCGGAACTGCGTTTGATCCAGCAAAACATTGGCAAGGGTAAAAAAATCGTGATTTTCACGATTTTTTTCTTTCTCTTCCGAATAAATAAGTAGGAGGAAATTATATGTACAATAAAGTCATTATTATCGGTCGTTTGACGGCCACACCAGAATTGCACAAAACTAGCAATGAAAAATCTGTCACACGCGCAACAATTGCTGTTAACCGTCGTTTTAAGGATCAAAACGGTGAACGCGAAGCAGACTTTATCAATATTGTCCTTTGGGGCAAATTGGCTGAGACTCTAGCTAGTTATGCCAGCAAAGGAAGCTTGATCTCTCTGGACGGCGAACTACGGACCCGTCGTTATGAAAAAGACGGTGTGACTCACTATGTCACAGAAGTCCTTGGACATGGTTTCCAGCTTCTTGAAAGTCGTGCCCAGCGGGCTATTCGTGAAAATAATTCTGGAGCCGATTTGGCTGACCTAGTCTTGGAAGAAGAGGAGCTTCCTTTCTAAAACTCCCACTTTTCCTTTCTTTTCTATTAAGAACCTTGGCTGAATAGCCTTGGTTTTTTTATTGTTCTATTTAAAATTTTTTCTTCTGATTGGTTCTTTTTATTTGTCCTCAGATACTACTTTTGCTCCCCAAAATGTCTCTTTTTTGTTATAATGCTTAGCAGAGGTAAAAATGAAAATGAAAAAAATTGCTTTTGATTCTGACAAATACTTAAACCTGCAGCGCGACCATATCTTGGAGCGCATTAATCAATTTGAGGGCAAATTGTACATGGAATTCGGCGGTAAAATGCTGGAAGACTTCCATGCTGCCCGTGTCCTGCCAGGCTATGAGCCGGACAATAAAATCAGACTACTCAAAGAGCTCAAGGACCAAGTAGAGATTGTCATTGCTATCAATGCCAACAACATTGAACACTCTAAGGCGCGTGGCGATTTGGGCATTTCCTACGACCAGGAAGTGCTGCGACTAATCGATACATTTAACGAGCTGGATATTTATGTAGGCTCAGTGGTCATCACCCAGTATTCCGGTCAGCCAGCAGCTGACCTCTTCCGCAGCCAGCTGGAAAAGAATGGCATCGCCTCCTACATCCACTACCCAATTAAGGGCTATCCGACCGACATGGACCATATCATCTCGCCTGAAGGTATGGGGAAAAACGACTACATCAAAACCAGCCGTAATCTAGTCGTAGTAACCGCACCTGGTCCTGGTTCTGGTAAATTGGCAACTTGCTTGTCCAATATGTACCACGACCAAATCAATGGTATCAAATCAGGCTACGCCAAGTTTGAAACCTTCCCCGTTTGGAATCTGCCCCTACACCATCCGGTCAATTTAGCTTATGAGGCAGCGACGGCAGACCTCGACGATGTCAACATGATTGATCCTTTCCACCTGCAAACCTACGGAAAAACCACAGTCAACTACAACCGTGATATCGAAATTTTCCCAGTCCTCAAGCGTATGCTGGAGCGCATCCTAGGCAAATCACCTTATGCTTCTCCAACGGACATGGGCGTCAACATGGTCGGCTTTGCCATTGTAGATAATGATGCGGCTATCGAGGCATCTCAACAAGAAATCATCCGTCGCTACTACCAGACGATTCTGGACTTCAAGGCAGAGCGCGTTTCTGAATCTGCTGTCAAGAAAATCGAACTCTTGATGAATGACCTAGGCATCACACCGCTGGACCGTAAGGTAACAGTTGCTGCGCGTGCCAAGGCTGAAAGCACTGGTGAGCCAGCTCTAGCCTTGGAATTGCCAAACGGTGAAATCGTAACTGGTAAAACCTCTGAACTCTTTGGTCCTACGGCTGCTGTATTGATTAATGCCATTAAGAAATTAGCCCATATTGCTAAAGAAACCAAGCTGATTGAGCCTGAGTATGTCAAGCCAATCCAAGGCCTGAAAATCAATCATCTGGGCAGCCGCAATCCGCGCCTCCACTCAAACGAAATCTTGATGGCTCTAGCTATCACAGCCATGGAAAATCAAGATGCTGCGCATGCTATGCAACAACTCGGCAATCTCAAGGGCAGCGAGGCCCACTCCACCGTCACTCTGACTGATGAAGACAAAAACGTCCTGCGCAAACTAGGCATCCATGTTACAATGGACCCCGTTTACCAGTATGATCGACTTTATAGAAAATAAAAAACAAGCTCTGTTAAAAGCTTGTTGAGAAAGCTGGCTCTGCCAGCTTTTTTTAATAACGCTTAGATAGGAGAAAGCGCAAGAGATAGTAAAGTCCCAAAACCAGGATAATGGTCACGGTCAGAAACTGATTGAGACTTAAGATGATTGGGAAAATCATGGACAGAACACTCAAGCACGCTACCAGTAGCAAAAGGATATTAAAAAGTAGAGTGCGAGTCTTTTCGTCAATCATGCGATTGCGCTCATCAGTCACCTGAATGTAGAGCTTCTCAAAATTTTCCTCCCGTCTTAGGGCAAGATTATACCGAATAGTCATCAAAGAAAGCCCCAGCAGGATGCCGACCATGACTCCTTCCTGCCGATCATTCAGAGAATGAAAGTGGCTCCAGGCCAATCCTACCAAGATGATAAAGGTTAAGATACGTCCCACGATAACTTTCTTTTGAAGTTTTTTTCGAAATTCTTGTTTAGTTAATGTTTCCATGTCGGCCTCCTATTTTTCATACGCTTGAAAAATTTTCAAGATCAGCACAATCAAGATCATTCCCACAATAGGCAGGATTTCCTTAGGAATAAAATCGAACTGTAAATGAAGAAAGATCAAGACAAGGACTACTAAGAAACCTAGTCCCCATTTGAGCATATAAGTCCATTTCATGATTCATCCTCCTCAAAGAGAAACACTTCTTCAATCCTTAAATTAAAAAAGGATGCAATTTTATGAGCCAAAAGGAGCGAAGCATTGTAGCGGCCTTTTTCCAAAGAAATAATTGTTTGTCTCGTGACCTCTAGCTTCTCAGCCAGTTCTTCCTGGCTGAGATTTTTTCTTTTTCGTAATTCTTGAATTCGATTTTCCAAGGCTGCCTCCTTTCCATAATGTAAAACAAACTTTACTTTTCAAATATAGTATAGTCTCCTTTACATCTTTTGTCAAGAAGAAAGCGGCAAAAAAGACTAAAATGTTTAAAGTTTCAGTCCTTTTTGTTTGACTCTAATTCGTTTAATGTTGTAGTAATTAATATAGTCTACAAAAGCTGTTCCATTTGGTTAGGTGACTTAAGTCTATTCATAACCATAAAACTTTTCGGATTTCATAATAAAATACCCCAAAGTTAGGTTTTTTCTGTCTAACTTTTGGGGTGCAGAGTATAGGTTTGTCCATTTACGGTCATTTCCCCTTCGGTAAATCTTCTACCTTAACAAAGTCAATGCGTCGGCTATCAAAGTCTTTTTGGTTAAAAATGGGGTGGATATAGAATCCCACTTCAGCTAATTCGTCTCCGTAATAGCATTGCTCTGTTTGTTGGCAATAGTAGAGACTGCTTGCTTCTAAGCCCTTAACTTTTAAAATTTGTAGAGCTGGAGCCGCATGACTAAGGACCGTTGTATAAATCACCATAGCCTGATTTTTGTCTTGTGATACCAACTGCCAAGCACAAGCATTGGTCTCAAAAGGACTAGTCAATCGTGTAAAGGTTCCATACTGAAGGAGCTGACGATTCTTCTTATAGAAGGCAATTTGGTCTTTAATGATTGCTTTTTCTTCTGAACTTAACTGTCTTGGATCTAATTCATATCCAAAGGCTCCTGTCATGGCAATATTAAAGCGAGTCTCCATGCTGGTTATACGCCCATTTTGATGATTAGGTACAGCAGACACATGGGCGCCCATGCTAGAAACTGGGTATGCCAAGCTAGTACCGTATTGAATTTTTAGGCGAGCAATAGCATCACTATTGTCACTAGTCCAAATTTGCGGCATATAGTGGAGTATGCCCATATCAAAACGGCCACCGCCACCAGAACAGCCCTCAAAGAGGATATGAGGAAAGACTCTTAGCAAATGTTCGAAAATCCGGTAAAGATTTAACACATATCGATGAGCCACCTCGCCATGATTGCTAATATTTCCAGTCGCATAAATATCACTGAGATAACGGTTCATATCCCACTTGACATAGGAAATATCCACTGTCCTTAAAATAGTTGACAAGGTTTCAATCACATAATCGGTGACATCATCACGACTAAGGTTTAGGACAAATTGGGAACGACTAGTCGCAGCCTCATACCCTGGATGATGAAGGTACCAATCAGGGTGAGCTTCAAAAAGTTGACTAGACCGTGAAATCATTTCAGGTTCGAACCACAAACCAAAGTCTAAATTCTTACTCTTAGCATAGGTAGCTAGGGCCTGCAAGCCACCCTGTAGCTTGTCCTCATTGACAAACCAATCTCCTAAAGAAGTTTGGTCGTCTTCTCGCTGTCCAAACCAGCCATCATCAAGGACAAAGAGCTCCATCCCCAGTTGACTAGCCTCATCCATCAAGCCTTTGATGCTATCTGTGTCAAAATCAAAATATGTGGCTTCCCAGTTATTGATAAGAATAGGACGTTCCTTATCCTTCCATGCCCCTCGTGTCAAATGCTTATGTACTACTGTATGGAAGATCTGGGACATCCTGTTAAGGCCTTGGTCTGAATAAACCATTACAACTTCAGGAGTGGTAAAAGACTCTCCTGCAGACAAATGCCAAACAAAGTCATAACCATTAATCCCCATAGTCAAGCGGACTTGCTGGTATTGGTCTACTTCGATGGTTTCTTCGTGATTACCTGAATAGACTAAAGCAAAACCATAGGCCTGCCCCTGATTCTCAGTCGTATCATTCTTAACCAAGGCAACAAAGGGATTTTCCTGATGGCTACTGGTTCCACGCTTACTGTCAAAGGTATGTATCCCTCGAACGAGAGGGTCCCTCTGCAATTGACGTTCATTACCCCAAGCACCTGGTAGATGGATAGATTCCCATTTGTCCGCTGGAAAATCCAGACTAAGACTAGACAATTTGTGAATAACCACCTCATCTCTGCCCTCATTGACCACGATATGACTACGGGTAATAACAGATAGCTGCTCAAAAATACTGTAACGTAGATGGAGAGCTAGCTGGCGATACTTATCTTTAAGGCAGATGTCCAAAGTCTCAACAGGATTTTCCTCTGAAGCAAAGGTCGCAGGAAGCCCTCCCAAGTCAGGCTTGCCCTTATAAATTTCGTAAGAATCATAGCGAAAATCAGTTTGATGAGAGCCATCCGACCCTGCTATATCAAGGCTTGGCACCCGAAAATCACCACCACCAAAACTACTGATTTCCTGTAAAAGGGTATCTCTAGAATAGACACGTTTCTTGTCCTCCTCAAAGTTAAAGGAGAAAGAGCGCTCAAAGCGGGGATAGTGACGCCCACCGTGATAACCTGAAACAGCCTTACCATAATAAAGCTGGGCCAAAAGTCCCTTTTCCTCCACACCAATAATATAGGAAACCTGACCGTTGGTCAGATGAAAAATCTGCTTATCGGCATCAAAATAAATCATATCAACTCCTAAATCATCAAGTCATAGATCGTCATGTCGAGTTCAGCATCTGCTCCTTCAATCACTGTATAGACCTGCTCATCACCTGGGAAGATACGGCTTGAAGCTACTTCTTGCCCACCATTCACAAAAATCTCTAGGGATGAGCGATCCAGATAAATATCCAAATCAAGTTGCTGACCCAAATCCTCCAAAAGCACGCGCTGGCTGCCATACTCCTCTGCTAGAGGAGCACCTGCCTGGCTACGGTCTAAAATTATCTCTTTTCTATCGTAATCTAAGATCAATTTGGTTCCCAAACGACCATCTTGACTGGCTGTAAGTTTAATCACCACTTGCCCTCTTTCTTCCGCCTTGGTCACTGAAAACTGAAGATTGGTTTTAAAACCAGTCATGAATACCTTGCCCTCTGAAGCATTAATATTTTTAGACAATATTTCTTTACGATAATTGTCCAATTCCGGCAAAGGTTTTTGAATCAACTTGTCCCCATCTAAGAAAAGCTCACGTGGCATAGTCAAGCAACCACAATAAGCATAGTCTTCTGTTGGGTAGTTAATATCTGGTAGACCCATCCAAGAAAAGAGAATTGTACGACCTCCAGCCTGCATGACATGGGCTGCATAAAAATCAAAGCCACGATCAAGCTCCACAAAATTTTTCTGATCGGTCAGACGCAAATTTTCCTTATCTATGTGATTCCCCACCACATAACCCGTCTGATAGATATTGTGGTAATAATTCCCCTCTGGTGCTAGTCCTTGAGGGGAAAAGAGGAGAATCCCCTTATCATCCATTTCAAAATAGTTAGGACACTCCCACATATAACCAAAATCCTGGTAAGGAGTCCCCACTTCACCTAGAATAGACCAGTCAAAGCCATCAAGTGAGTGCATGACCAGACTTGTACCAGTTTTGTCTTGACGTTGGGCACCAATAACCGCATAATAATGACCATCTTTCTTCCATAGTTTTGGATCCCGGAAATGGTCCGTGTAGCCTTCTGGGTAACCGATAATAGCTGGTGGTGTCACCTTGGAGAGATGACCTGCCTTATCCATGAGTGCCACAACTTGATAAGGGATTCGCTCGTTATTGGCATCACGAGTATTACCAGTATAAAAGATACGCATGACATCACCGTCAGCGATGGCTGATCCTGAGTAGGCTCCATGGGTTTCATAGACAGTATCTGTCTGCAAGCCCACTCCTGCATCTTCCCAAGTAATCATGTCATATGACACCAGATGATACCAGCCTTGAAACCAGCTGTCCTCGCTATAAGCGAGAGGGCTCCATTGATGAAAGAGATGATATTTCCCATCAAAGAAACAAACACCATTAGGATCGTTAACATAGCCCATGTCACCTTCCACATGGAAGCTTTGACGATAAGGGCACACTGCCACACAATCAGCCAATGATGCTGTTAATTGAGAAGGAATATCACGGTATTGATGATATTTCTTCATGTGATATTAATCCTTTTCTTTCCAGAATTTTGCAAAGACGACTGTTAAAATGGCACCTGTAACAATGGCAATCAAGTGAGCAATAATGTAGTTAAGATGGCCATGATTTGCCCCATCTACGATAGTGAAACCAGGAATAGCTGTCGCACCGAAACCAACTGCGGTCAACTTAGACAGGTAAACATAACCACTTGAAATAGCGCCTGCGATACAGCCAGCAATCAATGGGTAACGGTATTTGACAGTCACACCAAATAGAGCAGGCTCAGAAATCCCAAATAGAGTTGAAGTGAACGCTGAAACGGCCATTGATCGTTTGTTACTGTCCTTGTGATTAAGGAAGAGATACCCCAGTACTGCACCACCTTGCCCCATCATGGCAACAGATAAGAGCGGATTGAGCAAATCACGACCTGTATCTTGTAGCAACTGAGTCTCGATAGCCCCAAAGGTATGGTGAAGACCCGTAATAACGATAATTTGTTGGATACCACCAAAAATCATATAACCAAAGATACCCAAGTGTTCAACCATCCACAATAAACCTGCTGTCAATCCAAATCCCATAGAACGACCAACTGGACCAATAATGGTAAAGAGCAAGAATGACGAGATCAAAATGGTCAACATAGGAGATAAAACAAACTTAAGCATATCGGGCAAAATTTTGTTAAATTTCTTATCTAGGAAGGCAACAATGTAACCAATTAGAAGGGCAATGATAATCCCGCCTTGGAAACCAACTAGCTCAACATTGAGGCCAAAGACATTGGCGATTTCTGCTTGAGCTGTTCCACCCGCTACTGCATAGGCATCTGACAAGTTTGGGTGAATCATAACAGCTCCAATAGCCAAACCAAGGGAAGCACGTCCTCCAAAACGTTTGGTCGCTGAGTAAGCTACAATCATTGGTAAGAGCGCAAAAATTCCTGATGAAGCAATGCTTACAATACGATTGAAACCAGCCAGACCAGGCACATACTCAACGATGGACTTGGCCCCAAAGAGGTCCTTGGTCGTTAAGAGTGATGACAATCCCATAAGAAGCGCTGCAGCCAAGATACATGGCATAATTTCAATAAAGACATCTGACAAGGCCTTCATAAAACGTTGCAAAGGATTCTGGTAATCCTGACTAGACTCATCATCAATCTTACTATCACTATTAATACCAATATAGCTTGAAAATTCGTCATAGATATTATTGACTAGACCAGCGCCAAAGATCATCTGCAACTGGTCACCCGCTACGAAAACCCCCTTAACTAGACGGATATTTTCCAAACCTTCCATGTCAGCTTTTTTATTATCCTTTAGGACCAAACGCAAGCGAGTGGCACAATGTGTCACGTTAGAAATATTGTCACGCCCACCAACTAATTTTTCAATTTGTTCACTGATGTCTTGATATTGAGCCATCTGAACAACCTCCTTGTTTGTTTTACTTAGTTATAGTTTACCCTTTCACTTAGTTAAAATAAATGGTAAAATGTAGACAAGATCAGTCGATTTGTAGGAAGATTTTATGAATTTTTTATTTAACAATACCAATACCAATCCCTATCTAAGTGTGTATACAGTTGGTTATGAAGAAACCCAACCCTCCCACAGTTATGGCCCTGCTGTTCGAAGTGGTTATATGTTGCATTATATCTACAAGGGCAGAGGTACCTTTACCTGTCAAGGTAAGATTTACAGCCTAAAGGCAGGCGACTTTTTCTTTATCTCACCTCAAGCTACTATCCAATACCAGGCCCACGAAACAGATCCCTGGGCCTACTACTGGTTTGGCTTTCGTGGAGATTTAGCCCAACACTACCTCAAAGATACCGCCATTTCTAGCAACAATCCTGTCTTTTCTAATAATGACCCCATCAAGAGTCTCATGAACAAGCTAATTGAAATTTCTCTAATTTCTGAAAGTAATGACATCATGCTCAATGCTTGTCTTTTGGAAATCCTCAACCAACTCAATTCAGACTTTCCTTCCCAAAACAAAAAGGTGGCCCAAGCTACCCATAACCTCATCGTTGCCAAAGCTATTAGCTTTATGACCAATAACTACGAAACCAATATCCGTATAACTGACATCGCCAATCACCTTGCTATCGACCGCACCTATCTCCATCGCCTCTTTGTACAGGAAATCGGGCAAGCTCCCAAAACCTTTCTCACCAATATTCGCCTTCGTAAAGCCAAAGAACTCCTCAGAAGTACCAAACTCCCCATCAAAAATATCGCCTACTCAATCGGTTTTGAAGATAGCGGTAATTTTTCCAAACTTTTCAAGCACGAATTTGGCATGAGTCCTGGGGATTTTAGGAAAAAATTGACTTAATATATACTGACCCCAAAAGTTAGACAATTTATTTAAGCAAAGGATTTAGTTCTGTATTGTACAGGACTAAGTCCTTTTCTACCATTTGTCAAGTATATCAAGGTATTTGGTGAAAAATAGTTTGAGTTCCATAGTCAAACTAAGGGAATTGTCTTTTTTTGAACTAAAGTTTAGTGTAAAAAGTGTACACTAAACCAATACCTCATCTGGTGATTTTTTGATAAGGCGTTACAATAATATGTCATAAACAATTTTACCGATTTTGGGTAGAAGTATAATCGTAAAGTTTGTTATGCGTTATAAGGTAATACATTGTTCTAACATAACGAAAAAGTAGTGAGTACTTTCTCCCGTCGGAGATTTCCTCACTACTAATCTTAGTATGTTTTAGTATCTTTATTAACTTCCTTTGTTATTTGCTTTCCAAAGCTACGGTCAATTCGACACAGGCTCCTCCTTGGTCTGGATTGAGCAGGGTCAGACGACCACCGTGCAGGAGAGCTACCTGCTTAGAAAAGGCTAGGCCGATTCCATGATGGGGATTAGCTGAATTGCGGCTTTGGTCACTCTGGTAAAAGAGTTGTTCTGCTCCCAGCAGCATCTCCTCTGAAAATGCAGGACCATTGTTCCAGATAGAAAAAACCAACTGGTCCTGCTGCACTGATACCGTTAGCTTGACTTCCTTTTGATCCTGGTCTGCATGTTCAAGCGCATTCAGTAAGATATTGAGCAAAGCTCGCTTGAGATAGTCCAAATAAATTGACAAAATCAGACTAAGATCACAATCTTCTTGGAGGTAGAAACGATAGCTTTCCTGTTTGCTGAACAGTGCCCAGTCGTCCTGTAGAAAAGCCAAAAAGTCCCCTAAGGAAAGCTGACTGAACTGATTAGAATCAATCTGAAAAGTCTTAGCGTAATCAATCAAAGAGCCACAATACTCTTCCATCTTGTGACTGGCCTGCAAAATCTCAGCAGCATAGTCTGCCTGTGGCTGGCTCAACTGCGCCAACTCCAAGAGCTCAGCATTCCCTTTAATCACAGTTAGGGGCGTCTTCAAATCGTGCGATGTCGCTGATAGCTGTAAAATCAACTCCTGATTATGATGCTGCTCTCTTTCTAGAAGACGAGCATTTTCTTGGTGGCTGCTCCGTAAATCGCTATAAACTTCGAGCATTTCCTCGATCCGAAAAAACTGGCTTTGATTTTCTTCTAAAAGCTTCTTGCTCGTTAGCATTTTTATTTCCCTATCGATTTTTCGGAGCAATTTCAAAATATGATAAAAAGTAATCAGCAGCAAGCTCCCCGCCCAAAAGAACAAGGTGAAAAGAACGTGATCACTTCCTTGCGTAAATTCATAACCTATAAGCACAAAAATCAAAACATGGAAAAAGACGATTTTTAAACTGGTTGTCCAGACTAGGCTTTTGAAATTTCGGGTTCTAATTGCCATCTATAGCCTACTCCTCTCACTGTCGCGATTGCTTGCAGCCCTTCTTTTTTACATTTTTGACGAATCTGATATACGTATTCTGATATGGAGCGAAGCTGTGTTTCTGAGCTTTCTGGGTAAAGTAAGGTGTGCAGGCGTTCAGCTGAAAAGGTCTGCTTGGGATTGCTAGCTAGTAAATGTAGCAACTTAAACTCTCGCTCTGAAAATTTCAAGACTTTACCAGAACAGGCAACTTCGTAGCGCTCTGGATAAAATTGACAAGAAGCAATTTCAGAATATCGCTCCTCACGTCTTTCCTCCCGCCGAAGATGAGCTCTGACACGCGCCAGCAATTCTTTGGTCCCAAAAGGTTTGACAATATAGTCATCTGCTCCGCGAAAGAGCCCTTCCACCTTGTCCGCCTCCAACTCCTTAGCCGTCAGAAAGATGATGGGACACGAAAGATGAGGACGAATGTAGGAACACAGCTCAAAACCATTAACAGGCTCCATCATCACATCCAGCAGAATCAAGTCATATCCGACAAAATGTGTCAGCTCTAGCTCTTCTATCCGATCAAGCGTCGTCACATCATAAGCATCGAGCTCTAGGACGTTTTTCACTAGCTTCAAAATGCTCCGGTCGTCATCAACCACCAAAATACGATACTGTCTCATGATTTCCATTATAGCATACCTCTAGCGAACATCTCGTTTCAAGGTTAAGAATGTAGCAGAGCTCCAAACCAAAGCTAACCATAACAGCTGTGTTCCCAGCCCTGATAGATCTATTGAATGCTGAAGCCCTTCATACTCAAAAAGATTTAGCGTAGCCAGATCGGGCAGGTATTTTGCTTCCTTGATGAACGTTGCCAATAAACGGCTGAGACCAATCAAGAGAGGAAAGAGCACCGACACCGGCACAACCCAAGATTGAAAGAGCAAAGCGAGGCCGCCAGTTAAAAAAGCCAGAAAAAGATTGCTGAGAAGACCAAAAAAGTTGTAATAAAGGAATTTCCCCAGTAAGGACCAGCTAAAGTCTAGGTCAAAACGAGCCAGCATAACAAGGAAACAGCTGCCTATCATGATACTGTAGAGGATCAAGAGCAGCAAGAACAGAAAAAGGATTTTCCCAGCCAACCAAGCCCTTCTATTTGATACGGTTAGAAAATTCGTTCGCATCCCAGACTTGACAAACTCCTGGGCAAAATAGAGGGAAGTAAAGATGACGATGACAGGCTGTGCCAGATAGAGGGCATGCAAAGCCTCACTCAGAGCCTTTGTTTGGCCAACTGCTGTTTGACTGTAGTCAAGATTCATTAGAAAAAATGGAACGACTCCCAGAGCCACCAAGGCTGCACCAAGAGCGAGATAGTAAGAACGGAACTTAATCCATTCGCTTCTAAGTAGAGCTTTTATCATCAGTATCGCCCTCCTAAATCCGTCTTCAAAAAGCGCAGAGAGGTCATACCGCCGATGACTAGTAACCATGCACCAAGTATCAACAGTCCTTGCAAGGGATTGTTGGCATATTGAGAAGTTGGCGTTGCAGCAAACAACTCTCCTGCAGGCTGTGGCAAATAAGCTCCCCAAGTCGTGTGGGTAGCTAGGTAGTTTCCCAGATTATAGATCTGGGGAACAAGAAAGAGTAAGGGAAGCAACATCGTCCGCCCAAGCAATCCCAATAAAAATGACAGGAGACCCAACAATGCAGTAGCTAGTGCCTTCCATAAAAGATGACTCCAGGCAGCTTGATTAAGTAAAATTGGATGTAGCCCTTCTTTTCCTAAAGCCAAGTGCATGACAATATAGCTCAAATAAATGGACAACAAGCTAATGATGAGTGAAAACAAGCCAAAGGTCAATATTTTCCCCATAAGTAGCTTCAAGCGGTTATTACAAGCCAATAGACTGGTTCGCAAGCTATGAGACTGAAATTCCGTTGCTCCCAAAATTCCAGCTAAGATGACTAAAACCATACCACCCATAGAAGCGCCATTAAGACCTAGATATTCCAGCGGATCAATAACTTCTGCCAGACCGGGAACCGTCTCGGGGGTCGCATCTAAACCGATAGACAGATACTGGCGTCCCTCTAGCCATGACACAACAGGTACCAATAACAGCATAAAGACCACACTTACCCTGAAAGCCTTGGTTGATTGGATTTTCAACCACTCTGAATGCAATAAGGACATCGTTTCTTTCATCTTAAACCTCCTCTGTTAAGTCGAAGAAGAGCTCTTCTAAACTATCTGTTCCTTGTAATACATCCTCTAGCGTTCCCTGTTCGATAATTTGCCCATGATGAATCAAGACTACATCATCTGTTACCATTTGTACCTCAGACAGGATATGAGAGGATAGAAGGACGGTTTTCCCTAAATCAGCCTGCTGGCGAATGAACTTTCTAAACCACTTAATCCCACTTGGATCCAGTCCATTGGTTGGCTCATCTAATATTAGAAACTGAGGATCACCTAGTAAAGCTACTGCCAACCCCAAGCGCTGCCCCTCTCCTAGAGATAGGCTTGATAAGAAGTCCTTTTTCTTATGAGTAATTCCAGTCATTTCCAATACCTCATCAATCCGAAACT
The DNA here is from genome assembly GCF_001553855.1 of Streptococcus gordonii. Taxonomy (GTDB): domain Bacteria; phylum Bacillota; class Bacilli; order Lactobacillales; family Streptococcaceae; genus Streptococcus; species Streptococcus gordonii. Next base: position 222,608 of record NZ_LQWV01000001.1, read on the forward strand.
TTGGAATGGCATTACTTGCAGCAATAATATGCAGATGGTCATAAACCTTTCGATTTGGCAGACCACCAATACCGTCAAAGGCTGCACCTACCGTTTTGAGCGGATAAATCATTGACTGATAGGTTTGTCCATCAAAAGTCGCAGTCCCAGAGGTCGCTCGATCTAATCCCAAAAGAATCCTCAAAGTCGAGCTTTTCCCTGCACCATTATGCCCTAGAAAAGCCGTAATGCGACCACTCCTAGCTGTAAAAGAAATATCCTTTAAAATTTGCTTGTCTCCATATTTTTTAGAAACACGATCAATTTTTACAATATGTTCCATACTGAACTCCTTTTCTTTATTTGACTTTATTTTACAATGGCAAGTTCAGAAGAAAATCAGACAAGAAAAAAACTTGCCTTGCGACAAGCTTCTTTTCTCATTTTTCGACTGCATCCCAGAGCTGGCGGATGCTTTTTTTCTGCACGGGGTCGACAAAATGTGGAGCGATTTCCACCAGAGATTGCAAGACAAAAGCCCGCTCAGCCACATAAGGATGAGGAACAATCAAGCTTGGACTGTATATCTCTTCTTGTCCTATGTAAAGGATATCCAGATCAATCACGCGCGGTCCCCATTTGATCTCCCGCACGCGTCCTAAATCCGCTTCAATAGCCAAGAGCGTCTGCATCAACTCCTCAGGATTGAGCCAGGTTTCAACTTCAACAACTTGATTGAGAAACGGATCCTGCTCAACTCCACCCCAGGGCTCTGTCTCGATACGACTTGATGCCTGCAAAATCCTTATATTTTGCTCAGCCATTTTTTCCAAAGCAGCATCCAGATTGGTAGCTGAGCTACCCTGATTGCTACCCAGAGCGACAAAGACTTTCCGCTTTTGACGAACTAGCTTGACTGAGCATGTGTCCAAAGGTAGAGGAACAGGAGCCCAAGGTTTCTTGACCTCTAAACTGACTTTCTCAACCAGGTAATAGGATTGAAAAATCTTGCCAATCAGCTGATAAGCCAGCGTTTCAATCAAATCTTCCTTGCTTTCCTGACACCACTTAACTAGCTCCTGAGCCAGCTCGCCATAGTGGATAGAAGCTGTCAGGTCGCCTGTTTTGGCAGCCCGAGTCATATCATAGTCCAAAATCAGATCCAGAACAAAACGCTGGCCCAATTCTTTTTCAGCCGCAAAAACCCCATGATAAGCATAGACTTCCAAATCTTTAATTCTTAACTGATCCATCTATTTCCTCTTTCTTTGTCAATATATAAGCTCTAACTTGAGCTAAAAAATACAAGGAGCCAGTAATCAGAAGTACCTCTCGATCCTTATATGCATCTTGTAAATAGCTATCTACATACTGCTTCCAAGGTTGATAGATTAGCTCCATTTGGGAGGCTTGTCTCTTCATTTCCTCTTCAGAAACTGCTCGCTCATCCGCAAAAGATGTCAATGTGACAGATACATCTGCTTGAGCAAACAACTGCAACATCTCATCTAGTGCTTTGGTCCGAATACAGGTAAATAAAATCTTCTTATCTTTTGAAGCAAAGCGTTCTTGGAAGGAAGCTAGTAGAGGACTCAAAGCATGCGGATTATGGGCCCCATCTAAAAAAATCAGAGGTTGGTCCAAAATTTTTTCCATCCTAGCTGGCCAAGCAACTGCTAGAAGTCCACGGCCGATTTCTTCTTTTGTCAGAAGAGGCAAACCCTTTTGTTGGCAGTATAGATCACAAATCTCAATAGCCAAGGCCGCATTATCTGTTTGATAAGATCCTAGGAGTGATGTTTGGTAAATACTGTAGTCTCTCCATTTATTTTCCAGTGAAAAGACTTCGCCAGTTTCTTCACTTCCAAGCCAGTCAACCTGATAGGACTGTCCATACAAATATGTTGGAGCCAGTTTACTTGTTGCCACGCGCTGGATAACTTCCAGGGCTGCCCTATCAATCTTACCAGTGACTATTGGAATTGAAGTCTTGATGATTCCAGCTTTCTGCTCTGCTATTTCCCCAAGGGTGGACCCCAAAAGAGCCATATGATCCAAACCAATCGTACTAATCGCAGTAAGATCCGGCTGACAAACATTTGTTGAGTCTAGAAGCCCGCCCATGCCTACCTCTACGATCGACACATCCACTTCTTCCTGAGCAAAATAATCATAGGCCAAGGCCGTGATAATTTCAAACTCAGTCACTCCCTTGAAAGCCGAATGATGTCCTTGATGGACAAACAAATCTTTATAAATCTGCAAGAGCTGGTTCAACTTTTGATTAGAAATAGCCTGTCCGTTTATAGCAATTTGCTCATTATAAGAAACAATATACGGAGAGGTAAAGGTTCCAACTCGTAAACCTCTCAACTGAAGAAGTTCTCGAAGAGTCGCAATCGTTGACCCCTTGCCATTGGTTCCTGCTATATGAATGACTGAAAGTTGCTTATGAGGATCTCCTCGATGAGCCAGCAGGGCTTCCATTCGTTCTAGGCCAAAGTTCGGAGTATCCGTCCGATAGTTTGCAATCCAGCTCAAATCTGGTTTTTCGTTTCTATCTATCATCTTATTTGTATTGTCCCAAGGTTAAATCTTCAGCGCGGTTAGCTAAACGAATCGCATCACCAATCTCCACCGCCATTTTATGATAAGGAATATCGTGAACTCGTAGCATTTCTACCCCTTGACTGGCCGCAATACTGGTCAAATGACTGGAAGCTATATCACGGTTTTGGTAGCCCAAATCTGTCTCTGGATCAACCTCAATGCCTGCTTCTTCCAGTATATTCACAACAAAGCGCTTACGAGAAACGCCAAGAAAGATTGGAAAACCAGCCCGATGAATATCTTCCAGATGCTGTAACAGAATTAGGTTTTCTCGCTTGGTCAGACCAAAACCGATACCTGGATCCAGCATAAGACTGTTCTTCTCTATTCCTGCCGCTTTTGCTCTAGCCAAGGACTTATCAAAAAAGGCCCACATTAAATCTACAATATCTGAATGAGCAAATCTTGATAATTCCTGGTCTGTGAAAACATCTTGAAAGCCAAACTTGGGAAAGATCAATGAGCTAGCATGGTGAGGTCGAGCCATAACTGGATTGAACATCAGAATAGCTCCCGCAGAAGACTCAGCCACCACTTGCGCCATTCCTTCATCTCCTAAAAATCCAGTGATATCATTAACAATATCTGCACCGGATGCTAGGGCTGCTTTTGCTACAGACGCCTTCCAAGTATCGACCGAAATCAAGACATCACTTTGCTTGCGAATAGCCTCAATCACTGGAACCACTCGCTCGATCTCTTCTTCAATCTCAATATAATGGCTACCGGGTCTCGTGGACTCCCCTCCAATGTCCAACATCTGGGCACCTTCTTGAATCAGATACCTCGCTTGCTCTAAAGCAAATTCTACAGTGTTGTATTTGCCACCATCCGAAAAAGAATCTGGGGTTACATTAAGAATCCCGCACAAGCCTGTCTTACCGTCTGGGACTAGTCTTCGAACATCAATCTTTTTTTGAGCCATTTTATTTCTCTCACTAATTCTTAATTACTAACATTTTATCATATTTTCCTCAGAAAAAAGACGAGAAAATTTCTCGTCAGGCTTGATTATTTGCAAATAACATGAGGAATATGGCAATTCCATTTCGAAGCATATGGGCCATAATAGACATTTCTAACCTTTCTGTCGTATAGGCTACATAGGCAAAGACTGCTCCCATTCCTCCATAAACGATAAAACTACCAATATTAGTCGGACCATGGAAAAGGCCAAAAAGTATCGCACCTATCACAAATCCCACCAGTTGATGCTTAGGAAAAAGTTTCTTGGGAATAAAGCCACGAAAAATGACTTCCTCTAGAACTGGAGCTCCAATCACTGTTGCGATAATCATGACAATCTGTGGGATCTCACGCATCGCCTCTTGAATTCTCTCTTGATTACGCGGTATGAGCGAGCCCCCTTCCAATCTCATGACAATAAACCCTAAAGCACCGATGAGAATCGATAGGAAATAAGATAAGGCCAAAAGTCCCACTGAAGACCAACTAAAAAAGCTGAAATCAAATGTGAGGATTCCTTCTCTTTTAGCAAGAAAGAGCGTTAAAAGAATAATCAGTAGGTACAGAATGATTATTCCACCTACACTAATTGGTGATTGTTTGTCTTCTATATACCTCATTGCAATGAAAGGAACTTGTGTCAAGACCACTATCACTAACACAATTAAACAATATTTTATTTTTTTTAAATAGAATTCCATTTCTTCCCCAATCTAGCAAAAAAGGGGGGCTAATGCCTTAACCCCCTATTATTTTTTAAAACGTTCTACATCACGCGCAATGACTAGTTCTTCGTCCGTAGGAATAACTAACACTCTGACCTTTGCTTCTGGTGTTGAGATATCCCCATATTGCCCATAGACATTCTTTTCTGGATCAATATCACAACCAAACCAAGAAATACCTTCAATAACCAATTTGCGGATGGTTACTGAATTTTCCCCGATTCCAGCTGTAAAGACAATCGCATCCGCACCATTTAAGACGGCTAGATATTGGCCAATATACTTTTGAATGCGATCTACAAAGATATCGTTAGCTAATTGAGCCTTGGCATCACCTGCCCGCATCGCTTCATGAATATCACGCATATCGCTTGATTTCTCGGAAACCCCAAGTAAACCAGATTCACGATTCAAAATTCGGCTGATATCTTCGGGACTTTTAAAATCATCTGTATGTTGCATCAGATAAGGAATAATTGCAGGATCAATGTCACCAGTCCGAGTTCCCATCATGACACCACCCAGAGGTGTAAAGCCCATAGAAGTATCAACAGACACACCTTTATCAACAGCCGTAATAGAAGCACCATTACCAATATGACAAGTGATAAGTTTCAACTCCTCAATCGGTTTGCCCAAAAGTTTAGCTGCTTCATGCGCCACATACTCATGACTGGTACCATGAGCTCCGTACTTGCGGACCTTGTTTTCTGTATAATATTTCGTTGGCAATGGATAGCGATAAGCTTTTTCTGGCATAGTGGTATGGAAAGAAGTATCAAACACTACCACACTTGTAATGTCAGGCAAAAGTTCCTTAAAAGCACGAATCCCTGCAGCATTTGCTGGATTGTGAAGAGGTGCCAAGAGAGAGAGTTCTTCAACTTTTTGAATGACCTCTTCATCAACTAGAGCAGAATCTTTGAAATACTCACCGCCCGCAACGACACGGTGACCTACTCCTGTAATCTCATCAAAAGACGCAATGATATTAAAACGCATCAAATCGTCTAACAAAATCTTTACAGCTTGAGTGTGGTCAGTAATATCAAGCACCTGTTTCTCAGTACGACCATCAAATTTTACCGTTGAAATGGAATCTTTCAGTCCAATCCGCTCAATCAAACCTTTAGCTAATACTTTTTCTTCTGGCATCAAGTAGAGTTGCCATTTTAAACTAGAACTTCCTGCATTTATTGCGATTGTTTTAGACATAATTTACCTCTTTTAAGCGTTTTCAGTTCTCATTATACCAGAATTTTGATCAGTTTTCACTAACTTTGCGCCATTTTTGAAAACTTTCGCGAAAGCGAGTAATTTCATCATGATTTTGTAGATCTGTCAATGCATAGGCAAAAGGTTCTGCTTTTATATTTTTTTGTTTTTGCAAAACAAAAACCGTCTTAGCCTGAGAGGCTGATGCAAAGAGTTTTTCTGGCAAAGCAATCATCGCAACCAAGCTGGCATTGTCTTTGAGCCAAGATTTAAGCAAGTCGCTCTGCGGGCTGGTCAAGAGGTGATTAGGAGCTAAGAAGATAGCATAACCATCAACCTTCAAATACTTTAAAGCTTGCTCCATCAATAGATGATGAGCATAGGTGTGCTCCGTCTGACTGGCTACCTGGTAGCGACTGGCAATCTGATCATCCGGATAGTAACCGACAGGCAGATCACTAATAATCAAGTCGCTCTCTTTTAGAACTTGAGGGCGCACAGCATCTCCCTGGGCAAAATGGGCTTTTGATCCCATCACTTCTGCAATACTGGCAGATAGGTCAATCAGTAAATCATCAATCTCTAATCCTAGATAATCAATCTCTTTCCGACTATTATTCAGGATTGTCTCTGCAAGATTTCCGGTTCCGCTCCCCATCTCAAGAAGAGTAATATCTGATGCTACCATCAGCTGGTCAATGATGAAAATCAGCAGAAAACCAATGGCATCTGGTGTAAACTGATGATTGGCTTGTAAAGGCTCTGTCTGAGAAGCCTTCATCAGAATGAACTGATAGGCTCTGCGCCATTCTTCTCTGCTTAACTTTAAGCTCTTCAAGGTCTGATGATTTTTTTTAACGATTTCTAAGTCCGTTTGTCCATCCAAATAGATACCGTTTTGCTCGATTAAGGCATCATAAAAATTAGTTGAAAGCTTGTTTTGAATGACTTGGACATTTTCTAAAAGGAGCGTATAGGCTTCTTCGATTTTTTCAAAATTCATAGTTTCCTCCGCTCCTTATCTTATCAAAATTTAATCTTTTTTGCCATTATCGTCTTTGGCTTCCTCTTTTTCACGGGCAGGCTCTGCTTCTTTCTTTTCTTCTTTTTCCAGTTCAGACTTTTTATCTTTATCCTGATCCTTATCTAACCTGACTGATGGCTCCCTGATAGCAAAGGTAAAATCGTAAGTCCGATCAGAGATCACTACATTGACAACCAACTGGTCCTTTTCTTTCTGGTATTGACTTTGGCCTTTATTAAAAGAAAATTGTCCACTATCAGCTAGCTTCTGGTCTTTTGTCAGCAAGGCTATAGCGTAAGCTTCCTGTCTTTCTTGCTGGGCTAAAAGATTACGCTGATGGGCCGTCTGACGATTGAGATAAAACTGCAACAGCAGACTAAAAACGGCAGCCATAAGCAGGGCATAAAGCATGACCCCAGCCCTAATGTTCTTCTTCAACACGATAGATGTACTCTCTTTCTAGGCCATCTCTAAACTGCAGAAGCAAATGAACTATCTGACCTTCTTTATGTATTTGAGCAGCTTCTAGTCCATAAATCATGGGCTGATAACCACGGCCATTCCCATCTGTTTTTCTAAAATCATCGCTTTTAGACTTACCAAATGCAATCGACTTGTCATCTTGTTTGACATAAAGCCTATTTTGCTCGACTTTTTCAAAATGGCTCCGAGATAATTCTGCATCTAACTGGTCCGCAAACAAGAGCCATTCCTTAGCCTTAGTTTGCTCTTGATACTGAATCTCACTAGCTAGAAGCTTGGTCATTGCCTGGAAAACCAAGAGGCCACCACTGATGACCAAGAGGGCCACTAAGGCTTCCAGCAGGGTAAAGGCTGCTAGTTTACCTTTTTTCAACATCAATCAATTCCTCCCCCTGATGGAACACTCGAATCTGATTCTTTGTTCTCTGAATCCGAATTTCAATGCCATTTAAAGAAAGATGGTCCTGCCCTGTTTGGAGGGCCATTTGGGCCACCCTCAGGACCTCTTCTTTTTCTAAAATGACAGCTGCTTCTTTGCGTGATTGCGTGATTTGACCTAGTAGCAAACTTGCAATTACAGCAAAAACTCCCAAAGCTAGTAAGGCTTCCAGTAAGATGGTCCCTTTAATTTGTCGTTTTCTTAAATTTACCATTTCCAATATAGAGTTGATAGGTCACCAGTCCTTCCTTGGTTTGAAACTGAACTTTACTGAGTGAAGAATTACCACCAGCCTTATCAAAATAGATCTGTGTAGATTCAGGTGCTTGGATTCCTTTGGGAATTGGAAGACGAGCATAACCGTTTGAAATCTCTTGACTGGATATTTCTAGCACCAGCTTTCTCTGAGAAGATACGCTAAGCTTCTGACTTTCCTGATAAAAATGCTCAAATTCTAAAAAGAAGATCTTTGCCTGAATCTGCTCAAAAGTAGCTTGAACTGAACTTGATAGAGCCAGCAAGATAAAACTGCTAATCATCAAGACCAAGAGGCTTTCCAAAACTGTAAAGGCCTTAATTTGCAACTGCCTGAGTCTCACTATTGTTCTTACCATAATAAGCCTTGTAAGAGTCTGCTTGCTTTTGACTAATGTTCCCAGCTGCGACTAGTTTGCTAAGGGTTGCTTGATCTCCTGTATTTTTGAGTTCATAGAGCTCAGCCTGGCTTTCAACTACCTTAACCACCGCAGCATTTCCAGTATCCGAAACAGCCTCTTTTTGCTTGGTTAGATTAGGTACAAACAAGAGCATAAGGACACTGATGATCAGAAGGACGACTAGCATTTCTACCAGAGTAAAAGCTTTCACACGTAAATTTTTTAATTTGTTCATAGATGAACCTCCATATTTTGATAAAGGGGCAATAGCATTGCCGCATACAATAAGACAATCATCAAGGCTACAAAGACAAAGACTAGGGGCTGAATCAGATTCATGGTCCGATTGACCCTACCAAAAAATTCTTCCCAAGTCTTAAGAGCATAGATTTCTAGTTCGCTTCCCAGCTTAGATTTGACTTCCCCGTATTCGATGATTAGAGACAATTCCTTTTTGAAAAAAGGATACGAAGCAATTTTATCTGAAAATTCTTGACCGTTTTGTAAAGCTTGACCTAAATCTTGACCAATTTCCTGAAATAAAACCGAGCGTTGCTCTTGCATAATCTGAAAAATCTGACTGAGCTCCAAGCCTTGCCCAATCATATTGCCCCATTCACGCGCATAATAGGCGGTTAGGTAAATCTTTACAAAGGATCCAACAAAAGGCAGGCGAGCTAAGAAAGAGTATACAGGGATCCGTTTCTGGCCTTTGAAAATCAGATAAATCGCTCCTGTTAATCCAAGTAACATTAAGACAGATAGTAGAAAAATAGTCGGCAAATGACCAATGAGTTGAGTTGCAAAATTTTGACTGCTGAGTTGGGGTAATAGGTAATTTCTCAAGCCCATCATAATCAATACCAAAAAGCCAAGAAGCATCATGGGATAGGTCGCTACTTCAATTAACTTCTTTTTTACCTTCGCAAGATTATCCAGATATTCCTCTATTTTTAGCAAGGCAAGCGATAAATTCCCATGTAGCTCAGCCAATGACAGCTGGGTTACTACCGCGTCAGAAAAACCAAGTCCAGTCATAATCTCTGAAAATGCTTGTCCATTAGCTAAGCCACGACGCATTTGCTGAACATAGTTCTGCTCCAAAAGAGCACTTCGTCCTAAAAAATCCACAGTCTCAGCCAAATGAAAACCACTAGAGAATAAATTATTAAACAGTTCAATGACCTGTTTTTGCTTGCTAGTTCCTAATTTTTTCTGCCTCTGCTTGCTCAGGATGGATATGTCCTGCTGCAAGAAGCTGATCAATCTGCTGATTCCAGACGGTCGGCTCGTGTTCTTGGTAGTTGTTGCTGGCAAAGTCTATCACACCTCCTCCCCCAATCAAGCGCTGATAGCAAATACCCTGTAAAACAATTTTTAGCTCCTCTTCGCTGACACCCAGCTCCAACAAACGCTCGTAAACACCAGGAATGCTTTTAGCATGAATCGTTGAAAAAACTGTAGCTCCCGTCAAGCTAGCTCGAACCACAGCTCTAGCAGTTTCACTATCCCGAATTTCTCCAATGATGAGCAAGTCCGGACGGTGACGCAGAGAAAGCTTAATCAGACTTTCGTAAGTCAGACCAATCGTTTCATTCAGCTGTAGCTGAAGCATATCCTCTTGCTTGATTTCAACAGGATCCTCAATGGACATAACCTGCTGACCCTTAAATTTTAGCTGAGCTAATTGATGCATGAGAGTGGTCTTGCCACTCCCTACTGGTCCCGAAAAAAGATACAGTCCTCGATCCTTAAACTTCTCTCTAAACTCAGGAAAATGAGTAAACCAAAACTTCAATTCTGTCTCTTCATCGTGCAAAAGTCGAATAACCAAACTTTCATATCCACGATAATCACCTACAGTTGACAGACGAATTGATGTTTCCTTATCATCATAACGATAATCACAGGATCCCAGCTGACTGCGACGTTTTTCTCCTACATTCATCCCAGCTAAAAATTTAAAATGACTAATCACAGCGGCTAATTGGTCAAAATCATAAGTCTGTATGAAGCGTCGTTCATCACCAATCCGCATATAAAGTTCATAGCAATCATCCTTGGGTACAAAATAAATATCCTGAGCACACTCTTCCTTAGCCTGCCGGACAATCGCCTGGGCAATTTTTTGAACCATAAGACCTCCCTCAAATAAATTTTGTTGAAAAGTTTTTTCAAACCTTTCTTCAACTATTTATTCGTAAACACAACAAAAAAACCGATTAAATTTATCGGTTTTCTTCTTTATTTTATTTGATTCGGCATGATCGATGCTTCTCAAGCCCGTTTTGTTTAGCATAACCCGGACGGTATTTGCTTTTTGGAATAACCTTTTCATCTTCCAACAATATAATTGACCTATATTGCTGAACGTAGTCGTCACATTCTTCACACCATCTCTGATCTTTTTCATTCCAAAAGACAGTCATCAAATCACTGCGACTCTTATATTCTTTAAATTCTGTTTCTAATTTTAGCCATTGAATTTTATAGAATTTCAAAGCATCATAGTACTTTTCAAACCGTTGTTCTTGAATAATATCATTTTCCCAACCGTCTAAAAACCACCAGGGTTCAAAGTCCCCATACATTTCTACTACTCGGTACATATTTTCTTCCTTTGTACCGTATATTATATACAAAATCCTTTGATAATGAAACTAATTTGCTCATGGTTAGTTCTATATTTTAGACAAAATCAATGGGGATGCTTTATTTTATACTCTATAATCAAGCAATTCAGCTAAAATGGAGAATTTTCTCTCATCTTGCAAATACCAAAGCCTGAGATTTTTAGGGCTCAACCAAGCTTATCTCCGATAAAAAAGAAACCCGTTTTTAAAACGAGTTTCTTTCATCTTATTCTGTGACTAGTGTTTCAGTAGACTCTACGTCTTCTGGAGTCACCACAACTTCATCAATGATTTCAACTTCATTGATAGCTTGTGGTTCCAAGTTGCGGTAGCGAGCCATACCTGTACCAGCAGGGATAATCTTACCGATGATAACATTTTCCTTAAGTCCAAGCAGATGGTCTTTCTTACCACGGATAGCCGCATCAGTCAAGACACGAGTTGTTTCCTGGAAGGAAGCTGCAGACAGGAAGCTGTTTGTCTCAAGGGAAGCTTTGGTGATCCCCATGAGGACTGGACGAGCTGTCGCAGGTACACCACCTGAGATAACTACATCACGGTTAGCATCTGTAAAGTCTGTAATATCCATAAGAGTTCCCATAAGGAGATCTGTATCACCTGGATCCATGACACGTACTTTACGGATCATTTGACGAACCATTACTTCGATGTGCTTGTCACCGATTTCTACCCCTTGGCTACGGTAAACTTTCTGTACCTCAGCAAGCAGGTAAGTTTCAACGGACAAGACATCACGAACAGCCAGCAAGTGCTTAGGTTGGATAGAACCTTCTGTCAAAGCAGCACCGCGAGACACTTGGTCGCCTACTTCAACTTTCATACGAGCTGTAAATGGTACCACATACTCGCCTTCACCAGTTTGACCTTTAACAAAGACCTTCTTGGTACGAGTAGATGCATCTTCTTCGATGGCTGTAACCTCACCCTTGACTTCAGTGATAACCGCTTCCCCTTTCGGATTACGGGCTTCAAAGATTTCTTGGACACGAGGAAGACCTTGCGTGATATCTGAGCTTGAAGCAACACCACCCGTGTGGAAGGTACGCATGGTCAACTGAGTACCAGGTTCCCCGATAGATTGAGCAGCGATTGTTCCGACTGCTTCACCCACTTCAACCGCATCACCAGTTGCCAAGTTAATACCATAACAGTGGCGGCAGACACCGTGACGAGTGTTACATGTTAGAACGCTGCGGATTGTGACTTCCGTCACTCCAGCATTAACCACTTGACGTGCCATATCCTCAGTTACAAGAACATCAGCAGGAACTAGGACTTCTCCTGTCTCAGGATGTTTAATAGATTTCTTAGTATAACGACCAACCAAACGCTCTTCAAGAGGTTCGATCATTTCCTTACCATCTGTGATAGAAGTAATAAGGAGTCCACGATCTGTTCCACAGTCGTCTTCACGGATGATAACGTCTTGAGCAACGTCAACCAAACGACGTGTCAGGTAACCAGAGTCGGCTGTCTTAAGGGCCGTATCCGTCATACCTTTACGAGCTCCGTGAGTTGAGAAGAACATTTCGAGTACTGACAAATCTTCACGGAAGTTAGACAAGATTGGCAATTCCATGATACGTCCGTTTGGCGCAGCCATCAAACCACGCATACCGGCAAGCTGTGAGAAGTTTGAGATGTTACCACGCGCTCCAGAGTCCATCATCATAACGATAGGGTTCTTCGGATCTTGGTTGGCAACCAAACGTTTTTCAAGTTTTTCACGGGCTGCACGCCATTCAGCAGTGACAGCATTGTAGCGTTCGTCGTCTGTGATCATACCACGGCGGAATTGTTTAGTGATTTGTTCTACACGTTTGTGAGATTCTTCGATAATCTCAGCCTTGTCTTCGACAACCGGAATATCAGCGATACCCACTGTCAAACCAGCCAAAGTAGAATGGTGGTAACCCAAGTTCTTCAAACGGTCAAGCAGGGCAGATGTTTCTGTTGTACGGAAGCGTTTGAAGATTTCAGCGATAATATTCCCAAGATTTTTCTTCTTAAATGGTACATTCAATTCAAGAGCTTGAATGGCTTCCTTGATATCTTTTCCTGATTCTAAGAAGTACTTATCCGGAACACCTTCAGTCAAGTTAGCATTGGTTGGCTCTTGCAGATAAGGCAATTCCTCCGGCATAATCGCATTAAAGAGAATTTTACCAACTGTGGTCATCAAAATTTTATGTTTTTGCGACTCAGTCCATGGTTTCGCCAGGCTATCGGTTGTGATACCTACACGAGTATGCAAGTGCACATAACCATTACGAAGAGCCATGACAGCTTCATCCATATCTTTGAAGACCATACCTTCGCCTTCGCGACCTGCTTCTTCCATAGTCAGGTAGTAGTTACCTAGGACCATATCCTGAGATGGCGTTACAACTGGTTTACCATCTTTAGGGTTCAAGATATGCTCAGCAGCTAGCATGAGGATACGAGCTTCTGCTTGCGCTTCTTCTGAAAGCGGTACGTGGATAGCCATTTGGTCACCGTCAAAGTCGGCATTGTAGGCTTCACAGACCAATGGATGCAGACGCAAAGCTTTACCGTCAATTAGAACTGGCTCGAAGGCCTGGATTCCCAAACGGTGAAGGGTCGGTGCGCGGTTCAAGAGCACTGGGTGTTCCTTGATTACTTCTTCCAGGATATCCCAGATACGCTCATCTCCACGTTCCACCAAGCGTTTTGCAGCTTTTACGTTTTGCACGATATCACGCGCAACGATTTCACGCATCACAAATGGTTTAAAGAGCTCAATCGCCATTTCACGTGGCACACCACATTGGTACATCTTTAGAGTTGGTCCAACGGCGATAACAGAACGTCCTGAGAAGTCAACCCGTTTACCGAGCAAGTTTTGACGGAAGCGTCCTTGCTTCCCTTTAAGCATGTGGCTTAATGATTTAAGCGGACGGCTACCTGGTCCTGTGATCGGACGACCACGACGACCATTATCAATCAAAGCATCTACCGCTTCTTGAAGCATCCGCTTCTCATTTTGAACGATGATACCAGGTGCATTCAACTCAAGCAAGCGCGCCAAACGATTGTTCCGGTTAATAACACGACGGTAAAGATCATTAAGGTCAGAAGCCGCAAAACGACCACCATCCAGTTGAACCATCGGACGCAAATCTGGCGGAATAACCGGCAGAATATTGAGAACCATCCATTCTGGTTTATTACCAGACTTATAGAAGGCATCTAAGACATCCAAACGACGGACAGCCTTAACACGTTTTTGTCCAGTCGCGGTTTTTAATTCTTCTTTGAGAACAGTAATTTCAGCTTCCAAGTCTACTTGTTTCAAGAGATCTTGAATAGCTTCCGCTCCCATCTTAGCTACAAATGAGCCTGCACCATACTCGCGCAAACGTTCACGGTACTCACGTTCAGTCATAATTGACTTGTGCTCTAGCGGTGTATCCTTAGGATCAATGACCACATAAGCCGCAAAATAAATGACTTCTTCCAAAGCACGAGGACTCATATCCAAAGTGAGTCCCATGCGGCTTGGAATTCCTTTAAAGTACCAAATATGTGAAACAGGTGCCTTCAATTCGATGTGCCCCATACGTTCACGACGAACTTTAGCGCGGGTTACTTCAACACCACAGCGGTCACAAATAATTCCCTTGTAACGAATCCGTTTGTACTTACCACAAGCACATTCCCAATCCTTGGTTGGGCCAAAAATAACTTCGTCAAAGAGGCCTTCGCGTTCTGGTTTAAGTGTGCGGTAATTGATTGTTTCAGGTTTCTTCACTTCCCCATAAGACCATGAACGGACCTTATTGGGAGAAGCTAGGGTGATTTGCATACTTTTAAAACGATTTACATCAACCACTATTTCTTACCTTTCTTCATTTTCTAGTCAGTGTGAATTCTTATTCTTTTCCTTCAGCTTCAAAGGCTGCTTTCGCTTCTTGAGCTGCTTTTTCGCGCGCTTTTTCAAGATCGTCAACGTGAATCACGTCATCGTCTTCTCCTTCGTCTAGGTCGCGCAGTTCTACTTCATTATCATCTTCGTCGAGAACGCGCATGTCCAGACCAAGAGATTGCAATTCTTTAACAAGGACACGGAAGGATTCTGGCACACCTGGTTTTGGAATTGGTTTCCCTTTAGTGATAGCTTCATAAGCTTTCAGACGTCCATTAACATCATCTGACTTGTAAGTCAGGATTTCTTGCAGAACGTTAGAAGCACCATAAGCTTCCAAGGCCCAAACTTCCATCTCACCAAAACGTTGTCCACCAAACTGAGCTTTACCTCCGAGTGGTTGTTGGGTAACCATTGAGTAAGGTCCTACTGAGCGGGCGTGGAGTTTGTCATCTACCATGTGGTGGAGCTTGATCATGTACATGACACCGACAGATACACGGTTGTCAAATGGCTCACCTGTACGACCATCATAAAGAACGGTCTTAGCATCACTATCCATACCAGCTTCACGAACAGTATCCCAAAGATCATCTGAGCTAGCTCCGTCAAAGACTGGAGTTGCAATGTGAATACCCAAATTACGTGCCGCCATACCAAGGTGGAGCTCCATAACCTGACCAATGTTCATACGAGATGGTACCCCGAGTGGGTTCAACATGATATCTACTGGTGTTCCATCTGGCAAGTAAGGCATGTCTTCCACAGGAACGATACGGGATACAACCCCTTTGTTTCCGTGACGACCAGCCATCTTATCTCCGACCTTGATCTTACGTTTTTGAGCGATGTAGACACGAACCAGCATATTAACACCAGATTGTAGCTCATCACCATTTGCACGGGTAAAGATTTTCACATCACGAACGACACCATCAGCCCCGTGAGGTACACGGAGAGACGTATCACGAACTTCGCGAGATTTGTCTCCGAAGATAGCGTGCAAGAGGCGCTCTTCAGCAGAAAGATCTTTTTCACCCTTCGGAGTTACTTTTCCGACTAGGATGTCTCCTTCTTTAACTTCCGCTCCGATACGGATAATACCCATTTCGTCCAAATTGCGTAGGGCATCTTCCCCTACGTTTGGAATTTCACGGGTAATTTCTTCAGGCCCAAGCTTTGTATCACGTGTTTCTGATTCATATTCTTCCAAGTGAACTGAGGTGTAGACATCGTCTTTCACCAGACGCTCGCTCATGATAACCGCATCCTCGAAGTTGTAACCTTCCCATGTCATGTAGGCAACGATTGGGTTTTGTCCCAAGGCCATTTCTCCATTTTCCATAGAAGGTCCGTCGGCGATAAAGTCACCTTTTTCTACGACATCGCCAACTTTAACAAGAGTACGTTGGTTATATGCAGTTCCTGAGTTAGAACGACGGAATTTTTGAATATGATAAACATCAAGTGATCCATCTTCACGACGGACTTCAACTTTATCTGCATCTGCATAAGTAACTTTACCATCATGCTGGGCAATGACTGCAGCTCCAGAGTCATGAGCCGCTTGGTATTCCATACCAGTACCAACATAAGGCGCTTTTGGATCAATCAATGGTACAGCCTGACGCTGCATGTTGGCACCCATGAGAGCACGGTTAGAGTCGTCATTTCCCAAGAATGGAATACATGCTGTCGCCACAGCAACTACCTGCTTAGGTGATACATCCATGTAATCTACTTGATCTGAAGGGAATTCTTGGTTGTTACCTTGGTGGCGTCCCATAACGATAGGCTCTGCAAAACCACCTTCTTCATTAAGCTTAGAGTTTGCCTGAGCTACGATAAACTCATCTTCTTCATCAGCTGTCAACCAAACGATTTCGTTGGTTACGATACCAGCTTCACGATCTACCTTGCGGTATGGCGTTTGGATAAATCCATATTTGTTAAGGTGTCCATAAGAAGACAAGTTATTGATCAAACCGATGTTTGGTCCTTCAGGCGTTTCGATTGGACACATACGGCCATAGTGAGTATAGTGCACGTCCCGCACTTCATAGCCAGCACGGTCACGTGTCAAACCACCAGGTCCTAAGGCAGATAGACGACGTTTGTGAGAAAGCTCAGACAGCGGATTGTGTTGGTCCATGAACTGAGACAACTGTGAAGAACCAAAGAATTCTTTAATGGCTGCAGTTACTGGACGAATATTAATGATTTGTTGCGGTGTAAGGACTTCATTATCTTGAACAGACATCCGTTCACGAACGTTACGCTCCATCCGAGAAAGTCCCAGACGAACTTGGTTAGCCAAAAGCTCACCAACCGCACGAATACGACGGTTCCCCAAGTGGTCAATATCATCTACACGACCGATACCTTCAGCCAAGTTAAGGAAATAACTCATCTCAGCCAAGATGTCAGCCGGTGTTACAGTCCGAACCTTATCAGACGGATTCGCGTTACCAATAATGGTCACAACACGATCTGGATCAGTCGGTGCCACTACCTTGAACTTCTGCAATTCTACAGGAGCTGTCAAAACAGCTGAATCATTTGGAATATAAGTGATTTTATTCAAACCATTGTCCAACTGCTCTGCAATACTGTCAATCACACTGCGAGTCATAAGAGTTCCTGCTTCAACAAGGATTTCACCTGTTTCAGCATCCACAAGAGGCTCAGCAATTGTTTGGTTTAGTAAACGAGTCTTGATGTTGAGCTTCTTATTAATCTTGTAGCGTCCAACAGCTGCCAAATCATAGCGATGTGGATCAAAGAAGCGAGCGACAAGAAGTGAACGAGAACTTTCAGCTGTCTTAGGTTCACCTGGACGGAGACGCTCATAGATTTCTTTCAGTGCTTCATCCGTGCGGGAATCCATAGGATTTTTGTGAATATCTTTTTCGATAGTATTGCGCACTAAGTCGCTATCACCAAAAATGTCAAAGATTTCATCATCGCCTGAGAAACCAAGCGCACGCACTAGAGTGGTAAATGGAATCTTCCGTGTCCGGTCAATACGAGTGTAGGCAATGTCTTTTGAATCTGTTTCCAGCTCCAACCATGCTCCACGGTTAGGAATAACAGTTGATCCATAGCCGATTTTTCCGTTTTTATCGACTTTATCATTGAAGTAAACACCTGGAGAACGTACCAACTGAGATACGATAATCCGCTCACCACCATTGATGATGAAAGTTCCCATTTCAGTCATAATAGGGAAATCGCCAAAGAAGACTTCCTGTGTCTTGATTTCACCAGTTTCCTTGTTAATCAGACGGAAAGTCACAAAAATTGGCGCTGAGTAGCTGGCATCATGAATGCGTGCTTCTTCCAGCGTATATTTTGGTTCTCTAATTTCATAACCAACAAATTCCAGCTCCATAGTGTCGGTAAAGTTTGAAATTGGAAGTACATCTTCAAAAACTTCCTTCAAACCATGATCCAAGAAGTCTTTAAAAGAATCTGTTTGAATCTCAATTAAGTTAGGTAAATCAAGAACTTCCTTAATTCTTGAAAAACTACGACGGGTACGATGTTTCCCGTATTGAACGTCATGTCCTGCCAAGTTTTTACTCCTTTATAGTAAGATACGCAGCCCATCAACAAAGCTTAAAGAAATTCCAGATTTTGAATTGATAAAGAAATGAATCTTTTCTAACCAGGAACTTCTTACCGGCTCTTTTAGGGCGAGTTCAATTAAATCTTTTCAGAGGCAATTCCTCTATTCTGTTTTGTCAAACTGCAAAACAGCTACAATCAGTCCCTTTTGTTTAATTTTCAGAAAAATTAAATTATGATGACATAATTCATTTTTCCTAAAAATAGGCACAAAAAGAGCAGCTAAATCTGACTTATGAAAGTTTGATTTAACTGCTGTAAGCTCTTTTGGACAATATTTCAAAAAAGCAGACGACAAATTATTAATAATATTGTACCTTATTTTGCCTGAAAATGCAAGATTATCGGCGTTATGAAAGCCTTTTTATTTTAATTTGTCTGACTTTGACTAGAATTTTTATCTGTAGAGGAATCTTCTTGTTTTTTACTCGAACTGCTTGTTTCTTTTTCCTCTTTTTCGTTTCTTGTCTCGCTCTCTTTTTCTTTCTCTTCTTTGCCCCGACGGTCAGAAGTTTGGTTTCCAGCAAGTGCCGCCCAAGCCTGCTGTAAATCGCTATCTGTGCCACCGATAGCAAAACGATAAGATAAAGCTGGTGCTCCATTCTTAGCCCAGTAGCTAGTAACTGTTTGACCGCCCAATGAAATATCACGACCATTAATTGTCGTACGACCAGGTTTTGTACCAGTAGCTTTTAAAACTTCCGAACTGATAACACTAGAATCTAGGTTAAATCGATCGCTAATACCAAAGACGTTTGGATCGGCTTGATAGATGGCGTTTACAAGATTGGCCATGTAGCTTGCATTGTTATTATAACCCGTCAAAGCTCCCATCGAGGTATTGTCGTCGTGTCCTATCCAGCCTCCCAAAGTTACCTTTGGAGTTGAAAGCATCAGCCACATATCACCATTGACATTGGTAGTTCCTGTTTTCCCAATCCAGTCAGCACTCAACAAACCACCATTTACTTGCGCTAGTCGTGATTTAAAAGTCGTTGTAGACCCAGATTCCAAGACTCCTCGCATCAAGCTTTGCATAATAGTCGCTGTCGCTGGTGTATAGACCTGGACTGGACTAGCCTTATGTTCATAAATAACTTTACCTGTCCTGTCACTGATTTTTTCAATCATATAACGCTTCTGATAAGTCCCATTATTAGCTAGCGCCTGGAAACCATTGGTATGCTGGGCAACAGAGACTTCAATCCCTCCTCCCAATGGCAGACTCTCAATTGTATAGTCAGGAATCGAATAGCCCATTTTATCCATGTAGCCTTTGACATTGACTCCTTTCTCACGTAGGAGCTTATAGGTCCAGTAGGCAGGAATATTCCAAGAAGTATTCAAGGCTTCTTGCAAATCCATCATACCCGTCCCTCGACTGTCCGCATGCATGATAGGGTCTCCGCTTGAGAAGGTTGTCGGATAATTAGATAGGACACTTGCACTTCCCATCAGCCCCTGGTCAATTGCAATTCCGTAGGCTAAAATCGGCTTGATGGTCGAACCAGGTGAACGCTCCGTATCAAAAGCGTGATTATTTTGATTCTCGGCATAATTCCTTCCACCGATAAACCCTAGGACAGCACCGGTCTGGTTATTTAAAAGAACATTCCCAACTTGAACCTGCCCAGTTCCATCATCTAAGATTCCACCGTATGCAGCAACAGCATTTTGCATGGCGTTATGAACTGCCTTGTTAATGGTGGTTTTAACGGTATAGCCACCTTCACTTAGTTCTTTGGCTGCTAATTCCTTATAGGCCTTAACAGTAGCTGTATTTTTCAGATCTTGTTGAGAAACATTATCTCTCTTGATGAGATACTGATACATGGCATCTTCAGCTTCAGACTTGGCTTGATAATATAGATAGCCACGTGATGCCGTTTCAACATTTCCAGCAGGTAAAAAATCTTTGGTCAAATCATAATCTTTATAAAGATTGTACTCATCTTGGCTTAAAGCACCTGTCCGGTACATGTTATAAAGAACGTCCTTAGCCCTCTCCAAACCATAGGCCATGTCCTTTGAATCTTTCAAAGTCCCCTTCGCCGTGTAGGGAGAGTATACAATTGGGCTTTGAGGCAATCCCGCAATAAAAGCTGCTTGAGGCACTGTTAATTTACTTGCGCTAACACCAAAAATTCCCTTAGCAGCCTCTTCAACACCAGCTATATTTTGGCCTTTATTATTTCTACCAAAAGGTGATACATTGAGATAGGTTGTCAGTATTTCATCCTTACTCATATAGCGCTCTAATGCTAAGGAATCGATGATTTCCGTTGCTTTACGATTAAAAGTAGGAGCATCTCCAACAACTTGCTGTTTGATAACCTGCTGGGTAATAGTAGAACCACCACTAGCAGAACCAATTCCAACTACCGACCCCAGAGTGGCCCGTAAAACAGCCTTAGGAACGACTCCCTTATGGCTCATGAAATTCTCATCTTCTGTTGCAATTACAGCCTTCTTTACATTTTCAGAAATCGCAGAGCTGTCCACAGTAACCCTTAGCAGGTCACTATCTATTGTCGAAATCAAGCTACCATCAGCATACGTTAATTCTGAAATTGCTGATATATCTTGAACTTTCTGAATCAAAGTATCTTTTTCGGGTACTGCTACATTATTAAATAAATTTAAGGCATAGCCTGTCGCGATCCCCGCACCAAATAAAAATCCCAGAAACAAAAGGACGAACAGGGTATTCGAAAGAAGCTTAATTGTTCGCAAGACAGTAGCCCCAATATCCATAGGAGACCAAGGCTCTCCATCAGTTTGTAGCTTAGACCCCAGCCACTTCCAAATTTTCCCAAAGAAAAGGCGAGATTTTTCAGCCACTTTTTTCCATAGGATCTGAATTTTTTTAATAAATGGTTTTAAAATTTCAAGAAACTTTTTTACTTTTTGTTCCAACATATTATATCCTCGTATTGCCTATTATATCAAAATCTTCGTCCATATGACAAGAACAGCGCGATTTACAAGAGCTTGGGGAGATTTTTTACTAGTTTTTTTGCAATTTTATTACACTCTTTTCCTGGTTTGTGATACAATGGGAGAATGAATTTAAAACTTTGAAAAGGAGAGACAGACATGCACATTTTTGATGAGCTCAAAGAACGTGGGTTGATTTTTCAAACTACTGATGAAGAAGCCCTGCGCCAAGAACTAGAAGAAGGTCAAGTCTCTTATTATACTGGATATGACCCAACAGCAGACAGCCTGCACCTTGGTCACCTTGTAGCCATCTTAACAAGCCGTCGCCTACAGTTGGCTGGACACAAACCTTACGCCTTAGTTGGAGGAGCAACTGGTCTTATTGGCGACCCATCTTTTAAGGATGCTGAACGTAGTTTACAAACCAAAGAAACCGTAGAAGGCTGGGTTAAAAGCATCCAAGGGCAGCTTGCAGGCTTGCTTGACTTTGAAAACGGTCAGAACAAAGCTGAAATGGTTAATAACTACGACTGGTTTTCAGACATCAGTTTTATCGATTTCCTACGTGACGTTGGAAAATACTTCACAGTCAACTACATGATGAGTAAAGAATCTGTTAAAAAACGGATTGAAACAGGGATTTCATATACTGAATTTGCCTACCAAATCATGCAAGGATACGACTTTTTCATCTTAAATCAAAAACACAATGTTACTCTGCAAATTGGTGGTTCTGATCAATGGGGAAATATGACTGCTGGAACAGAACTCTTGCGTCGTAAAGCTGACAAGACTGGACACGTCATTACTGTTCCTCTTATCACCGATGCTAGCGGTAAGAAATTTGGTAAATCAGAAGGAAATGCTGTTTGGCTGAACGCTGACAAGACAAGCCCATATGAAATGTACCAATTCTGGATGAATGTCATGGACGATGATGCCGTTCGTTTCCTTAAAATTTTCACCTTCCTAAGCTTAGATGAGATTGAGGGGATCCGCAAGCAGTTTGAGGCAGCACCACATGAACGTTTGGCTCAGAAAATCTTAGCACGTGAAGTGGTCACTCTAGTTCATGACGAAAAAGCTTACCAAGAAGCCTTAAATATTACAGAACAGCTATTTGCAGGAAATATTAAGAACCTTTCTGTTAAAGAGCTGAAACAAGGACTCCGTGGTGTTCCAAATTATCAAGTCCAAACAGAAGACAACCTCAACATTGTTGATTTACTTGTTACAGCTGGAGTTGTTAATTCCAAACGTCAGGCGCGTGAAGACGTCCAAAACGGAGCTATCTACGTCAATGGAGACCGCATCCAAGACCTTGACTATACTCTGAGTGATGCAGACAAATTAGAAAATGAATTGACCGTCATCCGCCGTGGTAAGAAAAAATACTTTGTCTTGACTTATTAAACCTAAAGGAAACTCGAAAGACAGACGGGTTTCCTTTTCCATATCTTCTTCAACAAGATCTTCTATTTTCACAGAAAGAAACGACTCATGAAACCAAAAATCGCTCGATTTGCTAGAGCCTCAACTTTTGCTTGTCCTCTTTGTAAGGAAGAACTCAAATTTCAAGACCATAGCCTAGTCTGCACAAACAGACATTCTTTTGACATTGCAAAATACGGCTACGTAAACTTGGCTCCCCAGATAAGACAATCAAAAGATTATGATAAAGACAACTTTATTCAGCGCCAAATCATCTTAGAGGCCGGCTTTTACCAACATATTTTACAGGAAATTGAAGTTTTTTTGCAACAATCACCCGATACTCAAACTATTTTAGATGTTGGTTGTGGCCAAGGATACTATAGTTTGGAATTGCAAAAAGTATTCCCAGACAAAGATTTTTATGCTTTTGATATTTCCAAAGACTCCATCCAACTAGCCAGCAAAACTGATACTAGCCTTTCTATCAATTGGTTTGTGGGAGATTTGGCAAAACTTCCTATCAAGAATCATAGTATTGATCTTATTTTAGATATTTTTTCTCCTGCAAACTACCAGGAATTCCAACGTGTATTGACTAAACAAGGACTCCTGATCAAGGTTATTCCTACCAGTCAACATGTTCAGGAAATCCGCAAAAAGGTTGCCGGGCAGCTGCAAAAGCAAGATTATTCCAACCAAGATATACTAGACCATTTTGAGACCTCATTTGAAATTCTTGAACAGAAAGAGGTTACTGTCACTTATCCAATCAATGAAATCCAAAAAGAAGCTCTCATCGGCATGACTCCTCTGCTCTTTCATATTAAGCAGGAAGAAATTGATTGGTCCGATCTCACAGAAATCACCATTTCTGCTACCATTCTGATTGGAAAAATCAAAAAAGACAAGCTTTAAAAGCTTGTCTTTTTAATATCTTCTCTTATTTAATACGATAGTAAAAACTACCTTGTTCACCAAAGGACTGAATACCCACCCCAGTCCAAAGGCGGTCACGACTAGTATCAGAGCTATCTTTAAAGTTTTCTGTATCAGCAAGCTTGACACCACTTGGAATAAATTCTAACAAGAAACCTCCTGTTTGGCCACCGTATACACCGCCAGCTGCTGTTCCATAGTCTGTTAAGGAAGCACCACCAAATTCATATTCAGCTGAAACTAGACCGTTTTCATCAAATACAAGTTGTTCCCCTTTATCATTTTGCCATGTGCCTTGAATGCTTGCAAAATTTCCATCAGCCAATTCACTAATGTTCATTTTTTTCTCCGCTTCCTGACTAGGGCTTGTAGAACTTTCTGAAGTCTTACTGGATTCAGAGCTGGCCGAAGTTGCTGAACTCTTCGAAGATGCCATTTGACTTGAAGAAGCTGAGCTCTCTTTTGTTTCTCCTTTTCCAGAACATCCTGACAAGACTAGTCCTCCTCCTAAAGCTATTAAAATAGTTGTTAACAATATTCTTTTTTTCATATTTTTCCTCATGTGTCAGGCTTAAAAAATAAGCCCTTTTCTATTTTCTAGTATAGGACTTATTGTATCTTTTTTCTATTAATTTAGCAACCGCCCTTATTGATCAACTCGATAGTAAGCTGCACTTGCGATATTTTCAGGCATTCCTTGACCGGCAAAAATTCTATCACGATTTGTATCAGAAGTATCTCCTTCTGGTACAATGGCATTTCCCTTCATCACAAACCAGATTGAATAACCTGTTAATCCCGTTTGAACATTTACGATCAAATTGCCTGCAGCATCATAGTTGAAAGAAGAAATGCTAGTTTCATCAGCCACTATGCCCTTCTCATCAAAGGTAATTGTCTGACCTTCAGCATTCTTCCATGTCCCTTTTACGCTTGTAAAATTCCCATGAGTCATCGCATTAAAATCAAATACAGTTGAACGAGCCTTTATTTGCTCCTTACCTTCTGCTTGGTCACTCGGTTTTCCAGTCTCATTTGAAGGTTTCTCTGAGGTCGAATTAGTCGTTACGCTACTAGAATCCTCACTTGATTCCTTCTTGGTTGAGCTTTGGCTAGACTGACTTGTGCTAATTCTGGACTGTGAAGTTGTTGAGGAAGGTTTATTTTCAGAAATGGTAAAAAATTTAAAATAAATAAACACGACTGCTATAACGATAAACAATGCTGTGATTAAGCCAATAAGTAGCTTCTTACTCATATAATTTCCTCCCCTTAACCGGTTCTTTATTTCATTGTAATAGAATTGTAATATTAAGTCAAGATGTTTTACAAAATATTACAATGAAAGACCAAACAGGTTCAAAAGGAAGTAAGATCTTATCTAAAATTAAGCATTAATCAACTGATAATACCTTATAAATCGTTTTAGCTAAAGCCGCTTCATAGTCAGATACACTATAAAGTTTATCCGTTGTCACTTGAGCTGTCTGTTTCTCTAAGTCCACAACCACATCTGACACTCCCTCCATAGATAGGAAATGCTGGGTGACGTGTTTGACACAGTTTTGACAAGATAAGTTTTCTAATTGGACTGTTTGTTTCATAGATTTATTCCTCCGTATATTTAGTTCATTTTAAAGCGTCCTAGACGTAGAGCATTGACGACAACCGATACTGAGCTCAAGCTCATGGCTAGGCCAGCCAACATAGGATTGAGCAAGGGACCGCCGAAAAGATGCAGCAGACCCATAGCAATCGGGATGCCTAGTGTATTATAAGCAAAGGCCCAGAAAAGATTTTCCTTGATATTACGAATGGTCGCCTGGCTAAGCTTGATGGCCTTGACCACATCTTGCAGATCACTATGCATGAGCACTACATCTGCTGATTCGATAGCTACATCAGCGCCTGATCCGATGGCAATTCCTACATCTGCCTGAACCAGAGCTGGCGCATCATTGATACCGTCTCCGACCATGGCCAGTTTTTTATCAGCTTCCTGCAAGTCCTTGATAGCAGTGGCCTTACCATCCGGCAATACACCTGCGATAACTTTTTGGATGCCAGCTTTCTGGGCAATAGCTTTCGCTGTTTCCTCACGATCCCCTGTCAGCATGATGACTTCTAGCCCCATAGACTGGAGCTCTTGCACCGCCTTCAGACTGCTGGACTTCATCTCATCTGCTACCGCTAAAATACCTACCAGCTGTCCATCTATTGCGACAAACATGGCTGTCTTCCCTTTCTGGGATAGCTCCAACAACTGTTCTTGAAAGGCACTGCTGTCAATGTTATTTTCTTTCATCAAAGACTCATTTCCCACCAGAAGCCGTCTGCCCTCGACCTGAGCTGCTAAGCCTCGTCCAACTATAGCCTCAAAATGGCTGACTGGCAGTAAGTTAAGCTCCTCCTCTTCAGCCGCTTCCAAGATAGCCTGAGCCAAAGGATGCTCAGAATGCTGCTCAGCACTAGCTATTAGCTGCAACAAGTCGGGCCGATTCAAATCACACAAGGGCAGCAGATCTGTTAGGCTGGGTTTACCAACCGTAATCGTCCCCGTCTTATCAAGAACAATAGTATCCAGTTGATATGCTGCTTCCAAAGCTTGTCCAGACTTAATCAGAATTCCATTTTCAGCCCCTTTACCAGTCCCAACCATAATAGCTGTCGGAGTCGCTAATCCCAGCGCACAAGGGCAGGCAATGACCAGAACTGCAATAAAGATTGACAGGGAAAAGCTAAGGCTCTCACCAGCTAGAAAATACCAGCCAAGCGCGGATAAAGTAGCCAAGCTCAGCACTATTGGGACAAAATAAAGCGAAATCTTATCGGCCAAAGCCGCTATCGGCGCCTTAGACCCCTGCGCTTCCTCCACCAATCTAACAATCTGAGCTAAGGTCGTATCCGAACCCACCCTAGTTGCTTGGTAATCAATACTTCCATTTTGATTGATCGTTGCACTGGTAATGGTATCGCCAACCTTTTTTTCAATCGGGACACTTTCACCAGTCATCATGGACTCATCCACAAAGGTCTGTCCCTCCGTCACAAGGCCATCTACTGGCATACGCTCTCCTGGCTTGATACGGATAATGTCTCCAACTCGGATATCCTCTGTATCAATGGTCACAGCCTCACCATAACGAATCACTGTCGCCTGACTAGGCACTAACTCAAGCAGAGACTGAATTGCCTGAGACGTTCTCCCCTTAGCTGAACTTTCCAGATATTTTCCCAGCAGAACCAAGGTAATAATCACTGCAACAGACTCAAAATAGAGCTGATGGACAAAGGGATGATGACCTAGAAAAACCTGACTGACCGAGTAGAGGCTATAAAGAAATGCTGCACTGGTTCCCACCGCAATCAAACTATCCATATTGGGATGTCGTTTGATAAGATTACGAAATCCTCTCTGATAAAAACCACGACCGATCCACACAGCAGGCAACGTTAAAAGTAGTTGAGAAAGGACGAAGAGCAAGGGATGCTTCATATGGTCCAAGAAGCTAGGCTGAGGAAGGCCGACCATACTACCCATAGAGATATAAAGCAAGGGCAAAGCGGTAATCAAAAGAATCAGTAGTTCTTGTTTCTTTCTTCGTAAAATTTGCACTCTAGCTACAGCCTCTTCGTTTACGTCAGACGGTTTGGCTATGCCTTTTTCTTCTGCCTGATAACCGGCCTCAGCTACCGCATCTAGCACTTGCTGACTATCAAATCCCGCCTTAGGGACTAAACTGAGACGTTCTGTGGCTAGATTGACATTAACATCCTCGACCGTTTCTAAATCCTTGACCGCCATCTCAACTGTCATAGCACAAGATGCACAGGTCATTCCTGATAGCTTGTATTCTTTTTTCTCCATCATAATCTCCTTATCTACGACCACAGCGACACTGACCTTGCGGACAATGGCATTCAATTTCTAGTGGGGCTGAAGCCCTTTTCTTATCAATGGCCTGACTAAGCAGTTGCAAATCTCCTTGGCTGAACTGACTTCTCTCAATCATCGAAATTAAAAGCTCTCCATGCTTGGTGTTACAGATATTATCAAAGAGAGCCTGCAAAGTACTTTCCAGATGATCTGATTCTAAAATACGAGCATCATAGTAGAACTTACCCTCTATTTTTTCCATAGCTATAAATTCTTTGGTTTTGAGACGATTCAAAAGTGTTTTGATAGTTGCCGGCTTCCATGAGAAGTCTGCCTCCAAACGCGCTATAATCTCTGTGCTACGGCTATGCGGATACGCCCATAACACGCGCATAACTTGCCATTCTGCTTGGCTAATATTTTGCTGTTCCATTGTTTAACACTTCCTTATTATTTACATTTGTAATTCAATACTTTATTAGTTTACATTTGTAATCGTAATTTGTCAAGTATTTTTATCGTCATTTTCCGATATACAAAAAAGAAGGCGGGATAATCCCGTCTTCTCAAGTTTGTCCATATTAATGCGTCAACATCTCTTGGGCAATTTCTTGACCGGTCAATTTACTTGGATAGTAGGTTGGCCAGTTTTCCAGCTCGTCAAAGAGTGCTTCCTGACTCTCACCGCCATAGAAGATATGGAAATGAGCCGCCTTAGTTGGTGCAATGTTGTGGTCGCTAAACTGAACATACTTGTATTGACCAGCATCTTTATCTGTCGCTTCAAACATAAATCGTACTCCACGATTTCCCTTAGAGTAAGTCAGAGTATGCTTACCAACGTATTTATAAGTATATTTCTTGGATTTTCCATCTACCACAAATTCCATAGTTTTATCTGTGATATTGATATTGGAAACATCTGTCTTGTAGCCTTTATCATAGTAGTCCTTGTATTCAGCTGCTGTCATTTTCCCAGTCAGCTTAGCCTTGTAGTCAAAGACTTGGTCCAAGGTACCATCCTTCAGATAAGGGTATACAGACTGCCACTCACCAGCATAGTCAGACAAGGTCCGATCCTTGACGGCACTGTCTTCAAAGTAGCCATTTTGAACAGTCTTAGTATCTTCTTCTTTCTCAGCCGCAATCTCTACTCCCTCTTGATCAGTCGTTTTCTTAAGATCCTTTAGATTAGCCTGCATGATCGAAATATAGTCTGCCCCATCCTTGGTCTGTTCTTCGGTCAAGCTTTCCAGTGGATTCAAGACATCTAATTCTACTCCTGTTTCCTTAGCCAAAGTGGAAGCTAAGGCCTGAGAAGCATTTTCTTCAAAGTAGATATACTTGATTTTATTCTTCTTGATGTACTCGGTCAATTCAGCCAAGCGTGAAGCCGATGGTTCACTGTCTGGTGAAAGTCCAGAAATTGGAACCTGCTTCAAACCATAGTCCAATGCTAGATAGTTAAAGGCAGCGTGTTGGGTAACAAAGCTCTTTTGCTTGGCATTAGCCAAACCAGTTTCATATTCCTTATCCAAGGCTTCTAGCTTCTTGATATAAGCTGCAGCATTTTTCTCAAAAGCAGCTTTCTTTTCAGGATAAGCTTTGCTCAAGCTATCTCGGATGTGCTCCACCATTTGAATGGCCCGCTTTGGAGACAGCCAAACATGAGGATCGTACTCATGATGGTGTCCCTCTTCACCATGATCATGGTCGTCTTCCTCTTCTCCTCCAGGAAGTAAGAGCATCTTTCCAGTCGCCTTGATTACAGTTTCCTTCTTATTCTTCAATGTTTTTAGCAAATCTGGAACCCAAGTCTCCATATTTTCATTTTCATAAACAAAAGCATCCGCGTCCTGAATCGTCGCAACTGCCTTTGCAGAAGGTTCATAATCATGTGGCTCTGTTCCAGCACCAATTAAAAGATTAACGTTGGCTTCATCTCCAGCCACCTGCTTGGTAAACTCATAAACGGGATAAAAAGTCGTGACAATATTTAGCTTGCCATCTGCTTTTTTCTGATTAGAACAAGCGACTAAGAAAATACTCAGTAGACCTGCTAATAGTAAGCTAATTTTTTTCATTTTCTACTCCTATTTCACAAATTTTTTGATCAAATTGACCACTAAAAACAAACTGACGAAAATAATTGTTATACTAGCGCTTGCTGGCGTCTCTGCATAGTAAGAAATATACAGACCAGCAATCATACCAAAGAAACCGATGATATTTGCTAGTAAAATAACCGATTTAAAGTTTTTCCCAATCCGCAGAGCAATACTGGCCGGCAAGACCATAATGGTCGAAACCAGCAAAGCTCCCGCAGCCGGAATCATGAGGGCTATTGCAACTCCCGTCACGATATTAAAGAGAATAGACATGGTTCTCACCGGCAGCCCATCCACAAATGCCGTATCCTCATCAAAGGTCAAGATGTACATAGGCCGAATGAAGAGGAAGGTTAAGACAAGTACCACAGCGGCAATAACAAAAAGAGAAATCACCTGCTCCGTACTAATCGTCACAATGGAGCCAAATAGATACTGATCTAGACTCATGGAACTAGAACTCTTCCCCTTACTCATAACAATTAAGGAAATAGCTAAGCCAGTAGACATGAGAATGGCTGTCCCGATTTCCATGAAATTCTTATAAATAGTCCGCAAGTACTCTAAAAAGACTGCTGCAATCATGACCACAATCACCGTTGTCAAAGTTGGCGACAAACCAAGAACCAAGCCAAAAGCAACACCTGCTAGTGACACGTGGCTAAGCGTATCACTCATGAGACTCTGCCGACGTAAAATCAGGAAAGTCCCCAGAATCGGCGAGAAGAGACTCATGGCAATAACTGCCAAAAAGGCTCGTTGCATAAAATCATAGGAAAATAGATTAAGCATGGTTCACCTCCTGTCCATTGTCGCTTTCATGCACATTGAAACAGCGCCAAGGCGAGTCCTGATTCCGAACCAAATGAATATTACGGTCAGCATACTTACGAACTTCCTCCGGATCGTGCGTAATCATCAAGACAGCTTTCCCATGCTTATGAGCACTATGGTGCATGAGCTTGTAAAACTCATCTTTACTGCCTGCATCCATCCCTGTTGTTGGCTCATCTAGGACAAATATATCTGGGTCTGAAGCAAACATCCGAGCAATCACAGCCCTCTGCTTTTGCCCGCCAGAAAGAGAGCCAAGCCGCTTGTCCCTATGTTCCCACATCCCTACAGATTCAAGACTTGCCTTGATATGTTCTTCATCATGCTCATTCAAACGACGAAACCAACCTTTACGCGGATAACGACCTGACTTGACAAATTCATATACCGTACTAGGAAAACCAGCATTAAAACTAGCTATCTGCTGAGGTAGATAAGCAATACGTAATTTCTTTCCTTGAGTATTTGTCTTAGAAATCTTAACCTCTCCATTCTTAGGTCGTAAAATTCCCAAACTAGCCTTGATAAGTGTCGTCTTAGCAGCACCATTCTCCCCCGTCAGCGTAACAAACTCTCCACTATCCAAAAAATAATGAATATGCTCTAGAACAGGTTCTTTATCATAGTAGAAAGATAAATTTTCCACTGTTATATATCTCATTTCCCAATTTCTCCCACTAAGGCCTCCAAAAATTTTTCAATTGCTTGTTGTTCATCTTGAGAAAATCTATCCAGTAAACTTTGATAAGTTTCCAAGGTATGAGCGTGATGATGCTCATGTTCATAAGCAATTGGCTGTGCTAATTCAGTTAAGCGATAAAAAGTTACTCTAGCATCCTTCTTATCTTTGAAAGTCTCCAACATCCCTTGATTGATTAAAGACTTAACAGCCTTCGTTACAGCGGCCTGACTTACATTTAATTTTTTAGCTAAATCAGAGTTGGTCAACATCTCTTCAGCTAACAACATCAAAATATGTTCTTGTGTATTCGTTAAAGCAACATTACTCGTACATGAACCAACTAGAATCTCATGCTGATTCTCAGCCTTCAAAATAATCTCATTTAAAAAAGAATCAATCTTATGAGCTAACTGTGACATGATTTCCCTCCCTCTCTTTACTTAACCAGTTAATGTTTCACTGGTTAATTATAACACAATTAAAAAAAGAAGCAAATAAAAAGTTCAAACTAGAATCAAAAAAATTATTACAAACCGAATCATTTACTTCAAAGCCAACAAAGTAAACACAGTAAAAAAGAGCTAGAAACTCGAATAAACTTAAGCTATACTGACAAACGAAGGCACATCCATGAAGACAATAGATTTCAAGCTCTATTCTTGCTAAGTAGCAGCATGTTGATTTAATACACTTCTAGAACTTTTGGTTATTCACAAAAAAAGGCTTTTTTCAGCATCTAGGATCTTTCTAGTAACTCATTCTTATCTTTCAAATACTAACATCGTCTAATGATTCTTAAAAAAGAAATTATGATCTCAGGGATTCAAACAATTCACTAATATTAAATCAAGCAACAAATAATCAACTTGAAAAAATCACGCCTCTATAAATGGAACTACAAATTTCCCCTCGCACATATATCCAAATAATAAAAAATTTACAGATTAAATAAATAAGTTTTAAAGTATAAGTTATTTAAAAGAATGCAAAGTTAAAAAGATCAAAATAAAAAAAGACAAGGTCAACAAACCTTGTCTCTTCAGTAAACTTAAGCTATACCGGCGGCCGGGGTCGAACCGGCACGTCCGTGAGGACACTGGATTTTGAGTCCAGCGCGTCTGCCAATTCCGCCACGCCGGCTCAAGTTTAACTGGGGTAGCTGGATTCGAACCAACGCACGAGGGAGTCAAAGTCCCTTGCCTTACCGCTTGGCTATACCCCAATATCAATAAATAGGCGAGTGATGGGGATCGAACCCACGCATGCCAGAGCCACAATCTGGTGTGTTAACCACTTCACCACACCCGCCATATTATCAAACACGGGCAGTAGGAATTGAACCCACACTGAAGGTTTTGGAGACCTTAGTTCTACCTTTAAACTATGCCCGTAAAGGTTTATGGAAGGGGAGGGATTCGAACCCCCGAACCCGAAGGAGCGGATTTACAGTCCGCCGCGTTTAGCCTCTTCGCTACCCTTCCAAAAAATATAAGTAAAATGGCGCGAGACGGAATCGAACCGCCGACACATGGAGCTTCAATCCATTGCTCTACCAACTGAGCTACCGAGCCTTATTGCGGGAGCAGGATTTGAACCTACGACCTTCGGGTTATGAGCCCGACGAGCTACCTAGCTGCTCCATCCCGCGATACTATTATTCAACTAAAAGGAGGATGTGGGATTCGAACCCACGCACGCTTTTACACGCCTGACGGTTTTCAAGACCGTTCCCTTCAGCCGGACTTGGGTAATCCTCCAAGAAATGATATAGTCCGTACGGGATTCGAACCCGTGTTACCGCCGTGAAAAGGCGGTGTCTTAACCCCTTGACCAACGGACCATAAAATATTCAAATGGGCACGAGTGGACTCGAACCACCGACCTCACGCTTATCAGGCGTGCGCTCTAACCACCTGAGCTACGCGCCCAAGTTATAAAAACTTGGTATGAACCTTTCGTTCAAAGCGGGTGACGAGAATCGAACTCGCGACAACAGCTTGGAAGGCTGTAGTTTTACCACTAAACTACACCCGCTTGAATATGGGAGTTAACGGGATCGAACCGCTGACCCACTGCTTGTAAGGCAGATGC
>NZ_LQWV01000002.1:0-152605 GCF_001553855.1 Streptococcus gordonii
AATCGGCTTCCACGAGCGCATCTGTATCTGCGAGTGAGTCTGCATCCACAAGTGCCTCAGTAAGTGCCAGTGAATCCGCGTCGACGAGTGCGTCTGTAAGTGCGAGTGAGTCGGCTTCCACGAGCGCCTCGGTATCTGCGAGCGAATCCGCTTCCACAAGTGCCTCAGTCTCTGCGAGTGAATCAGCTTCGACGAGCGCCTCAGTATCTGCGAACGAATCAGCCTCCACGAGCGCATCCGTGAGTGCAAGCGCGTCCACGTCTACGAGTGCCTCAGTATCTGCAAGTGAGTCCGCATCGACGAGTGCGTCCATAAGTGCGAGTGAGTCTATATCAATAAGCACATCTGTTAGTCAATCTATGTCTGTTAGTGAGTCACTATCATTGAGTGTTAGCACATCAACACTACACAGTCAGCTAAATGGTATATATGAAAGCGAATTGAATTCATTAAGCCTTTCTGAAAGCTTATCTATGTCTCAATCGCTTAGCCAAAGCCTATCTGATAGTCAATCTACTTCAGCAACTCAATCAATGCATGACAGAATTTCTAAAGGACAACTTCCTCGAACAGGTGAATCTGAAAGTAAAGCATCCATTTTGGCTTTAGGCTTAGGAGCTTTGGGATTGGCATTTAAGAAAAGGAAGAAAAAGGAGTCAGAGGACTAATCATTAATTGAAGCAGGAAGTTTCCAAACTTCCTGTTTTGATTTTGCTGTTTAAGTCCTTGATGTTCTAGCTTTTTCTAGCAATATTTTATATAATATCAAGTATAGCTTGATGAATTTGTACTTAATATAGACAATTAAAATTAGGATAAGAGTTATCAAGACGATCACAAGTATTATAGACATAAAAATGGGGTAAAAATCTTGATTTGAAAAACTCTTTCTAATTTTGCAAAAATCTTTATGATTTCTTGA
The DNA here is from genome assembly GCF_001553855.1 of Streptococcus gordonii. Lineage (GTDB taxonomy): Bacteria > Bacillota > Bacilli > Lactobacillales > Streptococcaceae > Streptococcus > Streptococcus gordonii. The sequence goes on from NZ_LQWV01000002.1 coordinate 923, forward strand.
TTTTACAGTTGAGAAAGAGCTTCAAATAATTTTCGAGATTCAGATTTAATTAGGGTGTAATCGTATAGGGAGTAAGTTTGCTAAGTGGATAAGTTAGATAATATAAATAAAGCAATCTATGATCAATACCGATCAGTTGTTCTTTGTGCCAACTTTTCTGATTGTAATCAAGTTTTAACAACCATCAAGTCCATTGTCTGCCACAATCGCTTTATCAAGTTTTATGTCATCAATAGTGACTTTCCAACAGAGTGGTTTGTTAGCATGCGGAAAAAGCTGGCCAAGCTGGACTGCCAGATCATCAATGCTCGTTTGTCTGCCTCGCTGGTATCAAATTGTAAAACGGATAGTAGTTATACAGTTTTCCTACGCTATTTTGTAGCGGATTTTGTTGAGGAAGACAAGGCTTTGTATTTGGATTGTGATATCGTTGTCACGCGGGATTTAAGCTCCTTATTTGAAACAGAACTTTGGGATGCACCACTTGCTGCGGTCAAGGATCTGGGTGGAGAAGTATACTTTGGCGAGCAGATTTTTAATTCAGGTGTTTTACTGATTAATGTGAACTACTGGAGAGAAAACGATATTGCGGGTCAATTGATTGAGATGACTGATAACTTACATGATAAAGTTACTCAGGATGATCAAATCATTCTTAATATGCTCTTTGAAAATCGCTGGCTGGAGCTGCCTTTAGCTTATAACTGCATTACGCTGCACACGACCTTTTCGGATTATGAGCCAGAAAAAGGTCTCTATCCGCCGGTGATCCACTATCTAACTGAGCGCAAGCCTTGGAAAGAGTATACCCAGTCCATTTATCGTGAGGTCTGGTGGTTCTATCAGGGGCTGGATTGGTCGGATATGCAGGAGCCAGTCGGAGCCCTGACTCAAAAAATGGTGGAAGGGGGAGAGGGCTCAAGTCTGTCCTGCCTAGTCTACACCTACTCTTGTGACCTGATGCATATCAATTATCTGATTCAAGCCCTGCCTGCCTGTCATTTCTACATTGCTGCACCGGTAGTGGTGGCAGAGCCAATCACGCGTCTGCTCCAGTATCCTAATGTCAGTGTCAGCTCAGATATTGCGGGCATCCCGGCTCTCTTGGAGTCACTGGAAGCCAAGTCTCAGCTGCTGCTGGATATCAATGCCGGTGATGAGGTGGGAGATATTATTGCTCGCTTTAAGTCTGCTGGCAAGCCAGTCTTTGCCTTTGATAGTACAGTCCATGGCCAGCAGGGGCAGGAAGTCTTTCCAGCTGATAACCCTGAAGTCATGGTGCAGGCTATTGAGAAACTTAGATTGGCCAAGCCTGAGGAGCGGCAGATCTCTGTACTCTCTATCGACCAATCGCTGGATTATCTTTTGGAGAAAGGTGCTTCAGTGGTTCGCTTTGGAGATGGGGAGATGGATTTGATTGCAGGTCGTGGTATCCCTTATCAGGAGTACGACCCCGAGCTTTCAGCGCGCTTGAGAGAGATCATGGCTATGGAGAGCGATGAGCGTTTGATGGTCTGCCTGTCCGATGTATTTAGAGGGCTGGAACGCTATTCCATCGACGCACAGAACTTTTGGAAAACTCATTTGCATCAACATATGGCAGATTATCTAGAAATTTGCCGAGCACCTTGGTACGGATCGACCTTTATTTCCCGTCCTTATATTGACTTGGAAGATAAGACGCCGTCTGCGGGCTATTTTGCAAAGCTCAAGCATCTATGGCAGGACAAGGACCTCTTGATAGTAGAGGGATTGACTTCTCGCTCTGGTGTGGGCAATGACCTCTTTGATGGGGCTAGGTCCATCAAGCGGATTATCTGTCCTTCGCGCAATGCCTACAGCAAGCTGGAGGCCATCAAGCAGGCTGTTCGAGAGCATGTGGATAATCGTCTGATTTTGATCATGCTTGGTCCGACGGCCAAGGTCTTGGTCTATGATCTGGTTCAGGAAGGATATCGCGCGCTGGATATTGGACATATTGACTCAGAGTATGAGTGGTTCCAGATGGGAGCTAGTCACAAGATCAAGCTATCGCACAAGCATACAGCTGAGCACAATTTCGATCAGGATATTGAGTTTAGAGACGACCAAGCTTATGACAGTCAGATTGTTGCCAATCTGGCTCAGGAATGAAGATTAGAAAAAGAATATGAAAGTTAATATTACCAATCTATACGGTATGTCTAGCCAGAGTACGGCCTTGATTGCCCAGAATGATGTGACCAAGCTAGCCAAGCAGCTGGGCTTCAATGAACTGAGTTTTTATTTTTACGATATTTATAGCGACAGTCAGTCGGAGCTCAGTCGACGTCTGGACGGTATCATGTCTAGTGTGGGCTATGGTGATGTGGTTATCTATCAATCTCCGACTTGGAACGGCCGGGAGTTTGATCAAGCCTTTATTAGCAAGCTCAAGATTTTGCAGGCTAAACTGATTACCTTTATCCATGATGTGCCGCCACTTATGTTCCCGTCAAACTACTATCTGATGCCGGAGTATATCGATATGTACAATCAGTCAGATGCGGTCATCGTGCCTTCTGAGCAGATGCGGGATAAGCTTCTGGCAGAGGGGCTGACGGTGGACAAGCTTTTGGTCCAGCGCATGTGGGATCATCCCTTTGATTTGCCCATGCACCAGGCTCAGTTTGCACCTAAGCTGTATTTTGCAGGAAGTGTGGAGCGTTTTCCGCATTTGAGCAACTGGTCTTATGCAACGCCACTGGAGATTTTTTCACCTGAGGAGGAGACAAGTCCAGATGCTAATGTCAGCTATCGCGGCTGGGTCAGCCGGCCAGAGTTGCTCTTGGAGCTGTCCAAGGGCGGTCTAGGCCTAGTCTGGGGTGTTGAGGAGAATCCAGCAGACGAGCCGGAATACTATGGTCTCAATATCTCTCATAAGTCTGCTACCTATCTGGCAGCTGGGATTCCGATCATCGTCCCTTCTTACCTGTCCAATGCAGAGCTGATTCGCGAGCGCGGTCTGGGCTTTGTCGTAGACAGTCTGGAAGAGGCCAGTCGGATCGTTGAAAATCTGACTGTCGAGGAGTACCAGACTATGGTCGAGCGGGTTAGAAAGTTCTCTTACCTGCTCAAGGATGGCTATTTCAGTAAAAAAGTGTTAATAGATGCGGTGATGGAAGTCTTGTCCTAAAATTCTCAAGCCATCATCATAAGGAGTCAGAGTGAAGTCATTTTTTAAACCGCTTATTCTCAAAAAGTTTCTTTGGACATTACTTTTCGTATTTATCTATGTTTTGGGAAGTAAGTTGACTCTTCCATTTGTTGATGTCTCGAATATAGCTAAACTAAATGGAGATTCAGTAACCCTAAATTATGCAGCTGCTTTGATGGGTGGAAATTTAAGGAGTATGTCTTTCTTTTCGATTGGGCTAGCCCCTTGGATGTCCTCCATCCTCATTTGGCAAATGTTCACCGTTTCGAAACGATTGGGGCTTAATAAACTTTCTATGGAGAGTCAAGAAAAGAGACGAATGTTGTTGACTCTAGCTATTGCTCTAATCCAATCTTTAGCTTTAGTTCTTAATTTGCCTTTGAAGACAGTGGTAGGAGTTGGACAAGGAACGATTGTCTTCTTGAATACCTTGATCTTAATAGCGGGAACATATTTTCTTATTTGGCTGACTGACCTTAATTCATCAATGGGACTTGGGGGTTCTATTATGATTGTCATGGTCAGTATGATTTCCTATATTCCTCAGGACATATGGCTCTCTATCCAAGAACTCAAAATTTCTCCTCTTATTTTAGCTCTAATAGGCTTCTTTAGTCTTTGTTTTCTATATCTTGCTGTTCTAGTTGAGAGAGCCAAGTACAGAATACCTATCAATAAGATTAACATCCACAATCGTTTTAAAAAGTATTCCTACTTAGATATCCGAGTGAATGCTGCTGGGGGTCTTCCTATTATGTATGCCATGACTTTGGTCAGCATTCCCCAGTATTTCCTCATGCTAGTTCTGTTTTTTCAACCAAATAATAGGCTGGTGAAAGAATGGATTCTAAGCTTAGCGATGGGGGAAATACCTTGGTTGATTCTCTATCTGCTGACTATTTTTATTCTGGCTTGGGCTTTTGCTTTTATTAATGTTAACAGTGATCAAATTGCAGAGCGGATGCAAAGGAGTGGGGAATATATTGAAGATTTGTATCCTGGTGAAGCAACCCGTCGTTATATTCACAAAATTGTAGGTTATTTTGCCTTTGTCGGAGCGCTTTACCTAGTTTTGGTGGCTGGTCTTCCAATGCTTCTGATCCTCTTGGATATTCGTTATATGAGGCTTGGTATGATTCCTGGTATGTTTATGATTTTTATTGGCATGGTCTTTTCTATTAAGGATGAGGTAGATACTTTAACACTTAATGACCGTTATCATTCATTGTTCTAGGAGGAACTATGTATTATTTTATTCCTTCATGGAGTGGAAGTGGAAAGAGGGTTTGGCATCGAGATATTATTCCCTGGTACCGCTCTATGCAGAGACTTGAGTTCGATGACACTATTCATCAGATTCGGATTTTTCAAAGTGAGAATCTGCCAGTCAAACTCCTCTTACAAGCTTATATGCCACATGCCCGTTATTTTTTACATCGCCAAGATATCTTTGAGACGGAATACTATTCAGTTTTTGATGAGATTCAGGCTGTAGAATCTAATGATATACAGGTTTTACAAATCAAAGATCTTGAATGGGAAGATGATTGTGAATTTATTTATACTCCATTTTTGATTATCGTACGCAGGCAAGGACAGCTTTATGCTCATGTCGAGTTTGGAGTAGAAGGCTTTATCAGTTTTATCAAATTTTTCAAGGATGATCAGCTGGAAAAGCTAAATATTTTTGATGATAGAGGTTTTGTTTCTAGTATCGTCTATTATGAAGATGGTCAGGAAGTATACCAGGACTACTTAAATCCAAATGGAGATTGGCGTATACGAGAATATCTAAAATTTGAAAATAGTCATATAGTAGTCAATCCAGTTTTTTCTCGAGACTTTGATAAGCTGGAGTATGAATGTATGCCAGATTTGATTCTTGAGAAGTTGGGATATTATATTTCTCATAATGTTGAAGAAGACAGCCGATTTGTAGTCGCTACACAGCCTTTTACTAATCAAGGAATGCTAGATCTGTTACCTCAACATTCTCATAGTATTCTCAGTTTTTTCCACGAACGTAATCAAGCAAGCAATATAGAGAATCTTAAAGCTGATTTGGAGTATGCGGACTTGGTATTGACAGATCGAATGGATTTCAAAGAGACTCTTCAGAATCATTTTCCACTTCAGGCAGAGAAGGTTCATTACTTATCTCCTTTTGATACACGTTTGCAGCTAGGAAAGAGTCAACAACGTCACGAGTCAAAGATTTTTTATCAAATTGATCTTAGTGAACTTTTGAATGACTATGCTATTTTTAAGGTTCTGTTTTATGTAGCCCAGCATCCAGACACTGAACTGGTTATCGGTGTATACAATGCATGGCAAGAAGGTATTAAACAGGTGGAAGATAAAGTAGAGGAACTTATTTCTGATTACTTGGATTTAAAAGATTTTATCAAAAAATCTTATAAAAATAACCAAGCAGAAAACCCTTTACCAGAAAACCAAGAGTTGGAATACCGATTTAGGATTAGGAACATTACAGATGAGCTTAGCCTGATTCAAGAGTTGGATGATACTCGTCTTATTATTGATTTAAGCTAGCAACCTAATCTTTATACACAAATTGCCGGTATCTCAGCTGGTATTCCACAGATCAATCTGGTTGCTTCTGACTATGTGACTCATTTACAAAATGGCTATATTCTTGACTCTATCTCTCAACTTGCAGTTGCTGCAGATTATTATTTACAGGGGCTGAAAAATTGGAATCAGGCTTTGATTTATTCAATCGAAAAGATCAAACTGAATACTGGACATCAAGTAATTGCCCAGTGGGAGAAGTGGCTCAAGGAGGCTGTAGATGCAAAATAAGCTGAAAATCTTACAGATTGGTTCTATTGATTGGAGCAAGGAAGTAATGATTCCGGATAATATGGATTGGTATTATTTCTTTCCTCACTCTCAGCTAGCCATCAAAAAAGTTATGGAAATGGAGAAAATCAGTCATTTCAGCGCCATTATTGTAGACGATTTAGATTTGATTCCAGATTTATTTTTGATTGAATCAAAAATCATTCCTTATACTATTTTTTACAGTAAGGAGCAGCAAGCCAGTCAAGAGTCTATTACCTTTTTCCTAAAGAGATACTGCGCTCAGCAGATAGATCTAAGTGATAGACCAGACTTGCTGAGAAAACTTTCTAAGGCACTTTTTCGTGGCCAATATGGAGATAAGATGACACCTCTTGATATGGTCGTTAGTCCAGGTTTTAAGGGCAGGATTTGTCACAATGGCTATGAAAATTTGGAATTGGAAGGGAATTTTGGGTCAGACTTTAGGCCAATTGTGTCTTGGAAATATAATATTGTAGCAAGCAAGAAAAATCCTGTGGAAATCTGGCTTGAATATGAAAAAGACTTTAGTTGCGAACTTCGCTTAAGAATTTATAATATTCAGGAAGGTTCGGCTGCTGATCTTGTTAGAGAATCATTTTTTTCAGAAACTGATATGCAGGAAGCTATTGTTTTAGATAATGATTTTACTTCTTTTTTAGGAATCACTTTAGAAGCTAAAGGCTTTGGTTCTTTAAAAATCGGTGCCTTCCATCAGCGTTTGACTCGCTATCAATTTGGAAAGTTTGTATTGGGAGGTAAAATTTTAAAGGATAGACATCGGCAGGAAATCAATTATTTCTTTTATCCTGGTGATTTTAAGCCGCCTTTGGCTGTTTATTTTTCTGGCTATCGTAGAGCAGAAGGCTTCGAAGGATTTGGTATGATGAGAGGTCTAGGTTGCCCTTTTCTTTTGATTTCTGATCAGCGATTAGATGGTGGTGTCTTTTATCTAGGTAGCGATGAATTAGAAGAAGGTATTAGACGCATAATCCAAGAACATATGGAATTACTAGGTTTTTCTGAACGAGAATTAATCCTATCCGGTATATCCATGGGAACCTATGGCGCCGCTTATTACGGGGCAGATTTTAGCCCTAGAGCAATTATTTTATGTAAACCACTTGCTAATCTTGGAACGATTGCTAAACGAGGCCGTCTTCAGTTACCAGAAGTTTTTCCGATGGCTCTTGATATACTTCATCATCATACAGGAGGAAAAGACCTAGAAAATGTTATGGAGCTAGATAATCGTTATTGGGAAAAAATTAAAAGGGCGGATTTAAGCCACACTATTTTTGGCCTGGCCTACATGAAGGAAGAAGACTATGATCCAACAGCTTACGAAGATTTAGTACAATACCTCTATCCAACTGAAACCCAGTTAATGAGCAATGGGATTTCAGGTCGCCATAATGACGATTCTACTATGGTGATCAATTGGTTTATGAATTATCATCGCATCATACTGGAAAAAGAATTTGGAAGAAAGAAATGAAGATTCAAAAACATAAGGAAATTTACTGGGGAGAATTGAGAGGTGCGTCTATCTCAAAAACTAGAAAAGATTTCACCTACTTGTATGGTTCAACCATCATATTTCATTCTCCTGACCAGGTCTATTTTGAAAACAAATTAATGGCTTCTGGTCAAACGATTCATGAATGGTCCTCCAGTTGGAACTATCAAGGAGATAGACAGATTCCTTCCCTTCCTTTGCTAAAAAGGGGAAGATCTTATTCTTTGACTAGAGATATGACTTCCTACCCTTCCGAAAGTGTTTTTTTAAAACTTATTTTTTTCGATCGTTATAATAGAGAGGTTAGCAATCATGTAGAGCGTTCGAATAAAATGACTTTTACTTACCCTAAAGAAGCTTACAGCTATAAAGTACAGCTTCTTAGTGCGGGTGTTGAGTCTTTTGAGTTTCGTTACTTAAGAATTGAAGAAATTTTAGAGGAGTCAAATGGTTAAAAATTTTTTTCATATTCGGCGCTTAAAGAAAATTCTAGCTAAAATTAAGAGTTTTGAAAAAGAGATGTCAAGTCTGTCAGATTTAGACCTACAGAAAAAAACTGTCGAATTCAAGAAGAGATTAGCTGATGGGGAAAATTTGGATCAACTTTTGCCAGAAGCCTATGCTGTTGTTCGAGAAGCGGATAAAAGGATTTTAGGATTGTTCCCTTACGATGTCCAAGTCATGGGAGCAATTGTCCTCCACGAGGGAAATATTGCTGAAATGGCGACAGGTGAAGGTAAAACTTTGACAGCGACTATGCCACTTTATCTAAATGCCTTGTCTGGTCAAGGAGCTATGTTGGTCACTCCTAATTCCTATCTGGCTTTGCGAGATGCGGAAGAAATGGGACCTGTCTACCGTTTTTTAGGCCTGACAATTGAGACAGCCGTGAGAGCGGATGAATCCAAGCCTTTGGAGACCAAGGAGAAACGTAGGATCTACCAGGCAGATATCCTATATACAACCAATAGCGCTTTAGGATTTGACTACTTGATTGAAAATTTAGCCGAGAATAAAAAGAATCAATTTCTAAGAGAATTTAACTACGTCATCATAGATGAGATTGACTCTATTCTTTTAGACAGTGCGCAAACTCCTTTGATTATATCTGGCGCTCCGCGTGTCCAGTCAAATTTCTATGACATGATGGACACTTTAGTCCAAACTCTCTATGAAGATGAGGATTATTGCTATGATGATGAGAAGAATGAAGTTTGGCTGACCCAGAAAGGAATTCGAGCAGCAGAGTCTTTCTTAGGATTAAACCATCTCTTTTCCAAAGAAAATCAGGAATTGGTTCGACATCTCAATCTAGCCTTGAGAGCTCATATGGTTTATAAAAAAGACCAAGACTATGTGGTACGACAAAGTGAAAATGAAGCAGAAGTAGTGCTTTTAGACCGTGCAACCGGTCGCCTTATGGAATTAACTCGTCTTCAAGGAGGGCAGCATCAGGCGATCGAAGCCAAGGAACATGTTAAACTAACTCAGGAAACACGTGCCATGGCCTCCATAACTTATCAGAATCTTTTTAAACTCTTTCGAAAACTCTCGGGTATGACTGGGACTGGAAAAGTTGTAGAAAGTGAATTTCTAGAAACTTATTCTATGTCTGTCGTTAAGATTCCAACAAATTGCCCTGTCATTCGAAGAGATTATCCTGATCAGATTTACCAAACCTTGCCTGAAAAAGTATTTGCTTCACTGGATGAAGTAAAGCATTATCATGCAAAAGGAAATCCTCTTTTGATATTCACTGGTTCTGTTGAGATGTCTGAAATCTATTCTTCTCTCTTACTGAGAGAAGGAATTGCTCACAACTTGCTAAATGCTAACAATGCGGCTCGAGAAGCACAGATGATTGCTGAATCTGGCCAGCTTGGTGCGGTGACTGTAGCTACATCCATGGCTGGTCGAGGAACAGATATTAAATTAGGTCCAGGAGTAGCTGATCTAGGTGGCTTGGTTGTTATTGGAACTGAAAGAATGGAAAACCATAGAATTGACCTACAAATTCGTGGCCGTTCAGGCAGGCAAGGTGATCCGGGGATCAGTAAGTTTTTCATTTCATTGGAAGATGATTTACTTAAGAAATGGGGTCCAGATTGGATAAAAAATTTTTATAGGGATTATTCTTCAGAAGATTTTGAGAACAACCCTATCTTGCTTAAGCAAAGACGTTTTAAAAGACTTGTTTCAAAAGCACAAAAAGCCAGTGAAAGCAATGCTAAATTATCACGACGCCTGACTTTGGAGTATGCACAAAGTATGAAGATTCAGCGAGAACTGACCTATGCGGAGCGTAATCGCTTACTTGAAGATACAAATGAGATGGAAGAGGAAATCAATCGAGTTCTTGAGTATGTCATTCAACAAGTTGCCTATGAACAAATCTTTGAAAATAGGGCAGATTTTTATCGATTTATTCTGCATCATTTTAGCAATCGGGCTGAAAGAATTCCGCAGGAGTTTGACATTCACTCGTCAAAAGAAGTCTCTTATCTTCTTCAATCCATTGCTGAGCAGGAATTGTTGGCAAAGAAAAGCTATCTAAAGTCAGACAAGCTTTATAGTCAATTCCAGCGTCTTGCTATTCTTAAAGCGATTGATGAGAACTGGGTCGAGCAGGTAGACTATCTGCAGCAACTCAGGACAGCCTTGAGCGGTCAACATTTCTCTATGAAAAATCCTTTGGTAGAATACTACCAAGAAGCTTATGATGGTTTTGAATATATGAAAGAACGAATGAAACACCAAATTGTTAAGAATCTTTTAATGAGTGAATTGGCACTCAACCCCAAAGGAGAGGTCGTAATGTACTTCCCATAGGATGAGGAAAATATGACAGTATATAACATCAACTTAGGCATCGGCTGGGCAAGTAGTGGTGTAGAATATGCCCAAGCTTATCGAGCTCAGATTTTAAGAAGAATACAGCAGCCGGCTAAGTTTATCTTTATGGATATGATTTTAGCGGATAATATTCAGCATTTGACGGAAAATATTGGTTTTCTGGATGAGGAGATTATCTGGCTTTATAACTATTTTACTGATATCAAGATTGCACCGACGACTGTGACGCTAGATCAGGTACTGGCTCAAGTTGCAGGTCAGCCAGAGCGCTCAGAGAAAGAGGGCAAGATTGTCCGTTATTTCTATCCGCAGGATGATCAGTTTATCACTTGCTATCTGAGACAGGAAGACCAGGACTTTGTGGAGCATGTGGAGTATGTCTCGCGGGGGAGATTGATTCGCAAGGATTATTTCTCCTATGTCCGCTATGCCAGTGAATACTTCGCGCCCCATAATGACGCCGCAACCCTCTACCAGCGCCGTTTCTACCATGAAGACAGCAGTGTGGCTTATGACATGCTGATAGAGGATGGTCAGGAAAAGCTCTATCGCTTTCCAGATCGGATTTTCTATTCCAAGGCTGAGCTGGTTCGTTATTTTCTCCAGTGTTTGCAGTTGCAGGCAGATGACGTGGTTATCTTGGATAGGGAGACAGGGATTGGTCAGGTTGTCTTTGAGGAGAGCCAGAAGGCTAAGCTGGGAGTAGTGGTCCATGCGGAGCATTTTAGTGAAAATGCCAGCAGCGACGACTACATTCTCTGGAACAATTTCTATGACTACCAGTTTACCAATGCAGACAAGGTAGACTTTTTCATCGTGGCAACAGAAGCTCAGAAAAGGATTCTAGAACAGCAGTTCCAGCATTACTCTGACAAGCAGCCCAAGATTGTTACCATACCGGTGGGGAGTCTTGACCAGTTGACTTATCCCAAAGAGCCTCGCAAACCTTTTTCTATGATTACGGCTTCGCGTCTTGCTACAGAAAAGCATATTGATTGGCTAGTGGCAGCGACTGTCCAAGCCCATGTCCAGCTGCCTGAGCTGACTCTTGACATTTACGGTAAGGGGGGCGAAGAGGAGAAGCTGCGCCGCAGGATTGAGGAAGCAGGAGCTCAGGACTATATTCGGCTCAAAGGGCATGCAGATTTGAGTCAGATTTATTCAGGCTATGAGCTTTATCTGACAGCTTCAACCAGCGAAGGCTTTGGTTTGACTCTGATGGAAGCAGTTGGATCAGGTCTGCCCCTTATTGGATTTGATGTCCGCTATGGCAATCAGACTTTTATCGATGATGATAAAAATGGTTATCTGCTGCCGGTCAGTTACAATCAGGTCGAGGACCAGATTATTGCTGCTTTTGTGGAGAAAATAGTAGCTCTCTTTAGCCAAGGACGCCAGCAGGAGATGAGCCAACACTCTTATCAAGTGGCCGAGAATTATTTGACCAGCCGGGTTGAAGCGGCTTGGTCCCAGCTTTTAAAGGAGGTCAGAGATGATTCAGCTCTTTGATTATTACAATCAGGAAACTCAGGATCTGCATGATTCCCTCCTTGCAGCTGGCTATGCCTGTCCGACCATTGTCATTGAGGCCAATGGCTTTCTGCCAGATGACATGATCTCCCCCTATTCTTACTTTCTGGGGGATGAAGAGGGAGTAGATCACCCGCTCTTTTTCAATCAAGTGCCAGTGCCCCCTTTCTGGGAAATCACAGGCGACCATCAGGCGGCGCGTGTCAGTGACATGGGAGAAGAAAGAGCACGGATACACTATGCCAGTCTGGCCAAGGGTCGCTTGGTCAAACAGGTGGATTGGCTGGATAAAAAAGGCCAGCTCCGACTGAGTGAGCGCTATAATAAGCAAGGCCGTTGCTTTGCCAAAACAGCCTATAAATCAGGCCAGGAGGCTTTCAACACGACCTACTACGGTACAGACGGTCAGGAGCGTATCGTGGAAAATCACGCTACTGGTGATGTCATCCTGACTCTGGACCAAGAGCCCTTGCGGATTTTTAAAAGTCGTGTGGATTTTATCCGTTTCTTTTTAGAGCGGCTAGACTTTGACTTGGATCACATTCTCTTCAATTCGCTGGCTTATTCTTTCTTGGTTTCCCATAGCTTGACAGGCCGAGCTGGCCAGGATATTCTATTCTGGCAGGAACCTCTGTATGACGAGCTTCCGGGCAATATGCAGCTGATTCTGGACAATAGTCAGCTGCGGACGCAGACCATTGTCATTCCAGACTTGGCGACTTATGAAAAGGCTATGAGTCTGGCAGCGATTGACCAGCAGCAGAAGTTCCTGCATCTGGGCTATCATTACGACTTCAAGCGGGACAACTACCTACGAAAAGATGCCTTAATCCTGACCCATTCGGATCAGATTGAAGGCTTAGAGACCTTGGTTCAGTCCCTGCCGCAGCTAGTATTTCGCATCGCTGCCCTTACGGAAATGTCGCCTAAGCTCTTATCTATGCTGTCCTATAAGAATGTCGTCCTTTATCAAAATGCCAGTCTCAAGCAGATTGAGCAGCTCTACTTGGAATCAGACATTTATCTGGATATCAATCACGGCGGTCAGGTCCTGCAGGCAGTGCGCAAGGCTTTTGAGAACAATCTCTTGATTCTAGGCTTTGAGCAGACCCTGCATGACAGGCACTACATTGCCCGAGAGCATATTTTTGACAGCAGCCAGCCAGCTCAATTGGCATCAACTTTGGAAGAAGCCTTATCTGGTGTTGAGCAGATGCGGTCAGCCTTGCAAGCTCAAGGCCGACATGCCAATGATGTACCAGTCAGTCTTTATCAAGAGACTCTCCAAGCTATATTAGGGGGTCAACATGGCTAAAAAAGATTTATTTTATAAGGATATTGAGGGACGGTTATCTGAGCTCAGGCATGGCAAGCCCAAGAAAGAAAAGGCCAGCTTGGGTGAAAAACTCAACAAAGCTTTTGTCATCGCCTTGGGCTTGATGATTTTGATTGGCTTGATTTTTACATTAATTGGAGTCTTGAGGAAATAAAATGCCAAAAATATTAATTATTCTGACTATATTGCTTGCTCTTATTTTAATTGCATTGGTTATTTCTTTGCCTAGAGAAAACCAACAGTTTTTCAGCGACACTCGTTCAACAATTGGTAAGTCAGGTTATTGGGAAAGAAACTTTGATAAAAAGATTATTCTTTTGATACTTAGCATTCTTCTCTTTTTAATCCTCCTATTCAATATGATTCAAACAACCTAGCTTTTTAGACCAAAAAGAGACCCTTAGACTAGGGTCTCTTTTGATTTACACATTAGGAGTCGATTCATGATTAGCCGACTTCATATCCCATTAATAATCCGCCTTCTTCTGCATAGAAACTACATAGGCCGGATGTTGGAATAGCTTGAATTTGTGCATTAGGAAATTTTTCTCTGACTAGGTCAGAAAATTGCTGACAGAATTTATCATTATTGCGGTGAGAGATAATTATTTCACCTCCTGCATAACCCGCTTTGATGATTTCGTCAAAAGTAGCAGACAACGACTTCTTATAGCCACGAGCCTTTTGCAATAGTTCTAAGGTCCCTTGTGGCCCAGCTTCCCCAACCATACGAATATTGAGCAAGCCTACGACAGTTCCAATTAGCTTATTTAATCGCCCGTTTTTAACCAGATTATCCACTTTGGCAAGGACAAAAAGTAATTTCGTTTTTGATTGGTAGTTTGTAATTTCTTGTACAATTTCGTCAAAAGAAAGGCCATTGCCAATTAGCTGATTGAGTTTTTGAACAAGCAAGTCAACTTCACCTCCAGCTGATAAACTATCAATCACATGAATATTGACATTAGGATGCTCTTCGAGGTAAAGTTTTTTAGCAACTTGAGCGCTGTTATGGCTACCAGATAAGGTTCCAGTAATAGTGACAACAAAGATATTATCAGCTCCTGAAAATGCATTTAGATAGTCGTCTGGACTTGGGCAAGCAGATTTAGAAGCAGTTGATGTGGCGTACATTTTTTCCATCATTAAGTCAATATTTAGTTCTGCATTGTCAATAAATATTTCCTGGCCTACTTGAATGGTTAGTGGGACATTTTCAAAATTTGTGTCCAAAGCCAAGTCTTTTAATTCTCTAAAATCGCATCCAGAGTCACTAACGATTTTCCAAGTCATTTTTAATCCCCTTGTTCCAATAATTATACATTGACAAAGATTGTGTCTTTTTTTACAATTATATCATGAAAGACTTTTTCCAGAAAGCTATTGACATCCGATGAGACAAGAAGGAAGAAACTGTTATGCCTGAACGTAAAATGTCCAAAAAATCTCTTGAAAACTTAACGATTTCCAATCGGGAATCCAATCGTTTAACTCGCGAATCTTTGGAAATTTCCTTATTACAGTTATTAGAGAAAAAAGAATTGGCTAAAATAACTATTTCTGAGTTAGTAAACCGTGCTGGTGTATCCAGAGCGTCTTTTTACCGAAACTACAACTCAAAAGAAGAGATTCTAGAGGAGCTTTTCGGCCAAACTGTGCATAATATTATGGAAAAAATGGCTCAGTTCGATTTTAAGACGGAGCTTTACCAAGTATGGCTTGCTCTGTTTAAAGAGGCACAGAAGGAAGCGCATCTCATTCGTCTAGCTGTTGAGTATAATTTAGAGAAACACCTGACACAAGCAGTTTTTAACTTTTTAGAGAAAGGTCAAGAATCCAAAAAAGATGCTTCATCCTATGTTAATTCTTTTTGGAGCTCAGCTTTGGTTTCTGTCTTGTCAAAATGGATTAAAGAAGGCATGAAAGTACCTGCTGAAAAGATTGCTTCTCTCGGCTTGCCTTTAATGGTACAAGAGAATATTTAGTAAAGAAAAGAGAAAAAAATGGAAACAAAACGATTAGCTTGGGATGAATATTTTGCTGCACAAGCTCTTTTGATTGCCAATCGTTCTACTTGCAAGCGTGCAAGAGTAGGAGCGGTTTTGGTCAAGGACAACAAGGTTATTTCTACGGGATATAATGGTTCTGTATCAGGAACAGAACATTGTATTGATCATGAATGTTTGGTAGTTGATGGCCACTGCGTAAGAACCCTACACGCTGAGGTTAATGCTATTCTACAAGGAGCTGAACGAGGTGTTCCAAAAGGATTTACTGCCTATGTAACTCATTTTCCTTGTCTTAACTGTACTAAGCAGTTACTTCAGGTTGGGTGCAAGCGTGTTGTTTATATCAATCAATATCGGATTGATGAGTATGCTGAGTACTTGTATCGCGAGAAAGAAGTAGAACTAGTGCACCTGCCTTTAGAGGAAGTGAAGGCAGCCATAGCTGAAACAGATTTTATTTAAAAAGTGGCTATCTTAGTTATTGTTTAAGTTAAAAAGGCTCTATCATTTGATAGAGTCTTTTTACGATCTTACTGATTATTTGACTTGACCACCCTCTACAACAAGGTCATCAGCCTTAGCTGCATCGCCGTAGGTAGGGTGAAGAGTCTTTTCATAAGCCTTATGGAAGAAGTTTTCCTTACCAAGCTTTTCAATATCCTTGTTGATAAAGTCAAGAAGTTCTTTGTTTCCTTTTTGAACGGCTGGAGCAATAGTATCAGGATCACCTAAAGAAGTTATACCAACTTCGTAACCCTTGTTTTCAAGAGCCCAAGCTAGGACTTCAGTGTTATCTGTTGAGAAGGCATCACCACGTCCATCAAGCAGAGCTTGGTAGGCGTCACTGTATTGATCATATTTTTGAAGTTTAACCTCTGGATGATTCTTTTCAAAGTAGGTTTCAGCTGTTGTACCTTTGGTCACGATCAAAGTTTTTCCCTTAAGTTCCTTAACGTCTTTTATAAGGGCATCTTTAGGAGAAACGACTCCCAGTGAAACCTTCATATAAGGAAGCGCAAAGTCGACTTGTTTTTTACGTTCATCTGTCACAGTGAAGTTTGCCAGTGTAATATCAACCTTGTTTGAGATCAAGTACTCTGCACGGTTGGCTGCGTCAACAGAGACATATTTAACCTTGACTCCAAGATCTTTGGCAAGTTGATTTCCAAGTTCGATATCGTATCCTTGGTAAGAACCATCATTATCAACATAACCGAAAGGTTTTTTGTCTCCAAAGACTGCGATACGAAGCTCGCCACTTTTCTTAATTTCATCAATGGTCCGAGCCTTAGAACTTGATGCATTGGAGTTTTTGCTAGCACCACAAGCTGTGATAAAGACTAGAGCAAGGGCAAGTGTCATTACAGTTAAAATTGATTTAATTAGTTTCATAATCGTCTCCTTTATAGATATGAGCCAAATTGGCTAAAGTCAAATACGTTTAAAAATTCTTGCGCTCTTTTTGTTTTAGGATTGGTAAAGAAAGAGTGAGCATCTCCCTCTTCAGCGATCTGTCCTTGGTCCAAGAAAATGATTCGATCAGCAATAGCTTGAGCAAATTGCATTTCATGTGTGACTAGGATCATGGTGCGTCCTTCTTGGGCGAGATCATTAATTAATTCTAGCACCTCTCGTACCATCTCAGGATCTAAAGAGGCGGTTACTTCATCGAAAAGGATGATTTCAGGATGCATGAGAAGGGAACGAACAATTGCCACCCGTTGTTTTTGACCTCCAGAGAGCTGTCTTGCGTAGCTATGCTTTTTATCTAGAAGTCCAACACGTTTCAGTAGTTGTTCGGCTTCCTGAATGACTTCCTCTTTCTTACGTCCCTGGGCTTTTGTTGGTCCTAAAATAAGATTTTGCAGAACATCTAGGTGTGGAAAGAGTTCATAACTTTGAAAAACCATACCAATTTTCTGACGGACAAGGTGAAAGTTCTTTTGATTGCCTGTGATGGATTGGTCATCTAAGAGGATATCACCTCCTTGAATATTTTCTAAGCCATTAATACAACGAAGAAGTGTACTTTTACCACATCCAGAAGGACCCAAAATCACGACAACTTCACCTTTTTTAACTTCAAGTGAAAGACCTTGAAGGATAGGATTGTCTCCAAAGGATTTTTGAAGGTCCCTTATTTTTAAAATCGTTTCAGGCATATTAATTCCTCCAGTGTTTTTCTAAATGACCTGCTAATTTGGAAATAGGGAAGCAGACAAGGAAGTATAAAACAAGAATAGTTCCATAGATCCAAAAGGAAGCAGTAGGAATGGTCAATCGGTTGCTATCGATAATTTGTTGACCGACCTTCGTAACCTCAACAACACCAATCAAAACGACTAGCGAAGTTGTTTTAATCATACGTGTAATCAGGTTAATGGCTTGTGGTAGTAAACGTCTTAGAACCTGTGGAATGATGACATAATAGTAAAGCTGAAACTTGGTTAAACCTAGAGCTTGACCACTTTCAAACTGGTGCTTGGGTAGAGAAGTGATAGCTCCTCGAACCAAGTCCCCCATTTCAGCAGTTCCCCAAAGAGTAAAGACAATGATGGCTGAACTCTCGCCTGAGATATTGATATTAAAGTTACGTGCTAACCCAAAGTAAACAATAAAGAGTAAGACGAGCTGGGGCATTATTCGGATGAATTCTAGATAAAAGCGAGTTAGTAGACGAACGATTTTAGATTGAGAAGTCATGATGATTCCCAAAAAAGTACCAAGGATCATGGATAATAGAACGGAAACTACTGAAATACCAATTGTGACTCCCAAGCCCTGTAAAATACGAAGGAGATTATTTCCCTGAAAGAGTACCTGGATTCCCGAATCCTGCATGGCGTAATCTCCTTTCTATCCAACCAAAGAGAAGTGAAATCGGTAATAACATGAGCAGATAGGCAAGAACCAACATGGCCAAGGCGATATCTGTCTCGTAGTAGAGTCCAATCAAGTCCTTTGCCACATACATAAGATCTGCTAAAGCTACTACAGAGAAAACCGAGGTTTCCTTGATTAAGAAAATGACATTGGCGCTAAAGGAAGGAAGTGCTACAGCAGTCGCTTGTGGAAGAACAACGTAGCGAAAAACTTGTCTTGGTGTCAAACCAATAGAGAGGCCGATTTCATGCTGGGTTTGACTAACAGCTTCCAAGCCACTACGGAAGGATTCAGCCATGTAAGATCCGCCTAAGAAAATGAGACCGATTGTCGCACAAGCTTCTGAAGACAAGACAAGACCAATCCTAGGTAGCCCAAAATACAGAAAGAAGAGCTGAATCAATAGTGGCGTGTTTCGAGATAGCTCAATGTAGGCAGTAGCTAGCTGACTCAAGATGGGAACTCGGTAATGTCGTATGATACTAACAACCAAGCCTAAAAGAAATGAACCAATTATCC
Organism: Streptococcus gordonii; assembly: GCF_001553855.1. Classification (GTDB taxonomy): domain Bacteria; phylum Bacillota; class Bacilli; order Lactobacillales; family Streptococcaceae; genus Streptococcus; species Streptococcus gordonii. The sequence goes on from NZ_LQWV01000002.1 coordinate 19,591, forward strand.
CCCAAATAGCGATATGCAGGGTCAAAAAGAAGGCCTGCTGGTATAGTGGATAGTACTGTTCGATAATAGACCAATCCAAAAATGAATTCCTCCCCTCCCTTAAGTCAGGAAAGCATTTTTCTTCCTGAACTTACAGGTATAATAATAGAGTCATTTTACCATCAATTACACTGTTTGAATAATATGTATATTTTATCGGTCTGATAGAAAAAATTTATCAGGACTGACAAAAGGATTGTAATTTAGTAATCGGCCTAGACAAAGATATTTGTTTAGATGTTGAATTGTTTTAAGAGAAAATGGATATACTTGATTTTATACTGATAATAATAAAAAAATAGAGTATAATGGATATAAAATATGAAAGGGGATCTTGCCCTTTAAAAGAAATATAAGAATAGGAAGGATAAATCAAATGGCAAATGAAGAGAAAAACCAGGAGTTAAGTCAAACGCGTAATGAGGTAAGTCCGGAGATAGATAATGAAAAAAATAAGGAAAAGATTGAAGAAAATCAATCTATTGATGAAGCAAATGGGTCAGAACAAGTGGTAAAAGATTCAAAAGAGATCAAGTATACATCGGCTCTTCTTTCATTTTCCTTTTTCTCATCGATCATTTATCTGATTCTTTTCGTGTCACTTTTTAGTATAGCTTTACCATGGGGACTTGTCTTATTGATTTTTCTAGGTCCTAGCTTGATTTGTTTTCTTATTGCAACTATTTTAACTAGAATTGGGATGAATAACGGAAATAAAGGTTTACTATATGCAAGTTCAGGTATTTACCTGATTTCAGCCTTTTGTGCAGGAGACCCTGATTGGTATCTTTTTCAAATAGCACCTTTTGTTTTCGCAGTTCTCGTTTTGGTTGGAACGCTAATGGCTAAAGAAGAAAAGAGATAATATGGCGCGAAGCCATATCTTTTTACGGAAATTTTTGAAACCATAAAGGATGCGATCCCCATTCTAGTACAACTATTTTCACTCTCAAAAATTAAGCAATCAAAAGAGCTTTCTTTATCTATCAATGATTATGTATATGCTTTTTTATGTATGGGCACTTGGTTCATCTTTTAGCCTCTTTTTGATTGTAGCAATTGTAGTCGTGGTCCTAATATGGGGTGGTGCGTCAAAAACAGCAGATTCATAATTTTCAAGAAGGTATAGTTTATGTCTATACCTTATTCTTTTTTTAAACAAAGGTGTGTTAGCGTAAATTATGTTATAATGTAAAAGTTATATAGTCCCGATAAGGTGGTAGTTTTTTCTATCAGTACTTTGTAACTCTATAACAATTTATTTAAGGGGGGACATTTCTATGTCAGAACGTAAACTTTTCACGTCTGAGTCTGTATCGGAGGGACATCCTGATAAGATTGCAGACCAAATTTCCGATGCTATTTTGGATGCTGTCTTGAGTCAGGATCCAGATGCCCATGTGGCTGCTGAAACAGCTGTTTATACAGGCTCTGTTCATGTTTTTGGTGAGATTTCGACTACAGCTTATGTAGATATTAACCGTGTGGTTCGTGATACCATTGCAGAGATTGGCTACACCAATACAGAGTATGGCTTTTCGGCAGAGACCGTCGGTGTGCATCCATCTTTGGTGGAGCAGTCGCCAGATATCGCTCAGGGTGTCAATGAAGCTTTAGAGGTTCGTGGGAATGCAGATCAAGATCCATTGGACTTGATCGGTGCTGGCGACCAAGGGCTTATGTTTGGCTTCGCAGTGGATGAAACACCGGAGCTTATGCCATTGCCTATCTCACTCAGTCATAAGCTAGTCCGTCGATTGGCAGAGTTGCGCAAATCAGGAGAGATTGGCTATCTGCGTCCAGATGCTAAGTCACAAGTGACTGTTGAGTATGATGAAAATGGCCAGCCTGTGCGCGTGGATACGGTGGTTATTTCGACCCAGCATGACCCAGAAGTGACCAATGAAGAGATTCATCGTGACGTGATTGAAAAGGTGATTAAAGCTGTTATTCCTGCCCAGTATCTGGATGATAAGACAAAATTTTTCATCAATCCAACCGGACGTTTTGTAATTGGCGGCCCGCAAGGTGACTCTGGCTTGACTGGACGTAAGATTATTGTGGATACTTACGGCGGTTATGCTCGTCACGGCGGCGGTGCCTTCTCTGGTAAGGATGCAACCAAGGTTGACCGCTCAGCTTCATACGCAGCTCGCTACATCGCTAAAAACATCGTGGCTGCTGGACTGGCCAAGAAAGCAGAAGTGCAGTTAGCCTATGCCATTGGTGTGGCGCAGCCAGTTTCTGTACGGATTGATACTTTTGGTACTGGAACTGTTGCAGAAAGCAAATTGCAGGAAGCGGTTCGTCAGATTTTTGATCTGCGTCCAGCCGGTATCATTCAAATGCTGGATCTGAAACGTCCAATCTATCGTCAGACAGCAGCTTATGGCCATATGGGTAGGACAGATATTGATCTGCCTTGGGAAAAAACGGATAAAGTTCAAGCGTTGAAGGAGTATCTAGCCTAATTATAAAGAGTTGCAAGATGATTATTTGATGGTTTCTACTTTATAGAAAAATAAAGATTATGAAATTAGAACGATTAATTTATATTTTATTAGCCCTTTTGAATAAGAAGCAGATAACGGCTAAAGAAATTGCTGAACGTTTTGAAATATCTACTCGTACCGTATATCGAGATATGGATACGCTCAGCTTAGCTGGAATCCCTATTTACTCTGAACGTGGGGATAAGGGAGGTTTTTATATACCGGATGACTACAAGATGGACAGCAGTTTTTTCACAGAAGAAGAAAAGCAGTTTATCATCAATATGAGTCAAAATGTTGGCAAAATTGTCGGTCGTCCAAATTTTGACAGCATCGAGAATAAGCTTTCTTCTCAAGAAGCGACTGATAAGGTAAATCCATTTTACTTTGATCTCAGTTCTTGGTCTCTCAATACAAATTATTTACTTGAAATGGAGCAGGCTATAGAAACTGGTAAGAAAATTTCCTTTTCTTATTTTTCAAAAAAACAGGAACGAAGCCAACGAACGATTTTTCCATACCGTCTGATTTTTAAACTAAATGCTTGGTATGTTATCGGCTACTGTTTAGAAAAGTTAGATTTTCGTATTTTCAAACTTAGTAGAATTCGTGATTTGCAGCTTGTAGATGAGGGGATAGAAGTTGATGACTACCCTCTTTTATCTCAAGACAAGCTAGATTTTTTTCTAAATCCGTCTAAAGATAAAGTTGAGGGTAGTAAAGAGGCAGTAGAGTTGATTTTCACGAAATCTGCACTTCCAAAAATTTATGACCACTTCACAGAAGAAGAAATCACTCTTGAGCAAACCAGAATAAAGGTCCATGCTTTCAGAGCATTGACTCCAGCTTTTTTTGAATTGATTTTAAGTTTTGGTCAGCAAGTAAAAGTCAGATCGCCCCAAAAACTGCAGGATAAATTAATTGATACTCTTCAAAAGAATCTTCAGCAATATGACAGACTGTAGTCATATTGCTTTTTGTATACTCTTAAGTGGGCATAAACTTTCATTGGTTTGAAAACAGCCTAAATAATTTTTGGAGGTTCCAAATGGATACAAAAACATTAGCAGATAGATATTTTACCGCAGTCAATAAAGGTGGATGGGAAGATTTCGTAGCAGAAAACTTTGATTATGGTATGTGTGACAGTCAGGAAATCAGGCGAGGTCGTGATGTTTATCTGAAAGGTGCAGGTCAATTCTATGCTTTAAGTCAGCATCTTGAAGTGAAGAAGTTGCTGGTGGAGGGAAGAGAAGTAGTGGCTTTAAATCGCTATCGCTTGCAGTCGCCACAAGGAAATCAAATAGAATTGGATGTTGCAGAATTTTTAAAATTTGACGAATCAGACAAATTAATAGCATCCAACATTTACTTTGATACTCATCGTTTCCAAGAGTTTATGCAGGGCAAATAATTCTCAAGTTTCATTTGACAAATAGTAGAACTTGTTTTATACTGTTAAAAATTAATTATGACTTTAAACATGTTCCGTGAGACATGAAAGTTCTAAAATGAGACTAGCAATTGCTATGCTCTAATTTTCTGTAAACTTTTCGAGGTTGGGAACAGGATTTCCAACCTCTTTTTAAGGCGTATTCAATTTAATAAACGCAGTCTGTGAGCTGCGATTAAGGAGAATCATATGTCAAAATTGTCTTTAGACAAAAACAATCAACGGGCTTTAGTCGCTGCGATTGTCGCTTCTGGTACGGATGACTTAAATGTCATGTTTCTGGCCTTTTCAATGTCCTCTATTATCTCATAACTTGGGATTAGTGGTACCCAGGGTGGTTGGATAGCCACTATAACTAATTTGGGAATGCTTATTGGGGGCTTAATTTTCGGTCTGTTAGCTGACCGATATCACAAATTTAAGGTCTTTAAATGGACCATTCTGATTTTCTCTCTGGCAACCGGTTTGATTTTCTTTTCGAAAGACGTCAATTACCTTTATATCATGCGCTTTATTGCAGGCATGGGTGTTGGAGGCGAATATGGCGTGGCTATTGCTATAATGGCGGGAATTGTTCCACCAGAAAAGATGGGGCGGATTTAATCCCTAAACGGTATTGCGGGTCAAATAGGATCAATTACATCGGCTTTACTTGCAGGCTGGCTAGCTCCTGCTCTTGGATAGCGTGGTCTCTTCCTCTTTGGGCTTGCACCTATTGCCCTAGTACTATGGATGGTTTTAGCTATTGACGATCAGAATATTCGTGACGACGGTGGAGCTAAGGTAGAAGAAGAAACAACACAACCTGTTAAAATAAGTCAGCTATTCAAAACACCAGCTCTGACATCACAAACCATAGCTCTAATGGTTATGACGACCGTACAAATTGCAGGTTACTTTGGAATGATGAACTGGTTGCCAACGATTATTCAAACTAGTTTGAATATTTCTGTTAAAGATTCTTCTCTTTGGATGGTGGCAACCATTTTGGGAATGTGCCTAGGAATGTTGACTTTTGGACAAATTTTGGATAAATGGGGACCTAGGGTCGTTTACTCTGGCTTTCTTCTTGCATCATCTGTCTGTGTCTATCTCTTCCAGTTTGCGAATTCTATGGCCACTATGGTAATAGGCGGAGCTGTTGTTGGTTTCTTTGTGAATGGGATGTTTGCTGGCTACGGTGCAATGATCACTCGCCTATACCCTCATCAAATTCGATCAACCGCTAATAATGTTATCTTAAATGTTGGACGAGCAATTGGCGGATTTTCATCTGTTATTATTGGAAAGATTTTGGATATCTCAGGTGTTTCAACAGTTATGATTTTTCTTGCCTCTTTGTATCTAATCAGTCTAGCTGCTCTTTGGACAATCGGTAATTTGAAATCTGATATTTATCAAGACCTAGGTCAAGGTCTTGAAGCAGAAAAAGCGTAGCCATTAAATAAAAAAAGACAAAGAGAATTATTCTTTGTCTTTTTTATGATCATGTAAAAAACTCTCTACTTTAAATAGAGAGTTTTAAGGTTACTCTTAGTGTGCTACGCGTTTGCGAGCTGCTTTTTTACGGTTTTCTTCAATGAAAGCCGCTTTTTGCTCTTCAGGTTCGATAACTTTTTTCTTGACAGTATAAACTGCACCTGCTACAGCAGCAACAGTAGCTGCAACGCCTGTAAGTACGCCTTTTCCAAATCCTTTAGCCATATGATTTCTCCTTTTTTGAACTTTAATTATTTATGTTATAATTAATAGTAACGGAAAATCAAAATTTTTTCAAGGAAAAAAATGAAAACTAAGATAATTGTAATTGTAGGGCCTACGGCAGTTGGAAAAACAGCTCTGAGTATTGAGGTTGCAAAAGCCTTTAACGGTCAGATTATCAGTGGTGACAGCCAGCAAGTCTATCGTGGCTTAGATATTGGCACGGCTAAGATTCGTCCTGAAGAGCAGGAGGGCATTCCCCATTATCTGTTGGATGTGAGGGACGTTGGAGAAAGCTACTCGGCCTATGATTTTGTGACCGAGGCAGCTCAGGCTATTCGTGATATTGAGGCTCAAGGACAGCTTCCCATCATTTGCGGTGGTACAGGACTCTATATCCAGAGCTTACTTGAGGGCTATCATCTGGGTGGCTCCGTCCCTCATGAGGAGATTCTGACCTATCGGGAGCAGCTGGACAGTTGGTCAGATGAGGATTTGTTTGGGAAAATAGCAGAGCTGGGTATCGAGATCCCCCAGATAAATCGTCGCAGGGCTATGAGGGCGCTGGAGATTGCTCAGTTAGGTGGTCAATTAGAAAACAGCCAGCCAGATTATGAAGCCCTGCTGATTTGCCTAGATGATGAGCGTGAGCGACTTTATGAGCGAATCAATCAGCGAGTAGATCTGATGATAGAAGATGGTCTCTTAGAAGAAGCCCGTTGGCTTTATGAACATGCTCCAACCAGTCAAGCCAGCAAGGGGATCGGCTACAAGGAACTTTTCCCCTACTTTGCAGGTCAGGTGAGCCTTGAGGAGGCCGTGGACAAGCTCAAGCAAAATACCCGTCATTTCGCCAAGCGCCAGCTGACTTGGTTTCGCAATCGGATGTCCGTAACCTTTTATCAGGTGGGAAATCCAGACTATAAAAATCAGGTTATGGAGGACATCAAGAATTTTCTGGACAAGTAGCTGGCTGACCAAGTTTTAGTAAGGATATGAGATGATAGAAACAGAGAAAAAAACAGAGCGTGTCTTTCTGGTTGGTGTGGAACTAGCAGACACGGAGAATTTTGACTTATCCATGGAGGAGCTTCAAAATCTGGCTAAGACGGCAGGGGCGGAAGTAGTTGGCTCTTATAGTCAAAAACGAGAAAAGTATGATAGCAAGACCTTTGTCGGCTCTGGCAAGTTAGAAGAAATCCGGCAGATGGTTGATGCCGAAGAAATTTCGACAGTTATTGTAAATAACCGTCTGACACCTCGGCAAAATGTCAATCTGGAGGAAAGTTTGGGGGTCAAGGTCATTGACCGTATGCAGCTGATTTTGGATATTTTTGCCATGAGAGCTAGGAGTCACGAGGGCAAGTTGCAGGTGCATCTGGCCCAGCTCAAATACCTCCTGCCTCGCTTGGTTGGTCAGGGCATTATGCTCAGCCGTCAGGCAGGTGGCATTGGCTCCCGCGGTCCAGGCGAAAGTCAGCTGGAGCTAAATCGACGCAGTGTCCGCAATCAGATTCATGATATTGAGCGCCAGCTCAAGGCAGTGGAGAAAAATAGAGCTACCGTTCGTGAAAAACGGTTGGAATCCAGTATTTTCAAAATCGGACTCATCGGCTACACCAATGCGGGCAAGTCTACGATCATGAACTGCTTGACTAGTAAGAGTCAGTATGAGGCCGACGAACTCTTTGCAACGCTAGACGCCACGACCAAGAACATCAACCTCAGTGGTCAGCTCAATGTCACTCTGACGGACACGGTTGGTTTCATTCAGGATTTACCAACAGAGCTGGTGTCAAGCTTTAAGTCTACTCTAGAGGAGAGTAAAAATGTTGATTTGCTGGTCCATGTTATTGATGCTAGTGACCCACACCATGAGGAGCACGAAAAGACCGTCCTTGACATCATGAAAGAGCTGGACATGCTGGATATTCCCCGGCTAACCCTCTATAACAAAGCAGACAAGGCGGAGGATTTCACTCCGACCTTGACTCCATATTCTTTGATTTCGGCTAAAGCGGATAATAGCAGAGCTCTTTTACAGCAAGTCCTGTTGGAGCGGATGAAAGAGTTATTTTTGCCTTTTACCATCAAGGTAGCTCCTGCTAAAGCTTACAAGATTCATGATTTAGAGAAAGTCGCGATTATGGGGAATCGAGAATACATAGACGATATCGAAGTCATTTCAGGCTGGATTGCCGAGAAAAACAAATGGAAACTGGAAGAATTTTATGACTGATTATATTGACTTGGCCCTCAAATACGGCGGTTTTACAAGCCTAGATAGGGTCTACTTAGAGCAAGTATTGGCTGGGCTGACAGAGGAGCAGAAGCGTATCTTCATCACGCCACCGCCCAGCGTTATCAATGCTTACTTTGCTGAGCTTTATCAAAAGAAAAGTCCGGAAGCCGCGACAGAGTACTTCTTAGAAATCAGTCAGGCTTTGGACTTATGGAATGCGGAGCCTAGCTTTGTAGAAAATAAACCATTTGTCAGACTTAACCTTTCTGGCAAGTCCTATGGATTTTGCTACGAGAAGAAGGAAGTCGGCATGGTCTTTCCTGAAAAGCCTGAGCCTGCAACAGCTGACTTGCTCTTTGAAATCGCACAAGTCTTTCCTCAGTACTTGGTCTACGAAGAAGCTGGGAGAATAAAAATGACACCTCTCAAAGCTGAATCTCAAGTCGTGGGCAGTAAGGAGCTGACTGCTTTGACTGAATGGCAGCAGCTAGCAGATGGTAGTCAAAGACTTTTGGGATACAATCAAGATGAAGTTAGTGATCTGGCTCAGTCCTATGCTGGCAGAAAATACTATCACTCGCAGAATCGGTCTGCCATGATTTATATCATTTAGAAAGAAAAATATGCAATTACAATTTTTAGGAACTGGAGCTGGTCAGCCGTCAAAGGCCCGCAATGTATCCAGCCTCGTTCTCAAGCTTTTGGAAGAAATCAATGAAGTCTGGATGTTTGATTGTGGTGAAGGAACCCAGCACCAGATCTTGGAGACAACGATTAAACCTCGCAAAATTAGCAAGATTTTCATTACTCACTTGCATGGTGATCATATTTTTGGCTTACCTGGATTTCTATCCAGTCGTTCTTTTCAAGCTAATGAAGAACAGACGGATATAGAGATTTATGGCCCTAAAGGTATTAAAAACTTTGTTATGTCCAGTCTTCGAGTTTCTGGTTCTCGTTTACCTTATCGAATTGATTTTCATGAATTTGATGAAAATAGTTTGGGAAAGATTTTAGAAACGGACAAGTTCACTGTTTATGCAGATAAGCTGGATCATACGATTTTTTGTGTTGGTTATCGGGTGATGCAGAAAGATTTGGAAGGCACGCTGGATGCAGATAAGCTACGAGCAGCGGGGGTTCCCTTTGGCCCTCTCTTTGGTAAAGTCAAGAATGGTCAAGACATCGTCCTAGAAGATGGTACAAAGATTATGGCAGCAGACTATATCTCAGCCCCTCGTCCCGGGAAAACAATTACAATTTTAGGAGACACAAGAAAAACGGATTCTAGTGTACGCTTAGCCGTGGCGGCAGATGTTCTGGTTCATGAAGCAACCTATGGTAAGGGAGATGAAAAGATGGCCCGTAAGCATGGGCATTCTACCAATATGCAGGCAGCTGAAGTAGCCAAAGAAGCTGGAGTTAAACGACTTCTTCTCAATCACGTCAGTGCTCGGTTCTTGTTGAAAGATATCAGCGTTATGCGACAAGATGCTAGTACAGTTTTTGAAAATGTTCATGTGGTTAAGGACTTGGAAGAAGTTGAAATTTAAGTATATTAAAGGGACTTTTAATACAAGAAAAAATTACAATATTGACAAAGGGGCGGGAGATTTTCCTGCCTTATTTATGTTATAATGTAAAAAAAGGAGAAAGAATGAGAACAATCATCATCACAGGGGCTAGTGGAGGGCTAGCGCAGGAAATGGTTAAGCTCTTGCCGTGTGACCAACTGATTTTAGTCGGACGCAGCAAGGAAAAGCTTGAAAAACTATATGGAGAAAGTGAAAATATTGACCTTGTGGAACTGGATATTACAGATAGCTCAGCTTTGGAGAGATTTGCTGAGTGGATTGACAGTCAGTACGGCCACGTTGATGTTCTAGTCAATAACGCTGGCTATGGAATTTTTGAGGAATTTAACAAAATCAGCTCAAGCGACATCGAGGCTATGTTTGAGGTCAATACTTTTGCTCTGATGAACCTGTCTAGACTTTTTGGTAGTCGTATGAAAAAGGCTGGACAAGGACATATCATCAATATCGTCAGCATGGCTGGCCTTATCGCAAGCAGCAAATCCAGTCTTTACTCAGCGACTAAGTTTGCTGCCATTGGTTTTTCCAACGCCCTACGCTTGGAACTCCTACCTTTTGGTGTTTATGTTACGACGGTTAATCCTGGGCCTATCAAAACAGCCTTTTTCGATCTAGCCGATCCTGATGGATCCTATGTTAAAGCAGTTGATAAGTATATTCTTGAGCCTGACTTTGTAGCTGGCAAAATCGTCAACGTTTTTGGCAAAAAAAAGCGAGAAATAAATCTTCCTTGGATTCTCAATCTTGCTCATAAATTTTATACCCTGTTTCCAAGAATAGCTGATAAATTGGCGGTTAAGGTGTTTAATTATAAATAAAAATTAAATTTCAACTTTTTAGAAAAGGAAAATGAAAAAATGGATTTACAAGCTTATAAAAATCATTTAGAAGAGCCTTGGGGAAAAATCTATTATGACATTCTGTTTGATCAGCTGAAAAATGTTGAAGGAATGAAAGTTCTAGATTTTGGCAGTGGTTTTGGAATTGTAGCTAATCAGCTTGCTGAGAAAAATCAAGTCACTGCACTGGAACCTAATATGGAAATGATTATCCATAGGAAAAGAACGAATTCTTATGAGCAACTCCAGGGAAGTCTAGAAGTGCTAGAAATTTTTAAAGATGAATCCTTTGACCTTATAATTTGCCATAATGTTTTAGAGTATGTTGAGGATATTGATCCATACCTCATGGCTTTCTCTCGTTTACTTAAAAAGGGAGGGAAGCTATCGATTGTTAAACATAATCACATAGGTCGCATTATGCATACAGTAATATTTGAAAATGATATTAAAAAAGCTCGGGAACTCTTGCTTGGAAAAGATTATCTGACGCATAGCATGGGCCAAGCTAATTATTATGAGATGCCAGAGGTCATTAAGCCTTATCCTTTCGATATTTTAGATTTTCAGGGAATTCGAATTTTTTATGGCTTACAGCCCAATGATGTAAAAACTGATCCAGGATGGCGTGAAAATATGCTAGAAATGGAACTTGCTGTTAATAACCAGTCACCCTATCGCGATATTGCAGCTTTTCAGCATTACTGGCTCGTGAAAAAATAATAGCTTAGATTTTTTGTGTATGAATGAATTTTTGACCTTGTTTGGAGAAAACTAGATGGTGGAAAAAGAAGTTAAAGAGCAAGAGCAATCAGTTAATTATGCCATGCTCAGCCTTTTTCAATATGTTGCATCTATCTTAGTTATTTTGGTGCATTGTCAACGTCTCTTTCCTAATGAAATTTTGCATTTCACTCAAAAGAGTATGTTTGGGCGAATGGCTGTACCTTTTTTTCTCATATCATCTGCCTTTATGCTTAAATCTAGTCTAGCTAAAAAGAAGAGTATGAGAACTTACGTAAGTAGGATTTTAAAACAGTATATTTTTTGGAGTATTTTTTATCTTCCGTACGCACTTATCTATTTTTGGTCTCTTCCAGTTGAGAAGTATTATGCCCCATTGGCTTTAATAGCTGGATTTTTATATATTGGACTTTGTTACCAGCTTTGGTATATTCCTGCTTTTTTGCTGGGACTTTGGATTGTCCATCATTTATACAAAAAATTAGGACCTAAATGGGCGATTCTTGTTTCCTTGCTCCTCTACTTACTTGGCTCGATTGAGACTTACTACACTTACTTTGCTAATACTTGGCCGACTCGTTTATATGATGTTTATGCACGTATTTTCTTCTCAACCCGTAATGGTCTATTTTACGCGCCAATCTTCATTCTCTTTGGTTATTTGCTTTATGATTATTGGAATAGTGATTTCTTTAAGAAAGATGTAGGGAAAAAAATTCTGCTGGCTTCAATCTTACTTGCTCTGGATGGTTGGTTAGTTTTTGTCAATCAGGGAATCGATAAGAATTTCTTTCTAGGCTTACTTCCTTTCTCACTTTTTCTGGTCAATGGTGTTTTAAGGACAGAGATTGGAAAGAAGAGGAATTTATACCATCTTAAGGAATTAAGTGTGCTCTATTTCTTTTTACATCCGATTTTTATAGAAATTTCCTTTTATCTTTTGAAAGAGACAAATTTTTCTAAATGGCATAAGGGCCAAATTGTATTTGTACTTACTATAGTTTTGACTCATTTGACTTCAGAAATTATTTTAAAAATCCCTAAGACAGTATTTTCAAAGAAAAAAATCAATAGAGTCTAAACGTGTTAAGGTAACAAGATTTTTTGGAGGTCTTATCATGCTTGAACGTCTACAACAGCAGCTGGCTTTTACCAATGAGCTGGAAAAACTGAAACCCACTCATAGGAACAATAGGACCTTGGACGCCTATCGTTTTGAAAATTCTGCCGAGCATAGTTGGCAGGGGGCGCTCATGGCGCTAGTTTTTCGAGAATATATCCCCGAAGAGGTCAATCTGGAAAAGGTCATGTCTATGTTACTGATTCATGATTTGGGCGAAATATATGCTGGCGATACCTTTATCTTTGACGATGTTGGCAAGAGAGATTCTTACCATAGAGAGCTTGAGTCCTTGAAAATCAGTTTAGACAAGCTACCATCAGATCAGCAGGATTCCTTTTTAGGGCTTTGGCAGGAATTTGAAACTGGCATTAGCATGGAGGCTAAGTATGCACGAGTGCTGGATGCTCTGGTCCCTCTGCTCAATCACTTGGAAGTTGCTCAGCCCCATGATAATCCTCATGGCCTGACCAAAACGCAGGTCATCGCTAAGAAATCCTTTATCCAAGAAACCTCTGAAACTCTTTGGGAATTGGCTTTAGAAGTTATTGACCAAAGTGTTGCTAAGGGGCTTTACCTAGATGAGTGAGGCTGAGGACCTTGCTCGTAGATAGAAAGTTTGAGACTGGTTGAACCAGTCTTTTCATGTTATAATATTCAGACAAGATTGAACGGAGAAAGTGTTTCACTCATCATGATTAGCTCAAAATACGACTGGCAGTTTGCCACTAATTTTACAGACGAGAATTTTTTAAAAAAGGCTAAGAAAGCTGGATTAGAACCTGCCGCTGCTGGTCTCCTTTACCAAAGAGGTGTGCAGACTGAAGAAGCTCTGCAGGAATTTTTGGAGCCTAGTTTAGACCAGCTTCACGACCCTTATGATCTGCATGATATGGATCGGGCAGTGGAGCGGATTCGCACGGCGATTGAGAATTATGAGCAGATTTTGATCTATGGTGATTATGATGCTGATGGGATGACCTCGGCATCTATTGTCAAGGAAGCCTTGGAGCAGCTGGGAGCTGAGTGTCAGGTCTACCTGCCCAATCGTTTTACAGATGGCTATGGTCCTAATAGCAGTGTTTATAAGTATTTTATTGAAAATCAAGGTATCTCGCTCATTATTACAGTAGATAATGGAGTGGCGGGACTTGAAGCTATTGAGCTGGCCCATTCTCTAGGAGTGGATGTCATCGTGACGGATCACCACTCTATGCCAGAGGAGTTGCCAAATGCCTATGCGATTGTTCATCCGGAACATAGCGGTGCGGATTATCCTTTCAAGCATCTAGCTGGCTGTGGGGTGGCTTTTAAGCTGGCAACAGCCTTGCTGGAAGAAGTCCAAGTCGAACTTTTGGACTTAGTTGCTATTGGCACCATTGCCGATATGGTCAGTCTGACGGGGGAAAATCGGATCTTGGTCAAATACGGCCTCTCCGTCCTCAAAAACACCCAGCGAGTAGGACTTCAGGAACTCTTCAAAATCGCTGGCATTCAGCCTGACGAACTGGATGAAGAAACAGTTGGCTTCCAGCTTGCTCCCCGCCTCAATGCCTTGGGAAGGCTGGATGATCCAAATCCAGCAGTTGAGCTTTTGACAGGCTTTGACGATGAAGAAGCTCGTGATATCGCGCTCATGATCAACCAGAAAAATGACGAGCGCAAGGAAATCGTCCAGCAGATTTATGAAGAGGCACAAACCATGCTGGATCCTAAGAGACCAGTGCAGGTGCTTGCTAAGAAAGGTTGGAACCCTGGTGTGCTAGGAATTGTCGCTGGGCGCTTGCTGGAAGAGCTGCACCAGCCAGTCATAGTGCTTAATATTGAGGATGGCATCGCTAAGGGCAGCGCCCGCAGTATTGAAGCAGTCAATATTTTTGAGGCTTTGGACAGTCACCGTGATCTCTTTGTAGCCTTTGGCGGGCACGCTGGAGCGGCTGGAATGACTCTTGAAGCAGACAAATTAACAGAGCTATCTGATATCCTGACGGCATTCATCTTAGACAATGATTTGGATTTGACTGGTAAAACAGCTCTGTATTTAGATGAGGAGTTGTACTTGCCAGAACTGACCCTTGATACACTCAAAAGCTTTGAAAAATTGGCGCCTTTTGGTATGGATAATAAGAAGCCGCTTTTTTACCTCAAAGATTTTAAAGTTGACAATGTTCGGACTATGGGGGCTGGCAATAGCCATCTCAAGCTGAAGATTTCTCAGGAAGATGCTACTTTTGAAGTAGTTGCTTTTGGCCAAGGAAGCCTGGCGACAGAGTTTGCACAAACCAAGAATCTGGAGCTAGCTGTCAGCCTCTCTGTCAATAAATGGAATGGACAGACCAGTCTCCAGCTCATGCTGGTAGATGCTCGTGTAGATGGTGTTCAGCTTTTCAATATCCGCGGAAAAAATGCGACGCTACCTGACAAGGTTCCAGTTTTGCGTTTCACAGAGGAATTGCCGGATTTGGCAAATAGCAGAGCAGTTGTGGTTTATGACCTGCCTGATGATTTACAGGACTTGAAAAAGATTCTTCAGACTCAAGATTTCGAAGCGATTTACTTTAAGAATGAGATTGCCAAGCCATACTATCTGACAGGTTACGGTAGCCGTGAGCAGTTTGCCAAACTCTACAAGACAATCTATCAGTTCCCCGAATTTGACGTTCGCTATAAGCTTAATGATCTGGCAGCTTACCTGAAAATTGACTCGATTCTCTTGGTCAAAATGATTCAGATTTTTGAGGAGTTGGGCTTTGTCAGCATCACAGAAGGCGTCATGAAGGTCAATAAGGAAGCTGAAAAGAAAGAAATCGAAAGCAGTCACATTTACCAAGACCTCAAGCGCCTAGTCAAGGAACAAGAACTTATGGCTTTGGGCACTGTGCAGGAGATTTATGATTATTTGATGGAGAAATAAAGGTTAAGTAATAATATTTCAAGCACATTTAAATAAAAAAATGGTATAATAGAGAGTAAAAAATTTTTATATAGAAAGAACATTATGAATTTAAAAGACTATATTGCAACAATTGAGAATTATCCAAAAGAAGGTGTTACCTTCCGTGATATCAGCCCTTTGATGGCAGACGGGAATGCATACAGTTACGCTGTTCGTGAGATTGTTCAATATGCGACAGACAAGAAGATTGACATGATTGTTGGACCGGAAGCTCGTGGCTTTATAGTGGGCTGTCCAGTTGCTTTTGAGTTAGGAATCGGCTTTGCTCCAGTCCGCAAGCCTGGCAAACTTCCTCGCGAAGTTATCTCAGCTGACTATGAAAAAGAGTATGGTGTAGATACTTTGACCATGCATGCGGATGCTATCAAGCCAGGTCAGCGTGTATTGATTGTTGATGATTTATTGGCAACAGGCGGAACTGTTAAGGCAACTATTGAAATGATTGAACGTCTTGGTGGTATCGTTGCAGGATGTGCCTTCCTTATTGAATTGGATGAATTAAAAGGCCGTGAAGTTATTGGCGAATATGACTATAAAGTATTGATGCATTATTAATACATAGTTTCAGGCTATACCTAGGTAAAGATAAAATATAATTGAAAACTATATCTCCTTTCAGTATAATAAATATATTAGAGAATAGGAGATATTTTCATGCCAATTAAGATCGATAAAAAACTACCAGCTGTTGAAATTTTAAGTTCTGAGAATATCTTTGTCATGGATGACGATAGGGCGGACCATCAGGATATCCGCCCTCTGAATATTCTGGTACTCAATCTCATGCCTCAGAAAATGGTGACGGAGACTCAGATACTGCGCCATTTAGCTAATACTCCGCTGCAGTTGACTATTGACTTCCTCTATATGAGCTCGCACCAATCTAAAACCACTCGTGCAGAGCACATGGAGACTTTCTATAAGACTTTTGATGAGATTAAAAATCGCTATTTTGATGGCTTGATTATCACTGGGGCACCAGTAGAGCATCTGCCTTTTGAAGCGGTGGATTACTGGGAAGAGTTCCAGCAGGTGATTGAATGGTCCAAGAGCCATGTTTTTTCGACTCTGCATATTTGCTGGGGAGCTCAGGCTGGACTTTACGCCCGCTATGGCGTTGACAAACAGCAGATGACGCGCAAATTATCAGGTGTCTATAGCCAGTCAGCTGACAGTAACAATCTGCTTTTCCGGGGCTTTGACGATGAGTTTTATGCCCCTCATTCCCGCCATACTGAGGTTCTGAAGGAAGATATTGTCAATCTAACCAATCTGGAGATTCTCTCATATGGAGAAGATACGGGTCTCTCTGTGCTGGCTAGCCGAGACTTGCGAGAGGTGTATAGCTTCGGTCACATGGAATACGACCGCGATACTCTATCCAAGGAGTATTTCCGCGATTTGAAGGCAGGGAAGAATCCACATATTCCAGAGAATTATTTCAAAAACGATGATGTCCATGCGACACCGGCCTTGCGTTGGAGTTCAGCCGCGGCTTTATTTTTCAATAATTGGATTAACTATGCAGTGTATCAAGAAACGCCATTTGATTGGGAGAATCCAGAAAATGACGCTTCCTATTTTGCTTATTTATAAGAGGGACTATGACTTATTTATCAGCCTTTCAACAAGGCAATTTAGTATTACCAAGTGCCTTGTACTTTCATTTTCAAGAGATTTTCTCGTCTAGTGAAGATTTCCTTGTTTGGCAATTCTTTTATTTGCAGAATACAACAGCATTGGAAGAGATAGAGCCGAGTCAGATTGCTGAAAGCATTGGAAAAACGGTGTCTGAGGTCAATCGCATTATGTCTCATTTGACCGAACAAGGCTTATTACAGTATAAAACCATTGAATTAAATGGAGAGATTGAAGCGATTTTTGATGCCTCTCCAGCCTTGGAAAAGTTAGATGAACTGCTGGGAGCTAATCTTAGTCAACAGCCAACTGCAAGAGCATCTCAAAATGTTTTAAAAGATTTAGTCGAAACTTTTCAACAGGAATTAGGTCGCCTCTTGACTCCTTTTGAGATTGAGGATTTGACTAAAACTATACAGGAAGATAAAACAAATCCTGACTTAGTAAAAGCTGCTCTTCGAGAAGCAGTTTTCAATGGGAAGGCTAACTGGAAGTATATCCAAGCAATTTTACGAAATTGGAGACGAGAAGGTATTACGACTTTAGCACAAGTTGAAGCTAAAAGAGAGGAACGTGAAGCATTTAATCCACAGAATGTTACGGTTTCAGATGATTTCCTTAGAGCAATGGATTTGTGGAAGGACTGACTTTATTAGATATACAGTGGCCTGTTAGATATGACAGGCCCTTGGTTTTATAAAAAAGGAGAAAAGTATGACGTATCAATTGCCAAAAGTCTGGTCTGCTGCGGACAGCGACCAAGGAAAATTTTCAGGTATCAATCAGCCTTCTGCAGGTGCACGCTTTGAACAGAAGCTTCCTGTCGGTAAAGAGCCTTTTCAGCTTTATTCTCTCGGAACTCCAAATGGGGTTAAGGTGACGATTATGCTAGAGGAACTGCTGGCAGCAGGTGTGATTGAGGCTGCCTATGACCTCTATAAGATTAGTATTATGGATGGAGATCAGTTTGGATCAGACTTTGTGAAAATCAATCCCAACTCCAAGATTCCGGCCTTGTTGGATCAGTCTGCTGATAAGTCAATTCCTGTCTTTGAGTCTGCGAATATCCTGCTCTATCTGGCAGAGAAGTTTGGAAAGCTGATTCCGTCCGATTTGCCAGGTCGAACTGAGGTGCTCAACTGGCTCTTCTGGCAGACAGGAGCTGCGCCCTTCTTGGGAGGTGGATTTGGTCATTTCTTTAACTATGCTCCAGAGAAGCTAGAATATCCTATCAATCGTTTTGCGATGGAAGCCAAGCGACAGCTGGATCTGTTGGATAAAGAATTGGCCAAGAAAGCTTATATTGCAGGGGATGAATACAGTATTGCTGATATTGCTATCTGGTCTTGGTATGGGCAGTTGGTACAGGATAAGCTTTATCCAGGCGCTGCTGAGTTCTTGGATGCCACCTCCTACAAACACCTAGTTACTTGGGCGGAGAAGATTGCAGCTCGTCCAGCAGTTCAGCGCGGTTTAGCTGCTGAGTATCAAGAAATTAAATAAAAAAGTGATGGATAGAACACCCTTCATCAAGTGGCGGACCAAAATCAGTTTTCCAAAAGCTGATTTTTTTCGTTGCTTTTTTTATACCCTTAAAAATGATATACTAAATAAAAGAATGTTTAGAAAAGAGTATGCAATGCAAAAAAAGACTATTTCCCAACGCTTGGAGCGAGTAGCTGCTTTTGTTCCGGATGGGGCAAAGTTGCTGGATGTTGGAAGCGATCATGCCTATCTGCCTATTTACCTGATTCAGCAGGGACGGATTGAGAAGGTTCTTGCCGGTGAAGTGGTAGAAGGGCCTTTTCAGTCTGCCAAGAAAAATGTGGCAGAGCATGGGCTGACGGAGCAAATTGAGGTTCGCTTGGCCAATGGTCTGGCGGCTTTTGAAGCGGAAGATCAGATTGACACCATCGTTATCGCTGGCATGGGTGGTCGCTTGATTTCGGAGATTTTGGAAAATGGCAGAGCTAAACTGGGATCTATTTCCCGCTTGATTTTGCAGCCCAATAACCGAGAGGATGAGCTCCGCAGCTGGCTTGTATCTAACGGCTTTCGCTTGCTGGCTGAGGATGTCTTAGAAGAAGCGGGTAAGTTTTATGAAATCCTAGTGGCAGAAGCAGGCCAGCAAACCTTGACAGAGCGAGAAAAGCGCTTCGGGCCTTACCTACTAGAGCAACAGTCACCTGCTTTTCAGCTAAGATGGCAGAAAGAACTGAAGAAACTAGAAGGAGCTCTAGAACATATACCAGAAAAAAATGAGCTAGAACGCTCTGCTATGTCCCAAAAAATCGAAAGTATCAAGGAGGTACTCCATGCTAGCAAGTGAAATTATCGCCCGTTATGAAGCCTACTGTCCGCAAGAACTGTCCATGGAGGGTGACATTTCAGGACTGCAAATCGGGACTTTAGACAAAGAAGTGGACAAGGTTCTAGTAGCGCTGGATATTCGCGAGCAGACAGTGGCGGAGGCTATCGAAGCTGGTGCTGGACTAATTATTGTTAAGCATGCGCCTATCTTTCGCCCGCTTAAGGACCTAGTTGCGGATAAGGCGCAAAATCAGATGATTCTAGACCTCATCAAGCATGATATTGCTGTCTATGTCAGTCATACCAATATTGATGTTGTGGAGGACGGACTTAATGACTGGTTCTGCCAGCTATTGGATATGGAGGAGACAAGTTTTCTCAGTCAGACAGGGCCAGAACACGGTATTGGACGCGTGGGTATGATTGCTCCTCAGACTTTTGGGGACTTTGCGGCTAAGGTCAAGGCAAGTTTTGTATTAGATAGCTTGCGTCTGGTCGCTTATGAAGAAGAGGAACTCAATCGTGTGATTGAGCGTGTGGCTATTTGTGGTGGCAGTGGTCAGTCCTTTTATCCGGAGGCCATTGCCAAGGGAGCGCAGGTCTACATTACAGGTGATATTTACTATCACACTGCTCAGGAAATGCTGACAGAAGGTCTTTTGGCACTGGATCCTGGACACCATATCGAGGTTCTGTTTACGAAAAAAATAAAAGAAAAGCTTGATGCTTGGAAGGCAGAAGAGGGATGGGAGATTGAGATTCTAGCTAGTCAGGCTTGGACCAATCCTTTCCGACATATTTGAGAGGGAGCGACATGAAAAGAGTAGCAGTAATTGGTGCTGGAATTGTCGGATCAACAGCCGCTTACTATCTGTCCAAATCCCCAGATGTGGAAGTGACTGTCTTTGATGACGGCAAGGGGCAGGCGACCAAGGCAGCCGCTGGCATAATCAGTCCATGGTTTTCCAAACGTCGTAACAAGGCTTGGTACAGGATGGCGCGTCTAGGCGCTGATTTTTATCAGTACTTGATTACGGATTTGAAAGAAGCTGGAATCCAGACAGACTTTTACCAACAGACAGGTGTTTATCTGCTGAAAAAGGATGAAAGCAAGCTGCAGGAACTTTATGATTTGGCTGCTAATCGTCGGGAAGAGTCGCCCTTAATAGGGGACTTGAGTCTTCTCAATCGTCAGGAAGTCCATGAGAAATTTCCAGACTTACTAGGCTTTGAGCGACTTCTCTATGCTTCCGGCGGTGCTCGTGTGGAGGGAGCGCTCTTGACGGAGCCGCTTCTGAAAGCCAGCAAGGCAGAGTTGGTTGAGAAAAAGGTAAACTTGACAGTAGAAAGAGAGCAACTTCTTGTGGACGGACGCAGCTTTGACTGTGTAGTCTTAGCTGTAGGAGCTTGGCTGGGAGAAATCTTGCAGCCACTGGGCTATGAGACAGATGTTCGACCGCAAAAGGGACAGCTACGTGATTTTAAACTTGCTGAGCAGACGGATGACTATCCTGTTGTGATGCCTGAGGGAGAGCTGGATATCATTCCTTTTCTAGCCGGTAAGGTCAGTGTCGGTGCCAGTCATGAAAATGATCAGGGCTTTGATTTGACAGTTGATAAGACGGTATTGAATCAGTTGCAGCAAGAAGCGGAAACTTACTTGCCGAGGTTGGCTACTGCAGAGATTTTAGGCGAGCGTGTGGGAACACGGGCTTATACCAGCGACTTTGCTCCTTTCTTTGGAGCTGTGCCAGAATTGCAACATGTCTACGCTGCTAGTGGACTAGGTTCTTCTGGTCTGACAACTGGCCCTCTTATCGGACGCCAATTGGCCCAGATGACTTTAGGAGAAGCGGGGCTGCTGAATTCAGCTGACTATCCTATTGAGCGGTATGTGAAGAAGGTTTGATATGACAGAAACTATTTTGAATTGGGTCAATGTTTGTGTAAAAAAAGATGAAGTAATCCTACTGCTTAATCGCCAGCATGATAACTTTAAAGGGTGGATACAACCAGGCGGCTTCACCAGTCTGGGGATAGACTGGTGAAGGTTGGGGATAGAAAAAGCTTAGCTTTTTAGCTTCGTAAGAGTTTCCAGAATCTTTTTTCGAAGCTGCAAGGCGCGAATTAAAAGAAGAAACGGGGCTGACTGCTCTAAACATGGAATTGAAGGGAATTTCAGGCTTCACTAATCCGAGTACAAAAGAACGGTATGTGTATTATGATTTTCTTTGTACTGCCTTTGAGGGGCAAGTCAGGGGAAACGATCATGAAGGGGAGCCAAAATGGTGGAAGATTTCTGAACTTGGCCAAATAGACATGCAGAACGACATACGTGAACGTCTGCCTCTCTACTGGCGGAAAGGCTCTTTCTAGCGGATTCATTACTGGAATGAGGAAAAGCACTGTATCGGGGAAACCAAGACGATTTTGTATGATTGATTTTAGGGGATAAGGAGAAATTATGGACTGATTACGATCGCAACCTGTAGTTTTGCAGGCGTTTTTGGCTGGGCTTTTTACATGGGGGTGTACCATTGTAGGCTCGGCTATCGTGTTTTTCTTTAAACATATTAGTAGGAAGTTACTGGATATTATGATAGGCTTTGCTGCAGGAGTTATGATTGCGGCTTCCTTTTGGTCACTTCTGGCGCCATCTATCGAGTATGCGCAAAGCTCTTATGGTAAGCTTTCTTGGTTCCCGGCTGCAATAGGTTTTTTAGCAGGTGGTTTCTTTCTACGTCTGATTGATGCGGTTGTGCCTCATTTGCATCTGACTAAGGATATTTCAGAGGCAGAAAGTGTTCCTGAACATAGCCAGAAGAAGCTGTCCAAGACTGCTCTGCTCTTTTTAGCTATTACCATTCATAATTTTCCAGAAGGTTTGGCAGTCGGAGTAGCCTTTGGTGCTTTATCTGCCAACCCTAGTCTAGAGGCCTTTGTCGGTGCGATTGGCCTAGCTTTGGGAATTGGCCTGCAAAACGTCCCAGAAGGAGCGGCTTTGTCCATTCCAATTCGGACGGACGGTAAGTCTCGTCTTAAAGCTTTTTACTGGGGTTCTATGTCCGCTGTTGTAGAGCCAATCGGGGCAGTATTAGGTGCAGTAGCTGTCATGGCTATGACGGCTATTCTACCCTATGCCCTATCCTTTGCAGCAGGCGCTATGATTTTCGTGGTAGTAGAGGAGCTGATACCGGATTCGCAGACCAATGGCAATACCGATGTAGCGACTTTAGGTCTCATGGTGGGCTTTGTTCTGATGATGATTTTAGATGTTGCTTTAGGATAAAGGACTTTAAAGTTTCTGAGTTGTTAGATTCAGAGACTTTTTGCTTGGAAACAGTTAATATCTTAAAAAGTGACATTCGCTTGTAAAAATGGTAGAATAAAAGCAATATATAACAGAGAGGAAACATATATGAAAGGTATTATTCTTGCAGGTGGATCTGGGACTCGCTTATACCCATTGACACGTGCGGCATCTAAACAACTTATGCCAATTTACGATAAGCCAATGATCTATTATCCATTATCGACACTGATGTTGGCTGGAATTAAAGATATCTTGATTATCTCAACTCCAACTGATCTTCCTCGATTTGAGGATCTATTAGGTGATGGCTCTGAATTTGGTATTAAGCTCTCTTATGCAGAGCAGCCAAGTCCGGACGGATTAGCACAAGCCTTTATCATTGGGTCTGATTTTATTGGAGATGACCGTGTGGCGCTGATTCTTGGGGATAATATTTACCATGGACCTGGTCTGAGTAAAATGCTCCAAAATGCTGCTGCTAAGGAAAAAGGAGCAACTGTTTTTGGCTACCATGTCAAGGATCCAGAGCGCTTTGGTGTAGTAGAATTTGATGAGAATATGAATGCTATTTCCATCGAAGAAAAACCAGAACAGCCACGCTCTAACTATGCAGTGACAGGACTGTACTTCTATGATAACGATGTTGTAGAAATTGCCAAGAACATCAAACCAAGTCCTCGCGGAGAATTGGAAATTACAGATGTTAACAAGGCTTACTTGGATCGTGGTGATTTGTCTGTAGAGCTTATGGGACGTGGTTTTGCTTGGTTGGATACAGGAACTCACGAAAGTCTCTTAGAGGCAGCTCAATATATCGAAACAGTTCAGCGTATGCAGAACGTTCAGGTGGCAAATCTAGAAGAAATTGCCTATCGTATGGGCTATATCACTAAAGAGCAAGTGCACGAATTGGCGCAACCATTGAAAAAGAATGAATACGGTCACTATCTCTTGCGCTTGATTGGAGAAGAATAAGAAGATGACGGAACAATTTTTTGATAAGGAATTAGCAGCACGTGAGGTTCCTGGAATTCCAGGAATGCTTGAGTTCGATATCCCTGTTCGTGGAGACAACCGAGGCTGGTTTAAGGAGAATTTCCAGAAGGAAAAAATGCTGCCACTAGGCTTTCCTGAAAGCTTTTTTGCAGAAGGAAAACTGCAAAATAATGTCAGCTTTTCTCGTAAAAATGTCCTGCGTGGTCTTCATGCTGAACCATGGGACAAGTACATCTCTGTTGCAGATAACGGTAAGGTGCTGGGAACTTGGGTAGACCTGCGTGAGGGTGAGACCTTTGGAAATACTTACCAGACAGTGATCGATGCCAGTAAGGGTATTTTTGTGCCACGTGGTGTAGCCAACGGCTTCCAAGTCCTTTCTGACACGGTTTCTTATAGCTATCTAGTGAATGACTATTGGGCTTTGGAACTCAAACCGAAGTATGCCTTTGTCAACTATGCAGACCCAGCTCTGGGAATCCAGTGGGAAAACCTAGAGGCTGCAGAAGTCTCAGAAGCAGACAAGAACCATCCATTACTTAAGGATGTAAAACCTTTGAGAAAAGAAGATTTGTAAAAAAGAATTCTTTTCTGATTCATTAATTGATACTAAAATATATGATTTTGCTCAGCTCCTATCCGAGCGAAGCGAGTGGAAGAATTGATTGCCTAAGTGATATAAAGTATATAATAGAATGTCTATCTTGTTACATGAAAGGTAATCATAAAAATATTAAGGAATAAAAATGACTGAATACAAAAAAATTATCGTGACTGGTGGAGCTGGATTTATCGGCTCTAACTTTGTCCACTATGTTTATAATAACTTTCCAGATGTCCATGTGACAGTGCTGGACAAGCTGACCTACGCAGGTAATCGTGCCAATATTGAAGAGATTTTAGGCGATCGCGTTGAGTTGGTTGTTGGAGATATTGCTGATGCAGCCTTGGTTGATAAGCTGGCAGCTGAAGCGGATGCTATCGTTCACTATGCGGCAGAAAGCCACAATGATAACTCGCTCAATGACCCGAGCCCATTTATCCACACCAACTTCATCGGAACTTACACACTCTTGGAAGCAGCTCGTAAATACGATATTCGTTTCCACCATGTATCGACTGACGAAGTCTATGGAGATCTCCCTCTGCGTGAAGATTTGCCAGGTCATGGCGAAGGACCAGGTGAGAAATTTACGGCTGAAACCAAGTACAATCCAAGCTCGCCTTATTCATCAACTAAAGCAGCTTCAGACTTGATTGTCAAAGCTTGGGTGCGTTCATTTGGTGTCAAAGCGACTATTTCGAACTGTTCAAACAACTATGGTCCTTACCAGCACATCGAGAAGTTCATTCCGCGTCAGATTACCAATATCTTGAGCGGTATCAAGCCAAAACTCTATGGTGAAGGAAAAAACGTCCGTGACTGGATCCATACCAATGACCATTCATCAGGCGTTTGGACGATTCTGACCAAGGGACAAATCGGCGAAACTTACTTGATCGGTGCTGATGGTGAGAAGAATAACAAGGAAGTACTGGAGCTCATCCTTAAGGAAATGGGGCAGCCAGCTGATGCTTATGACCATGTGACAGACCGTGCCGGCCACGACCTCCGCTATGCCATTGATGCTAGCAAGCTCCGTAATGAGCTGGGATGGAAACCAGAGTTTACTAACTTTGAAGCAGGTCTCAAAGAGACAATCAAGTGGTACACAGACAATCAAGACTGGTGGAAATCTGAAAAAGAAGCAGTAGAAGCTAATTATGCTAAAACACAAGAGGTCATTAAATAATTTTAAACAATTTAATGATTCTTAAAGGAGCAGTTATATCATGAAACATAAAATTTTAGTAACAGGTGGGGCTGGTTATATTGGTACTCACACAGTGGTCGAACTTATTAAAGCTGGCCATGAGATAGTTGTTGTTGATAATTTTAGTAACAGCAGCAAAAAGAGTCTAGAGGCTGTCGAAAAAATCGTTGGACAGTCCATTACTTTCTATGAAGTGGACATTTGTGATAAAGAAGCTTTATTAAAAGTTTTTAAGGACTTTAAACCTACTGGAGTGATTCATTTTGCTGGTTTAAAAGCAGTAGGAGAATCAAGCCAAATTCCTCTAACCTATTACGAAAATAATGTTGCAGGTACCTTAACTCTTTTGAGAGTGATGGAAGAAGTAAATTGTAAAAACATTATCTTTAGTTCATCTGCAACAGTTTATGGAGATCCACTTACTGTTCCAATTTTGGAAGACTTCCCTGTTTCTGCTACTAATCCATATGGTCGTACGAAATTAATGGCTGAAGAGATTATGACGGACATATACAAATCAGATTCTACTTGGAATATTGTATTACTTCGTTATTTCAACCCAATTGGTGCTCATGAAAGTGGTGATTTGGGAGAAAACCCAAATGGAATTCCTAATAATTTACTTCCATATGTAACTCAAGTTGCTGTTGGAAGACTAGAACAAGTACAGGTGTTTGGCAATGATTATCCAACTGTAGACGGTACTGGTGTTCGAGATTATATTCACGTGGTTGATCTAGCTAAAGGTCATGTTGCTGCTTTGAAAAAATTTGAAGGCAAGCAAGGTTTGAATATATATAACTTAGGGACTGGTAAAGGCTATTCTGTTTTAGAAATCATTCATAGTATCGAAAAAGCTGTTGGTAAACCAATTCCTTATAAGATTGTTGAACGCAGACCTGGTGATATTGCAACTTCGTATGCTAATCCAGCTAAAGCCAAAGCAGAACTTGGTTGGGTAGCTCAATTTGATATCTCAAGGATGTGCCAAGATGCTTGGCGCTGGCAGAGCAAACATCCAAATGGATTTGACGATTAGATATTATTGGAATTTAGAAATTCTAGATAAGCCTAGCACTAATATGTGATAGGCTTTTTATAATAGTGAAACAATTCAGAACTTACTCAGTATAATGAATATGATCTGTTTCACGAACATTATACTGAACTTATCTTAGCTATAGCATAAGAACATGCTATCAGCTAAGAGGTGTTTTCTTTATCATTCTATGAATTCTCTCCTTCTTGTATGGAAACAGTAGAAATAAGGGCTTGGTTATAGTATAATGGGTCTATATGACTTTTAAGGAGAATGTGAGTTAGTGAAGTCTTCGGAATTATTGATTATTATCCCTGCCTTTAATGAAAGTGGTAATATTCAAAAAACAATCAAGATGATAAAAACACATACACCAGAATTTGATTACGTAATTATCAATGATTGTTCTACAGATAATACTTTGGAAATTTGTCGTGAAAATAAATTTAATGTTATTGATTTGCCGATTAATTTAGGAATCGGCGGTGCGGTTCAAACAGGCTACCTCTATGCTGTTCAAAATAATTATCAATATGCTGTTCAAGTAGATGGAGATGGTCAACATAATCCTCAATATATTAAGATGATGCTTGAACGTATAAAAAAAGATAAAGTTGACATGGTAATAGGATCTCGATTTATTGAGAATCAAGGATTTCAGTCTTCTTTTGCTAGAAGAATTGGAATCACTTTTTTTGAAAAATTAATTAAATTATTGACTGGAAAGAAGATCACAGATCCAACATCAGGATTACGAGTTGTTAATAAATCAGTCATTGAATTATTTGCTGAGCATTATCCAAGTGATTATCCTGAACCAGAAACTATAGTTTCCTTATTAGAAGCTGGCTTTAAAGTTGAAGAGATGCCTGTTCTAATGAATGAAAGAGAACACGGTACATCTTCGATTACCTTGACCAAGTCTGTGTATTATATGATAAAAGTATCCATAGCAATACTGGTTGCAAAGATTAGTGGAGGATATAAGAAATAATATGCTTATTGTTTTAATTTCTATTCTTATTTTGGCATTTTTGTTTAATATTCTTCGTTTAGTTGCTAAAAAGCAAGTAGAGATGAAAAATGTTATTTCATGGATTATTTTGTCGATCGTTGCGTTGCCTTTTGTCTGGTTTCCAGACATCCTAACTTTTTTTGCAAATCTAATGGGAGTGCAAGTAGCAAGTAACCTAATTTTCTTTGTTGCTATCTGTTTACTGCTTTATTTAACATTTTCTTTAACCAGACATCTTTCGAAACAGTCAGTACAGATTCGTCAATTGGCGCAAAAAATTGCCTTAAAGGAAAAAAGTGATCAAGATGAAGAATAAAGTGTCAGCAAAAGAAATATATTTTTGGAATTTACTGGGGAATCTAATGTTTGCTGGTTCCTCAGCTATTTTTATGATGATTGTTTCTAGACTTTCTTCTGCAAGAATGGCTGATGTATTCAGTTTAGCATATGGTATTGCTGGTATTTTAGTTGTTCTTGGACTTTTTCAAGTTAGAACCTATCAGGGAACTGATGTGACTTTTAAACATAGTTTTACCAGCTATATGATTGCAAGAGTATTTTCTATTACTCTTATGCTAATCACCTTATTTCCATATCTATTTCTAGTTCATTTTGATTTTTCAGATACTTCAAAGTTGGCAGTAGTAGTTTTATATGTTCTGTTTCGGATGTGTGAGGCTATATCTGATTTATTTCAGGGGCTCTTTCAGCAACATGAGAGGCTAGATATTGCTGGTAAATCCATGACAATCAGATACGGAGCAAGTATTTTTATTCTTCTTATCTCTCTAGTTGTTCTCAAATCTTTAGAAGTTTCTCTTTTAATCTTGTTTCTTTTTAATTTTGTATTTGTTTGGATTTATGATTTTCCCAAGTCGCTATCCTTTGATAAAGTTTCTTTTGACAAGAGTACCATCAGGTTGCAGGTCAAAGACGCCTTTTTGATTTTAAAAGGCTGTATTCCTTTATTTATCAGCGGTTTCCTTTTAGCTTATATCTTTAATGAACCTAAGATAGCAATTGATAAAGCTATTCAACTTGGAAAATTAGCAGAAGGGCTTCAAAGGAATTACAATATTTTGTTCATGCCAGTGTTCTTCATGAGTTTATTTATTCTTATTCTTCGACCATTAACGACAAGCTTAGCTATTCAATGGCAAAGAAAAGAGTTTGCAAAGTTTGATCGAACAGTGAAGCAGATCGGTATCTACTTGCTTGGAGGTGGAGCTATTTTAACGATGTTAGCTTTTTTAATTGGAACTCCTATTTTAAGTATAGTTTTTGGTGTGGATCTGGCTGGCGACGCTCTGACTTTGACAATTCTAGTTTTCTCTGGGATCCTTTATTCAGTTGGAATTGTTCTTGGAGATATCCTCACTATTTTTAGAATGCAACGAAAACTCATACTGGTATACCTACTTATGTTTATCGTTTCAATTGCTATTACAAATCCTTTTGTAATGTCAAAAGGTCTACTTGGAGCTTCGTATAGCTTTCTGTTTGTAATGCTTATTTATTCAATCGGAAGTTACTTAACTTATATCAAGGTAAGAAAATGGAAAGGAAAGCTTTAATGCCCTTAAATTCTCAACATACCTGGGTGATTTGTGCCTATGGTGAAAGCCAGTATCTAGAAGCGTGTATTCAGTCTTTAAAAAATCAAACTCTTACTTCAAAGATAATTTGTTATACCTCCACACCATTGACCTCAATTTATGAAATTTGTGGGAAGTATGATATTCCAGTTCATCATAAAACTGGTGGTGGAATTGGAAGGGATTGGAATCAAGCGTTATCGTTTGTAACTACAAAATATGCTACCATTGCTCATCAGGATGATTATTACGAGCCTAAATTTCTTGAAAAAACTCTGGAAGCTTTTGAGGCTCACCAAGATGGATTGATTACTTTCACTGATTATTTTGAAGAAAAAAATGGAAGTAAAATTGATGCGAATACGAATTTAAAAATTAAGCGCCTAATGCTTGGTACCTTATCAATTTTTCCAACCTCACGTTTTTGGAGAAAGCGTGTCTTAGCTTTTGGAAATCCCATCTGTTGTCCTGCGGTTTCATACAATCTTGAAAAATTAAAAGATTTCCAGTTTGATGAAGAGATGAGAGTAAGTCTTGATTGGTATGCTTGGTATAAAATTAATGAATACAAAGGAAGCTTTCTTTATATTCCGGAAGCATTAATGTACCATCGGATTCATCAAGAATCTGAGACAACCAAGACTATTTCAGATAATACTCGCACAAAAGAAGATTTGTATATGTATAATCTATTTTGGCCAAAGTGGTTTTCAAGAGTGATTATGAAGTTTTATATCAAGAGTCAGGATACTAACCACTAGGAGATTAATATGAAATTCATGAAAGATGCCTATCAGGCTAACATAAAATATATTTTTACTTTTTTGGTCTTATCCGCTTTTATGTTTGTAATTTATACAAAACATCTTTTGGATGTCCCAAAGATAGGATTGGCAGTTGTTCTTCTTATTGCAGTATTTTTATTATTTTTACCTAAAAAAAATATTGCAATATTTTATGCCCTTGTCTTTTCGGGAGTTTTGACTTCTTTGATAACTCCGGTTTTGAATACTCCTGACGAACCAGTTCATTTAGCTAGAACGATTCATATCGTTGAGGGAGATTTGAATCTAGATAATAGTAAACCTCTTATTTCAGAAGATTTTTTTGATATTTATGATCAAATAAAGTCTCCATTAACTAAAACAAATCTTTTCAATGAAGGTCAGACAGATAAGAAAGTTGATTTCGGTCGTACTACTGATTACCGGGCTACTAATTCATATTGGTTCATTGGTTATATTCCTCAGGCAATTGGCTTTGGAATTGGTAAATTATTACATTTGAGTGTAGGTATCTCCTATTATTTAGGGAGAATATTTAACGCATTAGCTTATGCAGTTTTGGCTTATATTGCCATTCGATTATCAGGTAAAGCTAAGCAACTTATAATGATGGTTGCGTTTATTCCAATGAATTTAGTACTAGCTGGCTCATATAATCAGGACAGTGTATCACTCGGATTGGCTTATATTATCGTATCACTCTTTATTAGTTGGGTTAGTGATAGCGAGAAGAAGGTAAGAAATAGAGATTTGATTCTTTATGTCATCATTTGTTGCCTTATAGCCACGATGAAGCTCCCTTATGTTCTGCTAATTGGATTATTGCTTTTTATTCCAAAATCTAAGTTTAATGGTAGATTCTTTTATGGCAAGGTTATTTCTGCTGTTCTTTGTGTAGGAGCAGTAACCGTGTTTTGGTTTTTACTCAGCCAACAAGTGAAATTAGCTAATTTTCAATTAGAAGGCGCTGACTTACGTGGCCAATTAATGAACCTGATCCATCGTCCACAAGATTACCTACCAGTTGTTTTTAAGGAAATGCTTTTGTCCGTTAGTCATCTTGATCAACTATTTAATTTTGGTTGGTTGGATCTATCAATGAATGAGGTTCTTATTCCAATTTACGTCTTTTACACTTTAATTGCTTTAGCTAATGTTGGACGTTTTAAAATTCCTTTTATTTCAAAAATTGGAGCAGTGCTGGTTTCGTCAGCAATTATTGGTTTAATCTCTTTGACTTTATATCTGACATGGACTCCCGTGGGATCATATACTGTCTTAGGTGTTCAAGGAAGATATTATTTGGGCGTCTTAGCTCTAGTGCTTCCAGTAATTGTTAGTTACCCTAAAAATCAATTGAAATTTGATTTTATAACTGATCACTGGATTGTACAAAGTAGTGTTATTATTGTTGGCTTATCCATGATCCATACTTTAGCTGTCATTTATGCAGTAGTTTAATACTTTTATATTTAATTAAAAAACAGATGGGAATCTATGTCCTGTCTGTTTTAATATCAGTCATCTTGACGGTCTTTAAACATGTTGCTATACTTGGTATAACTAAAATTTTTATCCTTGAATATAGAATGATTATTAGTTATTTTGCTTGGTTTTGGGGGAAAATATGATTTTAGATTTAATAAAAAAGTATAGATATCCTTTGATTCTATTTTTCTATTCATTATTGTTTGTTCTCGTTTCACATGTGGCAATTAATACTCAGAGCCGTGTGTTTGACTATGTTTTTCATTTGACTCGAATAGTCGGTTTATCACAGTCTATCAGTCATTTTGATTTATTGCCTAACTTAAATCATATATTTGCTTTTGGTACAGGATATGCGGTTCCAATGTTTTATGGTAATTGGCAATTTTATTTACCTGCTTTCTTATTTATGCTAGTTCAGCGGGCTGATTTGGCTTTTGATTTCTTCGCATTCTTGTTGGTTCTTTCCACTTCCTTGACAAGTTTCTATTGCTTCAAAAAGATCAGTCAAGATTCTATTAAAAGTTTGTGTGGAGCTTTGTTAGTTCCTCTCTACTTTCCTTTATTTGGCTATGGTATGACAATGTCCATGCCATTAGTACCTATTCTGTTTTATACCATATACAAGGTTCTGTTTTTAAATAAATATAGCCCGGCTTTATTAGGAATTACCATTGCCTTACTTATTCAAACACATATTTTATCGACTTTGATTTTGGCCATCTATTCACTGATTTTTGTTTTGCTATGTGCTCGTAAATTAACAGTAAAAAAAATAATCTCTTTTCTTGTATCTATTTTTATTGGCATTTTACTTTCGATTGGTTACTTAGCTCAATATCTGGAACAGGTCAGTTCACAAATTTTCTATTTCAATTGGACGGCTCGTGATTTTCCTTTTGAAAACGCAAGTATGTTTAATGTTCCAAATATTTTACAGTTCAAATTTAGCGGGTTATTTGCACCATTTACATCTTTGTTTTTAAGAATCGATATCCTAGCGATTATATTATTCTTTTATCTAGTATATCGTTTTAAATATTTAAGTGAAGCCAGCCAGAAACTATTAATACTAATAGCCATTATGGCGATTTCTACAACAGCAGTTTTACCTTGGAATAGTTTGTTAAAATTTGGTTTTTTGGGAGCTATCCAATATACTGGTCGTCTGCTCTTTTTCGTTCCTTTTCTTTTGATTTGGATTTTAGTTAACGACTTTAGTCACATTTGGTCTATCAGCTTTGCTAGTCTATCAACATTGGTATATCTTGGGACAGTTTTAATTTCTTATTCTCCAGTTATTAACCTGAGGACAGATCATAAGAACTATATATCAGAGATAAATCAAAGAATGCTTAGTTATTATAAAGGAGATAGAGAACAGTTTTCAAATACTATTGGTGATGAATATTATAATTTAGATGTTGATCCAGTTGCTATACGTGACAGTTCGATTACTCAATTTGATGATGTAGAAGGGGCAAAAATAAAAAATATAAAGTCTTCTTACAATTCTTTAGAATTTGATGTTATCTTAACTGCAAAAAATGCAAGTTTCTTTGTCCCTAAACCTTGGTATAAGGGATATATTGCTGACTATACTAATGGTGCTTCAGGTACTCAACCTGCTTTGAAGTATCGTCAGTTGAGTCAAGAAGAACAAGAGAAGAATCAGAAACTCCATAGACCCAAGACTCAGAAAATGGCGTTACATAATGGGAAGATTTTTTTAAGAGTTTTTTCTAGTGGCCATGTTAAAATTAGTCATCATAAGACTTTCCTTCAGCATTTCTTTTTCTTGTTTGAAGGACTGTTATGGGGATTTATTATTTTCGTTTTTTATCAAATAAAAAGAAGAAAGAATTGAAAAGCTGATTTAAAAAATGAAATCAAACTTTACAGGTGAAATATTTTATTATACAATTAACACTTAAAGGAGTAACTATGACCATTTCAGTAATTGTTCCTTGTTATAACGAGGAAGAAAGCCTTCCGCTTTTCTATGCGGAAATGGAAAAAATAAAGCCAAGACTTCGTGATAACATAGAATATATTTTCGTCAATGATGGTTCTCAAGACAGAACCTTGGAAGTTTTGCATGAACTTAATATGATGGATCCCAATGCTCACTTTATTTCTTTTTCTAGGAACTTTGGGAAAGAGGCGGCTTTATATGCTGGTCTTCAGCATGCAAAAGGAGAGCTTGTAACGGTCATGGATGTGGATTTACAGGACCCACCAGAGCTTTTAGTTGAAATGAAAACCATGTTGGATGAACAAAAAGATTTGGACTGCGTGGGTACACGTCGAACGAGTCGTGAAGGGGAACCGCCTATTAGGAGTTTCTTTGCCAATCTTTTTTATAAGCTGATTAACAAAATTAGCCAGGTAGAAATGGTGGATGGTGCGCGTGATTTCCGTCTTATGCGTCGACCTATGGTAGATGCTATTTTGGAGGTTTCTGAATACAATCGTTTCTCTAAAGGAATTTTTGCCTGGGTAGGTTTTAAAACAGAGTATTTAGAATATAAAAACGTTGAGCGTGTGGCTGGAAAGACGTCTTGGAATTTTTGGCAGCTCTTTAATTATTCCATAGAGGGGGTTGTCAACTTTTCAGAAGCGCCCTTACACATTGCTTTCTTGGGAGGCTTGCTTTCCTGGATTCTTGCCTTTCTTTTAGTTGTCTTTATCATTGTAAGGACTCTGGTATTCGGTGATCCTACGTCAGGTTGGCCGTCACTCATGACAGTTATACTCTTTATTGGAGGTTTTCAGTTACTGACCATCGGAATTTTGGGGAAATATATTGGCAAAGTCTTTACAGAAACTAAAAAACGGCCTGTCTACATCATTAAAGAGAAGAGTAAATAAGCAGATTTTTTCTGCTTTTTTTGTTATAATATTTTCATTGAATGTTTACGACAGGAGAAGAATAACACATGATTTTAATCACAGGTTCAAATGGTCAGCTTGGAACAGAACTTCGTCATCTTTTAGATGAGCGTAATGAGGACTATGTTGCAGTTGATGTTGCCGAAATGGATATTACGAATGCTGAAATGGTTGAAAAGGTCTTTGCAGAAGTTAAACCAACTTTAGTTTATCACTGTGCCGCTTATACAGCTGTTGATGTAGCAGAGGATGAAGGAAAAGAGCTTAACTATGCTATCAATGTGACTGGAACTGAAAATGTAGCAAAAGCGGCTGAAGCACACGGAGCGACATTAGTTTATATTTCTACGGACTATGTCTTTGATGGACAAAAGCCTGTCGGTGAAGAATGGGAAGTAGATGATCAACCAGATCCTAAAACAGAATACGGCCGTACCAAGCGCATGGGTGAAGAGTTGGTAGAGAAGTATTCTAGTCGTTTCTACATTATCCGTACAGCTTGGGTCTTTGGTAATTATGGTAAAAACTTTGTCTTTACTATGCAAAACTTAGCTAAGACTCACCCAACTTTGACAGTTGTTAACGACCAGCATGGCCGTCCTACTTGGACTCGTACCTTAGCTGAATTTATGACCTACTTGGCTGAAAATCAAAAGGAATTTGGTTATTACCATCTGTCTAATGATGCTACAGAAGACACTACTTGGTATGACTTTGCAGTTGAGATTCTCAAGGATACAGACGTAGAAGTGAAACCAGTGGATTCTAGTCAATTCCCTGCTAAAGCAAAACGTCCACTCAACTCAACTATGAGTTTGGCCAAGGCAAAAGCTACTGGCTTTGTTATTCCAAGCTGGCAAGATGCTCTGAAAGAATTCTATAAACAAGAGAAGAAATAAAAAGAAGAGGCTGAAACAAATGTTTTAGTCTTTTTTTATAATGCTTAAAGAAAGCCTGGAATTTATCAAATGATGATCCTCTAATCAATAGAATCTCTTACGGTTCTTCTATTTTTTCGGGTCTAAGCTCACATAAAAGTCGATAAAATGGTATAATAGATTAGATTGCAATAAATTTGAATCGGAGAAGAATATGCAACATGTCTTTATTATTGGAAGCCGAGGCCTCCCTGCAAAATACGGAGGCTTTGAAACCTTTGTAGAAAAATTAGTTGAACATCAAGTATCTTCTCAGTTGCAATATCACGTTGCTTGTTTGTCAGAGCATGAGACAGGACAGCATACCATGTATAAAGGTGTTGATTGTTTTAGTATTAAAGCGCCTAAATTAGGTCCAGCTAGAGTGATTGCTTATGACATGATGGCTATTCGATATGCTTTAAAAATGATCAAAGAACAAAAAATTGAGTCGCCTGTTTTCTACATCTTAGGAAATACGATTGGTGCCTTTATTGCACCTTTTGCCAAAATGATTCATAAAGCAGGTGGGACATTTTTTATCAATCCAGACGGTCTTGAGTGGAAACGGGCTAAGTGGCCTAAACCTGTTCAAAGCTACCTTAAATATTCTGAGAAGTTGATGACCAAACATGCAGATTTGGTTATATGCGATAATCAAGGTATTGAATCCTACATCCAGAATGCCTATCCATGGTCTAAGACGACTTTTATTGCTTATGGTACAGATCTTAAGCTTTCTAGCTTGACTGATCAAGATGAGCAAGTTCGGGATTTCTTCGGAAAATGGCAGAGCAAAGAAGATGACTACTATCTGATTGTTGGTCGTTTTGTTCCGGAGAATAACTATGAAACTATTATACGAGAATTTATGGCTTCAAATACCAAACGAGATTTGGTTATCATTTGCAATCATGAGGGTAATTCCTATTTTGATGAATTGCGACAGAAAACTGCCTTTGATCAAGACAAGAGAATTAAGTTTGTTGGGACAGTCTATGACCAGGAATTATTGAAATATATTCGCAATCATGCTTTTGCTTATCTCCATGGTCATGAAGTTGGAGGAACCAACCCAGGCCTACTTGAGGCTTTAGCTCAAACAGATCTCAACCTAGTTTTAGGTGTAGATTTTAATCGGCAAGTAGCCAAAGAAACGGCTCTTTATTGGAAGAAGGAAAAGAACAGCTTGGCTGATTTGTTAAACCAAGTGGACAGCCAAAATGACTTTTCTGATTTTGGCCAAACAGCTAAGCAAAACATGAAGGATAATTATACCTGGGAAAAGATTGTCGGTGAATATGAGGAGTTATTCTTATCATGAAAGTAAATATCTTGTTGTCCACCTACAATGGTGAGCAATTCCTAAAAGAGCAGGTTGAAAGTATCCAGCAACAGACCTATCAAAATTGGCAGCTTTTTATTCGAGATGATGGCTCATCGGATGGAACTGTTGCGATTATTCAAGAATTGGTAGCTCAGGATCCTCGTATTCATTTTATCAATGAATATCAGATTGAAAATCTTGGAGTCATAAAGAGTTTCCATACTCTCTTAAAATATGAGAAAGCAGACTTTTATTGCTTTAGTGATCAAGATGATGTTTGGCTACCTGATAAGATTGCGCTTCAAGTGGCAGAAGCTGAGAAATACCCTCAGGATAAGCCATTATTGCTTTATACAGATTTAAAAGTAGTGGATGAAAACCTGGCTGTTCAGCACGAAAGTATGATTCGTACTCAGTCTGATCATGCAAATACAGAACTAGTACAAGAGTTGACAGAAAATACTGTAACAGGCGGAGTAGCCATGATCAATCATGCCTTGGCTGAGTTATGGACGGGGCAAGAAGCCCATGAGCTTCTCATGCATGATTGGTACTTAGGTTTGCTGGCTTCCGCTTTTGGAAAACTTGTCTATATTGATAAGCCAACCGAGCTTTATCGTCAGCATAGTAGTAACGTTTTGGGGGCACGTACTCTTAGAAAAAGGGTGAAAAACTGGGTTCGGCCCCATGTGCTTTTTGCTAAGTATTGGCACCTTATCAAGGCTAGTCAAGAGCAAGCAAAAAATTTATTAGATCTGTCTTTGAGCCCTGAAAATAAAGAATTAATTGAAAACTTTGTGACTATCATGGACGTGCCGTTTAGGGAACGCTTAGCACGTATACGCAAATATGGCTACCGTAAGAATCGTGCTTTTCACACTTGTGTTTTTACAACCTTGATATTGACAAAGTTTGCATATAGAGGTAAAAAATAATGTTTGACGTTTTTAGTCAGAAAAATCGAATTTTATTACGAGAGTTAATTAAAACGGACTTTAAATTACGCTATCAAGGATCAGCAATCGGCTATCTTTGGTCTATTTTGAAGCCATTGATGACCTTTAGTATTATGTATATCGTCTTTATCCGTTTCTTGCGTTTAGGTGGAGATGTTCCTCATTTTCCGGTTGCTTTGTTATTAGCCAACGTTATTTGGGGATTTTTCTCAGAAGCGACTTCTATGGGGATGGTATCGGTTGTTAGTCGTGGTGATCTTTTGCGTAAGCTAAACTTTTCAAAGCATATTATTGTCTTGTCAGCTATTTCAGGAGCAGCCATTAATTTCGCTATCAATTTAGTCGTTGTCTTGATTTTCTCACTCTTTAATGGAGTGACCTTCAGCTGGTCGGCTTTGATGGTGATCCCTCTCTTCCTTGAGTTGTTTTTGATGGCAACTGGTTGTGCTCTGATTTTATCAACTTTCTTTGTCCGCTTCCGTGATTTATCTCAAATCTGGGAAGTAGTGCTACAAGCTGGCTTATATGCGACACCAATTATTTATCCTATTACATTTATTGCGGACCGCAACCCATGGGCAGCCAAATTAGTTATGATGAATCCTCTGGCTCAGATTATCCAAGACATGCGTTATTTCTTGATTGATAAGGCCAATACACCTGTCTGGCTTTTGGTCGAAAATAAGTTTTTGGTTCTAGTTCCTTATGTATTACCAATTCTTATTTTCCTAGCTGGCTTTGCTTACTTTAACAAACATGCTAAGAAATTTGCGGAGATTCTCTAATGACAGATAAACAAATTGCAGTAAAAGTAGACCATGTCAGCAAGTACTTTAAGTTACCTACTGAAGCAACTAACAGCCTTCGTACTGCTATGGTCAATCGCTTTAAAGGAATTAAAGGCTATAAAGAACAGCACGTCCTTAATGATATTTCCTTTGAAGTAGAAAAAGGAGACTTTTTCGGAATCTTAGGTCGAAATGGTTCTGGGAAATCGACCCTCTTAAAAATCATTTCTGAAATTTACGTACCTGAAAAGGGTTCCGTCACAATCGATGGAAAGTTAGTTTCTTTCATTGAGCTTGGAGTCGGTTTTAATCCTGAACTAACAGGTCGTGAAAATGTTTATATGAATGGTGCCATGCTGGGCTTCTCAACAGCTGAAATTAACGCCATGTATGATGATATTGTGGACTTTGCTGAGTTGCATGATTTTATGAACCAAAAGCTCAAGAATTACTCTTCTGGAATGCAGGTTCGTCTTGCTTTCTCAGTTGCCATTAAAGCGCAAGGTGATATTTTGATTTTGGATGAGGTTCTTGCAGTTGGAGATGAGGCTTTTCAGCGTAAGTGTAATGATTACTTCCAAGAACGGAAGAAATCAGGGAAAACGACCATTCTTGTTACCCACGATATGGGAGCAGTTAAGAAGTATTGCAATAAGGCTGTTTTGATTGAAAATGGTTTGGTTAAGGCAATTGGTAGTCCAGAAAATGTAGCCAACCAATATAGTTTTGATAATACTGCACCTTTGCAACATGGAGGAGAAGCGACTGGAGATGGACAAGCTTCTTCGGATGAACAAGTTCTGGTTGAAAACTTTAAACTACAGTTGTTGAGTTCGAACAAGTTACGCCCGCAAGATCCAATTCAGTTCCAGATTGATTTTGATGTTCGTGAGGATATTCAAACTTATATTGCTCTTTCTTTAACAGATATCGATCGGAATATTTGGATTTATAACGACAATTCGATGAACCAATTAATGACTGGTGCTGGTCACAAAAGAGTTCATTACACTTGTTCACTTCCAACAGTGAATGATTTGAAAATGAAATTAGAAGTGACGGTGCGGGATGCTGAGGGGCAAATGTTGGCCTTCTCAGATGCTACTCAAACTCCACTGATTTTCATCAATCGAGATGATATAGATTTGGATGATAAGTCTGCTATGGATTCAGCAAGTGGTTTAATCCAGCGCAATGGAACATGGTCAATAACGGACTAGACTGAGGGAGATATGGAAACGACGCCTTTTGTTTCGATTATTTGTACTGTTTTTAACAAAGAACCGTGGTTGAAAAAAACTATTGATAGTTTTTTAACTCAAAAAACGAGTTTTTCCTTTGAAATTATTTTGGTGGATGACGCCTCAAGTGATGGCTCTCGCAAAATAATACAAGACTATCAAGCAAATTTTCCTGATTTAATTCGTGCCTTTTATCATGATGAAAATCAAGGGATTGCTAAAACATGGGTTACTATTTGTAAAGAAGCGCGCGGGAAATACATTGCTCGCTGCGATGGTGATGACTTCTGGCTGGATCCTCTAAAACTTCAAAAGCAAGTTGATTTATTGGAGAGTGAGCCCGATTGTAAGTGGTCTAATACAGATTTTGATATCTATAATGAAAAGGGAGACTTTGTTTCTAAGGCGGGCTTTGCTAACAAAACAATCCACCTTGCAGATACCTATGAAAAAATGTTGGCCACCCGAGGATTTACTATGGCATCTACTTGGTTGGTCGATAGAGACCTAATGCTAGAAGTGAATCAAGAATTGGATTTAACTACATCAGATGATACTTTTAATCTGCAAATGGAGCTCTTCCAACGGACCTCTTTAGCTTTTCTAGATGAACCGACGGTTGCGTATACAATTAATCAAGGTTCGGATTCGCGGCCTTGCGATTTTAGAAAATTAGAACGTCGTTTTCAAAAGTTGTTAGAAACACAACTAGAGTATCTTGATAAATATCCCAACGCAGATTTTAAAGAGATGACTAAGATTCTTCTTGAACGAAATAATACTTACGAAATTCGTCTATCCAAGCCTATGGATTCTCTGTCTCATATTGGGATGGAGTCTGTTACAGTTTATTTTGGGGATGGTGAAAATGCTTACTCAGAAGATCGTACCTTTACTAAACTACTTCAAAAAGAAGATAGCATAAGTTTTGAAATTCCTAAAGGAACTTCTGTTATTCGTGTAGATCTTTCGGAACGTCCAAGTTACTATTCTGAAGTAGAATTGAGAGGTCCTGATGGGAATGTCTCCTTACCTATCTATACGAATGGTGTCATTACTGATGACTTGTATCTCTTTAACGAACCTGATCCGCAGTTGATTTATGAAGTTGAAGAAGAAGCGATCTATCAATTGAGCTATAAGATGATTTCTGTGGATGATGCGTCTGCTCCCGATTATATCGGAAAAGTGTTTACAGCGGAAATGTTGGATAGTAGCAATAAGATTGAAGAGCTTGAAGCTGAATTAGAGGCTACGAAAAAAGCTTACAAGACTGTTATCAATTCTAGACGTTGGACAATCCCAACAAAAATCTTGAAATTCTTAAGAATAAGGAAATAAAATGGAACGATTACTTTTATATGTTCACTTTAATAAATTCAATCAGATTAGTGAACATGTACTTTATCAGCTTGAAAAAATGCGTCCCCTCTTTAGGAAGGTGATTTTCATTTCAAACAGCAAGATAAGCCAAGATCAGAAAGATGAATTGAAGAAAGAACTAGTTGATGAAGTTCTTTTGAGAAAGAATATTGGTTTTGATTTTGCTGCTTGGCGAGATGGAATGAATTCTGTTGGCTTTGAAGAATTAAAAAAATATGATTCAGTCACTTTAATGAATGATACATGCTTTGGACCTTTGTGGGATTTAGAGCCTATATACCAAGATTTTGAAGATGATAGAAACGTTGATTTCTGGGGCATGACGAATTATCGTAAAGACAAAGATTTTAATGAACATATCCAAAGTTATTATCTATCTTTTAAGAAAAATGTAGTCAATTCAGAATCCTTTCAACTATTCTGGCAAAACATTCAGGACTATACGGAAGTTCAAGATGTTATAGACCATTATGAAACTCAGGTTACAACCAATTTAGTCCAAGCAGGATTTCATTATCAGACTGTTTTTAATACTATTCAGGCTGAT
Source organism: Streptococcus gordonii (assembly GCF_001553855.1). Taxonomy (GTDB): domain Bacteria; phylum Bacillota; class Bacilli; order Lactobacillales; family Streptococcaceae; genus Streptococcus; species Streptococcus gordonii. The sequence continues at coordinate 60,816 of NZ_LQWV01000002.1, forward strand.
GATTCAGGCATGCTCTATCCGGATTTTTCTTACTATAATCCGACCTCTATTCTAAAAAACAGAGTGCCATTTATCAAAGTAAAAACGATAGCTGCAAATGAAGGATTGACGCCTTATATTTTAAACGACATTGAAAATACAACGAACTATCCAGTTGATTTGATTGTCAAGCATATGTCTCGCATTGATTTGCCTGACTATCCGTACTTGCTTGGAAGGAAACTTTTAGATTTGTCTCTTCCAATTTCTATACCTGACAAGAAAATAGCTGTCCACCTTCATGTTTTTTATGTAGATTTACTAGCTGAATTCCTTCATGCATTTGAATCTTTCCACTTTTCTTATGACTTATTCATTACAACAGACAGTGAAAAGAAAAAGAATGAGATACTAGGTATTTTAGAGGAAAAACAAGGAAAAGCAGAAGTTTTTGTCACAGGAAATGTAGGTAGAGACGTTCTTCCTATGCTCAAATTAAAGAAACATCTATCTCAGTATGACTATATTGGACATTTTCATACAAAAAAATCTAAAGAGGCTGATTATTGGGCGGGAGAAAGTTGGCGTAAAGAGCTAATTAACATGCTTGTTCATCCGGCTGATCAGATAGTTAGTCAATTAGGACAAGATGATCGCTTAGGGCTGGTCATAGCTGACATTCCTAGCTTCTTCCGATTTAACAGAATTGTAGTGGCCTGGAATGAAGCCCTGATTTCTCCTGAGATGAATAAACTGTGGGAGCGCATGAATTGTCAAAAAGAAGTTGACTTTAAGCAAATGAACACTTTTGTCATGAGTTATGGAACCTTTGTTTGGTTTAAATATGACGCCTTGTCTCCTTTATTTGATTTGAACTTGACGGAGGATGATGTTCCGAGTGAGCCACTTCCGCAAAATTCCATTCTACATGCGATTGAAAGACTTTTGGTTTATATTGCTTGGGACAAGCAGTATGACTTTAAGATTTCTTATAATCAACTTGGACTAACAGCTTTTATCGATAACAAGCAATTAAATAATCGAGAAGATTTACAGCCTCATACCTTTGTCGATTTTAACCAGATTGGTGGAATCAAGGGGGCAATGAAATACATCTTTATTGGACCTGCAAGAGCTATCAAATATATCTTAAAACGATTGTTAGGGAAGGGCAAGTCATGAAAAAAGCAGTTAAAATAGAACGTTTTTTATTGTTTATCCTGCCTATTTTATTCTTTTTTATCAATTTATTCTTAATTCAAAGCCAGTTGGTTAGGGAGACTGATCCAACTGCTGCAGTAAGACTTTTAATTAAGCAAGAAAGAATTTTTTACCTCATTGGGTTAGGTAGCATTCCAATTTTACTGTCTTGTTATCGTTTTAAATTTGTATCTCTGATTCGCTTAGCTTATATATATTTTTTGTATTCCTTCTTGTCAAATTTAGTTGAGGATGCTTTAAATATTAATAATGAAAGCTACAAAAGTTGGAATTGGTTTGAGCATATATTTTCTCAAAGGAATTTCTTTCCAGTTTTATTGTGGTTAGTACCTGCTATTGCCATTTTAACCCTGATCTTTAGGACCTTAAAGATAGTGTCTTTTCGTCTCAACAAGATTCAATTGTCATCCAATGTTGAATTCCTTGTTTTGTCACAAATTTTACTATCTTTCCTTTTGACAGATAGTAAATTTCCTCAAGCACTTTACCAAACTGAATGGTTTATGACTTTGAATCACAAATATGGCAGTGAATTGTTTACAGAACACCATTTCTGGCTTGTAACAGTGATAGTAGCAGTATTCTCTCTGCTAGCAACATTTATTTCCTACCATTTTGTAAGAGGTTTAAGTCACTTACTTAAAAATAGAAGTTCCTATTCTTTAGCGGTGGCAACTAGTATGACAGCTGCAGTTGTCTTTAACTATTTGATTCAAATGGGACTTGGTAAGGGAACACCTTTTTTAGAATACTACCAGTTGCCTGGAGCGACTAGTCTTCAGATCATTATTCTCTTTTTGATCTTCTTGTTCTTATACCTGCTCATTAATCGGTATTTTTTGACAACAGTCATCTTGGTTGGAGGAATGAGCTTATTTGTAATTGCGAATTCAATCAAGTTTAGCATGCGAGGTGAGCCGGTCTTACCAAGTGATATGATTTGGCTTTCTTCACCAAGTACTTTGCTTAGTTTTGTGGATACCTCTTACATGAATGAAGCATTGAAATGGCTAACTATACTGATTATTGGATTTTTAATTCTTAACTATTTCCTTTTCAAAGGAAAAATGATTCAAAAATTCAGTCGTAGGTTTGTAAGACTGGTTTGTGTTTTCTTGTGTTTGATTGGAATTTTTCAGGTGTTTGCTCAGAAGGAAAATGGAAAGGTCAAAAGGAATATACCTGTCATTACTGTTCTGAATAACTTACAAGATATTACCTGGCTTGGTAATGCAAATAATGCTCGCTATCGCTCATTAGCTTACGTCTGGATAAATCAATTGACGACAGAAGTAATGGCTAAACCAGAAGGCTATAAGGCGTCTAAGATAAAAGAAATAGAAGAGAAGTATGCTAAAAAGGCAGAGGAGATCAATCAAGCTCGAACTGACAATTTAAAAGATCATACAGTTATTTATGTATTGAGTGAGAGTTTTGCTGATCCAAGACGCATACAAGGGGTCACTCTGACTGAAAATCCGATTCCAAATATTGAAGAAATAAAAACTAAATCAACTAGTGGTCTCATGAGATCGGATGGTTATGGAGGCGGAACAGCTAATATGGAATTCCAGACTTTAACTGGTTTGCCATTTTATAATATTTCTCAAAGTGTTTCGATACTTTACACAGAAGTTTTTCCTAAGATGAATAAGACTCCTGTTATAAGTGACTTATACGAAAGCAAAAATAGAATTGCTCTTCACTTAGCAGGTGCTGCAAACTATTCAAGAAACTATATCTATAATCATTTGAATTACGATCGTTTTATTACCGTAGAAACAAAGGGAATTAGTTATCAAAGAGAAGGTGTTAGTCCTAGTGATGCTTCAACCTACCAAATTGTCTTGGATAACATTAAAGAAGGCGATAATCAATTCTTTTCTGTAATGACGATGCAAAACCATTCTCCTTGGCTTGAAGCGAATCCTGAAACAATGGAAGGAAAAGGAGAGGGATTTACTGACGAAGAAAATTCAAAATTAACCTTCTATAGCCGTTTACTTTTTCAAACTGATATAGCAACGAAAAATTTCCTTGATCAACTGTCAAAAATCAATAAGAAAATCACAGTTGTCTTTTACGGTGACCATTTACCAGGATTGTATCCAACATCAATTTTTAAGAACCAGGAAGAAAATCAATACCTAACAGATTATTTTGTTTGGAGCAACTATGAAACACCAAAACTGAATTATCCACTAGTTAATTCCAGTGATTTCTCAGCTTTAGTCATGGAGCAAACAAATTCTAAAGTCTCGCCATACTACGCATTACAAACCGAAGTATTACATAAGGCGAGTGTAGATAAATCTAATCTGGATGCGGAGGCTCAAGAAATAGCCAACGATATGCGAATGATTGAATACGATATGGTTGCTGGTAAAGGATATTTATCTAAAGAATTTTTCAAAGTCCCTCAATAGTTCATAAAAGTGGCTGAAAGCAATCCTAAAGGTTGTTATTTCTCCACTTTTTATTTTGAAGATTTCTTATAAAATAATCTTTTTATAGGATGATTTATACTCCCATTTTTTCTCAAAATATGCTAAACTAGTTAGAGGAGGGTGAGGATATGATAAAGATTTTTGGACAGCTTCGATATCATTGGCAGCCAGATCTTTCAATCTTAGTTATTTATTGGTCTTTATCTGTCATTCCAATCTTTATTGGACTGTCTTTGATGTATGAGAGTTCAGATGTTCCTACTTTAGTCTTGTTTTTCCTGTTTTTATTTATGGTTTTACTTGGTGTAGGAATTCATCGTTATTTTACCATTTATGATAATGGAATTTTACGCATCATCACAGCTAATCCCTTCACGCCATCAAAAATCGACATATCAACCATTCGAAAAGTGGCTGTTACAAAAACATCGATCACACTTTACTTTGATGGCAAAGAAAAAGGCCGAACTTTTTGTATGAGAAAGTGGCCTAAAAAATATTTTGTGAATGATTTAGCTTTAAATAAGCATTTTAAAGGTGAAGTCGAATTGGTTGATAACTTGACACACATCGATTACTTTGAAACCTATTATGCTAATCAGGATAAAAACTCTTAATCCTTTTTTAGAGCGCGTGTGGGACAATTTTTGATTGCTTCAAGAACATCATCTGATTTTTCAATATGAGTTTCTAAGAGCTCGTCATTGTGAGAAAATTTGACAATACCATTGTCATGGTAATCAAAAAGTTCAGAATAGGTTTGGCAGAGCCCGCAAGCAATGCATCGTTCTGGAATGAGTGTTACTTTCATAGTCATATTGTAATAAGATTTTTAGAAAAATTCAAGGAGGAAGTCATGGCAAAAGAACCATGGGAAGAAGATATTTACGATAATGGAGAAAAAGATTTGAAAAGAACAAAAAAATCGAGTGATGTTTTAGCGAATAGAGTACTAACTATTTTAGCGGTTATTTTCTTCATCATGGTCATTGTGATTGTTGCAGGAATGATTTATCTTTCTGTTGGTGGCGGTGGGAAAAAAGCCGCTAAAGAAGGTTTTCTTGATACTAGTGCACCTGCTAGTAGTCAAGTAGCTAGTTCTGCACCTGCTGCAAGCTCTGAAACTAGTTCTGAAAGCACAACAGCTTCATCTGAAGGAACTATTACTGTTCAAGCTGGAGAAGGAGAAGCAGCCATTGCTGCTAGAGCTGGAATTTCTATTGCTGAATTAGAACGCTTAAACCCCTCTCATATGACAACTGGATCATGGTATGCTAATCCAGGCGATGTTGTTAAAACTCGTTAGGAGGACACTATGAAACAGATTCAAATCGCAATTGATGGTCCAGCTTCCAGTGGGAAGTCCACGGTTGCAAAAATAATTGCTAAAGATTTGGGTTATACTTATCTTGATACAGGGGCTATGTATCGTGCAGCAACTTACCTGGCTTTGCAACATCAGCTGACTGCTGCAGATACAGAAGATATTATTAGACTGTTGGATGACTATTCTGTGAGTTTCGGTCGTTCTGAGTCTGGTCAACAGTTAGTTTTTGTTGGTGATGTAGATGTGACCAATCCTATTCGCGAAAATGATGTTACCAATAATGTTTCTTGGGTTTCTGCTATTCCAGAAGTTCGGGAAAAATTAGTATCTCTTCAGCAACAGATTGCCAGTCAAGGTGGCATTGTTATGGATGGTCGTGATATTGGCACGGTCGTGCTACCAGATGCCGAGCTCAAGATTTTCTTAGTGGCTTCAGTTGATGAACGTGCTGAACGTCGCTATAAAGATAATCTAGAAAGAGGAATTTCGGCAGATCTTGAAGTCTTGAAGAAGGAGATTGCTGACCGAGATTATAAAGATAGTCACCGTAGTGTTTCTCCTTTACGCCCGGCCGAAGACTCCATCACATTTGATACAACTGGAGTTAGTATTTCTGATGTAGTTGCATTTATTGAGGAAAAAGCAAAAAAAATTCTTGACAAGTAAGAAGAAACTTGGTATGATAGTAGAGTTGAGAAAAGCAGAAGTGAGAGCTTCTCGCCTTGCGACTAACGTTGTCTGGCTCTACGGATTAAGTTTCAGTAATGAAATACTATCATGTAGTGCGGGCTTGCGTTAGCAAGTCCGCTCTTGTTTTTCTCGAATACTCAACTAAGTTTGGTCTAAATTAATTAATTAAATGCTGGTCGATTTATGACATAAGCATTGAGTTCTAAAATTTTGATTCAGATTTGGAAGAGTAGAAAAATTAAAAAGAGGTGAAAACTATAGCAAAGCAAGACTTATTCATCAATGATGAAATCCGTGTACGTGAAGTTCGTTTAATTGGTCTTGAAGGTGAGCAATTAGGAATTAAGCCACTTAGTGAAGCGCAAGCACTTGCTGACGATGCTAATGTGGACTTAGTTTTGATTCAACCGCAAGCTAAGCCGCCTGTTGCGAAAATTATGGACTATGGGAAGTTCAAATTTGAGTATCAGAAAAAACAAAAGGAACAACGTAAAAAACAAAGCGTTGTAACTGTAAAAGAAGTTCGTCTTAGTCCGACCATTGATAAGGGAGACTTTGATACTAAGCTTCGCAATGCACACAAGTTCCTTGAAAAAGGAAATAAAGTTAAAGTTTCCATTCGCTTCAAAGGGCGGATGATTACCCATAAAGAGATTGGGGCTAAAGTTTTAGCGGAATTTGCTGAAGCAACTCAAGATGTTGCCATTATTGAGCAAAGAGCTAAGATGGATGGACGTCAAATGTTTATGCAGTTAGCACCGCTTCCAGACAAAAAATAATTTTGTCAAAAGTTAAAAAAAGGAGAAATTTATCATGCCAAAACAAAAAACACACCGCGCATCAGCTAAACGTTTCAAACGTACAGGTTCTGGTGGCTTGAAACGTTTCCGTGCTTACACTTCACACCGTTTCCACGGAAAAACTAAGAAACAACGTCGTCATCTTCGTAAAGCATCTATGGTGCATTCAGGAGATTTCAAACGTATCAAAGCAATGCTTACTCGCTTGAAATAAGAGCAAGTTAATCACTGAATTATTCTAGGAAATATTGGAGGAAATAAAACATGGCACGTGTTAAAGGTGGCGTTGTATCGCGCAAACGTCGTAAACGTATTCTTAAATTAGCAAAAGGTTACTATGGAGCAAAACATATCTTGTTCCGTACTGCAAAAGAGCAAGTAATGAACTCTTACTACTATGCATACCGTGACCGTCGTCAGAAAAAACGTGACTTCCGTAAATTGTGGATTACTCGTATCAATGCGGCTGCTCGTTTGAATGGACTTTCATACTCACAATTGATGCATGGTTTGAAATTGGCTGAGATTGAAGTTAACCGTAAAATGCTTGCTGACTTGGCTGTTAACGATGCAGCAGCTTTCACAGCTCTTGCTGATGCAGCTAAAGCAAAACTTGGCAAATAATTAAAATTGGTCCTCAGGGACCTTTTTTGTTTTTAAAATGCTGATTGTAAAAAAATATAACGATTTATAAAATCGATAAATGGGAACTTGGTTTTAAAAATGTTATAATGTACAAAAGGAGGAATTATATCTTATGGCTTCAAAAATGCTACATACTTGCTTGAGAGTGGAGAACCTTGAAAAATCAATCGCTTTTTATCAAGATGCTTTCGGATTTAAAGAATTGCGTCGCAAGGATTTTCCAGATTATGCCTTCACCATTGTCTATCTAGGACTTGATGGTGACGACTATGAATTAGAATTAACTTATAATTATGATCACGGTCCTTATGTCGTAGGGGATGGATTCGCTCACATCGCTCTTAGTACACCTGATCTTGAGGCTCTCCATCAGGAACATAGTGCTAAAGGTTATGAGGTTACCGAACCAAAGGGTCTACCAGGTAATCCACCAAACTATTACTTTGTTAAAGATCCTGATGGCTACAAGGTCGAAGTGATTCGCGAGAAATAATTGGTTTATAGTTTACTATTTCAAAAGATAAATAAATAACTCCGGCAATGTTTTTTTGCCGGAGTTATTTTATACATTTAGAACCTTGTCTAGGAAATCTTGCAAGCGTGGATGCTGAGGATTATCGAAGATTTGGTCAGGTTTTCCATCTTCAAGGAATTCACCATCAGCTGTAAAGATAACACGATTAGCCACTTGACGCGCAAAGCCCATTTCGTGAGTTACGATAATCATAGTCATACCTTGTTCTGCTAATTCTTTCATTACATTTAGAACATCACCGACCATTTCTGGGTCAAGAGCAGAAGTAGGCTCGTCAAAGAGCATAATATCAGGGTTCATGGCTAAGCCACGCGCGATAGCGACACGTTGTTTTTGGCCACCAGAAAGGCTATTAGGGCTAGCATCGGCTTTGTCAGCGAGTCCAACCTTTTCTAGCAATTCCATTCCCAGGGCATCCGCTTCAGCTTGGCTCATACGCTTATGCTGAACGGGAGCGAAGGTGATGTTTTCAAGAACAGTCATATGTGGAAATAGGTTGAAGTGTTGGAAAACCATTCCGATATTTTCACGAACTAAGTCGACATTGGTCTTTTTGTCAGTTAAGTCAAATCCATCAACAGTGATGGTACCGCTAGTAACTTCTTCGAGTAAGTTAAGACTGCGAAGAAAAGTTGACTTTCCTGATCCAGAAGGCCCGATAATACAAACGACGTCCCCCTCATAAAACTTAGCAGTTATACCTTTAAGAACTTCATTTTCTCCATAGTATTTGTGAAGGTCATTTACATCAATTTTTAATTTTGCCATTACTTAATCCTCTTTTCTAAGCGTTTTGCCAAGCGGGTCAAGAGCGTGATAATGATGAGATAGAGCACGGCTAGGATAGCATACATCCGGAAACTCTGATAGTTGCGGGCGATGATGTCCTTACCAGTTTTGAAGAGCTCAGCCAGTCCAATAGCTGAGACAATCGTTGTATCCTTGAGTGCGATGACAAACTGATTGACAAAGTTTGGCAGCATAATCTTGGTTGCCTGTGGAAGGATAATCTTGCGCATGGTCTTGGAGTAGGAAATCCCCAAGCTGCGGCTGGCTTCCATCTGTCCAACAGGAACGGCCTGAATACCTCCACGGACAATTTCTGCGATATAGGCTCCGGCATTGAGAGAGAGGGCGATGGTTCCTGCAACGAAAGCATTGATTGGGCTCTGTTGGCCAGTCATGGATTCGATTAAGTTAGGAATACCCCAGAAGATAAAGGCTGCCACAATCATCAGTGGAATACCACGAATGACATCGACAAAGATTTCTGCAATCCAGCGCAGCGGTTTATAAGGGCTGACGCTGAACATACCAAAGATAATCCCGATGACCATAGCAATCGCAAATGAAATCAGTGCCAAAGCAATCGTCACTCCCAGACCTTTAAGAAGTTCTTTGTAGTTGTTTTGCAGCAAGCCCCAAATAGTGGACTCATCTACAGTGGATTCTTTTTCTTCGCTAGCCAGATACTTGTCTAAAATCTCTTGGTACTTGCCGCTTTCTTTGAGGTTGGCCAGTCCATTGTTAAACATCTCAATCAACTCAGGATTGCTGCCTTTTTTAACTGCGAAAGCGACTTGGCCACTTGGTGTACCTTCAATAGGTGTTTTAAGGTTCTTGCCTTGTTTGATAGCGTATTTGACAACGGGCTCATCATCCATCACAGCTGCGACAGAGCCAGTGTTAAGGCTGTCATACATGGAAGCTGCATCTGAGAATGTTTTGATAGAGTAGCCGTACTTGCTCTTGTTTTCCTCAAGGAACGTCTGAGAAGCGGTACCGGTTTTGACACCGACGGTCTTGCCCTTGAGTTCCTCGTAGGACTTGATATTGCTGCTGTCCTTGACTGCCAAGATAGAGTTGGCTGTATAGTAAGGGTCAGAATAGTCAAAAGTTTTCTTGCGGGCATCGGTGACAGACATGCCGGCGATAATTCCGTCAGCCTGACCGGTCTGAACGCTATTGATAGCTGCATCAAAGCCAGGGTTGGTTACTTCCACAGTAAAGCCTTGGTCTTTTGCAATAGCCTTAATCAGCTCCATGTCAATACCAGTGTATTGGTTGCTGTCATTTTGGAAGACAAAAGGAGCAAAAGATGAGTCGCTGGCAATGATGTATTTGTCTTTTGTTGGAGTAGCTTTTTGACCTGCAGGAGTAAAAGTCTCTGGGACAGCGGAGTCAGAGCTGCCTTTAGAAGCCGTCCATTTATTGATGATTTCTTCCAGACTGCCGTCTTCCTTCATCTGTGCCAAAGCCTCGTTAAACTCGGTAACTAGGTGCTCATGTTTGCTACCTTTTTTGACACCGAAAGCAAAGCTTCCAACAGCCTCACCCTTCATAGAAATTTTCAGATTTTGGCCTTGATTGATGGCGTACTCAATGACAGGCTGATCATCCATCACTGCATCGACATCCCCAGCAGAAAGGCTGTTATACATCAAGTCACCCGTGTCAAAGGTTTTGAGAGTGTAGCCATACTTATCCTTGTTCTTCTCAAGAAAACGTTGGGCAGCGGTTCCTGTTTTGACACCGACTTTCTTCCCTTTCAGCTGTTCATATTTGCTGATGGTATTTTCTTTTCGTGTCGCGATAACGACCTTAGTGTCATAGTAGGTATCAGACATGGTAAAGACTTTTTCGCGCTCGCTTGTCTTGGTCATACCAGCCATAATGGCATCCGCCTGGCCAGCTTGGACCGCATTGACGGCTGCATCGAAGCCTGGGAAGCTCATGTCAATGTCCCAGCCTTTGATTTCTGCAACCTTGTTGATGATATCAACGTCAATCCCCTTGTAAGTCTGATCAGAATCTTTAAATTCAAATGGTGCGTAAGCAGTATCGGATACGATTTTGACCGTATCTGCCTGGGCTGTCGCCCCTAACGCAAAAAATGGAAATAATGTTAGCAAGACTGCTAAGAATTTTTTCTTCATTTTCTTCCTCCTTTTTAGCATTCTAGCATTATAGCAGAAAATCATTGATTAGGCAAATTTCTCCTGTTTATATGTTAGGTTTTCTAACATATAAACTCTCTATTTTTGTAAGTTGAGCCGAAACTTTTCTTTGTACTTAAAGCAAAGTCTGCTATACTGGAAATAAATGAAAGCAAGGATAGAATGAGGTTCTTATGAAAAAATCGAGTATCTTAGACGGAGTCAATCAAGCTCGCTTTGTCCCTCCTTATATTTTGTCTCTTTTACTAGCAGTTGTTTTCGTGCAAGGAGGACAGCAGTTGGCCTATCTGGCTTTGGAGCCAATTTCGGCTGTCCTCAGTTTTATGCTAGGTTTTTTAGGCCAAGGTGGATTCTTTGAAATCTTCTTCAATTTTGCCCTGCCTTTTCTCTTGTTCGGCTTTGTATTTATGATACTGGCTCTCTTTCTTTGGGTGCACTGGGCTGAAGGACGACCGCTCGCGACTCTAGGCTTTGTCAAAAAAGGAAGCTTGGTGGGGCTAGTCAAAGGCTTGGCAGTAGGTTTTCTCCTCTTTAGTCTAGTCGCTCTGCTTATGCTGTTGAGCGGAGCTGGCTCTTTCGAATGGGGACAGCTGACACTGGAACCTTTTCTCTATATCTTGATTTTGCTTCCGCTTTGGATGATTCAGGGTGGAGCAGAAGAGCTAGTGACACGGGCTTGGCTGCTGCCAGTTGCTGTCAAAAAGACCAACCTGCCCATCGGTTTGCTGACTTCGAGCCTACTATTTGCACTTTTGCACCTAGGCAATCCAGATATTGGTATTCTTCCCATTCTTAACATTGCCTTATTTGGACTCTTTGCAAGTCTCTATCTGCTCCGGACGGACAATATCTGGGGGATTATAGGACTTCATGCTGCTTGGAACTTTAGCCAAGGCAATATCTACGGTTTCAGCGTTAGTGGTACTGATGTTGACGCTGCAGTCCTGAACTTTATCCCTAAGTCAGAATGGAGCTGGTTGACTGGTGGAGCTTTCGGCGCTGAAGCTTCTATTTTCAGCTCGCTCATTCTCTTGCTGGCCGTGCTTTACTTGCTTATCAAGATGAAAAAAGACGGTAGTTTGACTGGTTTAGTGGGAAAGATTTAGAAACAATGCGAACGGCTCTCTTTCGCTCATCCTCAAATAATATGCTATTATAAATTCAAATAAGGAAAGGAACATGTATATGTTTAAATCTCGTATGTTAGATGCTATCAAGCAATCTTATTTTATTCCGCCCATTTGGTTGGCTATCTTGATTGCTATTGGTTTTGTTTATGGAGGACAATATCTCGGAGCATTTTCTATGTTTCCGATTGGAATTCTTATGTATATGTTGACTAGTACTTCAAATCCTACTGTTGAGGGATCATCTAATAGTAACTTTTTGGTTTTTTGGAATCAGTTTAGTCTATCTTTTGAACTTTTTGTTTTTTTCTTTACCGGTCTTGTTGTTTTCCTCTGGGTTCGGTATCTTGAGAAGCGTCCTTTTTCTAGTCTGGGATTTTATAAACAAGACTGGTTCAAAAATCTCCTCAAAGGCTTCCTTATTGGAGCAGTTCAGTTTTCAATGGTTGTGGCCTTGCTTTTGGTAACGGGGACAGGTAGCTTAAAATTTGGTCAGATTAATTTGCAGTCTTTGAGTTTTGTTGTAGCTATCATTCCTTTCTGGATTCTCCAAGGTTGGCCAGAAGAGCTAGTGACGCGTGGATGGCTCTTTCCTATGGTTAGCGCTAAGTCAAATATCTTCATTGGTATCTTGATTTCCAGTGCTCTATTTGCGGCTCTGCCTCTCTTTAACTCTGGTGTGACCATCCTTCCGATTATCAATATCGTGCTTTATGGCGTCTTTGCTTGTTTCCTCATGATCAAGTATGACAATATGTGGGTGCTGGCTGGCTTGCACGGCGCTTGGAATTTTGTGCAAGGAAATATCTATGGTATTCAGGTCAGTGGTCAAGTAGTATCTACCTCAATCTTGAACTATAGCTCAAAATCTTCTGTGGATTTGCTATCCGGCGGAGCTTTTGGTGCTAAAGGATCTATTTTTGCAAGTATCGTCCTGATTGGTTGCATTGTCTATCTTTACTGGTCACTCAAGAAAGAAAATCGCCTGCCTCAAGCGCTGATCTTTAAGAAATAACCATTTCGCCCAGTTGAGCTGGGCCTTTTTTATGTCTTTTAAATAGAGGTATGACAAGAGACAGACGATGGTAGAAGCATGGACATTCTACCTACACCCAAATCCAGAGAAAATAGGGCAAATATGGTAAAATGATAGAAGCACAATTTGAGGAATAAAAGATGATTAACAGAATAACAGATAATAAATTTGAATTGGTTTCTAAGTATGAGCCTTCAGGAGATCAGCCCCAGGCTATCGAGCAACTGGTGGATAATATTGAGGGTGGCGAGAAAGCTCAGATTCTCATGGGGGCGACTGGTACTGGTAAGACCTATACCATGAGTCAGGTTATCGCTCAGGTCAACAAGCCGACTCTGGTTATCGCCCATAATAAAACGCTGGCCGGCCAGCTGTATGGTGAGTTCAAGGAGTTCTTCCCCAATAACGCGGTGGAATACTTCGTTTCCTACTATGATTACTACCAGCCTGAAGCTTATGTGCCTTCCAGCGATACTTATATCGAAAAGGATAGCTCGGTCAATGACGAGATTGACAAGCTCCGTCACTCAGCGACATCGGCCCTCTTGGAGCGCAATGATGTGATTGTCGTGGCTTCGGTCTCTTGTATCTATGGTCTGGGATCGCCTAAGGAATACTCTGATAGTGTGGTTAGCCTGCGTCCTGGATTAGAGATTTCCCGTGACAAGCTGCTTAATGATTTGGTTGATATCCAGTTTGAGCGCAATGACATTGACTTTCAGCGGGGGAAATTTCGGGTTCGTGGTGATGTGGTAGAGATTTTCCCAGCTTCACGGGATGAGCATGCCTTTCGGGTAGAGTTTTTCGGAGATGAGATTGACCGAATTCGTGAGGTTGAAGCCTTGACAGGTCGAGTCTTGGGTGAGGTGGACCATTTGGCCATCTTCCCAGCCACTCATTTCGTGACCAATGAAGACCACATGGAAGTAGCTATTGCTAAGATTCAGGCCGAGCTTGAGGAGCAGCTTGCTATCTTTGAGAAGGAAGGCAAGCTTCTGGAAGCCCAGCGCTTGAAGCAGCGTACGGAGTATGATATCGAAATGCTGCGCGAGATGGGCTATACAAACGGCGTTGAGAACTATTCTCGCCACATGGATGGTCGAAGCGAAGGAGAGCCGCCTTATACTCTTCTGGACTTTTTCCCTGATGATTTCTTGATTATGATTGACGAGAGTCACATGACTATGGGACAGATTCGGGGTATGTACAATGGCGACCGCTCTCGTAAGGAGATGCTGGTTAATTATGGTTTCCGTCTGCCGTCTGCCTTGGACAACCGTCCGCTGCGCCGGGAGGAGTTTGAGAGCCATGTTCACCAGATTGTCTATGTATCGGCTACGCCAGGCGACTATGAAAATGAACAGACGGATACTGTTATTGAGCAGATTATCCGGCCGACAGGGCTTCTGGATCCAGAGGTGGAAGTCCGTCCAACTATGGGACAGATTGATGATCTCTTAGGTGAAATTAATGCCCGTGTTGAAAAGAATGAGCGGACCTTTATCACAACCCTGACAAAGAAAATGGCTGAAGACTTGACCGACTACTTCAAGGAAATGGGTGTCAAGGTCAAGTACATGCACTCGGATATCAAGACCTTGGAGCGGACCGAGATTATTCGAGACCTGCGCTTGGGTGTCTTTGACGTTCTGGTTGGGATTAACCTACTGCGTGAGGGAATTGACGTTCCTGAGGTTAGTCTGGTGGCAATTCTTGATGCGGACAAAGAAGGTTTCCTCCGAAATGAGCGTGGTCTGATTCAGACCATTGGACGTGCTGCACGTAACAGCGAAGGGCATGTCATCATGTATGCGGACACCATGACTCAGTCTATGCAACGTGCTATTGATGAAACTGCCCGCCGTCGGGCGATCCAGATGGCATATAACGAAGAGCACGGCATTGTACCTCAGACAATCAAGAAAGAAATCCGCGACCTAATCAGTGTGACCAAGGCTGCCCTGCCAGACAAGGAAGAAACCGTCGAAATTGAAAGCCTCAACAAGCAAGAACGCAAGGACATGATCAAGAAACTAGAAGGACAGATGCAAGAAGCTGCAGGACTTCTCGACTTCGAACTAGCCGCACAAATTCGCGATATGATTCTGGAAATTAAAGCGATGGATTAAAAAATATAGTTAGTGCCAAAGTTGCCAACTAAGTTCTTAATTACATCTCTAGTCAATGAGTCACTATGTAAAAAAATAAGTTAGAGAAGTTTAAGTGGGGGAATTGAAGTGAAAAAGGATCTAATTAAACTAATACTTATTTTCTTTATTTCCATTTTTGTGATAGGCATGATACCTATAGTTCAATTAATTTGGGCATTTATGCCGACAAAACTTGTTACGAAAGAGGAGAAGCAGCATATTGAATATGTTGTGAATACAGCTTTTGAAGATGATTTAGGATTGAAGGTTAAGAAAATAGAGATTCCAACTTGGGTTAGTCATGTTACTTATCAATATTATGTAAAAGTTCAATTGACAGAAGGTGCAGACAAAATTTTAACTGATAAGTTAGAAGATAGGACTTATTCCTATTATGCTAATAGTGATGATAAACCATCTTCGATACTAACAAATCTTATCTTTTCTTATGTCTTAGATACAAATTCCCATCCTATGTTGAATACCTTATATTTTGATAAAGAGTCTGTTCTAAAGCCAGTGAAATTTAAGGAGCTGAGAACAGATTTAGATTATGATGTAACAGACGCCAAAAAGGAATTTTATCGAGATTTGGTTCAAATAAAAAAGAAACTAAAGTATAATCCTAAGACAGAGAAGTATGAAGCATCGGCAGAGGACATAAAGAAATTGAGAAAGGATATGATCCAATTATCAGAAAAGTATGGGGCTCAATTGAATTTGTATCTCAATCTGGAAGGTCGAATTCCTGATAATGCGACTCTAACTGACTATGTTGATTTTGCTAGCTTACCTAAAAATGTTCATGTAGTTGTTTGGGGAGAAAATGGGAAATTAGATAGCAATGGTTTTCAGGCAGAATAGTTTAGATATAGATATAATTTTTTGCATAAAACTAAAAATAATATAAAAAAGATTCATTCCTAAAAAAATTGACAATTCGAATAAAGTTTGAATATCTACTTAGAAATAAACAAGGAGCACACATGCGTTATGCACTTTTACTCCGCGGCATTAATGTCGGCGGGAAAAACAAGGTCGTTATGGCTGATTTGAAGAAGGATTTAGCTGGGTTGGGTTTTGAAAATCCAGTTTCCTACATCAATAGTGGCAATCTTTTCTTTGACAGCGAGGAACGGGAGGGGAGGATTCGGGAGATTTTGTCGGCTTATTTCACTCAGTCTTACGATTTTCCTCTGCCTTTTGTCCTTGTCAGCTCTGCTATGCTTCAAAAAGAAATAACTAATCTCCCTACTTGGTGGCAGGATGAAACAGCCTTTCGGCGAGATGTTCTCTTTTATTTGCCGGAGACAGATAGAGAGAAGGTTCAAGAGCTAGCAGGCGGCTGGGCAAATGACAAGGAGCAACTGCATTTTGGGCAGACGGCTTTCTTTTATAGCAATGCTGACCAAGTGGACTATCTCAAGTCAAACTACCATAAGAAACTGCTCAAGTCTAGTTTCTACAAGCAACTGACCATCCGAAACGGCAAGACTTTCCAGAAGATTGTGGAGTTGGTGAATGAGAAGTAAAACCAAAAAGAAAAATAAAAACAAAACAAAAGAAAAGAAAAAGTTCAGGTGAACAAGTTTATCCTTTGGTTGGAAAAGCATTGGATAGTAGAAGCTCTTTTAGGTTATATATTCTTTATAATGGTTGGTCTTGGCGTGGGATATTTAACATTTGGTAATGAGAGTATCCCTGCTCCGCTTCGTGAGTTTAGTTATATTAGCCCCTTGTATCTAAATTTGTTTCTTTTGATTACTTTCCCATTCTATTCTTGGTTTGGAAGCCTGAGAGGAGAGGAGCTTAACTCGCTGAAAGACGTTTCCGAATTTTTTGTCTATATAAATGGCCTAATTTTTCTTTTTCATTGTTTTGTAGGGATTAGATTGAAACACGAAAAAGGGTTTTTACCACCTTTAATCACTTTGGATTCTCGCTATGTCTGGTTTCCTATTGCTACCTATCTAATCTTTTTCTTCATTTCAGCGTTAACGATATTGATTTTAAAATATAATGAAAAAAAGAGGGAAAAAACATGACCAAAGAAAATTTAATAAAATTGTTTTCATTTAAAACACTCTATCTGGCCTTGCTAACCTTTGTCATTCTTCATTTGATTTTGTTAGCTTTTGGGCTATCCTTTACGCCGGTTTTGTGGAATAGTTGGTTTTTCATTCTTTGTTTAACCCTTTTCATCCATCCTTGGATAGTCTTTTTTAGAACAAGAGATCTTCAATGGTATCACCTTATTTTTCAATTATTCAGTGCATTGGTGGCACTTTATCTTTGGTTTGCAGCGTTCTTTGTTTTGTCAATCATCCCGAATCCAGCCATTCCCATCAATATAGACTATCATATACAAGATAAAGAAATCATCATTGTTAGAGGTTTTGTGGTCCATAGTACCTATGAACATCATGAATTGATCAATCCCTTTATCATGAAGTCAGAAGTAAAATATAACGAAGATATGTTTTAATAACTTAGAAAGTGAGTGAATCCATGTCACGTGCCCAAGAAACGATTTTAACTAATATTTGCCTTATAGAAGATCTCGAGAACGAACGTGTGGTTATGCAATACCGCTCTCCTGAGCGTAATCATTGGTCTGGCTATGCCTTTCCGGGTGGCCATATCGAGAAGGGGGAGTCTCTCCATGATGCAGTTGTTCGTGAGATTTTAGAGGAAACAGGTTTGACCATTCACCATCCAAAATTGGTCGGGGTAAAGAACTGGCATACGGATGATGGGATTCGCTATATCGTTTTTTGCTACAAAGCGACCGAATTCTCTGGTCAGATTCATTCGACAGAAGAGGGCGAGATTTCTTGGGTAGACAAGGATGCACTGCCAAAGCTAGACTTGGCCTACGATATGCTGGAACTCCTGCGTATGATGGAAGATGAGGAGTTGTCGGAATATTACTATCACGAGCGGATAGAAGGTGGTTGGCATAAAAGTATGTACTAAAAAGACTGACTAGGTTAGACCCTAATCAGTCTTTTTCTTGTTTACTCCAACAAAAAATCTAAATCCCTCAAAGCAGACTCCACATAATCCAGATCCTGCTGAGAGTCAGCTTGAATCAGGTGATAGTGAACTCCATCTGTCAGCTCAGATAAAGGACGGAATTGAGATTCTTTGACCTGTTGGAGAAAATGTTGGACATCGCGACGACAGGTCAGCTTCAGGTAAGTCTGTATTTCACCATAAACTGGATGCTCAATCAGAATATTCTGGACACGACCACCATTATCAACAATGGCTAACAGCTCAGCCTCAATGTCATCTATGCCATGTTTGATCTTGAATAGCCGATGAAAAGTAGGGGTGTCATCAGCTCCTTTGTATAGATAACCACGATTGGTTGAGAGAATAGAAGCGCCATCGGCTCTAAGTAAGGCAATATCTTGCACAATAATCTGCCTGGTAACATGGAAATGCTCAGCCAAAGCTTGACCATTGATAGCAACACTAGATTGTTTTAAAAGTTCTAATAATTTTTCTTTTCTTTGCTTTGTCATAGCTTCATTTTAAGACAAATAGGAATAAGTTGCAAGGCTTATCTAATTTTTTTCAAAGCTTGGAAAATAAAATCAGAAATCAAAAAGTCTACGATACTGTGAATAATAGTACCAAAGCCAACCAAGATAAACAATAAATAGAAAAGATTACCACTTGGATAAGCAGTGGAGCTGTAAAAAATAACGCAGACCACCACTTCCCCTAATGCGTGGATAATGGCCATTACAATATTGAAAATCCACTTCTTAATTGGATTATTTAAGGTTTCGGGAGCTTTCTTCAAGTAGATAGCCCCAAGGGTACCGAATACAATATGAGAGAAAGCACGTAGGACAATTACAAATGGATAACCAGCTATCAAAAAACCATAAGTAGATCCTAAAATGACAATCACAGTCATTAGAGGCGAGATAAACATAGCCAGAAAGATGGCGACGTGGCTCCCCAACGTATAAGAAGCAGGGGGGATGACAATTTTCAAGGGCATAACCATAGGAATGGCAATTGCTAAGGCAGTGAGCAAAGCGGTCATGGTTAAAAATTGATTTTTAGATTTAATTTTCATTACAACCTCCTTTTGGTGTATATACAGTAGTATAGTACACTGTTTTGTCAAGTAAGTCAAGAGGAATTCGAAGTAAGTCTTAGATCATTAGCCCGTGTTTTTCATTTATAACAAGGAATGGTATAATATAATGAAGAAATTTCATGAAAGAGGATAATCCATGAACGAAATAAAATGCCCCAACTGTGGCGAAGTCTTTACAGTAAATGAGAGTCAGTATGCTGAACTCTTGTCCCAAGTGAGGACAGCTGAGTTCGATAAGGAATTGCACGATCGCATGAGGCAGGAACTGGCTTTGGCTGAGCAAAAGGCCATGAATGAGCAACAGACTAAACTAGCTCAAAAAGACCAAGAAATCGCGCAGCTACAGAGCCAAATCCAAAACTTTGATACAGAAAAAGAACTCGCTAGGAAAGAAATAGAGCAGACAAGCCATCAGGCTTTATTGGCTAAAGACAAGGAAGTACAGGTCTTGGAAAACCAACTGGCTACCTTGCGATTGGAGCATGAAAATCAACTGCAAAAGACCCTCTCTGACCTAGAAAAAGAACGAGACCAGGTCAAAAATCAGCTTCTCTTGCAAGAGAAAGAAAATGAATTGTCATTGGCTTCTATTAAGCAGAATTACGAAGCCCAGCTCAAAGCAGCTAGTGAACAAGTCGAATTTTATAAGAATTTCAAAGCCCAACAATCTACAAAAGCTATCGGGGAAAGTTTGGAACAGTATGCAGAGAGTGAGTTTAACAAGGTTCGTAGTTTTGCCTTTCCAAATGCCTACTTTGAGAAGGATAACAAGGTCTCTGCGCGAGGCTCTAAGGGAGATTTTATCTTCCGTGAATGCGATGAAAATGGCATTGAAATCATTTCCATTATGTTTGAGATGAAAAATGAAGCGGACGGGACTGAGAAGAAGCATAAGAATGTAGATTTCTACAAAGAATTAGACAAGGACCGTCGCGAGAAAAACTGTGAATATGCTGTTTTGGTGACCATGCTTGAGGCCGATAACGACTACTTTAACACAGGGATTGTTGACGTCAGCCACGAGTATGAAAAGATGTATGTGGTTCGTCCCCAATTCTTTATTCAGTTGATTGGGCTTTTGCGAAATGCGGCTCTTAATTCTCTCAAATACAAACAAGAATTGGCCTTGGTTCGAGAGCAGAATATCGATATTACGCATTTTGAAGAAGACTTGGATGCCTTCAAAGTGGCCTTTGCCAAGAACTACAACTCAGCTTCGACCAACTTTGGTAAAGCAATAGATGAAATCGATAAGGCTATTAAGCGTATGGAAGAGGTCAAAAAGTTCCTAACCACATCTGAAAATCAACTTCGCCTTGCCAACAACAAATTAGACGATGTCTCAGTTAAAAAGTTGACCAGAAAAAATCCAACCATGAAAGCGAAGTTTGAAGCATTGAAGGGAGAGTGAGAAAGCAAACAATGTTTTTCTCTTCGAAAAATAAGGTCCTTCAGCTGGATCAGAAAAATATGGATTATCTGACTTTTGGTACGGGAAAGAAGTCTCTCGTTATCATACCAGGGTTGGGGGATGGATTACAGACGGTTAAAGGCATGGCTCTGATGTTAGCTTTAACTTACCGAGAATTTGCCAAAGTTTATAAAGTTTATGTTTTTAGTCGCATCAATAAGTTGCCAGAAAATTATACAACACGAAATATGGCAGCTGATGTAGCGGATGCAATGGATGCCTTAGGACTAAAAAGTTCTGCTGTTATGGGGATTTCCCAAGGCGGTATGATTGCTCAATGGATAGCTGTAGATTTTCCAGAAAAAGTTGACAGATTGATTTTGACAGTTACTACTGCGAAACTGAACAATCTTGGTAGGGAGCGGATTACTCGCTGGCTGAACCTGAGTCAAACAGGGACTTATAAAGAACTAATGTTTGATATTGCTAGTCACTCTTACACAACTAAATCCTTTGGAAAGTTTAAATTCCTTTATCGAATAATGGGAATCTTTGGTCGTATTAAAGATAAACAACGTATTGCTATTCAGGCTGTATCTTGTTTGAAACATGATAGCCTAACTGTTTTGGAAAAAATCAACTGTCCTACGCTAATCATTGGAGCAGAAGAAGATGATGTTCTAGGTGTAGAAGCTTCGCTCGAATTGCATCAGCATGTTAAAGGTAGCCAGCTCACTATTTTGCCAGAGTGTGGCCATGCACTCTATGAACAGCATAAGAATTTCCAAAAGAGAGTTTTAGTATTTTTAGAAAGTTAATCAATGAACGGTATTATCAACTTAAAAAAAGAAGCAGGAATGACCTCTCATGATGCGGTTTTTAAACTGCGTAAGATTTTGGGAACCAAGAAAATCGGTCACGGTGGGACCTTGGATCCGGATGTGGTGGGAGTTTTGCCCATTGCAGTTGGCAAGGCGACACGCATGGTTGAGTTTATGCAGGATGAGGGCAAGGTCTATGAGGGGGAGATTACTCTGGGCTATTCAACGACGACAGAGGATGCCGGTGGGGAAGTGGTCGCAGAGACCCCAGTTTTATCGCCCTTGGATGAAACCATTGTCGATGAAGCGATTGCTAGTCTGACTGGGCCTATCACACAGATTCCGCCTATGTATTCGGCTGTCAAGGTCAATGGTCGCAAGCTCTATGAGTATGCGCGTGCTGGTCAGGAAGTGAAACGTCCAGAACGCCAGGTAACTATTTATCAATTTGAGCGGACAAGTCCGATTTCTTATGAGGGCGAACTTGCACGTTTTACTTTTCGTGTAAAATGCAGTAAAGGGACTTATATCCGTACCTTGTCAGTTGACTTGGGAGAGAAGCTGGGTTATGCGGCTCATATGTCACATTTGTCACGGACTAGTGCTGCAGGTATGCGACTTGAGGATGCTTTGACCTTGGAACAAATAGCAGAGCGAGTAGCAGAAGAAGATTATTCTTTTCTCCAGCCGCTAGAACTGGGGATCGGGGATTTACTGAAAGTCGAGCTATCAGACGAGCAGGTTGAAGATGTGAGAAATGGTCGTTTTATCAGCTTAGTGTCAAATGAAGCTGAGCTAGCTGGTTTTTATGGAGAAAAGCTGGTAGCTATTTTAGAAAAAAGAAAAGACCAGTTCAAGCCTCGCAAGGTCTTTCTCTGATAATTTATGATAGAATATAAGAATGAAAACAATCCACATTTCAAATGAAAAAGATATCCAACAAACTCAGGATACTGTCTTAGTTTTAGGTTATTTTGATGGTCTACATAGGGGTCACCAAGCCCTTTTTGCTGAGGCACGTCAGATTGCAGCAGAAAAAAAATTGAAGGTTGCTGTGCTTACTTTTCCTGAATCGCCTAAGCTAGCCTTTGTTCGCTATCAACCTGATTTGTTACTTCATCTCAATAGTCCTGAAGAAAGAGAGCAACTGCTTGAAGCACAAGGAGTTGACTACCTTTATTTGATTGACTTTACCAGCTGTTTTGCAGGAAATAAAGCAAAAGATTTTTTTGAAAAGTACGTTAAGAGACTGAAAGCTAGAGCAGTTGTAGCTGGTTTTGACTATCATTTTGGATCAGATAAAAAAGAAGCTAAGGAGCTTAGTCAGTTTTTTGATGGCCAAATTGTTATCGTTTCATCGGTAAATGAAGATGATGAGAAAATCTCTTCTACTAGGATACGTCAAGCCATTAAAGAAGGTCGTGTTGCTGACGCTTCAAAATTACTAGGCTACCCATTATCAACTAGGGGAATTGTAGTCCATGGAAATGCTCGTGGTCGAACCATTGGTTATCCAACAGCTAATTTAGCACCACTTGATCGAGTCTTTTTGCCGGGAGACGGTGTTTATGTCGTCGAAGTTGAACATAATGGTGAACGTTACAAAGGTATGGCTAGCGTTGGAAAGAATGTCACTTTTGAAGGCGATGAACTTCGTTTTGAAGCAAACATTTTTGATTTTTCAAAAGATATTTATGGTGATACGATTAAAATATACTGGCTTGATAAAATTCGGGATATGGTGAAGTTTGATGGAATTGAAAGTTTACTCAATCAGTTAAAATCAGATGAAGTCATTGCACGTGCTTGGAAAGCATAAAAGAAGTATCTGGATATAAAAAGGTCTAGTCAAGCGCTTATATTTTTAGTATCATAGAGGAAGTTATTAAGAAATAAGAAGAGAAGCGCATGATTACATTATTTTTATCACCGAGTTGTACGTCTTGCCGTAAGGCGCGTGCTTGGCTGTTAAACCATGAAGTTCCTTTCGTGGAACATAATATCATGACCAGTCCTCTATCAGCTCAGGAGTTACAACACATCCTATCACTGACAGAAAATGGAACGGACGATATTATCTCAACTCGATCAAAAATTTTTCAAAAGTTAAACTTGGATGTTGAGAGTTTATCTATATCAGAATTAATAAAATTGATTGAGGAAAACCCTTCTTTGTTGCGTCGTCCAATTATTTTGGATGCCAAACGGATGCAGATTGGTTTTAACGAAGATGAAATTCGAGCATTTTTACCTCGCAGTTATCGTCAACAGGAACTTAGAGAAGCTACTTTACGAGCTGAAATTGAATAAGATATGAATAAGAACTATAGTTACCCACTAGATCTATCGTGGAGCACTGAAGAGCTTGCTTCAGTGCTTTCTTTTTTGAATGATGTTGAAAAGGCCTATGAGTCAAAAGTCTCTGCTCAGCAGTTACTAGGCTCTTATGCTGTCTTTAAGGAAGTTGTTCCCAGCAAGGCTGAAGAGAAAAGAATTGGCCGTGAGTTTGAAGCAGTTAGTGGCTATTCTCTTTATCGTGCAGTTCAAGCTGCTAAGAATACAGAGAAAGGAATGATTTCTCTTGGAAAATAAATTTGATTTTGCAAAAGATTTGGTTTATAAAGCTGGTGCCTATATATTGGAACATATGGAAGAAGGCTTGGAAGTCGAAGAAAAAACTTGTGCAACTGACTTAGTAACTCAGATGGATAAAAATGTTCAGGCTTTATTGGTATCTGAAATCTTGAAGCATTACCCTAATGATGCTATTTTCGCTGAAGAAGGTCAACTCAAGGAAGATATAGAAGTTGGCTCAGTCTGGGTGATTGATCCGATTGATGGCACGGCTAATTTCGTGGCACAGGGCTATGACTTTGCAGTGATGGTTGCATACTATGAGAACGGTATTGGACAATTTGGGATTATCTATGACGTTATGAGAGATGAAATGTATCACGGTGGTGGGCAGTTTGATGTCAAATGTAATGACAAAGTCCTGAAACCTTTTCGAAATCGTCCTTTAAAACGTTTCTTGATTGCTTCTAATGCTGGAATGCTAGAAAGAAATGACTGGGGAGTTGCAGATCTTACAAAGGACTGTCTTGGAGCGCGTGCCTATGGAAGTGCGGCTATTAGCTTCAGCCGTATTCTACAGGGGCGTTTGCTAACCTATATCACCTATCTATATCCTTGGGACTATGCTGCAGCGTCAATTTTAGGGGAAAAACTAGGCTATCAAGTGATGACTCTTGATGGAGCTAAACCCGATTATAAGACGAGACAAGGGATTATGATGCTTCCTAAAGAAAAAATATCTGAACTACAAGAATATATCTATCGCAGAGGAGAGAATTAAATGCGGTTTCCGACAGGTTTTGAAGAAAAATACCAGCGACTTTT
Source organism: Streptococcus gordonii (assembly GCF_001553855.1). Lineage (GTDB taxonomy): Bacteria > Bacillota > Bacilli > Lactobacillales > Streptococcaceae > Streptococcus > Streptococcus gordonii. The sequence continues at coordinate 85,481 of NZ_LQWV01000002.1, forward strand.
AGGGAAAGAAGCCGCTTCTTTTTTCTCAACTTTTAATCAAGAGCCTATTTCAGCTTTTCGGACTAATCCTTTGAAAGAAGGGCAAATTACATTTTCTAATCCTATTCCTGGAACCAAGTGGGGGTATTATGGTAAGGTATCAGGAAAATCATCTGAACACGTAACAGGCCTAGTTTATTCGCAAGAGCCTGCGGCTCAAATGGTTGCTCAAGTTGCTCATCCTCATGAGGGCATGAGGGTTCTAGATCTAGCTGCAGCACCAGGTGGGAAATCCACTCATTTGCTATCCTATCTAAATAATACAGGCCTATTGGTTTCAAATGAAATCAACAATAAACGCTCTAAGATTTTAGTAGAAAATATCGAACGATTTGGTGCGAGAAATGTCCTTGTCACCAATGAATCAGCGGAGCGCTTGGCAAAAGTATTTTCATCATTTTTTGACTTAATTGTTTTAGATGCACCATGTTCTGGGGAGGGAATGTTTCGCAAGCAACCTGATGCCATGGACTATTGGTCACTTGACTATCCAGCTCAATGCGCTGCTCTACAAAGAGAAATCTTAGAAGATGCAGTTAAGATGTTGGCGAATGGAGGAGAGCTAGTTTATTCAACTTGTACTTGGGCTCCAGAAGAAAATGAAGAAATCGTAGCTTGGATACTAAATGAATTCCCTTTGGAATTGGTTGACCTTCCAAAGATTAATGGGATGACTCCTGGAATAGACTATCCAGAAACAGCTCGGATGTATCCCCATCGTTTCAAAGGGGAAGGGCAATTTGTCGCTAAGTTTCGGTTTGTTGGCGAACACAAATTGCCAAAGTTGAAGTCTGCTCGATCAAATTTAACTGCTGACCAGAGAAGCCTTTGGCAGACTTTCCAAAATGAACATTTAAAAGTAGAGATTAAAGGTGATTTACAAACTTTTGGCGATCAACTTTATCTATTGCCACTTGGTCTTCCTGATTTGTCAAAAATAAAAATAGCTCGTAACGGCCTTCATTTAGGTACTTTTAAGAAGAAGCGCTTTGAACCAAGCTTTGCTTTAGGTTTAGCCTTGCAACCTAGTGAAGTCAAGAATAAACTAGAATTAAGTCAGCAAGACTTTGAAGTCTATGTAGGTGGAGAAACTCTTCAAATTAAGGAATCTCTTCCTAATGGTTGGTATCAATTGCTTATTCATGGAAATGGATTAGGTTTTGCAAAATTAGCTAATCAAACATTAAAAAACTATTTTCCTAAAGGTCTTCGCTTTAGGTAAAAATCTTTTCAAAAATCTATATATATGATATAGTTGGAAATGAGGAGCAAATGCGGAATTGCAGGCTTTTCTGTCCAAACTAAAAGGAGATATAATTTGAGAACGAGTAAGAAAATAGCTTTAGGGCTGATAACCATTTTTAGTAGTTTTACTTTATCAGCCTGTGCTTCTTGGATTGATCGTGGAGAATCCATGACAGCCGTAGGTTCAACTGCATTACAGCCCTTGGTTGAGGCTGCAGCTGATGAATTTAGCTCCAACAATCTCGGAAAGACAGTCAATGTACAGGGCGGTGGTTCTGGTACTGGCTTGTCCCAGGTTCAATCTGGGGCGGTTGAAATCGGAAATTCTGACGTTTTTGCTGAAGAAAAAGAGGGAATTGATGCTTCAGCTCTTGTTGATCATAAAGTTGCTGTCGCTGGGCTAGCCGTAATTGTCAACAAAGAAGTTAGCGTTGATAACCTTACGACAGAGCAACTGAAAAAAATCTTTTCAGGTGAATACACTAACTGGAAGCAAGTTGGTGGAAAGGATTTAGAAATTTCCATTATCAACCGGGCAGCCAGCTCAGGCTCACGCGCAACCTTTGATAGTGTAATTATGGATGGTACTTCAGCTGTTCAAAGTCAAGAGCAAGATTCAAATGGGATGGTTAAGTCTATTGTTTCCCAAACACCAGGGGCAATTTCTTATCTAGCTTTTGCTTATTTGGATAATTCAGTAAAAACGATTAGTTTGAATGGAAATAAACCGACTACAAAAAATGTAGCCACAAATGCTTGGCCTCTTTGGTCTTATGAGCATATGTATACACTTGGTAAGCCGAAAGGCCTAGCAAAAGAATTCCTGGATTATATGCTGTCTGATGAAGTCCAAGAAGGCGTTGTTAAGGGAATGGGCTATATTTCCATCAATGATATGAAAGTTAGTAAGGATGCTGACGGAAATGTCACAAAGATAGAAGGAGATAAGAAATGAAACGTGAAGAACTAGCTAAGAAATTGCTATCATCTTCTAAAAATTCTCGCTTAGAGAAGTTTGGTAAGTATCTGACTTTTGCTTGTTTATCTTTGATTGTCATTATCGTTGCCATGATCTTGATCTTCGTTGCTCAAAAAGGTCTTTCTACTTTCTTTGTCAACGGAGTAAATGTTTTTGAGTTCCTCTTTGGCTCAACATGGAATCCTTCTGGCAAGGAATTTGGTGCCTTACCAATGATTTTGGGATCTTTCATCGTGACCATCCTGTCCGCTGTGATTGCAACGCCTTTTGCAATTGGAGCGGCAGTCTTCATGACTGAGGTATCTCCAAAAGGAGCTAAAATATTACAACCTGCTATTGAACTTTTAGTTGGTATTCCTTCTGTTGTCTATGGATTTATTGGTTTGCAAGTAGTTGTACCCTTTGTTCGTTCTATTTTTGGTGGAACTGGTTTTGGTATCTTGTCAGGTATCTTCGTTTTATTCGTTATGATTCTGCCGACCGTTACCTTTATGACAACAGACAGCTTACGTGCTGTACCGCGTCACTATCGTGAAGCTAGTTTGGCCATGGGTGCTACCCGCTGGCAAACCATTTGGCGAGTAACCTTGAAAGCAGCACGTCCAGGTATTTTTACAGCTGTAGTCTTTGGGATGGCGCGCGCATTTGGTGAAGCACTTGCTATTCAAATGGTTGTAGGAAACTCTGCTGTAGTTCCAACTTCTTTAACAACACCAGCAGCAACTCTGACATCTGTCTTGACCATGGGAATCGGAAATACCGTAATGGGTACAGTTGATAATAATGTTCTTTGGTCATTGGCTTTAGTTCTCTTGATTATGAGCTTGGCTTTCAACAGTGTGATTAAATTGATTACGAAAGAAAGGGGTAAGAAAAACTATGCACGCTAAGAAATTAGATAAATTAGCAACGAGCATTCTCTATACCATAGCAGGCATCATTGTGACCATTCTTGCCTCCTTGATTCTTTATATCTTGGTAAGAGGATTGCCACATATCTCATGGTCTTTCTTGACTGGCAAATCATCTTCTTATCAAGCTGGTGGTGGTATTGGGATTCAGTTATACAATTCCTTCTTTCTTTTGGTGATTACTCTGATTATCTCTGTTCCTCTTTCTATGGGGGCCGGTGTGTATCTTTCTGAGTATGCTAAAAAAGGTCCTGTGACAAACTTCATCAGAACCTGTATTGAGATTTTGTCTTCTTTGCCATCTGTCGTTGTCGGGCTTTTTGGTTATTTAATCTTCGTTGTACAGTTTGAATATGGATTTTCAATCATTTCTGGTGCCCTGGCTTTGACCGTGTTCAACTTACCACAGATGACGCGTAATGTTGAAGATAGCTTGCGCCATGTTCACCATACACAGAGGGAAGCAGGGCTAGCTTTAGGGATTTCTCGCTGGGAGACAGTGATTCATGTAGTTATTCCAGAAGCTCTTCCTGGAATAGTGACAGGGATTGTCCTGGCTTCAGGGCGTATCTTTGGTGAAGCAGCGGCCTTGATCTACACTGCTGGTCAGTCTGCTCCAGCTTTGGATTGGTCCAACTGGAACATCTTCAGTATCACTAGTCCAATCTCTATTTTCCGTCAGGCAGAGACTCTTGCGGTTCATATCTGGAAAGTCAACAGTGAGGGGACTATTCCTGATGCAACAGCTGTATCTGCTGGATCAGCTGCTGTCCTTTTGATTTTCATATTGATTTTCAACTTTGGTGCTCGCAAGCTCGGTAGCTACTTACATAAGAAACTAACCTCTGCATAAAGGAGAAGAAATGACAGAATACAATTGGAATGAAAAACATATCATTACTTTTCCTCAAGAAAAAGTAGCCTTAGAAACCAAGGATTTACACGTTTACTATGGTAAAAAAGAATCCATCAAGGGCATTGATATGCAGTTTGAAAAAAATAAAATTACCGCTTTAATCGGTCCATCTGGTTCCGGAAAATCAACCTATCTACGCAGCCTTAATCGAATGAACGACACCATCGATATTGCAAGTGTGACAGGAGAAATTCTCTATGAAGGAATCGATGTCAACCGTCCCGAAATCAATGTTTATGAAATGCGGAAGCACATTGGTATGGTCTTTCAAAGACCCAATCCTTTTGCTAAGTCCATTTATCGGAACATTACCTTTGCTCACGAGCGGGCAGGGGTTAAGGACAAGAAAATCTTGGACGAGATTGTAGAAACTTCACTCAAGCAGGCTGCCCTTTGGGATCAGGTCAAGGACGATTTACACAAGTCGGCTCTGACACTCTCAGGTGGTCAACAACAGCGCTTGTGTATTGCTCGAGCTATCTCTGTCAAGCCTGATATCTTACTGATGGATGAGCCTGCTTCAGCCTTGGATCCTATCGCGACCATGCAGCTGGAAGAAACTATGTTTGAACTCAAAAATAACTATACCATCATCATTGTGACCCACAATATGCAGCAGGCGGCACGCGCAAGTGACTATACTGGATTTTTCTATTTGGGAGATCTGATTGAATATGACAAGACGACCAATATCTTCCAGAATGCTAAATTGCAATCAACAAATGATTATGTGTCTGGTCATTTTGGATAAGGGAATTCCATGTTGATCATAACAGTGTATAAAAATTAAGGATAGAAAAAATGACAGAACCTATTTTACAAGTCAAGGACTTGTCGGTTTATTACAATAAAAAGAAGGCTCTGAATAGTGTCACTCTAGATTTTTTGCCCAATGAAATTACGGCTTTGATTGGACCATCTGGTTCTGGGAAATCAACTCTCTTAAAAGCTATTAATCGTATGGGTGATCTTAATCCAGAGGTGACGACTACAGGAACGGTTCTCTATAATGAACACAACATTTATGGGCCTAGGACTGATACTGTAGAGCTGCGAAAAGAAATCGGTATGGTCTTTCAGCAACCAAATCCTTTCCCAATGACTATCTATGAGAATGTGGTCTATGGACTGAGAATTAATGGGGTTAAAGATAAGCATATCTTGGATGAAGCTGTTGAGAGCTCTTTAAAAGGCGCTTCTATCTGGGATGAAGTGAAGGATCGTCTCCATGATTCGGCTATCGGACTCTCTGGTGGACAGCAGCAACGTGTCTGCGTAGCTCGTGTACTTGCTACAAGCCCTAAAATCATTCTTCTGGATGAGCCAACTTCGGCCTTAGACCCCATTTCAGCAGGGAAAATTGAAGAAACCCTCTACGGTTTGAAAGATCAGTATACCATGCTCTTGGTTACAAGATCTATGCAACAGGCTTCACGGATTTCAGACAAAACAGCCTTTTTCCTAGGTGGAGATTTGATAGAGTTTAATTCGACCAAGCAAATGTTCCTAGAACCTGCTCATAAAGAGACAGAAGATTATATTACTGGTAAATTTGGATAAGAAGAAAGGATAAAGACAGGTATGCTTCGAGTACAATTTGAAGAAGATTTAGAGAAGTTGCATAACCAATTCTATGCAATGGGAAATGAAGTGCTTTCGCAAATCAATCGGACAGTTCGTGCCTTTGTAACGCATGATCGTGAAATGGCGAAAGAGGTCATTGAAGAAGACGCAGAAGTAAATGAATACGAAGTGAAATTGGAGAAGAAATCCTTGGAGATTATTGCTTTGCAGCAACCAGTTTCCCAAGACTTACGGACGGTTATTACTGTCTTGAAAGCAAGTTCTGATTTAGAAAGAATGGGTGACCACGCGGTTTCTATTGCGCAGGCAACTATTCGAATGAAAGGTGAAGTTCGCATCCAATCTGTTGAAGAAGAAATTAAAAAGATGGGTCGTGATGTGAAAAACTTTGTTGAATCAGCCTTGGATCTTTACCTTAATGGAAGTGTAGATCAAGCATATGAAGTAGCGGCAATGGACGAAAAAATTAATCATTATTTTGAAAGTATTCAGGAGTTAGCTACAGAAGAAATTCGCAAGAATCCTGAATCAATCGTAACTGGTCGTGATTATTTCCAAGTAATCAATTATTTGGAACGTATTGGCGACTACGCAAAGAACATTTGCGAATGGGTTGTCTACTTCGAGACAGGTAAAATTGTTGAAATGTAATGTTATAAAAGATGCGATTCATGTCGCATCTTTTTTATATATGGGGCTATGTAAGGGGTCTGTTTTTCATTGGAACTTAAGCTTGACTATGATACACTAGTAGAATATACACGAAAGGCAATATTTTCATAGCCAAGAATTTAGGAGTCAAGAATGAAGAAAAAAATTTTAGTCATTATCAGTATCTTGCTTATTTCGCTTTCAGCTGGCTTTGTTTATATGACTCAATTTTACAGCACAACAGGTTTAGACCGAAAGGAAGAAAAAATCATTAAACATGGTTTTCGTTTATTAGAAGAACAGATTGGGACTTATATCAAAGAAAACTACTCAGGAATCACTAAAATAGAATTCTCTCCTATTTTCATCCAAGGTGGTAAGGACAATCCTCCATTCACAGCGGACGTTCTTCCAGTAATTTATGATAAGGAAGGGAATCGGGCGGTGATGGGGAAGCGAATAGGTAAAAAAGGTTATCCGACGTATGGAACAACTGGAGACTTAACTCTTGACTTTGACCAAATGGGCAATGAAAATATTTTTCTAAAAGGTTCTTCAATTTTGGATGAAAAGATCGATGTTAGTAGCGCTAATCATTTACCAGAGGAGGCGAAGTTAACACCTCCAATTAAAGGAACAGATGATAATATTGATGCTTTGATAAACGATGGTCAGTTGAAAGATGTTATCAAAAGTGATGTTGGAAGTCCGAAAGCAAAAATAAATTATAACCTTGAAATTAAAAGAGGTAGCTATTCTGAATGGGAACAATGATCTAAACGATATTCTAAAGAATGAGGAATATTAATGATGAAGAAAAAAATTTTAACGATACTTGCTCTTATTTTAGTCTTGGTATCAGGAGGTATCTTTGTATACAACAAACTAACAAAACCTAACTTTGGCCCGAAAACAACCAAGCTCTATCAACATGGATTTCAACTTCTTGAAGAACAAATTGGAACCTATATCAAAGAACACTATAAAGGTATTGAGAAGATTGAATTTTCTCCTATTTATATTACAGGGGATAATGGTGGTTCTATGCTAAATGCCTATGTACGTCCAACGATTTATGATAAATATGGGAATAAAGCAACATTAGGAACAACAATAGACAACTACACACCTAATAGCTATGGATTAATTACTCATATATTTCTTGATTTTGATGGTTCAGGAAATGATGTTATAGAGTTAATGGACTCAGAAGGTAATGAGATTGATGTTTCAAATGCAAAACATTTGCCAGACGAAGCAAAGCTCACGAATGCTAGAAGTACAGATGAAAATATTTCTTTATTGGTTCAAGACGGTCAGTTAAAGGATGTTGTTAAGGATGAAAAAGGAAGCCCAGAAGCTGAAATCATTTACAATGTTAAGCTAAGCAAAGGAGAAGAATGATATGACTTTGTCTGATCAAGAGGTTCGAAGATTACAGTTAGGTCTTAAAGGAAATGTTAAAAAAAGTGAGGGAGCAGTTATAAATGCCGGAACAGATGATAACCCTGAGTATTATCAAATCGTTTATCGACAAGATAGTACAACTCAAGCAATGGCAGTTGTACCTGTTGATAACAAAAAAGGAGAAAATCCAAACTACCAAGAAACAACGATAGTTGTTGCTGGTACTCAGATGCCCTTTGAAAATTCAAAAGAATTTGGGAATCAACCATATTTTTGGAAAAAGAATCGGAATATTGTTGATTCATCTGAAAGAGCATTCTTTGCTAGTGGAGGATTTGGCATATTTCCAGGAATGTTGACACCCCAATCAGAAGATATTGATATGTTTTATCAAATTACTGAAGAAAAGATAAAATCCCATAATGGTATTATTTCTAATATGTCTGGTCATAGTCAGGCAGGACCTGGAGTAGCTTATACAGCCTCAAAGTACGGCCTCAAACAAAACCGTCCAATCAAAGTGACAAATTTTATGGATTTTGCGGCTAAAAAAGCTGTTGATACAGGCGGTATTTCAAAAGAACAAGTTGCTTATCTCAATAAAAACGCCACTATCTATAGAGATAGTCGAGGCGATGTCGTTTTCTTAGATGGAAATAATGGTGATGTTCCATATGGAAAAACAATGAGATTTGAAGTAGTTGAAGGGGAAGACGGACATTCACCAAGAACTCCTAAAATGAAGGGTAATAAACTAGATGTTGAATGGTATTATAAAAGAAATCGATTTGCCACTGGCATGACTGAAAAACAGGTCAGAAAGATAGCAGAATATAAAGCGAGAAATCCTCAGTTTACAAATTCAATTTATAATTATGGTTTAGAGATGGACAAGGTGACTCCTGAATACTATGTTCGTGAGTATCTAAAGGAATATGGAGACTTCGCTCCTGAGCCTTCTAAGCTGGATTTAATCGCCATAAATAGGCAACGCATTGATAAGTTGCATGCTTCATTAAGAACTAGCTCTGGCGACAAAACAATTAGTTTAAGAGAGGAACTCGTTCGTACAAGTGCTCAAACTGCACAGCTTCAAGCGGAGGTCTACGAGCAAGAGATTAAAGATAAGTTAGCAAGTGCAAAATCAAAAGTAGAGGAACATATATCTGAACTGAGTAAAGCAGCTTATACCTTAGCGCACAATCTTTCTGCTGGCGAAGTTGAGGAGCTCTTGTCTGAACCTGAGCTTATCTAAAGCTTGGAATGGGGGGACAGAAGCCTCTACTCTCGCCTCAGCAAGTGCATATACGACTAAAATGACGGAAATTGCTGGCAATTTAAACAAGGCCGCTGATAATATCGTAGCGATTGATCAAAAGGGCGCCCAGATTTTTACAAAAAAATAGAAAGAAATAAATGTTTGGACTACTTACAGAAGAATGGCATTCGATTATGTTATACTATAAGCGTATACTTAGTATTGTATATGCTTATAGTATAGCCTAATGGAGGTGACTAATGAAGAAAAAAATTTTTGTAATCGGAGTAGCTCTTATAGTTTTAATTTCAGGAGGAGTATATTGTATGACAAAGTGGATTGAATACCAAAACTCTCCATATAATGTTAGTGATGTTTTAGACGACAAAGGAGTGAAACTTTACAAACGAGGATTTCGTTTGTTAGAAGAACAACTGGCGACTTACATTAAAGAGCACTATTCAGGGGTCAGTAAAATTGAGTTCTCACCAATTTTTGTTCAAGGTGGGGATGGACAGACTATGTTCGATGCTAATATCGTTCCCGTAATTTATGACAATCATGGGAATAAGGCTTATTTAGGGCGGAAGGTTGGTAAGCATGGATATGCAAGCTACGGTCTTTTGGGAGATCTACGGTTAGATTTTAATGGATTTGATGAGGAAGTGATTGAAATTGATGTAGATGGTAAATTTCTTGACATAACAAATTACAAAAGCTTGCCTCCAAAAGCTAAATTGACAACCAACCCCTCAATGGATGAAAATATTGTAGCGCTTGTCAATGCTGGTCACCTAAAAGATGTGGTTAAAAGTGAAAAAGGCAGTCTAAAAGCAGAAGTTGCCTATAATACAGAAATTAGGAAAGGAAATGAGTGGGAATGGCGTTGAATGATGAACAGGTGCAGCAATTGCAAACAAGAGTTCTAAAAATAATTAAAAACCATGATGTTGGTGAAGATTTTTCATTAAAAAGGGGAGGACAAAAATATGTCTTAATCAACGAAGTCAACGAAACAACCCAAGCCATTGCTGTTGCGCCTCTTGATAAGGAAGGTAAGCCAGATTACAGCCAAACTACTATTGTCGTTGCTGGAACTCAAGATCCTGATGGAGACATTAATAATCATGTTATAGAGTCTGGATTTAATGCAGCAACAGCAAGAGTTCAATTAACAGAACAGACAAAGGATGTTCGGGAGTTTTATAACCAATCATTATCTAAGGCTAAAAAAATGGCTGGAACAGGACAAGAAGTTGATATTAGTAATATGTCGGGATTTAGTCAATCAGGACCAGCTGTTGCTAAAGTAGCTGCGGAAATGAAAGTCCAGAAGATTACAAATTTCATGGACTGGGGTGCATGGGCTTCTTTATACAAGAATTCGTCCGATTATAAGGGGATTAGTAATGAAGAATTAGCATATCTTAATAAGCATTTACACTCATACAGTGATCAAGGGAAAGATTTAACAAGTTGGGATGGTCACGGGGGGGGGTTATTCCATATGGTAAAGTGTTTACTGTCGAAGGTAAACATCATAATGCTGGTTTACCCAAGATTAAAGGTAATAGTCCAGATTTTGAGTGGTATGAAAAAAATGGTCTATTTTGTTCAGGAATGACGAAGAGCCAAGTTGAAAAAATTGTTGACAAAAGATTAAGCAAATCTAGTATTGATAATGCTTATAAAACAATGGCTAGGCCAGAATTGATTAGACGATATGAATTAGAATACGGACCTTTTGCTCCTGAGCCTTCTAAGCAGGACTTAATCGCCATAAATAGAGGATACATTGATGAGCTACACGCTTCTTTAAGAACCAGCTCTGGCGACAAAACAATTAGTTTAAGAGAGAAACTCGTTCGTACAAGTGCTCAAACTGCTCAGCTTCAAGCGGAGGTCTACGAGCAAGAGATTAAAGATAAGTTAGCAAGTGCAAAATCAAAAGTAGAGGAACATATATCTGAACTGAGTAAAGCAGCTTATACCTTAGCGCACAATCTTTCTGCTGGTGAAGTAGAAGAACTCTTGTCTGAACTGAGCTTATCAACTGCTTGGAATGGGGGAACAGAAGCCTCTACTCTCGCCTCAGCAAGTGCATTTACGACTAAAATGACAGAAATTGCTGGTAATTTAAACAAGGCAGCTGATAATATCGTAGCGATTGATCAAAAGGGTGCCCAGATTTTTACAAATAAATAGGAGGAAACGCATGATTGAACCAAATACAGAAGATCGAGCTGAAGCCGAACGTATAAAAAAAGAATATTTAAAGATTCAGGAACGTACTGCCATTCGAGCTTTGATATCAGCTAAAAGAGCTGTCCTTCTTGAAGAGAGTCAAGCATTGCAGAGATGGCTAGATAGTCAAGCTGAGGCTATGAAAACTTTTGCCTCCACTCAAGTACCTGCTGATTTATCTGGAGCTTTCACAGGTGCAGCAGCAGATTCAATCAAGGAGGTACTAGGTGCTGTTCCTAAGCCTAGTTTGACCAGCCCTATCTTATAGGAGGCTCTATGGATATTCAAAAAACGATCAATCGTCTCGATGATGATCACATAGCCTTTCGTAAGAAAGTTAGTGAGTATGAATGGGATTACCAAGATATGAGACGAGAGGCTAAAAATGTTTCAGAGGAAATGAGCGAATGGATATTTTCTTTCTGTCGTAACAATCCCGACTCTATCCCGACTTATGAACTGCATCAGCTAGAAGATAATAGGGATGAATTTGAAAGACAAATTCGACGATTTGAGGATCGTCTGCAAGAGACCTACCAGAAAGAAAACCGCATCTACAATCAAAGCATAGCAGAACTCGAAAAAGAAAAAAGAAAAACCTAATGTTTTGAGTTTCTTGTGAATTACAAAGACAGGTCATCCTTGTCTTTTTCTTTGCTTTAAAATGTGGTAAAATGGTTTCAAAAAGTATTTAATGAACAGGATTTCCTGTATCTTAGATGAGGAGAAAAACATGCAAGCAGTTGCACACTTTATTGACACTTTTGTTCCTGAACACTACGATCTATTTCTAGATCTCAATCGTACAGATAAGACCTTTTCAGGCAAGGTGACTATTATTGGGGAAGCTAAGTCAAGTAAGATTTCCCTGCACCAAAAGGACCTAGTAATCGAAATCGTCGAAGTAGCTGGTCAAACACGTCCTTTTACAGTCGACAATGCGAACGAAGCTCTTTACATCGAGTTAGATGCCACAGGTCAAGTTGAAGTAACGGTGACTTATACTGGTAAGATCACGGATAATATGACTGGTATTTACCCATCTTACTACACAGTGGATGGTGTAAAAAAAGAAATCATTTCTACACAATTTGAGAGTCACTTTGCTCGTGAAGCTTTTCCAAGCGTGGATGAGCCAGAAGCTAAGGCAACCTTTGACTTGGCTTTGAAGTTTGACCAGGCAGAAGGTGAGTTGGCTCTATCTAATATGCCAGAAATTGACATTGAAAATCGTAAAGCAACTGGTATTTGGAAGTTTGAAAGAACTCCACGTATGTCGTCTTATCTACTAGCTTTCGCTGCAGGTGATATGCAAGGAGTAACTGCCAAGACTAAAAATGGAACCCTGGTCGGTGTCTATGCGACAAAGGCACATCCAGCTAGTAATTTAGAATTCGCATTAGACATTGCTGTTCGTTCTATTGAGTTTTATGAAGACTATTATGGTGTTAAATATCCTATCTCACAGTCTCTTCATGTAGCTTTGCCTGACTTTTCATCTGGTGCTATGGAAAATTGGGGTCTGGTTACTTATCGCGAGATTTACCTCTTGGTTGATGAAAACTCTACGGTATCCAGTCGCCAAGATGTAGCTCTTGTTGTTGCTCATGAGTTGGCCCACCAATGGTTCGGAAATCTTGTCACTATGAAGTGGTGGGATGACCTGTGGCTTAATGAAAGCTTTGCTAATATGATGGAATATGTCTGCGTCAATGCCATTGAGCCGACTTGGAATATCTTTGAGAATTTCCAAACAACAGGAGTTCCACTTGCTTTGAAACGAGATGCTACAGACGGAGTTCAATCTGTCCATGTAGAGGTGAATCATCCTGATGAGATTAATACCTTATTTGACCCAGCAATCGTATACGCCAAAGGAAGCCGTCTCATGCATATGCTTCGCCGCTGGTTGGGTGATGAGGCCTTTGCCAAAGGTTTAAACGCCTACTTTGCTAAACACCAGTATGGAAATACAATTGGACGTGATCTTTGGAATGCACTTGGAGATGCTTCTGGTCGCGATGTAGCAGCCTTTATGGACTCTTGGTTGGAGCAACCTGGCTATCCTGTTTTATCAGCTCGTGTAGAAAATGATACACTGAAGTTAACTCAGAAACAATTCTTTATTGGTGAACATGAAGATAAGAAGCGGACTTGGGTTCTGCCGTTAAATAGCAATTGGAATGGTTTGCCTGATACACTGGAAACTGAAACACTTGAAATTCCAAACTATTCTGCTTTGGCAGCTCAGAACCAAGGAGCTTTGCGGTTCAATACAGAAAACACAGCCCACTATATCACAGATTATCAAGGTGTCTTGTTAGACCAGGTTCTAGATGCGATTACGGAGTTAGACAGCACCAGCAAGCTCCAAGTAGTGCAGGAACGCCGTCTCTTAGCAGAAGCTGGCCACATTTCATTTGCTGAATTAGTTCCAGTAATCGAGAAACTGACAGAAGAAAGCTCCTACTTGGTTGTTTCTGGAGTTAAAGCTGTTTTGAATGGCTTGAAAATCTTTGTTGAAGAAGGTGGCAAGACTGAAGAAGCTTACAACGACTTGGTTATCAAGCTTAGCCGGTTCAACTTTGATCGCCTAGGCTTTGAAGCTAAAGATGGAGAAAGTGATGAGGACGAATTAGTCCGTCAAATCGTTATTGGAAACTTGATTGCTGCCAATGATGAAAAAGCGACTCAAGAAGCTGACCGCATCTTTGAGGCTCATCAAAATGATTTGGAAAAACTTCCTGCAGCTATCCGTTTGCACATCCTGATTAACCAAATCAAACATCATGAGAGCAAGGAACTGACGGATCAATATCTGAAGAATTATGTATCGACAGTTGATGGAAGTTTCAAGAGACAATTGGCTTCAGCTTTAGCCTATACTAATGATAAGGAAACGCTTGACCAAATTTTAGAAGCTTTGAAGAATAAAGATATTGTTAAGCCACAAGATTTAGCTATGAGCTGGTATTTCCCTTTACTCAACCACGATTTTACTCAAGCTACTGTTTGGACTTGGGCTCGTGAGAATTGGGACTGGATTAAGGCGGCCTTGGGAGGTGATATGAGCTTTGATAAGTTTGTCATCTATCCAGCTAATGCCTTTAAGACAGCAGAAAGGCTCGCTGAATACAAAGCTTTCTTCGAACCTCAATTGTCAGATATGGCTATCAGTCGTAATATCAGCATGGGTATCAAAGAAATTGCTGCGCGTGTTGACTTAATTACGCGAGAAAAGAAAGCAGTTGAAGAGGCTCTTCTTGTTACGAAATAAAAATGAAAACCCATAGAGATGTCACTACAATTTTGTAGTGTTCTCTATGAGTTTTTTTATTTTTGCTTATTGAAATAAGCAAGATTTTTAAGGTTTTTATATAGGATGACGCTTAAAATGGTTGTTAGAGTGATTTTGATCAAATCCGGAATCATAAATGGCAAGACGACACTTGTCCAAGCAATTTCTAAGCTTTTGTGAGTAACTAGCATAAAACCAATCGATCCACCAAAAAAGAGAACGACCTCACCCAATAAATTAGCGATAAAAATATGAATAGGCTGTCCTTTTTGCCCTGCTAAAAAAGAAGTAACCAAGGCTCTAAGAGGGAAGAAAAGAAGAAATCCTGCTGTAGGTCCGTAAAATACTTGAAATCCTCCACTTCCTCCTGAAAATACAGGAAGACCAATTGCTCCTAATAAAAGGTAAATGATGACAGCTAAAGTAGCTTCCTTAGGACGGAAGAGACTAGCAACTAAACCAATAGCTAAAGTCTGCAAGGTTATTGGAATAGGTCCGAAGGGAATTTGGAAAGGAGAAAGAGCAGCGATTAGAGCTGCACCTAAAGCAATCAAAGTCATTGATTCTATTTTTTTCACAACAGTAAACCTCTTTGTTTGTATATGGTAACTATTTTACAAAAAAAGACTTGAGCTGTCAATTTTTATGTTTAGAAAAGTTTAAGAAAAAATTTAGGCCTCTTTAAGAAAAAATAATTAAGATGTATGTAGCCTAAAGAAAGGATGTGGTGAATTCATGAAGTAAAGCTTCTTCATGAATTCACAGAAACTTAAAGCAGAAAGAAGGAAAAATATAGAATGAATAAAGAGAAAATGATTGTTGTAGAAAAAAGCACCAAGTGGTGGCTATCAGTAGTAGCAAGTGGTTCTTTAGTGGTCGGCTTGCTTGGTGGTTATACATTCGGTTCTTTGACTCAAAAAGCAACAAATCAGCAGTCGACCGTTCAAACATCGAAAACCCAGCAGGATAATCAAGATGGCAATAATATGCAAGGTCCCGGTGGACAACCGCCTCAAGGACAGGGTCAAAATAATGGAAATGGTATGCCACCTCAAATGAATGGTCAAGATGGACAAGGTGGTCCTGGAGGGCCAGGAGGACAGCCACCGCAAGGAAATAGTAATCAAGAAGGCGGTAGCAATTCTAAGAAGAAACCAGCCAATGCAGATGAAAGTACGAAGGATAAGGATAGTAATTCTAACCAAAATAATGAAGAAAACGCTACTAAATCTTAATCCATTTGTTAAAGTCATGATATAATGATTAAAGAATTATACTAAGATCCAAAAAATGATACAAAAATTCTTTATTTTATAATAATCTTAGATGAAGCCGATTAGTATCTTATAGCAGGAGGAGAACAAGATGATTAAGATTTTACTAGTAGAAGACGACTTAGGGTTGTCAAACTCTGTATTTGATTTCTTAGATGACTTTGCAGATGTCATGCAGGTTTTTGATGGTGAAGAAGGTCTCTATGAAGCTGAAAGCGGTGTTTATGATTTGATTCTACTGGATCTGATGCTCCCTGAGAAAGATGGCTTTCAAGTTTTAAAAGACTTGCGTGAAAAAGGAGTCTCAACTCCTGTTCTCATCATGACTGCTAAAGAAAGTTTGGATGATAAAGGGCATGGTTTTGAATTGGGTGCAGATGACTATCTAACCAAGCCGTTTTATTTAGAAGAATTAAAGATGCGGATTCAGGCCTTACTCAAGCGTTCAGGAAAATTTAATGAAAATACTTTATCATATGGTGATGTGACAGTAAATCTTTCTACCAATACCACTTTGGTGAATGGAAAAGAAGTAGAATTACTGGGAAAAGAATTTGATTTATTAGTTTATTTCCTGCAGAACCAAAACGTAATTCTACCTAAAACTCAGATTTTTGATCGACTCTGGGGCTTTGACAGTGATACTACCATTTCTGTCGTTGAAGTCTATGTCTCAAAAATTCGGAAAAAATTGAAAGGAACGACTTTTGCGAACAATATGCAAACCCTTCGCAGTGTCGGTTACATTTTGAAGAATGCTGAATAAACTTAGACGAACTTTTTATGCGGATGATTTTTCATATTTCATTCGCTATTTTGGTGTATTCACACTGATTTTCTCGGCCATGACTCTTTTAATCATTCAGATTATGCGCTCAGGACTCTATACAACCGTTGACGATAATTTAAAAAGTTTAAGTCAGAATCCCAGATCTGTTCTCCACCTTGCTTTGGCTCGTGCAGCCAATATGCAACCGACGATTGATGAAGGTCAGTCATCTGATGATGTATCTAGACCACAAGACGCACCAGACCCTGGACCAATGGATAATCTGAAGGTGAATTCGAACACTGAAGCTGTCTTGTTTGATGAAGACTTGAAACCATTGACTACTGCAGATCATTTTCTTAGTTTAAAAAAGATTTCAATCAAGAAAAAGGATGTAGGTAAAATTATTCAGACTACTTTGAAAAACAACTATGGTCAAGAAGAACTCTATCGTATGTTGGTTTTTGAGATTAATCCAAGCGAATTCTTATCTGGGAATCTTTTGAACAAAGTTAAATATGCAGCAGTCCTGATTAATGTCAATCAGTTGGAGCAAACCAGTCAGAATCATGAACAGATTATTGTCATTGTTATGATTAGCTTTTGGTTAATCTCAATTATTGCTAGTATCTATTTGGCTCGTGTCAGTGTGAAGCCTCTGATGGACAGTATGCAGAAACAAAAATCTTTTGTTGAAAATGCAAGCCATGAGTTGCGTACTCCTTTAGCCGTTTTGCAAAACCGCTTGGAAACTCTTTTCCGAAAACCCGAAGCTACCATTATGGAATCAAGCGAAAATATTGCCTCCAGTCTGGAAGAAGTTCGGAATATGCGGATGCTAACAACTAATCTATTGAATCTTGCAAGAAGAGATGATGGCATTAAGGCTGAAATTGCTGAAGTTGAACCAGAATTTTTCACTACAACATTTGCCAACTATGAAATCATTGCGGATGAAAACGAGAAAGTATTTGTCTTTGAAAACCATATTAACCACAATATCAAGACAGACAGAACACTTCTAAAACAGCTGATGACCATTCTCTTTGATAATGCTGTAAAATATACGGAAGAAGATGGGGTTATTAAGTTTATAGTATGGTCAAAAGACCGTTCTCTTTACTTACGAGTGTCTGATAACGGACCTGGAATCAATAATGAAGACAAAAAGAAAATTTTTGATCGTTTTTATAGGGTTGATAAAGCCAGAACAAGACAAAAGGGTGGTTTTGGTCTAGGTCTATCCCTTGCAAAACAAATTGCCGATGCTCTAAAGGGTACAATTACTGTTAAAGATAATAGACCGAAAGGTACCATTTTTGAAGTCAAAATTTCCATTAAATCAGAAAGCAAGAAAAAATCAACTAAGCTAATAGGAAATAAATGATATGAAAATATTGATTTACGGTGCTGGTACTATTGGAATGACATATGGCTGGCTACTTAGTCAAGGACATGAAGTTGAAGTTTTTGTAAAAGAGAGAGATTTATCCCACTATCAAAAAGGAATTTCTCTCTTAATCAAAGATTTGAGGAGACAAGATAAATCCTACCAGCTTCATCATTTTGCTCCAAAATTGGTTACTAGTATAGTTAATCATTATGATTTGATTTTGCTGACGGTAAACAGTAGCCAAATTAAACAAGCTGCTAAAGAACTTTCAACATTTCAAGGTAAGATTCGTATCCTGATTATGCAGAATAATTGGGATACCACTGAAAAGATATTTCCTTATCTTGATAGAGAATCTTATTCGCTCGCTTTTCCTTCATCAGTTGGAGGTGGTAGAAAACATGGAAAAGTTAAAGCAATAATTTTTCAGGCTCCTACTCTAATTGATGAAGATGAGTATCATGATTTGAATTTTGGAATATTTGAAAAATGTCACTTAAGTATTAAAAGTATGCCAGATTTAGCGAATTGGTTGAAAATCCACTGCCTTCAAGAAGCAGTTATGGCGGGTGCGATAGCAGAATCTGGGAGTTTTAACGCTGTTTTGGAAGATTCGCAAGTAATCAAAAAGATGATCCTTGCATGGCGAGAAGGAATTCTCTTGTGTGAAAAATATGGTATTTCTAAGAAAGCTTATAAACCAACCAAGTATTTGTTTTTGCCACTTTGTTTATTAATTCCAGTGGTGAAACTATTTTTGAAGCAGCCACTCACTCAAGAAATGATAAGAGGGCATCTTGCCTCTGGTTATCAAGAGTGGGCAGATCAATATAGAGAAATATTAGAAACGGGAAAAACGATTCATTTTCCCATGCCTATCTGGCAATCTTATCAGCCTTTTATAGAGAATTATAAACAATAAAAATCAGCTCTTTGAGCTGATTTTTAATTTTTTATTGACCAAACGCTAACTGATTGTTCTTCAACAGGGAACTCTCCCCATCCTTCTTCATCTATAGTGACAATTGTTTGGCAATTACCAAGGTAGTCGGAACACTCGTGCCCTGACCAATCTTGGCCA
The DNA here is from genome assembly GCF_001553855.1 of Streptococcus gordonii. GTDB lineage: Bacteria > Bacillota > Bacilli > Lactobacillales > Streptococcaceae > Streptococcus > Streptococcus gordonii. The sequence continues at coordinate 104,530 of NZ_LQWV01000002.1, forward strand.
AAATACATTCGTTTTGAAGTAGCAGAAGCATTTGAAATTAAAACAGCAATTGGCTGACCACCTTCTTGACCAGCCCTTGTCCATCCGATACAATTAGGGTCATCAAAATAGTCAGTCTCTTCACCATATGCTAGGTTTAGACGAAGGTCCAATAGTTTGTCAATCTCTTCTCGGAAATCTTGCTGAGCGAATTCACCATTTATGCCATAGTAGTCTCCGTAGAAAATACACGGGAGGCCAGACTCTCGAAGTAGAATAAGAGCATAAGATGCCGGTTTAAACCATTCTTCTACAGTGGATTCAAGAGCTTGGCCACGCTGAGTATCATGATTTTCTACAAATGTTACAGCTGATTCTGGGTGATTTTTTACTAAAGTATGATCAAAAATTGTACGTAAGTCATATTCTTCACCCTTTTGACTTGCTTCAAAAAGATTAGTATGCAATTTAACATCGACAAGGTCGAAGCGATAGTCAATATTTTCTAAGTAGTCATTATTAGCAGCTTCATCATTATTCCAAAACTCTCCGAAAACGTAGAAATCATCACCATATTCTTGCAAAATATCTCGAATAAAGTTGGCCATAAAGAAGGAATCTATATGCTTAACTGCATCCAAGCGGAAACCCTGTATACCTGTAGTTTCGATAAACCATCTAGCCCAATCGTATAGGTTTTTAATAACATCTGGGTGTTTGAAGTCCAGATCGGCGTACATTAGATAGTCATAGTTTCCGTTTTCGCTGTCTACCAGCTCGTCATTCGCCCAACCTTTATTGTCACCTTGAATTAAATAAATTCCAGACCGACGACTTTTTGCATCAAAGTCAGTTCCAGTAAAATGGTACCAATGCCATTCAAAGTCATTATATTGCTTGTTTCTTCCTGGAAAAGTAAAGTGAGTCCATCCTTTAATCATAAAGGGCTCAGAAATAGCAGTAGTACGGTCATTTGGATCTACTTCAATAACCGTAAATGTTTCAGTTCCGTCGGCTGCAGCCTTATGATTTAAAACGACATCAGCAATTGGATCGATTCCATTGTCTTTTAGTGTTTGGATCGCTTGAAGATATTCTTCTTTTAATCCATACTTAGTCCGAACGGTTCCTTTTTGATCAAACTCTCCTAAATCAAATAAGTCGTAAATGCCATAGCCGACATCATTTGAGGCAGTTGCTTTAAAAGCCGGAGGCATCCATATTTTTTTAATTCCTTTGGCTGCCAAATTTGGCGCATCCATTGCTAAACGATTCCAATGCTGGCCATCATCTGGAAGATACCATTCAAAATACTGCATTAAAGTTTGGTTTTTCATATTATGTTCCTTATTTAATCAATTCTTCTGACTCATAGAATGTATTCATGTCAGATTTACCGCTATTTTATCAAAAATAGAAGGAGGACGCAAAAGTTTGCGTCACTGTTTTTTGAACCTTATCTCAAATACTGTACAATTATGATCGTTTAGAATTGGCAAAATCGCATCCTAATGAATTAAGGCGCAAAAAAAGCTCCGAAGAGCTCATTTTGTATGCAGTTAGTTTATTAACCAAGTTTTGCTGCAAGACGTGCTTTATCACGGCTAGCTTTGTTCTTGTGGATCAAACCTTTAGTTTCTGCTTTATCGATAGCTGAGCTAGCAGCGCGGTAAAGTTCTTCAGTTGGGTTTGCTTCAAAAGCTTTGATTGCAGTACGCATAGCTGATTTTTGAGCTGAGTTTTTTTCGTTGTGTTTAACGTTCAATTCAGCGCGTTTGATAGCTGATTTAATGTTTGCCAAGTTTTTCACCTCCAATGTATACTAACTATCTAATTATATATGAAAAGTTCGCATTTGACAAGCCTTAATTATTCTTTTAAAAAAATATCACTTGATTTCAATCAATTATAGTTATTTCTTTAAGTAAATCTCATCAATTTCATGGTTATGAGCTTTATGAAGGATTAATTCAGCTCGATTGCGAGTAGGTTCAATATAATCTTTTAAGTTAACTAAATTAATAGATTTCCATATGTTACGAGCCATTTTCATAACGTCTTCAACCGGTTCTTTAGTGAAGCGATGGTAGTAGTTCTTTGAATCCCGTCTAGCCAAGTCTAGTAATTTACCGAAACGATCAAGATACCATTTCTCAATATTTTCAACCTCAGCATCCACATAAATAGAAAAATCAAAGAAATCTGTTATATAGAGACGTTCATTTTGAGGATTTTGAAAAACATTAATCCCTTCAACAATGACGAAATCAGCAACTTGGATTGTTTGTGTCTGATCTGGAACAATATCATAGATTTCATGGGAATAGACAGGTACCTGATAATTTTGTCCGTTTTTCAGGTGATCTAAGAAGTTTAGAAGAAGTTCCATGTTATAACTTTCAGGGAAACCTTTTCTATTTAAAAGATTGAGTTCTTGCAAGACAGAGTTTGGATATAAAAAACCGTCTGTAGTTACCAGTTCAACTTTTGCATTCTCAAAAGTCCTAGACAGTAAAATTTGGAGAAGGCGGCTTGTTGTAGACTTTCCAACAGCTACGCTTCCAGAAACACCGATGATAAAAGGTTGTTTTTTTAAGGTTTTTTGCAGAAAAATTCCTTTTGAAAAAGCAAGATCTTCTTTGGCTCTCTTATAAATTTGAATCAGATTAGTTAATGGTAAGTAGATATCCATAACATCTTGCAAACTAATTTCATCATTAAAACTTTTTATTGAATTTAATTCTTCTTCAGTTAATGGCGGTGTTGTTTTTCTATGTAATTGTTGCCATCTTTCTCGGCTAATTCTATCAAAATGAAGGAATTCGTTTGTCATATTTTTTCTCCTATCAACTTGATTAGTATACCATATTGTTAAAAAAATTGTAGAAAATATTGTAAACGGTTTACATTTTAGGTAAAATTGTGATAAAATTAATTTATGTCGAAGATGTATTTTGCAGAAAATCCGGATGCTAAGCACGATATCCATAAATTACAACTGAATTTATTAGGTCAACCAATGACCTTCCTTACGGATGCTGGCGTCTTTAGCAAGAAGATGATCGATTATGGTAGTCAGGTCCTCCTGTCTACCATAGATTTTTCTATAGGGGATACTATTTTGGATCTGGGCTGTGGTTATGGTCCATTAGGTTTAACATTAGTAAAGTCGCAAGCTGTGAAAGCTACCTTAGTGGATATTAACCTGCGTGCTTTGGATTTAGCCCGAAAAAATGCCGAACTTAATGGGGTTTCAGCGGAAATCTTTCAATCTAATATCTATGATCAAGTAACTGGAGTTTTTGACCATATAATTAGTAATCCTCCTATTAGAGCTGGGAAGCAAGTAGTTCATCAAGTTATTGCAGGTAGCCTTGAGCATTTGACGGTAGGTGGTGACCTAACTATCGTCATACAGAAGAAGCAGGGGGCGCCAAGCGCTAAAGCCAAAATGGAAGAAGTTTTTGGAAATTGTGAAGTTGTCAAAAAAGATAAAGGCTACTATATTTTAAGGAGTGAGAAACTAGAATGAGAGCTGTCGACATTATTCAAAAAAAACGTGATGGTTTTGAATTAACAAAAGAAGAAATTCAATGGTTGATTGATGGTTATGTTGCTGGTACAGTGCCCGATTATCAAATGTCTGCTTTTGCAATGGCTATTTACTTTAAGGGAATGACAACCAGAGAAATTTCAGACTTGACTATGACAATGGTAGGAACAGGTCAGCAAATTGATTTATCAGAAATCTCTGGTATTAAAGTAGATAAGCATTCTACTGGTGGTGTTGGTGACAAGGTTACCTTAATCCTTGTTCCCCTGGTTGCTAGCTTTGGTGTACCAGTTGCCAAGATGAGTGGGCGAGGACTAGGTCATACAGGAGGAACGATCGACAAACTGGAATCTGTAAAAGGATTTCAAGTTGAGCGCAGTCAGGAAGAATTTATCAAACAAGTCCAAGATATCGGGCTTTCTGTAATTGGTCAGTCAGATCAACTTGTGAAAGCAGATAAGTTACTTTATGCTCTTCGTGATGTGACTGCAACAGTGGATACAATTCCCTTAATTGCGAGCTCTGTTATGAGTAAGAAGATTGCTGCCGGAGCAGATAGTATACTTCTAGATGTGACAGTTGGTGAAGGCGCCTTTATGAAGAATATTGAAGATGCACGTCGCCTTGCTCAGACCATGGTTGAGTTAGGTAAAGCTGTAGGCAGACGAACAATAGCTGTTATTACAGATATGAGCCAACCTGTGGGAACAAGCATTGGTAATCGTTTGGAGATTCTTGAGGCTTTAGAGATCCTTCAAGGAAAAGGCAGAGAAGATGTGACCCATTTTATCTGTGAGTTAGCTCAGATTATGCTTGGTTTAGCAAATATAGAGAAAACTGTAGAGGAAGTTCGCGAGCAACTAATGAACGGCTCTGCTCTCAGAAAGTTTGAAGCTATGATTCAAGCACAGGGGGGTGACTTAGAAGACCTTTATAGGCCATCTTCAGCCCAGTATATAGTAGACATCACTGCAGATCAGTCTGGTTTCATTTCTGAACTACCAGCTATGGAATTCGGTTTATTTGCTATGCGTTTAGGTGCTGGTCGAGCAGTTAAATCAGACAACTTGGATTATGAAACCGGAATTGTTTTTGAGAAAAAAGTTGGCGAAGCTGTTCAATCAGGTGAAGTAGTTGCTAAAATCTATGCTAACCAAAAAATCTCTGAGGAAATGCTTACAGAATTCAAAAAAAATGTTAGAATAGATGTCGAACGGAAAAAAGTAAGCGAAATCATTGAGGTCATTTCTTGAGTTTAAAGGAGAAAAAAATGAAATTGAACAAATACATTGACCATACTCTTTTAAAGCCGGAAGCAACAAAAGAGCAGATTGAAAAAATAATTGAAGAAGCCAAAGAATATGATTTTGCAAGCGTCTGCGTTAATCCAACTTGGGTAAAGATTGCAGCTGAAGAATTAAGAGGATCTGATGTAAAAGTTTGTACAGTTATAGGTTTCCCTTTGGGGGCAACCACTCCTGAAGTAAAGGCATTTGAAACAAAAAATGCGATTGAAAATGGGGCTGATGAAATCGATATGGTAATCAATATTGGCGCTCTCAAGTCTGGCAACTTGGATTTGCTTGAAAAAGATATTCAAGCAGTAGTAGAAGCAAGTGGTGAGAAACTTGTGAAGGTCATTATTGAAACTTGCCTTTTGACTGATCAAGAAAAAGTTCTGGCCTGTCAAATTTCCCAAAAAGCTGGAGCCGACTTTGTAAAAACATCGACTGGCTTTTCAACTGGTGGTGCTACTGTAGAAGATGTAGCTTTGATGAGACAAACAGTTGGTCCTGATATGGGAGTTAAAGCATCTGGAGGCGCTCGTTCTTATGATGATGCTCAAGCTTTCATTAAAGCTGGAGCTACTCGGATTGGTGCTTCATCAGGTGTTGCTATCATGAAAGGGGAAACAGCTAGTGGCAACTACTGATTTAATCGATTTGGCCGTAGAGACAAGCAAAAATGCGTATGTTCCATATTCTCACTTTCCAATTGGTGCTGTACTAGTTGCTAAAGATGGCCGTGTCTTCACTGGAGTTAATGTTGAGAATGCTAGTTTTGGTTTGACAAACTGTGGTGAACGAACAGCAATATTTAAAGCAGTTTCTGAAGGAGCACTTGAGTTTGAAGAGCTGATTGTCTATGGGCAGACAGAAGAGCCAATTTCTCCATGTGGAGCATGCCGTCAAGTGATGGCAGAATTTTTTAATAAAGATCTAAAAGTGACATTAGTCGCTAAAGATAAATCGACGGTCGTGATGACGGTCGGGGAATTACTTCCATATTCTTTTACCGACTTAAAATAGTTGGTAGTCTGGGTCATCTGACCACACAATTTTGCAACATTGTTGCATATCTTATTTAGGAGGTTCAGAAATGAACAAGAAAAAATGGCTAGGCCTTGGTCTAGTAGCTGTCGCAGCAGTAGGACTTGCTGCATGTGGTAACCGTGCGTCTCGCTCAAATAGCAATTCAGATGCTAAAACAGATCTGAAAGCTGCTATCGTAACCGATACTGGTGGTGTTGATGACAAGTCATTCAACCAATCAGCATTGGAAGGTTTGCAAGAATGGGGTAAAGAAAACGGTCTTTCAAAAGATCATGGTTTCACTTACTTCCAATCAACAAACGAATCAGAGTATGCTAATAACCTTGAGCAAGCTGCATCAAGTGGTTATAAAGCAATTTTTGGTATTGGATTTGCTCTTCGTAACGCTGTAGAAGCTGCTGCCAAAGACCACTCAGACATCAACTATGTCATCATTGATGATGAAATCAAAGGTCAAGACAATGTCGCTTCTGCTTTGTTTGCAGATAACGAAGCAGCTTATCTTGCAGGTGTAGCTGCAGCGAAAACAACTAAAACAAAAGTTGTTGGATTTGTAGGTGGTATTAAAGGTGCCGTATTGACTCGTTTTGAAAAAGGTTTCGAAGCTGGTGTTAAATCAGTAGACCCATCTATCAAGATTGATGTTCAATATGCAGAATCATTTGGTGATGCTGCTAAAGGTAAAACAATCGCCGCTGCACAATATACAGCAGGTGCTGATATCATTTATCAAGTAGCTGGTGGTACAGGTGCTGGTGTCTTCAACGAAGCGAAGTCAATCAATGAAACAAGAAACGAAAGCGAAAAAGTTTGGGTTATTGGTGTGGACCGTGACCAAGAAGCCGAAGGAAAATTTAAATCTAAAGATGGTAAAGAATCTAACTTCGTTCTTGCTTCTACCTTGAAAAAAGTTGGTGGAACAGTTAAAGACATCGCAACCAAAGCATCTAAAAACCAATTCCCTGGTGGTAAAACAACAGTTTATGGTTTGAAAGATGGTGGTGTTGATTTGACAACTAAAGCTTTGTCAGATGATGCTAAAAAAGCAGTAGAAGATGCTAAAGCTAAAATTCTTGACGGAAGCATCAAAGTTCCTGCAGAATAAAATTCAAACATTGACTCTCAGGAAGCGATCTTAGAGAGATCGCTTCTTTGAGATTGAGACAAAAGGTTTTGTCTCAATAGAGCTTACTAACTCTTAGTAGGTTCTATTGAAATAAAAGTTTTGAAAGGATGGGATCACAATGACACATGAAAATGTCATCGAAATGCGGGAGATTACCAAAATCTTTGGACAATTTGTTGCAAATGACAAAATTAACCTTCATCTTCGTCGTGGTGAAATTCATGCTCTTTTAGGAGAAAACGGAGCAGGTAAATCTACTTTGATGAATATGTTGGCTGGATTGCTTGAGCCTACTAGTGGTGAAATTGCAGTAAATGGGCAAGTTGTTAAACTAGACTCACCGTCGAAAGCAGCCTCTTTAGGTATTGGAATGGTGCACCAACACTTTATGCTGGTCGAAGCATTTACTGTTGCCGAGAATATTATTTTAGGAAGTGAAATTACTAAGAATGGTGTTCTAGACATCAAAAAAGCAATCCAAGAGATAAAAGAATTATCTGAAAAATATGGACTTGCCGTAGATCCTTCTGCAAAAATCGAAGACATTTCAGTCGGCGCTCAACAACGGGTTGAAATCTTAAAAACTCTTTATCGTGGTGCTGACATCCTTATTTTTGACGAACCAACAGCTGTATTAACACCAGCTGAAATCGACGAATTGATGATCATTATGAAGAACCTTGTCAAAGAGGGGAAATCGATTATTTTGATTACGCACAAGTTGGATGAAATTCGTGCAGTTTCTGATCGTGTTACAGTTATTCGTCGTGGTAAAAGTATTGAAACGGTTGAGATTGCTGGTGCTACAAACCAAGATCTAGCTGAAATGATGGTAGGACGTTCTGTTTCATTTACAACAGAAAAAAATCCTCCTCAACCAAAAGAAGTAATTCTTTCAATCAAAGATTTAGTTGTTAATGAAAACCGTGGTATTCCAGCTGTCAAGAATTTATCACTTGATGTTCGTGCAGGTGAAATTGTTGGTATTGCTGGAATTGACGGAAATGGACAAAGTGAATTAATTCAAGCGATTACTGGTTTGCGTAAAGTTAAGTCAGGAACTATTAATATCAAAGGTAAGGACGTAGTTGGCTTGCCTCCTCGTAAGATTACGGAAATGAAGGTCAGTCACGTTCCTGAAGACCGCCACCGTGATGGTTTGGTCCTTGATTTGACTATTTCTGAAAATATCGCTTTACAAACTTACTATAAAGAACCACTGAGCAAGAATGGTATTTTGAATTATACTAATATTCATAATTATGCTCGTAAACTGATGGAAGAGTTCGATGTTCGTGCGGCAAATGATTATGTTCCTGCATCAGCTCTATCTGGAGGAAACCAGCAAAAGGCAATTATTGCTCGTGAAGTAGACCGTGATCCAGACCTTCTAATTGTTAGTCAGCCTACACGTGGCTTAGACGTTGGTGCGATTGAATACATCCATAAACGTTTGATTGGTGAGCGTGATAAAGGAAAAGCTGTTCTTGTTGTCAGCTTTGAATTGGATGAAATTCTCAATTTATCTGATAGAATTGCTGTTATTCATGACGGTAAAATTCAGGGTATCGTTACGCCAGCTGAAACCAATAAACAAGAACTTGGTATTTTGATGGCCGGAGGAGAACTAAAGAAGGGAGATTCTAATGTCTAAGAAAACACAGCAGATTGCCGTTCCTTTGATTTCTGTCGTTCTCGGGATTTTACTCGGTGCGATTATCATGTGGATTTTTGGCTACGATGCTATTTGGGGGTATGAAGAACTTTTCAAAACAGCCTTTGGTACTCTAAGAAGTTTGGGAGAAATCTCTCGTGCAATGGGACCACTGATCTTGATCGCCCTTGGTTTTGCAGTGGCTAGTAGAGCTGGCTTCTTCAACGTTGGTTTGCCTGGTCAAGCTTTGGCCGGCTGGATTACTGCCGGTTGGTTTGCCCTATCATTTCCAAATTTACCGCGCCCACTTATGCTCATCATGACTGTATTCCTTGGTATTGTAGCAGGTGGTATTATTGGTGCGATTCCTGGTATTTTACGTGCTTACCTTGGAACATCAGAGGTCATTGTAACGATCATGATGAACTATATCGTTCTATATGTTGGTAATGCCTTTATCCATAGTTTCCCGAAATCTGTCATGCAGAGTGTGGATTCTAGTATCACTGTAGGTCCTAATGCCACCTATCAAACAGAATGGTTGCGTGCCTTGACCAATAATTCGCGGATGAACATCGGAATCTTCTTTGCAATTATTGCAGTTGTTCTTGTATGGTTCCTTCTTAAGAAAACTACACTTGGTTTTGAAATTCGTTCAGTTGGTATCAATCCACATGCAAGTGAGTATGCCGGTATGTCAGCAAAACGTACAATCATCCTTTCAATGATCATTTCTGGTGCCCTTGCTGGTGTCGGAGGTGTAGTAGAAGGACTTGGTACATTCCAAAACGTTTATGTTCAAGGTAGCTCATTAAGCGTTGGCTTCAATGGTATGGCAGTTAGTCTTCTTGCAAGTAATTCTCCAGTGGGAATTCCTTTTGCAGCCTTCCTATTTGCAGTACTTCAAGTTGGAGCTCCAGGTATGAATGTTGCAACCATTCCTTCTGAATTGGTCAGCATCGTAACAGCATCTATCATCTTCTTTGTAAGTGTTCATTACATTATTGAACGTTTTATCAAACCACGCAAACAAGAAAAGGGAGGTAAATAAGATGAATTTTGTCTCAATGCTAAATTTGTTAGTGTCGTCAATGCTTATTTATGCAGCTCCTTTGGTTTTCACTAGTATTGGTGGTGCCTTCTCTGAACATTCAGGTGTTGTTAACGTGGGACTTGAAGGTATCATGGTAATGGGTGCTTTCTCAGGTGTTGTTTTCAACCTTACGTTTGAAAGTACTTTCGGTAGTTTAACACCTTGGTTGGCCCTTTTGGTCGGTGGAGTAGTCGGTCTTATTTTCTCGCTTATCCATGCAGTTGCTACTATCAACTTCCGTGCAGACCATGTTGTCAGTGGTACAGTTTTGAACTTGATGGCCCCTGCCTTGGCAATTTTCTTAGTAAAAGCTCTTTACGGAAAAGGTCAAACTGATAACATTCGAGTTTCTTTTGGTAAATTTAATTTCCCAATCCTGTCTGATATCCCTGTTATTGGAGATATCTTCTTCAAGCACACTAGTCTGATGGGTTACTTGGCTGTAGGTTTTGCCTTTGTCGCTTGGTTCATCATGTTTAAGACGAAATTTGGTCTTCGTCTTCGCTCTGTTGGTGAACATCCACAAGCTGCAGATACACTGGGAATTAATGTTTATCTGATGCGCTATTGGGGAGTAATAATTTCTGGATTCCTCGGTGGTGTCGGTGGAGCGATCTACGCACAATCAATCTCAGTTAACTTTGCTGCAACAACAATCATTGGACCAGGTTTCATTGCTCTAGCAGCTATGATCTTTGGTAAATGGGATCCAATTGGAGCAATGCTTTCAAGTCTTTTCTTTGGATTATCTCAAAGTTTAGCAGTTATCGGAAGTCAATTACCATTTCTATCTCATGTTCCAGCGGTTTACTTGCAGATTGCTCCTTACGTTTTGACAATTCTTGTCCTAGCACTCTTCTTCGGAAAAGCTGTTGCACCTAAGGCGGATGGTATTAACTATATCAAATCTAAATAAAGTGAAACAGGAATTTTTCCTGTTTCTTTTTTGTTTTATGGAGAGGAAAATTGTATTATGTGGTATAATGTCCATAACAATTTAGGAGTGTAAGATGAATATACAAGTAAGAGTTCAATTGTCTGATAAAGAAAAGAATGCTGCTTTGGCTATTGTAAAAGAATGTAACCAAGTAGATCAGACATATAGAATTCCATATTTAGACAGCAATTATAATGACAATCCCAACATGCCTGCTTTTGTCTTAGCTTTTGAGGACGAGGCTTTGGTTGGCTTTCTAACGATATATGCTGATGAACCACATGAAGCAGAAGTCTCTATTTACGTTGCTCCTGCTTATCGCTGTCAAGGCATCGCTAAGGCACTACTGAGTGAATTTAAGAAGATCGCAAAGCGTTATCAGCTTATTGATGTCTATTATGTTTCAGAAACTAATTTTTTAGATCAACATCCAGATTTTTGGAATGAATATTCTACTAACCTAGAAGAGAATGAGATTTGGCTGGAACAGGACTCTCGTCAATTCTATTTTGAGGATCTTTCAGATATAGAAGTCGCTTTAGCAGACCTAAGTTTAATTAGTGACATTGCAAATTTCCAATCGCAAGAGTTTGGTAGTACATTGACTTGTGCGGAAAAGTATGCCAGAGAGGCTGTACTTGATGAAACTTGTCGCTTATATGTTTTACGCAAGGATGGAAGAGTTCGTGCATCTTGTTCTGTAGATATCAGCTTAGGAACAAATTACTTATTTGGTTTGGCTGTGGAAAAAGGGTATCAAGGCAAAGGATTAGGGTCCTATCTGGTCAAATATATTCTAAACGATTTACATGAAATCAATGGCCGACTTTGTCAAATAGTTGTTGAAGTTGTAAATTCTGGCGCCTTGAGATTATATCAAAGGTTGGGCTTTGAGAAAAAGTCAGAAATAGTTTACTTGGAAAGAAAAGATAATTAATAAAAAGGCCTTGGTTAGTTTAACTTTACCCTTTCTTGGAGAGTGATTTATGAAAATAAAGAGAAGAGAACCCTTATTGGTCCAATCCGGTCTTGTTTTAGGTTTGTTAGCCATTGGAAACTTGGTTGGAAGTTGGAGCCAAATCTTACGTTATTTTTTTGCAGGACTAGCAGTTCTCTTTTTTATTCACCTTATATTTGGTATGGTCTCATACAGAAAGTTGGTCAGAAATCAGTTAAGAGATCCTCTTATTGCTTCTGTCTTTCCGACTTTTTTCATGCAAGGGATGTTGATTTCAGGTTATCTGGCTAGTTGGACATTTTTAGGAGCTTGGACCATGTTCTTGGCTTCGTTCCTTTGGTGGATTAGTTTGATTGGTCTAATTCTATTGATGGTTTATTACATTTGTTCATTTGTTATTCCCTTCAAGTGGGAAAATATTTATCCTTCTTGGACTGTTCTATTTGTAGGAATTGGTGTAGCTCCTTTGACAATTTTTGTATCTCATCAATACTGGCTAGGACAGATAATTTTTTGGTATTGTCTTCTTGCTTCCATTTTAGTTTTGCCAATTGTTTTCTATAAGACTTTTAAAATTGGACTGGCAGAAGCAACTCTTCCAAATATGACGACAATTTGCGCTCCAATTTCATTGATAACAGCAGCTTATGTCGCTAGTTTCCCAAACCCAAACAATCTTTTGCTCTTATTCCTCATCATACTTGGACAGGTGCTTTATTTCTTTATCCTATATCAACTTCCTACTCTTTTTAGAAGATCTTTTTCTGTAGGATTTTCCGCCTTTACTTTTCCTTTAGTGATTTCTGCAATGGCCCTGAAAGCTTTTTTATTGCATTTTGATATAGGAATCACTGGACAAATCTTTTACGTATGTGAAGTGCTAATAGCTTTAGTTGTCGTTCTAAGAGTAACTTTTTTGTATTTGAAAGACATATTTGAATAAACAGAATAATGGAAAAGAGGATCTCTAGTTTGGAGACCCTCCGTTTCTTTATGAAAGTGTGAATTTATGGTATAATATCAATACTTTATATGAGGAAGATAAAATGAATATTCAACAATTACGATATGTGGTTACTATTGCAAATAGCGGAACTTTTCGAGAAGCGGCAGAAAAAATGTATGTCAGCCAACCGAGTCTTTCCATTTCTGTGCGTGATTTAGAAAAAGAGCTTGGTTTTAAGATTTTTCGGAGAACTAGTAGTGGTACCTTTTTAACTCGTCGAGGAATGGAGTTCTATGAACGGGCTCAGGAATTGGTAAAAGGCTTTGATATTTTCCAAAACCAATATGCTAATCCCGAGGAAGAAAAGGACGAATTTTCTATTGCTAGTCAGCACTATGATTTCTTACCCCCTCTTATCACAGAGTTTTCTCAGTTATATCCAGCATATAAGAATTTTCGGATTTTTGAATCGACTACCGTCCAAATTCTAGATGAAGTAGCCCAAGGTCATAGCGAGATAGGAATCATCTATCTTAACAATCAGAACACTAAGGGAATTATGCAAAAAATAGACAAGCTTGGTTTAGAAGTTATTGAGCTCATTCCTTTCCAGACGCATATTTATCTAAGGGAGGATCATCCGCTGACCAATAAAAAAGAATTGATTATGGATGATTTGACTGACCTACCTACCGTTCGATTTACTCAAGAAAAAGATGAGTATCTCTATTATTCTGAAAACTTGGTGGATACCAGCGCTAGTTCCCAGATGTTTAATGTGACCGACCGCGCTACATTGAATGGTATTTTAGAAAGAACAGATGCCTATGCGACTGGATCAGGTTTCTTGGATAGTAATAGTGTGAATGGCATTACAGTGATTCCTGTCAAGGATGCACTGGATAATAAGATGGTGTATGTCAAACGGTCTGAGGTTGAACTATCTCAAGTTGGAGAGGCATTTGTAGCTGTTATGAAAGAATATTTTGAGAAGAAGAGAAAAGTATGAGAAGAAAAATAACCATTCCCCTTACGATTGGCTTGCTGATTATTTTAGATCAGTTGGTTAAGTGGGCTGTTGTCAGCAATATCAAATTAGGTGAGGTCAAAGGATTTATTCCTTCAATCATGAGCCTAACATATCTCCAAAACACAGGAGCTGCTTTTTCTATTTTAGAGAATCAGCAGTGGCTTTTTACAATTATCACACTCCTTGTGATTGGTGGAGCGATCTGGTATTTGATAAAAAATATAAAAGGTTCATTTTGGCTTATCAGTGGGTTGACCTTGATTATTGCAGGTGGTTTAGGTAATTTTATTGATCGCTTGCGCCAAGGTTTTGTTGTCGATATGTTCCAAGTTGATTTTATCAATTTTGCAGTCTTTAATGTTGCGGATACCTATCTAACTTTTGGAGTTTTAATCATGCTCCTAGTCATCATAAAGGAAGAAACTAATGGAAGTGAAAGTTGAGCAGGCTGGGGCGCGTTTAGATAAAGCCGTTGCTGATTTAACTGATTTGTCAAGAAGCCTAGCTAACGAGCAAATTAAGACAGGCAAGATTTTAGTGAATGGCTTGGTAAAAAAAGCTAAGTACACTGTTAAAGAGGGCGATGTCATCTCTTATGAACTACCAGAGGTTGAGGAAGTTGAGTATGTTCCTGAGGATATTCCATTAGAAATCGTCTATCAAGATGAGGACGTGGCAGTTGTCAATAAACCTCAGGGAATGGTAGTTCATCCTTCTGCAGGTCATATTAGTGGCACTCTAGTCAATGCTCTTATGTATCACATCAAAGACCTGTCTGGCATCAATGGTGTTCTCCGGCCCGGGATTGTCCATCGGATTGACAAGGACACTTCAGGGCTTCTCATGATTGCTAAGAATGACCAAGCTCATGTGGCTCTGGCTGATGAGCTCAAGGATAAGAAATCCCTACGCAAGTATTGGGCTATTGTTCATGGAAATCTACCTAACGACCGTGGAGTGATTGAGGCTCCGATTGGCCGCAGTGAAAAAGACCGCAAGAAGCAGGCTGTGACGGCTAAAGGTAAGCCAGCTCTAACGCGTTTCCAAGTCTTGGAACGTTTTGGTGACTTTAGCTTGGTTGAGCTTCAACTGGAAACAGGTCGAACTCATCAAATCCGTGTTCATATGGCCTACATTGGGCACCCTGTGGCTGGAGATGAGGTCTATGGACCACGTAAGACGTTGAAAGGACATGGCCAGTTTCTGCACGCGCGAACGCTGGGCTTTACCCATCCTCGAACTGGTGAGGTACTGGAATTTACAGCTGAAGTGCCAGCTATTTTCCAAGAAACCTTGAAAAAACTGCGACAAGAATAATCGAGTGCATTCATTATTAAAATACAAAACAGTCCATCGGAGCTTTTGAAACTACCTTGAGACTGTTTTTTGCTATATTGAGAAGAATTATTCATGAGCCAAGTTAAATTTCCCAATCACCTGAATATCTATTAATTGGAGTTTAGCCCAATCAAGTCTAATCAAGATAGTTTGGTTATAACATACCGGAACTGTGCATTATCCCAAAATATCATAACCAAAAAAATTAAAGTAATGCTACAAGTTCCTAATATACCCGCCACAAGATCTATCATAGTATTTATCAATAATCTATAAAACTGCAAAAGTTTGACACAGTTTTCACATAGTTGTATAATCGTAGCATAGCTCTGACAGAAGTTTCATAATGAAATTTTTTGCCATGACTAACTTGTAAACTTTTTGCTGTTCAAATATGAACGTGTCGCGGTATCACGGATACCAAGGAGGAAACATATGTCAAAAGTTGCTATTGTTACAGGTGCAGGTCAAGGGATTGGTTTTGCGATTGCAAAACGTTTGGTTCAAGATGGATTTAAGGTCGGACTATTGGACTATAATGCTGAAACTGTTGAAAAGGCTGTTGCAGAGTTGTCTGCTACTAAGACCTTTGCTGTAGTTGCAGATGTGTCTAAACAAGCTGAAGTAGCCACTGCCTTCCAAAAGGTTGTTGATCATTTTGGAGATTTGAATGTTGTTGTTAACAATGCTGGTGTAGCACCAACAACCCCACTCGATACCATCACGGAAGAACAATTTACACGTACTTTTGCCATTAACGTAGGTGGTGTCATTTGGGGAGCACAAGCTGCTCAAGCACAATTTAAGGCACTTGGTCATGGTGGTAAGATTATCAACGCTACATCTCAGGCAGGTGTTGTGGGAAATCCAAATTTGACAGTATACGGTGGTACGAAATTTGCGGTTCGTGGAATCACTCAAACCTTAGCGCGTGATTTGGCTGATTCTGGAATCACAGTTAATGCTTATGCACCTGGTATCGTGAAGACACCGATGATGTTTGATATCGCTCATGAAGTCGGAAAAAATGCTGGTAAAGATGATGAGTGGGGTATGCAAACATTCGCTAAAGATATCACGTTGAAACGTCTCTCTGAACCAGAAGATGTTGCGGCCGCGGTTAGCTTCCTAGCAGGGCCTGATTCAGACTACATTACTGGTCAAACCATTATCGTTGATGGTGGTATGCAATTCCACTAAGATTCGTTCAAAACTGTGATCGTTTGATCGCAGTTTTTTACGTGTTTTAAAAAAGGTTTTAGTTAGTTAAATCCATTTATCAAAGTTTGGTTTTAAACTAGACGAATAGTTATTTAAAGGTTACTGTATACTTTTCAAGTGAAATAACCTCTCTCAACCCTTTGATCGCTTCAATCGCGGTCGTTTTTATTTTCTGTAAATCGTGGTATAATAAGACAATCTAGCAGTGAAGGAAAAGGAAATGAAAGCAAAGCGAATCGTATTTAAGGTGGGGACTTCATCGTTGACCAACGCAGATGGCAGTCTGTCACGCGCCAAGGTAAAGGAAATTACTCGGCAGTTGGCACTCCTCCATGAGGCGGGGTATGAGTTAATCTTGGTCTCATCAGGAGCTGTTGCGGCAGGTTTTTCTTCTCTGGGCTTTAAAAAGCGACCGACCAAGGTGGCTGACAAACAGGCTTCAGCTGCTGTTGGACAGGGTTTGCTTCTAGAGGAATATACAACTAATCTTCTTTTGAAGCAAATCATTTCTGCTCAGATTCTTTTGACGCAGGATGATTTTGCAGATAAGAGGCGTTACAAGAATGCTCATCAGGCCTTGTCTGTATTGCTGAATCGCGGTGCTATTCCTATCATCAATGAAAATGACACGGTGGCTATCGAGGAGCTCAAGGTCGGGGATAATGATACACTGAGTGCTCAGGTGGCAGCTATGGTTCAGGCGGACCTCCTAGTGCTCTTGACAGATGTCGATGGACTCTACACGGCCAATCCCTCTATCAATCCAGATGCTCGTCGACTGGAAAAGATTGAGAAGATTAGCTCTGAGTTGATTGATATGGCGGGCGGTGCAGGAACGAGCAACGGGACTGGTGGTATGCTGACAAAGATAAAAGCAGCAACTCTTGCGACCATGTCTGGCGTTCCGGTCTATATCTGCTCTTCACTCAAGACTGATGCTCTGCTGGAAGCTGCGGAGAAGACCAAGGATGGCAGTCTCTTTTTGGCCCAGGAAAAAGGTCTAAAAACGCAGAAGCAATGGTTGGCTTTCTATGCTAAAAGTCAAGGGGAAATCTATGTAGACAAAGGAGCAGCCGACGCTCTCAGAAATAAGGGAAAAAGTTTGTTGGTATCCGGACTTGTATCTGTATCGGGGAGCTTTACCTATCAGGATACAGTGACAGTTTACGAGGAAGGCAGCCGAGTTATTCTTGGTAAAGGGCGCGTGCGTTTTGGCAAGTCAGCTCTGAAAGATATGCTCAAGTCCAATAAACCTAAAGGTGTTGTCATTCATCGGGATGACTGGATTTCTCTGACACCGGAGTTGAATGATTTATTTGCAGAATTTTAGAAGACGAGGAAAGGAGAAGCGATGACCTCAACACAAGCGACTTTTGAAAAGGTTCAGAAAGTCAAGAAGACGATCAATACGGCCACAACGCCTGAGAAAAACCATGCTTTGGAAGAAATGGCAAAGCAGCTCTGGCTTTCTCGTGTGGACATTTTAGCAGCTAATGAATTGGATATGATCGCAGCTAAAGGTAAGATTTCAGATGTGATGCTGGACCGCCTCTATCTGGACGAGGAGCGGATTGCTACCATGGCAGAGGGCATTCGCCAGTTGATTGACTTGGAGGATCCTGTAGGGCAAGTCTTGGAAAGGACCGAGCTTGATAACGGCCTTGTCATCAGTAAAAAGCGGGTGGCTATGGGCGTGATTGGGATTATCTACGAAAGCCGGCCTAACGTCACCTCTGACGCAGCAGCTCTGGCTCTAAAGAGTGGTAGTGCAGTCGTCCTCAGAAGCGGCAAGGATGCCTATCAGACAGCGCTAGCCATTGTCACAGCTTTGAAAGAAGGTTTGGCTCAGACGAAGATTTCACCGGATTGTATCCAGTTGGTTTCTGATACCAGTCGGGCTTCCGCCCAGGCCATGATGAAGGCCAAGGGCTATCTGGATTTGCTCATTCCTCGTGGAGGTGCGGGACTGATTCAGGCGGTCGTGGAGAATGCGACTGTGCCGGTTATCGAAACAGGTACTGGAATTGTTCATATCTATGTAGATAAAGACGCTGATCAGGACAAGGCTTTGGCGATTATCGAGAATGCCAAGACCAGTCGCCCCTCTGTCTGCAATGCCATGGAGGTACTGCTGGTTCATGAAGAGATTGCAGCTGACTTTTTGCCACGTTTACAAAAGATTTTGGTGACAGATCGTGAGAAGGCACAAGACAACCCTGTTGAACTACGTCTGGATGAGAAAGCAGCTCAGTATATCTCAGGAACACAAGCTAGACCGGAAGATTTTGATACCGAATTTTTGGACTATGTCTTAGCGGTCAAGGTAGTTTCCTCGCCGGAAGAAGCGGTGGAGCATATTGAAGCTCACAGCACCCATCACTCGGATGCCATTGTGACGGAGAACGTTGCAGTGGCAGCATACTTCACAGAGCAGGTGGATAGTGCGGCAGTTTATGTCAATGCCTCAACCCGTTTTACAGACGGCGGTCAGTTTGGCCTTGGTTGTGAAATGGGGATTTCTACTCAAAAACTGCATGCCAGAGGTCCTATGGGGCTGAAAGAGTTGACCAGTTATAAATACGTCATCCAAGGAACTGGTCAAGTGAGGAAATAATGATGAAAATTGGATTTATCGGTCTGGGAAATATGGGTGGCAGTCTCGCTCGCCTAGTTGCCCAAGATGAAAGATACAGAAACGAATTACTACTAGCCAATCGCAGTCGTGACAAGGCTGAAAAGATTGCTGCGGAAGTTGGTGGCCAGCCTGTCAGTAATGCAGAAGTTTTTGCTCAGGCAGAAGTGATTTTTCTGGGCATCAAACCGGCTCAATTTACTGACTTGCTGGCTGAGTATCAGGAGATTCTAGAAAAACGTGAGTCTATTTTACTGGTTTCGATGGCTGCTGGTTTGCCTTTGGTGCTATTAGAAAAATTAACACCTAGCCACCATCGTTGGATTCGGATCATGCCTAATACACCAGTAGCCGTAGGTGAGGGTGTTATTACCTACGCCTTATCCCAGCAGGCGAATCAAGTAGACGAAGATTTGTTGCGTGAGCTTCTGTCTTCTGCTGGTCTTTTGGTCAGACTAGAGGAAAAACAGTTGGATGCAGCGACTGCTCTTGCTGGCTGTGGACCAGCCTTCGTTTATCTCTTTATAGAAGCTTTAGCGGATGCTGGTGTTCGAGCGGGGCTCAGTCGCGATATATCGCTTGAGCTTGCCAACCAGACTCTTTTAGGCGCTGCAAAGCTAAGTCAGGTCAGTGGGCAACATCCTGCCCAGCTCAAAGACCATGTCTGCAGTCCGGCAGGTTCGACCATCGCCGGGGTAGCTAGTCTGGAAGAAAATGCCTTTCGAGGAACGGTCATGGATGCCGTTCAAGCTGCCTACAAGAGGACACAGGAATTAGGAAAAAAATCCTAACCAGTTTGTCAAAAGTCGCAGAATAGAGTATAATAAATCAGTATATTTTTAAAATGGAGAAAATAATGAACACTTTACCAAATTGTCCAAAATGTAACTCAGAATATGTCTATGAAGATGGTGCACTTTTAATTTGCCCAGAATGTGCTTATGAATGGAATCCAGCTGAAGATCAAGAGGTAGAAGAAGGAGTGGTAGCTATTGATGCCAATGGCAATAGGTTGGCTGATGGTGACACTGTTACCCTAATCAAGGACTTAAAAGTCAAAGGTGCACCTAAGGATCTCAAGCAAGGTACACGCGTGAAAAATATCCGCATTGTAGAAGGTGACCACAATATCGACTGTAAGATTGACGGCTTCGGTGCGATGAAGCTCAAGTCAGAGTTTGTAAAGAAAATCTGAGGTAAGTATGAATCGTAGATTGATTTTTGCATATCGTATCATACTCTTTTTTCTAAGCTTTCTCGGAGTATATCTCGAAATATCTAAATATGGTTGGGGTATGCTCATGTATTATACAGTCCTGTCAAATCTTTTAGTTTTGCTTTTTACTGGCTACCTTATCTATCTCATGACAAGAACAGATGATAAATGGCAGTCAGCAGGAGTACTTAGAGTTAAGGGTGGTGTAACCATGTCTATCATGATTACTTGCGTGGTTTACCATCTTTTACTGGCCCCAATTGCGACAGACTTTTATCGTTTAGAGAATTTCCTTTGTCATTATATAGTTCCACTTGCTTTTCTTTTGGATACTTTAGTTTTTGACAAGGCACGTCAATACCGTTGGTTTGATCCGATTTCTTGGACAAACGTCCCTTTGATTTACATGATTTTTTCACTGATTAACGGTTTTTTTCTCAAGATTGATATTCCAAGATCCAAGGACAATCCGTTTCCTTACTTTTTTCTAAATGTCTTTAAACACAAATGGCCATATGTCATCAAGATGTGCTTAATCATCTTTGTAGCCTATCTGGTCTTTGGATTTATCTTTTACGGTGTAAAATCGTTCTCTTTTTCAAAGAAGAGGACTTCTTAAAAAGAGACAAATGATAAATTAAACACAATTTTGTGATTACCTATGCATAAAAATACATTTTTTTCTTGAATTAGTTTTTAATTTGTGATAGAGTATTAACAATTAAATAATCCTTTAATTCTATCCAGAGAGATAGACAAGGAGCGAGTAAAAAGATGGGTGGAGTGTAAGCAAGTGCGTCTTGTTTTAGCTTGCCTGATTAGATTTTTCTGAGGTCTCCTTGTATGAGGAGGCTTTTTCTGTTGTTTGAGGAGGAATGAATGAAAACAAAAGAAGTTGTTGATGACATCACCATGAATCGTGCGATTACGCGGATTACCTATGAAATCATTGAGCGCAACAAGCACCTAAACCGAGTTGTTTTGGCTGGCATTAAGACTCGTGGGGTTCACTTGGCTTATCGAATTCAGAAGCGACTGGCTCAGTGTCTTTGTCAGAACGGCTATTATTGAAGCAGTTCTGAAAGGACGACAATAATCTCGGACAGTGAGCCGGGAGTGGGTGAAGCTATGCGAAGCAATCCTACTCCCTATTATTATATTTCTTATGTGGATGGTCATAGGTGGTCTGCATCTTAGACAGGAGGGAACAATGGTAAAGAGACTTTTAATATTAGAAAATGGCATGATTTTCGAAGGGGAAGCTTTTGGAGCAGATCTTCTCGTAACAGGCGAAATCGTCTTTAACACGGGCATGACAGGCTATCAGGAATCAATTACGGATCAGTCTTATAACGGCCAGATTTTGACCTTTACTTATCCCTTGGTTGGAAATTATGGTGTCAATCGGGACGACTATGAATCTATTCTGCCGACCTGTAAGGGAGTTGTGGTCTATGAGTATGCACGACGTGCTAGCAATTGGCGTCAGCAATTGTCTTTGGATGAGTTCCTCAAAATCAAGAAGATACCAGGAATATCAGGGATTGATACAAGGGCACTAACTAAGATTATACGCCAACATGGAACTATGCGGGCAACCATTGCCAACGCGAATGGTAGTATTGAGCGTTTACAAGACCAGCTTCAGTCTATAGTTCTGCCAACTGATAACATTAAGCAGGTTTCTACCAAGCAGTCTTATCCTGCTCCGGGAACTGGTCGAAACGTGGTATTGGTGGACTTTGGTCTCAAGCATTCTATCCTGCGGGAGTTAGCCAAACGCAATTGCAGCGTGACAGTGGTACCTTATAATACCAGCGCTGAGGAAATTCTCCAGCTTAATCCTGACGGGGTTATGTTGTCAAATGGACCTGGAAATCCAGAAGATGTACCGGAGGCTTTGGACATGATTCGCGGTGTTCAAGGCAAGATTCCAATTTTTGGAATCTGTATGGGACATCAGCTCTTCTCCATGGCAAACGGTGCAAAGACGCATAAGATGAAGTTCGGCCACCGTGGCTTCAATCACGCGGTTCGTGAAATTGCGACAGGCCGAGTTGACTTTACCAGTCAAAATCACGGCTATGCAGTCAGTCGTGACGGGTTTCCAGAATGCCTGATTGTGACCCATGAAGAAATCAATGATAAGTCTGTCGAAGGTGTGCGCCATCGGGATTATCCTGCCTTTTCTGTACAGTTCCACCCAGATGCTGCGCCGGGACCGCATGATGCAGACTATCTCTTTGATGAGTTTATGGAAATGATGGATGCCCATCAGGCATACTAGGAAGCAAGATTGAGAGGTACACTATGCCAAAACGTAAAGATATACAGAAAATTATGGTCATCGGTTCTGGTCCTATCGTTATCGGTCAGGCCGCGGAGTTTGACTATGCTGGGACTCAGGCTTGCCTGTCCTTGAAAGAAGAGGGCTACAGTGTTGTTTTGGTTAATTCTAACCCAGCAACCATCATGACAGACAAGGAAATTGCAGACCGAGTTTATATTGAGCCTATCACGCTAGAGTTTGTTGCTCGCATTTTGCGTAAAGAGCGGCCGGATGCTCTTCTGCCTACTCTGGGCGGCCAGACCGGACTCAATATGGCTATGGAATTATCCAAGTCAGGGCTTTTAGAAGAGCTGGGAGTAGAACTATTAGGAACCAAGCTGTCAGCTATCGACCAAGCGGAAGATCGGGACCTTTTCAAGCAGCTGATGGAAGAACTTGGCCAGCCCATCCCTGAGTCAGAAATTGTCAATACAGTTGATGAAGCACTGGAATTTGCGGCTGGTATCGGCTATCCAGTCATTGTCCGCCCGGCATTTACGCTGGGAGGAACTGGTGGCGGTATCTGTAGCAATGAAGAAGAGCTGCAGGAAATCGCAGAAAACGGCCTCAAACTCTCTCCTGTTACCCAATGTCTGATCGAGCGCTCCATAGCAGGCTTTAAGGAAATCGAATACGAAGTTATGCGAGATGGTGCCGACAATGCGCTGGTCGTCTGTAATATGGAAAACTTTGATCCAGTCGGCATCCACACAGGGGATTCTATCGTCTTTGCACCTAGTCAGACTATCTCAGACCATGAATACCAGATGCTGAGGGACGCCAGTCTCAAGATTATTCGAGCCCTGAAGATTGAGGGTGGCTGTAATGTGCAGCTGGCTCTGGATCCGAATAGCTTTAAGTACTATGTCATTGAGGTCAATCCTCGGGTTTCCCGCTCATCAGCCCTAGCCTCTAAGGCGACTGGCTATCCAATTGCCAAGCTGGCGGCTAAAATCGCGGTCGGGCTTACATTAGATGAAATCATCAATCCGGTGACAGGTTCTACTTATGCTATGTTTGAGCCGGCTCTGGACTATGTGGTCGCTAAGATTCCACGCTTTCCTTTTGATAAATTTGAGCAAGGTGAGCGCCGTCTGGGAACCCAGATGAAGGCGACAGGGGAAGTCATGGCTATCGGCCGCAATATCGAGGAGAGTCTGCTAAAGGCCTGCCGCTCTCTGGAAGTTGGTGTGGACCACAACGAGCTGCCTGCTCTCAGTCAAGTAAGCGATGACGAGCTGATGAGGAAGATTGTCAAGGCGCAAGACGACCGGATTTTTTACATCTCAGATGCTATTCGCCGTGGTTACAGTCCGGATGAAATTGCGGAGCTGACCAAGATTGATGTCTTTTTCCTGGATAAGTTGCTCCATATTTACGAAATTGAGCAGGAACTGGCCAGTCATATCGGAGATAACTATGTGCTTAAGAAAGCCAAGCAAAATGGCTTTGCGGATACTAAGATTGCAACCTTGTGGGACATGACAGCTGAGCAGGTGCGTCGCATCCGGCAGGAGCAGAAGATTGTTCCGGTTTACAAGATGGTGGATACCTGTGCTGCTGAGTTCGAGTCTGCGACGCCTTATTTCTACTCTACCTATGGCTTTGAAAATGAATCTGTCAATTCCAGCAAGGAATCTGTTCTAGTGCTGGGTTCTGGTCCTATCCGAATCGGGCAAGGGGTCGAGTTTGACTATGCGACGGTTCATTCTGTAAAGGCTATTCAGGCAGCTGGCTACGAAGCGATTATCATGAACAGCAATCCAGAGACTGTATCAACTGACTTTTCTGTCTCTGACAAGCTCTATTTTGAGCCGCTGACCTTTGAAGATGTCATGAATGTCATTGAGCTGGAGCAGCCTAAGGGGGTTATCGTTCAGTTTGGCGGGCAGACAGCCATTAATCTGGCAGAGCCACTTTCTAAGGCTGGTGTGAAGATTTTAGGAACTCAAGTGGCGGACTTGGATCGTGCTGAGGATCGGGACCTCTTTGAGCAAGCGCTGAAGGAGCTGGATATTCCGCAGCCGCCGGGTCAGACGGCTACTAATGAAGAGGAAGCAGTAGAGGCTGCTCGTAAGATTGGCTTCCCAGTCCTGGTGCGCCCTTCCTATGTCTTGGGTGGCCGTGCCATGGAAATAGTAGAAAACGAAGCAGATCTACGCTCTTATATGCGGACAGCGGTTAAGGCCAGTCCAGACCATCCGGTTTTGGTGGATTCTTACATTGTTGGGGATGAGTGCGAGGTGGATGCCATTTCAGATGGCCGTCAGGTCTTGATTCCTGGGATTATGGAGCATATCGAGCGGGCAGGGGTTCACTCAGGGGATTCCATGGCGGCTTATCCGCCGCAAACCCTATCGCAGAAAGTCAAGGATACCATTGCAGACTATACCAAACACTTGGCTCTAGGACTCAACTGTATTGGTATGATGAATATTCAGTTCGTCATCAAGGATGAGCAGGTCTATGTCATTGAGGTCAATCCACGGGCCAGCCGGACTGTTCCTTTCTTGTCCAAGGTGACTGATATTCCGATGGCGCAAGTAGCGACTCGTTTGATCCTTGGAGAAAGTCTGGCAGAGCTGGGCTATGAAGACGGTCTTCATCCAGAAAGTTCCATGGTTCATATCAAGGCGCCAGTCTTCTCCTTTACCAAGCTGGCGAAGGTTGACAGTCTTTTGGGACCTGAAATGAAGTCTACCGGCGAAGTCATGGGTAGTGACCGAACGCTCGAAAAAGCACTCTACAAGGCTTTTGAGGCTTCCTATCTCCATTTGCCAAACTTTGGCAATGTTGTCTTTACTATCGCAGACGATAGCAAGGAAGAAGCCTTGCAGCTGGCTCAGCGTTTTGCCAATATTGGCTATGGTATTTGGGCAACCAAGGGAACAGCCTCTTATTTTGAAAATCACGGCCTACACGTCCGTCTGGTGGAAAAAATCGGCAGTGATGATGACAAGGACATCCCAGCCTATATCCGCAAAGGCAAGGTTCAGGCTATTATCAACACAGTCGGAACGAAACGAACAGCAGATAAGCATGGTCAAATTATCCGTAGCTCAGCTATTGAGCATGGAGTACCACTCTTCACCGCCTTGGACACTGCCGATGCCATGCTAAAGGTGCTTGAAAGCCGTAGTTTCACTACAGAAGCGATATAGTGCTGTAGCTATTCCAGCAATGGAAATGATGTTTTCTGTATCAGCTTAGACCATAGTTGAATGAAAATAGTAAATAATCTTTTCGAATATATTGGAATTAAAAGCAAAGAGTAAGCGGGAAAGTATCCTGCTTCTTTTTTCTTTATTTTGGTTTCTAGCCACCCTCAGCCTCCCTTGAAAAATTTAAACTTGGGTCAGAATAGGCTGAAAAACTTGGAAGGAATTAATCAATTTACTTCTTTAGATAATTTGGATATGGACAAGAATAAAATCATAACTCTAGCACTTCAGAAACCAAATAAGATTGTAACTTTAATCAATGTCAGCGACAATCATGTCCCCAAAGCAGATCTTGAATCAAATGAAAATAAAATTCCAAAAGCAATGGCCCAGCATTTCCCTGATATTCAGTGTGGTAACATTGACAATAACAAGTAAGCTAAAGAAAGAAATGCTGATGAACTTAAAGGAGAAGCACCTTCTAAAGACATGCCAAGATATGAGGCGGAAGATGGAAATTCTTTGCAAATCATTGATGAGAAGGAGTCTCTAACCACTGAGAAAAAAGGAGACATACATAAAAAACGAGAAAAAGAAGAAGTTCTTGGATAAACAATCTATTTTTTGCTTAAAATTTGAATTTAATTCTTGAAATTGTTTGGAAATTGTGTTAAAGTATTAACAATTAAATAATCCTTTAATTCTATCCAGAGAGGTAGACAAGGAGCCAGTAAAAATTGGGTTGAGTGTATACAGGTGCGTCTTGTTTTGCATGCCCAACAAATTATTCTGTAGTCTCCTTGAAAAAGGAGACTTTTTTATTGGTTTAAGGGGGTATTCATGAAAACTAAAGAAGTTGTTGATGATATTACTATGAACCGTGCAATCACACGGATTACTTATGAAATCATCGAACGTAACAAAGAATTGAACCAAGTAGTCTTGGCTGGAATCAAAACTCGGGGAGTTCACTTGGCTCATCGTATTCAAAAACGTTTAGCCCAATTGGAGCAAATTGACCTTCCAGTAGCTGAAATTGATACAAAACCTTTTAGAGATGACAAAAAGAGTCAGGAAGCAGATACAACTTTAATTCCTGTAGATATTACTGACCGTCAGGTGATTCTGATCGACGATGTTCTCTACACAGGTCGTACCATTCGGGCGGCCATTGACAATCTCGTAAGCCACGGTAGACCTTCGCGCGTTAGCCTAGCAGTCTTGGTTGACCGGGGCCATCGGGAATTACCAATTAGAACTGACTATATTGGGAAAAATATTCCAACTAGTAGAACAGAAGAAATCATTGTAGAAATGACCGAAACTGATGGTCAGGATCGTATTTTGATAAAGGGGGAATAATAATCTATATGAATCAAGATGTAAAATATGATGTCCACGATATGCCAAAGCCAGGTTTACTTTTAGGCTTATCCTTCCAGCATCTGTTTGCCATGTTTGGCGCGACTGTTCTAGTACCAATCTTAGTAGGGATTGATCCAGCAGTTGCCTTATTCTCAAGTGGCCTGGGAACCCTAGCACACCTCACAGTTACCAAGTATAAGATACCAGCCTATATGGGATCCAGCTTTGCTTATATAGCAGCCATGCAATTACTGATGAAAACAGATGGTATCGGAGCGGTAGCACAAGGAGCTATCACAGGCGGTTTGGTCTACTTTATCGTAGCCATGATTGTTAAGTTTGCTGGAAACGCCTGGATTGATAAAATCCTACCTCCTGTAGTTGTAGGACCAATTATCATGGTCATTGGTCTGAGTTTGGCCGTAACAGCTGTTAGTGATGTTATGAATAAGACAGGAGCTAATGGTGAAAAGGTTTATGATTTAACTTATTTCACTATTGGAATGGTGACCTTGTTAGCAGTCATTCTCTTTAACATATATGGTAAAAAAATTATCGGTATCATTCCTGTCTTACTAGGTTTGATAGTTGGATACTTCTTTAGTTTAATTCTTGGTGCAATAACTGGGCAAGAGATTGTCTCATTTGCAAAGGTTGGTGAAGCATCTTGGTTCCACCTTCCACCAATGAGCCTTCCTTTCTTAGATTATGATGTAAAATTTTACCCTAGTGCGATTTTAACCATGGCACCTATCGCCTTTGTAACTATGACAGAGCACTTTGGTCACGTCATGGTACTAAATAGCTTGACAGGAAAAGATTTCTTCAAAGATCCAGGCTTAGATAAAACCTTGACTGGTGATGGTCTGGCTCAGATTATTGCAGGACTTTTCGGAGCTCCTCCAGTGACTAGCTACGGAGAGAATATCGGAGTCATGGCACTTAATAAAATTTACAGTGTCTATGTGATAGCAGGTGCAGCAGTCCTTGCCATCATCATGAGTTTTGTTGGAAAAGTTTCGGCTTTACTCCAATCCATCCCGAGCCCAGTTTTAGGTGGAATCTCCATTGCACTCTTCGGTGTAATTGCCTCAAGTGGACTTAAAATTCTCATAGAAGCACAGACAAATTTTGATAACAAAAAGAATCTACTGATTGCCAGTGTCATATTGGTTTCTGGTATCGGTGGCCTGACCTTGCAACTGTCAGGTCTTCAAATCTCGGGTGTAGCTTTGTCAACTATCTTGGGAATCGTCCTCTATCTTGTCCTGCCTGAACCTAAGAATTAGGTCAGACATCTGATTTATTAAACTGTTCAACATTAATTTATTTCAATTTATCTCTAAGGCAAAATTGAAATAGAGCTCTAATCATTATCACAAAGGAGATCTTATCATGTCATCTAATCAAATCGCTCTTAAAAACCTTGTCTCAATGGAAACTTTGTCAAACGAAGAAGTTATGGCCTTGATCAAACGAGGAATTGAATTTAAAAATGGAGCAAAAGCCAACTATGACGAACAACATATCGTGGCCAATCTTTTCTTCGAACCTTCAACAAGAACCCACAAAGCCTTTGAAGTAGCAGAATTGAAATTGGGTTGCGACCTATTGGATTTCGATGTGAAAACCAGTTCTGTCAACAAAGGTGAAACCCTATATGATACGATTTTAACTATGTCCGCACTCGGAGTTGATATCTGTGTCATTCGCCACCCAGAAGTAGACTATTACAAAGAGCTAGTGGAAAGCCCAACCATTACAACATCTATCGTCAACGGTGGAGATGGTTCAGGTCAGCACCCAAGCCAAAGCTTGCTGGATCTGATGACCATTTATCAAGAATTTGGACACTTTGAAGGACTCAAGGTTGCAATTGCTGGTGACCTTGACCACTCACGAGTGGCTAAATCCAATATGCAGATTCTTAAGCGATTGGGAGCAGAGCTTTATTTTGCAGGACCAGAAGAATGGAGAAGTGAGGAATTTTCTCACTATGGTGAATTTGTAACGATCGATGAAGTTATTGACAAAGTAGATGTTATGATGTTCTTGCGTGTTCAGCATGAACGCCATGATTATGAGTCAATCTTTTCTAAAGAAAACTACCATAGACTTCATGGTCTGACACAAGAGCGTTACGACCGTATGAAAGATACAGCGATTCTGATGCATCCAGCTCCAGTTAACCGCGATGTGGAAATCGCTGACCACTTAGTCGAAGCACCAAAATCACGTATTGTTGAACAGATGACAAACGGAGTTTTTGTCAGAATGGCAATTATCGAAGCTGTTCTAAAAGGACGCGAAAAATGATAAGATATAACCTAAAAATCAGGCATCTAGTCTGATTTTTTAATTATTTCAAGCAAATAATTTACATTTGCAAATAGTCATCAAATTGTAATCAAAAAGCTATGAAAACGAAACGAATTTTATCTTTATTTTTCACAAAGACATGATAGAATGAGTCAAGCGAAGTGGTATGAATAAATATCAATATAAAAATTAGGAGGATTTGGAGAGAGAAATGGAAAAGAAATTAGGAAAATCAGTTGTTGCAACAGGGATTGCAGCAACCACTTTGATTTCAGGAGTTGTGGGAAATCATGTAAATGCTGATGAGTTAACAAAACCATCTCAACGATCAGAGCAAAATGATCTTGAAGTGACAGAAATTCAGAAAGATCTGGCAAAAGCACAAGTAGATGCTCAGAAAGATGTTGTTGAAAAAGCTAAAGATGAACTTGAGAAAGCTCAGGAAGCAAATCAAAACACTCAAGCTCAGCTCAATCAAGCGAAAGAAGTCAACAAAGAAGCTAGTCCAGAGGCTGTCGCAGAAGCTAAAGCAGAAGTAAGTAAAGCTGAAGCTGAAGTAAATGCAAATCAAGCTTCATTAAACAACTCGCAAAGTCAAGAACTTCCTTCAGAACAAGCAGTTCAACAACAGGAAAATGTCGTTGTCGGACAACGGACTTTGGTAGACGTTGCCGAGAGAGAATATAACGAAGCGAAAGCTCCTATCGTTAGAGAAGAACAAGAACTAGCTCAAGCTAAGGCAGAAGAAGAACAAGCGAATCAAGAACTTGCAGCCAAGCAAGCTAATCTTGCAGCTGTTCAGCAAAACATTGCAAATTCACCAAGTAATACAGCTAATCTTGAGCAGGCTATCCAAACAAACCAAAATGAAATCAACCAGATTCAGACTGCTATTAATCAAAAAGAAGCTGAACTGGCAAATACACCCCAAACTGAAACAACAACACAAGCAGCTAATACCTATCAAGAACTTCTTCAAAACTTGCAAAGCCAAGGAGCAACTCAAGAAATTAGAGATGCTGCAGCCAACGCACTCGCTTTATACAAACGGTCCCAAGCTGAAGATGGGTTAACAGTTGGTAGCGACTCTACCAGCTCAGCTACTCTTGAAAATAATTTAAAAGCTGTTGAAGTAATTCGAGCGATAAATAACTATCGAGCACAGGCAGGATTACCTCCATTATATGTTGATCCATATGCAAATGTTGCCAGTCAAATTCAATCAGCCTTTTTCGAGCAAAATGGTCGCCACATGTTTAAGTATATAAAAAATGAAAATGTGGCTATTAGCTTTACGCCTCAAGCATCAGTTGATTTTTGGTATAGTGAAAAAACATTGTACCAAGAGATTGCCGCACGCTATAACTTACCAACTGACGAATCTCAGTTGGATGCCAATGATATTTATATGAAAATTGGTGCTGCTGAATTCGCAAGAGTTGGTCATTACTTGCAAATGTTGGACAATAAAGCAACTGCAATTTCTGCATCTTATAACTCTGTTCCTAATCAGTATAGCTCAACAAACGGAACTGCAACAGTTGGTTTCCATCAAGTAGGAAACTTAAACCAACGCTTGCAAAACGGAACCTTGATGAGTCTAGCTGATTACGAAAACTTGCTAGCTAGTGCACGCCAAGCACGGACTAATACAAACGAAAAATACGCTACTTTAAGAAATGATATTGCTGCCTTAAAAGTTGAAAAAACAAATCGCGAAGTAAGAGCTGGTATTTTAAACAGTCAACTAAATGATCTTCAGTCACAATCAAATGACCAAGCGCAAGTTTTAGCAAATGCTCAATATCAACTACTGAACGCTCAAGATCGTGTAGCAGCTGCTGCAAGAAACACTGCTGACAAACAGTTAGCTCTTGAAAATGCAACTAGAAGATATGAAGCGGAGTTAGAACCTAAGAGATTGGCTTTAGATTTAGCAAGAGAAAAATTAGCTGCAGAAAGCTCAAAACTTGAATCTTTAAGAGCTGCTTTGCACTCAACTAAAGCTAATACAATTGAAGCAAGAAAGCAATTAATTGATTCTCAAATTCGCTTGAAACAAGTTCAAGAAAGAGCTAAACAATTATCACAAGCTCCTCAACAGCTTTCTAAGGCTCGTAAGGCAGTTGCATCAGCCATAGCTGATCTTGCCGCAAAAGAAACAAAATACAAAGCTGAAGAGAGTCTTTTGGAACTCTATCAAGAAGTTCATGCTAGATTAGAAGCTAAACACAATCAATTAAGAGCTAAGAATGCAGCTAAAGAAACTGCTAAAGATCAGCCTGTTGATGCTAAAAACGTCTATCAGGGTGAAGCAATACACCAAACACAAGATAAGTCTTCTAAAGCAAAACAAAACGTATCTGCTACAGGAGTAAAAACTGAGCAAATAGGAATTATAGCTGCGGTAGCTGGATTCTTTGGACTTGCTGGTGTTGCTCTTAAGCGATTTAGAAGAAAATCCTAAAAATTAACAAAGAGGTTTGAGATCTAATTTCATCCTCTTTTTTTATATTCTTCTGTGATAGAAAATGAAAGAAAATGCTTGACTTTGAAAAATATTGGAGTATAATAATAAATGTAAGCTGTTTCAGGAGGGAGAGATATGCTAAAGTCAGAACGAAAACAAGTGATTTTAGAACAGTTAAAAGATCATCGAACAGTTTCCTTAGATAGTTTGGTTCATATTCTAAAAACCTCAGAATCCACCGTTCGTCGTGATTTGGATGAATTAGAAAGTGAACAAAAGCTTCGACGGATTCATGGTGGTGCAGAAAACATTCATTTTTTACAAGAAGAAGAAAGCAATCAAGAAAAATCTATCAAAAACATTCATTTTAAGCAGAAAATTGCAGAAAAAGCTGCCAGTCTCATTCAGGATCATGATGTAGTCTTTATTGATGCTGGTACTACAAATGAGTTATTAATACAAGCAATTCATAACCACCGAGTAACGATCGTAACCAATTCTATTCATCATGCATCAAAACTTGTTGAGCGAAATATCCCTACAGTTATTGTCGGTGGAACAGTAAAAAGTTCAACAGATGCCAGCATAGGTGGAGTAGCTCTGAATCAAATTGGCCAACTGAATTTTGATAAAGCTTTTATTGGAATGAATGGTATTGATGATGGTTTTTATTCGACACCAGATATGGAAGAGGGCGCTGTTAAGCGAGCTATTATGGAAAACGCAAAACAAACTTATGTATTATCAGACTCATCAAAACTGGGCCATATATCTTTTGTTAAAGTAGCTCCTCTTGCTAAGGCAAAGATAATTACTAATAAGAACCCGTCCATTTTGTTGGAAAAAATTAAAGAAAAAACGGAGGTGATTGAAGTATGATTTATACTGTAACGTTAAACCCGTCCATT
The DNA here is from genome assembly GCF_001553855.1 of Streptococcus gordonii. Taxonomy (GTDB): domain Bacteria; phylum Bacillota; class Bacilli; order Lactobacillales; family Streptococcaceae; genus Streptococcus; species Streptococcus gordonii. The sequence goes on from NZ_LQWV01000002.1 coordinate 137,098, forward strand.
GACTATATTGTCCGTTTGGATAAAGTCTTGATTGGAAGTGTCAATCGAATGGATAGTGATGACAAGTTTGCTGGTGGAAAAGGTATCAATGTTAGCCGAGTTCTAAAAAGATTAGGAATCGATAACAAAGCAACTGGTTTTATTGGTGGCTTTACTGGTAAATTTATCACAGATACTCTAGAAGAAGAAGGAATCTCCAGTCACTTCGTAGAAGTTGAGGAAGATACTCGCATCAATGTCAAGATAAAAGCAGATGCTGAAACGGAAATTAATGGACCCGGCCCTGATATCTCTAGCCTGAAGCTGGAGGAGTTAAAGAGTATTCTTGCTTCTCTAAGTGCTGATGATACAGTAGTTTTTGCTGGAAGTAGTCCTAAAAATTTAGGAAATACTATCTACAAAGAATTGATTGGGCTAACCAGGAAAACAGGAGCGCAAGTAGTCTGTGACTTCGAAGGACAAACATTGCTTGATTCCTTGGAGTTTGAGCCACTTTTGGTCAAACCAAATAATCACGAACTAGGCGATATTTTTGGAGTGAAACTAGAAAGTTTAGATGAAATCGAGAAATATGCTCGTCAAATTTTAGACAAAGGAGCACAGCATGTGATCATTTCTATGGCTGGTGATGGTGCCTTGTTGGTGACTCAAGAAGGTGCATACTTTGCAAAACCTATCACGGGGAGTGTCAAAAATTCTGTCGGAGCTGGCGACTCTATGGTCGCTGGATTTACAGGTGAATTTGTCAAATCCAAAGATGCAGTAGAAGCCTTTAAATGGGGAGTAGCTTGCGGAACAGCAACTACCTTCTCGGATGACTTGGCAACGGCAGAATTTATTAAAGAAACATATGAAAAAGTTGAGGTAGAAAAACGATGAAAATTCAAGACCTATTAAGAAAAGACGTTATGTTGCTAGATTTGCAAGCAACTGAAAAAACAGCAGTCATTGAAGAGATGATTAAAAGCCTGGTAGATCATGGTTATGTGACGGATTTTGAAACCTTTAAAGAAGGAATCTTAGCGCGTGAAGCCTTGACTTCAACAGGTCTTGGTGACGGAATCGCTATGCCTCACAGCAAGAACTCTGCTGTAAAAGAAGCAACAGTTCTCTTTGCTAAGTCAAACAAGGGTGTTGACTACGAAAGCTTGGATGGGCAACCAACAGACCTCTTCTTCATGATTGCTGCTCCAGAAGGTGCTAATGATACTCACTTGGCAGCCTTGGCAGAATTGTCTCAATACCTGATGAAAGATGGCTTTGCGGATAAATTGCGCCAAGTGACTTCGCCTGATCAGGTGATTGAGCTCTTTGACCAAGCTTCGGAAAAAGCAGAAGAAGTTGCTGTGGTTGAACCTGCAAATAGAGGTGGAGACTTCCTTGTAGCTGTAACTGCTTGTACAACAGGGATTGCACATACCTACATGGCACAAGAAGCCTTGCAAAAAGTTGCTGCTGAAATGGGTGTTGGTATCAAGGTTGAAACCAATGGTGCCAGCGGTGTCGGAAATAAGCTGACAGCTGATGATATAAAAAATGCTAAGGCTGTTATTATTGCTTCTGACAAGGCAGTAGAGATGGATCGCTTTGACGGCAAACCATTAATCAAACGCCCTGTTGCGGATGGAATTCGCAAGACAGAAGAACTGATCAATTTGGCTATTTCAGGGAAAGCTGAAGTATACAAGGCTGCTAATGGTGGAGCAGTAGAAGAAAACAATGAGAAACTTAGTCTGGGTGCTGCTTTCTACAAGCACCTGATGAGTGGTGTTTCCCAAATGTTGCCATTCGTTATCGGTGGCGGGATTATGATAGCGATCTCATTCTTGCTTGACCAAGGGGTTCCTAAAGACCAGTTGGGTCATTTGGGAAATTATAATGGTTTGTCAGCTCTCTTCAATCAGATTGGTGGAGCAGCCTTTGGCTTCATGGTTCCTGTATTAGCTGCTTATATCGCTTATTCCATTGCAGAAAAGCCTGGATTGGTAGCTGGTTTTGTAGCAGGTGCAATCGCTAAAGCAGGTATTGCTTATGGAAATATTCCTGTATACAAAGATCTTGCAGATAAAACTCCAGAACAAGTTCAAGAAATCTTGCAAGCTCTGGCTAAATCTCAGGTATCATCAGGTTTCCTTGGAGCTCTTGTAGGTGGTTTCTTAGCCGGTGGTATCGTGCTCTTTCTTAGAAAATACATCAAGGTTCCACGTTCACTTGAAGGCGTGAAGTCAATCCTTCTTCTTCCTTTGTTAGGTGTTGCTCTTACAGGATTTGCTATGTTGGCAATTAATATCCCAATGTCAGCGATTAATACATCTCTTAATACCTTCCTTACAAGTTTGCAAGGTACTTCAGCAGTTTTACTCGGTCTCTTGGTTGGTGGTATGATGGCTGTTGATATGGGTGGACCTGTAAATAAGGCTGCATATACTGTAGGTACTCTTTCTCTAGCTGATTCATTGACAAGTGGTGGTTCAACTGTTATGGCTGCGGTTATGGCAGCTGGTATGGTTCCTCCTTTAGCAGTGTTTGTAGCAACTATTCTTTACAAGAACAAATTTTCACAAGAAGAACGTGACTCTGGTATTACAAACATTGTCATGGGACTTTCTTTCATCACAGAAGGTGCGATTCCATTTGGTGCTGCTGACCCAGCCCGTGCTATTCCAAGCTTTATCGTAGGTTCAGCCCTTACAGGTGCTCTTGTAGGTCTTTCTGGAATCAAACTCATGGCCCCTCACGGCGGTATCTTCGTTATTGGATTGACAAACAACCCAATTCTTTACCTGGTATATGTTTTGATTGGTGCGGTAGTCAGTGGTATTTTCTTTGGATTCTTACGCAAACCTTTATCAAAATAAGTATAATATTGGACTTCTTCGGAGGTCCTTTTTTGTAGATAATTATATTCTTTATGAAGATAAAGAGAATGAGTAAGAGAAAAGCAAACTATAGTCAGTGATTGAAAATTATGCTATAATTTACATAACGCAAATTTTTAGGAGAACAACAATGGAACTACAACGCGAAAAAGAATTCGTCAGCCAATATCACTTTGATGCACGTAATTTTGAATGGGAAAAAGAAAACGGAACACCCGAAACAAAAGTCGATGTCAATTTTCAATTATTGAATCATGATCAAGAAAATCAAGTAACTTCTTTGGTTGTTATTTTGAATTACATGATCGTCTTTGAAGCCTTTGTGATTAGTGGAGTAATTTCTCAAGTTAATCATATTCAAGGTCGAATTATTGGCGAACCAAGTGAATTTGACCAAGAAGAAGTAGAGCAATTAGCTAAACCTTGCTTATCAATGCTCAACCGCTTGACTTACGAAGTGACAGAGATCGCCCTGGATTTACCGGGTATTAATTTGGAGTTCTAAATGAAACTAGCTGTTATTACAGATTCCTCAGCCTACTTTAAACCGGAAGTATTAGAAAAGGAAAGTCTATTTATTCTGGATATTCCAGTTTTCATCGATGGGAAAACATATGTTGAAGGGAAAAATCTAACTGCAGAAGAATTTTATCAGAAAATGGCACTCTCTGCTGAATTACCCAAAACAAGCCAGCCTAGTATAGCTGAATTGGAAGATCTGCTTTCTACTTTAGCGGGAAACGGATATACACACGTTTTGGGACTCTTCCTTTCTAGCGGTATTTCTGGTTTTTATCAAAACATTCAGTTTTTGAAAGATGAATTTCCTCAGTTAGAAATTGCTTTTCCAGACTCCAAGATTACCAGCGCCCCATTAGGAATTATGGTTCAATCTGCGCTCAACTGGGCAGAAGCAGGGCTTGATTTCAATGAGATCCTAAGAAGAATTAATGTTCAGATTGACGGGACTAGCGCCTTTATCATGGTTGATGATTTGAATCATCTTGTTAAAGGGGGGCGCCTTTCAAACGGCGCTGCGATTCTAGGAAATCTACTGAGTATTAAGCCAATTCTGTATTTTAATCATCATGGAGTGATTGAAGTTTTTGAAAAGATTCGGACGGAGAAGAAGGCCACTAAGCGTCTAATTGAACTTGTTGAGGAACGGACTTCGTCAGGAAAATATGAAGTTATCGTTATTCATGCTAACGCAGTTGACAAAGCAGAGACCTTACGCCAATCTCTACTCGAAAGTAACATTAGTGCTGAGCTTTCTCTAGCAACTTTTGGTAGTGTTATTGGTACACACCTTGGAGAAGGAAGTATCGCATTAGGCTATATTCCTCTCTTTGACTAATAGTCATAACTAGCAAAAAAAAGGAGATGCATATGGGAATTAAAGTAATCATTGCAGGCTTCAAAGGTAAAATGGGCCAAGCAGCCTATAAAATGGTGACAGAAGATCCTAAACTAGAATTAGTTGGGTTACTGGATCCTTTTACGGACGAAAAAGAAGTGGCAGGAGTTCCTGTTTTCAACGCAAAGGAAGAATTGACTGGGCTGGGAGCCCATGTCTGGGTTGATTTTACAACCCCTAAAGTAGCTTATGAAAATACACGCTTCGCTTTGGAACAGGGGTTTTGTCCAGTAGTCGGAACAACAGGTTTTACTCCAGATCAATTGGAAGAGTTGATCACGCTGTCTAGGGAAAAGCAGTTGGGTGGATTGATTGCTCCAAACTTTGCCTTGGGGGCTGTTTTGTTGATGCAGTTCGCAGCTCAGGCTGCCAAGTATTTCCCTAATGTAGAAATTATCGAGCTACATCACGACCAGAAAAAGGATGCACCGAGCGGTACTGCTATTAAGACAGCCGAGCTCATCAGCCAAGTCAGACCGAGCAAGCAGCAGGGAGCTGCTGATGAGGAAGAGTCTATAGCCGGCGCCCGCGGAGCTGATTTCGATGGCATGCGTATTCATTCAGTTCGCTTGCCTGGTTTGGTTGCTCATCAAGAAGTAATCTTTGGTAGCCAGGGAGAGGGATTGACCCTGCGGCATGATTCCTATGATCGCGCTTCCTTTATGACAGGAGTTAATCTGTCCATTAAAGAAGTTGTCAAACGCTCAGAATTAGTCTATGGATTGGAACATTTACTATGAGATTAGAAACTCTGCCTTCTGAATTTCAGGAGGCTTTGCCAGTATTAGAGAAGATAAAAGCGGCTGGCTTTGAAGCTTATTTTGTTGGAGGCTCAGTTCGCGATGCCCTTTTGCAGCGACCTATTCACGATGTGGATATTGCCAGTTCCAGCTATCCTGAGGAAACCAAGCGTATCTTTGACCGGACAGTTGATGTGGGGATTGAGCATGGAACCGTCTTGGTTCTGGAAAATAACCGTGAATACGAAGTGACGACTTTCCGGACCGAGGATGTTTATGTGGACTACCGCAGGCCCAGCAAGGTTTCTTTTGTGCGTTCTTTGGAAGAAGATCTCAAGCGACGCGATTTCACCATCAATGCTCTAGCTTTGGATGAAAACGGTCATGTCATCGATCTTTTCCAAGGCTTGGATGACCTGGAAAATCATATTTTGCGCGCTGTTGGGACGGCTACAGAGCGCTTTAATGAAGATGCTCTGCGCATCATGCGGGGCTTTCGCTTTCAGGCTACCTTGAATTTTGACTTAGAGCAAGATACTTTATCAGCTATGACGGACTGTGCTCCTCTGCTGGAAAAAATTTCAGTTGAACGCATTTTTATCGAGTTTGATAAACTCTTACTGGCTCCGTTTTGTCGCAAGGGCTTAGAGGCACTCTTGACAAGCGGTGCCATTGAATTTTTGCCAGATTTGAAGGGAAGCAGAGCTAAGTTAGAACAGCTCTTTAAATTGGATTCAGACTTTTGCTTTTCAGCATCTGAACAGGCTTGGGCAGCTCTTTTGTTAGCATTGAAAACACAGGATGTTCAACGATTTTTGAGAATTTGGAAAACCTCTCGTGAATTTGCCAAAAGAGTAGCAGATATTGTTGAAATTGTGACAATTCGCTCAGAACGGGACTTGACCAAGCGTGACTGCTATGATTACGATATAGACTTATTGCTACAAGCAGAGGAGCTTCGACAGGCGCATGGTTTGGCAGTGGACTTCTCTGCGATTCAGAATCTTGATGCCAGTCTGACTATTCACAGCAAGCAGGAAATGGTAGTCAATGGTGGCATGCTGATGCAGGTGTTCGGCTTTGAGCCAGGACCAAAACTTGGCCAAATTCTAAAAGAGTTGGAATACGCTATTGTAGACGGCCATTTGCCTAATGATTTAGAGGCCATTTACGCTTATATCAAGGAGAAGAAATGAGCGATTTTATCGTTGACAAGCTAACCAAATCAGTAGGAGATAAGACTGTTTTTCGGGATATTTCCTTTATCATTCATGACCTAGACCGGATTGGTCTGATTGGTGTCAATGGAACAGGAAAGACAACGCTCCTAGATGTCTTGTCGGGTAAAGCGGGTTTTGACGGAGATGTCAGCCCTTTTTCTGCTAAGACGGGCTATAAAATTGCTTATCTGACTCAGGAGCCTGATTTTGATGAGGAGCAGACGGTGCTTGACACTGTTTTATCCAGTGATTTACGGGAAATGCAGTTGATTCGAGAGTATGAGCTGCTTTTGACGACCTATGATGAAAGTCAACAATCTAGGCTAGAAGCGGTTATGGCAGAGATGGACTCGCTCCATGCTTGGGAAATCGAAAGCCAGGTCAAGACAGTCCTGTCCAAGCTTGGTCTAACGAATCTGTCTCTCAAGGTTAGTCAGTTATCAGGAGGCCTTCGTCGCCGGGTTCAGCTGGCTCAGGTTCTCTTAGGTGATGCCGATTTGCTCTTACTGGATGAGCCAACCAACCACCTAGATATTGATACCATTGAATGGCTGACGCATTTCTTAAAAAATTCTAAGAAGACAGTCCTTTTCATCACCCACGACCGCTATTTCTTGGATAATATTTCTACACGGATTTTTGAGTTAGATGGCGGTCGCTTGATTGAATACCATGGAAATTATCAAGACTATGTTCGTCTCAAGGCAGAGCAGGATGAACGGGATGCAGCCTTACTCCATAAGAAACAACAGTTGTACAAACAAGAGCTTTCTTGGATGCGACGGCAACCCCAGGCTCGGGCAACCAAGCAACAAGCTCGGATCAATCGATTCCATGACCTCAAGAAAGATTTGGTCGGTCAGACGACTGATAGCAACCTGGAAATGAACTTTGAAACCAGCCGTATCGGAAAGAAGGTTATAGAGTTTCAAAACGTGGACTTTGCTTATGACCAGAAACCTATCCTCTCTCAATTTAATCTTTTAATTCAGAATATGGACCGCATTGGGATTGTCGGAGATAACGGTGTAGGCAAGTCAACTTTGCTTAATCTGATTGCCGGAAAACTTCAGCCTCAGGCTGGTCAGCTTATTATCGGAGAGACAGTCCGAGTAGCCTATTTCTCTCAGCAGATTGAGGGCTTGGATGAGTCTAAGCGTGTCATTAATTATCTGCAAGAAGTTGCTGAGGAAGTCAAGATAGGCAGTGGAACGACTTCCATTGCAGAACTCTTGGAGCAGTTTCTCTTTCCTCGATCTACTCATGGGAATTTGATTGAAAAGCTATCTGGTGGAGAGAAAAAACGACTTTATCTGCTCAAGCTTCTCTTGGAAAAGCCCAATGTCTTGCTTCTTGACGAGCCGACCAATGATTTGGATATTGCGACTTTGACGGTGTTAGAAAACTTTCTACAAGGCTTTGCCGGGCCAGTTATTACAGTCAGCCACGACCGTTATTTCCTAGACAAGGTAGCCAGCAAAATTTTGGCTTTTGAGAATGGAAGTATTAGAGAATTTTTCGGAAATTACACCGATTACTTAGATGAAAAAGCCTTTTTGGCAGAAAGCTCTGCTATTTCCCAAAAGACTGAAAAGGAAAAATCGACCAAAGTGCGCGAGGATAAAAAGCGCATGACCTACTTTGAAAAGCAGGAGTGGGAGACTATCGAGGCCGATATCGAGGCGCTGGAGGATCGGATTTCTGAGATTGAAGCGGCCATGCTGGAGAATGGCTCTGACTTTGCTCGCCTGTCTGAACTCCAGCAAGAACTGGATGAGCAGAACGAAAAACTGCTGGAAAAATACGAGCGCTATGAATACCTGAGTGGGTTAGAATAGAAAACAAAAGAAACGATTTAAAAGCGTAGGAAAGAAAACTTCCTACGCTTTTTAGTCTAAATTTATTCCCACTCAACGGTTGCAGGTGGTTTGCTGGTGATATCATAGACGATGCGGTTGACGTGGTCTACCTCGTTTACGATACGAACAGAAATTTTTTGTAAGACTTCCCAAGGAATCTTGGCGAAGTCAGCTGTCATGCCATCGATAGAAGTGATAGCACGAATAGCAATTGTGTAGTCGTATGTGCGTCCGTCTCCCATAACACCAACAGAACGGACACCAGTATTAACAGTGAAATATTGCCAAATATCGCGGTCAAGACCAGCTTTAGCGATTTCTTCACGAAGAATTGCGTCAGACTCACGAACAGTTTCTAATTTCTCTTCAGTGATTTCTCCCATGACACGAATTGCAAGACCTGGGCCTGGGAAAGGCTGGCGCCAAACGATTTCATCAGGCATACCAAGCTCTGTACCTAAGGCACGAACCTCGTCCTTATAAAGTGTGTTCAGCGGTTCAATCAGCTCAAACTGCATATCTTCAGGCAGACCACCCACGTTGTGGTGAGACTTAATAGTTTGAGCTGTATCAGTACCAGACTCAATCACATCGGTATAAAGAGTTCCTTGAGCCAAGAATTTTACATCTTTCAGTTTGCTGGCTTCATCGTCAAAGACATAGACAAATTCATTCCCAATGATTTTGCGTTTTTGTTCTGGATCAGAAACACCTGCGAGTTTATCAAGGAAACGTTTAGCTGCGTCTGCTTTGACGATATTTAGTCCGAATTTTCCGCCCAACATTTCCATAACTTGATCAGCTTCACCCTTACGCAAAAGGCCGTGATCAACAAAGATACAGATCAATTGGTCCCCAATAGCTTTTTGCAAAAGAACACCGACCACAGAAGAATCAACCCCACCTGATAGACCGAGAAGGACGCGCTTGTCACCAACAGTCTCACGGATTTGTTTGATCTGCATATCAATGAAATTATCCATTGACCAGTCGCCTTTGGCTCCACAGATATTTAGAGCAAAGTTGCGAAGAATATCATAGCCAAACTCAGAATGGCGAACTTCAGGGTGGAATTGAATCCCATAAATCTTCTTAGCAGGATGTTCAATAGCTGCAAAAGGACAGTCAGCAGAAGTACCAGTGCGGACAAAGTCAGCAGGAATTTCAGTTACCGCATCTCCATGGCTCATAAGAACCAATTGTTCTTCAGGTGTACTCTCAAAAAGAGGAGAAGCAGTGCGAGTCAATTTAGACTGACCGTATTCACGGTTTCCAGCATCACCAGCCGGCACTACCTTACCTCCTAATTTATGAGTCAGAAGTTGCATACCATAGCAAATTCCCAAGATAGGAATGCCTAACTCAAAAATTTCAGGATCAATATCAAAGGAACCGTCTTCATAAACAGAGTTTGGTCCACCAGAAAGAATAATTCCGACAGGATTGATCTCTTTTACCTCTGCAGCGGAAATTTTATTACTCTTTAATTCAGAAAATACTCCAATTTCACGAATCCGACGAGAGATGAGCTGGTTGTACTGGCTGCCGTAGTCCAATACGATAATTTTTTCGACATCTTGCAATTCAGATTTAGTCATCTTTTTCCTTCCCTAAAAGAAATTTATTTTTCCTTATTCTATCATAAAAGAGAGGCTTTTTCCAATGCTATGAAGTAAATGTTGACTTTTATTTCGATTGATAATACAATATTTTTAAAAGGAAATCCAAAAGGAGATCACTATGCTCCCTGCTTATTTACAAATTCATGATCAAATCAAAAAAGAAATTGATGAAGAAGTCTGGCAAATTGGACAGAGATTACCCAGTGAGCGAGACTTAGCTGAGACTTTTCAAGTTAGCCGAATGACTCTTCGCCAAGCTATCACACTCCTTGTAGAAGAAGGAGTGCTGGAACGACGGGTTGGGAGCGGAACATTTGTTGCCAGCACGCGCGTCCAGGAAAAAATGAGAGGCACTACCAGCTTTACTGAGATTATGAAGTCTCAGGGTAAGACACCTTCCAGTCAGTTGATTTCCTATCGACGAACTCTACCAAGCAAACAAGAAGTCGAAAAGCTAGGAATAAACAAGACTGAAAATATTATTCGAATGGAGCGGGTTCGCTATGCTGATAAGCTACCAGTGGTATACGAAGTAGCTTCAATACCAGAAAAGTTTATTAAAAATTTTAACAAAGAAGAGATCACCAGTCATTTCTTTCAAACTCTTCAAGAACATGGTTATAAGATTGGCAAATCTCAACAAACGATATACGCCCGCTTGGCTAAGGAAAAGATCGCTCATTATCTTGGAATCCCGAGAGGTCATGCCATTTTGGCTTTGACGCAAGTATCTTATTTCGAAGATGGGACAGCCTTCGAGTATGTAAAAAGTCAATATGTTGGCGAACGTTTTGAATTTTATCTAGAAAACAACTAATTTACATAATTATAATTACGTCACACCTTTGAGAATACAAGGGTGTTTTTTAAACATAAAAAATGATTGGATTGATTCCTCTTAAAACATTTGCGAAAGAAAAGTCATTTCCACTATGAGTAACTAGAGTTTATTAGCCTTTTTTGGTATAATATTTCTTATGGAAATCGAAAAAACCAATCGTATGAATGCTCTGTTTGAATTTTATGCTGCTCTATTGACTGATAAACAAATGAATTATATCGAGCTATATTATGCGGATGATTATAGCCTCGCTGAAATAGCAGAAGAATTTGGTGTCAGCCGTCAAGCAGTCTATGATAATATCAAACGAACAGAGAAGATTTTAGAAGACTATGAAATGAAGTTGCATATGTATTCTGACTACATTGTTAGAAGCCAAATTCTGGAGGAAATTGCTGAAAAATATCCTGAAGACAGCTTCTTGCAAGAGCAAATTGCGACTCTATCCAGCATTGATAACAGAGACTAATCATGGCTAGACAAGTTATCTACAATGGAATGTCTTGCTGGCTGTTGGAATCGGAAGAACCTTTCCCTGCCAGAGTGCAAATCATCTCCCCTGATGATCTTTCTAAAGCGATGCAAGAAGGATTCAGTTGCTGGGGATATCCAAATGAGATTATGAAAGAAGTCTCTACAAAAGAATACCAATGTTTAAGTCGTCATGGACGATTTCCACTAAATTGATTGAAATAGAAACTAGGAGAAATAAAAAATGGCATTTGAAAGTTTAACAGAACGTTTGCAAAACGTCTTTAAAAATCTGCGCAGAAAAGGAAAAATCTCAGAGAGCGATGTTCAGGAAGCGACCAAAGAGATTCGTCTGGCCCTTTTAGAGGCCGACGTTGCATTGCCAGTTGTCAAAGAATTTATCAAAAAAGTTCGTGAGCGTGCGGTCGGTCATGAGGTTATCGATACCCTCAATCCAGCTCAACAGATTATCAAGATTGTTGACGAAGAACTGACAACTATCTTGGGTTCTGATACTGCTGAGATTATCAAGTCACCAAAGATTCCAACTATTATCATGATGGTTGGTCTGCAAGGAGCTGGTAAGACTACCTTTGCTGGAAAGCTTGCTAATAAACTCAAGAAAGAAGAAAATGCTCGTCCGCTTATGATTGCGGCGGATATTTACCGTCCAGCTGCTATCGATCAGCTAAAAACACTGGGACAGCAAATTGATGTACCTGTTTTTGCTTTGGGTACAGAAGTTCCAGCTGTTGAGATTGTCCGTCAAGGTTTGGAGCAAGCCAAGGCCAACCACAACGACTATGTCCTGATTGATACGGCTGGTCGCCTTCAGATTGACGAAAAGCTCATGCAGGAGCTTTCAGATGTCAAAGCGCTGGCTAATCCGAATGAAATTCTCTTGGTTGTCGATGCCATGATTGGTCAGGAAGCGGCTAATGTCGCTCGTGAATTTAACAGCCAACTGGAAGTGACCGGGGTTATCCTGACTAAGATTGATGGTGATACCCGTGGCGGTGCGGCACTTTCTGTCCGTCAGATTACTGGTAAGCCTATTAAATTTACTGGTACCGGTGAAAAAATCACTGATATCGAAACCTTCCACCCAGACCGCATGTCCAGCCGGATTTTGGGCATGGGGGACATGCTGACTCTGATCGAAAAAGCCTCTCAAGAATACGATGAGAAAAAATCGCTTGAAATGGCTGAAAAGATGCGGGAAAACACCTTTGATTTCAATGATTTTATTGATCAGCTGGATCAGGTACAAGGCATGGGACCTATGGAAGACTTGCTCAAGCTGATTCCAGGTATGGCCAATAATCCTGCCCTCAAGAATATCAAAGTGGATGAGAAAGAAATTGCCCGCAAACGTGCTATCGTATCCTCTATGACACCGGCTGAGCGGGAAAATCCTGACTTGCTGAGTCCTAGCCGTCGCCGTCGGATTGCCAATGGTTCGGGTAACAACTTCGTCGATGTCAATAAGTTTATCAAAGACTTCAATCAAGCTAAGCAGATGATGCAGGGCGTTCTGTCAGGCGATATGAGCAAGATGATGAAGCAAATGGGGCTCAATCCAAACAATATGCCTAAGAACATGCCTGGTGGCGGAGGGATGCCCGACATGTCAGCTCTGGAAGGCATGATGGGCCAAGGCGGTATGCCAGATATGTCAGGCTTAGGTGGAGCCGGCATACCGGATATGAGCCAAATGTTCGGCGGCGGCCTCAAAGGTAAGGCTGGAGAGTTTCTAATGCGCCGCAGCATGAACAAGATGGCCAAGCAAATGAAGAAAAACAAGAAGAAGCGGAAGTAATAATAAAAAAACAAGTCGCATAACTAAGTTTTATGTGGCTTGTTTTTGAAAACATCAGATTCAGATACGGAGACTAGAATGAAGCCTTTTTTGACTCAATTGATTCATCGACTTGCTAAAACCTTTCAAAAATTATTGAATAAGCTGCCTTCCCACCCTATTTCTCATCTACCTGCCAGCAAAGTCGAAATATGTCCCATTATCATGATTCCAGGTAGTTCGGCGACAGAGAATCGATTTAATCGAATGGTTAAAAAGCTCAACCGCAATCAGCATCCACGTCATAGTCTTGTGAGGATCAAAGTCTGGAATGATGGACATATGACTTACCGAGGGCATTTGAAGCGCAAGGACAGAACCCCCATTTTTGTGATTGGTTTTCAGAATAATCGTGATGGTTACGAAAATATCAAGAAGCAGGCGGCTATGTTTGATGCTGCCTTGACTGTTTTGCGAGAGAAATATTCTTTTGACAGCTTTAATGCGTTAGGGCATTCTAACGGTGGTCTGGTTTATACAGTATTCTTGCAGCAATACCTAGCAAACCATTCTGGGTTAGAGATGGAAAAGCTCCTGACTATCGGCAGTCCTTATAATCTAAACAAGAAAAATCTCAATCATCGAGTCCCGATGCTAGATGACTTTGTATCCAACCAGGGAAAACTTCCTAAGAAGCTGCAGCATTTGTCAATTTTGGGAATTTTTTTCCGAGACGGTGACGGAATTGTCCATAAAAGCAGTGTAGAGGCTGGGAGCTTGATTTATAAAGAAAAGATTGCTTCACACAGAGAGGTAGTCATTGTAGGAAAGGATGCTCACCATTCTTCCTTGCCGCAAAATGATCAAGTCATTGATTTGATTAAAGGGTTTTTATTCTAGTAATTATTTTACATAATTTAATTTTGGTAAAAAATAGAAAGGCGATAAAACAATGAAAATGACAGACATTCTTCATAGGTATTATGGTGACTTTGATCTGATAAATGAAAAATGGAATGAAGACTATGAAAGCATTTTGATTAAGCCAAAAAATGATCAAGAATATAAAAGATGTCGTTTGGCAAAGAAAACACCTAAAAAAGAAGGCTACTTTACAGTCTTTTGGAAAAAGGACCAAGGCAACAAGAATATCCCTTATACTGATAAAGACTTAGGTGATGAACTGGTTATTGTCGTCATCGACGACCATCATTGCGGTATATTTATCATTCCCAAAGAGGTGGCTATTAGTAAAAAAATTCTTTCTACAAAGGATTGCAAAGGAAAGATGGCTATGCGGTTTTATCCGTCCTGGTGCACAAATTTAAATAAAACAGCTCAGGCAACACAAAAATGGCAACTGGATTATTTTCAAAAAATTGAATTAGAAGAATAAGTTTTAGTAAAACAAGATAGAGTTTAGTTTCTCAATTCTGTCTTGTTTTTATTATCTGTTTTGTAGTAAAGTTAGATTGCTTACTTCCCTCTATCATCTTTCCGAAAAACTATAATTTTCTTGAAAAATATATCTAGATATGCTATACTACTTTTATAGAAAAAACGGAGAAATATGATGAGACGTGAACTGTTATTAGAAAGAATTGATAGACTTAAGGCCACTATGCCCTGGTACATTCTGGAATATTACCAGTCTAAGCTGGCGGTACCTTATAGTTTTACAACCTTATACGAATATCTCAAAGAATATGATCGCTTTTTTAATTGGGTGCTAGAATCTGGTATCACGGATGCTTCCCATATTGCTGAGATTCCTCTCTCGGTCTTGGAAAATATGAGCAAGAAAGACATGGAAGCTTTTATTCTGTATCTGCGAGAGCGCCCGCTTCTCAATGCTAATACCACTCAAAACGGTGTTTCACAGACTACCATCAATCGAACACTTTCTGCCTTATCCAGCCTCTACAAATATTTGACTGAGGAAGTGGAAAACGAGCAGGGTGAGCCCTACTTCTATCGAAATGTGATGAAAAAGGTTGCTACTAAGAAGAAAAAGGAAACTCTGGCTGCTCGTGCAGAGAACATTAAGCAGAAGCTCTTTTTAGGTGATGAGACGGAAGAATTTCTCCAATATATCGATACTGAGTATCCTAAGAAGCTCTCTAACCGTGCGCTATCCTCCTTCAACAAGAACAAAGAACGAGATTTAGCCATCATTGCCTTGTTGCTAGCCTCTGGTGTTCGTCTGTCTGAAGCTGTCAATCTGGACCTAAAAGACATCAATCTCAAAATGATGGTCATTGAAGTGACAAGAAAAGGCGGAAAAAGGGACTCTGTCAATGTTGCTGCTTTTGCTAAGCCCTATTTAGAAGAGTACCTGAGTATTCGGAGCAAACGATACAAGGCCGAAAAGACTGATACAGCCTTCTTTTTGACTGAATACCGCGGCACTCCTAATCGAATCGATGCTTCCAGTGTCGAAAAAATGGTTGCCAAGTATTCTGAAGACTTCAAGGTGCGAGTGACTCCTCACAAACTCCGCCACACGCTTGCTACACGTTTATACGATGCAACCAAATCTCAAGTTCTCGTCAGTCATCAGCTAGGGCATGCTAGCACCCAGGTAACGGACCTCTACACCCACATTGTCAATGACGAGCAGAAAAATGCCTTGGATAAATTATAGCAAAAAACATTACATAA
>NZ_LQWV01000002.1:152613-164882 GCF_001553855.1 Streptococcus gordonii
TTATGTAATGTTTTTTGCTTAATTAATGATTTGTCCCCATACTTAGCGTTTCTGGAAGAGTGCTGCCTCCATCAATTACAATTTGAGAACCGGTTAGATAAGAAGATTCATCACTACCTAGAAAAGCAAACAACTCGCCAACTTCTGTTGGTTTTGCCAATCTTTTCATTGGGACTGCTGAAGCAATATCTTGGATAGGTTCTTCTGGATTAATAGGATTAGATTCAAGAGCCATTTTTTCAACCATGGGTGTTCGAGCATAGCCTAATTGAGTACAGTTTATCCGAATATTTTTGTGGGCGTATTCTACTGCTAGTGCTTTTGTTAAACCAACAAGAGCTGACTTTGTCATTGCATAAGCCGCTTCCTCTGCATCTGCCACAAGGTCTCCAGTGACAGAAGAAGCTATGACGATTGAACCATATCCTTGTTTTAGCATAGGTTTTAAAGAAGCTTGGCAACTATTCCACACACCTTTAATATTGACGTCAATGTGCTGATCACGTATTTGGTCAGACATTTGATCAAATGGTGCCAAGCGACAAATACCAGCATTACAACAGGCAATATCTAGACTACCAAAGTTTTCAAGTGTTAGAGTGACTGCTTCTTCTAAGTCTTGTCTATTTCTAACATCACCTATAAAACTAATAATATCTTGATGGTAATCATCTCTTAACTTCTGAGCAGTTACTTCGACGTGAGGATCTAAATCAAAAAGACATAATTTTGCGCCATATTTGGCATAGACTTGAGCAATTCCTTCACCTAATCCAACAGCTGCACCAGTAATTAAAGCAATTTTTCCGCTTAATTTATCCATAGCTAGTAGTCCTTTCTAATAAACTTGATTGGCGTTGTCTTCACTTTTAGTTTAATACTTTGTGAAAAACTTGTCAAACTAAGGATGTTTTTTATAATAAAAAAATCAAGAAGATTTTACTTCTCGATTTAAATTTAAAAGATTTTTAACCCACTACAGCTTCAGCAATCTCTTGTCTGCTAATTCCAGCAAAGTAGCGGCTGATATCAATCATTTCAAGAGCTTTAAGGACATCTTCACGTTCGTATTTAACACCGCGCAGCACATCTTCTACTGCTGCTACGTCTTCAATACCAAAGAAATCCCCATAGATAATGTTGTTGAATCTAAGATTCAAGATATCAAAATCTATAAGGAAATATGGCATTTGCTTACGCCACCAGACCCAGTCATGAGCCACATCGTGGCCCCATTCAGCAAACCAAGCAGGAATCTGTTTATAATCAAAGGCTTTTTTCAGAGTGTAAAATGATGGCAATCCATCCGCCTCCCAAGCTCCATGCCCAGTGCAAACAATGATATCTGCCTGTCGATAACGATCAATAAACCAGCTATCATTTTGATTCCAAATATAGTCAGCTGGAGAATTCTGATAAACTGCTTCATCATTCCCATAATCACCTAAAAAATATCGTGCATCATAGACACCACTAAGAGCAATTACTTTATTAAAAACATCGGGATGTTGAAGAAAGAAATTCATAGCATGATAACCACCCATTGAACAGCCTGTCGTCATCATAGGATCAAACCAGCCCGTTTTATGTTTAATAAAAGGAATGGCTTCTTGGATGACATAGTGTTCATAAGCACGATGCATCTCTGCTCTATCGTGCGGGCTCTTCCAATCTGCTAACCAACTTTCACTATCAACACTGCTCAAAGTAAAAAATTGTACTTTACCAGCTTCTATAAAACCAGAGCAAGCATCAATCATGCCAAAGTCTGCATATTCATTATGACTTCCACCAGAAGAGGCAAAGACGAGAACAGGAAGACCAGAATGCCCATAGCGATTAACATACATTTCTCGATTAAGATTTCCACTCCAATGACTTAAAAATTCAACATGCATAATAGACTCCTTTCTTTGATACATTAAGATCATTTCCTATAGACTGTATTTACCACTGCTCACTTAAAAAACGAAGGCAATCAAGTAAATGTTCTGACCAAGCAATCTCGTTATGTTCGGCACCAGCCTGAATTTTTAAAACAAGATTGTCAATATCTATACCAGCAACTAAGAGCTGACGATAGTATTTAACAGATGAATCAATATAAGCTTGTTTTATATTACCAGCCATCAAGGTTTTATCCGTATCATCTGCCTCATCGGTTCCAACATAAATAAAGACCCGTTGATTCAGTTTAAGTGATTGACGCTTGATATAGCGATCAAAATCTTCTTGATGAAGCCAATTAGCGGATGAAAAAACACCGAGACAACCAATTTGGTCTTCATATTCAACACCCATAAACTGAGTAATATTGCCACCTAAAGAGCTCCCGATCATAGCCGTATGTTTGAAATCTGATTTGGTTCGATAATTTTCGTCAATAAAAGGTTTGACGACATCCATAACGAACTCAGCGTACTCACTTCCCTTGCCACCAAAAGAAACACCTGGAATATTCATTTCTTTATACTTCCACGCCGAGTATTCATTCATTCGATTGACTCCATCATTATCAATTGCGACGACAATCATTTTTTCTAAATCAGGATTGCGTTTGATAATTGGAATAATCTTCCAGGAATGACCGCTGAAAGACTCTTTACTATAAAGAACATTTTGTCCATCATGAAAATAAACAACAGGATAACTTTTTTCAAGATCCTCTGAGTAATTTTTCGGCAATAAGACTCGAACTCTACGTTTTGTCTGGCTATATGGGACAAGAAGTTCATGAGTTTTCATATCTAGGTAAAAATAAGATTTGTTCATTATCTGAAAACTTTCTATTTCCAATAAATTTTATCTATTATAACACAAAAAAAGAAAAAAAGTCAGGTTTTCCTGAACTTTTTTTAATTATATCTAATCAACGTACGTTTCTTCGTCTTTGTTCATCCAAGCATATGGAAGACCAATCAACAGACCACCACCAATTACATTACCAATAAATGTAATGCTGAAATGTCTTAAAACATTGAAAACATCAAATCCTTGGACCTGACTAGCAATCTTATTAAAAGCAATCAATGAGAAAGAGGCAAAGTTTGCAGCCAAGTGTTCGTTAGTCAAAAACACGAACATATATATAGCTGAAATGACGATCCACATTTTTGCTGTAGAACTCTTAATCAATAAGAATGATAAAATAGCAACATTTACAAAAATGTTAGCCGCAATAGCTTCAAATAAAACTACACTATTACCTCGGCTAAGCTTGTTTGCAACAACTGTCCCAACGAAGCCATCCGGTGTCAATCCAGCATAAGCCACTGTTTGGTTGAAAATCCAACCAATAATTGCCGCTCCAACAAGATTAAAGAAAGTACAGTACAGTAAAATCAGCAAGGCTTTATAAAACTTGATTTTTTTCAAAAAAGTTCCTGCAGTCAAGTACATCATGTTTGATGTTGTTAACTCAGCGTTTAAGAAGAGGATATATACCAATCCCCAAGCAAATATGAACGGAAACAGGAGGCGTCCAGAGCCTGGTACTATCTTGTTAATAACGTCTGCAGCAATTGCTCCTGCAGCAGTACTTAATGTTAAGAAAGCCCCAGCGTACATAGAACGAACAGCATACTTTGCTTTACTACTATCAAATAAGGCCTCTTTCTTCTGACAAGCAAATGCAACTTTTGTGATAAATGACGATTCTGCCATACTAATTTCCCCTTAAAAAATATTACGACCATTATATCATAAAATGAAGAATTACGAAATCGTTTTCTTAAATTTTAAGAGAAAAAAGAATTAGGATCTTTTCCTAACTCTTTTCCTACTTTTTCGTTTAACGATTCGCCCAAGCGACGTCTTCGTCCAATATTTCTTGACTAGTATACTGCTGACGATAAATATTATAAACAAGATCGCCACTGTATGCTTGCTGATAACTGGGAGTATCATATTGAGTCAAGTTATACTTTTCAATAATATAATTTAATTTTGCATTATAACTTGAATCTGTCGCATAAACACCTGTTAAAGCTGCTGTTGCATCTTGATAGCTAGTCGTATTGCTCTTCCAAGCATTCGCATAATAACCTTGGCGAAGAATTGCTACATAATCCTGTAAAGATTCATAATAACTTGGGTAAGAACGGAATTCTGCATCAATATTATATGCATTTCCTTGACCATCATCTTCCCAAGTAAGCATTGTAGCAGACTGGCCACCGTAGTGTCCTTTTACACCAAAAAGGTTGTAGTGAGGCGCTGAGGCCAGGCCTGAGCGACCTGAATTACTTTCAAGAATAGCTTGAGCGATCATTACAGAAGCGTATAAATCATTCTCCTGACCCAATTGACGAGCTGATTCAGCTATCTGAGAAATAAATACTTCAGTTGGATTATAGTATTGAACTGTTTGTTCCTCGTTAGCATCAACTGACTTTGTATTGTTTGCTAGTAAAGCACTAATCATAATAGCAGACATAAATACTGTCATCACTGCTAAAAGTGCACTCATTTTCTTCTTCATAGTCTTAACTCCTAAAAAATACTACAATAATTGTAGCATAATAAATAATGACATAAAATGCGAATTGATTACAATTTCATGACAGTTTTACTTTTTCTTAGTAAAAAAACAGAAGTACTCTTCTGCTTTTTTGTTATTCATTCACTTTTTCTAAGATAGCATCCCAAGATGCATCTAAACCAGTTTTATCTACTGATGAAAAGAGAATAAATGTATCAGCTGGGTCAAAATTTAGTTTTTTCTTGATAGCCGATTCATGTTTGTTCCATTTCCCACGAGGAATTTTATCCGCTTTTGTTGCTACAAGAATCACTGGAATTTCATAGTACTTCAAAAATTCATACATTTGAACATCATCCGCACTTGGATCGTGTCGTAAATCAACTAAACTGACTACAGCTCGCAGATTCTCTCTGCTGGTCAGGTATTCTTCAATCATTCTTCCCCATTTAGCACGTTCAGTCTTTGAAACCTTAGCATAACCATAGCCAGGAACATCAACAAACCGAAGTTTATCATCAATATTGAAGAAGTTTAACAATTGAGTTTTCCCAGGTTTCCCAGATGTACGCGCTAAATTTTTACGATTAAGCATCGTATTAATAAAACTTGATTTACCGACGTTAGATCTACCAGCAAGAGCGATTTCTGGAATATCATCTTGAGGATAGTGAGATTTATTAGCCGCACTCAGCAAAATTTCTGCATTATGTGTGTTAATTTCCATATTTTGACCTCAAGCAGTCTCTAAAATTGGTTTATCCGTACCATCAACGGCTTCCTTCGTAATTCTGACAAGTTTCACATTTTCTTTACTTGGAACTTCAAACATAACATCCATCATGGTTTCTTCGATGATAGAACGTAGACCGCGAGCACCAGTTTTGCGCTCAATGGCCTTGTTCGCGATTTCCTGTAAAGCATCATCATCAAACTCTAGTTTAACATCATCATAAGACAAGAGAGCTTGGTATTGTTTAACCAAAGCATTCTTAGGTTCACGAAGAATACGAACCAAGTCATCTACAGTCAGTTGTTCCAGAGCAGCAAAAACAGGCAAACGACCAATTAATTCAGGGATAATTCCAAATTTTTGAATATCTTCGGCAATAATAGCCTGCATGTAGGACTCGTTTTCATCAATAGCTTTGTTATTTTGACCAAAACCAATAATTTTCTCGCCCAAACGTTGTTTAACAATTTCTTCAATTCCATCAAAGGCACCACCAACGATGAAAAGAATATTTTTGGTATCAACTTGAATCATTTCTTGCTGCGGATGCTTGCGACCTCCTTGAGGCGGAACACTTGCTACAGTACCCTCGATAATTTTTAAGAGTGCTTGCTGTACTCCTTCACCTGATACATCGCGCGTGATAGAAACATTTTCACTTTTTTTAGCGATCTTATCAATCTCATCAACGTAGATAATTCCGCGTTCTGCACGTTCAATATTGAAATCAGCCGCCTGTAAAAGTTTTAAAAGAATATTTTCTACATCTTCTCCGACATAACCAGCCTCTGTTAATGCTGTCGCATCAGCAATCGCAAATGGCACATTTAAACTTCTAGCCAAGGTTTGAGCAAGAAAAGTTTTTCCAGAACCCGTTGGACCGATCATTAAAATATTTGATTTTTGTAATTCAACATCGTCTTCTTCGCGACTGTCATGAAAATTAATACGCTTGTAGTGATTATATACCGCTACAGCTAGCGCTCTTTTAGCACGCTCTTGGCCGATGACATAATGGTTTAGAATATGCAATAATTCTTGAGGTTTTGGAACCTCTGACAAGTCAGCTAAGACTTCTTCGGCCAATTCTTCACGGATAATTTCTTGCGCTAATTCTACACACTCATTACAAATAAAAGCGTTATTACCTGCAATAATCTTTTGAACTTCATCTTGGTTCTTCCCACAAAATGAACAATATACCATCATCTCTTCATTACGATTGGTAGGCATAATACTAGTCTCCCTTTAATATATATTCGTCAAATTAAAATAAAGTCATATAAAAAGCGTGAATACTATTCACTAAATTTGTAAAGGCATTAAGCAAAAATAAAATGGACAAACCATACCGCCTTTTTCTAAAAGTTTGTACGGAACAAACAAGGCAAATGGCGCACAAAAAGGCCGTAAAAACCCCAAAAACACTTCTTTCCACTTTTTATGAACCCTTTCTTTCTAGAACTTTCACGGTAAAATCATACAAATTCTTGTCATCTTTAGGATGAAATTGGCTATTGACTTCTCTAAATGCTGTTAAGTCAAAATCCTTTGGAAAATAAGTATCACCCTCAAAACTAGCATGAATTTCAGTTTTAATAATTTCATCTAAATGATGCTGAAATAAGGAAAAAATTTGACCACCGCCAATGATATAAAGATTTTTTTCCTGTTCCTGATACCATTTTAAAACAGAAGGCAAGTCATGATAAATTAAGACAGATTCATTTTCAACAGTATAATTCGGATCCTTAGTCAGAATAAGACTTGTCCGGTTTGGTAAAACACGCTGATCCATACCATCGAAAGTCACTCTTCCCATTAATATAGCATGACCGGAAGTAATTTCTTTAAAATGCTTTAACTCTGCTGGTAAATGCCAAGGTAGGGATTGATTTTTTCCAATCAGTCCATTTTGATCTTGTGCCCAAATCGCCGCAATCTTTTTAGTCATTTCATAATCCTTTTAATTGATATTTCTATTCTATCAAAAAATATAAAAAAAGACTTGATTGGACTACCACTTCTCTTCATTTATTTCCAACTGAAAACAGATAAAAATTCGATAACCATTGAGGTTATCGAATTAAACTTCGGATTTAAGATTTATTTTTTTTAGCCTTCATGAATAGAATATAAACTACCAAAAGAGCTAAAACTCCAAATGCAGAAATATATAATACTGTAGAATCTGATTTTTTATGTTCAACAGAAGCAGTCTCCGTCTCTGTATTATCAGTATTAGGATCTACATCACAAGCATCTCTCTTTTTTGACTTTTCCTCTGTAGCAGTCTCTTCACCACTTGTTTGAGTTTGCTTATTTTTAGGTCCCTTTCCATGGCAGCGAAGAGCAAGAGAATGCCGTTTCTCTCTTAAAGTCTTCTTGTGATTTCGAGATTCAATCTGTTTTGAACCTTCAAGCACTTCAACTGAAGATTGCTCTCTCTTCTCTACTCTCCAGTGATTTAAGCGAACTTGATCATCAGCTTTGACTTCTGCTACTTGGAAGAATAAGACAAGAATTGCAAGTAAAGCGATAGATAATGCAAGAACCCAAGATTGTTTTGGTCTATGCATCTTTAAAAAACCAGCTATCATATTAGCACCTCCGAAGGTAAGCGTTTGCAATAGTTATATCTATTGTCATTATACCACTTTATATCTTTCCTGCAATTATTTGCTACGAAAGAAAAATCCCACCGAAAAACTTCGATAGGAATTATTGAAATTAAATTGCTAAATCAAATTTGAGCTGAGGTTTAACCGGCTCATAGTCTAATAACTCAAAATCTTCTGCTTTAATATCGAAGAAATTGGTCCCGTCAGGCACATTTAAAACGAGATGTGGCTGACAGTCGCTAGGTTCTCGACGCAACAGCTTCTCCGCCTGCTCGAACTGGTTGTCATAGATGTGCAAGTTATTGATAAAGTAAAAGAACTTGCCTACCTTCCAGCCAAAATGCTTGGCAATCATCATCTGCAAAGCCACATACTGCATAGCATTAATATGGTGAGCAACCAGCATATCATTCGAACGTTGAGTCAGAGTCGCATCCAGATAAATGTCTCCATCTACACGCCGAACGTCAAACATGGTTTGAAAAGCGCATGGGAGCAAGCCATCTGTTTCTTCAAAAGCTTCATAATCCCAGAGAGAGATGATATTGCGACGATTCCAAGGATTAGCTGCTAGTTGTTGGAGAATTTTATTGATAATATCATGCTTCTTGACAACCGCTCCGTAACGCTGACCAATGGTACCCGTATCGCCAACTTCCCAATCATTCCAGTAGTGAACATTATACTTGTCGTTGAGCAGTCCTAGACTATTAGACTGGTCTTGATAGATCCAAAGGACCTCCTTGATGGCAGACTTAATGGCAATAGGGCGCAGAGTCGTGATTGGGAATTCTCCTTTGCTCAAATCGTACTCAGCAAAAGAACCAGTGATATATTTGGAATTGGCCACATTTCCATCCTTGTAGCGAGGACGAGCATTTTCAGAGAATACTCCCTCTTCTAAAATTTTTCTAATGTTTTCTTTAAAAATCGTATCAGCTTTTGTCATTAGATCTCCTTCAACAGTAAACAACTTCTAGTATTATAGCAAACTTCCCACAAAAACTCTCCCACAGAGTCTGCAGGAGAATAAAATGGATTTTAAAATTATTGAAGAACCAAGGATGCTGCACCGATAACACCAGCATCATTTCCTAGAGTTGCCAAAGCTAATTTTGTTGATGTACGAACCTGAGGGAAGGTATTTTCGTCATAAACTTTTTGAATTCCCTCTAACAAGAAAGGTCCAGCAGCTGATACACCGCCACCGATAACAATCGTAGATGGATTAAGGATTGATCCAATATTCGCGCAAGCAATTCCTAGGTAACGAGAGAAGTTTCTATAAACGATAAGGGCTAACTCATCATCTTCTTTCGCTAAATCAAAGACTGTTTTAGCTGTGACGTCTTCTCCATTATCGATGAGTTTCTTTAATTCAGCCTCACCAGCGTACTCATCAGCATAACGACGAGTTAAGTTGACAATACCTGTTGCAGATGCAACAGTTTCCAAACAGCCCTTCTTTCCGCAAGTACATGGAATCGGCTGATCAAAATCAACAGTAATATGCCCAAGCTCTCCTGCTGCACCAGCAACGCCATGGAGGAGTTTACCTTCAGCGACAATACCGCCACCTACACCGGTTCCTAAGGTCATAAAAACAACATCAGGCTGATTTTCTCCAGCTCCCATCCAGCGTTCCCCCAATGCTGCGACATTTGCATCATTGTCGATAAAGAATGGGATCCCAGTAGCTTTTTCAATTTTTTCTTTTACGGGTTGCAAAGTTTTCCAGTTTAGGTTATAAGCACCAATAACGGTACCTTTTTCACGATCTACCACTCCAGGAGAACCCATTCCGATTCCCAAGAAATGATCTGCAGTTAGCTGAAGCAAGTCCAAACGATGAAGAATAGATTCAATCATATCATCAACGATATGGCTTCCTTCATCTAAAATATTTGTTTTTATAGACCATTTTTCTTGAATTTGTCCTTCTTGAGTTAAAATTGCAAATTTGATGGAGGTACCACCAAGGTCAATACCAATGATTTTTTTAGACATTGTCCTCTCCTCTGATTCTTTTATTCCACCCCATTATATCAGATTTTTTTCAAGAGCAAAAGGTTTGCATAAAGAAAATATAAAAAGAGTCCTTAAAGACTCATAATTAGTGTCAAACTCTCTGTTCTTTTATCTTATTCCTTTGGCAAAAAACTGTTTGGAGCTAAAATTCTCTCATTTTCTCCACAAAAAGTCTATTAAAAGCTGGTCTACTTCAGAGTTCTCGTGCAATCTGCTATGCTGGCCTCCTCGCCCAGATATTTTGACTTCCTTATAGGATTTAGCATGATTGATTAGCAAATATTTTAGCGCTTTTGATGAAATGTTTAGGACTGATCCATCTGTATTTCCACCAATATCACCATAGATATTCAGAACGTCTATTTGTTTATCAGGATAAACCTCTCTTAATCCAGTAAGTTTTTGATATTGTTCATTCATTGCAGAAGGCTGTCCTGTTTGAGGATCTAAGGTCAAGTTTGATGGAAGATTCCAATTCTCTAGACCAGCTACATGATTCGCCAAATTAACCTGCTTAGTCAATTTAGGTAGATTTTCTTCACTTCCGTATTCTAAAAGATAATAAAGAATGGACATATTCCCCATAGAATGCCCCACCATCTTCATTTCTTGAAATCCATAAGCTTGCTTAAGTTTTTCTACTACTGCTTTAGCATATGCTGCATCTTGTAAATAGTCGGGATTTCTGTTGTCCTCATATTGAACCATGATAATTGGATTGATTGCACCTTTGGGAATACGACCTCTTAAAGTGACCTGCCCTTTTCTGTCAACGTTCGCTTGAATAATTGTTTTTGTTACACCAGCCTTTCTAGCTGATTCTGTCATATGCCTTTCCGCATTAGCACTGGAGCCATAACCGTGAAAGAACAAGGTTGGGGTGGTAGATTGAATGAATTTACTTGAATTTAATTTTGAGCTTTGATTTGACAAAGTGAAGAATACTAAAAAACTAAAAATGATCATTAGTAAAAAAATAACAATAAATTTCTTTTTCATTTATGTCCTCTGTCTTATTATTTGAAGAAAATTATATCATGTATCAACCAGTGTTACAAGAAACTTTACCATAAAACATTTCCGACTTCAAAATGCCAAAGAAGGACTCCATCATACCGTTATCTGGACTATTCCCCTTGCGTGACATGGATGGTTGAATTCCCTTACTCTCTAGAAACTGATGATAAGAATCATGTTGGTATTGCCATCCTTGATCGCTATGGAGAATTGTATTTTCGTAATGCCCCACTGTGAAGGCTTATTCCAACATGGTTTTTACTTGTGCTAAATTCGGTGACGTAGAAAGATTATAGGCGATAATTTCGCTATTAAAGCCATCTAAAACTGGTGATAAGTAGAGTTTTTGACTTCTATTTGGAATAGCAAACTCTGTTACATCGGTGTAGCACTTTTCCATTGGTTTGGCTGCTTCAAACTGGCGTTAAATAAGATTTTTTGCTTTCTTGCCAATCTCTCCTTGGTAAGAAGAATACTTCCGTTTACGACGAATTCGATCACTTAAACCAAGAACTTTTATCAAACATTGGACCTTTTTATGATTGACCGTATAACCACAATTCCTTAATTCTAAATGGATTCGACGATAGCCATAGTTGCCTTTATGTTCACTATAAATGGCTTGTATTTCATCCTTCAGCTCTTTATCCTTATCTGGTTGCCCCAGCTGTTTCAATTGATAATAATAAGTTGAGCGAGCTAAACGAGCCGTTTCAAGAAGTAAATCTAGTCGAAATCCTCCTGAAACCATTTCTCTAACTGTCTCTGCCTTTCTCGCTCTATGGCTTCGTCCCTGTCTTCTAGCTCTTTTAACTTTTTTAGGAAGGCCACCTCGGTACGTAGCGTTCATTCTCCTCTTGAAGTCGCTCTAGTTCAGTCATTTCTTCCCAAGTTTTCTTGCGTTTACGTCCCATTTTAGCTGGTCTCCCTCTTATTTTCTCAACAACAGTATACCCGTTTTTCTTGTATTGCACCAGCCAGCTAGGAAGCATCACACGATTTGGGAGAGCATAATCCAGAGAAACTCCATCTTGCGAACGGCCTTCACATAGGACTTTATCAATGATTTCTTCTTTTAATTCAGGAGAATAGTAACGATTCTTCCCCTTTTTAACGATCTCTATTCCATAGCGATCAATCAATCGGATTAAGTACTCAAGATTTGAAAGGTTCATTCCATATTTTTCTGAAAGTCGCTTTAATCTGACTCCTTGTTTTCTAAGATCGTATATCTGAACTTTGTCCTCATAAGTTAATCTTATAATAAAATACCCCAAAAGTTAGATTTTTTCTGTCTAACTTTTGGGGTGCAGTTCAATCCGAATCGCTTTTAAACTTAACTCAATCTGTCGAATAGGGAGACATTGATCCCTGTCTTAATCTTCTTCAG
>NZ_LQWV01000003.1 GCF_001553855.1 Streptococcus gordonii
TCTTAGTATATCATCTACTACCTCTCCTGTCAACTACTTTTTTGAAATTTTTTTATATTTTTTTATTATTCTTCTTTTTCTTTGACTATCAAATTCTTTAGATAGAATTCCTCACCGTTATTTCGAGCTACCAAACCGACTATTGCCAATTGAATTAAGTCGTTTGCGAAGTTGCGAACATGAGTTGCCGCACTTCTGCTAATTTCTTTTTTGGAAAATTTTTGTCTTAACTGTTTATAATTACGCCCCTCCTTTTTAAAAAAGTCAGTTTCTTGTAGATATTTTTGTACATTTTCTAAGTTAGCCAGAATGCCGAGATGGAAAGCGGCAGAAATAAAGGTTCTATCAAAAGGCTGAGCACAAACACTTCGAAACTCGACAGTCCCTCTTGTTGTTAAATCTTGATACTGATAACTTCTGTGATTTTCAAAATCTTCTTGCTTCGGTGTTAATTCTACTGTTTCACCCGACAGATTGTATGCTTTAATTTTTTCATGACTTAAATAGTCAATTGCAGGAATTGGAAAGAAATAGTAGTCTTGATCACCTCTTTTAGCTGTGAAAACTGCAGATTTGCCAAGATAAGAAAAAAATTCATCTTCGTTTTGGAAATCTTTTAGATTGACACCTGCATTTTCTTGCAAGATTCCATGCATAGATTGTTCCCAAAAAATGTCTCGCGCAATTTTTGTATTCCATGAAGAATCTGGAAATTCAGAATTGGCAAAAAGATATGCTTTGGCTGCTTCAATTTGATTAAAAACATTAATAACACTTATAAAGTTTTCTTTAGAAACATCTAGTTGAATTTGATTTCCACAGATAAATGCTCCATATTCAGGATAAGAATGCAGGTCTTTTAATTTTAAAGTCTTGCTCATTGATAAATACTGCATTAACATTTCATAGCGAGGCGATTGAACTGGATTATTGTCATTTTTATCCCAAAAAGGATGAATTCCTTTCCCTTGCAATTCATGGTCATCTTCGCCCAAAATAGATTGGATAACACTTAGATATTCTGTGAATCGCTCTTCCACTTCTTGAATCTTTGTAGCTTTCTCAAACGCGAATTCTAAAATATTGTATGAAACTTCAAATAGAATTCTATCTTCATTTTCTTTAGACTTTATCTGGATTGGGTCTCCAACTCTATCAAACTTCTCTGCTTCAAAGGAATGCTGATCAATAAGGCGCTTTAGCAAGTTCTTAGCCACATTTATATCAGTTGCTTTTCCCTGACAATTTACAATAGGAAATTCCAACTCAATGCCTACATAGATAGTTGGTTTTTCTTTAATATTTTTTAAATATCGATCTTTTAATAGCTGTATTGCATTAGTCATTTTGAATTCCTATGATTTATCCTTGATATTTATTTTATTAAAAGTATAGCTCCGATAGAACTTACTTTATTTTATTTCTCAGCTCCTACCGTTTTTAACATTCTTTAAAAGGAAACTTAAGGAGATCTTCAAAATAATCATTCTTTGTATTAGAGTATTATAACAAAAATTCTATTTTTTTCCTATATTCAAGCAAAAACGCCTGCTTACGAAATTGTTTTTTTATCAAAAAACAATTTCGTAAACAAGCGTCTACCTATCATCTCACTATATGATGAGTGTTCCCGCTAGGAAAAATCCTAGCGGTAGACCAGAGCTAGACTAAGAATAGAACATCTATTCCATCATCATAACACTCAACAAAGATTGATGATCTTATACTAATTCGATGATTGCCATCGGAGCAGCATCTCCACGACGTGGTTCAGTTTTAAGGATACGAGTATATCCACCATTGCGTTCTGCATAACGAGGTGCTAATTCAGAGAACAATTTTTGAAGTGCAGTAGTTGAAGTATATTTTTCAGTTGCTTCATCATAGTTTTCTGATGCAATTTCGTTACGAACAAAAGCAGCTGCTTGACGACGAGCATGCAAGTCACCACGTTTACCCAAGGTAATCATTTTTTCAACTGTTTTACGGATTTCTTTTGCACGAGCTTCTGTTGTTACGATTGATTCGTTGATAATCAAGTCAGTAGTCAAATCACGAAGCATTGCTTTACGTTGTGAGCTAGTGCGTCCTAATTTACGGTAAGCCATGTATTCCTCCTTTATTTATCGTTTTTTAACCCTAGACCTAAATCTGTCAGTTTAACTTTAACTTCTTCAAGACTCTTACGACCAAGGTTCCGAACTTTCATCATTTCAGGCTCAGTTTTTTCTGTCAAATCGTAAACTGTGTTAATACCAGCACGTTTCAAACAGTTATATGAGCGAACAGACAAATCTAGTTCTTCAATTGTGCGTTCCAAAACATGATCATCTGAGCTCTTATCTACTTCTTTCATCACGTCAGTTGCTTTAGCCACCTCAGTAAGATCAGTAAAGAGATCCAAATGTTCAGTCAAGATGCGCGCTGAAAGACCAAGTGCGTCTTCTGGAATGATTGTTCCATTTGTCATAATTTCAAGGGTTAGTTTGTCAAAACCATCATTGCTACCAACACGAGCTGGCTCAACTTGGTAATTAACTTTTGTCACTGGCGTATAGATAGAATCTACAGCAAGTGTTCCCACAGGTGCATCATCACGTTTATTTTGATCAGCTGGAACATAACCACGACCACTGTTAACTGTCATGACAGCTTTAAAGCGTGCTCCTTCACCGATTGTAAAGAGATAATGATCTGGGTTTACAATTTCGATATCGCTATCTGTCAAAATGTCTCCAGCAGTAATTTCTGCAGGACCTTCAACATCAAGTTCAATCATCTTTTCGTCTTGGACGTAAGATTTCACAGCAATCCCTTTGATGTTAAGAATAATTTGCATAACATCTTCACGGACACCTGGGATAGTATCAAATTCGTGTAATACTCCTTCAATGTTGATAGAAGTAACTGCTGCTCCTGGTAATGAAGCCAACAAGACACGACGAAGTGAGTTCCCAAGAGTTGTACCATAACCACGTTCAAGTGGTTCTACCACAAACTTGCCATAATCTTTATTTTCATCAATTTTTGTTATATTTGGTTTTTCAAACTCAATCATTTAGTTAACTCCCTCTTAAACGAAAAGCAGTGTAATTGTTGGTGATTATACACGGCGACGTTTTGGAGGACGAGCACCATTGTGTGGTACAGGAGTCACATCACGAATAGCTGTTACTTCAAGACCAGCGGCAGCAAGAGCACGAATAGCTGACTCACGACCAGAACCTGGACCTTTTACAGTAACTTCAACTGATTTAAGACCGTGTTCTTGTGCAGATTTAGCAGCTGCTTCAGATGCCATTTGGGCAGCAAATGGTGTAGATTTACGAGAACCTTTGAAACCAAGAGCACCAGCAGATGACCAAGCAATCGCATTACCATGCACATCAGTAATCATAACAATAGTGTTATTAAATGTAGCGTGAATATGTGCAATACCAGATTCGATATTTTTTTTCACACGACGTTTACGCGTTGGTTTAGCCAAGACTTTTTACCTCCTTATATTATTTTTTCTTACCAGCAATCGCAACAGCTTTACCTTTACGAGTGCGAGCGTTATTTTTAGTGTTTTGTCCACGAACAGGAAGTCCACGACGATGACGGATTCCACGATATGAACCGATTTCCATCAAACGTTTGATGTTTAGGTTTACTTCACGGCGAAGGTCACCTTCAACTTTGATCGCATCCACTTCACGACGGATAGCGTCTTCTTGATCAGGTGTCAAGTCTTTTACACGAACGTCTTCAGAAACTCCAGCAGCAGCTAGGATCTTCTTAGATGTTGGAAGACCGATACCATATACGTAAGTAAGTGATACGACTACACGTTTGTCATTTGGAATATCAACTCCAGCAATACGAGCCATGTTTTCTCCTTTCTAATTAACCTTGACGTTGTTTGTGTTTTGGATTTGCAGGGCAAATAACCATAACACGACCATTACGACGAATAACTTTGCAGTATTCGCAAATTGGTTTGACCGATGGTCTTACTTTCATTTCTTAATCCTCCAAGTTTTTCCATTATTTAAAGCGGTAGGTGATCCGTCCACGAGTCAAATCATACGGACTCATTTCGACAGTAACACGGTCTCCCGCTAAAATACGAATATAGTTTTTACGAATTTTACCAGAAACTGTTGCTAAAATCTGATGTCCATTTTCAAGTTCAACCGTAAACATTGCGTTTGGCATAGTATCAATTACCTTGCCTTCGACTTCGATCACATCATCTTTTGCCACGCAAAAGTACCTCCCTAAATTTTGATTCATCACCTCTGGACACAGAGGTAACAATTATAAGTCAGACTAATTCATTGTATCACTACTTGTCAAATATTGCAAGCGTGAAAAACGCTTTTATTTCAATTTTTCCAAGACTTTTTCGATATCTGAAAATACATCATTAATATCTTGATTACCTTGGATATCATGGACTAATTTTAGTTCTCTGTAGTGTGCTAAAATAGGTTCACCTTGAGCAATATTTACATCCAAACGGCGCTTAACTGTTTCAGGTTTATCGTCTTCCCTTTGGTAATAATCTTCTTCATTGTAGTTTGCTGGTGGATTGAAGACCTTATGGAAAGTTTCGCCTGTTTGACGGTGAATGATTCTTCCACTTAAACGCTCTAAGAGGCAACTTGGATCCACTTCAATATTGATGACACCATCAAGATCAATGCCAAGATCTTTTAAAATAGCATCTAAAGCGTGGGCTTGATCAATAGTACGAGGATAGCCGTCCAAAAGGAAGCCTGTTTCTTTAATATCTTCTTGAGACAAACGTTCTTTTACAATTCCATTGGTAACTTCATCCGGAACAAGTTCACCTTTGTCAATATATGATTTAGCGAGCACGCCCATCTCAGTTTGATTAGCTATTGCAGCGCGGAACATATCACCTGTAGAAATATGTGCTACCTTAAATTTTTCAACGATTTTCGCTGCTTGAGTTCCCTTACCTGCACCAGGTAAGCCCATAATCAAAAGATTCATGTTGATTCTCCTTTTTTGTTTTTCCATAAATCTATTAAACCGGTTAATAAACTTATCCAAAAACAAAATAGAAGGCTGACTAAGTCAACCTATTTCTATTTTGTTGTTGTATTCATAAAGCCGGTATATTTTCTCTTCAGTAAATATCCTTCCAATTGTTTCATTCCTTCGATACCAGTGGCAATAATGATCAAAAGACTGGTACCTCCCAAAGCGACTGTATCTGATAAACCAAATAAGTCTTTTGCAATGATTGGGATGATTGAAATAAAACCTAGGAATAATGAACCAACAGTAGCCAATCGGCGAAGTAGTTTCGACATAAATTGCTCAGTCCCTTTTCCTGGACGTACTCCTGGAATGTAGGCACCGCTCTTTTGTAGATTTTCAGCTGCTTTTTCTGGATTAATCTGTACAAAGGTATAGAAGAATGTAAACAGAATAATCAGCAAAGCATACATAGCAATACCTGTTGGTGTTGTTGTCGCAAGCAAAGACTGAGCTGTACGAACCCATCCCCAATCATTACCAGATGCGCTTAAAAACTGTAGAACAGCTGCCGGCGCGGCAGTGATTGAACTTGCAAAGATTACCGGAATAACTCCTGCTGGATTGACCTTCAAAGGAAGATATGAACTGGAAGGAGCACCTTGGGCAATCTTTGTATATTGGATTGGGATTTTGTATTCTGCTTGTTGTACGTAAGTTGTAAAGTAGACAATAAGTAAAACCGCTACAATCAAACAAGCTACAAAGATGATTGAAGATTGCAATCTGTCACTCGGTACATTGACAAAATAATCTTCATAAATACCTTTAACCATCTCTGGAATTGATGCAACAATCCCGGCAAAGATAATCATAGATACACCATTTCCATAGCCCTTATCAGTAATTTGTTCACCGAGCCAAACAACAATCATTGATCCAGTTGTTAAGATAGCCCCAATGAATAGATAGGTTTGCCAGTTAGGTGCCGCAACTAGTTTAGTGCTAGACAAGGCATTAAAACCAGCAGTAATACCGATAGATTGTACAAAAGCAAGTGCTAAGGAAATATAGCGTGTTGCTTGATTTAACTTTCTACGACCTACTTCACCCTGTTTACCCCATTCAACAAACTTCGGTAACAAGTCCATTTGAAGGAGTTGCACCACGATGGAAGCAGTGATATAAGGGCTCACCCCTAGCGCAAATACTGAAAAGTTTTTCATGGCATTACCTGACACCAAGCTTAGCATGTTCAGAAATGACAAGCCACTTAAGGCTTCTAAACTTTTTGCATTTACACCAGGAACAGTGATTGTAGTACCAATACGAAAAACTAAGATAATAAAAATTGTAAATAAAATCTTAGAGCGTACTTGCTTAATCTTAAATGCGTCTTTTAATAGTTTGAAAAACATAGGTCACCTCTCTTAGATGACTTCCACTGAACCACCTTTAGCAGTGATAGCTTCTTCAGCAGATTTAGAGAATTTAGCTGCTTTAACAGTCAATTTCTTTGTCAATTCTCCGTTACCAAGAATTTTAACGCCAGATTTTTCAGCTTTTACAATACCTGATTCAACAAGCACAACTGGTGTTACTTCTGCACCGTCTTCAAAAGCATTCAACTGATCAAGGTTAACAATAGCATACTCTTTGCGGTTTACGTTCAAGAAACCACGTTTTGGAAGACGACGGAACAATGGAGTTTGTCCACCTTCAAAACCAAGACGAACACCGCCACCGCTACGAGCTTTTTGACCTTTTTGACCACGGCCAGCTGTCTTACCGTTACCAGATGAAGTACCACGACCAACACGGTTACGGACTTTACGAGAACCTGTAGCAGGTTGTAATTCATGAAGTTTCATTATTTAATTTCTCCTCTTTTGTAAAATGCTAGCGCTCATATAGGAGAAAAGGTGCCTCCTATACAAACTCGCCTATACATATATTTAGTTTTAGGGGCTGAGAAAAACCCATCCCCTAATGTATTTTAAATTCAAAGTTGTTAAACTAGCAAAGCTTATTTAACTTCTTCAACAGTTACCAAGTGAGATACTGCAGTAATCATACCACGTACCGCTGGATTATCTTCTTTAATAACTGAGCTGTTCAATTTGCCAAGTCCAAGTGCTACAACAGTTTTGCGTTGTGACGGAATGCGTCCGATTGGAGGCTTAGTCAAAGTAATTTTAATTTGAGCCATGTGATCCCCTTTCTTATGCCAAGTCAGAAACTGAAATACCACGAAGGGCAGCAACTTCTTCAGCGCGTTTTAATTGTTTCAAACCTTCAACAGTTGCACGAACAATGTTGATTGGAGTGTTAGAACCAAGTGATTTAGATGTTACATCTGCCACACCTGCCAATTCGATAACGGCACGAACAGCACCGCCAGCAGCAACTCCAGAACCTTCTACAGCTGGTTTCAACAATACTTTAGCTCCACCAAATTCTGAAAGAACTTCGTGAGGAATTGTTGTGCCAACCATTGGTACTTCAATCAAGTTTTTCTTCGCATCTTCAACTGCCTTGCGAATCGCTTCTGGTACTTCTTGAGCTTTACCAGTACCGAAGCCTACACGACCATTGCGGTCACCGACAACTACAAGAGCTGCAAAACGAAGACGACGTCCACCTTTAACAACTTTAGTAACACGGTTAATCGCAACTACGCGTTCTTCAAGTTCAACTGCATTGTCTTTAAATGCCATTTTCTAGTGTCCTCCCTATTAGAATTTCAATCCGTTTTCACGAGCTGCATCAGCCAAAGCTTTTACACGTCCGTGATAGAGATATCCACCGCGGTCAAACACCACTTCAGAAATACCTTTAGCAACTGCACGTTCAGCAACGAGTTTACCAACAACAACGGCTTGTTCAGTCTTAGTTCGTTTTGAAACTTCTTTGTCAAGAGTTGAAGCGCTTGCGAGCGTTACACCCGCTACGTCATCAATCACTTGAGCGTAGATGCCTGTATTAGAACGGAATACGTTCAAACGTGGGCGATCAGCAGTTCCAGAGAGTTTTCCGCGAACACGACGGTGGCGTTTTTGGCGGACTTTGTTTTTATCTGGTTTCGTAATCACAATTTTCACCTCTTAATATTAATCTTGTGCTTAAGCACAAAGTTGGAAACAAGGGATAGGGTTGAAAATCAACCGAATCACATTATTTACCAGTTTTACCTTCTTTACGGCGAACAAATTCACCAACGTAGCGGATACCTTTACCTTTATATGGTTCTGGAGCACGCAAGCTACGAACGTAAGCAGCTGTTTGACCAACAGCTTCTTTTGAAATTCCGCTGATAACGATAGTCGTTGGATTTGGAAGTTCAAAAGTAATTCCTTCTGGAGCTTCAACTTCGTCTGGATGAGATTTACCAACAGCCAAGACAAGTTTCTTCCCTTGAAGTTGTGCACGGTAACCTACCCCACGCATTTCAAGTTCTTTCTTGAATCCTTCTGAAACACCAACAACCATGTTGTTCAAAAGGGCACGAGTAGTTCCGTGGATCGTTTTCATTTCTTTTGAATCGTTTGGACGATGAAGTGTTACTTCAGTACCTTCCACACGGATTTCAATATCTTTTGAGAACTCACGAGTAAGTTCTCCTTTAGGTCCTTTTACAGTTACAACGTTGCCATTGTTAGTGATTTCAACACCAGCAGGCAACACGATAACTTTATTACCAATACGTGACATGTTTATTTTCTCCTGTTAAATTGTCAGACCATGACGGCCAGTTTTCACGGGGGTTAAATCGATTTCTCGATTTAAAGGAACATTTAGGTTTCAATTTCAAAGTAAATCTAGGCATCGTCTCGCAGGCATAACTTTGGGTTAGGCAAGAGACGATAACGAAGAGTCACAAAGAAATTGGGAGCTAAATATTACCAAACGTAAGCGATAACCTCACCACCAACATTCTTTTGGCGTGCTTCTTTATCAGTAAGCAAACCTTCAGAAGTTGAAAGGATAGCAATTCCAAGTCCGTTTAATACTTTTGGAAGATCTTCACGTTTTTTGTAAACACGAAGTCCTGGTTTAGAAACACGTTTCAAACCTGTGATAACTTTTTCACCATTTTGTCCGTATTTAAGGAATACACGGATGATGCCTTGTTTGTCATCTTCGATAAATTCAACGTTTTTTACAAAACCTTCGCGTTTAAGGATTTCCGCAATCCCTTTTTTAATATTTGATGCAGGTACTTCAAGCACTTCATGGTTTGCTTGGTTAGCATTACGAATGCGTGTCAAAAAGTCTGCAATTGGGTCAGTCATAACCATTTTTTATTTCTCCTCTTACTAGTAGTTTGCAAGTTGCACTTGCTAGTTAATGATTGAGCTATGCTCAGATAGTATTGATACTTTCAAATAAGATAACTCTTATTTGAACACGAGCTACAACCTGGGCAAAAAAGATAAATTTGTTTTGAAGCATCGCTCCTTCACCAAATTTCCTATTTTTGCTGTGGTTGTTACGCTCTTTGTATCATCATATTACCAAGATGCTTTGGTAACGCCAGGAATTTGTCCTTTGTATGCTAATTCACGGAAGCAAACACGGCAAAGTTTAAACTTGCGGTATACAGAATGTGGACGGCCACATTTTTCACAACGAGTATAAGCTTGCGTAGAGAACTTAGCTGGGCGTTTGTTCTTAGCAATCATTGATTTTTTAGCCATTTGTTTTACCTCCTATATTATTTTGCAAAAGGCATTCCAAGGCCTGTAAGCAATTCGCGTGACTCTTCGTCAGTGTTAGCAGTTGTTACGATAACGATGTCAAGACCACGAGTCTTATCAACGTCATCAAAATTGATTTCTGGGAAGATCAGTTGTTCTTTCACACCAAGTGTGTAGTTTCCGCGTCCATCAAAAGATTTTGTTGGAACACCGTGGAAATCACGGACACGTGGAAGAGAAACTGAAACCAATTTATCCAAGAATTCATACATACGTTCGCCACGAAGGGTTACTTTAGCACCGATCGCTACACCTTCACGAAGACGGAAGCCGGCGATTGATTTTTTAGCTTTAGTGATAAGTGGTTTTTGACCTGAGATAAGAGCCAATTCTTCAGCAGCTTTTTCAAGGTTTTTAGCGTTTGACACAGCGTCACCGACACCCATGTTCAAAACGATTTTATCCACTTTTGGCACAGCCATAACAGATGAGTAGTTGAACTTTTCAGTCAAAGCAGGAACTACTTCTTTAAGATATTTTTCTTTTAAACGATTTGCCATTATACTTCTCCTTTCCTTCGTGATTAGTCAAGCACTTCGCCTGATTTTTTGTTATAACGAACTTTTTTGCCGTCTACAAACTTGTAGCCAACACGTCCTGCAACTCCATTTTTATCCAAAACTTGAACGTTTGAAACATGGATTGGTGCTTCTTTTTCCACGATAGCACCTTGAGGGTGTTCATTGTTAGGTTTTTGGTGTTTTTTAACGATGTTTACACCTTCAACAACAACTTTGTTAACTTTTGGAAGAGCTGTTACGACAAGAGCTTCAACACCCTTATCTTTACCAGCAATAACACGAACTTTGTCGCCTTTTTTTACAAACATTGGGTTCTCCTTTGATTTCTTACGCCCTGAATGGGCACCCTGGATAAATCCAGGGGACTAGTTTGTTTTTTCGATTAAAGTACTTCTGGGGCAAGTGAAACGATCTTCATGAAGCCACCGTCACGCAATTCACGTGCAACAGGACCGAAGATACGAGTTCCGCGAGGAGTTTTGTCTTCACGGATAATTACCGCAGCATTTTCGTCAAATTTGATGTATGAACCATCTTTACGACGAGCACCTGATTTAGTACGAACGATAACAGCTTTTACAACGTCACCTTTTTTAACCGCACCACCAGGAGTAGCTTGTTTTACAGATGCAACGATCACATCACCGATGTTAGCGAACTTACGTCCTGAACCACCAAGAACTTTGATTGTCAGGATTTCGCGAGCACCACTGTTATCGGCAACTTTCAAACGAGTTTCTGTTTGAATCATTTAAGTTTTCTCCTTTCTGGTTTGATTAGATGATTACCGCT
This sequence comes from Streptococcus gordonii, assembly GCF_001553855.1. GTDB lineage: Bacteria > Bacillota > Bacilli > Lactobacillales > Streptococcaceae > Streptococcus > Streptococcus gordonii. The sequence goes on from NZ_LQWV01000003.1 coordinate 11,063, forward strand.
TCTTCAACAACTTCTACAAGACGGAAGCGTTTTGTAGCTGAAAGCGGACGAGTTTCCATGATACGAACGATATCGCCTTCTTTGGCAACATTGTTTTCATCATGTGCTTTGTACTTCTTAGAGTAGTTAATACGTTTACCATAGACTGGGTGGTTACGTTTAGTTTCAACTACAACTGTGATTGTTTTGTCCATTTTGTCAGAAACAACGCGTCCGACAAGAACTTTACGATTATTGCGTTCCATTGAAATTCTCCTTCCCTAGTCTATTATTTAACTTCTGATTGAACTGTTTTGATACGAGCGATTTGTTTTTTCACTTCTTTCAAACGAGCAGTTTGCTCTAATTGACCGGCAGCTGCTTGGAAACGAAGTTCAAACAATTCTTTCTTCAATTCATTTTCACGCTTCGCGAGTTCTTCTTGAGAAAGACCACGAAGTTCTTTAACAAATTCTTTTACTTCATTAAGTTTCATGTCTTCTCCTTATTCTGCTTCACGTTTCACGAACTTACATTTAACTGGTAACTTGTGGCTTGCAAGACGAAGTGCTTCACGAGCAATTTCTTCAGAAACGCCAGCAACTTCAAACATCACTTTACCACGTTTAACTGGTGCTACCCAACCTTCAGGAGCCCCTTTACCAGATCCCATACGTACACCGATAGCTTTTGCAGTGTATGATTTGTGTGGGAAAATCTTAATCCAAACTTTACCACCACGTTTCATGTAACGAGTCATAGCGATACGGGCAGCTTCGATTTGGCGGTTAGTGATCCAGTGGCTAGTAGTTGCTTGAAGACCATATTCTCCAAATGCTACTTCTTTTCCACCTTTAGCTTCACCGCGCATTTTTCCACGGAATTCGCGACGGTGTTTAACACGTTTAGGTACTAACATTGGTTATTTACCTCCTTTAGTGTTTTTACGAGCTGGAAGAATTTCACCACGGTAGATCCATACTTTAACACCAAGTTTACCGTAAGTAGTATCTGCTTCTTCCCAAGCGTAATCGATATCCGCACGAAGTGTGTGAAGAGGAACAGTTCCTTCTGAGTATCCTTCGCTACGAGCAATATCTGCACCGTTCAAACGACCTGATACTTGAGTTTTGATTCCTTTTGCACCTGCACGCATAGTACGTTGGATAGCTTGTTTTTGAGCACGACGGAAAGCGACACGTTGCTCTAATTGACGAGCGATTCCTTCACCAACAAGATGAGCATCCAAATCTGGAGATTTGATTTCAATGATGTTGATGTGAACTTGTTTACCTGTCAATTTGTTAAGTTTTGCACGGAGTGCATCAACATTTGCTCCACCTTTACCGATAACCATACCTGGCTTAGCAGTGTGAAGAGAAACGTTAACTTTGTTTACTGCGCGTTCAATTTCAATAGTTGAAACTGCTGCGTCAGCCAATTCTTTTTGAACGAATTTACGGATTGCAAGATCTTCATGAAGGTAATCCGCGTATTCTTTTTCAGCATACCATTTGGCATCCCAATCACGGATGATGCCGACACGCATACCAATTGGATGTACTTTTTGACCCACGATGTTACCTCCTTATTTTTCTGCAACTACCACAGTGATGTGGCTTGTGCGTTTGTTGATTGGTGAAGCTGAACCTTTAGCGCGCGGACGGAAACGTTTCATAGTTGGTCCTTCGTTTGCGAAAGCTTCAGATACTACCAAGTTAGCTTTTTCCAAACCAAAGTTGTTTTCAGCATTAGCGATTGCAGAGTTCAATACTTTTTCGATAATACCAGCAGCTTTGTTTGGAGTGAATTTCAAGATTGCGATTGCGTCAGCGACGTTTTTACCACGAATGTTGTCAAGAATAAGACGAGATTTACGAGGTGAAACACGCACTGTACGAGCCATTGCTTTAGCTGAAGTAATTTCTGCCATTTATGTTCTCCTTATTTTCTACGTGTTTTCTTGTCGTCTGCAGCGTGACCTTTGTAAGTACGTGTTGGTGCAAATTCACCAAGTTTGTGACCTACCATGTCTTCTTGGATGTAAACAGGTACGTGTTTACGTCCGTCATAAACTGCGATTGTGTAACCAATGAAACTTGGGAAGATCGTTGAACGACGTGACCAAGTTTTGATAACTTTTTTCTTTTCGTCGTTAGCTTGAGCTTCAACTTTTTTCATTAAATGCTCATCGACGAAAGGTCCTTTTTTAAGACTGCGTCCCATTATATATTTTCTCCTTTAAAATAAGTACCACAGCGGCCTGCGCTGACTAAGCAGCGCTACCGAGCTGGCGGATAGATTGTTTTAGATTATTTCTCGTTGCGACGACGAACGATAAGTTTGTCAGATTTCGCTTTTTTGTTACGAGTTTTAAGTCCAAGAGCAGGTTTGCCCCATGGAGTAGATGGCGCTTTACGACCAACTGGTGCTTTACCTTCACCACCACCGTGTGGGTGATCGTTAGGGTTCATTACAGAACCGCGAACTGTTGGGCGAATACCTTTCCAACGGCTACGTCCTGCTTTACCAAGATTTACAAGTCCATGTTGTTCATTTCCGACAACACCAACTGTAGCACGGCAAGTGCCAAGAATCATACGAACTTCACCAGATTGGAGACGAACAAGAGTGTACTTACCTTCTTGACCCAATACTTGAGCAGAAGCTCCAGCAGCACGAACCAATTCACCACCACGACCTGGTTTCAATTCGATGTTGTGAACCAAAGTACCAACTGGGATGTTGGCAAGAGGAAGAGCATTTCCGACTTTGATATCTGCTTCAGGACCTGAAACGATGCGTTGACCAACTTCAAGACCTTTAGGAGCGATGATATAAGCTTTCACACCGTCAGTGTAGTGAACCAAAGCAATGTTAGCTGAACGATTTGGATCATACTCGATTGTTTTTACAACTGCTTCAACAGCGTCTTTGTTACGTTTGAAGTCAATCAAACGGTAGTGACGCTTGTGACCGCCACCTTGGTGACGAACAGTGATGCGACCGTTGTTGTTACGACCAGCCTTGCTCTTCAACGAAACAAGCAAAGATTTTTCTGGAGTGCTGGTAGTGATTTCAGCGAAATCCAAAGAAGTCATATTACGGCGACCGTTTGTTGTTGGTTTATAAACACGAATTCCCACGATATATCCTCCTTAGATTATTCTGCTTCAGCACCAAACAACTCGATTGCTTTAGAATCAGCTGTTAAAGTGATGATAGCTTTTTTAGTTTTGTTAGTAAAACCAGTGTAACGTCCAACGCGTTTTGCTTTTGGTTTTACATTGATAGTGTTAACGTTAGCAACTTTAACTCCTTCAAAAGCAGCTTCAACAGCTTGCTTAATCAAAAGTTTGTGAGCGCGAGTGTCAACTTCAAATACATATTTTCCTGCTTCAAGCTGAGCCATTGAGCTTTCAGTGATGACAGGTTTTTTGATAACGTCATACAAATTCATTATGCAAGAACCTCCTCAATTTTAGAGATAGCTGCTTGAGTAACAAGAAGTTTGTCGCTGTTTACGATATCAAGAACACTTGCTGTTGTTGCAGTTGCAACCTTAACATTTGGAAGGTTACGTGCTGAAAGTGCAGCGAATTCGTTTCCTTCTTCAAGAATAACAAGTACTTTTGTGTCGATGCTTAGTGCAGCAAGCACTTTTGCAAACTCAGCAGTTTTTGGAGCTGTAAATGAAAGGCTGTCTACAGCTACGAATTTGTTTTCAGCAACTTTTTCAGAGTAAACTGATTTAAGCGCTAATCTACGAACTTTACGTGGAAGTTTGTAAGCATATGAACGAGGAGTTGGGCCGAACACGACACCACCACCACGCCATTGTGGAGAGCGGATAGAACCTTGACGAGCACGTCCAGTTCCTTTTTGACGCCATGGTTTGCGTCCGCCGCCTGATACTGCAGAACGGTTTTTAACAGCGTGAGTTCCTTGACGAAGGCTAGCGCGTTGGCTGATGATAACATCAAAGACAACTGATTCGTTTGGTTCAATACCAAAGATCGCATCGTTCAGAACTACTTCACCAGCTTCTTTACCAGTTTGGTCAAATAATTTTACGTTTGCCATTATGACTGATTTCCCCTTTCTTTATTATTTACCAGCTTTAACTGCTGACTTGATAGTGATAAGAGATTTCTTAGCACCAGGTACGTTTCCTTTGATAAGGATAACGTTTTTCTCTGGAACAACTTGTGCAATTTCAAGGTTTTGAATTGTCACACGGTTGCCACCCATACGTCCAGCCAAGTGTTTGTTTTTGAAAACACGGTTAGGCGCAACTGGTCCCATTGAACCAGGACGACGGTGGTAACGAGAACCGTGAGCCATAGGACCACGAGATTGACCGTGGCGTTTGATAACACCTTGGAAACCTTTACCTTTTGAAGTTCCTGTTACATCAACAACATCGCCGGCTGCGAAAGTGTCAACTGTGATTTCAGCACCAACTTCTAAGCCTTCAATGTTTTTGAATTCACGAATGAAGCGCTTAGGAGCCGTGTTAGCTTTTGCTACATGTCCTTTAGCAGGTTTGTTACTCAATACGTCACGAAGGTCGTCGAAACCAACTTGAACTGCGTTGTAACCATCTGTTTCAACTGTTTTAACTTGAAGAACAACGTTTGGAGTTGCTTCAATAACAGTTACAGGGATTAATTCGCCAGCTTCAGTGAAGATTTGAGTCATTCCCACTTTTTTCCCTAAGATTCCTTTTGTCATGAGAAAATGTTTCCTTTTCTATTATTTTTTCAAAAAGTTTTTAACGAGCGTTTTTTATGCTCTGGTTTAGATTAAGTTTTAGATTAAAGTTTAATCTCTACGTTCACACCACTTGGAAGATCCAATTTCATCAAAGCGTCAACTGTTTTTTGAGTTGGGTTGATGATGTCGATCAAGCGTTTATGAGTACGCATTTCGAATTGTTCGCGAGAGTCTTTATATTTGTGAGTCGCACGAATGATTGTGTAGAGGCTACGTTCAGTTGGAAGTGGGATTGGACCCGCAACTTCAGCACCTGTACGAGTAGCAGCTTCTACGATTTTTGCAGCCGCTGTGTCAAGTGTACGGTGTTCGTATGCTTTCAAACGGATGCGGATTTTTTTGTTTGCCATCTTTTTCTCCTTTTCGTCTATTTAAGATAATAGGCTAGCTCCACAAGAAAACCGACAGGCGGTTGCGTGGCAATGCAACCGAGCGTGTCGCAACCTCTTGCATCAAAGCTACACGCTGTATTTTTACAGCACCATAGTATCTTAACACAAAGATGCCTGCATTGCAAGGGATTTGAGAGATTTTTTTAACTATTTTTAATGAAAATGTTTTCTATCTATTTTGTTGTCTATTTTATAGAAGAAAGCTTGACATTTTTGGGCTTTTGTCTCGTTTTAGTACAAAAGAAAACCACCTTTCAAGGTGGTTTTCGGGAGATTATTATGAAAAAGAAAAGTTTTAGGATTTCTAAACAAAGTTAGGAGATCTTTGTTTATGATTACAGTATAAGAGCTTTAACTTAAAATATCCTTAAGCTTTTTTAAAAAGTAATAAATTTTCCAATTCACAGACGTCTTTAACAATAAACGTCGCTCCCGCTTTTTCTAATTCTTCTTTTGTACCAAAGCCGTAAAGAACCCCGATAGACTCAATCTTTTGTATTTGAGCCCCTATAATATCATGCTCACGATCACCGACCATAATTGTTTCGGGGAGATTTTTAATTTTCGTTTTTTCTAAAGCGTAACCAATAACATCTGCTTTTTTACTTCTACTACCATCCATAGTAGCTCCTGCTACAAAGTCAAAATAGTCATATAGATCAAAATGTTTAAGAATTTGAATTGAAAATTTTTCAGGCTTAGAGGTTGCCACTATCAATTTTTTATCAGCTTGTTTGAGAGAAGACAATATTTCCCGAATCCCTTTATAAACTTCATTTTCATAGAGGCCTTTTTCAGAAAAATATTCGCGATAATAAGCCACAGCTTGTATACTTTCTTCCTCTGAAAAACCATAAAAGTGTTCAAAAGAATACTTCAGCGGGGGACCGATGAAAACTCTTAATTCTTTTTTATCTTGCACTTGGATACCAAATTTCTCTAAAGCATAAGCCACAGAATTAGTTATTCCTAACTCAGAGTTGGTCAAGGTCCCATCTAAATCAAATAAGATATTTTGATACATGTTTTTCCCTTTTCTTTTTTAAAAAGGCGGGAAATTTTTTCCCAGCCTCTTTCATCAATTATAAACTTGACCAAACACTTTCCAAAATATTAGTTTGGTCGCGGTCAGGTCCAACTGAGAAGGTGGAAATACGTACACCAACCAACTCGCTTACTCGCCGAACATAGTTGCGAGCATTTTCTGGAAGATCTTCTAACTTACGAACGCCAGTAATATCTTCAGACCATCCAGGAAGCTCTTCGTAAATCGGCTTACAACGTTTAAGCTGTTCCAAACTAGCTGGATAGTGGTCGATTCTTTGGCCATCCAAATCATAGGCTACACAGATCTTGACTGTATCCAGACCGCTCAAAACATCGATAGAGTTAAGCGAAAGATTGGTAATCCCAGATACACGGCGGCTATGGCGCATAACAACAGAGTCAAACCAACCAACTCGACGCGGACGTCCTGTTGTTGTACCATACTCATGACCAACCTCACGAATGCGGTCACCTACTTCATCGAAAAGCTCTGTTGGGAAAGGACCATCACCAACACGACTTGTATAGGCTTTACAAACACCCACTACTTTGTCAATCTTGCTAGGACCCACACCAGAACCGATCGTTACACCACCAGCAACTGGATTAGATGAGGTTACAAATGGATAGGTACCTTGGTCAATATCTAGCATTACCCCTTGAGCACCTTCAAAGAGCACTCGCTTGCCTTGATCCAAAGCATCGTTGAGGATAACAGAGGTATCGGTCACATACTGCTTGATTTGCTGTCCATATTCATAGTATTCTTCAAAAATATTATCAAAGCTGATTGCTGTACTATCGTACAACTTCTCAAAGAGGCGATTCTTCTCAGCTAAATTCCGCTCCAAGCGTTCTCTGAAAATGTCTCTGTCTAGAAGATCTGCAATCCGGATACCAACACGCGCAGCCTTGTCCATATAAGCAGGCCCAATTCCCTTGATTGTCGTTCCGATTTTATTATCACCTTTTGCTTCTTCCTGCAGGCGATCCAGCTCAATATGATAAGGCAAGATAACATGAGCTCGGTCTGAGATACGAAGATTATCCGTTGTCACACCTTCTTCATGTAAATAATTCAGTTCTTTAACCAGAGATTTTGGATTAACAACCATACCGTTTCCAATGACTGAGATTTTTTCTGGGAAGAAAATCCCTGATGGAATCAAGTGCAGTTTGTACTTCTTACCGTCAATCACGATGGTATGACCAGCATTGTCACCACCTTGATAACGGGCAATCACTTCGGCATTAGCAGAAAGGAAGTCTGTGATCTTTCCTTTTCCTTCATCTCCCCACTGGGTTCCTACAACAACTACTGATGTCATAATTTTGTCTGAGCTGAGACAGCTCGTCCTTTCTTACATACAAGGCAGGAATCTCACCTGCTGGTATATCTTACACTTTATTATAAGAAATTTATTGCTATTTTTCAAGAAGAGACAGGTATTTCATTTGGATTTTAACTTTTGAAAATGAATTATTAATTTTATTTAGAGAATAATATCCGAACATTATTTTATTTTACAAAACTAAAATTCGTGAATTAAGGATTCATAGTAAAAATTTGTTTTCTTCTTTCTTTTGTAATAGACTAAAATTACTATCATAGGACGGTGAAACGATGACGATTAATCAATTACTGCAGAAACTGGATACATCAAGCCCTATTCTTCAAGCGACCTTTGGTCTGGAGAGGGAAAATCTCCGAGTGACGCCAGATGGACACTTAGCCCAAACTGCCCATCCGAACAAGCTTGGTTCCCGCAATTTCCACCCAAGCATCCAAACAGATTTCAGCGAGCAACAACTAGAACTAATAACACCTATTGCTCACTCGACTAAGGAAGCTAGGCGCTTACTGGGGGCTATTAGTGACGTGGCTGCCCGCTCGATTGATCAGAACGAGCGCCTCTGGCCTCTGTCCATGCCACCGCAGCTGACTGAAGAGGAGATTGTCATTGCTTGTCTGGAAAACGACTATGAGCGCCACTACCGAGAGGGCTTGGCGGAAAAATATGGCAAAAAACTACAGGCTATCTCTGGTATCCACTACAACATGGAGCTAGGGAAAGATCTGGTCACTGCTCTCTTTCGAGTCAGCTCCCACCATTCGCTAAAAGTTTTTAAAAACGACCTCTATCTCAAGCTGGCTCGAAACTTTCTACGTTTCCGCTGGATCTTAACCTATCTCTACGGTGCTGCACCTTTGGCAGAAACTGGCTTCTACATTCAGGAAATTTCCCAGCCTATCCGCTCTTTTCGTAACAGCGACTATGGCTATGTCAATGACGAGAACATTAAAGTTTCTTACGCTTCTTTGGAGCAATATGTAACTGATATTGAAAACTACGTTCAGTCTGGCGAGCTCAGTGCTGAAAAGGAATTTTACTCAGCCGTTCGCTTCCGTGGACAGAAGCACAATCGTGCCTATCTGGAGCAAGGCATCACTTATCTGGAATTTCGCTGCTTCGATCTCAATCCTTTTGACCAATTAGGCATCAGCCAAGAGACCTTAGATACTGTCCATCTCTTTTTACTGAGCCTGCTTTGGCTAGATGATGTTGAAAATGTTGATGTGGCATTAAAAGCTGCCCACGACTTGAACCAAAAGATTGCTTGTAGCCATCCGCTAACTGCCCTGCCAGATGAGGCAGATAGCTCAACACTGCTCCAAGCCATGGAAGAACTCATCCAGCACTTTGAACTGCCAACTTACTACCAAAGCTTGCTTGAGCAGCTTAAAGAAGCACTTCTGAATCCTCAGCTAACCCTATCTGGTCAGCTCCTGCCTCATATCCAGCAGGATTCCTTAATGGTCTTTGGATTAGAAAAAGCAGAGGAGTATCACCACTATGCTTGGTCGGCTCCTTATGCCCTCAAAGGCTACGAGAATATGGAATTATCTACTCAAATGCTACTCTTTGATGCCATACAAAGAGGTCTAAATTTTGAAATTTTAGATGAAAACGATCAATTTCTCAAGCTTTGGTATGGTCCCCATGTGGAGTATGTCAAGAACGGCAATATGACCTCCAAGGATAACTATGTCATCCCTCTGGCCATGGCCAATAAAACAGTCACAAAAAAGATTTTGGCTGCAGCTGACTTTCCTGTTCCTGATGGAGCAGAATTTACCACACTTGAAGAGGGGATACTCTACTATCCTTTGATTAAAGACCGACAGATCGTTGTCAAACCCAAGTCAACCAACTTCGGACTGGGCATCTCCATCTTCCAAGAACCAGCTAGTCTAGAATCTTATCGCAAGGCTTTGGAGATTGCTTTTTCAGAAGACACCGCCGTCTTGGTGGAGGAATTTATCGCAGGAACGGAGTATCGCTTCTTTGTCTTAGATGGTCAGTGTGAGGCGGTTCTCTTACGAGTAGCAGCCAATGTTGTCGGAGACGGTCAGCATACCGTGAGAGAATTGGTTGCCATCAAAAACGACAATCCCCTGCGCGGTCGAGACCATCGCTCACCGCTCGAAATCATCGAACTGGGCGACATTGAACTGCTCATGCTGGACCAGCAAGGTTATGGACCAGATGATATCCTGCCTGCTGGAGTCAAGGTTGACTTGCGACGCAATTCCAATATTTCTACTGGCGGAGACTCGATTGATGTCACAGACAGCATGCACCCATCTTATAAGGAACTCGCCGCGGACATGGCAAAGGCTATGGGAGCCTGGGCTTGTGGCGTTGACCTAATCATCCCTGACAGCTCTGCTATTTCTACCAAGGAAAATCCCAACTGCACCTGCATCGAGCTCAACTTTAATCCCTCTATGTATATGCACACCTATTGTGCTGAGGGGCCGGGACAAAGCATCACCCCTAAAATACTGGCCAAACTTTTCCCAGAAATGGACCTGTAAAATAAGAAAACGCAGAAGATGTCCCTGCGTTTTTTGCTTTGTATCCAAAGCTAAGTTTAAGATGATAACCTAAAAGAATTAAGCTTGATCGCTACTACAAGTTTAAAATCTCTTCATGCCCTCTTCACAAACTTGAAAAAACAAGCGCAAGCCTGCGCCCCTTTCTCTATTTTGTGTTAAAATAAAAGGTATGGACAAAATTATCAAAACTATCTCAGAAAATGGTTCCTTCCGTGCTTATGTGCTGGATAGCACAGAGACGGTTCGGACCGCTCAAGAAAAACATCAAACTCAAGCCAGTTCTACCGTTGCACTGGGTCGTACACTGATTGCCAGCCAGATCTTAGCTGCAAATGAAAAAGGCCAGACCAAGATTACCGTCAAGGTCCTCGGGACCAGCTCACTAGGTGCAATCATCACAGTGGCAGATACCGAGGGCAATGTCAAAGGCTATGTGCAAAATCCCGGTGTAGATATCAAAAAGACAGCTACCGGCGAAGTGCTGGTTGGTCCTTTTGTCGGCCAAGGCGAATTCCTCGTTATCACGGACTACGGTACGGGCAATCCTTATAACTCCATGACTCCTCTCATCTCTGGAGAAATCGGCGAAGACTTAGCTTTCTACCTGACCGAAAGCCAGCAAACACCTTCCGCAGTTGGTCTCAACGTCCTCTTGGATGAGAATGATAAAGTCAAGGTTGCTGGCGGTTTCTTGGTACAAGTTCTGCCTGGTGCCAAAGAAGCTGAAATTGCCCGCTTTGAAAAGCGAATCCAAGAAATGCCTGCCATATCAAAACTGCTGGAATCTGATGACCATATCGAAGCTCTGCTGGCTGCTATCTATGGTGATGAGCCATACAAACGCCTGTCTGAAGAGGAAATCCGCTTCCAGTGCGACTGCAGTAAAGAGCGCTTCATGAATGCCTTGGCTACCCTGCCAAAGGCTGACTTAGAAGAGATGCGTGACCAAGACCAAGGGGCTGAAATCATCTGCCAATTCTGCCAGACAGCCTATCACTTTGACCAAAACGACCTGGAGGGACTGATTCGTGACAAATCTTAATACACCTTTTATGATTGGAAATGTTGAAATTCCCAACCGCACAGTTCTGGCACCTATGGCCGGCGTAACCAACTCTGCTTTCCGAACCATTGCCAAAGAGCTAGGAGCAGGACTGGTCGTGATGGAAATGGTCTCTGACAAGGGCATCCAGTATAACAACGAAAAAACCCTCCACATGCTCCACATTGATGAAGGAGAAAATCCAGTTTCTATTCAGCTTTTCGGTAGCGACGAGGATAGTTTGGCGCGCGCAGCAGAATTTATCCAAGAAAACACTAAAACCGATATCGTCGATATCAATATGGGCTGCCCGGTCAATAAAATCGTTAAAAATGAAGCTGGAGCCATGTGGCTTAAGGATCCCGAGAAAATCTACAAAATCATCAACAAGGTCCAGTCCGTGCTAGATATTCCTCTGACAGTCAAGATGCGGACTGGCTGGTCCGACAGTTCATTGGCTGTAGAAAATGCCCTGGCTGCTGAAGCCGCTGGAGTCTCAGCCCTAGCTATGCACGGCCGCACCCGTGAGCAAATGTATACTGGCCATGCCGATCTTGAAACCTTGCACGACGTTGCGCAAGCACTTACTAAGATTCCATTTATTGCAAACGGAGATATTCGCAGCGTTCAAGAAGCCAAACAACGTATCGAAGAAGTCGGGGCTGATGCTGTAATGGTAGGACGAGCTGCTATGGGCAACCCTTACCTCTTTAATCAGATCAACCACTACTTTGAAACGGGTGAAATCCTTCCGGACTTGACCTTTGAAGATAAAATGAAAATCGCCCACGACCACCTTAAACGTTTGATTGATCTCAAAGGGGAGCATATTGCCGTCCGAGAATTCCGTGGCCTAGCTCCACACTACCTGCGTGGAACATCCGGAGCAGCTAAACTACGAGGAGCGATTTCTCAAGCAAGCACCCTTGCTGAAATTGAAGAGCTCTTGCAAATTCAAAAATAAAACAAAAGGAAGCCAATTAGACTTCCTTTTTTGTTCTGTTTAGGGTTGAGTCACCACAACGCTTGTTACTGAACCATCTGCTCCTGTTGTAATCTGCAGATTGGCATTACCTTGGCCGCTTAATTGAGCATTGTATTTGCCATCATCCAGCGTATAAGAGTAGGAAGCGATGGAATAATTATCTGTCTTTCCATCTGCAGACTGGACTGTGAATTGGCCGTTGCCTGATACAGTCACAGTATTTCCATTTGCACCCTTCCAAGTACCAGCAGCCGCTGAGAAATCCCCATCCACCATAGTCAAGACACCTTTATAGCGAGCATTGCTGGCTGCTTGTTTATTCTGAAGCTGGCGATTGCTTTCCGGTGCTTGGGCTGGTTGAGTTGATTGAGTCTGAGTGTTTTGTCGACCTGAAGCTTGCTGTGGCTGCGTTTGTTGGACTTGAGGCGTTTCGGCAGGAGCCTGTTTCTGACTGGCAGGAGCTTCAGTTTGTCCAGACTGGCTAACTATACCTTCCGAAGAGGTGCTATTACTAACCTTAGGAGAAGCGCTAATCTTGCTGGATGACGCAACTTTTGAGCTAGAGGAAGCTTGAATAGTCTTGCTAGAACTAGTACTTGTTGTACTTTCTTCTTTCTTACCACATGCCCCTAAAAGCAAACTAGAAGCCATAATCACAGCAACCATCATTTTTGTATAAGTACGTGTTTTCATCTTTTGCCTCCTTGTAATATTTAGAAATCTTTTTGTAATATAATTGTAATACTGCAAAGTTGCTTTGTCAATCATTTATACAAGATTCTTCAAAAAATTTTATACTCAAGCGATATTCTGTTTTTCAATCTGCTTCTTTTGTCATAAGAAACTCGCTATTACTTATCTATTCGTCATTAAAATAAGAAAAACAGGACAATTTTGCCCTGCAAGAGAAATATAGCCTCGACTTTCTTTTAAGCCGTTTTTTCTGTCTTCAGTCGATACACTTTTCTCGGCTTCTTCTTTGGCACGCGCTTGACGCCAGCTTCTTCTAGATATTCTCCAAATTTAACTAGAAAATTATTGCTGACAATAGGTCGTCTAGGCGAGATGAGATTAACCAGCTCAGTCCCTTCATAAACAGTAAACGGCGATTCTAGCAAATGAAGAAAAGTTGGATTCCAATCCAGTCGTCCTTGAATCCGTTTAATCGATTCTAGCAGGATTTGGTAGTGGTCAAAGGCAAAGTCCTCTGCTGTCAAAAGTTGTTCACCATCCCTAAAGCTCCTTGTCTTAAAGTCCACATCAAGAAAGGTGACTTCTTTAGCATCATCACCAGCTTGTGCTTGATCTACTGCTATAGCCGGAAGATAAACCAAGTGGGAAATAGTAATGACCCAACCACGTGGATCACGTCCAGGTGTAGAAACCGTCATCAGCTGTTCTACCTTTTCCAGCGGTATCTCAAGTCCTACCTCTTCTTTGACTTCCCGAATACAGGCTTGATAGGCATCCTCATTTTTGTCTACAAAGCCTCCGACTAGGGCATATTTATTTTGATAAGGATGGGCCTTGCGCTTGATGACCAAGAGTTTTATCTGACCTTCCACGAAGCAGTAAGCCACCATATCTGCTGTTACACTCGGGGTCTCATATTTTGGCAAATCCTGAGTCTTGTACCATTCCAAAAAGGCGGATTCATCCGCCATTGTTTCATGATATTCTTTTTCTGTCATACCAGATGGAATAGCCTGTTTGGTCATAAGTATCTTATCCTTTTCTATCAAAAATCCTCCAAATCTTGCTCTAAGCTTTCTTCACTGCCTTGCTCCACTGATACCACCCGACGATACTATTGAGGGTATAGACCCAGTACATGGCCTGGATATGGAGATTGCTACCCCACCAGAGATAGATACTGAAGAGATTGGTCGCAATCCAGAAAATCCACTGCTCACGGTAGAGACCAGTCATGAGAAGCTGACCGATACCATTGGTCGCATCTGTCACACTATCACGGAAAGGACGGTGACTGTGAATGCTTTTATAGGCAAAGCCCATACCAATCCAAATCAAGGCCGTCAAGGCCAGGTATTTAAGCCAGCCACGCCAGTCTAACTTCTTAGCTTCAAAATGAGAAGGTTCTTCCTTATCTTGCTCATTAACCCGGTTGGACAGCCAAGTATAAAGGCCGATTGGCTGCATGATAAAGAAGTAGATCGTTGTCAGTACTTCACCATAAAAACTAGCCTTGAAGGATAATATAAGGTAAATTGCTGAATTTACAGCCCCAAAAAGGTAGTTGCTAGCCCGACCCTCAGCTACTAGGATGACACAGACGATACCTGTCCAGGAAGCAAAGAGTCCCAGCCAATCATGCTTCGCCTGGCCACTTGTAAACTCCAGAATGAAAGGCAGACTGGAAAGAGCAAGTAAGTAGAGCCATTGAGCCAAGCTACGGCCACCAAATAGGTCCTGCCAGAGCAATTTTGCAATCCCATTAATGCCCTGCTTTTTAGCTGCGGCACAGACATTACGGAAATTCCGAGCAAAGGTTTGGTTTTTTTGTTTCAGTCCTGCGCAGAGAGCTTCAGGAGAGAGTTTTTGATTTTTTATTTCCATTCTATTCTACCACTTTCTTTTTTAATCTGCTTGATAAATCCTGTTGATTGCTTCTTTGGCTGCTTGATAATTGTCCAAATAACTGCCAGCCAGATAGACTGTCGGATGATCAGGCAAGTACTGTTCTTTCAGCTTTTTCAGATAACTAGAAAAATCACTGCGTATAGCCTCATCTGCCATACTCATATCGCGAAAGCCATCGTTAACATAGGTGCCGACCGGTTCAGCAAAGAGAATCAAATCCCATTTTTCCTTAGACAAAATGCTGACAAAGAGATTGTCAAAGGTATCTGTTTCCTCGTCTTGAACCGGACTTTCTTTCAGATAATAATCATAGTAGGCCTTGGTTACTAGAGAATTTGTATCGGCCACGACCAGACCACGGTTGGCGTTGCTGTCAATCAGGCGGGAAGTCTGAGCATATTGTCCTAATAGCAGATAGTAGTAGTCTTTAGGGGTCAGTTCATCATCTCGCACGTTATTTTGGATCTGGTATTCTCGAGCATATTCTAGACTAACTGGAGCATCATAGTAGCGAGCCAAATCCTTGGCCAAGGTCGTTTTACCATTGCTGGCGCTACCCATAATCAGCACTTTCTTGGTGAAATGCCGACGGAATGGTTGGGCCATATATTTCCAATAACGACTAGGATTTTCCCGAATCATCGTAGCTGAAATCCCAAACTGTCGCTCCTGCAAAGAAGTTTTGAAATCACGCTTTGCCAGCTCCGCTTGATAGTCTGATTCTCCGACAAAGAAAATCAGTTCCTCGCGTTCTGAATCATAGCCCACCAACTCCAATAAAGCCGGCAGCCACTGGTCCCAACCCAGAGGATAGCGAGGAAAAGAAGTTTCGTCCAGTTTGTAAACCTGAGTTAATTCATCATCTGCGAAAGTCTCCCGCGTATAGCGGAAACGCTTCTGCAGAGACAGGCCTACTTCTTCCCCACGGTCACCTTGATAACCAGAAACCAGCACGCGCACCTTGTCGTAAGAACGCTTTGCCTTCTGAATCAAATCGATATGCCCCTGATGCAAGGGAGCAAAGGTTCCAAAGACGATAGCAATTTTTTCTTTCATACTTTCACCTTTTTATTATTTTTTATATTTTTATTTTTCTATGTTTTTATTATAAACTATATTTTTATTTTGTCAATAGTTTTTATAAAATTTTATAAAAATATTTTTAAACTCAAAATTCAAACTCAAAATTAAAAAAGCCCTGATAATTGTTATATCAGAGCTTTCCTTTTGTTTTTACAATTGTTCAGTAAGATTACTGCGATCTTCTTTAGAATTTAGACTATATCAAACTTCAACTGGCCTGCCTTAACCCCCACTTTCAAGGTCTGACCAGCTTGTAAATCACCAGTTAATAGCAGTTCTGCTAGTTTGTCTTCAACTTTGGTTTGCAGAGTCCTACGAAGAGGTCTAGCCCCCATTTCTACATCATAGCCTTCTTTAGCTAGTAGTTTCAATGCACTGGCTTGGAATTTTAGTTCGATATTCTTTTCAGCTAGACTGGCAACCAGAGGCTTAATCATCACTTTGACAACCTCCTGCATATGGTCAGCAGACAAGCTATGGAAGACCACTTTTTCATCAATTCGGTTAATAAATTCTGGACGGTATGTCTTTTTGAGCTCTTCTAACATTCGTTTTTCCATATTTGCATGGTCTAAACGGATGTCACGAGCCCCAAAGCCAACTGTCTTATCATCACGCAGACTGGTCGCGCCTAGGTTACTGGTCATGATAATAATCGTATTTGAAAAATCAATCTTTCTTCCCTTACTATCAGTCAATACACCATCATCTAGAACCTGCAGAAGGACATTGAAAATATCCGGATGAGCTTTTTCAACTTCGTCAAATAAGAGAACAGAATAAGGTCTGTTGCGAACTTTCTCTGTCAATTCGCCCCCTTCTTCATAGCCGACATAACCTGGAGGCGCTCCGTTGAGACGACTGGCTGCAAATTTCTCCATGTATTCACTCATATCAAAACGAATGAGAGCTGATTCGTCGTCAAAGAGGGTTTCTGCCAGAGCCTTAGCCAACTCGGTCTTACCAACCCCAGTTGGACCCAAGAACATAAAGGAACCAATCGGTCGCTTATTCGCTCGAATACCTGACTGGTTACGACGGATAGCACGACTAATAGCTGAGATAGCTTCATCTTGACCAATCACCCGCTTATGCAATTCTTCTTCTAAGTGCAAATACTTCTTAGCATCTGTCTGGGTCAATTTTTGAACTGGAATACCAGACAGACGACTTAGGGTTGTCAGAATATCTGCTTCCTCTACTCTTAAATTACTTAACAGAGGTTGATTTTCTTTCTCGATCAAGCGACTAAGTTTATTGAACTGACCAGCTATAATTGCTCGATCTGCTGGACTCAAATCCTCTTGTGCATGACTCTGAGGACCATTGTTACGTACTGTAGCACTCGCTTCATCTAATAGATCAATTGCTGAATCTGGCAGATGCTTACTTGTCAAATAACGGTGGGCATATTTTACAGCTGTTTCAATGGCTTGATCTGTAATCATTACCTTATGATGGGCTTCATAGTTTTCTTTTAGCCCCTTAAGGATAGCAATGCTGTCAGCCACACCTGGTTCTTCAATACTAATCTTAGCGAAGCGCCGAGATAGAGCAGCGTCTTTTTCAATATGCTTTTGGTATTCTTCTTGAGTTGTAGCTCCTATCGTACGCAGTGTTCCGCGAGCCAGAGCAGGTTTAAGGATATTCGCAGCATCCATCGTAGAGTCAATACCGCTACCAGATCCCATAATCGTATGAAGCTCATCGATAAAGAGAATGACCTTACCATCTTTCTCAATATCATCGATGATATTGTTCATACGCTCTTCAAAATCCCCACGGAAACGAGTCCCTGCGACTACATTCATTAAATCAAGCTCTAGAACCCGCATTTTGGCTAGTTCGTGTGGAACTTGACCAGAAGCTACACGCTGGGCCAAACCGAGAGCTAGAGCAGTTTTACCAACTCCAGCATCCCCAACCAAGACAGGGTTATTCTTCGTCTTGCGACTGAGAACCTGAATCATCCGAGAGATTTCCTGATCTCGACCAACAACAGGCTCTAGTTGACCTGAACGAGCTAATTCCGTCAAGTCTCGTGTGTAATCTTCTAGACCACCACTCTGAGTAGGTGGCATCCCCATCATGTTTGCCATGTTTTGCTTGGCTTGATTAAAACCTTTATGAAGACTGCGGATTGCTTTTAAATCATTCTTAGTCCAGCCAGACTTTTGTTCCAGATTTCTTCGCAAATCATTAATACGCAAGACTCCTTCTTTGTCTTCATAACTAAAGCCGACAAATTCCAAAACACGAGTTGCTAGGGTTCCTCTGTCGCTGATGATAGCGTATAAGATATGTTCAGTTCCGACTTCCTTTGCGTGAGTAGCTTCTGCTATTGCTTTTGCCTCCTTAAAAAGAGTCGTCAAGCGATGAGAAAAAGGCAGGATACTAAATCGCCCTTCCTTCTGATAAGACTTTCCTACTACATGGTAAGCAGCATCCTCAAAATGATCAATTTCTAGCGGATAATCGTTTAATACTGAGCCTGCTACGCTGTACGGATAATTAGAAAAAGCAATCAAGAGATGCCATGACTCTAAATACTCAGATTCAAAATGGCTAGCCAGTTGCTGGGCTTCTTCTATACTAACAATCAAGGCTTTTGAATATTTCATTTCTATTTAAGTTCCTTTTCTATCAAGTTGCTGTAATATTTTCTTTAACATATGAGCGCGAATTAATGGAGCATCTATTCCTAAAACGCAATCTGTCGATATAGCTAAAAGAAGGTTGCCTTCACGTTCTGACATAATTCTTTCATCAAACAAGAGTTGAACAATATCTGTAAAGAACTGTTGACTCACTTGCTCTCCAATACGATCGAACAACTCACATATCATCTGATGGCGATCAGAAAACTCAACCTTTCCGATTCGAATGTAGCCACCGCCACCTCGCTTACTTTCGACAACGTAGCCCCGGCTTTCAGTAAAGCGCGTCTTAATCACATAATTAATTTGACTGGGAACAACCTGGAAGACATCAGCCAACTCGCTCCGTTTCAACTCAACCATACCTGCCTGCTCTAAAATTGCTTTAATATAGGCTTCGATATTATCTGAAGTATTCTTACCGCTCATGATCTTCCTTTCTAGTCAATCTCATTATTTTTAATCGCTCTTTCATTAAACATTAGACACTGATTTCTAGTTTCACAAAAGTATCTTTGACATTGACTATCTTTGACTAATATTATACCGAAAAAGTCCTTATTTTGAAAGGAAAAGGGATGGTAAAAGGTCTGATAATTCAAACTAGTGAAAAAGCTTTATAAAAGAGTAGATTCTCGCTTGTAATCGCTTGCAATTAACTTTTAAAGCGTTATAATATAGGTGGAAATGTACAGAAAGAATAGGTCCCTTACCTATTCACAATTATCTAAAAAGGAGGATTGTCCAATGACGCTAGATTGGCTCACTTATACTCGCCATGTGCTCACTTGGTTGCTTTCAACCTTGTTCCTATACACAGTATTTTCTGCCCATTATGTCAATGTCCAGATTGCCATATTGGTTGCCTGCTTCTTTATCCCCTTCTTGTTTGAACAGGCCAAGATGAAACAGAAAACAAAGTGGACTCTTAATGTACTTATTACACTCGCTACTGTGGTAGGAATTCTATTCACTCAGAAGTTTAGAATTACTTTTACCTATTCTCAAATTACTCATCTCTTAATTTTTGGCATTCTTCTAATTTTTATTGATGCTGTGATTTCACATAGCAACTTGATGAGAAGAGTGGCTAAATAGCATAAACAATAGTAAAAATCTTTTGACTGAACCAAGAGCTTAGGCTTATACAGATAAAAACGGGACAAAAATCAATCTTGTCCCGTTCTTTTTATGATAGTAGATTCTTAGTTTTGTCCAAGAGCTGCTGCCATAGTTGCTGCAACTTCTGATTCAAAGTCGTTAGCAGCTTTCTCAATACCTTCACCAACTTCAAAGCGAGCGAACTCAACTACTGAAGCATTTACTGATTCAAGGTAAGCTTCAACTGTCTTGCTGTCATCCATGATGTAAACTTGTGCAAGAAGTGTGTATGCTTGGTCAACTTTAGTGTTGTCAAGCATGAAGCGGTCCATTTTACCTGGAATGATCTTGTCCCAGATTTTTTCTGGTTTGCCTTCAGCAACCAACTCAGCCTTGATATCTTCTTCAGCTTGAGCAACAACTGCATCAGTCAATTGAGCTTTTGATCCATACTTCAAGTGTGGAAGAGCTGGTTTACCAACCATTGCACGGCTTTCGTTATCTTGATCAATAGCATGGTTCAATTGTGCTAATTCATCTTTAACAAATTGCTCATCCAATTCTTTGTATGAAAGAACAGTTGGTTTCATCGCAGCGATATGCATAGAAATTTGTTTAGCAAGAGCTTCGTCTCCGCCTTCGATAACGGAGATAACACCGATACGGCCACCATTGTGTTGGTAAGCACCAAAGTGTTGTGCATCTGTTTTTTCGATCAAAGCAAAGCGACGGAATGAGATTTTTTCTCCGATAGTTGCAGTTGCAGATACGTATGCAGCTTCAAGAGTTTCACCTGAAGGCATTGTCAAAGCAAGTGCTTCTTCGTTGTTAGCTGGTTTGCCTTCAGCGATTACTTTCGCAGTTGCATTTACCAAGTCAACAAATTGAGCATTTTTTGCAACGAAGTCAGTTTCAGCGTTTACTTCAACTACTGCTGCAACATTACCGTTTACATAAACACCTGTCAAACCTTCAGCAGCAACACGGTCAGCCTTCTTAGCTGCTTTTGCCATACCTTTTTCGCGAAGCAATTCAATCGCTTTTTCGATGTCACCATCAGTTTCAACTAGGGCTTTCTTAGCGTCCATGACACCAGCACCAGATTTTTCACGCAACTCTTTAACAAGTTTAGCTGTAATTTCTGCCATTTTGTTTCTCCTATATTTTTTAAAAATAGGAGGGCCGGGCTAAGCCCCGCCCTCCTAGGTAATTACTAATTATTTGAATTAAGCGTTGTCGCCTTCTACAACTTCAACGATTTCTTCGATTGAGTCTGCTTGAGTTTCAGTTGCAGCCAATTCAGCTTCTACTGACTCAACACTGTCTTCACCTTGACGACCTTCGATAATAGCGTCAGCCATTTTCGCAGTGATCAATTTAACAGCGCGGATAGCGTCATCGTTAGAAGGAATGATTACATCGATGTCGTCTGGATCTGTGTTTGTGTCAACCATAGCAACCACTGGGATACCAAGCTTCTTAGCTTCTTTAACAGCGATTTGCTCTTTATGTGGGTCAACCACGTACATTACATCTGGGATGCGTGGCATTTCTTCGATACCACCCAAGAATTTTTCAAGACGTGCACGTTGTTTGTTAAGAAGAGCTACTTCTTTCTTAGGAAGAACTTCGAAAGTTCCGTCTTCTTCCATACGTTTGATTTCTTTCAAACGAGCTACACGTTTTTGGATAGTAGACCAGTTTGTAAGAGTTCCACCCAACCAACGGTGGTTGATGTAGTATTGACCAGCGCGTTCTGCTTCATCTTTTACAGCTTCAGCAGCTTGCTTTTTAGTACCAACAAACAAGATGATTGCATCGTTTGCAGCTGCATCACGGATGAAATCGTATGCTTGGTCTGCATATTTTACAGTTTGTTGCAAGTCAATAACGTGGATACCGTTACGCTCTGTGAAGATGTACTTAGCCATCTTAGGGTTCCAGCGACGAGTTTGGTGACCAAAGTGAACACCAGCCTCAAGAAGTTGTTTCATTGAAATTACTGCCATGAGTAAATTCTCCTTTTTGTTTTTTTCCTCTTTTAGATTTCAGCTCGCAGGACAACCCGAGGGCAACAGTCCCACAATTCATCTAAAATGAGTATTTTGCCATTTGCACGGCATCTATTATGATAACAGAATTTCAAGGATTTGACAAGCTCTTTTGCTTTATTTTTCCTCGAAAACCTTGATTTTATAAGCATTTATTTTTCTGATTTTCAGTATTATTTCATTTTCTTAGAATCAAGTGTATTGACGAAAGTCCTTTTTTAAGGTAAAATAGTAAAGGTTGAGGCGGTATAGCCAAGTGGTAAGGCACGGCTCTGCAAAAGTTTGATCGTCGGTTCAAATCCGTCTACCGCCTTATATAACCTGATTTATCAGGAAGCATCTGAACATAAAGCTCGTAAAATCGGGCTTTTTTCTTTTCATTTGACGCTAGATTTTAAGCCTATCTCTTAAATTAGGATTCAAAAAGAGGCTGAGATATTCTCTCAGCCTCTTTTTATAGCATTTTTACTAATTCTCTGTTTTGAGAAAAGCAGTAGAATTAAAGACAAATGCCTTCTATTTTTTCAACCTAATTCTTAGTGTTTTTTACGACGGAAGTTAAAGAAGGCTGTTACACTTGCAAGAACAAGTCCTAATAGAGCCGCAAGGCCATTTGCATGTTCACCAGTGTTTGGAAGGTTCTTCTTCTCTTCTGCGTTTCTATTTACTCTAGAGTATTGAGGTTGTTGTGGACGGTCTGTTTGACCTGATTGACTACTTGTAGCAGTATCTGATCCTGGTTTCACTTGATCTTTAGGATCTTGAACTTTACCAGTTGAATCCTTTTGACCTTGTCCTTTAGAATCTTGAGCTTTGTCTGATGGATCTTTTTGATCTTGACTAGCATTTGATTGGCTGCTACCAGATTCCTTAGTACCAATTTCAACTACTTGAGTGATTGGTGTTTTCGTAATCTGTTCGTCTCTGACAACTCGGCTTGTTTCAACACCATTTGTCTTAGTAATTGTGTAGACAACAGTCTTTTCACCATCAACACCAGCAATCTTAATCCGTTTTGTTCCTTTTGGAAGATCTGGATTGCTTAAAGTGATAGTGCCATGGTAAATTACTTGAGTTTCAGTCACGTTTTCAGTTGTAACAACTGGAGCAGTAGCTTTCTTAGTACCTACTTCAACAACTTCATCAACTGCTGGAGTTGTGATAGTGTTGGATTTCTCTACACGACCTGTTTCAACACCGTCTGCGTAGGTTACTGTGTAAACAATGGTACGAACACCCTTCTTACCTGGGGTTGTCACATTGCGAACACCTTCTGGAAGTGCTGGATTTTGAACTTCTTTGACTTGGAAGTCTACTTCTTCAGTCTTAGTTTCTTCCTTAGTGGTAATGACTGGACCAGTACCTTCTTCGATGACTTCGTCAACGGCTGGTTTTGTCACAGTTTCTGACTTCTTAACCTTGCTAACTTGTACGCCATCAGCTTTCGTAACTGTGTAAGTTACTTCCTTCTCTCCATCTACACCTTGAACTTTTACATTTCTTGTGCCTTTTGGTAGAGCTGGATTTTGAACTGTAGAGCTACCATGTTTGATAACTTCTTTTTCTACTACTTCTTCGGTTGTAGTAACTACGCCTTTCTTAGTACCTACTTCAACGACTTCATCAACTGCTGGAGTTGTGATTTCATTTGATTTCACTACACGACCTGTTTCTTTGCCGTCAGTGTAGGTTACAGTCTCAACGATTGTACGAACACCTTTTTTACCTGGAGTTGTTACATTGCGGACACCTTCTGGAAGGGCTGGATTTGGAACTTCTTTGACTTGGAAATCTACTTCTTCAGTCTTAGTTTCTTCCTTAGTAATAACAACTGGGCCTGTACCTTCTTCGATGACCTCGTCTACAGCTGGTTTTGTCACGGTTTCTGACTTCTTAACCTTGCTAACTTGTACGCCATCGGCTTTAGTAACTGTGTAAGTCACTTCCTTCTCTCCATCTACACCTTGAACTTTTGTGTTTCTTGTGCCTTTTGGTAGAGCTGGATTTTGAACTGTAGAGCTACCATGTTTGATAACTTCTTTTTCTACTACTTCTTCAGTTGTAGTAACTGCACCGGTACCTTCTTCGATGACTTCGTCTACAGCTGGTTTTGTCACTTTCTCTGACTTCTTAACCTTGCTAACTTGTACGCCATCAGCTTT
>NZ_LQWV01000004.1 GCF_001553855.1 Streptococcus gordonii
GGGGTGAATTCCCAGGTGCCTACGAAGTGTGCGTCCGCTCCATTGATGGTTTCAGACGGCTTGTCGTAGGACTTGAAGCTCCAAGTGCCTTCTGCTGTCTTAACCTCTGTTTTACTTGGTTGCGTTGGAGTCGCTTGGCTGCCATCTTTCAAGTCTGTTTGAGCTACTGGAAGCAGGTCCTTCACTTCTTGTGGAAGTTCTTTACCTGGAGTTCCACTCACAAACTCGTGTGTCGCCTTGTAGGTTGGCGCTGGAGTGAATTCCCAGGTGCCTACGAAGTGTGCGTCTGCTCCATTGATGGTTTCTGAAGTCTTGTCATATGACTTGAAGCTCCAAGTGCCTTCTGTTGTCTTAACTTCCGTTTTACTTGGTTGCGTTGGAGTCGCTTGACTACCATCTTTCAAGTCTGTTTGAGCTACTGGAAGCAGGACTTTCACTTCTTGTGGAAGCTCTTTGCCTGGAGTTCCACTCACAAACTCGTGAGTTGCCTTGTAGGTTGGCGCCGGGGTGAATTCCCAAGTGCCTACAAACTTAACATCCGCTCCATTGATAGTTTCAGACGGCTTGTCATATGACTTGAAGCTCCATGTGCCTTCTGCTGTCTTAACCTCTGTTTTACTTGGTTGAGTCGGGGTTACTTGGCTTCCATTAGATAAATTATTTTCTGTTGCTGGAAGCAGGTCTTTCACTTCTTGTGGAAGTTCTTTACCTGGAGTTCCACTCACAAACTCATGATGCTTTTCATAAAGAAGAGCAGTACTTACCTGATTAGAAGGAGCTGATAAATTATCAACATGCAATGTTACAGTGTTGTCGATTTTTTCAGAACCTTTTTCTTCTACCTTTTTGTTTGTAGCAGTTTTATATGTAATAATGATATCAGTCGAAGAGTTTCCTTTTAGGTATTCAGGTGTCATTTTAACAGTAACTGTTTGACCTGTCTTTTCAATCGTATAATCACGACCTTCTTGCAGCGTTACTCCACCTGATTCAACTTTAAGTTCTTTATAATCCAAACGCTCATCAAATTTTTGAACCATTTCAATAGATGAAGGGGCTGCTAAAATGTCCTTACCTGGAACCGGAACTTTAAAAGTAGCTTTATATGTTACATCTTGTCCTTCCTTAGCTGGAATCTCAGCTGGATCTACCTCAAGAACTGGTCGCGGATCAATCTTTTCAATATAAAGCCCAAATACCGCCGAGCAGGTTTCAGTTGATGAATAACCGAAATTCATACTGTTACTATTTGAACGAAGCGCTAAACCTGAAACGTTATTTTCATAGTAACTACCACCTGTTATTTGAGTAGCAATCCATGAAGTACGGTCACTTGCTTCTTCCTGTACCAAAACATTGGCATTGTTCATTAATCGAAGATTTACATCATTCTGATAGTTTTTAACGTAGAATGTTTCCTTCAAATTATTTGCATCAATCGCATCAATATCAGTTGGTTTCATGACTAATTTTAAGTCAGTCTCTGTTCCATCTGCATAGCGAATTTCTGCCGTAACATCAGCATCAATCCAAAATGCCTTATTCATGATGTAATCATGATTCGCATCCACATAAGGGACATTCCCAATTTCAAATGCATTGCTTTCCCACAATTCTGAGATTGAGAAAAATTCAACAGTAGATTTTTGAGCGCTATTCATCTCAGATTCTGCTTGAGCAGTGTTTAGATAGTGTAGGGTTACTTTATTGAAATTTAGATAAGCATCTACTTGCTTACCATTAACGGTTCCAATATTTGTGAATTTTAGAGAAAGAGGATTTTCAAAAACTTGATCCTGTTTTTTACTTTTATCTACTTTGAGAGTAAAGTTCTCCATCTCACCTGGATAGGCACCACCACTTAGATATTCATAATGGGGATTTGATAAATGAAATTGATCAACAGACTGTGATTTGGATAAAACACTGACATTGTTGATATTCAAATTAAACTTACGAATATCTAGGGTAGAGATATCCGTTCCATTTTTAATCTCTTCTAACGCAGCATAAGACTGAATTGGAAGAAGAAAAATAGAAAAAAATAAAACGATTAGGCCGATAAACGCCTTCGTCTTTCTACCAAAATTGGTAGCAAATCGCATCTTCATCCGACTTCTCCTTTTCATAATTTATCTCCATACTAAAAATGATCCGTATCCAATCATTTTTAATAGACATATTCACCACATTCTATCACAAAAATATTGTAAATGAAAGTAGCATCAAGAAAATAATTACTATTTTTTATTTTTCTATTCCTTCTCTCTATAATACATATATTAACGATATTATCATCTTATAAAAACAAAAATTTCGCCTTTTATACCAGATTTTTTACTGTCCGATTTTCAATTTTGTTGCACACCTTATTGCGCTAGATTTTTTCAATTCGTCTAACTCATAATTATATTTGGTAGTTTTTGGTCCTAATATTACGAATCAAATCAGACTAAAAATCGCAGAATAAAAAGCAGAAATCAATCTGCTCTTTTTCTTTATTCAGTTTCCTTCTCTGCTACTTCAGAGGCGTCAGATTTGATAGGATTTACCGGTTCATAAGCTCGAATAATCTGCGCCACCACAGGATGTCTAACCACGTCTTTAGCCGAGAAATGCACAAAGTCAATCTGAGAAATATTTTTTAATTTTTCCTGGGCATCAATGAGTCCTGATTTAACATTGCGAGGTAGGTCAACCTGGCTAATATCTCCATTAACAATCATCTTAGATTGGAAGCCCAGCCGAGTTAGAAACATTTTCATCTGCATGATGGTCGTGTTTTGCGCTTCATCTAGAATTACAAAGGCATCATCCAGCGTCCGACCCCGCATATAGGCCAGGGGAGCAATCTCAATGATTTCTCGCTCCATGAGGCGTGTCGTCTGGTCCTTGCCCAAAATCTGATACAAGGCATCATAGACCGGCCGCAGATATGGATCCACCTTTTCCTTAAGGTCACCAGGCAGAAAGCCCAGACTCTCACCAGCCTCTACCGCTGGACGTGTCAGGATAATTCGCTTGACTTGCCCTCGCTTGAGAGCTGTCACCGCCAAGGTCACCGCCAGAAAGGTTTTCCCTGTACCAGCTGGTCCTATCCCAAAGACAATATCATGATTCTTGACACTGTCCACATATATTTTTTGGCCGAGTGTCTTGACCCTAATCGGCTTACCGTAACTATCCTTGATGATTTCTTCTTCATAAAGGGCAACAAACTTATCAATCTCATCATTTTTGACCATGGTAATGGCTGTGACCACATCGGGCGTTCCGATGGTCATGCCACGATTGACCAAG
This sequence comes from Streptococcus gordonii, assembly GCF_001553855.1. GTDB lineage: Bacteria > Bacillota > Bacilli > Lactobacillales > Streptococcaceae > Streptococcus > Streptococcus gordonii. Next base: position 3,301 of record NZ_LQWV01000004.1, read on the forward strand.
ACCAAGAGAGCTTGAATCACCTGGCGAGCCTCCTCACAGGAAGCCTCCGTACCTAAAATCTGCACAATCTCGGTCCGGGCATGGATGGTGACTTTCAATTCCTGCTCCATCAGACGCAGATGTCGTTCATTAGATCCAAAAAGGTGGAATGAGTCATCTGGATGGCTCAATTTAATTTCTATTGAATGTTCCTGCAAACAAAGAACCTCTCTCATTTGTATTTTTTATGGATTACCTCTATTATATCAAAGCAAGCCCAAAAAGACTATTTCGAACCTTTCTCTAATGCGCTTGATATTCCTCCCAAATAGCATCAAAGTCGCCTAGATTAAAAGGAAAATTAGCATGCTCTTCCAAGAAACGACTGACCTCATCAAAATCATCTGTGTGCTTGGGAAAAGCTGTATCTTGAAAAGCTAAATCTGCTAAAATCGCCTTTGGTTCATTGCTTTTTGGATTGCGCTCAGTCATGAGCCAACTATAAAATGATTTTCTCACATAAATCCTTTCTGTCGCAATTCTATAGAATTGCACATGCTTTAAATATACTGTCTATTATATCAAATAAATCAAAAACAGAAAGCCTAAGCCCCCTGTTTTCTAACTATTATTTTCCAAGGTAGTATTCTTTTACTACGTTTAATTTTTCGTCGAATTCAAATACCAATGGTGGGAAGTTAGGAATTTCCACACCCATGATTTCGTCATCTGACAATTGTTTGATGTGTTTTACAAGGGCACGGATAGAGTTACCGTGAGCTCCTACGAATACGTTTTTACCATCTTTAAGTGCTGGAGCGATTTTGTCTTCCCAGAATGGAAGGGCACGTTCCAAAGTCACTTTCAAGTTTTCAGCATCTGGGATAACTGAGTCGTCAAGTGAAGCGTAACGACGGTCAGTGTGTGCTGAGTATTCGTCATCACGAGGCATTGCAGGTGGCAACACATCGTATGAACGACGCCAGATGTGAACTTGCTCATCACCAAATTGTTCAGCAGCTTCAGCCTTGTTTTTACCAGTCAAACCACCGTAGTGACGTTCGTTCAAGCGCCATGATTTTTCAACTGGAACCCACAATTGGTCAGCAGCTTCAAGAGCCAAGTTTGTTGTTTTGATCGCACGTTTCAATACTGAAGTGTATGCTTGGTCAAATTCGATACCAGCTTCTTTGATCAATTTACCAGCGTCAATCGCTTGTTGTGTTCCTTTATCAGACAAATCAACATCAGCCCAACCAGTGAAAAGGTTAGCTTTGTTCCATTCAGACTCACCGTGGCGAGCAAAAACTAATTTTACCATTAGAAATTCTCCTTTAATTTTTGAAAACTGTCATACAGCTACCATTATATTTTACAAAATTTTTCCTTAAAAAGCTAGTCTCAGTAAGATATTTGTGATATTTTTAACCAGAATATTGGAGCTAGCAAAAAGGGAAAGCAGTCCCAACTTCCCCTCTATTATTAACTAGCTTCCTGCTGTCGGGCCACACAATCTGGACAGATACCATAGACCACCATTTGACTCTTAGTGATCTGATATCCCGTCTGGTCTGCAGCTTCTTGCTGAACATCTGGTAAATCTAAATCCATATCAGCAATCCGACCGCATTTTTCGCAGATAACATTAAGGTGCTGATGGCCCATAAAATCGTAATAAGTTGTAGTATCATTCCGGACCTTAAGCTCGGAGACAAAGCCCTCATCAATGAGAACCTTGAGATTATTGTAAACTGTTGCCAGGCTCATATTTGGAAATGCAGGCAGTAGAGCCTGATAAATCATATCAGCACTGGGATGATCGTGGCTTTGGATAATAAAATCAATCACAGCCTTTCGAGTCTCTGTAATACGGACTCCTTTTTCTCTCAAATGTTTCAGTACATCTTGATAGTATTCTTTATTCTGGTCCATATGGTGTTTATGTTCTTTCATATTCTTCTTCCCTATTCTTACTAGCTACCTACATTATATCATGTATTAGCTATCTTGACTATTAAGAATGATTGTAAATAAGAATTTTTATCAATAGGTTTTTTACTCTCTATCATTAATCTGACTTGGAATATTTTTATTAAATCATTTAATTGCAAAAAAGCATTGAAAATAATTGAACATTAAAAGTAGTTATCTTTCAGATTCTATAGCTATTATATAACTACTTACACACATCACTCAAAAATAGACGTACATATTGTTAAACTATTAAACAGATAATCTCCCCAACTTTGCCCCAAAGCAACAAAAAAAGCCTATTGCACAACGTCAAAACGTTGATACAATAGGCTTTGAAAATCAAGATTATTTAACAGCGTCTTTAAGTGCTTTACCTGCTTTGAAAGCTGGAACTTTAGAAGCTGCGATTTTGATTTCTTTACCAGTTTGTGGGTTGCGACCTTTACGAGCTGCACGTTCACGAACTTCGAAGTTACCAAAACCGATCAATTGAACTTTTTCACCTTTTGAAAGGTATTCAGTTACAGCAGCAAATACTGCATCAACAGCTGCTGCTGAGTCTTTTTTAGTCAATTCTGTAGCTGCTGCTACTTTTGCAATCAAATCTTGTTTGTTAGCCATTTAACAAATCCTCCAAAAATTTTATCGGGTAATGAATACCCTAACATGTACTATCATAACTTAAAAACGTTTTTAGGTCAAGCCTAAAACAACGTTTTTACAATTTTTCTAGGCTGATTTCCTTTGATTTTTCTTATTTAATACTTAGCGGTATCGAATTAAAATTGCCCAAGCATTTTCGCCAGTATGCGTTTGAATAATCGACCCAGTTTCGAGTACAGAAATTGATTTTTCAACAAACTTTTGCAATCTTTCTTTCATTTCTGTAGCATAAGCAGGAGTTCCTGCATAGGAAATGCCAATTTCTTCTATATCTACATTCGTCAACTTATCCTCCAGCTCATTCAACCATTTTTTAAAGGTTTTATCCCCTCGGCCTTTTACAATTGTTTGGAGCTGGTGATTTTTCATTTGCATCACTACTCGGATATTAAGCAATGAGCTGATTAAGCCAGTCACCCGACCGATTCGCCCACCCTTAACCAAGTTCTCAAGAGTCGAAACACCAATATAAAGTTCGGATTTTTCTTTTACTTCTTCTATTCTTTGTAAAATCTCATCCAATTCAGCACCATCTTTAGCTAGTTTAGCAGCCTCTACCACCTGAAATTTAAGAGCCTGATCTGTAAAAGAGCTATCAATGATGGTCACATCTGCATTAGCTAGAGTAGCGCCCTGCCTTGCTGCTTCAATAGTACCAGACAAAGCATGTGACATATGAATAGCTATGATATGATCAGCTGTTTCTGCCAGTGTTTCAAACACCTCAGCAAAGACTCCCACCGGAGGCTGACTCGTTTTTGGTAAATTCTTACTTTCCTTCATCAGGCGTAAAAATTCACCCTCTTTTAAATCCGAATCTGAATAAACTACACCGTCAACCATGACAGAGAGCGGAACAATTGTGATATCTAAATCTTTTACAACTTCTGGTTCAATCGTGATGGAAGAATCGGTTACAATTTTTATTTTTGCCATTTTTTCCCTACTTATTGCATTTATTGTTTTTATTATATCAAAATAATTTCATTTTTGGAATGGCTAACCTTCTGAAGAACATTGGTCATTTCTTATAAAGTGATGCTCTTTAATCCCCGAATCATCCAAAAGTAGTCCGTGCAAGACACCACCATAGACAGCACCGCCATCCATACCAATTTTCCCATCTGATGTCTGCCAAAGTTGGCTGATTCCAGGTTTTTCATGGAAAAGATAGAAAGTTGGTGTATGGCCAAAGACTATCGTCTTCCCTGTACGATTGTCTCCTTCATGGAAAGGAGCTCGAATCCAGACTTTTTGATAGTCTGAAGTATCATGCCAATCATCCAGGTCTAATTCAATCCCAGCATGAACAAAAATATATTTATCTGTCTCCAGCACAAAAGGCATTTTACGGATAAATTCAACTAAATCTGGTGCCTTTTCTAAAACAGCTTGCGCATCCAATACGGCATCAACAGGAGCATCCAAAGGCCGTCCCAAAATAGAATTAATAGTTGTATCCCCACCATTTCGGCGGTAATGGTCATAAGACTTAGCTGGATTATCCAACCAAGTCAGAAACATAAACTCATGATTTCCTGATAAGCAAATCGCTCCTTGCTGATTTACCAAGTCTCTAACTTTCTCTAAAACAGCTCGGCTATTTTCCCCACGATCAATCAAATCACCTAAAAAGACCAGCTGAGAATGACCATCCCACTTTTGCAATAAGTCATTTAGCATGTCATACTTGCCATGAACATCCCCAATAACAAAGTAATCAGTCATCTTTCTCCCCCTCTTGATCAAAAGTACTTCTGCAAGCCTATTTCTTTAATAATTCACGCGCCTGGCTCAAAGCGGCTTCTGTTACATTTTCACCAGCTAACATCTTAGCAATTTCTTCCACTCGCTCATCGAAGTCCAAGAGACGAACAGTTGAAACAGTAGAATTTTCATCAGAAATTTTTTCAATAAAGAATTGCTTGTCTGCAATGGCAATGACTTGTGGCAGATGAGAGATTGCTAAAACCTGACCATTACTGCCAATCTTATGGATTTTTTGTGCAATAGCTTGGGCTACACGACCCGAAACTCCTGTATCAACTTCGTCAAAGACTATACTAGTCTTTCCTTCTTTCCGAGAGAAAGCTGATTTAATTGCAAGCATCAGACGAGATAATTCCCCACCTGATGCAACCTTAACTAAAGGCTTAAAGCTTTCTCCAGGATTAGTTGAAATATAAAACTCAACTTGCTCATTACCTTCACGGTTAAACTTGCTCTTGTTAAATTGAACTTGAAAATTCGCTTTTTCCATATAGAGATCTTGCAGTTCCTGCTTAATCTCCGACTCAAGCTGTTTAGCCAACTCATGTCTTGCTTGGCTAAGCTGTCCAGCAAAATTTACCAAACGCTTTTCTAAATCTTTAAGTTCTGCCTCTAAATCTTCAGAAGATGAGTGACTGCCTGTCAGTAGCTGGTACTCTTTCGATATTTGTGAAAAATATTCTAAAACATCATCTACTTGGCCACCATATTTACGAGTGATACTGTTAATCAAATCTAAACGACTTTCAACCTGCATCAAGCGGTTGCCATCAAAATCTAGGCCATCTAAGATATCCTCCAACCGTTTAGTCACATCTTCCAGAACGTAATAGGTCTCAGAAAGACTAGAAGACAATTCCTTGTATGTTGGGTCATATTCTTCAATAGACTCCATATCGTTCATAGCTGAACGCACATTAGCCAGACTAGAAAAATCCTCGTTATCCAACATAGCGTATGCATTGGTCAAGGTATCAGCAATCAGCTTGTGATTGAGTAAGCGATCACGTTCTTGGTGGAGAGCTTTGTCTTCACCAGTTTTCAAGGAAGCACTATCAATTTCAGCCATCTGAAATTCTAGCATTTCAATGCGAGCCTTATGCTCCTCTTGATTTTTATGCAAGGTCAGAACTTGTTTACGAAGCTGTCGATAGTGATCAAAGGTTTCTTGATAGAAGGCTTTCAAGGCAACGAAATCCTCATCTCCAAACTCATCCAGCATGGCTATATGAAGCTGAGGACGCATTAATTCTTCCTGATCATGTTGGCCATGAATATCTACTAAATGTTGACCAATAGCCTTCAAAACTGATAGGTTAACTAACTGTCCATTAACCCGGCTGACGCTACGGCCATTTTGCAGAATTTCTCGGCGGATAATAAGTTCATCAGTCAATTCCAAGCCCTGCTCTTCAAAAATTGCTTCTAAAGTTGAGCTATTTCCCAATGAAAACAATCCTTCAATTTCAGCCTTAGTAGCTCCATGACGAATGACATCAGTAGTAGCACGGCTACCCAGCATCATATTCATAGCATCAATAATGATGGACTTCCCTGCCCCAGTTTCACCGGTCAGGACCGTCATCCCTTGGTCAAAATGAAGAGAGATTTCTTCAATAATAGCAAAGTTTTTTATAGAAATTTCTAATAACATGGCTTTCCTACCAATTCTCGATAACGTCTAAAATTCTTGAAATGTCTTCTTTATCTTTAAGAATCATCAAAATACTATCATCATCTGTGATAATACTAAAAATTTTTTCTGAGAATGCTTCTGTGATCTGTCTTTTAATGACAGCTGTGCTTCCAGGAACCAAGTTTAGATTGATCATATTTCCTAAGGAGCTAGCTTCTAGAATTGTATTCTCAGCTAACTTTAAACTACTGCTCATCGACTTGGGAATTTCATAAATATAGGTGTTGTTCTTCAGTGGAGTTTTTACAATCCCTAATTCCTTGATATCTCTAGAAACCGTCGCCTGTGTTGCCTTAATTCCTGACTGTCTTAAATAAGTAACAATCTCCTCCTGCGTACCAATCTCAAAATCATTGACAAATCGTCTAATCTTTTCTAGTCTTTCTTTTTTATTCATCCTTAAATTCCTTATGCGCTGCCTCAACCACTGGACCGACTAAGTCTGCTACTAGATTTTGGGGTTGAGCTTCTTTTTTTAAATGAGCCAAAAATTCAACATTGCCGTGCCCCCCTTGAATAGGAGAGTAATCCAAGCCTTTGACAGAAAAACCAAGTTCTACCATAAAGGAAGTGACCTTTTCTAAGACCGCTACATGGACTTTTTTGTCTTTGACGATGCCATTCTTACCAATCTGTTCTCGACCTGCTTCAAACTGAGGTTTTATCAAGGCAACAACCTGCCCTTCTTCAGCCAAAATTTCTTTCAAGGCAGGTAAAATCAAACTCAGAGAAATAAAGCTGACATCAATGCTAGCAAACTGCGGTATTTGTTCAAAATCAGCTACTGAAGCATAGCGAAAATTAAACTGTTCCATACTGATGACGCGCTGATCCTGCCTAAGTTTCCATGCTAATTGATTAGTACCAACATCAACAGCATAGACGAGACTTGCACCGTTTTGCAGCATAACATCCGTAAAGCCACCTGTCGAGGCACCAATATCCAGCGTTACTTTTTCTTTCACTGAAATCCCAAAAGCTTGCAAGGCCTTTTCTAATTTTAGTCCACCACGGCTGACAAACTTCAATTTTTCGCCTTTAAGTTTTAGTTCGGTTGTATCATCAATCTTTTCACCTGGCTTATCAAAGCGCTGACCGTTGATAACTGACACAACTAGGCCAGCCATCACCCCCCGTTTTGCCTGCTCTCTAGTTTCAAAAAGCCCTTGTTTAAAAGCTAGAACGTCTACTCTTTCCTTAGTCATATAATCTCAAACTTTCTATGATTTTCGTGAGACTTTCTCCTGAGAAGGGGCGATTCTGAGCGATCTCCTTCAGTAAATTTTGAGCCTGATCTAAGACTTGATCCAAAGTCTCCTTTGCCTTTTCTAACCCTAAAAGAGCCGGATAGGTAGACTTAGCTGCAACCAAGTCTTTTTGAGGTGTTTTACCCAATTCTTCAAAGCTTGCTGTCACATCTAAAATATCATCTCGAACCTGAAATGCTAAACCAATCAACTCACCAATCTGGCGAAGTTTAGCTTGGACTCCTTCATCAACCTGCGCCAGCAATCCTGCTGCTACAAAAGGAAAGGCTAAGAGTTTGCCCGTTTTGTAAGCGTGAATAGCCTGAAGTTCTTTCAAATCAAGCTGACAGCCTTCCCCTTCCATATCGAGGGCTTGCCCCCCAACCATACCGAAGGTACCAGCTGCTTGCGATAGTTCCATAATCAAATTCACCTTAACCCGGCTCGGTAATTCTGCTACAGCTATCAAGCCATATGGATCTAAAAAGAGAGAATCCCCTGCTAATATAGCCGTGGCTTCACCAAATTTTTTATGATTAGTCAAACGCCCACGCCGATAGTCATCATCATCCATTGCTGGTAAATCATCATGAATGAGACTTCCAGTATGAATCATTTCCAATGCAGCCGCCACTTGAAAATGTGCAGGCTGAAGAGACAATCCAAATGCCTCAACTAGCTCTAATAGTAGCAAAGGTCGAATCCGCTTGCCACCTGCCTGAACAGAGTAGAGAATGGATTCTACCAAGGAATCTGACACTGCTTGCTGACTATAATAGTTAGCGATTGTCTGGTCTATCTGTCTTATTTTTTCTTCCTGGTTCATTCCATTTCCGTTTCTGTACCATCTGCCTGCATAACCTTAACTAAGGTCTTTTCTGCCTTGTCTATACTAGCCTGGAGTTCCTTTGAAAGCTTCATCCCCTTTTGAAATTCCGCAATCGCCTCCTCCAAGGCTACATCACCATTTTCCAGCTTTTGGACAATAACTTCCAAGTCTGCTAAATTTTCTTCAAATTTCTTTTCTTTGGACATGTTTTACCTCTACTTCCAGCTGCCCATCCCGCATAAGCAGGGTCAGCTCATCTTTTTCTTCAATGCCTGCGCTTGACTCGACAACCTTTTGATTCTTTTGAACAATAGCATAGCCACGCGCCACGATTCGACTGGTATCTAGCATAAGTAAGGCCTCGGACAATCTCCTGACTTGTGCCACCTTGTTATCATAAATGACCGCCATGTTGCTGCGCAGCAAACGCTCCAGCTGGACAGTCTGCTCCCGAAGACGCTGAACGCGACTGAGCGGATTCAATGCTTCCAAACGATGCTGCAATATTTTGACCCGTTGCTGCTCTTCACTATAATATTCGCGAATTTTTTGCTTCAGTCGTAGGTTGAGTTGGTCTAACTTCTGCAGATGACCATCGTAAAGCCGCTCTGGCTGTCGGAAGATAACCGACTGGGTCAGTTTATTCAGGCCCTCTCGATAATAGCTCAGGCGATTGGAAATCGCTCGTGACATGCGGTTTTCCTGCTGCTGCAGGTGTCCCAGCAGGTCTAGCTTGGTGACCGGTGTTGCTAGTTCGGCCGCAGCCGTCGGAGTCGCAGCCCTGCGATCTGCTACAAAGTCCGCCAAAGTCGTATCTGTCTCATGGCCGACACTAGAGATAACAGGAATCCTAGACTCAAAAATAGCTCGAACCGTTTCCTCTTCGTTGAAAGCCCAGAGATCTTCGATAGAACCGCCACCTCGACCAATAATCAGTACATCCAAATCCGACCTCTCATTGGCCAATCTGATATGGTCAGCAATCTGCGCTGCAGCACCATCTCCCTGCACTTTTGTCGGATAAAGAACAATCTCCACTCCCGGAAAGCGACGGCTGACCGTCGTGATAATATCCCGAATAACCGCTCCGCTGGGACTAGTTACAACACCGATTTTCTTAGGAAATTGGGGAAGAGACTGTTTGAATTTATCTTGAAAAAGACCTTCTTCTCCCAGTTTTTTCTTAAGCTGTTCAAACTGAATAGCCAAAGCTCCGATACCATCCGGCTCTGCCTTCTCAATGATGATAGAATAAGAACCGCTCGGCTCATAGAGCTGTACCCGGCCAATCACATTGATTTTCATTCCTTCTTCCAGCTCAAAGCCCAACTTCTGGTAGACGCCAGACCAAATCGTGACCTGAATGACGGCATTTTCATCCTTTAATGAAAAATACTGATGATTAGGTCGTCTGCGGAAATTAGACACCTGGCCTGTTAGATAGACCCGTTCCAAATAAGGATCCCGCTCAAACTTCATCTTCAGATACTTGGTCAAGGTCGAGACCGACAAATACTCTGGCATGTCCTTTTCCTTTCTTATCTAGTTTTTACATAACATTTATTATAACAAAAAACTGTATAAAAAACCGATTTCAAAACTTAAAAAATGCCTTTAAAAATAAGAAAAAACTGGGCGCCTTAAAATGGAACCCAGCATGCTTAAAAACTAAAAACAATCTACTGACTCATCTCCTTCATCCACTTTGGAATGTCCCTGCTGATTGTCGTTGGCAGGACGACATAAGCTTCCTGACTTAGTTCGTCAGCGATAAATGAATGAAGAAGGGTTGCAGCCGCCACTCGCTCAAAGAGGCTGCTTGACTTAAACTGACCTGCAAAAGCGGCAATCATACCAGCCAGCGTATCCCCCATTCCGCCAGTTGCCTGATAAGGTCCGCCTACTGTCAACTCAAAGACCTGCTCTTGTCCACTTTGATAGATGGTCGTTCCATGCTTTTTCTGCACGACAATAATGCCCAGAGGCAGCTGATTGACCGCCGCCTGATTGGCTGCTGCCGTCTGATCTGACAAGCTCAAACCCGATAAACCTTCCCACTCCTTCTGGTGGGGAGTAAAAACTGTTTGGGCTTTTGGAAATGGCAAAGCTGTTTTGCTAAAGAGTGAAATGGCACCACCATCCATGATGAGTATCTGCTGCTCGGTCACAGTACGGACAACTTTTTTTAAGACATCTAGTCCTAGTTGATTCTCCGCCAAACCAGGACCAATCAAGACTAGATCTGATTTAGCCAGCTGCTCTGTCAATCGGTCTTGCTCTTCTAAGTCAAAGGCCATGGCCTCTGGTAAATGACTGTGCAGAGGGGCAATATTTTCTCTATCTGTAGCAACGGTCACCAGACCTGCTCCACTATTGACAGCCGCTAAAGCTGCCATGATGATGGCACCCCCATAAGGATAGATCCCCCCAATCAGTAAGAGACGGCCATAGTCCCCCTTGTGACTATCCAAGGGACGTTTCCTAATAACTTTTTTTAAAATATTTTCAGCATTATTTGACATGATATTCTCCTAGACCAACTTCATCCTGTACTGGTCTCAAGATGACCAAACCTATCTTCATTATACACCAAAAGGCACCTAAACAGGTGCCTCGTATCGCTAGAAAGTTATTTTTCTCGGAAATCTGCAAATTTTTGTAAGATTCTTGCTGCGACTGCCTTGGGTAAATTTTCCTGAAAAGCAACCTGCTCATCCGCATAATCGCTCAAGCCTGGGAAATCTCCAACCTGCACAGCATAGAGAGAATTCTTAAAGAGCTGGATATCATTTTGATCATTACCAAAAGCCACATAATCCGAACCGCATAATTCCTTTACAGTTGAAGCTTTATTGGTTTCAGCCGGATTGATATAAAAACATTTCTCATGCTCATGATAGTCTAGACTCAGGTTGGGCAAATTTCCAAAACGAGCCTGTAAATCCTCTAAAAGTTGCTCATGATTACCCATGTAAATAACAAGCTTAATAGGATGCTGGAGTTCAGTCAGTTCCAGCCGTCTTGCCCGATTGAGAGGATCTACACTGGCAATAAAAGGGATTTTTTCTAAAATCTGGCCGCTGTAGTCAAAAGTATTATCAACGAAAAAAGGCAAATTATAGGTCAAACAAGTATCTAGAATGGCTTGATAACTCGACTGATGCAGCTGGCGCTCAAACATCAGCTGTCCCTTCTGATAAGCTACTCCGCCGTTCAGGCCAATCACTATCTGCTGACTCAATTCCGGACCTAATAGTCCCAGACAATCTCGATAGGAACGCGCCGAAGCAAACAGAACTTCATGCCCAAACTGAGGAGCCGTCAGCAGAACCTGCTTAATCTCCTCATCAATCGTCGTATAATCAAAAGAAAGGGTCCCATCCAAGTCAAAAACAAATTTCATGATTCAAAACTCCGTTTAAAGGCTTGGTAGGTCTGCTCCATCAGCATAGTAATAGTCATGGGTCCAACACCTCCAGGTACTGGTGTAATCAGACTAGCAATTTCAGCTACTTCATCAAACTTAACGTCGCCAATCAGCTTGCCATTTTCATCTCGATTCATACCGACATCAATGACAACAGCTCCTTCCTTGACAAAATCCTTAGTTACAAAATGTCCACGACCGATAGCCACGACCAAGATGTCTGCTCGCTTAGCAAGCTTGGCTAGATTGTGAGTCCGAGAATGTGTCAGGGTCACTGTTGCATTCTTAGCCAAAAGGAGCTGAGCCATAGGCTTACCGACAATATTGCTTCGCCCGATAACAACTGCTCGCTTACCTTCTAGTTCAACGCCATATTCATGAAACATTTCCATAATTCCTGCTGGAGTAGCTGGAATCATAACCGGATGGCCACTCCATAGCTTGCCCATATTAAGCGGATGAAAGCCATCTACGTCTTTATCTGGATCAATGGCCAGCAGAACTGCTTCATCATCAATATGATCTGGCAAGGGCAACTGAACTAAAATCCCATGCCAGTCAGGATTTTGATTATAAGTTTCAATCAAGCTCAAGAGCTCTTCTTGGCTGGTCTCTTCTGGCAGACGTTCTACCTTACTCCGAAAGCCAGCAGCCAAGGCTGAGCGTTCTTTATTACGTACATAAATTTGACTCGCAGGATTATTCCCCACTAGAACCACTACCAAACCAGGAGTCTGTCCCGTTTTCTCTTTCAACTTAGCAGTCTTTTGAGCCAACTTTCCTTGTAACTTTTCGGCCAATGCCTTCCCATCAATTAACTCAGCCATTTCTCTCCCCCTCTTCATATAACTGTGCCTTCTATTATATCAAAAAACGCCTTAATTCCCCTATACATTTTCCTTATACCAGATTATAGTCTAATCTTTTGACTAAAAGAAAAAGCACCTCAGTGTGTGCTTCTTAGTATAACAATTCATAGATTTCCATTGCAATTAAGTCAATACTATCAAATGTAAAAGTTTCACGCGCGGCTACATCACGAAGCGTGAATACAGAGCCATTTTCCTCATCATAACTGTAAGCGACTTCAGCAACAACAACACCATCACGTTCAAAGTTGCGTTTTAGACTACCACCATCGCTTGCCATACTTTCTAATCGATTAATAATTCTTACTAAATGTGATTCCATTTTTAGTTCTCCTATTTGCTTTATCGTTTCTATTTTACCATAAATAGAAAGTGAACACCTAATAAAAGTTTAACTTTTTGTGATTTTTTAACGAAATTTGTTGGACAAAACCAATTATTTAACAAAACAGACAGTCATTTTAACGCTTTATTCTTGCAATGCTAGAGAATACTGTTATAATGAAAATATAAAGTTTGACTATTTTTGACCAAATAATTTTTACTTTATAATTTTCCAAGAAAGAGGTAAAAATATGCTTTGCCAAAACTGTAAAATCAATGAATCTACCATTCATTTATATACTAATGTTAATGGTAAAAAACAACAAGTCGACCTCTGTCAAAATTGCTATCAGATTATGAAAACCGATCCAAATAACTCTCTATTTGGTGGACTGACAAATATGAATAATCATAACATGGATCCTTTTGATGATTTCTTTAATCATCTAGGAAATTTCCAAGGGCCGAAAGATCCGACACCTCCAACTCAGTCAGGTGGTAGTTATGGAGGGGGCAACTATGGTCCTGGCTCTAACAACCAGCGTCCTCAGTCAGCTTCCAATAAACCAAAAGGTCTTTTGGAAGAGTTTGGTATTAATGTTACAGAAATTGCTCGACGTGGTGATATTGATCCAGTGATTGGACGGGATGATGAAATTCGTCGTGTTATAGAAATTCTCAATCGCCGAACTAAGAACAATCCAGTCCTTATCGGTGAACCTGGTGTCGGAAAGACTGCTGTTGTGGAGGGCTTGGCTCAAAAAATAGTCGACAGTGATGTGCCTCAAAAATTGCAAGGAAAAGAGGTTATTCGGCTTGATGTTGTCAGCCTTGTTCAGGGAACTGGTATTCGCGGGCAATTTGAAGAACGAATGCAAAAACTCATGGATGAGATTCGCAATCGCAATGATATCATTCTCTTTATTGATGAAATCCATGAAATTGTTGGAGCTGGTTCTGCGGGCGATGGGAACATGGATGCTGGAAATATTCTCAAACCTGCTCTTGCTCGAGGTGAACTTCAACTGGTTGGAGCTACTACTCTCAATGAATATCGTATCATTGAAAAAGATGCAGCTTTAGAAAGACGGATGCAACCAGTCAAAGTAGATGAACCAACCGTAGAAGAAACGATCACAATTCTAAAGGGTATTCAAAAGAAGTACGAAGATTACCACCATGTTCGCTACACAGATGAGGCTATTGAAGCCGCAGCCATCCTATCTAATCGTTATATTCAGGACCGTTTCCTTCCTGATAAAGCTATCGATCTTTTGGATGAATCAGGCTCTAAGATGAACCTAACTCTCAATTTTGTCGATCCTAAGGAAATTGATAGACGCTTGATAGAGGCTGAAAACCTTAAAACCCAGGCCACTCGTGATGAAGATTATGAAAAGGCAGCCTACTTCCGTGACCAAATTGCCAAATATAAGGAAATGCAAAATGCTAAAATAGATGAACAAGATACTCCTATCATCAGTGAGAAGGAGATCGAAGCTATTGTTGAGCAAAAAACAAATATTCCAGTTGGCGATTTGAAGGAAAAAGAACAGTCTCAACTTATTCATTTAGCCAGTGATTTGAAGTCTCATGTCATTGGGCAGGATGATGCAGTTGATAAGATTGCAAAAGCCATCCGTCGTAATCGTGTGGGATTAGGCAGTCCAAACCGGCCAATCGGAAGTTTCCTTTTTGTTGGACCGACAGGCGTTGGAAAAACTGAACTTTCCAAACAATTGGCCATCGAACTTTTTGGTTCTGCCGATAGCATGATTCGTTTTGATATGAGTGAATACATGGAAAAACATAGCGTTGCCAAACTTGTGGGAGCACCTCCAGGCTACGTTGGCTATGAAGAAGCAGGACAGTTGACTGAACGTGTTCGTCGTAATCCATACTCACTCATTCTCTTAGATGAGGTGGAAAAAGCTCATCCAGATGTCATGCATATGTTCTTACAAGTCCTAGATGATGGACGTTTGACTGATGGTCAAGGTAGGACAGTCAGCTTCAAAGATACCATTATTATCATGACTTCCAATGCAGGAACTGGCAAAGTGGAAGCTAGCGTTGGCTTTGGTGCTGCTCGAGAAGGTCGGACAAATTCTGTCTTAGGTGAGTTAGGTAACTTCTTTAGTCCAGAATTCATGAATCGATTTGATGGTATCATTGAATTCAAGGCATTAAGCAAGGATAATCTCTTACAGATTGTGGATCTAATGCTGGAAGATGTTAATAATCGACTCGCTAGCAACGATATTCATCTAGATGTAACAACCAAAGTCAAAGAAAAATTGGTTGATCTGGGCTACGATCCTAAGATGGGGGCACGACCACTCCGTAGAACTATTCAGGATTATATCGAAGATGCTATTACGGACTACTACCTAGAACATCCGACAGATAAGGATTTAAAAGCAATTATGACTAGCAATGGCAAGATTATAATTAAGGGTAAACAAAAAGCTGAGCTTGATTAAACAACTGACATCAGCACAAGCTCAGATTAATGATAGAGAATTAAAATCTCCAGTCTAACATTTTAGGCTGGAGACTTCTTTTATTCTACCTGGTAGCGAAGGATCGTTTTCAACTTATCTGGAGAAGTTCTGTTAAGATTATTTAAGTATATTTCTCTATGAAAAGGAAATCTTCTGTTCAGGGAATTTTCTTTACAAAATTCATCCATTTTTGCAAAAGAAAGGGGTTCACTATCAAAAGAACCAAGGTGAAGCATGGTCAAACATTTTCCTTCTTTGATAGTCTCAAAACGAATCTTTTCATAATGAGCATTTGGTTTTTTTACCTTAACTTTCTCAAGCGCCTCTTCTACCATTTCTTTACTGATAAAACTTGGCTGGGCAATCATAATAGTATAAATCAACTCTTCTTTGACCAGTTCTCCTTGCTCTTTTTGCTGCCAAATCCCCTCAAGAGGATAAACCGTAAAGTCTTGAAATTCTTGATTGGCATGAGATTTTTTATAATCCATTTTTATAGCATAAGCCAAAGCATAGAGAGCTGAAACTTCTTCTGCAAAACCAGGAAGATTGGGATTCCCTGTCCCATCAAGCATGATAAAGGACTGTTCAGGAACCTCAACTACTTTCGGACTCGCCTTCACACCGTATAAGCTTTTCTCTGCTTTTCTCCATTCGTATTTCATATGTTTACTCCTTTCTTCTTTCTATCTATAGTATAGCAAGAAAAACCTGACAGGATCTGTCAGGTTTTGTATTTTTGTGAAATAGTTTTAACAATTTGGGCAAGCTCTTGGCGAACTTCAAGTGGCTCTAACACCTCAACACTATCCAAAAAAGATAAAAGATAAGAATACAAACTACTGTGTTTTGGAAATTCCGTTTCTACTAGTAAATTGCCATCGGGGTCCTGTCTAATTTGACCAGAAAATTCTTCATAGACACGAAAAGCCTGACTTTTGTCGAATTTTAATGTAAGGCTAACAAGTTCTTCCTTCACCTTCTCTTTATTGATGGCCAGTTGGACTGTTTTTCTTTCAAATGTTTCCGGCAATATCTGACATTGACTGACTCTGCTTAGTTTAAAAAGGCGAAAATCTTGCTTCTTCCTACAAAAACCATATAGATACCAAGCCTGACTTTTAAACACCAACTGCAGAGGCTCAACTATTCGAGTTTCTTCTTTCTCCTGCCCCCTATAGAGGAAACTGATCAAGCATTTTTGGAAAATCGCTTGTTTGACTATGTCAAAAAGATCTGCTTGATATTTCTGATTTCGCCAATCAGTAAAATCAACACGAATCCAGTTTTCTGAGCTTGCTTGAAAGAGACTTTGTAACTTCTCTAGAGCTTGGCTTTCACCTTTTAAAGCCTCCAATCCCTGAAGTGATAAGAGTACATCTTCTCTTTCTGCTTCTGATAACAGGCTTTTATCCAAAACGAAAGAATCCATTAGAAAAATTCCGCCACCTTTTCCCTGGTTACAGTATATTGGGACACCTGCTCCACTTAGGCGGTCTATATCTCGATAAATTGTCCGTACTGATACTTCCATTTTCTGAGCAAGTTCTGGAGCAGTGAACCTTTCTTTTTCTAACAAACAATATAAAATTCTAATTAAACGATAAGTTGTCATAAATCCACTTCCTTACTTTAGAACTATTGTATCACATCTCAAAGTAATAGATAAAAAAGATAATTCGCCCACTTTATTTTTAACTTTCCTATACAGTAAACCTTGACAGGGAGCGCTTTCTGCCTTATGATATTAGTAAAAGAAGGAAAGGATTCAACATGACAATAGCGACATTTGGACAAAAAAAAGAAGGCGTTGAATACAGTCATCGATATGGTGTTTACGCAGTCATTCCTAACCAAGAAAATGATAAGATCATCCTTGTTCAGGCTCCTAATGGGGCTTGGTTTCTTCCAGGAGGAGAAATTGAAGCAGGTGAAGATCACCTATCTGCCTTAGAGCGGGAATTAATAGAAGAATTGGGATTTACCGCTAAAGTTGGAAAATATTATGGTCAAGCGGATGAATATTTTTACTCAAGACATCGAGACCGATACTTCTACAATCCAGCTTACATTTACGAAATCACTTCATTTGAGCAGTCTCAAAAACCACTAGAAGACTTCAATCAACTTGCTTGGTTTCCAATCGATGAAGCAATTGAAAAACTAAAAAGAGGGAGCCATAAATGGGGTGTAGAGATGTGGAAAATGGAGCATTAAGCAAAATAATTCTGCCAATTTTTTCATCTATAACTTCGTAGGATATTTCACAATTCATCGCATAAGTGTTATAATTAATAGTAGATCATCATACAGGAGGAGATCTTATGAAGCTTATCAATACAACTAATAGCCATGCGGTTCTCATTCAAAGTCAGCTTGAAAGTACTGATGCCACTTTAGTTGAGACATACTCAGCTGGCAATACCGATGTTGTCTTTACCCAAGCACCCAAGCATTATGAAATACTGATTGCAAATACACACCGTGCAGTGCGTGAACAAGAAATTGAAAAAATTCGTGACTTCTTCTTCAAAAGAAAAATAGATACAAAAGCGATTGATACTGCCGGGATTCAAACAATCTACGCAGACAAACTCATTGAAATTTCAATTCCTTTAAAATAAGCTTCTAAGCTTATTTTTTTATCCTTTTATAACAACTTAATGTGCCTTATAAACCATGGTAACATGGGGTGTTGATTCAAAGATAAAGTAACGACCAACTTCCTCAAATCCATATTTCTTGTAAAGCTCAACAACTTGTTCCTGTGCCTCAATTCTAATTACCTTTCCTGCCCATTTTTCGGAACATAATTGCAAGATTTCTCTGATAAGCTTTCCTCCTAAGCCTTGTCCTCGAGCATACTGGGCTGTAACAACTCGACCAAAAACTAGATGTTCACCCTCCTCAAAGACACGAGCATAAGCTTCAATTTCTCCGTCTTTATTAGTATGGAAAACATGCACGGCTTCTAAGTCCTTGTCATCCAGTTCATGATAAATGCGCTCCTGCTCCACCACAAAGGTATCGATGCGCAGTTTTAAGATTTGATAAAATTCTATCGGATTCAGCTCTGTCAATTTTTTCCTAAACCACATACTTGTTTCCTATATCTTTTTAATGTATAATAAATGCAAATGCAACTATTAAGGAGTTCCTATGGATTACCGTCAACTTTTTCGACAAATGGGATTTATTTCCAGACAAGCCATGATGAAAATGAATCAGAAAGCTAGTAACTACGGCCTAGACAATAATTTGTTTCTACTGCTCATTCGCATCGTCGAAAATGAAGGGCTCAGCCAATCGCAACTGGCAGAGATGGTTCAGATTGACAAGACTACTCTCAGCCGCTCTCTCCGAAAACTGGAAGATAGAGGCTTGATTATCAAAAAGACCAAAGCTCAAAATAAGAAGTTCAAAGAGCTCTATCCTAGCAGTCAGGCTCTCAAACTCTATGACCAACTGATTGGCTTTGAAAATAGCTACGCCAGTCAGGCGCTGCAGCAACTGACCTCTTCTGAACTCTTTCAGCTCCAAAATATTTTATCTAAAATAAGCACTCCTAGATTATAATCTAGTATAGCATACCATGGTTGCAGATGCAACTATAGATTTTATTCCATTATCCAACAATATAAAATAGGATTAGTTTACATAAAAACGGCTTGC
Source organism: Streptococcus gordonii (assembly GCF_001553855.1). Classification (GTDB taxonomy): domain Bacteria; phylum Bacillota; class Bacilli; order Lactobacillales; family Streptococcaceae; genus Streptococcus; species Streptococcus gordonii. Next base: position 22,255 of record NZ_LQWV01000004.1, read on the forward strand.
CACTTAAGGACAGAGCCGTTTTTATTTTTTAAAGAAATTACTTATTTTGTTTCAAATCCTTCTGCGACAGCGTCTGCAAAGTTTTCTTCTACGATGCTTGCACAGTGGTCACAGATAACTGCATGGTAACTGCGTTCAGCAGTAGTTGGATCGATACGACGGCAACGGTCACAGACTTCACCTGCAGCGCGTTTAACTGTAAAGGCTACATCTTCGAAGCTAACGGCACCTTCTGGAGCTGTACCTTCAGCGATGGTCAATTCTGACACGATCAAAAGTTGAGCCACATTGCTATCCACTGCTCCAAGAAGAGTTTTCACAACTTCGTTTGGATAAACTGTCAAGTGTGCTTCAAGCGATTTCCCGATAACTTTTGCATTACGAGCTTCTTCCAAGGCTTTTTGAGCTTGTCCACGGAAATCCATGAAGGCTGCCCAAGTATCCAAGATCTCTTCTTGGTTGGCAAAAGTTTCAGCTTCTGGTAATTCTGACAATTGAACGAAGTCTTCAGCTTCAAACTCAAGATATGACCAGATTTCTTCTGCAGTGTGAGGAAGGATCGGTGTCAAGAGTTTCGTGATTTTCACAAGAATGTCATAGAAAACAGTCTGCATTTGACGGCGTTCGAGTGATTTGGCACCTTCGATGTAAACAACGTCTTTGGCAAAGTCAAGGTAGAAGGCTGACAAATCAACGTTGATAAAGTTCACCAAGGCCTTGTAGATGGTTAAGAATTCAAAGTTAGCATAAGCATCACGAATGGTCTTGACAAGTTGGTTAAAGCGAACAGTCATGTACTTATCAACGGAACGAAGGTCATCGTAAGCGACTGTATCCTCAGCCGGATTAAAGTCAGATGTATTAGCAATCAAGAAACGAAGAGTGTTACGGATCTTACGGTAAGTTTCAGAGACTTGGCTCAAGATATCCATTGAGATACGCACGTCGTTGCTTGAGTCAACACTTGTTACCCAGAGACGCAAGATTTCCGCACCAAATTGTTTTTCAACATCGCTTGGAGCAATGGTATTTCCAAGAGATTTAGACATCTTTTCACCTTTACCATCAAGGGCAAAACCTTGTGACAAGATTTGTTTGTAAGGCGCTACGCCATGGTTAGCAACTGATGTGATAAGTGATGAGTTGAACCAACCACGGTATTGGTCAGAACCTTCAAGGTAAAGGTCTGCTGGATATTTGAGTTCTGGACGGTTGACCACCACTCCATTCCATGAAGAACCTGAGTCGAACCATACGTCCATGATGTCCGTTTCTTTCTTGAACTCGCCATTTGGTGAACCTGGATGGCTAAATCCTTCTGGCAAGAGGTCTTTGGCTTCACGTTCCCACCAGATAATAGACCCGTGTTCCTCAAAGAGTTGAGCCACGTGCTCAATCGTTTCAGCTGTCATGATTGGTGTCCCGTCTTCTGCATAGAAGATAGGAAGTGGAACTCCCCAAGCACGTTGACGAGAGATAACCCAGTCACCACGATCACGAATCATGTTGTAAAGACGAACTTTACCCCATTCTGAGTGGAACTTCACTTTTTCAATTTCATCCAAGATTTCTTGGCGGAATTTTGATACAGAAGCAAACCATTGTGGCACTGCACGCCAGATGATTGGTTTTTTCGTACGCCAGTCAAATGGGTATGAGTGGGAAATTTCTTCTTGAGCAAGGAGTAAATCGCCCAGTTTTTCGATAACAGTTGGAACAACCTTGTCATAGAACTGACCTGCAAAGTCAGGACCGGCATTTTCCATCATGATACCGCGTTCGTTAACTGTTACAGCAACTTCAAGACCATTGGCAACACCGACATTGTAGTCGTCCTCACCAAAACCAGGGGCTGTATGGACAATACCAGTACCAGAGTCAGTCGTAACGTGGTCACCAAGGATTACCAACTCATCTACAGCCGTATCCCATGGGTGGATAGTCACAATGTGGTTCAATTCTTGACCACGGTAAGTCGCCAAGACTTGAACATCAGCCCAGCCAAATTTCTCAGACAAACTATTCAACAATTCTGAAGCAACCACAAACTTACGAGATTCACCAGCAGGTTGTACCAATACATAATCAATATCTGCTCCAACTGTCAAACCGCGAGAAGCTGTGATGGTAAATGGAGTTGTTGTCCAGACAACGATATAAGTATCTGTATCAAGCACACCTTTTCCGTCTTTGACGCGGTTAGCATAGTAAAGGGACGTTGAAATCAAGTCATGGTATTCAATTTCCGCTTCTGCAAGGGCTGACTCAGATGACCATGACCAGTAAACTGGCTTAGCACCGCGGTAGATATAACCTTTTTTAGCCATTTCACCGAAGACACGAATCTGAGCCGCTTCATAGTCCGGAGTCAAGGTCACATAAGGATTTTCCCAGTCACCAGAAACACCCAAACGTTTAAAGTCTTCACGTTGTTTATCAACTTGAGAAAGAGCGTACTCGCGGCAAAGTTTCAAGTACTCAACCAAGTCCATTTCTTTGCGTTTAACACCTTGTTTTGCCAAGACTTGCTCGATTGGCAGACCATGTGTATCCCAACCGGGGATATAAGGAGCGTAAAATCCAGACATAGACTTAGAACGAACAATAATATCTTTAGAAATCTTGTTCATCGCGTGTCCAACGTGGATATTTCCGTTTGCATACGGAGGTCCATCATGCAAGGTGAAATGCGGTTTCCCTTGGTTCAATTCTTGACGACGTTGGTAAAGTTTTGCTTCTTCCCATTCTTTTTGCCAAACTGGTTCTTTAGTTGGAAGACCAGCACGCATAGGAAAGTCTGTTTTTCCTAGATTGAGGGTTTCTTTAAGTTTCATTGTTACTCCTTTAATTTAAAATTGACAAAATAAAAACCACGATTCGCAAAAAGGACGAAAATCGTGGTACCACCTTTGTTTAGATAGAAAATAGCTACTACTATTACTATCCCTCTTTTTCCGTAACGTGGAAGAAACGTCGCATTTTACTAATTTCAAATACGATATTGTAAAATGATAAATCAACTAATAGGGATTGCAAGTCTTGCACCATCACTTGCTCGCTAGGAATATATTGGTTAATTTGTGTTTTTACAGTTCTTTCTTATAGGATATCAACAGGTTCAGAAGTTTTTTCTTCTGTTGCTTCTGGAACAGCCTCCATAACTCTTGTCTCAGACAAGTCACCATCTGACTCAGCAATTCGTTGCTGTAAGTCAGCCATTTCTTCAGGTGAGAATTGACGAGTTACTTCTGATTCGTCATCTACATAAGGCGTCATCGTTTGACCAAGTGCCTCTTGAATAACTTCTTTGAATGCATCATCACTTGTTTGGAGATAAGTTGCTGTCGGGCGAAGAATTTCTTCCCATTCAGATGAATCAACAATGCTCAATTGACTTTCAATTGTTGACTTAAGACGTTGATGGAAGACACGAGCCTTATTTTTCAGCTCTTCTGTTTCTATCGCAACTTTTTTAGCATTATCAGTTGCTTGGCGTAAAATTTCGTTTGCCTTGAACTTAGCATGGTCTAAAAGATGTTGCGCTTCTTGATCAGCCTGACGCATGATGTTATCAGATCTTTCTTGAGAAGCCTGTTTAAGCTTTTCAGCAGTGTCTTGAGCTATTAAAACAGACTGACTAAGAGAATCTTTCATCTCATCAAAATAAGTTAAGCGCTCTTCTAAGTTCTTAATGCGTGCATCTTTATTATGATTTTCACGAACCAAGTCCTCATAATCGCGAACTACAATATCAAGAAATTCATCTACTTCCTCAACATTGTAACCTCTAAATTTCGTATTGAAGGATTTATCTTTAATTTCTAATGATGTAAGAGCCATATTTTTTCCTCATTTACTAGATTGTATTTGAATCGTTAATTTATGCTTCCCATTCTTAGAGAAGCCATTTTCTTTTACTATTTTAAATCTTCCAAATCTACGGACACTAATCAAATCGTTTAATCCAACTAAATAACTGGGATTATCAATAATAGAATAGTTTACTTTCACGTGTTTCCCAAAAATCAACTGGGAGGCATCACTCCGAGATAGTTTAAAGCTACTAGCAACCAATTTATCCAATCTCATACTCGAAGCAAGAATCTCTTTAGAAACCTGAGCCTCTTGCACTCGTAAAAGCCTCTCAAAGCTAACTTCTTTTAGTTTAACAGGAGTTTTAGCAATTTTAGAGACATGATCTATAAAAAATTGAGTAAATCTTTTATCTACTAGAACTTGAGCCCTATCCTTTTCCACCAGAATATCACCAAAAGTCCGACGATCCAATCCTAATCGGTTCATCAAAGTCCCAAAGATTTGAGAATGATTTAGTTGCTGAAATTTACTAGGATAGACTATTTCAAGCAAGGTCAAATCAAAATCTTCTTTATCTAATTGGTAATAGGAAGGTGCAATTATTACCCTGACCCATTCACTAGGAAAATAGTCACTACTGACAAAAGTTTGTAATTGATATTTGTTTGCAAGACTTTCAAGAATTTTAGCCTGATGCGGATTAATAAAAGACGTAACCTCTAGGCTGTAAGTATCCTCAACCCGCTGAATCAATTCCAAACTTTTATCTAGGAAAGCATGATCTTCCGTAGAATAGTGTTGAAAGATTTCTTTATGTTCCCTTGTCATGCAAGTACCGAGAGCAAAATCTGAACAAGCCACTGACTACCGAAATGGATACAGAGTAAAGCAACATAAACTGTCCAATCCAAACCAGCAAACTGAAGTGGCAGACGACGGAAAGGCTTCAAGATAGATTCTGAAATTCTTAGAACGAGTTGTCCTAAAGATGTCTGATAAGCACCAGGGAACCATGACATAAGAGCATATGCAACAAGAATCAGCGAAAGAATTCTCGCTGATAATAAGATAAAGTTTATAATAAATAACATCTTATCTGCGCTTCATGTCAAAATCAAATTCACTATGTACACCATCAGGCAATTTAATATCCTCGATATTCACGACGACATTTACTGGAGTCAAGAGGTACATGGTGCCAGAAACTCTTCTGAGATTCCCCATCAGGACTTGCTTAGCGCCATCCAAGTAATCAATACAGCGACGCGCTTGCACTTCTGTCATATATTGGAAATCAATCAAAACACTTTCATTTGCGAGAAGCAAATCTACAATTGCAGGTGCATCTTCATATTTTTTAGGATAACGAACATCAATCGTTACTTTTTCTGAAGTCGCAACTGAATGGTTTTGAGCCAACTCTTGTTGACGAGCATGCAAACGTGTAATATTCTCATTAGATGACGGCGTATTAGTCACATGTTGAGACGAGCTAGACACTAAACGAGGCTGTTTAATATCTCTAACCGGTTCCTGCTGAGCAGGACGTGAATTAGATGGCTTTACTGCTTGTTGCTGGACTCTTGATTCTGCAACCTGTACGTCATCTCCGTCTTCTGTAAAATATTCTATAAATTTATCGAATCTATCTTTTAATGACATGGTTCTTCCCTATTTAAAAAATGATGTCCCTATTCTCACAAATGTTGACCCGTTAGCAATTGCAGTTGCAAAATCTCGACTCATTCCCATACTGATCTCAGAAAAGGGCATATTAGTTATTTGTTTATTTTGTAATTTTTTCTGAAGTTCGTGGGTCGCTTGGAATATTTTTTCTAAGTCTTCTTCTCCAGCGTCTATGGGAGCCATAGTCATAATCCCCACTATTTCGATATGTTCAAGTTTTTCTAAAGCAGGTAAAACAGCTTCTATCTCATTCACCGCAAAACCATGCTTGCTTTCTTCACCAGACACATTGACTTGCAAGAAGCATTTAATAGTATGTTCTGCTCGCTTTTCAATTTCCTCGGCTAGTTTTAGGGAATCCAAAGCATGGAAATAATCAACATAGTTAATAACTTCCTTAACTTTTCTACGCTGAAGCGTTCCTATTAAATGCCAAGTCAACTCCTCATCCTTTAAATACTGGTACTTTTCTAAGAATTTATCCACTCGGTTTTCACCGATTTGTTTTACTCCTGTTTTTACCAGCTCTTTAGCAGTAGAGCTGTCAACATACTTGGTGACAGCTACAATACTTACTGAATTTTCAGGACGATTTGCCTTTCGAGTAGCTTCAGCTACTGCTACAAAAACTTGATCCTTATTTTTTTGTAAATCCATTTTTAGCGATTTCTAAAAAACGGAGGTGTTTCTAATTCATCATCATCAGATGAACTATCTGTATATCTTTCTACAGCTGGCTTAGAACCACCTTGTGTTTCACGAACAATATTGTCACGTCGCAAATCCCACTCACCGAAAGCTGAGGTTTGTTTTTTCTCTGGCTGTTGACGAGTAGTTTTTGGAATTTCTACTGTTTCAGTCAAATCGAAATTTCTATCATAAGAATGATGACTACGAGTTTCGCGAACAGGCTCGTTATGTGAACGTTTTGGCGAACGAATACCGCTAACTTTTTCAACACGATCCTGACGAACACCTGTGGCAACCACAGTCACGCGAATTTCATCACGCATACTTTCATCAATTGAAGTACCCAACCAGATGTTTACTCCGTGTCCAGCAGCTTGATTTACAATTTCAGAAGCCTCTTCAGCCTCAATCAATGTCATATCCAGACCACCAGTAACGTTGACAATCACGTCTTCAGCACCATCAATAGTTGTTTCAAGAAGTGGTGAGTAAATTGCTTTACGAGCAGCTTCAATCACACGCTCCTCGCCACTACCAATACCGATACCCATCAAGGCATTACCCTTATCAGCCATAACAGTCTTAACATCTGCGAAGTCAAGATTAATCAGACCAGGACTAGTAATCAAATCAGTGATACCTTGGACACCTTGGCGAAGAACATTATCAGCTTCACTCAAAGCTTCAAGAAGAGGTGTTTTCTTATCAACAATCTCAAGTAAGTTATTATTTGAAATAATCAACAGAGTATCGACATGCTCACGAAGCTCATTGATTCCTTCAATTGCAAAATTACCGCGTTTGCTTCCTTCAAAACCAAATGGGCGAGTTACAACTGCAACAGTCAAAGCTCCCAAACCTTTTGCAATGCGAGCGATAACTGGAGCGGCTCCAGTACCAGAACCTCCACCCATACCAGCTGTAATGAAGACCATATCAGCACCTGAAAGAGCTTCTGTCAATACTTCTTCACTTTCTTCAGCGGCTTTACGGCCTACTTCAGGTTGTCCTCCAGCACCAAGTCCACGTGTTAATTTTGGACCAAGCTGGATAACTGTTTCTGCTTTTGTACTACTCAACGCTTGAACATCCGTATTGGCAGCGATAAACTCAACGCCAGCAACACCTTCGTCAATCATGCGGTTAATAGCGTTACCACCGCCACCGCCGACACCAATTACTTTTATGATTGCGCCTTGAGAAGCAGCTGTGTCAAATGAAAATGTCATATTAAAACCCTTTCCTTTAATCAAACAGATTGCCTAACCAGTTACGGGCACGATCTGTTAATTTTTCTGTCTTTGTTTCTTGTTCTTGGCTTTGCGCCACTTCAATCGCAGGTTCAACTCTAGTTTCAGCTTCTACCTGAGGTAGTGGATCTCTATTTGTTGTAATACGAGAAGGATTGATAGACTGCGTTTGGAGCGGACGTACAAAATTGCTTGGTTGCTGACGCAACATCTCATTCCCCTGAACTGCCGCCTGAGCCAAAGCATCAACATCCGTCAAGTTTCCAGCATATTCGGACAAGCTAATCACATGAGCAAAGGCTGGATTTCGAATTCCAATTTGATTTGGAACATAAAGTTTAACTGGAACTCCAAAAATTTCTTGAGCCAATTCCACAACACCCGGTAAGATAGCACCACCACCGATGATCACGATCCCACCTGGCAAATCTAACAAGTGTCTTCTTTCTAGATCCTGCTTAATTTGCTCAAAAACATGTTTCAAACGTGCTGAAATAATCTCAGCTAAGTAACTTTCTGTTACTTCAACTGGATTAACTTCACCGATAACTTCAACTTGGAATGTCTCTTGACTAGCTGCTGGTACGTATGCTTCACCATAGTTAAATTTCAAACTTTCAGCTAGTTTTTGAGAAGTCTTAAGAACTTTAGAAATATCTTTTGTGACATAATCGCCACCTTCTTGGTAGATATTGGTGTATTGAAGTTCTTGATTTCTTACTGAGGCTACTGTTGTTTGGCCACCACCCATATCGATGACTGTAGCACCAAATTCACGTTCACCTTCGTTTAAAACTGATTTTGTCATTGCAAGTGGTGAAATGATAATGTTTTCAATTTGAACCCCTGCACGTTCCACAGTTTTACGTAAATTGTGAAGAATAGTACGCGGACCAGTATAGAGCAAACCACGCATTTCTAAACGAATCCCCATCATACCACGAGGATCACGAATTCCTTGGAAACCATCGACGATGAATTCCTCAGGAATAAATGTAATTACTTCACGATCAGGAGTCATACTCTTTGTCAAAGCAGACCGAACAACATTTTCTACATCAATATCTGTGATTTCTTTGGCATCATTTGTAACAGGAATCATTCCTTGTGAAGGCTCAATTTGTAGTAGGTTTGCAGGCAAGCCCACATTAACCACTTTGATTGAAATCCCTGCTTTTTCTTCTGCTTGAGCAATTGCTGTTTTAATAGCAGCTGCTGCCGCCTCAATATCTACAATAATTCCGTCTTTTACACCAGCACTTTTGGCATTGCTAACACCAATTACATTTATTTCATCATTGATGTGCTCAGCCACTAATACTTTAATGGAGCTAGTTCCTATGTCTAATCCTGTAAAGAAGCCGTCTCTAGCCATTACATCATTCCTCTCTATCATTCGAGTTTCCTACTTTATCGACAACTCTAAAAAATACAGTTATCCATTGCCTATTATAACACAAAAATAGCAAAAGTGGAGAGTTTTTCTTCGTTTTCTTTAGTTATTTGTTTCGTCAGTAACATCTGACGGAGCCACCTCTGTTTCACTTGGCACAGTTTCTTCAGAACTTTCTTCTTTTTCTTGTTCTTGATCTTGTTCTTCTTTTTGTACTAGACTGGCAGAATAGCTAAAGATTCCCGCTTCCATATCCACAATACTAGGTTCTGTCAACAATGGATGCACACGACTGTAGTATGGCAATTTCTTATGAATATCTGAGAGAGGGACAATAATCTTATGCTCATCTCTCATTGTTAAAGTTAATAAATCTTTTGTAGCCTTACTTGGAGTCAAGTCAACAGTTTGAATTTCATTCTTGATACTATCCGGTACATCTGATAATTCTTGCACAAGTTTCTTAACCTTAGCTTTATCAGATAGATTAAGGCGCATGTAATTTTCAGGCAAAGCTTCTTTCTTCACCGGCTGATTAATCACTGTTCCATTGCTAATGACTGGATAGATATTCCCAGTAGAAGCTTCATAGGCTAGAATCTTATATTCTGTAACTTGGATTTTGAATGTAATTGGGAACTGATATGAAATTTCAGCCTTTTCGATCCAAGAATTCGCTTTTTTCAAGTTGTTAGCATACTGATTACGATTTAAAAAAGTTGTTAAAGTGTAGTCTCTGCTATCAATTTGAGTAGCTTTGATAATTTCATCTTGGCTTACTCGTTCATTCCCTGTAACAACTATATTTTTAAGACTACCTAAAGGAGTAATAAAGTAGAGTGACAGAAGAATCAAGAGAGAGCTGATGACCAGAACTGGTAGAGCCCTGTATAGATGAATTCTTTCGATTCTAGGTTTATCTGGCTTAGATTCTTTTTCTATTCCTACATCAGCTTGACCAATAAAATTTTCAGTTCGATCTTCTGAATCATCACTTGATTCTTCGGTGTTTTCTTTATCAGACTCTTCATCGTCTTCTGAGGGTTCTTCTACCTCTTCTGACTCTTCAGGCTCAGTCACCTCATCGTCATCTGAATCTTGATCTTGAACTTCTTTTTCTTCTTCACTACTATCTGTTTCGTTTGTTTCAGTAGACTCTGAAGTTTCAAAAGTCTCATCGTTACGCTCTTCTTCATCAGTTTCAGAGGCTTTTTCTTGAGATTTTTTTTCTAAGTACTCCTGATGACGCTTTTGCCATGCAGATAAATATTTTTGGAGTTCTTTTTGGTCACCTTTATCTTTTGTCGTCATTTTTTCCCTTTGTTAATATCATTCTTCAATACAGCATAAAAATCTTCTACTGACTTGATTTCATGAGAATTTTTCATCGCTTGATAATATGATTCTTTATCCCTTAGAACCTGCTCCACAGAAGCTTCCAGCCCTTCTAAAGTTAGCTGCTTTTCTTCCAGCTTCACAGCATAGCCTTTTTTCACAAAATAATCCGCATTTTCAATCTGATCGCCGCGGCTGGCCTCGCGTCCTAAAGGAACGATGATATGCAACTTAGCCATAGCCAAGAGCTCAAAGATAGTATTAGATCCGCCGCGAGTCACCACTACATCTGCCAAGTCCATCAAAGGCTGGTAGAGGTCAGTCACATAGGCTCTGCGAAAGAGACGGTCAGACAAAACATCCAAACTTGCATCGCCTGTCAGATTGATGATGTTATAATGCTCGGTCAGTGCAGCTTGATTCTGGCTGACAAAGTCATTAAAGACCTTAGCACCTGCAGAACCACCGACAAAAAGCAGGGTTGGCAGTTCCTTATCAAAATACTGACGAATTTCTTCTAGTTCCTGCGGTGGGACTGACTCTTGACTGCCGACCTTGGTTACAGCTCCGACATGTTCAATCTTAGTCAGACTGGAAGGTTGCTCAAAGGTCGCATACATCTTGGTCGCACACTTATAGGCGATTTTATTAGCCAAGCCAATGGATAGATCCGACTCATGAACATAGACGGGCACCCCAGACAGCCGAGCTGCAATCACAGGCGGAACAGATACAAAGCCTCCCTTAGAAAAGAGCGCCTGAGGCCGAACCTTAAGCATAATGCCCAGCGACTGGAAAATGCCCCAGACGACCTTAAAGCCATCCAGCAGATTCCGCCACGAAAAGTAGCGGCGAAGCTTGCCCGTAGCTACCGAATGGAAGGTCACGTCCAATCCAGACTTTTGGATTTCTTGATACTCAATACCATGCTTATCGCCAATATAATGAACCTGCCAGCCTTCTTTGATAAATTTCGGAATCAGGAGAAGGTTGAGGGTTACATGCCCAACCGTTCCTCCACCTGTAAATATAATCTTTTTCATTTTAACCTTTTAATTCTTCAAATGCAGCGAGAAATTCATCGCCTCGAACTTCAAAATTACTATACATATCCCAGCTGGCGTTGGCAGGACTGAGCAAGACAATATCTCCTGGCTCTGCTAGAGCAAAAGCCTTATGAGCTGCATCCCGGACATCAATCGCATCCAGATAAGAAACACCAGCCTGATCAGCTGCCCTCTTTACACGCGGAGCTGATTGTCCTAAGATGACCATTTTCTTGAGTCCTTTGAGGTCAGGCACCAATTCGTCAAATTCGTTGCCCCGATCCAAGCCACCTGCTATCAGAATCACCTTGCTATTATCAAAGCCAGATAGAGCTTTCTGTGTCGCCAAGATATTGGTAGACTTGCTGTCATTGTAAAAGGAAACGTCATTTACACGTCCCACATACTGGAGACGGTGCTTCACACCACCAAAAGCAGACAAGACTTCTTTGATCGTCTGATTGTCAATGCCACGCAGTTTGGCCACAGCAATCGTAGCCAGAGCATTTTCGACATTATGACTGCCAGGAACACCGATTTCAGCCACCTTCATAATCGCTTCTCCACGGAAGGTCAAGACATCACCATCAAGATAGGCACCATCCACCTTTTCAGTTGTTGCATAGGGAACGACAGTAGCCTGAGTCTGGCTAGCCATTTCCTTGGCCCAGTTTTGATTGAAATTCAAAACCAAATAATCATCAGCAGTCATGTTTTTCTGGATATTCCACTTGGCAGCTGCATATTCCTCAAAAGATCCATGATAATCTATATGAGTTGGTATGAGATTAGTGATCACAGCAATTTGTGGATGAAAAACCTCAATCCCCATCAATTGGAAGGAAGACAATTCCATGACCAGTGTATCCTTGCTGCTGGCTGTTTGGGCTACCTGGCTGGCTGGAAAGCCGATATTTCCTGACAAGAGACCATTCTGACCTCCAGCCGTCAAGACTTGCGCAATCATGGTTGTAGTCGTCGTTTTACCATTTGAACCCGTAATACCAATAATCGGTGCTTCAGAAATCAGATAAGCCAGCTCAACTTCAGTAATGACTGGAATCTTCTTCTCCAGAGCTCGAACAACCATGGCATTGTCATAAGGAATACCTGGATTTTTAACCATCAATTCAAAGTTTTCATCCAGCAACTCCAGAGGATGTCCTCCTGTCACTACTTTAATACCTTCTTCTAGCAAGGATTGGGCAGCAGGATTTTCCTCGAAAGGCTTACCGTCATTAACTGTTACAATGGCTCCTAATTTATCTAAAAGTCGAGCAGCAGATTCACCTGACTTAGCCAAACCTAAAACCAAGACTTTCTTGTTAGCAAAACTGGCTATATTTTTCATAAAAAACCTCTTTAATTGTACTTCATTCTATTTTACCCTTTTTTAAAGAAATAAAAAAGTCATAGATGCGCTTTATTTACCTCTGTTGTTAACTTGTGAAAAAAATGTGATATTTTTTCTGATTTGCAATGATTTGTAATAGAACCCTAAAAGTTATAAGAGTCCTTTCCTTCGAGTCTTTTCATTTTGTAATCTATAAAAAAAGGCCTAGAACTAAAGCGAATTTTAGTTCTCAAGCCAATTTTTAATCTCTTCTTTTATCGCCTAAAAAATCAAATAAACCAGGTTTCTTATCTAATCGAGCAATGTCGCGTAAGGCAAAATAAGCCAAAATAAGCATAGCAGCCCCGACAAATAACTCTCCTGGCATTTGAAAAATCCTAAACGCTGCTAATACCAAGAGAATGATAAACAAAACCAAGACTAATACAACTGATAAGACATTAAAGGTTCCTTTAATGCTCTGAGGAGCAGCAAAAAGGTAATATAAGAGTATCAAAATTCCAATTATTAAATAAACCATCTTGCTACTCCTTTTCCTTTTACTTATTCAGCTGCAGCTGATTTTTTCTTTTTGTTGGCTTTCTCACGCTCTGCCTTGTTGAGAATTTGCTTACGCAAACGGATAGACTCAGGCGTTACTTCCATGTACTCATCGTCGTTCAAGAACTCAAGCGACTCTTCAAGGGTCAAGATACGAGGTGTCTTGATAACAGCTGTTTGGTCCTTGGTAGCTGAACGAACGTTGGTCATTTGTTTAGCCTTAGTGATGTTAACTGTCAAGTCGTTTTCACGAGAGTTTTCACCGATGATCATTCCTTCGTAAACCTCAGTACCTGGGTTAACAAAGATAGTACCACGTTCTTCGATAGACATGATAGAGTATGTTGTAGCCTTACCAGCATCGATAGAAACGAGGGCACCACGATGGCGACCACCAATTTCACCAGGAATCACTGGCAGATATTGATCAAAGGTATGGTTCATAATTCCATAACCGCGAGTCATAGATAAGAACTCAGTAGAGTAACCAATCAAACCACGGGCAGGAACCAAGAAGACCAAACGAGTCTGTCCATTTCCTGTAGCCACCATGTCTAGCATTTCACCCTTACGTTCTGAAAGGCTTTGGATGACAGAACCTTGGTATTCTTCTGGAGTATCGATTTGGACTCGTTCAAATGGTTCGCACTTAACGCCATCAATCTCTTTTACGATAACTTCTGGACGAGATACTTGCAGTTCATACCCCTCACGGCGCATGGTTTCGATAAGGATTGACAAGTGCAACTCTCCACGTCCTGAAACAGTCCATTTATCTGGTGAGTCCGTTGGGTCAACACGAAGGGATACGTCTGTTTGCAGTTCTGCTTGCAAGCGTTCTTCCACCTTACGAGAGGTTACCCATTTTCCTTCACGACCTGCAAATGGTGAGTTGTTTACCAAGAAGGTCATTTGAAGGGTTGGCTCATCGATGTGAAGGATTGGAAGAGGTTCAACGGCATCTGTTGGAGTAATGGTTTCACCAACAAAGATATCTTCCATACCTGAAACGGCAATCAAGTCACCTGCTTTTGCTTCTTGGATTTCACGACGCTCCAAACCAAAGAAACCAAAGAGTTTTGTGACACGGAAGTTTTTCGTTGTGCCATCTAGCTTAGAAAGGGTAACTTGGTCCCCAACTTTCACACTACCACGGAAGACACGTCCAATACCGATACGTCCAACGAAGTCATTATAGTCCAAAAGTGACACTTGGAACTGCAAAGGCTCATCTGAGTTGTCTACTGGAGCAGGGATATGGTCGATGATGGTATCAAAGATTGGTGCCATTGTTTTTTCTTGATCAGCAGGATCGTCTGAAAGTGACGATGTTCCGTTGATCGCTGAAGCATAAACAACTGGGAAATCAAGCTGGTCGTCATCTGCACCAAGCTCAATGAAGAGTTCCAAGACTTCGTCTACTACTTCTGCTGGACGAGCTGATGGTTTGTCGATTTTGTTAACAACCACGATTGGGACAAGATCTTGTTCCAAGGCTTTTTTCAATACGAAACGAGTTTGTGGCATGGTTCCTTCGTAGGCATCTACGACCAAAACAACCCCGTCAACCATTTTCATGATACGCTCAACTTCTCCACCGAAGTCCGCGTGTCCTGGTGTGTCCATGATGTTGATACGAGTTCCATTGTAAGCAACGGCTGTATTTTTAGCAAGAATAGTAATTCCGCGCTCTTTTTCGATATCGTTTGAGTCCATCGCACGCTCTGCCAATTCAGTACGTGCATCAAGAGTTTCAGATTGTTTTAATAATTCGTCAACGAGGGTTGTTTTACCGTGGTCAACGTGGGCGATAATAGCGATATTCCGAATATCTTCTCTTAATTTTGTCATGATTGCCTCTATTACTTTAAATTTTTATTTCTAACTGAACAATTATACCACAGTCTAATTCAAAAATCACAGTTTAGCCAAGTGTAAATGTTTTCATTGAAAAATCAGCCCTTCTCGCATCGATTTGCATTTCTTACATTGAAAACTTATAATTAAGCATAAGATTATTAAAAGGAAAAACTATGCGATTAGACCGTTTACTAGCTCAAGCATCAATTAGCCGAAAATCCATGAAACAGGCCTTGCTCCGAGGGGCTATTCTGGTTGATCAGAACCCCGCTAGAAGTCTTAGCCAAAATGTAGATACTGGTCTACAAGAAATCCTCCTCGATAAACAAAAGATTTCTGTTCCTGCTCATCGTTATTTTATGATGAATAAACCGCGAGGATATATAACAGCCAACTCCGATGCTAGTAAAGAAACAGTAATTGATCTGATTAAAAAGGAAGACTTTAGTGAGGAACTATACTCTATTGGTCGCTTAGACAGGGATACGACTGGCCTCCTCTTAATTACTGATAACGGTCCTCTTGGCTTTCAACTACTTCACCCTCAATATCATGTAGATAAAACTTATTACGTCCAAGTTAACGGGCTTCTAAATAATCAGGCTATTGAAGCCTTCCAAGAAGGCGTTCGCTTCTTAGATGGCAAGGTTTGTAAGCCGGCTCAACTCATAATCCACTCTGCTACCCCTGTTTTGAGCACAGCTTCTGTAACTATCTCAGAGGGAAAATTTCACCAAGTGAAGAAAATGTTCCTAGCAATAGGAGTGAAAGTTACCTATCTCAAAAGAACTCATTTTGGAGATTTTCAACTTGATCCCAATTTGGATGAGGGTGCCTATCGTTCCTTAAATCAAGATGAGCTAAAGCTTATCAAGAACTATCTAGAACTAAGTCGATAGATTATATTTTTCTAATTTCCACCTTTAATATTTGATCTCGCTTCTTGACCAACCAATTGAATCATAATCACCGATAGACGAGTGGTTCATTTGTCTAGCACCTAAGGGAGCGAGACATAATAAAAGGCACAGATTTTATCTGTGCCTTTTATATATAATATGTTTAAAGCTAAATTAACTTGTTTTAACTTTTCCCTTCCAACTATCCAGCCCATAAGACAGGATATAGATGTCAGAAAAACCATTTTTCTTTAAGAGTAGAGCTGCATTCATTACTCGTTGACCGCGAGCATTTTCATAAAGCAAGACTGGCTTATCTTTACGAAGTGCACCCAAATTTCCTTTTAACTGTGTTGAGGGAATGTTTCGAGCCCCCAAGATATGCTTCCGATGAAAGTCAACAGGTTCCCGTAAATCCACAAGCTGACCTTGACGGATTAGGCTCGCAAATTCAGCATTTTCAACAACTTTTGCTGCTCGACGCAATCTAAAATAGTTAAAGCCCATCCAAGCCAGTATACCAGCCATAATCGCCATCAAAATCCAGGTCATTTCTTCCATTCTCCATTCTTCTCGATATATTTCAACTCTAACTGATGCTCACGGCGCAAGACTGCTTCAGCCTCTAAATATTCTAGTTTGCCCATCAAGCCCGCATCGTAAATTCGCTCTAGCTCAATCTTCATCAGTTCTATATCATACAATCGCTTTCCCATATAGATTACGATGCCAAAACTTTTGAGAAATTGCTGAACATCATAAAGTGTTTTCATGTGCCTTATTGTACCAGATTTTACACATATTTTCAAGATGGAAAAATAAACAGAAAAAGCAGCTATGTCAGCTGCTTTTAAAAGAGGGGTGATAAAAAATATCTATCATTCTAGGAATAAAATTCTATAGATAAGACTCTAATCATATTTAAGAATTTTATTTCTTCTTCAAACTTTTTTTACAATCCTGGTGCTTGGCCAATTTCAGCTGTCAACATCCAGATAGTCTTTTCTAAATCTGCTTTAGCCCCAACAAAGATATCATTGGTTACATCGTCACCTTCTTCGTCAGTCACATCCAGCGCTTCTTGGTATACATTTGTCAAATAGCGGAAGATTTCAATTACACGCGCTAAACTTTCTTCTACGTTTTTGCTAAATTCACCAGCTTTTTCTTCGATCTTACTATGTTGGATAAATTCTGTCAAAGTAGAGTATGGTTTACCACCCAAAGTAATCAAACGTTCGCTAACTTCATCCAAAGTTGCATCCAAAGTTTCCATGTATTCATCCATTTTTGGATGCCAAACCATGAAACCAGCACCACGCATATACCAGTGAACTTGGTGAAGAGCAATATGAGCAGTATAAAGATCTGCCACCACTTGGTTCAATACAGCCTTAGTTTTTGGCAAAGAGTTTTGGTTTACAAAAGTTGCTACATCAGTTGCAGCGGCATTTTTTACTTGAGTCATATTCTTACCTCGCTTATTTTATTTATAATCATTCTAATCTTTTTAGATTATGGTTTAATTATAATGCTTCTAAATAAGAAAGTCAAGACAAAAGATTCAAAAAAAGACTTTATTAGAAAAGTTGCAAAATTTCAGAATTTTTCTGTTTAAAATTACGAATAAATAAGTATGATTCACCTATACTTTTTTCTTGTTGGTACCGTCTTTGCCTCATTCCTAGGCTTGGTCATCGACCGCTTCCCAGAGCAGTCTATCATCACACCAGCTAGTCATTGTAATGCCTGTGGGAAAAGACTGGCCCCTCGTGACTTGATTCCTATTGTTTCCCAAGTCTTGAACCGTCTTCGCTGTCGCTTCTGTGGAGACAAGATTCCCTTACGTTATTTATTTTTTGAATGTATCTTTGGCGGTCTTTTTCTGGCCACTTCACTTGGTACAATTTCTATCAGTCAACTCCTGCTACTTACCATGGGCATAATGTTGGCCATATATGATCAAAGAGAGCTGCAATACCCCTTAATGATCTGGTTATTTTTTCAGCTCTTGTTGCTAATGATATCGGGCATCAATCTTCTCATACTCTTCTTTTTAGCCCTAGGACTTCTAGCCTTCTTTTATAATCTTCGTATTGGAGCTGGTGACTTTCTTTTTCTTGCTTCCTGCTCAGCCATTTTCAGTCTGACGGAAATTCTCATTCTTATCCAAATCGCTAGCTTCTCTGGCCTCGCCTGTTTCTGCTTTAAAAAGAAAAAAGACAGGCTGGCATTTGTACCCTGTCTTTTGTTTGGTATCGTAGTTCTTATTTCTTATAAGCTGCTGCTTCTTGGATAAAGGTTGCTATGCTGGCGTCCTTTTCATGAAGAGCTTTGACAATCTTAGATCCGACAATGACTCCATCTGAGACTTGATTGAAGCGGTCAACATCCTCTAAAGTTGAAACGCCAAAGCCCGTCAGTACTGGAATCACTGCAATATCACGAAGCTTACTCAAGTGCTGGTCCAAATCATTACGGTAGCTTCCGCTCTTACCCGTTACACCGTTGATGGCTACAGCGTAGATAAAACCTTCTGCCTCCTTAATTAGCTCCTGCTGACGTTCTAGTCCAGTCGTCAGGCTCACTAAAGGAATAAGAGCAATATCTGAATCTTCCAGTAAAGGCAAGATGAAATTTCTATGTTCGTAGGGCAGATCTGGAATGATCAATCCTTTAACCGGTGTCGTAGCCAAATCTTTGACAAAATCATTGAGACCGTATTGGAAAATAGGATTGAAGTAGGTCATGATGATGAGAGGCAGCTGAGTGTCCAACTTCTGCAAGCTTGCGACTAAAGAATTGGCGGAAGTATGCTGACCCAGACTTCTCAGACCTGCTTCTTCAATAACTGGCCCATCTGCAACAGGGTCTGAAAATGGTAGACCGATTTCAATGGCTGACACGCCCAAGTTTTCCAAAAATGCGATAGTTTCCGGCAAACCTGCTAAACCTTTCTCGTGATCACCAGCCATAATATAAGGAAGGAAAATTCCCTTGCCTTCTCTTTTGATGGTTTCTAAATGCTGAGTGAGTGTTTTAGTCATGGGCACCTCCTTTTTGAGCAGCTTCACTTTCCAAGCGTTCCTTTACCTGAACGACATCCTTGTCACCACGGCCGGATAGGCAGACAATCATTGATTTATCTGGTCCCAACTCCTTAGCCAGCTTAACTGCGTAAGCAATAGCGTGGCTAGACTCTAGAGCAGGAATAATCCCTTCAATACGAGACAGGAGCTGGAAGGCTTCCAAGGCTTCTTCATCTGTGACTGGGACATAAGTGGCACGCTTGATAGCATTAAAATGAGAATGTTCTGGACCGATTCCTGGATAGTCCAGCCCAGCAGAGATAGAGAAAGCTTCCAGAATCTGTCCTTGCTCATCCTGCAAGACATCCATCAAGGCACCATGTAAAACACCCGGCCGTCCCTTGGTTAAGGTCGCAGCATGTTCATCTGTATCCACGCCCCGCCCAGCTGCTTCTGTTCCATACATAGCAACTGAGCTATCGTCTACAAAGGGATAAAAGAGTCCAATAGCGTTTGAACCACCGCCAACACATGCCACTAAAGCATCTGGCAAGGCACCTGCATTTTGCTCAGCAAACTGACGCTTGGCCTCACGCCCAATCACACTCTGATAATCGCGGACAATCTCTGGGAAAGGATGGGGACCTAAGGCTGAACCCATAATATAGTGAGTATCATCAACCTGAGCCACCCAAGCTCTCAAGGCAGCATTAACTGCATCCTTGAGTACTCGAGAGCCATCGGTCACTGACTCTACCTTAGCTCCTAGAAGTTCCATTCGAAAGACATTGAGGGCTTGGCGCTTGACATCTTCTTCGCCCATATAGATAGTACAGTCCATGTTGAAAAGGGCTGCAGCTGTGGCAGTAGCTACTCCATGCTGACCCGCACCAGTCTCTGCAATGATTTTCTTCTTGCCCATTCTCTTAGCTAGCAGGACCTGACCCAGGGCATTATTGATTTTATGGGCACCGGTATGGTTGAGGTCTTCCCGCTTCAGATAAATCTTAGCACCGCCAGCATAGGCTGTCAGATTTTTTGCAAAATAGAGAGGATTCTCACGCCCTACATACTGCTTCAGCAACTCGTCCAGCTCAGCCTGAAAGGCTGGGTCTTTTTTACTCTCACGGTAGGCTTTATCCAGCTCCAAAACTGCTGTCATCAGCGTTTCTGGAACAAAGCGTCCACCAAATTCACCGTAAAATCCTTCTTGATTGGGTTGATTATATGCCATCTTTCACTCTTTCTATAAATTCTGTTATCTTTTTTAAGTCCTTCTGGCCGTCAGTCTCGACCCCGCTTGAGACATCAACTGCGTAAGGGGCAAAATGTTGAATAGCTTCTCGGACATTTCCTGCATTCAAACCACCAGCGATAAAGAAGGGCTGGTGGATTTGATTCTTGTCAAAATCTTGCCAGTCAAAGGTCTGACCACTACCAGCAAGAGGTGCATCAAAGAGCAGGTAGTCCGCTTGTTGGCTGACATCTTTTAATGCTCCCTTGACCTGATAAGCTCGAATAACCGGCCGGCCAATCTGAGTCAGAAGATCTTCATTAAAATCGCCATGAATCTGCACCAAATCTAGATTTGCCACTGAAATAGCTTCCTGTAGCTCTTCCAAGCTCGGAGAGACGAAAACTCCTACCTTTTGAACAGTAGCTGGCACCAAGGCAGCGAGCTTCTGAGCTTGCTCCAAACTGACCCTCCGACGGCTCTCAGCAAAGACAAATCCAATGTAATCTGCACCAGCCTGGCATGCCGTTTCAACAGCGCTGGCCGTTGATAAGCCGCAAATCTTAACCTTTGTCAATTTTCAGCTCCTTGATTTTTTCTGCTACATCCTCTGCCTGCATCAAAGCAGTTCCGACTAAAATTGCATGGAAGTAAGGAGCTACCAGTTCTGCATCTTCCTTGCTGAAGATAGCGGACTCTGATACGTAAACCCTGTCATCTTTGAAATGGGCAGACAGCTGAAGACTGGTATTGATATCTGTCTCAAAAGTGACTAAATTGCGGTTATTGACACCGATAATCCGAGCTCCTATTCTATGGGCAATTTCCAGCTCCGCCAGATTATGGGTTTCGACCAGAACTTCCAAGCCTAAACCTGTCGCAAAATCATAGAGTTCTTGTAGTCGCTTTTTAGACAAGGCAGCTACAATCAGAAGAATAACTGTCGCTCCAGCATTACGAGCGCGAACAATCTGTTTTTCATCAATGATAAAGTCCTTATTGAGGGTCGGAATCGTGACTTGACTGGAAATCTCTCTCAGGTAATCCAGATGTCCTTTGAAGAAAATTTCATCTGTCAGGACCGAAATCATAGCTGCACCGCATCGTTCATAGGTGCGAGCCTGCTCCACAATATCCACACCGAGATTAATATCTCCCAGACTAGGGCTGGCTTTTTTGACCTCAGCAATCAGCTGCAGCTCTTGGGACTGGCTTTTGAGATAATCATAGAGGGAATAGGTCGAGCGCAGAGGCTGTAGCTCTTCATAGGACATAGCTGCCACTTCCTGCTCTTTTTGCTTTAGAATGGTTGGGAGAAATTCTTTGCTCATTTCTGATACTCCTGTAATTGCTTGAGTTTTTCATAGGCTGCGCCACTAGCAATCACTTGGCGGGCCAAAGCTATTCCTTCTTCTATGCTGTCTGATTTCCCATTAGCATAGAAGCCCAATCCAGCATTCAGAACTGTCATTTCTAGATAGGGGCTGGCTTGATTTTGCAGGACAGATAGCAGAATTTCTGCATTTTCCTTGGCATTACCCCCACGAATCGCTTCAAGAGCTATTTCTTCCATGCCAATATCTGACGGCAGAAAGCCGTGCAGGCTGATTTGCCCATTTTCTAGCAGAGCATACTGGGTACGACCATGAAGACCCGCCTCGTCAAGACCATCCGGCCCCGACACGACTACCGCACGCTTGCGGCCCATATTTTTCAAAACCTCTGCCGTACTCTCTAACATATCTGGTCGGCTGGTCCCCAAAAGTTGAGTTTCTAGACTCATGGGATGGATGAGCGGACCAGTTAGATTCATGATAGTGGGAATGCCGAGGCTAAGACGGGCTGGCATGATGTATTTCATGGCAGGGTGCATG
The DNA here is from genome assembly GCF_001553855.1 of Streptococcus gordonii. GTDB lineage: Bacteria > Bacillota > Bacilli > Lactobacillales > Streptococcaceae > Streptococcus > Streptococcus gordonii. The sequence goes on from NZ_LQWV01000004.1 coordinate 44,261, forward strand.
TTCTTTGCAAAGAGAAAGACGATACCTGTCTGCTCAAAAACCTTGCCCAAGCTAGCAGCATCTAAGTCTAGATTGATACCCAGAGCTTCTAACACATCAGCTGATCCTGACTTAGAAGAAATGGAGCGATTGCCGTGCTTAGCCATCTTAATCCCGCCACCTGCTAGTACAAAAGCTGCTGTAGTAGAAATATTGAAGCTGAAAGACTTGTCCCCGCCCGTACCGCAATTGTCCATGGCAGTATGAATAGTGGTCGGAATCTGCTTAGCATGGCCTCGCATGACCTGAGCCAAAGCAGTTCGTTCCTCGATTGTCTCTCCCTTCATCTTGAGCCCCAGTAAGAAGGCTGCAATTTGGGACTCTTCCACCTGTCCAGTGACAATACGCTCGATCACATCTGTCATCTCAGCGCTACTTAAATCCTTAAAATCAGCTAGTTTTGCAATAATCTCTTTCATATCGTCTCCTCTATTTTACTAAGTCAATGAAATTCTTGATAGACGACAAGCCGTCTGGCGTGCCAATACTTTCAGGATGATACTGAAAACCATAAATAGGCAGGCTCTTGTGCTGGATAGCCATGATCGAATTATCATCAGTTGCCCGAGCCGTCACTTCAAAGTCCTCCGGCATCTCTTCGATCAAAATCGAATGATAGCGCATGACCGGCTGCCCATCCTCTATCCCTTGATAGATAGGAGATTTCCCCTCAAAGCGCAGAACACTTTGCTTGCCGTGCATGACCTTGGGAGCCAAACCTAGCTTTCCGCCAAATACTTCTGCAATGGCTTGGTGTCCCAAGCAAATCCCCAATATCGGCTTTTTACCAGTAAAATCACGGATAACTTCCTCCATCCGTCCTGCATCTGCTGGCCAGCCTGGCCCCGGAGAAAGAACCAAAGCATCAGCTTCCTCTGCCGCTTGATAAAGGCCTGCATCATCATTTCGCAAGACCTTGACTTCTGCGAAATTGCCGATATACTGGGCTAGATTGTAAGTAAAAGAATCATAATTGTCAATCAATAAAATCATTGCATCTCTCCTATCTTGGTCATTGATTTGGCCTTATTGATGGTTTCTTGGTATTCATTAGCAGGGATCGAGTCATAAACAATACCCGCTCCAGCTTGAACGTAAGCTCTGCCATTTTTCAAAATCATGGTTCGGATAGCAATGGCAAAATCCATATCCCCCGTCGCAGACAGATAGCCGATAGCCCCCGCATAAACGCCTCGTTTTTCCTGCTCCAACTCGTAAATACGCTTCATAGCTCGAATCTTAGGTGCGCCTGAGACGGTACCGGCCGGCAGGGTGGACTTGAGCGCATCCATAGCTGTCAGTTGAGGCAAAAGTTGACCACGAACCACACTGGTCAGATGCATAACATAGCGGAAATACTCTACTTCCATGTACTTAGTGACTTCCACGCTGTTATTCTGGGCAATTTTACCGATATCATTACGTCCCAAATCAACTAACATACGGTGCTCCGCCACTTCCTTCTCGTCAGCCAGCAACTCCTCTGCCAAGGCTTTATCTTCTCTTTCATCCTTCCCACGCGGTCTGGTTCCAGCGATAGGATTGGTTGTGACCTGACCCTGCTTGACAGAGACCAGACTTTCTGGGCTGGCCCCGATGATCTGATAATCTCCGAAGTCATAAAAGTAGAGATAGTTGGAAGGATTGGTCACACGCAAATTGCGATAGTAATCCAGTGGCCTACCAGAATACTCTGCTGAAAAGCGTTGACTGAGCACACATTGGAACATGTCTCCCTGCCGAATCAAGCTACGCGCTTCTTCCACCATTTTTTCAAAAGCCGACTGCTCGATATGGCTCTGGAAGTTCAAACTGGACAGTTCCAGTGGTGAAAATTCATCTGTCGCTGGCTGCGCCAGCTCAGCCATGATATGCTCCAGACTAGCAGCCAAATCAGCTTCGCTTCTATAACTGTAGAGCGCCTCCTCAAGGATATAGACCTTGTCTTTTTTATGGTCAAAAACCATGTAACTCTCATAAACGAAAAAGTGCATATCCGGCGTTCCAATCACATCAGCTGGAATCTGGCCAATCTCCTCATAGAGGGAAATCATATCGTAACCGACAAAACCGATGGCTCCACCGCCAAAAGGCAGGTCTGAATGATGATCTTTTTTTACTGTCAACTCATGTAGATAGTCCAATGGATCTTCCTCAATTACTTGTCCATTCTTTGTTAACTGGCCATTTTCATAGCGGACTTCAAAAACTGGATTATAAGCTAGGATAGAAAAGCGAGCTGTCTCGCTATCTCTCGGAATACTTTCCAAAATCACCTTGTGGTCGCCCTGAATCCGCATATAAGCTAGGATCGGAGATAAAATATCAGCTGGTAAAATCTTTTGCATAATGTTTCTTTCTATTTAATCAGAAGCCTTTAAGGATGAGCAATTTGCTAGTTATCACTGCATTCACAAGAACAGATAGCACCTGTCCACTGTCATAACTTGCTCCAGAACTACAGAAAAACGCCCGCACAGTTCATCCTGTGAGGGCGTATCATCGCGGTGCCACCTCAGTTATGGAGTTTTCAGGCTCCACATCTCATTTACTTATTTACACTCATTTAGATCCCTTTTAGTGCAAGTCAGTATACTGGTTTACAGCGAAGCATACTAACAAAATAATAAAAGTTCAACTAAAGGACAAAATGTTGACTCCAACAGCCCATTTCATAACTTCTCCTGCCTGTTTACAGCAACCACAGACTCTCTGAAAGGAGGGATGTTACTACTCTTCTGCTGGGTATTTTATTTTCGTTTTTCTAAATAGTCGGCAATGGCTGCCACATCCTTGTCTCCACGACCGGATACATTGATAATGATGATTTGGTCAGATGACAATTTTGGAGCTCGCTTGATGGCTTCAGCTATGGCATGAGAGCTTTCGATTGCCGGCAAAATCCCTTCCTTTTGTGTCAAGAGGAGCAAGGCATCCACAGCTTCATCATCTGTCGCTGCTACATATTCTACTCGACCAGAATCTTTAAAGAAAGCATGTTCAGGACCAACTCCAGGATAGTCCAAGCCTGCTGAAATCGAGTAAACCGGAGCCACCTGACCATCTTCAGCAAAGACAGCGTAAGTCTTCATACCATCCACTACTCCTACACTTCCCTTGGTCATGGTCGCTGCGTGCTGGTCTGTATCAAGACCACGCCCGGCGGCTTCAACCCCCACTAACTTAACTTCTTCATCCGCCACATACTGAGAGAAAGCACCGATAGCATTGGATCCACCACCTACACAGGCAATGACATAATCCGGCAAGCGGCCTTCCTTGTCCAAAATCTGACGACGAGATTCTTCACTAATCACCTTTTGGAATTCATGAACAATCGTCGGATAAGGGTGTGGACCGACAGCAGATCCCAAAACATAGAAGGCTTCCAAATCACTCATCCAAGCTCCAAAGGCTGCATCAACTGCATCCTTGAGGGTTTTGGTGCCTGTTTCCACAGCGTGTACAGTCGCTCCCATCATTTCCATACGGAAAACATTGAGGCGCTGGCGCTCTACATCCTCTGCACCCATGTAAACATCGCACTTCATACCAAACTTAGCTGCTGCTGCCGCAGTTGCTACACCATGTTGGCCGGCTCCAGTTTCAGCGATGACTCGGGTCTTGCCCATGCGCTTAGCTAGAAGAATCTGCCCCAAAACATTATTGAGCTTGTGTGAGCCCAGATGATTGAGGTCTTCCCGCTTCAGATAAATCTTCGCTCCACCCAGATGCTGAGTCAGACTTTCTGCAAAGTAGAGCGGAGTCTCCCGGCCTGAATAATCTGCCAAATAATGTCGGTATTCATTTAAAAATTCTGGATCATCCTTATACTTCTCAAAAGTCGCTTCCAATTCATCCAGTAAGGCCTGGATAGGCTCCGGTACAAAAGAGCCTCCGAATTGTCCAAAATATCCTTTAGTTTCTGTCATCTTGATTGCCTCATTTCTTTATTTTTCAAGCAAAATAAAAGCCCACACACAGAAAAAAACTGTGTGAGGGCGTAAAATCGCGGTGCCACCTCAATTATGGAGCAAAGTATAGACTGCCACCATATCTCTGTCTTGTCTAACAACAAGATGCACTGTAAGGTGTGCTCACCGAATTTTTATTGCTTCAAATTCATTTTTTACATCAGCCCACTTCATAATCTTCCACTACCTGTTTCCACCAACCACAGGCTCCCTGAAAGTAGAAAAAATTATTACTTTTCTGATGATTTATTTTATTATAGGTCTTTCCCTTTTTCTTGTCAAGAAAAAATTTTAATTTTTCTTCTAAATCCGAACTTTTCTCTCGCTAATCTCTTTTGAAAACGTCATCTTGACGATTTTTCCAGATTTTCTGACCAAGCTGAAATACCCGCCAAGCCAGATACCCACCCAAAGTATTGGTCCAGAGATCATCAATTTCAAAGACTCGATTGGCGTTGATGAGAAGGTCCAGCAGAATCTGGGTCACTTCGATAGACAGACTCATCCCAAAGCTCAGCCATACAACCTTTTTTGTCTTCCGCAATTTCGGAAAGAGGTAAAGCAATTGAAAAATTAAGGGCGACAGCAAGAAGATATTGGCTAGATTTTGGATAAAGACTTTGACCAACTGGATCCAAGAAGTAATCTCGCCAATATTGACAAAGGAATTAAAAGGGATTAACAAAACTACTACTCGGCCAAAATACTGGATTCCAGGAGTTTCCATTCCTGGCTCTGGAACCTGAGGAATAAAGCACAGAACGCAAAGTATCAAAAAATAGAGCCAACTTCCTCCTACCAGCAATTTTCGCCCCTTAGCAGTCAGCTCACCAGCTGAAGTCAGATAGTTCTTAAGGCTGAACATTTTCTACCAATGCTTTCTCGCGATCACGCTTCATGGTATTAGAACGCAGCTGGCCGCAGGCTGCATCAATATCTGTACCATGTTCCTGACGAACCACGCAGTTGACTCCGTTTTTCTTGAGGGTATCATAGAAAGCCATCACGCGCTCTTTGGGACTGCGGCTGTATTGGTCGTGCTCGCTAACGGGGTTGTAAGGAATGAGATTGACATAAGATAGCTTCTTAATGTTCTTGAGCAGCTCAGCCAGTTCCTTGGCCTGCTCTACACCGTCATTGACTTCATTGAGCATGATATATTCAAAGGTCACCCGGCGGTTGGTCGTCTCGATATAGTATTCGATAGCTGCAAAAAGCTTTTCGATAGGGAAGGACCGGTTAATCCGCATGATGCTGGTCCGCAGATCATTATTCGGGGCATGTAGGGATACAGCTAGATTGACCTGCACACCTTCATTGGCAAAGTCACGAATCTTATGCGCCAGACCTGATGTCGAAACCGTGATATGGCGGGCTCCGATAGCCAAACCTTTGTCATCATTGACCGTCCGGACAAACTTGAGCACGTTGTCATAGTTATCAAATGGCTCGCCGATTCCCATAACCACGATATGGCTGACCCGCTCATCCTGGCCACGCTCGTCAAAATACTTCTGAACCAGCATAATCTGAGCTACAATCTCACCGTTATTGAGGTCGCGTTGCTTTTTAATCAAGCCGGAGGCACAGAAGGTGCAGCCGATATTGCAGCCAACTTGGGTAGTCACACAGACTGAAAGTCCATAGTGCTGGCGCATGAGCACCGTCTCAATCAGCATACCGTCCGGCAGCTCAAAGAGGTACTTGACCGTACCGTCAGCAGACTCTTGAACAATGCGCTGTTTAAGCGGATTGACGACAAACTGATCATTTAGCTTGGCAATCAAGTCCTTGGACAAATTAGTCATCTCTTCAAAAGACTGGACCCGCTTGCGGTAGAGCCACTCCCAAATCTGGGCGGCACGGAATTTCTTTTCTCCCTGAGACTCAGCCCATTCAATCATTTCCTGACGTGTTAAACTATAAATAGATGGTTTCATGTTTCTCCTTTATTTTTGACGGATGACAAAGTGACGATTGGCTTCTTTTGCGACTTTTTCTTTTGGTTTGTTTTGGCGATTATCGCGATTTTGGTCAGTCCGACGTCTTGAGCGTCTAGAACGTGAGCGTTTTGAAGCTGAGCCAGAATTCTGTTCTTGCTCCCGTTTACTGCGAGATTTTTTATCAAAGGAAGCTCGCTTAGGCTGAAGATTTTCTAATACAAAGTAGGCACAGCCATAATTACAGTACTCCAGCAAATAATCTTCCAAACGACTGATTTTAAAGTCGCTTTCCTTAGCTTTTTCATCCTGATAAAAGCCTCGCAACCGTAACTGATCATTGCCCCAATCACCGACAATATAATCAAACTTGGTTAAAATCTCTGAAAAGCGTTGGTTAAAAGCTGTCACATCAAAGGCTTCTCGGTAGTTCTCTACCAAATTAAACTCAATATCTTCCGTTAAGACCTGTGAACCAATTTGTTTGAACTCAGGACCAGGAAATTTATTGTAATTATAAAGCTCTGGAGCAATTTCTTTGCGCATATATTTTCTCACTTCTATCTAGATAACTCCTCTATTATACTACAAAAACAGGCAGATTTTAAGCTTTTACCCTTAAAAAGTCATTTCTGAGAAAAGTCAGATAATTTCTCTAATTTGACAAACAAGACTTCCATCAAAAAGCAAAACTGAGACAAGACTGCCTCAGCTTTATTATTTATTGTTCTTAAGATAATCAATAGCATCCTGTAAGGTTTTAACAGGAACAATTTTCATATCTGTTTTAATCTTTTTAGCAGCCTCAACTGCGGTTTCATAGTTTGTCTTTGCTTTTGGATCGATTTTTTTCATTTCTTTTGTTACAGGATTATTGGGAGCAAAGAAGATGCTGGCACCACTTTTAGCAGCTGAGACGACTTTCTTATCAATCCCTCCAATATCACCAACTTCTCCATCACGATTGATACTTCCTGTACCTGCAATCACACGTCCATCTCGTAAGGTTGGATCTGCAAGTTGTGTATAGATTGACAAGCTAAACATGAGACCCGCACTAGGTCCTCCAATGCCTTCTGTAGTAAATTCAATTGGAATGTTACTAGTAACTTCTGTTCTATCGATTAAGCTAATACCGATTCCGTTTTTACCATTTTCTAGCTTAATAATCTTTCCAGTCGCTGATTTTTCTTGGCCATCTTCCTGGTAAGTGACCTTAACCTTATCTCCTAATTTCTGCGAATTAACATATTTTACCAATTCTTCTGAACTGTCAAAAGTCTTGTCATTAACTCCCGTTACCGTGTCCGCAATATTCAAAATTCCCTTAAAAGTCGAATCTTTTGCAACTTGCAAAACATAGACGCCCAGATATTTCATGCTAATATCTTTTCCAGCTGTTTTCAAGCCTTGATACTTGGCCATGTTTTGGGATGTTTCCATATAAAACTGATTGATTCGGATAAATTCTTGGTCCGATGATCCACCAGTCATTTCTTCAGCAGAGTAGATATCCGTGAAATCAGTCAGCCACGCATAGACAAGATGAGCAAAGGTTGCTCGTTGAACTCCAACTGTCACAAACTCGTAGGCCCCAGCTTCCTTATCTTCCTTATTGTCAACCAGCAAGACCTTTCGAATATCTTCTGCACCGCCAGGAACTTCAATATAATATGGTAAAGGAACCGTCAAAGATACGACAAGCAAAATCAAGCTTGAAAAAATAATAATGGGCCATTTATAAACACTAATTTTTTTCATAAGTTCTTCTTTCTAATTCTTTGATTACACTTTGGGGCACATAGTCCGCGATATCCTGCTGAAAAGCAATCAGCTCACGAATACGTGATGAACTGATAGGCTGATAGGCTGGTTTGCTGAGCAAGAAAATCGTTTCCAGCTCTCCTGCCAACTCGCGATTAAAGAAGTTCATATCAGCTTCATAGTCCAAGTCTTGGCTGTTACGAAGTCCACGCACAAAAACTTGAGCTCCTAGTCTCCGAGCTACTGTCACTGCCAGCTCATTCTGCGAAGTGATGACCTCAACATTATCCAAATGCTGCAGTGCTTCTTTGACCATCCGTTCTCGAGCTTCAATCCTGAAAAATCCAGACTTTTCCCGATTATAGAAAACTCCTACATAGAGTTTATCAAAGAGCCTACTGGCCCGCTCGATCAGATCTACATGCCCCTTAGTTATAGGATCAAAAGACCCTGTGAATAATCCTATCTTATCTGACATATACCGTCACCTTTGAAATTCCATATATCTTCTGTTTCCAAATGCCCAGCCCTGCAATTTCTTCTGGTAATTCCACATCCTTGTCTGTCTCACAGACCACTAGGACATCCTGACTCAAGAGCTGACGCTCCTCTAGCTTCTCAAGGTCTGCCACAATCTGCTCCTTGGCATAAGGCGGATCCAAGAGAACTAAGTCAAAAGCACCTGTCAACATTTCCAAAGCTCGGCCAGACTCCATCTTGAGCAAGTCAAAACGTGTGGCCTCCTTAGTCATCTGGATGTTCTCTGAAATAATAGCCTGAGCTCTGCGATCCTTCTCGACTAAGACAGCTTCCTCCATACCTCGCGAAATAGCTTCAATAGCCAAACTCCCGCTCCCGGCATAAAGATCCAGCACTCGGCCACCGTCAAAATAGGGACCAATCATATTAAAAATTGCCCCCTTAACCTTATCGGTCGTAGGCCTAGTCGTCTTGCCATCCAAAGTCTTGAGGGGCCTGCCCCCGTATTTACCTGCAACAACTCTCATAAAGAGTATTATAACATAACTAGCCTCTAGCAGGCCAATCTTTTGAAAATTAAGCAGATAAAAAACAGAAGTACATGAACATCAAAGACTTCTGTTTTCTTTTAATTTCAGTAAAAAATCAATTAACTCAGGCTGGCAATCTGCCTTATCCAAGATCAGTCCCATTGACCGACCAACCATGATGTAAAAACTCTCTGGCTTATCCAAAATCGCCACAATATCCTGATAGTTATATCGGGAGGTATGATTGCGATTAAGGACTTGAAAGTCTGTCTCATAGAAGCTAAACTCCTGCTCCAAATCATGCCAGAGAGGATTATCCTTATAGAGCTTGAGGAATTGTTGGTTAAAAGAACGATAAAGTAAAAAAGGCATGATCGGCATGAAAATGAAAATACCAATAGCTGGCAAAGGCTCCCTAAAGAATAGACAGACCAATCCTACTGCTAACAAAGCCACTTCACCAATGATCAGAGGAAAGAGCCCTGTCTTTCGATACCAAAAGTTGGCCCAAGCGAAACGGCGATAAGCTTCTTCTGTCATGGTCGTTTTTGCTGTCATAGGAAACATGTCTCTACCTCCAAATCAATCTTTTTTCTAGTTTACCACAAACTTTACGGAGATAGCAATCTTAATACTGACAAATCCTATCTTAGATTTACGCCTAATTTTCCATGATAAAGAACTTGCATTTAAAATGTTCTTCTGTTATACTATATGTAACTTTTTAAACGTTACATAGGAGGTGTGATATGTTTTCGCATGAAAAATTAAAAAAACGCCGGTTGGAGCTTAATCTGACTCAGTCTTCCATTTACCAAGAGCTTGGGATTTCCAGAAAGACTTACTCTGCTTGGGAAAATGGTTTAGCAGAACCCCACGCCAAAAATCTCAGGAGGTTGGCCACCTGTCTCAAGGTCCAAGAGAACTACTTTGTGGATAAGACCAGCGCGATCTACACCTACCCTTTACTAACCGCACCACATAAAAAAGAAGTAGACCAACTAGCTAGTCGGCTCTTAGAGAGACAGCGTAAGATTAGCTCCCTTACAGCCTATAAGGTTCTATCAGTTGAGCTGGCTGCAGGTCTCGGTCACAGCTACTATGACAATGAAACAGACTACGAAACTGTCTACTTTGATCAAGATATCCAGCACGACTTTGCATCCTGGGTATCTGGGGATTCTATGGAGCCTAAGTATCCCAACGGCTCTGTTGCCCTTATGAAACAGACAGGTTTCGACTACGATGGGGCGGTCTATGCTCTCATGTGGAATGGCAAGACCTATATCAAAAAAGTCTATCGTGAGGCTGAAGGTCTACGCCTAGAATCTATCAATCCTGACTACGAGGATCTCTTTGCTCCCTATGAAGACCAGCCTACTATTGTTGGTATCGTAGTTGGACATTTTCTGCCGATTGAGGTATAAAACTATGGTCCTATTTGATTATTCACGCGAGCCTCGTTCAGACATCGCTTTTGTGGATATGAAAAGTTTTTATGCCTCTTGCGAATGCATCGCTCTCGGTCTCGACCCTTTAAAAACCTCGCTCTGTGTCATGAGCCGAGTTGAAAATTCCTCTGGACTGATACTAGCTGCCACCCCTCTCTTTAAAAAGAATTTCGGCAGCCAGAATGTCAGCCGAAGCTATAATCTTCCTTTTGATGTCCACACCCGTAAGTTCAACTATGCTGCTGCCCGCAAGCAGGGACTACCTATTACAGCAGATTATGTGCGCTTTATCGAAGACGCTGCCCAAAAGACCCTACTGGTCCCACCTCGGATGAACTACTACATCCAGAAAAATATGGAAATTCAAAAAATTTTCCAGGATTTCGCAGCTCCCGATGATATTTTCCCCTACTCAATCGATGAGGGCTTCTTAGATTTGACAAGCTCTATCAACTACTTCATTCCAGATCAGACGCTGGACCGCAGGACCAAACTGGACCTGCTGGCTGCCCGCATTCAACAGGCTATCTGGAAGAAAACGGGGATTTATGCCTCTATCGGCCTGAGCAACGCCAATCCTCTTCTCGCTAAGCTAGCCTTGGACATTGAAGCCAAACACACAAAAAAGATGCGTGTCAACTGGTCCTATGAGGATGTTCCCAGTAAGGTCTGGACTATTCCAAACATGACTGATTTTTGGGGCATTGGCCACCGAACGGCCACTCGTCTTAAGAAGCTAGGTATCCATTCCATTTATGATTTGGCCCACTTTAACCCTGACATTCTCAAAAAAGAAATGGGGGTCATGGGCCTGCAGCTTTGGTTTCACGCTCACGGCATTGATGAAAGCAATGTGCACAAGCCTTATCAGGTCAAGTCACACGGCCTAGGGAATTCGCAAATTCTTCCACGAGATTATAGACGACAGGCAGATATTGAGCTCGTTTTCCGAGAAATGGCTGAGCAGGTCGCCATTCGTCTCAGACGGTCTGGTAAGAAATGCCAGCGTGTCTCCATCTATGCCCGCTATTCCAAACAGGAGCTCTTGCCTTCCATTCATACACAGAAAAAAATTGAGCCTACCAATAACAGCGATCGACTGGCTCAAATCGTAGTTCAGCTTTTTCGTTCTAAATATCAGGGCGGGGCTATCCGACAGATTGGCGTTTTTTACAGTGACTTTGTCAATCAAAGCTATGGTCTGATTTCTCTCTTTGACGATCCCCTGCAAATTCAAAAAGAAGAGGAGCTCCAGCTGACAATCGACCAAATCAGAGATCGCTTCGGCTTTGCCTCTCTGCTTAAGGGATCGGCCTTGCTGGATTCATCCCGTGCTATCGCTCGAAGTAAGCTAACCGGAGGCCATTCTGCTGGCGGGTTGGAGGGCTTATCATGATCGACCGCTCCTATCTCCCCTACCAGTCAGCTCGTGACTTTCAGGATCGAGGTATGGCTAAGTGGGTTGGCTTTTTCCTCTCTGAACACAGCACTGCTCTGGCCAAAAAAGAACTAGATATGAGCCAGTTAACTCAGCTTGATAGACAGGAGATAAACCAGCTACTAAGGCAAGCCTACAGCCAGCAAGTTCCCATCCTAATCACCTTTCTTAATCAGAAAAGGCTGACCGACATTACCGCTACCGTCTTTCATCTGGACAGTAAACAGGTCCTCCTGCAGGAAGGAGACCATTACAAAGGCCTTGCTATTCACCAGATTCTTTCGATACAATCCCTAGGAGGCACAGATGACTACTCAGAATATACATGAGGAACTTCAATTTGACTATTTTTCCCAGAATTACTATCAATTTCAAGAGGATTTTTATCAATTCTCCAATCTTCCCCAGCCTCTGATGGCCATGGAAGATGATATCCTCCGTCACATGGCTAGCCGTCAGGTCACTTATTTCAAACTCTCCAAGACCAAAAGTTTAGATCAGAAAGATCATTACTTCCACTTTACCGTCAGCCGTCCAGATCAAGCAAAACGACTCTGTGTTTACCACTATCAAGGCCACACAGAAGATATAAAGCACTAATCTCCCAGACTGAGTCTGGGAGATTAGTATATGAGGCTGGGAAAGGAACCAGTATTAGAATCACTAAAAAACTAAAGATTCCTTTTACTTACCCATCCAATGGCATTGCTAGGTGGGTTTTCGGTATCAATCCAGATAAATTCGATCCCGATTTCGCCATTTTTAAACTTGGTTAAACGAATACCGTTGATTTCTAGTTCATTGAGTCGTTGACCTGTCAAGACTTCTCGCTCCTTCAACTGGAAAACACCACGTAAGATCCAATTCCCGAGGATTTCTTGCTTATCAGTTGACTGGATCGCCTTACCAGCTTCTTGATTTATATAGGCGTTAATAACATCACCAGAAGATAAAAAGCGTAGTTTAAAAGTTCTTTCTTCTTTTGGTAGAGCTAATTTTTTAGTGCCAGGTTCAAAAGTCCCAAATCCAGGACCAAAGAAATCTGGTCTTTCATCATGGAAGTTCTTAGAGTCAGGAAGAGGAATGTAAACTTCACTAACTGGACGATAAACTAACTGTTCAATTTCTTTAATAAGTTTTTCGTTGCCAGTCTCGTGGACAAAGTTAATCAAATCCTCACGAATGGATTTCATCTGGACTTTTTCTTCCTTGCTGGTCCATTTCTTCAAGAGGATTTCCTCTAAAGAGAAGGTCACAAAAGCCAGTTCTTCTGGAGTTAAACTGTCTTTGAATTTATCCTGAATCTTTAAAATCCGTGGCAGGCGGTCTTTTTTAGCTAGTTTTGAACCACCGTTAAAGGCATTGAAACCAGAATTTTCTTCCACATTTCCATCTTTATCTGTGATAACCCAAGACACTGTTTCTAGAATATTTGACTGATCCTTTTCAGCTGTCAGTAAATGAAGGTTTTCAAATAGAGAAAAAGGATCCTCAATGTAATGGACATCCCAAGTGTCTACAACAATGTTTTTATTATTAAAAGTCATGTGGAGCTGGCTGTCAGCTGCTGTGTACTTGTAGTGGTGTTGCCCATCCGTAAAACGGAAATTGGTTGGAGTGTTTTTCGTGGTTGAGCCTTTAATGACCAAATTATCAATATCAACTGGTAAATAAGTCGTCTCACCAACAAAAATTTTAGGATTATCTCCCTTTGACGTTGGCATCAGGACGTGGTAAACTGATTCGACATCGACTGAATCTGAGTTAAATCCCTTGATCTGTGCCTTGGAGGATTCGATTCTCTGATTTCTCAGAGTAGCAATCTTTCGTGCTAACTCTTCATAGCGTTGGTAGTTTTCCTTGTCCGCTGTTTCTTTATCAGCTGAAATATCTGCATGAAACTTGATATCACCCAACAAGTCCGTCCAAGATTGAGAGTCTTTCTTAAACTGAGCGATTTTTTGGTCCCCTGACTTAATTCCAAAAGATTTGATACCCACTAGGTACTTATGGTTTTCATCTACAACGACAGAGACATCAAAGGAAGTATTGGCGATATCTTCCCCTACGGCATTAAAGGCCTTCTGAAAAACTGTCTCCTGAAATTTGGAGTTAACAATCGGAGCCACATAATTCTCTGTTTGTCCCTCGTCTTCGGATTCTGCCTTTTGAGAGAAAGCTTCACTCAAGCTAGCGAAGTTGGTAATTAAGGTTTTGTATTTGTCTTTTTGTTCAGACTTTAGATATTCCCACATAAGCTCCCTCTTTTCTATTTTCAGTATATCAAAAGAAGATTAGTTTTTCACTAATCCTCTTATATATTCGTTAATTAATACTGTAAAATTCGAGTTTGCCTTGTTTTTTTACAAGTCTCAAATACTCTTCGTCTGATAAAACAGCTAAACCATCATCATAAGCCTTGATTTTTTCAAGAGCCTGATCATAGCTATCCACAAAATCCTTGACATAGGACTGCCCTTCAAACTGGCCGTTCATCTTGGTGTAGATAATGGCGAATTTCCCTGAGCGGTCAAGTTGAGATTGACCTTGGCTTTCATTTAAGGCCTTGGCAACTTTCTCTGCGATGCGTTTAATCACGGGCACGACCACACTGTTTCCAGCTTGCTTGTATAGCTGACCGTTAGAAACTCCTTCGGGGATTTTAAAGGACTTAGGATAACCTTGAACATTAAAAGTTTCTTTCGGTGTCAGCTTACGAATCTCACCACTATCTGTCAGGATCAATGGAACGTTGTGCCCACCTGTTCCCATATTGGCTGTCAGGGTAGGGACAACACCGTTTTTATTTTCACGGACATATTGACGGCGCCACTGGTAGACCGTATCTTGACTGGTGACTTCGAACTTCAACTGGTCGTAGAAATTTTGCTTGCCTTCACGGTAGTAGTAGACCTCATCAAGCTGATCACCGAAGTTAATCACATCTTGAAGACTCGTAGTCAGCTTGATTTCCTCTGGGAATTCAAACAAGTCATAAGCTTCCTTGGTATCAAAACCGACAATATAGATACGCTCACGGTTTTGTGGGATATTTCCATAGTCTTTCCCGTTGAGGACCTTCCACTTGATGAAGTAGTTGTTCTCGGTCAAGGCTTCACGAATAACCTTGAAGGTATTGCCATGGTCATGACCAACCATATTCTTGACGTTTTCAATAAAAATAGCACGAGGTTTGCATCCATCGATCATGCGAAGCAATTCGAAGAAAAGATCGCCACGATCATCATCAAAGCCCTTGCGATAACCCGCAATACTAAAGGCCTGACAAGGGAAACCTCCCATAATCACATCCACGCGCTCAGCTGGAATGTCCTCTGGCTGAACAGCGTGAATATCACGACCATCCAAATAGGTATCTGGATGGTTTAACTGATAAGTCTGACGCGCATACTTATCAAATTCATTGGCATACACCACTCTGAACTCGTTGGTCTGTTCAAATCCCAACTCAATTCCCCCGACACCTGAGAAGAAAGCTGCAATGTTGTACTTCTCAGGTCGGTCCGAACTTACAGAATTTGTCATGTAGTAACCTGCTTTCAATTTTTTTAAATATTGTTTTACTCTCTAATAATTATTCGATATCACTCGGAATAAAAAAATTATGCTCTTTTAGTACTTTTTTTATCTCGCTAGAAACACTATATTTTTTACCATATCCATCATGCTTCCATAGATTTTTTTGGCTCTTTTTTATATCAAAAAAGTTATCTATTAAGTAGAACGCAAAATCTTTTTTAGGATGTATATGAGAAAAATTCAATTTCTCCCTTCCTCCAGATTGGATTTGGACATCCGGACCATCAACGTGAAAATCACTATTATTAAGAATGGAAGTTTTAAATAGTTTCACTTTGTTAGTAAACATTTCATCACATCGACCACCATATCCATCTACTAGATAATTTTGTCTTTTTTTATCGATTAAGGAATATTCATGAGATAATACCTTTTCTAGATTATTGGTGTCTATAATTTCCAATGGAAAAGTAGTGAAATCTACTGACTTAGTTTGTAAATAATTACTGAACTTGTTTTTGGATAAGTTAATAACTTCATCACCATTTTGAGGTTCTTCTTTATAACTTAGAATCCAATCCTCATCAAATCTCTTCTGCCTTGCTTCCATGAGATTCTTGATAATAAATACTATTTTTTGTGTCTTCAAAATTTCTTTACAATCAGGATTCTCAAACATTTTTTTATACAGAATGTCTAACAATGAAGATTTAAATACAAAAATTAATTTATCTTTTTTACCTTTACTTATCAGTAAATCGTATATTAAATCTATTTCAGTTTCTGTTAAATCTTCATTTTGAAACTCTTTAAAAAACATAACCATCCATAGTGGAATATTAGGATGTAAGTCATAAAATTCTTGACAAGAAGTTGTTTTCTTTTCAGTGTTATTAGCCATCTTTTCTTCTCTTCTCGTATACAACTTTATAGAATTTGTTACTATCCTTTAAGTACTGATCAAAAAGCCCTTGTGGGTAATCTATTACACTACCGTTTTCATCCAACTCCACTGTTCTAATTTTAGTTGTTAACACTTCACCTAGGTGCTCATCACTAACTTTTTCAAGATTAGCAAATAAAATTGTACAATCTAAATTCGTCATTTTAAAATATTTAGCTACATTAAAAATGTGATCACTATGAGTTTCAATAAATAATTGGCGTTTTGATTCAGATACCCATTGGTAAAAATACATTAGATTGGATTGTAAACTAGGATGTAAGTGGATTTCTGGGTTTTCAATAATAACTACTGTTTCCTCAGGAAGTATGAGTAGAGCCAATATTTGAAATAGTATAAAGGTAACACCTGTACCAACATGTTGTGGTTCATACTCACTTCCTCCCTTATGATATTTCAACTGCAATAATTGCGAACTAATATCGTTTACAGAGACTGTATAACCGGTGAACTCTTCAAGCCAAAAATTAACTATATTAATCAATTCTGCCTTACTACTAGTTTCAACTATATATTCAATTCCATCACGTTCCAAAATTGTTTGTTGCATGGGATTTGTTTCATATACAGGTAGTTTTGGAAATATTTCACGAATTTTATTATCATTAAAAAATAAATTTCTATTTTTAATAACAAACTCTTTACTAATACTCTTTTCATAAAGCAATGAGATTAATCCTTCCCCTCTAGGATTAAATAAATCCAAATCTCTACTCTTTTTATAACTATCCAAAACTCCAATTCTCTCAGCCGATAGATAAGCCATATCTATAATTTTTGGATACGTAGAGGGACGCTTTCCATCCTCTATTGTAATCATTTGGTTTAAAGTTGTAGAACCATCAAAGGAATACTTTAATGTAATTGTTTTTGATTCCTCTTTTGATAATTGATTATTTTTTAAATTATCTACACTTCCTAATTTTTTTAAATATCCATTTAAAATATCATGTGAGTCGGATTGGCCCAAAATAAGCAATGATTCAATTAATGAAGATTTCCCTGCAGAATTTACGCCAGTAATAACATTTAAATTAGAAAATTCAACTTTTTCATTTAATGCGTACGATTTATAATTTTCAATTTCAACACTTTTTAATTTCATAATATATCCTTCAATTTTAAAGATTGCTTAATATCCTTTATAAATTTTTCAATGTAAGAAAATCTCCAGGTTATTTTTTCTTTAGAGTCTCGTCTATATAAAATATTATCTTCAAAATTCTCATCGCCAATAAATTTAATATAAAAGTCAAAGAATAAATCTAAATTAGTTTCAATAACTGATTTTTCAAAGCTGGATATTAAAAACAACCAACTCTCAAAAATAATCATATTCACAGTGTTTGAATCTTTCCGACTGAATTCTTTGTATGATTTCAACTCAAACATTCGTTTTGAAATTTGAATACATGATTCATATAATGAATACAACTTTTTCACCTCAGAATCACTAATAATATTAATAAATTTCATTACCCTATCTAATAGATTATCAATTCCATCATAATCGCTATCAAAGTTATAAATACTCATAAATGAATCATTATTATGAATTAGATAATAAGCAAGGAATCTCAATACTAAGTATTGATCTTTCTTTCGTTTTGTTGGGACTATTCGTAACTCTTTATTATCAGAAATTTTATTTAATAAATATGTTACTTTACCAACATTTGAAGCGTTTCTAATTTCTTGAATAGTTAATCTTTCTCCACCTCTATTAACTCTCATAAAGATTTCATTTTGAAATCTCGGTATAACTGAAGAGTCAACTAAATAACATGTTAAAGGATAATCTTCAAATTTTCTTTTTACTCTTGATTCAAGCTCTTTAAAATGAACATCATGTTTTGAATCTTTATCTAAGCATAAAAATCTATAACTGGATGGTAAAGAAAGCTTCCCTTCTAGAAATTCTAAAATTGAATTAATTCTCTGTTTTCCATCTACTACCAGTAAATTTCCATTTTTATCTATTGAGAAATAAAAAGTAGGAATAGGAATACCAAGTAAAATACTATCGACCAATTGTTGTTTCTTAGGTTGGTTCCAAACATATTCACGCTGAAAACTAGGTTCCAAAATCAATGCATCGCCTAAATCAGTATAATCTATTCCCACATTGCTACTGTATTCATTTTGGAATTCTATAAATCGATCATAGAATTTTTTGATATCTGAAATGCTAAGCTCTCGTTGAGTAACCGATAGTTGTCTTTTTAATTCATTGGCAGGCAATGTCATAAGTTTTTCCATGTCTGATTTAAACTTATTATCATCCTTATCCATTTCAAGAACAGCTTCTAATGCTTCACTCTGATCAATAAAATTTTCATCGCTTGATAAATTTATTTTATCTAATAAATCATCATTTCCTTCAAAATCTAGATTTAGACTATTCTTTAAGCTATTTTCTTCATATTCGCCATCTGTTAATAATTTAGGAACATTGTCCAAACTTTTAAAATTCTCATCACCAATCAATAGCTTTATACTATTTTTATAATCTGGGAATAAATCACAAATAGCACTAAAAATAGAAAGCGCACCTTTTGTTGAGACACGATTAATAGCTTGATTGGGAGTTCCCTTGAGACTAGGACCAATATTAAATTCATTTGAAGTATCTGGATAGTAATATAAATCTGAAGGTGTTATTTCTGTAGGTAATTTAATTAAAACTTTAGCAGTAATTTCATAGTTATTAGTTGAATTCTCTACATAAATATTTTCTACCTGACCAATAGCTGTCAATCCATTTTCCCATTCCTTCCATTTCTCACTATCTCCACCTAGAGAAAGAAATAAAAGGTCACCGACTTTAAGTTTTTGACTATTTGATGTTTTAGGATTGTATCGGTTCAGATTATCGATTCTAACATTATAATCAATTATCTCTGTAGTAGCGTCTAAATTGTAAAGAGAGGTTGAAGTTTCTTCTTTTTTGGTTTTGATGCTATAAAGATATACTTCTTTATCTCCTTTACAAAGGAAATATGAATTCTTATCTAATTTTTTGTATATCTCGGACACTTTATTTTGCAGTTCGCTTAATGAGAAATCTTTATACTCATTATAAACTTCCCAAAGACTTTTATTCTCATTTTTTAAATCTCTTTGGTGATATCCTTTTCTACCGTTATCGAAATAAGGATCAAATGAATCTGTCCATTGTCGAATAGTATTAGCTTTTATTCCAGATAAAATTTCTAGTTCACGGTATTTGCTAATAATTTTACTTCTTCGTTTATCATTACTAGGTAATTTTGCAAAATATAAACAAATTATTTGAATTTTCTGCTTTAAATCAAGATTTTCAGTTGTACTAGTCATATAGTTGCACTTTCTTTATATCACAAGTTTCTTCATCTCATCAATCCGTGCGACGGTCGCGTCGTACTTGGCTTGGTAGTCGGCTTGTTTGTCGCGTTCTTTTTGGACGACTTCTGGTTTGGCATTGGCTACGAAGCGTTCGTTA
This sequence comes from Streptococcus gordonii, assembly GCF_001553855.1. GTDB lineage: Bacteria > Bacillota > Bacilli > Lactobacillales > Streptococcaceae > Streptococcus > Streptococcus gordonii. Next base: position 63,862 of record NZ_LQWV01000004.1, read on the forward strand.
GAGAGCTTCTTACCGACCATATCCAGTTCTTTTTGCCATTTAGCTAGTTCCTTGTCGAGACGAGCGAGTTCTTCTTCGACGTTGAGGAGGTCTGCCAGTGGCAAGTAGATTTCTGCTCCTGTGATGACGCTTGACATAGCAAGTTCAGGTGCAGGGATGTTTGATGCGATTTCCAAGTGTTCTGGATTTGTGAAGCGTTTGATGTAGTTAACATTGCTGTTAAAGAAAGCTTCCAAGTCGCTATCGCTTGTCTTAACAAGGATGGTGATAGGCTTGCTTGGTGCTACGTTTACTTCCGCACGCGCATTCCGAACAGCACGGATCAAGTCTTTGAGGCTTTCGACACCAGTGTGAGCCGCAAGGTCTTCAAAGGCTGGGTTAACAGTAGGGTATTCTGCTGTAACGATAGAGCCTTCTGAGATTTGTCCAAAGATTTCCTCTGTCACGAATGGCATGATTGGGTGAAGGAGACGAAGGATCTTGTCCAAAGTGTAAAGGAGAACAGAACGTGTGATGACTTTCTCTTCTTCATTATCGCTATAAAGGACTTCCTTGGTCAACTCAACATACCAGTCCGCAAACTCATCCCAGATGAAGTTGTAGAGGATGTGTCCAGCCACACCAAACTCAAACTTGTCAAAGTTTTCAGTAACTTTGCCGATAGTTTCATTGAGGTTGTGGAGAATCCAGCGGTCTGTGACATTTCCAGCTTCCTTGTTAACAACTTTTTCCACATTGGCAGTTGCTTGCTCAAGAGTCAAGCCTTCATTGTTCATGAGGATGTAGCGAGAGATGTTCCAAATCTTGTTAATGAAATTCCAAGAAGCATCCATTTTTTCGTAAGAGAAGCGCACGTCTTGCCCTGGTGCTGAACCGTTTGAAAGGAACCAACGAAGGGCATCAGCACCGTATTTCTCGATGACATCCATTGGGTCAATCCCGTTACCAAGAGATTTAGACATCTTGCGTCCTTGCTCGTCACGAATGAGACCATGGATCAGAACGTTTTGGAATGGCTGACGCCCTGTGAATTCCAATGATTGGAAGATCATACGAGACACCCAGAAGAAGATGATGTCGTAACCTGTTACCAAGGTTGAAGTTGGGAAGTAACGCTTGAAGTCTTCTGAGTCCACATCAGGCCAGCCCATGGTTGAGAATGGCCAAAGGGCCGAACTGAACCACGTATCCAAGACGTCTTCGTCTTGAGTCCATCCGTCACCTTCTGGAGCTTCTTCGCCAACGTACATTTCACCTTCAGCATTGTACCAAGCAGGGATTTGGTGACCCCACCAGAGCTGACGAGAGATTACCCAGTCGTGGACATTTTCCATCCATTGAAGGAAGGTATCGTTGAAACGAGGTGGGTAGAATTCTACCTTATCATCAGTATCTTGGTTAGCAATGGCATTTTTAGCCAATTGGTCCATCTTAACGAACCATTGCGTAGACAAGCGAGGTTCAACCACCACACCTGTACGCTCTGAGTGACCAACACTGTGGACGCGTTTTTCGATTTTAACAAGGGCACCGTTTTCTTCCAACTTAGCAACGACTGCCTTACGGGCTTCAAAGCGGTCCATACCTGCAAATTCAAAGGCCAAGTCATTCATCGTTCCGTCATCGTTCATGACGTTAACTTGTGGCAAGTTATGGCGTTGACCAACCAAGAAGTCGTTTGGATCGTGGGCAGGAGTGATTTTCACGACACCCGTACCAAACTCAGGATCTGCATGCTCGTCCCCAACGATTGGAATCAGTTTATTAGCAATTGGAAGGATAACATTTTTACCAATCAAGTCCTTGTAGCGTGGGTCTTCTGGATTGACCGCAACAGCAACGTCCCCAAACATGGTCTCAGGACGAGTAGTCGCCACTTCAAGGGCGCGTGAGCCGTCTTCTAGCATGTAGTTCATGTGATAGAAGGCACCTTCCACGTCCTTGTGAATGACCTCGATATCAGAAAGAGCTGTGCGAGCTGCTGGGTCCCAGTTGATGATAAACTCACCACGGTAAATCCAGCCTTTCTTGTATAGGTCCACAAAGACCTTGCGAACGGCTTTTGACAACCCTTCGTCAAGAGTGAAACGCTCACGAGAGTAGTCTACAGAGAGCCCCATCTTGCCCCACTGCTCCTTTATGGTCGTCGCATATTCGTCTTTCCATTCCCAAACCTTGTCCAGGAATTTTTCACGACCCAGGTCATAACGGCTAATGCCTTCACCACGCAAGCGCTCCTCAACCTTAGCTTGAGTTGCAATACCTGCATGGTCCATACCAGGAAGCCAAAGCGTATCAAAGCCTTGCATACGTTTTTGACGGATGATGATATCTTGTAAAGTCGTATCCCAAGCGTGACCAAGGTGGAGTTTCCCAGTTACGTTTGGTGGTGGAATCACGATTGAATAAGGCTTAGCCTTTTGATCGCCTGAAGGCTTGAAAACATCAGCGTCAAGCCATTTTTGGTAACGACCAGCCTCAACCTCGGCTGGATTGTATTTAGGTGAAAGTTCTTTAGACATGTGTGTGTCCTTTCTAGTTTATATCGTTAATCAATTTTGGAGGATATGAGATAGAATTTTGATTTATTCCTTTAACTGCACAATTATCATACCCAAATCTAAATTTTTGTTCATATTCCCGACCAAGAGTATCACTGAATTTAATTTTAAAAATTAAGAAATACAACTGTTCTGCTTGTTGATTAATTTCACTCAAGCTAAACGAGATTGATTCATTAGGGATAGCAAAATTCTCACTAAAATAATCATAAAAAGAATGTGTAGCTTTTCCCAAAAATGGGGATTGCTTAAAATAAATAGGAATTTTATTTGAATCTTTGCAAAGCTCACAAGTCATTATATTGGTTGCTGTACCTCGACCAACATTAGTCAAATAGATTTCAACAATCAGCTTATTCTTAACACTAAAAATACGAGATTTAGTACGATTTAAGTGAAAATAAGGAATTAAATCAGACCGGTTCTGTAAGTTAAATTGCAACTCATCAGTAGATTGTTTATATATTGAAAATTCCTTTTGAAATTCCTGAAAATTACTTAATTTCTCTTGTGCCTCTTTATTAAAAGCATCTTGTAATTCTTGTCTCGCATCATCTTCTTTTTGCTTTTTACGATTTGAAAAAAATGTAAAAAATCCTGTAATTAATGAAATTACCAGTGCTATAAAAGCAACCTTATCAGAGTCATACAATTCAATAATAAGCTTCCAAATATCCATTTAACTTTCCTCCACAATCTTCCTAAACTGCTGATTAAAATCAGACACATACTTCTAAGTTCCATTGAGCTTCCCACTCACTCTTCAGCAATCCATATATCAGACTGTCACAGCGATTGCCTTGGGCATCTTTGCGGTCTCTTATGCGAGCTTCTAAGGTGAAGCCAAGTTTCTCTGCAACTCGTTGACTTTGAACATTATATCCAAAGCAAGTCATCTCAATCTTATGAAGACCCAGTTCTTTAAAAGCTAGGTCAATCAAAGCACACGCTGCTTCTGGAACATAACCTAAACCCCAATAGTCTGGATGTAAGATATAGCCAATCTCCAAGACATCATCCTCGTGACGACGAGGGAAATCAACAGAGCCGATGACCTTATCGGTTCCTTTAACGACAATTCCATAGCCCGCTGGGAGATTGTCCTTTTCATTACGCTCGGGCAGAATATGCTCTAGATAATAAATCTCATCTTCCAAGATCTTGACGGGCGGAAAGCCTGCTGGATAAGAGACTTCTGGCCGACCGGCATAGTCAAAGATATCCACTGCATCAGCCACGGTGCGGACTCGTAAGACTAGACGTTCTGTTTCTAATCGATCGGGTAATCGTTCTTGCTCCATCTTCCTCCCTCGCTTTCTATAAAAAATCGCCCCTGCCATCTACATGACAGGGACGAATATGCTAATCCGCGGTACCACCCAATTTCGGGCAAAGCCCGCAACTCTCGTCTTTATAATGAAAAGACAATATTATTTCATTTTTCATCCATCAGCAACCAGTTTTGACACATTTGTGGACTTCTCAGCACCGCCACTTTCTGTAAAATGCTTGACTCAAAACACCTCTGATGAACCTATTCTATCACCTTTCCAGCGAAAAATCAATAATTTCTCTCACCCAAAAGTCCGTCTGGCAGATCATGAAATCCTTTGCCCGCCTGATAGTTGGCGAATTTCCCTAAAAGGAACTTGTAGGCATCTAGACGACTTTCATAGCGAATGGCTGCTTCCTTAGCACGCTCATCCTGGTCCGCCTCGTAGACCGCCTGACTCTCCTTGAGAGCCATCTCGTTAATCATGACCTGGGTCTTGACCCAAGCTTCAAACTCCTGTAAAAATTCCTGTTCGTAACTCATTTCTCTCACTTTCTAACTGCAAATACCTAGTCCAAATCTCGGTAAAAATCACTGTCAATATCACGGAAGGGCTGAATATCCTGCACATACTCCAGCACCCCCTGAAATTCACCGGCCTCATCCCGCACTGCTGCATAGGTCACATGGACAAACTTGCCACGCGATTCCGACTTGAACCACATCTCAAACTTGTCCTGCTCTCCCTCACGCAGAGCCTTGAAAATCCGCCGCACCTTGTCCAAAAACTTGGGTGGGTGACAGAGCTCGACATTGCGCCCTATCTGGGAAGGCGTCCGCTTGAAAATCATCTCGTCCGCCGGTACGCTGTCATTATAATACTGAAAAATATCGTCCTTATTGACAAAGGTAATCTCCATAGGCAGATGGTCCAAAATCAGATTGGCCTCCTCCACCGACAGATAGCCATGACCAAAAGGCTGCTGGGAGTCACGATTAAAGGATTGCTCCTTCTTTTCCTTGGGCTTAAAGGAAATGGTGACCTGACCGTCCGGCGTATCAATAACCTGCTGAAACTTGCCCTCACTAGCCTGTTCTCTGCTGGCTGGCGCTTCGCTTCCTTCATCAGCAGCATCCCCAGCTTCCTCCTCCGAGAATGAGTGCCGCGCAGGAATCCATTTTTCTGTTGGCTTGATGATAGCATAGCCATAAGCATCGCTCTCCTCAGCAATCTTGAGCCAGTCATCCTGATGAAAGGACTCAAGGAGTATCATGAGAAGGATGGACTCTTCCTTGAAAATCATAGCTTCAAACTCAGCAGCAAAAGTCTCAAACTTTTCCTTGACTTCTTGAATCGAAGTATTAGGCAGCTGCTCTGCAGCAATCTTAGCCTCTTGAAAAAGTTCTCGAATCTGATCATCTACCCCCCACATGACCTTAGGTGGCGAATCGTGGCCGTAGCTCTCCATGATAGGAAACATAAGCTCTTCCTTGCGCTGATAGTGGATATCAAACTGCCCCACCAAACCCAGCTGGCGCTGGAGTCCCTTGCGGATTTCAGGAAGAAGGTCTTCATCTTCTGTGGTTTCATAGGTAGATAGGAGCCTGCGAACCCGCATGAGGGCAGCTCGAAGCGCTAGATTTTCTTGCTTGAAGATCTGAACAGGATGGCCTGGATGGTCGGTATCAGCCACCTCTACATTCTGAATGGCACCTTTAAAGAGGTTGGCATGGACATTGCAGAGGGACATGACATCTTCGAAGGTCACTCCCGTATCCGAGTTCATAAGCTCATGCTCCATCAGGCTGATTTCGATAGCGGACACACCCGCAAAATGCTCATTGAAAAGCTCCTGAACAGACTCCGCCGAAGCTCCGTTATGTAGATCCAACAAGATAGACTTGAGGACTTCAATGCGTTCAGTAGCCATTCCTAAATCCCCACCACTTCATAGCCGTTTAATTCCAGAGTTTGCTTGATTTTATTCAGGTCAATTCCGTTCATACCAGCGCCTTTTTTGATAGAAACCACGCGCCCGACTGTATTACGCATGACAGGATTGGCCAGAGGCGTAAAGCCTAATTCTACCAAGACATCCAAAACCTCGGGATGTTTCTCAATCACTTCTGCCACCGGGATAGACAAATCAATCACATTATCCATAGCTGCTCCTTCATCGTCATTTTTCTACAATTATACCATAAAAAAGCTATCAGACTCAAAGCAAAAAAAGCAGGATTGTCTGCTCCTCTTATACTTGTTCAAAAGAAATGGAATAGCGAATTAAGATAGACATAATGACAGACTTCTGCCTTCCATTATTGACCCAGGCAACGATAAGAAAAATTGAAGCACATTGTTTCTTCTTTTTCCTATTTTGTGTTAAGCTAAGACTAGTGAATTGAAAGGGTTTTCGTATGTATCTAGCAGACTTAATGGAAAAGAGTGAAGCGGGACAGTTTATTGTCCTATCTTATTTACAGCAACATTCTACATCCAGTTTGAAGGATGTCATGTCTGAAACAGGCTTCTCGAAAGCAACCTTGACCAAGTACATTAGCTTAATTAACGACAAGGCTATAGACCATCATGCAGCCTTATCCATCCAGCTTCTGGACGAAACACTCAGTCTATCCGTCGGACCTGATACCAAAGGTCGGGACATTCGCAGACTTTTCTTGGGCAATGCTATTAAATTTCAGATCTTGAACTATTTGCTCTACCATCAGCAGTTTTTAGCCCATCAGTTAGCCCAGGAGCTCATGATCAGTGAAGCAACACTCGGCCGCCATATATCTGGGCTAAATCAGATTTTATCAGAGTTTGATATTTCTATCCAAAATGGCCGCTTGAAAGGGCCGGAGCACCAGATCCGCTATTTTTATTTCTGCCTCTTTCGCAAGGTCTGGTCCAGCCAAGATTGGGAAAAAGAACTTCAAAAACCAGAAAGAAGGCAGGAAGTTGCCATCTTAGAAGAGCTCTGTGGAGCCCAGCTCTCTCAAGGGCAGCGATTGGACTTAGCCCTTTGGGCGCATATTACCCAACAGCGCCTAAGAGTCAATGCCTATCAATTCCAAAACATTGAACAGAAAATGCAGGGCTATTTTGAAAATATCTTCTATCAGCGTTTGCATCGCCGGACAAATGATTTCTTTGCCGGTCAGCACATCACCCTGAGTCTCGAAGATGGCGAAATGATGATTTTCTTTTCATTTCTGCTTTCCCATCGGATTCTGCCCCTGCACACCATGGAGTATATACTGGGCTTTGGCGGTGAAATTGCCAGTTTGATTACGCAACTGATTCAAGAGATGAAGTCTCAGGACTTGCTAGGTGACTACATTGAAGACCAAGTGACCTACGAACTAAGTCAGCTCTGCGCCCGCGTCTTTCTTTTCCGAGGCTATCTCTTGCAGGATAAATACAAGCATGATCTGAAATTACGCCATCCTTACTTATGGAGCGAAGACGATTATCGCCAAGTAGCAGACACTATTTTTAGCAAACTGCCTATTTTCCAGCAGGGAACATCTCTGGATAAAAAGGTGTTGTGGGAATGGCTCCAGCTGATGGAGTACATTGCTGAAAACGACGGTCAAGTCATCAAGATAGGCATGGACTTGATAGATAGCTTTATCGTTGTTTCTAGAATGACAGCCATTTTAAGGCGGTACTTAGAGTACAATCGCTTTATTACTATTGAATCCTACGACCTTACTAGAAATTATGACCTCATCATCACCAACAATCCTATTCATCAGGCCCAGCAGGCTCCCATCTATTATTTAAAAAATGACTTGGATTTGGAAGATTTGGCTCAAATCCGTCACATGATATTTCATTGAGAAACTTGGAGAAATCCAGGTTTCTTTGTGATTTTCGCACAATCTCCTCAGATTTTTTAAAAATTTAAAAAAAGTTGATGAAAAAGAAAGCGTTTTATTTTATATACTAGTTACTGTAGAGGAAACATCCTCAAGATTTTTACCAGGAGGACAGTTCATGTCACAAGAAAAATACATCATGGCCATCGACCAAGGAACTACTAGTTCCCGCGCCATCATCTTTAACAAAAAAGGAGAAAAAGTTAGCTCCAGTCAAAAAGAATTTACTCAGATTTTCCCTCAAGCTGGATGGGTTGAGCATAATGCCAACGAAATTTGGAACTCTGTTCAATCCGTTATCGCCGGTGCCTTCATCGAAAGCGGTGTAAAACCCAACCAAATCGAAGCCATCGGAATCACCAACCAGCGTGAAACAACTGTCGTCTGGGATAAGAATACTGGTCTTCCTATCTATAATGCTATCGTTTGGCAATCTCGTCAGACTGCTCCTCTGGCTGAACAACTGAAAAGCCAAGGCTATGTGGAAAAATTCCACGAAAAGACTGGTTTGATTATTGACGCTTACTTCTCTGCTACCAAGGTTCGCTGGATTTTGGACCATGTAGAGGGAGCACAAGAAAGAGCTGAAAAGGGCGAATTGCTCTTTGGTACCATCGATACCTGGCTGGTTTGGAAATTGACTGACGGCGCGGCTCATGTGACCGACTACTCAAATGCAGCCCGTACCATGCTCTATAACATCAAGGATCTCAAATGGGATGATGAGATTTTGGAAATCCTCAACATTCCAAAGGCTATGCTTCCAGAAGTTCGTTCTAACTCAGAAATCTATGGTAAGACTGCTCCATTCCATTTCTACGGAGGAGAAGTTCCAATCTCAGGTATGGCTGGGGACCAACAGGCAGCCCTCTTTGGGCAATTAGCTTTTGAGCCTGGTATGGTCAAGAATACTTACGGAACTGGTTCCTTCGTCATCATGAACACTGGTGAAGAGATGCAGCTGTCTGAAAATAATCTCTTAACAACTATTGGCTACGGTATCAATGGAAAAGTTTACTATGCTTTAGAAGGTTCTATCTTCATTGCCGGAAGTGCTATTCAGTGGCTTCGTGATGGACTTCGCATGGTTGAGAATTCACCAGAATCTGAAAAATATGCCCTCGACTCTCACAACAATGACGAAGTCTATGTCGTACCTGCCTTTACAGGTCTGGGCGCTCCCTACTGGGATCAAAATGCACGTGGATCTGTCTTTGGCTTGACCCGCGGAACCAGCAAGGAAGACTTTATCAAGGCTACTCTGCAGTCCATCGCTTACCAAGTACGCGACATTATCGATACCATGCAGGTGGACGCCAAGACTGCTATTCAAGGCCTCAAAGTCGACGGAGGTGCTGCTATGAACAACTTCCTCATGCAGTTCCAGGCTGACATTTTGGGAATCGATATTGCCCGTGCTAAAAACTTAGAAACAACTGCTCTCGGTGCAGCCTTCTTGGCAGGACTGTCCGTAGGCTACTGGAAAGACTTGGACGAACTCCGCACTCTCAATGAAACTGGAGAACTCTTTGAACCATCTATGAATGAATCCCGCAAGGAACAACTCTACAAGGGCTGGAAGAAGGCTGTGAAAGCAACGCAAGTCTTTGCGGAAATCGATGACTAATACTGAAAGAATAAAGCGACTTAGTTAGAAAGTGTGTAAATATGGAATTTTCAAAGAAAACACGTGAATTATCAATTAAAAAAATGCAGGAACGCACCCTGGACCTTTTGATTATTGGTGGGGGGATTACAGGTGCTGGGGTAGCCTTGCAAGCGGCAGCTAGTGGACTGGAGACCGGTCTGATTGAAATGCAGGACTTTGCTGAAGGGACTTCTAGCCGTTCTACCAAACTGGTCCACGGTGGCCTTCGTTACCTTAAGCAATTCGACGTAGAGGTGGTCTCAGATACAGTTTCTGAGCGTGCTGTGGTCCAGCAAATTGCCCCTCATATTCCAAAACCAGATCCTATGTTGCTTCCTGTTTATGAAGAAGAGGGCGCTACCTTCAGCCTCTTCCGTCTCAAAGTGGCTATGGACCTCTACGACCTCTTGGCCGGTGTCAACAACACTCCTGCTGCCAACAAGGTCTTGAGCAAGGAAGAAGTCTTAGAACGGGAACCTGAACTTAAGAAGGAAGGCTTAGTCGGTGGTGGTGTCTATCTTGACTTCCGCAACAACGACGCTCGCCTCGTGATTGAAAATATCAAACGAGCCAACCAAGACGGCGCCCTGATTGCCAACCATGTCAAGGCAGAAGGCTTCCTCTTTGATGAAGCTGGAAAGATTACAGGAGTTGTTGCGCGTGACCTCTTGACAGATGAAGTCTTTGAAATCAAGGCTCGTTTGGTTATCAACACAACTGGACCTTGGAGCGACAAGGTTCGCAATCTGTCAAATGATGGTGAGCAATATTCTCAAATGCGTCCAACCAAGGGAGTTCACTTGGTAGTTGACTCTAGCAAAATCAAAGTTTCTCAGCCAGTCTACTTTGACACAGGCTTGGGAGACGGCCGGATGGTCTTTGTCCTTCCACGTGAAAATAAAACCTACTTTGGTACGACAGACACTGACTACACTGGCGACCTAGAGCATCCAAAAGTGACTCAGGAAGATGTGGATTACCTCTTGGGCATTGTCAATAATCGCTTCCCAGAAGCAAAGATCTCAATTGACGACATCGAAAGTAGCTGGGCAGGTCTGCGTCCTCTGATCGCAGGAAACAGCGCGTCTGACTACAACGGCGGAAACAACGGTACCATTAGTGACGAAAGCTTCAATGCACTGATTGCGACCGTTGAAAGCTATTTGGCTAAAGAAAAATCCCGTGAGGATGTCGAGGCGGCTGTTACCAAACTCGAAAGCAGCACGTCTGAAAAACACTTGGATCCATCTGCCGTGTCCCGCGGTTCCAGCTTAGAACGTGATAACAATGGTCTCTTGACCCTTGCTGGCGGTAAAATCACAGACTATCGTAAGATGGCGGAAGGTGCTATGGAGCGTGTCGTTGACATCCTCAAAGCAGAATTCGACCGTAGCTTCAAGCTCATCAACTCTAAGACTTACCCTGTTTCAGGCGGAGAGCTCAATCCAGCAAATGTGGATTCCGAAATCGAAGCTTTTGCTCAACTTGGTGTCTCACGCGGCTTAGACAGCAAAGAAGCCTTCTATCTTGCAAACCTTTACGGATCAAATGCTCCTAAAGTCTATGCCCTCGCTCACAGCATTGAGCAAGCATCAGGTCTCAGCCTGGCAGATACCTTGTCACTGCACTATGCTATGCGTAACGAATTAGCACTCAGCCCTGTTGACTTCCTGCTTCGCCGGACAAATCATATGCTCTTTATGCGGGATAGCTTAGATGCTATTGTAGAGCCTGTTCTGGATGAAATGGGACGATTCTACGACTGGACAGAAGATGAAAAAGCAGCTTATCGAAATGATGTTCAAGCTGCCCTTGCAAATAACGATTTAGAAGAATTAAAAAAATAGAAAATACGAGAAGAGGCGGTAGACCAAGAACTGTCTACCACCCCTCCTTTTAAATGGAGTAACATAGATGATGAAAGAAATATTTGGCGAATTTTTAGGAACACTGCTCTTGCTCCTTTTGGGAAATGGTGTAGTTGCAGGTGTAGTTCTTCCCAAAACTAAGAGCCACAATTCAGGTTGGATTGTGATTACCATGGGATGGGGGATTGCCGTTGCCATCGCTGCTTTTGTATCCGGCAACCTTGGACCAGCCCATCTGAATCCTGCCCTAACTATCGGAGTAGCTCTGAAAGGTGATTTGCCTTGGGCATCTGTTCTTCCTTACATCCTCGCTCAGTTTGCAGGTGCTATGGTCGGACAATTCCTTGTCTTCCTACAGTTCAAACCTCACTATCTAGCTGAAGAAAATCCGGCTAATGTCCTGGGTACATTCAGCACAGGCCCAGCTATCAAAGATACCTTCTCTAACCTGATTAGCGAAATCCTTGGAACTTTTGTCCTTGTGCTGACTATCTTCGCTCTAGGACTTTATAAGCTGCAAGCAGGCATTGGCACTTTTGCAGTTGGAACACTAATTGTCGGAATTGGTCTCTCGCTTGGTGGAACAACTGGCTATGCCCTCAATCCAGCTCGTGACTTAGGACCTCGCATCATGCATAGTCTTCTTCCTATTCCTAAAAAAGGAGATGGAGATTGGAGCTATGCTTGGGTTCCAGTTGTCGGACCAATCATCGGTGCCGTCCTTGCAGTCCTAGTCTTTAGTTTATTCTAATATGCTTAATTTCCATTGGAGGACACTTGACGAGTGTTCTCTTTTTGTGACTAATTAATTAGGTGTGGACTAATCTTCCTATAAATCCATTGCAATTTTGACAAAAAAAGACTGAGCTCCGTATCACAGAAAAATAAGTCCTTTTTTAAAGCTATTTTGTCAACTTTTGTGAGTCCTTTCTGAACCCAAACGAGCGCTATCTCTCTTAGACAATTTCACCACTGCCTCGGTCCGAGCGGTATGCGGAAACATATCAACTGACTGGATGTAGTGGACATCGTAGACCTTACTGAGTTTGACCAAATCCCGAGCCAGAGTTGAGACATTGCAGGAAACGTAGACCATCTTCTCAGGTGCATAGCGAACAATCGTCTCCAGCAGCTTATCGTCCAGACCTGTTCGTGGTGGATCGACAATCAAGGCATCCGCCCGATAACCCTCAGCGTACCAGCGAGGAATAATCTCCTCTGCCGTTCCAGCCTCGTAGAGCGTATTGGTAAAGCCCATCCGTTTCGCATTACGCTTGGCGTCTTCAATAGCCTCAGGGATGATGTCCATGCCCCTCAGAGACTTGACTCTTTTAGCAAAGGCAAAGCCGATGGTCCCCACTCCGCAATAAGCATCAATCAAATGGTCTTCTTCCGTTACATCCAGCGCCATAACCGCCTCCCCGTAGAGCACCTCTGTCTGCTCAGGATTGAGCTGATAGAAAGCTCGAGGCGACAGGGAGAACTCATAGTCCAGCACTCCTTCTTGGATAGCTTTCTCGCCCCAGATAATCTCTGTCTTATCCCCGTAAATCTCACTGGACTTGCTCGTATGATAATTGACCGCCACTGTCTCCAACTCTGGAAATTCAGCCACTAGGTCTTGAACTACTAGAGAGAAGTCTAGCTTGCGTCCTGTCACAAAAATCATCTGCACCTGACCCGTCTTTCTGGATCTACGAATCATAACGGTACGTACTCCAGCAGTCTTCCTCTCATCATAGATGGGTAGCCTATACTTACCTAAAAGCCGAGCAACCTTATTTATGATCTGTTGCGTTACCTTGTCCTGAACCAGACAGTTTTTCAGCGAGACCAGATAGTGGGAATTCTGGGCATAGAGCCCTGCCTTGACCTCATCCTTATATTTCCGAGTCTGAAACTGAAGTTTTGCCCGATAATAGAGTGGCTCCTGCATACCGATGGTCGGACGAATCTCATAGTTCTCGTAGCCAGCTGGCGCAAACTTTTTCAAGGCCTGACGCAGCAAATCTTCCTTAAACTCCAACTGCTTGTCATAGTGGAGGTGCATGATTTGACAGCCCCCGCAGCTATCATAAATCTCACAAGGCGCTTCCACCCGAAATTTCGACCGCTTATTGATGGTCAAGAGCTTGGCCTCGATGAAATTACGCTGAACTCTAGTCACCTGACAGTAGACTTCCTCACCTTTCAAAGCCCCCGGCACAAAGACCAGCGTTTTCTTATAAAATCCAATTCCTTCCCCATTAATCCCCATTTTCTTAATTTTCAAAGGGATTCTTTGCTTCACTTTCACATTCATGCTTCTATTATACCACGCTACCTCACATTAGTTGAGAATATGTTACAATAAAAGTATGAAAACAGAAAAAATATCCCTTCTAGTAGATCATTTCCCTGAGAAAATACGAACTTATCTAGAGGGAGCCACTTTTTACGACAGCTCCTCACATTCTGCAGCCAGTGTTTTCTATGCCGATACGGGCTATTATTTGAAAATCGATCAAAAAGGCCAGTTAGCACAAGAGGCCACACTTGCCAAGTGGTTTGAAAAACAAGGGCTCGGTGTGTCTGTCATTCACTACCTAGCAGCAGATAAAGACTACCTGCTGACTAAAGAAGCCAAGGGCAAGGACGCCCTCGCCTTTCTCCAACAGCCAGAAGAACTTTGCCAAACGATGGCTGTCACACTCAAAAAACTTCACAGCCTCCAACCCCAGCATTTCCCAATCCAGCATCGCCTCCAACACTATAAAGAGCAAGCAGAGGAAAATTATCGGAAAGGCTGCTTTTATCAAAAAGCCTTGCTACCTCAATTTCATATCCAAAGCCGTGAGGAAGCCTACCAGCTTATTAAAGAACAGGGATACTCACTGACTGCGGATTCCTTTATTCACGGTGACGCCTGCTTGCCTAATTTCATCTTGAAAGACGCAACAACTTTCTCCTGCTTTATCGACGTTGGTTTCGCTGGTCTTAGCGATCGCCACATTGACCTTTATTGGGCCATCTGGTCTCTTACTTATAATTTATCTGACCCACAATACGCAGAGTTATTTCTTGACTACTATGGCCGGAAGGATGTTGATATAGACAAACTACGCTTGATAGCTGCCTTTGAAGCATTTAGCTAAAAGAACGGACTTCACCAAAATCCCCTATGAAAATTACAAAAATCGAAAAGAAAAAAAGACTCTACCTCTTGGAGTTGGACGACAGTGAAAAGCTCTATATCACAGAAGACACTATTGTCCATTTCATGCTGTCTAGAGGGATGGAAATCACGGATCAGGAGCTATCAGAAATTCAAGACTATGCGCAATTTTCTTACGGAAAAAATCTAGCTCTCTACCATCTCTCCTTTAAGCAAAGAACTACTAAGGAAGTTAAAGACTACTTAACGCAGCACGACATCCAACCGAAAACCATCAGCCAGGTCTTGGACAATCTAAAAAAAGATAATTGGATTAATGATAGAAAGTATGCTAATTCTTTTATCCAATCCAACCTTCTCACTGGTGACAAAGGCGCTTTTGTTCTCAAGCAAAAGCTCACGCAAAAAGGAATTTCTAGCACTATCATAGAAGAAGAATTGAGCCAGTTTGATTTTACTGAATTAACAGACAAGGTTGCCGAAAAGCTTCTCAAAAAATACCAGGGAAAACTGCCCAGCAAGGCCCTACAAGATAAAATTCTTCAATCCTTGATAAACAAAGGTTTTTCATATAGCCAAGCCCAAAAAGCCTATCAACATTTGGACATCGAAGAAGACCAAGAGAACCAAGAAGAGCTACTCTATAAAGAGTTAGACAAGCAATACCGCAAGTACTCAAAAAAGTACGACGGCTATGACTTAAAACAGCGTCTGACCCAAGCTCTAGCTCGCAAAGGCTATGATTTCTCCGACATCGCTAGCGCTCTGAGAGACTATTTCTAAAAATTTTAGGGAAAAACTTAGAATTATTCATGAAAATATGATACAATAGTTAGTGATAAACTTTAAAAATTGTAGAAAGTTGGTAAAAAATGAGACTTCCAAAAGAAGGCGACTTTATTACAATTCAAAGTTATAAGCATGATGGTAGCTTGCACCGTACATGGCGCGACACCATGGTACTAAAAACAACAGAAAATGCGATTATTGGGGTAAATGACCATACTCTTGTTACTGAGAGTGACGGACGACGCTGGGTCACTCGTGAACCAGCAATCGTGTATTTTCATAGGAAATATTGGTTTAATATCATTGCAATGATTCGAGAAAATGGCACATCTTATTACTGCAATCTAGCCAGCCCCTACTATCTCGATAGTGAAGCTTTAAAATACATTGACTACGACCTAGATGTAAAAGTCTTTGCTGACGGAGAAAAACGCCTGCTAGATGTAGAAGAATACGAACGCCATAAGAAAAAAATGAATTATTCAAATGACTTAGATTATATTCTAAAGGAAAATGTAAAAATTCTTGTTGATTGGATCAACCAAGAGCGTGGACCATTTTCGCAAGCTTATGTTAACATTTGGTACAAACGCTATATAGAACTAAAGAATCGCTAAAGTTGTCAAAAGAGCTCACGCTCTTTTTGTTTTCCAAAAATGAAAAGCAATTTCTTGCAATCTAAGCAATTTTTCAGTATCATAAAGAAAACAATTTACGAAAGGAGCAGTTAATATGGCATTTACCAACACTAAAGGACGATATGCTAGTTTTGGAATAGTTACTAGTTTACCAGATGAAGTCATTGATACATTTTGGTACATTATTGATAACTTCCTCAAAGATACATTTCCACTAGAAAATCTCATCCAATTCGAACTTCTTAATAATAATGGAAAACTAACTTATCGATTTTCTGAAGCTCATCTTGATACACTGATCTCCTTCGATTTCACATATAAATTCAATCCATTCTATCCTCGAACTATCTACATTACAGATAATAATGGAAAAGAAACGATTATGTTAGCAGATGAATACTCAATCATGTAATAAACAAATCTATTATGAAAAAAGTCAATTGAAGAAACTTCAATTGACTTTTTTTAAAAATAAAAAACTAAACCATAAGTTTAGCCCAAATTAAATACAATCGGGAAGACAGG
>NZ_LQWV01000005.1:0-48877 GCF_001553855.1 Streptococcus gordonii
AAGAAAGATATTCCAGGCTACCGCTTCGTAGAGACTAAGAAACTTCCAAACGGCGACACAGAACACGTTTATGAGAAGGTTAAGACCAGTCACAAGGATAAGGAAGGGAATGAAATTCCAGGTTATCCAACAGAGGATGGTGAACAACCGAAGAAGGATATTCCAGGCTATGAATTTATCAAGACGATAACTGATAAAGATGGAAATACAGTCCATGTTTACAGAAAAAAGGTCACTCCACACAAACAAGAACCAGCGGGTAAAACACCAGTTAAGAGCACGCTTAAAGAATTGCCTAAAACCGGTACAGAAGCTCCTTCTGTCCTTGCAGCTCTTGGTATCCTTGGTCTGATGAGTGGATTTGGTCTTGTAACTCGCAAGAAAAAAGAAGACTAAATTTTTTCTATGGATACATAAATAAGAGAAATATTTAGATTCTTTTCTACTATTTGTCAAGGGTAATGCGGATTTCCAGTTCAAAATATATTCTCATTGAGTATTAAGGTAATATTTTAAGGATGAGTTCGAGCTGTTTTTTGAAAATTTTGGTACACTAAAAATACACCTCATCTGACATCTTTTGAAACGAGCTGTTACAATGATAGGGCATAGTTGGCTTTAATGATTTTAAGTTGAAGTATAGTTGTAAAGTTTGTTATGCATTACAAGGTAATACATTATCCTGATGAGTTGATGTATTAAGACAATCGCATGTGGCTTAGTTAAAGTCGTCTGCGATTGTCTTCTTTGTTGTCTCTTGAAAACCACTAGCTATGCTAGTGGTTCCGGATAGCTTTTAGCGTGGTAAGAAAAGAACCTCCTAAACTGATAAGATAGAAGTGGTTTCCCCACCACTACTAAACATCACAAAGGAGATATCTCATGAGAGAGGCTAATGAAAGTTTATCATATACCAAAGTATCGTCGTCAAATCATTTACGGCAGATATAAAGCTAGTATCGGAAAAATCATACGTGACTTATGTGAGCGAAAAGGTGTGACCATCCATTAAGCCAATGCTTGTTTCGATCATATTCATATGCTTGTCAGTATCCCGCCCAAACTCAGTGTTTCGGCTTTCATGGGATATTTAAAGGGAAATAGCAGCTTGATGATTTTTGATAAGCATGCGAATTTAAAATACAAATATGAGAATCGAAAGTTTTGGTGCAGAGGCTATTATGTAGATACGGTAGGCCGTAATCAGAAAGTGATAGCTGAATATATTCAAAATCAATTACAAGAAGACAGAGTAGCAGACCAGCTTACTTTATTCGAGGCAGTAGATCCGTTTACTGGCGAAATGAATAGGAGAAAGTAAGTCAAGGTGCTTAAGTACCTGCTCGGGAAAGTGGTGCGCGAGGAAGCTATTTCGGCGGGCTTTTACCCCTGACCGGTAGAAGCGGCTTACAGCCGCAGAATAAACCACCAGTTTACACTGGTGGTTTTGATTCTCATAGAAGTCTGCAATGTGATATGGATTGGTGTGACTAGCTGAAGCGATGTTATGAATATATTTATATAGGATTTTTCTAGTGTAAGGATTACTACGCTTGGTAATATGTTCCTGTGCCAGATAATCACTAGTTTAAAAGTGTTTGAGATCAATATTAATAAAAGATATTGTTTGGTTGGGAAGACCGTCAAGAGATTCCAATATTGCTATCCTGTAGGTATAGAGAGCAAGTTCTCGATTTCTGGGAAGGAAACTTGAAGAACCTTGTGTAACCTATTTTCTTAGGCCTGACGATATCTTCTGTCAGATTCTGATAGAATCGGCTGGGGTCACTATAAGTTGTTTTACGATTTAAGACAAATTTGTGAGGAAGCTAATTTGTCTACATCAATTTTATCTATTTTCCGTGCTCGCAGACTATTCAACTGTTTTTAGCTTCCAGAAGGTTAAGACGTATATAAGCGTATCCATTATTATCTAGAAATGCTTGAGGACGGTGAGAATAGACACCCGTAGCTTGGAATATAATATCTGTTGTGTTGCTCTGTTTTCAGGTCTTTCAGTAGGTGATTAAATCCAATCGTACCATTGGGCATAGAGTAGTAACCATGTATATTTTGTCCGTTGATAAGAATAGCTACTTCAGAGTTTGCTTTACTCACATCAATTCCTAAAACTTATCCATATCATGTTTACTTCTTTGTCTTGAATGGATTCCTTATTTTAGTGATTTCATTTCCAATATGATGTCTGGCATATCCCACATACTTTGATAAAATTTGAACTAAAACAGGTCTCTTGCCAATTTGTAAAACGACATCTAGCGCCATAGAGCACTACGACTTAACAAGATACCTTTACTTTATCATTTCGAAAATATAGATGAAATTTGACTATTATGCTATGTACAATTATTTTATAGAAAAGTAGTTTAAGGCTTTTGGTTAATGATTTAATTTATTGAACTATTCTAAGCCTTATCAAAAGATGGAAATCTCTGTAATTAAGAATTAGAAGGAAGAGATGATGCAAACAATAAATCATACAGAATTAATGAAATTAGGTTTCCCTGAACATACGGCACGGGATATTATAAGACAAGCAAAGTTAATTGCTGTTCGACAATTTGAAGAATCTAGAGCTTTATTGAATAATGTGGTAGAATTAAGTAAATCACCATTTGATAATTCTCGTCTTAATTTAGCTCCTACGTTTATTGTAGAAGAATTACTCGGCTTTAAGTTGCTTTCTGAAAGAAAGGAACAAAATGAGTAAAAAATATAAATGCGTAAGTCGAAATAAGAAAGGAAAGATTTATTATGAGGTTGAATTCAGTGTAGATCCATCTACGGGTGACCGAAAGAGGTTTAGGGTTAAATCTTATAAAGATCAATTTGGAATTGATTTTAAAACAGAAAAGCAAGCCTTTGACGAAGTCTGTAGGATAAGAACTGAATACAATGCTAAAATAGCTAGTGCCAGTTCAAAAAGACCACAATTAGATATTCCATTTTCAAAATTTATGGAAGATGTCTATTTGCCTTATTATAAGAAAACTGTTCAGCCCGTAACCTACCAAACTGCTTATCCTCAGTATAAGACTTTTATTGAAGTTTTTGCTGATAAGAAATTGTCTGAAATCATTGTTCGGGAATGCGAAGATTTTAGATTATCTTTAATGGAAGACTACTCTCCAAACTACGCAAAAGGACTTTGGTGTAAACTGAAGAAGTGCTTAAATTATGCAGAACGCTTGGAATACATTGAGAATAATCCTTGTCGAAAGTTAGACAATCCTAAAGGAGAAAAACCGAAAACTGAATTTTGGACTGTAGAGGAACTTGAAAAGGTATTAAAAACTTTTGATCAGACAGTTTATGAAGAGAGGCAGTTTTATACGGCTATCTGGCTTTATTTTATGACGGGGATGCGAGTCTCTGAGGGTCTTAGTTTAAAGTGGTCAGACATAGATCTTAAAAATAAAGTTATTCATATTCAGTCTACCTTAGAATATCAAGGGAATGGGAAATACGTTCGAAAAGAGCAGACAAAAACTAGGGCAGGAATGCGTTTCTTAGAAGTAGATGACGAAACTGTTAAAGTTTTGCAAAATTGGAGAACTGTACAAGTGTATAATAGAGAAGATAATTTCGTGTTAGCACGGTCTAACTCTCCAATGAACAAATCTACCTTAAGTCGAATGTTAAAAAGGCATGCACTAGTGGCTAAGGTTCCGGTTATTACTGGGAAAGGTCTACGTCATAGTCATGATTCGTTTATGATAAACGTTCTAAAAAAAGATGTTTTGTATGTCTCGGCTCGTTCAGGAAGAAAGGACAAAGCTACAACACTAAACATCTATTCTCATTTCTATGATAGACAGATTGTTACTGGCGGTGCTGAAATAACAGAGGTGTTAGGAGAGCTCGGACTAACTGCAAATCCCGCCACAATCCCGCCAAGTAAAGAAACCAAGTAAAAAATAGCTGTGTGAGAACAACCAAAGCAACGACGCCTCAGTTACTCTTAAATAATAGAGTTTCCAATGAAAATGAAAACCAGAGTTTAGGCTCTGGTTTTTTTGTAATTTCTAGTATGTATCTTTTGCCTTGTATCATTATTTAAGGTTTGAGAAAAAGAATCTTCTCTTTTAATCAGACTATATAACTTCCAAAAATCAATTTCTCTTTTCGGGCTATTGTTAGATAGTGAAATTTTTGTTATAATAGCAATATCAAATTTATAGGAGTATACAATGAAATCTATCAAACGTATTGTTTTAGCTACAATTTTTGCAATTGGTGCTATTATCCTTGTAGCATGTTCAGGTGCTGCTAAGAGTGACAACGGAACCTATGTTTATGAGGCTTCTAAGGATTTTATCAAGAACACACTTAAGGAGCAAGGCGCTTCAAGTGAAGAAGCAGAAAAATACGCTGATCAATTTTCTTTGAAAATGACGATTGAAATCAAAGATACCAAAGGTAAAGTAACTCTTGAAGCTAAAGCTTTGGGCAATAAGAAAAATCAAGATTATAAATTAAAAGTTGATCAAAAGAATAAAACTCTTGAATCAGAAAAGGGTGGCAACGACAAAGTTAAGTACAAAATTGAAGGCGATGTGTTGACATTGGATCTTTCTCAGTTGGAATCTGGTCAAGCTGACAAAGCTACTCTGGCAATCTTCAAAGATGCTAAGTTTAAACGAACTAAATAGTGAACGAAGTGAGATTTATAATCTCACTTTTTTCAATGATTTATGGCTTGTTAAATGAATGGCCACTAGGAGTTGATTTATTAAAACTACAAACTTTCAAATCAAAAAGGCTCTTGTTTTCTTCAGATTCCTCTTGCAGGAATGAGACAGCTTTTGGTATAATATTGATGAATTGAAGCAAAGGAATTCAATTTTTCAGTTGTGTATGAAAAAGTGCTGGGGAGTGCTTTTTTATTGTTTAAAAATGATTTTTAGGAGGAGAGATGAAATATATTTGGTCTTATTTAAGAAGATATCCTAAATGGCTCTTATTGGATTTCATAGGAGCGATTTTCTTTGTTATTGTAAATTTAGGTCTTCCTACAGTTCTTGCTCGTATGATTGATGAGGGGATTAATCAGGGAGATACCAGTCGTCTGTATTTTTGGGCGTTTATAATGTTATTAGTTATTGTAGCTGGAGTCTTTGGAAGAATTGTCCTGTCCTATGCGGCTGGTAAATTAACAACTAGTATGGTTCGGGATATGAGAAATGATCTTTACGCTAAGCTACAAGAGTATTCTCATCATGAATATGAACAGATTGGTGTGTCTTCGCTTGTGACACGGATTACAAGTGATGCTTTTGTTCTCATGCAATTTGCTGAGCAGAGCTTAAAAATGGGGGTCATTACACCCATGATGATGATTTCAAGTGTTTTTATGATCTTTTTAACAAGTCCGTCCTTGGCTTGGATTGTTGCCATTTCTGTTCCTTTTTTGGCGGTAGTGGTTTGGTATGTGGCTGTTAAGACACGTCCTCTATCAGAGAAGCAGCAAAAAACTTTGGATAAAATTAACCAATACGCTCGAGAAAATTTAACGGGTTTGCGGGTCATTCGTGCTTTTGCCAGAGAAGAGTTTCAAGAGGAGCGCTTTGCTTCAGAAAATGAAATCTATGCTGACAATTCCAATAAATTGTTCAAACTGACAGGATTAACAGAACCTTTATTTGTTCAAATCATTATTGCCATGATTGTTGCTATTGTCTGGTTTGCTTTGCAGCCTTTAGGAAGTGGAGAATTAAGAATCGGTGATTTAGTTGCCTTTATTGAGTACAGTTTTCATGCTTTACTTTCTTTCTTATTTTTATCAAGTCTCTTTACCATGTATCCTAGAACAGCCGTTTCTAGTGAACGCTTGAAGGAAGTTATGGATATGCCTATCTCCATTAATCCTAATGAAGAGGGTATTACTGAAACTGAAAGTCATGGTTACCTGGAGTTTGATAATGTTACCTTTGCTTATCCAGGTGAGACGGAAAGTCCAGTTCTTCATAATATTTCTTTCAAAGCAAAACCTGGTGAAACTATCGCCTTTATTGGTTCTACAGGATCAGGTAAGTCTTCCCTAGTACAGTTGATTCCACGTTTTTATGATGTTACCCTAGGGAAAATTTTGGTAGATGGAGTTGATGTCAGAGACTATCAACTTAAAGCCTTGCGTCAAAAGATTGGTTTCATTCCTCAAAAAGCTTTGCTATTTACTGGTACCATCGCAGAAAACTTGAGGTATGGTAAAGAAGATGCCAGTCATGAAGAACTAAATCAAGCCACAGATGTGGCTCAAGCTAAAGAATTTATCGAAAGTCGTGAGGAGCGATTTGAAACACACCTGGCTGAAGGAGGAAGCAATCTTTCTGGAGGTCAAAAACAACGTCTGTCAATCGCTCGTGCTGTTGTAAAAGAGCCGGATATATATATCTTTGATGATTCGTTTTCAGCTCTCGACTACAAGACGGATGCTATCTTACGTCGTCGTTTGAAAGAAGTAACCCAAGATGCAACAGTTTTAATTGTTGCCCAGCGGGTTGGCACGATTATGGATGCAGATCAGATTATCGTTTTGGATAAGGGTGAAATCGTTGGTCGGGGAAGACATGAAGAACTCATGGAATCCAATGCCATTTATCGAGAAATTGCCCAATCCCAGCTTAACAGTCAATCATTAACAGAAGAATAGGAGGGAAACATGGAGAAAAAACATTCTTTTGCTCGCTTATGGAGCTATTTAAAAGTCTATAAAGTATCTGTCATTTTAGCTGTTTTCCTCAAGATTCTCAGTGTCGTTATGAGTGTTTTAGAGCCATTTGTGTTGGGGCTTGCAATTACAGAACTGACTAGCAATCTTTTGGATATGGCTAAGGGAGTTGAAGGAGCTCACATTAATGCTAGTTATGTTGGTTGGGTCATGGTCTTGTACTTTGTTCGAGCACTCTTCTATGAAATCGGTTCTTACTATTCCAACTATTTTATGACCAACGCTGTACAAAATACAATTCGTGATTTGAGAAATGAACTCAGCCATAAAATTAATCAGATTCCCGTATCTTATTTTGATAAGCACCAGTTTGGGGATTTACTAGGCAGATTTACTAGTGATGTAGAGACGGTCTCAAATGCTTTGCAACAAAGCTTTTTGCAAGTAGTGAATGCTGTGTTTACTATTTCCTTGGTTATGTTTATGGTTCTTTATCTAAACTTGTCACTTGCTCTGCTTGTGATTATCAGTATTCCTTTGACTTATTTTGCAGCAAACTTTATTTTGAAGAAATCTCAACCTTACTTCAAAAAGCAGGCTGATATTTTGGGGGAAATGAATGGTTTTGTCCAAGAGAATCTAAGCGGTTTTAATGTTCTAAAACTCTATGGAAGAGAAGAAGCTTCTAGTCAAGACTTTGAAGCAATTACACAAAATCTTCAAGAAGTAGGTTTTAAGGCTAGTTTTATTTCTGGCTTGATGATGCCAGTTTTAAACGCGATTTCTGATTTAACCTATTTGATTGTAGCAATCTTAGGAGGTTTACAAGTAATCTCTGGACAATTAACAATTGGGAATATGCAAGCTTTTGTTCAATATGTCTGGCAGGTTAGTCAGCCGATTCAAAACTTAACACAGCTAGCAGGCCAATTGCAAAGCGCCAAGTCTTCTTTGGATCGGGTTTTCCAAGTTCTGGACGAGACAGATGAAGTCAATGATGTGTCTGAAAGACTAGAACACGACTTAACTGGTCAGGTCAGCTTTCATGATGTAGACTTCCAGTATGTGGCAGATAAGCCACTTATTCGGAACTTCAATCTTGAGGTTAAACCAGGTGAGATGGTGGCCATTGTCGGTCCAACAGGAGCTGGTAAGACGACTCTGATCAATCTTCTTATGCGTTTCTATGACGTTACTAAAGGTGAGATTACTGTCGACGGACATGATATTCGAGACCTTTGCCGTCAGGACTACCGCAAACAGTTTGGTATGGTATTGCAAGACGCTTGGCTTTACGAGGGAACGATTAAGCAAAATCTTCGCTTCGGGAACTTAGAGGCTACTGATGAAGAAATTGTAGAAGCGGCCAAGGCAGCTAATGTGGACCACTTTATCCGTACATTACCAGGTGGATATAACATGGAAATGAACCAAGAGTCAAGCAATATCTCGCTGGGTCAGAAACAGTTGCTTACGATTGCACGAGCGCTTTTAGCAGATCCTAAGATTCTGATTTTGGATGAAGCAACTTCGTCTGTCGATACACGTCTTGAACTCTTGATTCAGAAGGCTATGAAGACACTCATGCAAGGGCGGACCAGTTTTGTCATTGCTCACCGACTGTCGACCATTCAGGAGGCAGATAAGATTTTGGTGCTCAAGGATGGTCAGATTATCGAGCAAGGCAATCACGAGAGTCTCTTGGCAGATAAAGGATTTTATTATGACCTTTATCAAAGTCAATTTTCTAAGAAAGCAGAAGAAGCTTGAAAAACTTGCTAAAATGTTTGGTAACTGCTAGAATATTAAACGAAGTGAGGTAGCAATGTCTTTAACTAGTCAAATTATTACAGCAGAATTTCCTGATTTAGATAAGGTAGAAGCTCTTAATCGAGAAGCTTTTCCTGAAGAAGAGAGAGTTCCTATTAGTGAATTTCTTCGCTATACCAACGATGAACAATCTCATTTCTTTGCTTTTTACAATGAAGAAGAGTTTGTGGGCTTTGCTTTTGCGATCTACAATGAAAAATGCTTTTATGTTAGTTTTTTTGCGATTATGCCACATCTTCGCAGTCATGGTTATGGAGGAGAAATCATCCATAAACTAACAGAGTTTTACCAAAAAACCATGGTTTTAGAAGTAGAACGTTTAGATGAAGAGTGTGATAATCTAGAGCAACGTCAAGCACGTATGGACTTCTATAAAAGAAATGGATTCAAAACGAGTAATGCTTTTCTAGAATATGATGACCTAAGCTTTGAAATCTTATATTTAGGTGATCACTTTGATGAGGAAGCCTATCGGGATATTTTTCATATGCTCCAAGAGAAGAACTTTTTTGAATTTGAAATTAAGCATAGAAGATTTAGTGATGCGTAAATAAATAAGACCTCTGAACTATTTTTCAGAGGTCTTATTCTGAATAATAGTTGTTTTAATTATGACGAATTTCTTCTTGATTTTACTTATTTTGCAAAATATAATATTTTTGATATAATGTGAAAATGTTATAAATAAAGAGGAGTTATTATGATAAAAAAAGGTGCCTTAACAGGCTTGCTCTTGTTTGGAATATTTTTTGGTGCAGGAAACCTGATTTTTCCGCCATCTTTGGGTGTTCAGTCGGGTTCTAATTTTTGGCCAGCTATTGGTGGCTTTGTCTTATCTGGGGTCGGGATTGCTGTATTAACCTTAGTTATTGGGACTCTCAATCCTAAGGGATACATTCATGAGATTTCACGTAAAATCGCTCCTTGGTTTGCCATCGTTTATCTTGTAGCCTTGTATCTGTCTATAGGTCCCTTCTTTGCGATTCCGCGGACTGCAACAGTAGCCTATGAAGTTGGGATATCTCCTTTACTTCCTAAAGATATAACTGGTCTTGGTTTGATTGTTTTCACGACAATTTATTTTGCCGCAGCGTATCTGATTTCTTTAAATCCATCAAAGATTTTAGATCGGATTGGTCGCATCCTAACTCCAGTTTTTGCAATTTTAATTATTATTTTAATTATACTGGGTGCCTTTAAATATGGCTCAGCAGCACCTCAGCAGGCTTCAGCTACCTATGCTGCATCAGCATTTGGACAAGGATTCTTGGAAGGATATAATACTTTAGATGCCTTGGCTTCGGTTGCTTTTAGTGTGATTGCTGTAACTACACTGAATCAACTGGGTTTCAAAAATAAAAAAGAATACATTTCAACTATTTGGATTGTTGGACTAATTGTTGCCCTTGCCTTTAGTGCTATGTATATTGGCTTAGGATATCTAGGTAATCATTTTCCAGTTCCTGCTGAAGTGATTGCAAAAGGCAACCCTGGTGTATATGTCCTATCTCAAGCCACTCAAGCTATTTTTGGTCCTACAGCACAAATCTTCCTGGCTGTTATGGTTACGGTGACTTGCTTTACGACTACAGCTGGTTTGATTGTTTCAACAGGAGAGTTCTTTAATAATACTTTCCCCAAAGTCTCTTATAAAACTTATGCAACCATCTTTACTTTGATTGGTTATGCCATTGCTAACCTTGGTTTAAATGCGATTATCCAGTATTCAGTACCAGTTTTGCAAATCCTTTATCCAGTTACGATTGTGATTGTGATGATTGTTATTGTAAATAAATTCTTACCCTTGTCAAAAATTGGCATGCAAGTGACAGTTACGCTAGTGACTTTGATTGCTCTTGCAAGCATTTTGGGTTCTTTATTCAAAGTCAAGGAAGTTATGGATGCAATAAATACTTTGCCTTTTGCCCAAGCTTCTTTGCCTTGGTTACTTCCAGCTCTTTTAGGAATTATTTTGTCACTCATTTTACCTGATAAACAAAAAAGTGAATCTTTTGAAATGATCTAGAGTATAATCCTCAAGTTTTTGTGGCTTGGGGATTTTATTTGTTTCAAGCTCTTGTTGAAGTACTTTGGTATAATATTGTTCTAGTGAATAGCTTTTTTTAGAACAGTTAAGATATATTTATGAAACAGCTTTTTATTTTCTTTAAGGAGGTGTGAATTGAAAGAATGAAAAATAAGAAAAGTTTGATTTTAATCCTTGCTTCTTTACCTTTTCTTTCTATTGCCTTTTATTTCTTTATGATTCCTAGGGATTCTCTTCAAAAAGGTCCCATGTATGAGCTGTTAGAAAAGAAAGGTTTTGTCTACGTTGAAAGCCGATATCATAGTGTCAGAGGAATTGATTTTAAAAATAAAGAGGCTTTTGAAAATGACCAATACCTTATTAAAAACGGAAAATTATATGATGACGTTGGGGAAAAAGATGCAAAAGATCGATTTGACCAGCTTCTTTTAGATGAGTTTTCATTTATCTTGTCTCACCCTAAATAGACGAGCGATCAAATATTTATAGAAAGTTATCAGATCACACTTTCGGCAGATGAAGTTATCAATAAGGATCTGCTGAAGGAAAGGCATATACCAAAACTTGAACGACTTTATTCAATTTATCAAGATAGTTTTAAAAAAGTGAGGATTAGCTTTAATAAAGAAAATTTACCTACGAAAGTTGAACTTTATTATGAGGGTGAAAATGGTCTAGCTTGGTATTCCTGGCGAACCTATTCCTATCCTTACAAGAATGAAGCTGATTTTAGAGAAGACTTGGATAGTGTTTACAAGATATACAAGGATCAACAGAAAATAGAAGCAGATAAAAAGAAAAGTAAAAAGTAGGATTTCTTATCATAGATAATTACCTTCATAACAAAAGGAGTGAGAATGTTTAAAAAATGGTCAAGTTATATTAGGGCTTACAAAGCTCTATTTATCTTTATTGTCCTAGTCATTGTAATACAGAACTTGTTATTTTTTTACACTTTCAAAGCTTCTAGCATTCTTCTGCAAAAACGTTTTGTATTTGTACAGGAAGTGACAGATGTAGAAGAGGAGTTCTATTCGAAAGGAATTGCATTTGATTTAAAGAAAAGGGAATTCTTTGATACTAGTAATGGATGGGCCATTAAAGATGGGCAAGAGTATAGCAAGTATGGGCGAGAAGATGCGCAAGATTCTTATAATAAGGCTCTATACAGCGAAGTTTCCTCAGCTCTTCTTAACCTTAAGGTGACGCCCAATCAAATTAAGAATGCAAATTATGAAATCATCATGTCCCCAGAGACCCTTGTGAATAAATCGCTCTACAAAGCTAAAAGATCTCCAGAATTTGAAGAATTGTTTATGGATAAAGAGCTTGGCTTTAGCAAAGTTAGGATATCTTTTAATAAAGATTTTCTTCCTACAAAAATTGATTATTTTTACAAAGGACAAAAAGGTTTCAAGTGGTACACCAAACGATTGTATTCCTATCCTTATGAAAATGACGCAGATTTTGAAAAGTATTTAAATAGTTATCTTGAATATCTTAAAGAATGGAATAAAGAATATGAAGCAGAAAGAGAAGAAGAGGAATCCTAAAATGAATAAAAAGTTCTTTATCAAGATATCAAATTCAAGTTTTCTCAAATCGATCTCCCTATTTTTAGGGAGATTTTTATTTTATACTAGAGTCATAAAAAAACAAACCTAAAGGAGAATCTTATGAAATTCAATACAAATCAAAAATATACCCGCTGGTCAATCCGTCGTTTAAGCGTGGGTGTGGCTTCCGTCGTTGTTGCCAGTGGTTTCTTTTTGCTAGTTGGTCAACCAAATACCGTACATGCAGATGATCTCACTTCAACTCCTACTAAAGTTCTTCAAGAAGATTCGTCATTATTAGAAAAGAATAAGTTGCCAGAGACAGCTTTAAAAGAAGAAATGAATTCGGCTCTAACTGCAAATCAGTCAACTCCTAAGGAAGAGGTTGATGAAACTATTTCTCTAGATAAGTCTAGCCTAGCTCCTAAGGGAGAAGTGGTAAAACCAAAAGAAGAACAGACTATGGCAGAAGTTAGCAATCAAAAAGAAGAAGCTAAACCGGAGGCAACTCTTGTTGAAGTTTCAAACCAAGATCGTGAAGCGACTACTTCTCAATCGGTAACGACTCCAGATGAAGTTAGAAAAGGAGTTGAAGAAAATACTAAGGACTCAGTAGACGTTCCGGCCAGCTATTTAGAAAAAGCGAACGTTCCTGGTCCATTCTTGGCAGGCGTTAATCAAGTTATTCCGTATGAAGCTTTCGGTGGAGACGGCATGTTGACGCGTCTCTTACTCAAATCTTCTGACAAGGCTCCTTGGTCAGACAATGGTTCAGCTAACAATCCAGCCCTCTTGCCACTTGAAGGCTTAGCGAAAGGTCAATACTTCTACGAAGTGGATTTGAACGGCAATACTACAGGTAAAGACGGGCAAGCCCTTCTCGACCAACTTCGCGCTAACGGAACTCGCAGTTACCAAGCTACTGTCAAGGTCTATGGTGCCAAAGATGGCAAACCAGATTTGACAAATCTTATCGCGACTCGTCAAGTAACGATTCAGCTTCGTGGAAAAGGAATGGCTACAATACCATCTCAAGAAGGTCAAATGAATATGAAACCTTCTACAACACCATCTCAAGAAGGTCAGATGAATAAGAAGCCTTCTGCAACAGATTCTATGAGTACAGCTGAGGGTACGAAGGAAGTAGATCATCGCATGACTGATGTGAAGGGGGAACACCCAACTTCTAAGCCGATGGCAGATACGATGAAAAAAAATGATAAGGCTACGTTACCCACAACTGGTGAAGCTCAAACAGCTACAGCTACCATTGGTTTCTTAGGACTAGCTTTGGCAGGAATTCTTAGCCTGCTAGGTTTGAAAGAAAAACAAAAGGATTAAGGTTCAAATCATTTAAAAATTACTAAAAATAGTGTTATACTAAAGCCAGTATAACACTGTTTTTATCAGGAGATTGGCAAATGGGAAAGACAATTTTACTTGTTGATGATGAGATGGATATTCTGGATATCAAAAAGCGCTATCTTGTGTAGGCTGGCTACCAAGTTTTAGTGGCTCGAGATGGCGTGGAGGGATTAGATCTTTTCAGAAAGAAATCTGTTGACTTGATCATCACGGATATCATGATGCCAAATATGGACGGTTATGACTTTATCAGTGAGGTCCAGTATATAGTACCTGATCAACCTTTTCTTTTTACAACGGCTAAGACCAGCGAGCAAGAAAAAATTTATGGCTTGAGCTTAGGAGCAGATGATTTTATAGCAAAACCTTTTAGTCCGCGCGAGCTAGTTCTAAGAGTCAATAATATTCTGCGCCGACTTCATCGTGGAGGTGAGATCGAACAAATTGAGCTCGGTGACTTGACGATGAATCATGTGGTTCATGAGGCTCGTATCGGGGAGTATTTTTTGGAATTAACAGTGAAGTCCTTTGAACTGCTTTGGGTTTTAGCTAGTAATCCTGAGAGAGTTTTTTCAAAGACGGAGCTTTACGAGAAGGTGTGGCAGGAAGACTTCGTAGATGATACCAATACACTTAATGTTCATATCCATGCTCTGAGACAGGAATTGACCAAGTATGCCAGTTCAGACACTCCGGCTATCAAAATTGTCTGGGGTCTTGGGTATAAAATGGAAAGATCACGAGGTGGAAAACGAAATTAAAAAGTTACATTCTAGTAGGGTACCTAATTTCTAACCTACTAACGATTTTACTCGTTTTCTGGGCAGTCCAGCGAATGTTGATTGTAAAAAGTGAGATTTATTTCCTAGTTGGAATGACATTGATTGCTAGTTTTATAGGAGCGGCAGTCAGTCTCTTTCTTTTATCGCCAGTATTTTCTTCCCTTTGGCATCTGAAAAAACAGGCTCAGAATATAGCTGACAAGGATTATAGTACAGAGATTGACGCCAAGGGTCCTATCGAATTTCAAGAGTTGGGTCAGGCTTTTAATGATATGTCGCATAATTTGCAAGAAACATTTGAATCGCTTAATGAAAGTGAACGAGAAAAAGGAATGATGATTGCCCAGCTTTCTCACGATATTAAAACTCCTATTACCTCTATTCAGGCGACTGTGGAGGGGATTTTAGATGGAGTGATTGAAGAAGAGGAGCAGATTCATTACTTGACCACGATTAGCCGTCAGACAGAGCGTTTGAATAAATTGGTGGAAGAATTGGATGTTTTGACTCTTAATGCCCAGCCTCAAATAGAATCAGATGGAGAAGCTGAAATAGTCTTTCTAGACCAGCTATTGATTGAGGCTATGAGTGAATTTCAACTATTGATTGAGCGAGAGGAGCGGGATATCTACATTCAAGTGTCTCCTGAGTCAGCGAAAATTAAGAGCCATTACGATAAACTTTCCCGTATTTTGCTCAACTTGCTAAATAATGCCTTTAAATACTCCGACCCTGGAACTAAAATTGAGATCGTGGCTCAATTAACTGAGCAAATCTTGACAATCAGTGTGAAGGATGA
This sequence comes from Streptococcus gordonii, assembly GCF_001553855.1. GTDB lineage: Bacteria > Bacillota > Bacilli > Lactobacillales > Streptococcaceae > Streptococcus > Streptococcus gordonii. The sequence continues at coordinate 15,071 of NZ_LQWV01000005.1, forward strand.
GGGACGGGGTATTGCTCCTGAGAATTTGGATAAGATTTTTAAACGCCTTTACCGTGTGGAAACTTCTCGAAATATGAAGACAGGTGGGCATGGTCTGGGCCTTGCTATTGCACGTGAGTTGGCTCATCAGCTGGGTGGGGAAATAACGGTCGAAAGCCAGTATGGCCTAGGAAGCACTTTTACATTTACTCTCAACTTAACATAAATCCATAATAAGTGATAAATATTTTTAACTCTTGATTTAGCAAAGATAAAATCAAATTCAAGTTTTTTCAAATCGATCTCCCTATTTTTAGGGAGATTTTTATTTTATACTAGAGTCAGAAATTGATAGAGAGGTTTTTGAAATGGCAACAAGTTTTTTGTTCTTTATTTCTGTTTTTTTGGCGGGAATTCTATCTTTTTTCTCGCCTTGTATCTTACCGCTTATGCCAGTTTATGTAGGAATTCTGCTGGATTCGGATCAGCCGAAAACAGTTCGGTTTATGGGAAAAGATATTTCCTGGTATGGTCTAGTTAAGACGCTCTGCTTTATAGCTGGCTTATCAACTGTATTTTTGGTTTTGGGCTATGGAGCTGGTGCTCTAGGGCAAGTCCTCTATGCCCCTTGGTTTCGCTACGTTTTGGGCGGGATTGTCATTCTACTGGGAATCCACCAGATGGGACTTATCAATATCCAACAACTGCAAAAGCAAAAGAGCATTCAACTTAAAAAGAATAGTAAAAGAAGTGACTTTCTTAATGCTTTTCTCTTGGGGATTACCTTTAGCTTTGGTTGGACACCTTGTGTAGGACCAGTCCTAAGTTCTGTTTTAGCAATTGCGGCTTCTGGAGGTAATGGTGCTTTGCAAGGTGGTTTGCTCATGCTAGTCTATACTTTGGGCTTATCGCTTCCTTTTTTAGCAATGGCTTTGGCTTCCGGTTGGGTATTACAACGCTTTTCTAAACTAAAACCTTATATGGGAGTTCTCAAAAAGATTGGTGGTGCTCTCATTATACTTATGGGAATTTTGCTGATGCTTGGGAATCTAAACGCTTTAGCATCATTATTTGGATAAATATTATATAATTAAAGGAGACTTATCATGAAAAAAATCGCTTCACTTACAATCGCTGCACTTAGTATCTTTGTCCTAGCTGCCTGTTCTAGTCAAAAGTCAGACAGTAATATGAAAAAGACTGATGACAGTAGCATGATGAAGAAAGACGATATGAAAAAAGACGACATGAAGAAGGAGGATATGAAAGACTCCAGCATGTCTGATGATAAAATGAAAAAGGATGATATGAAGGACTCTTCTATGATGTCCGACAGCAAGTCTGATATGAAAGATGATATGAAAAAGGATGATATGAAGTCAAGCGATTCAAGCATGAAGGATGACATGAAAGATTCATCCGAAATGTCATCTGACAAATAGTAATTCCACCATAGGAAAGAAAGTCGTCAGTTTTGTCGGCTTTCTCCTTATTTTGAAAGGAAAGAAAACGATGAAGAAGTTATCAATATTGACTATCAGTCTACTTTGTGTCGGCTTTTTGGGAGCCTGTTCAAATCAGAAGACAAACTCGGAAGTTTCTAAAAGTGCTAAAAGTAATATAGAAACAAAAGCTGATTCTGGTCAATCTACCAAGATGGCTAAAGACTTTAGTCTGCAGGGTGTGGACGGCAAGACTTACAAGTTATCTGATTTTAAAGGTAAGAAAGTCTATCTAAAATTTTGGGCTTCTTGGTGTTCTATCTGTTTATCCACTCTTGGAGATACTAATGACTTGGCTAAGGAGCAGGAAGGGAAGGACTATGTCGTCTTATCAGTGGTATCTCCGACCTTTAATGGAGAAAAGTCAGCAGATGATTTTAAGAAATGGTATAAGTCTTTGGACTACAAAGACTTCCCAGTTCTGATGGATACTAAGGGAGAATTGTTGAAAGAATACGGTATTCGATCTTATCCATCTGCACTCTTCGTAGGCAGTGACGGTTCACTTGCCAAGACACACATTGGCTACATGAGCAAGGAAGATATTGAGAAAACATTGAAAGAAATCAAGTAGAAAGGAGCAATAAACATGGGAGGAAAATGGAAAATTTTTCTGGTTATCCTTAGCTTGTTTGTATGCTTTGGACTAGTCTATACGATTGCCGGAAATAGCAATCAGTCATCTTTTGAACAGATTAAGAAAGCTTCAATGAGTAAGACGGAAGTAGTAAAGAAAAAGAAAGAAGATGTTAAAGAAGCTGATAAGCGTGTAATCTATCTGGCAGGTGGTTGTTTCTGGGGTGTAGAAGAGTATTTCTCTAGAGTACCAGGTGTCATTGATGCTGAGTCCGGCTATGCAAATGGTAAGGGTGACACGACCAAATATGAATTAGTTTCCCAAACTGGTCATGCTGAGACAGTAAAAATCACCTATAACGTTAAAAAGATATCTCTCAAAGAAATCTTACTTCATTATTTCCGTATTATTGATCCAACTTCTAAAAATAAACAAGGTAATGATCAAGGTACACAATATCGGACAGGTGTTTATTATAAGGATGAAGCAGATTTGAATACCATCAATCAAGTTTTTGATGAAGTGGCTAAGAAGTACGATAAACCTCTAGCTGTTGAGAAAGAACCATTAAAAAACTATGTTAAGGCTGAAAACTATCATCAGGATTACCTAAAAAAGAATCCTAATGGATATTGCCATATTGATGTTAATCAAGCTGCCTACCCTGTTATTGATGCTAATCGTTATACTAAGCCCAGTAATGAAGAGATTAAGTCCAAGCTCTCTCCTGAAGAATACGCAGTCACACAAAAGAATGACACAGAGCGGGCCTTTTCTAACCGCTATTGGGATAAGTTCGATGCTGGTATCTATGTGGATGTGGTGACAGGAGAGCCACTCTTTTCATCAAAGGATAAGTTTGACTCAGGCTGCGGTTGGCCGAGTTTCACACGTCCTATCAGTCCAGATGTTGCGACTTACAAAGAAGACAAGAGCTTCAATATGACTCGAACAGAAGTTCGTAGTCGGGTTGGAAATTCCCATCTGGGCCATGTTTTCACAGACGGTCCTAAGGACAAGGGTGGCTTGCGCTATTGTATTAATAGTTTGTCAATCAAGTTCATTCCAAAAGCTGAGATGGAGGAGAAGGGCTACGGTTACCTTTTGGATTATGTTTAAGAGCTTTTTTTGATAAAATTTGCTATAATAAATCCAGCTAAAATAAGGAGTTGAATCTTGTGTATTCAATTATGATTGTAGAGGATGAATATCTGGTAAGACAGGGAATTGCGTCCTTAGTAAACTATGAGCAGTTTGGTATGCAAGTCATTGCCCAGGCTGAAAATGGAAGAGAAGCTTGGCAAAAATTTCAGGAAAATTCTGTTGACATTCTGCTGACCGATATCAATATGCCACTGATGAATGGCCTTGAACTAGCCAAGCTAGCCAGAGAAAAGGCTCCTAAGTGTCATATTGTTTTCCTGACAGGTTATGATGACTTTGACTATGCTAGGACAGCCATTAAACTAGGTGCAGATGACTATCTTCTTAAGCCTTTTTCCAAGACAGATGTTGAGGAGATGTTGGCCAAAGTGCAGACCAAACTTGATAAGGAAAGAAAAAAAGCCCAGATTCAAAACTTGGTCGATCAGGGACAGCGCTCTGAAATGGAAGAAGCTATTCATGCACAACTGTCTGATCCAGAATTAAGTCTGAAAAGTTTGGCTTTTCAACTAGGATTTAGCCCATCCTACCTAAGTGTTCTCATAAAAAAAGAACTAGGCTTGCCCTTTCAAGATTATTTGATTCAAGAACGGATGAAAAAAGCAAAACTCTTACTCTTGACTACAGATTTGAAGATTTATGAAATAGCAGAGCAGGTAGGTTTTGAAGATATGAACTATTTTTCTCAGCGCTTCAAGCAGGTGGTAGGGCTGACACCTCGGCAGTTTAAAAAAGGAGAGGAGAAATGAAACGATATCCGCTTCTTATCCAGTTGATTGTCTATATTTTTCTGCTGGTTCTTTTCCTCTTGGGATTTGTTGGGAGTCTTTACTATCAGACTAGCTCGGGAACTATTCGGCAGCTGACAGAGAGAACGACGCGCAATAGTATGGAGCAAAGCGGTCAGTTCATTGCTTCCTATTTGCAAAAATTAAAACAAACCACCTCTACACTAAGTAAGGAAGAAACGATTCGGAAGTTTGCTCAGAATCAAGAAAGCAGCGAAACGTCAGTGCAAGCTTTGATGAAGACCATCATTGAAACAGATCCGGATTTGGTGTCGGCAGTATTGGTTACCAAGGATGGACGTGTGGTCTCGACAGATTCTCAAATCAGCATGCAGACGTCTTCTGATATGATGAATGAAAAATGGTACCAGGAAGCTGTCCATACCAGAGCCATGCCTGTCTTGACACCTGCTCGCAAGGAGTCTCTGTCGTCAGAGAAGGAGAAGTGGGTTGTTTCCGTCACTCAGGAAGTAGTAGATGAAGCAGGGCAGAATCTTGGTGTTTTGCGTCTGGATATCGGCTACAATAGTCTCAAAGCCTATTTGGATCAGCTTCAGCTAGGAAAGAAGGGCTTTAGTTTTATTGTTAATAGCCAGCATGAATTTGTCTACCATCCTAAGAAGAGTGTTTATTCCTCTAGTCAGGAAATGAAAGCTATGCAGCCCTATATCTCGGTCAAGGACGGTTACGCAGACCAGAAACAGGCATTTGTCTATCAGATTGACATTCCAGATAGTGATTGGACTTTAATTGGCGTTGCCTCATTAGAGCAATTGCAGATGCTTCAGTCACAGATGCTTTATTCTTTTGTAGGAATGGGCGTTTTAGCACTCCTGCTGTGCTTGATTGGTATTTGGTTTGTTCTGCGTTTGTGGATTAAGCCTCTCCAGAATCTACAAGCAGTCATTCTGAAGATTGGGGCAGGTGACTCAAATTTGCGAGCGGAGGCAAAGGGTTCTCCGGAGTTGGTTGACTTGGCACAGCAGTTCAATAAAATGCTGGATCAAATCGAACAACTAATGGAAGCTGTTAAGACTGAAGAACAAAATGTCCGTCGTTATGAGCTCCGAGCTCTCTCGGCTCAAATTAATCCCCATTTCCTTTATAATACCTTAGATACGATTGTCTGGATGGCTGAGTTTAATGATAGCAAGCGTGTTGTTGAGGTAACAAAATCACTCGCTCAGTATTTCCGCTTGGCGCTCAATCAAGGACATGAACAGATTGCTCTTAAAGATGAGATTGATCACGTTCGTCAGTATCTTTTTATCCAGAAGCAACGCTATGGTGACAAGCTCCAGTATGCGATTGAAGAGGATGAATCTCTAGCTGATTATAAATTGCCTAAGCTGGTACTACAACCTTTGGTTGAAAATGCCATCTACCATGGTATCAAGGAAATTGACCGACAAGGCATGATTCGAGTGACGTCGAAAGTAGAAGAAGGAAAACTGCTATTGTCTATCTATGATAACGGATGTGGCTTTGATCTCCAAGATTCATCGGAAAAGACTCTCCTTCGCTTAGGTGGTGTTGGTCTGAAAAATGTCGATCAACGCTTGAAACTGCAGTTCGGAGAAGACTATCATATGGAAATCCAGTCGGAGCAAGATATCTTTACTCTGATCAAAATATATCTGCCGCTATCCTATGATAAATAGTAGTTGATTGAATAAAATAACTTATAGCCGGAGAGAGTTTTTCCGGCTTTTTCTGTTTAATACTTTCTAATTAAAATTCATCATTTTGTTAGTACGAAAATGATAACAAAAAATACCGTAGCAAATTTGTGAAAAATAATCCGCTTTCATTTATAATGGTTTATAGAACAGTAGGACTCTCTGTAAAAAGTTCTAAATTGTTTAGAAAAAACTAGTAGAGTTATTGAGAAAATTCATTTCTCATCTCTGTTAAGTAACATAATAAAAAAGAAGGATGGATGATGGAAAGCTTACTTTTCTCAGTTTCAGTTTTTTTAGCGGGAGTGCTATCATTTTTCTCTCCCTGTATTTTTCCCTTACTTCCGGTGTATATCGGAATCTTATTAGATTCAGAGGATAAACCCAGAACTGTTCGATTTTTAGGCAGAGAAATTGCCTGGTATGGACTTGTTAAGACTCTTTGTTTTATTGCGGGAATATCATGTGTTTTCTTCATTTTAGGATTTGGGGCGGGTTTTTTAGGAGCAATTATTAATTCTTCTTGGTTCCGCTATGTTATGGGGATCATCATTATTCTACTTGGTGTCCACCAAATGGAATTAATCAATATTAAACCCTTGCAAATGCAAAAAAATGTCGCTTTTAAAAAAGATAGTAAACGCAACGAGTTTCTCTCAGCATTTGTATTGGGAATTACTTTTAGTTTTGGTTGGACTCCGTGTATTGGTCCTATTCTAAGTTCAGTCTTAGCACTGGCTGCTTCAGGAGGGAATGGTGCTTTTCAGGGGGCTATTCTAACCTTGGTTTACACCTTGGGTATGGCTCTACCTTTTCTAATTTTAGCATTGGCATCTAGCTTTGTGATGCAGTATTTTAATAAAATTAAACCTTATATGGGGCTTCTGAAAAAAATCGGTGGTGTTATTATTATTCTGATGGGGATCTTGCTCATGCTTGGACAGTTGAACGCCTTGTCAGGGCTATTTGGATAAGTGTTAGTGCCCTAAACAATTTGAAAAAATTTTTATGTTTTTGGGATTAGATATTTTCTTATAAAAGGAGAAAGTGATGAAAAAATATTTAACTTTTGGTGTTGGTTTGTTAGCTGCAGTGTTTTTAACTGCTTGCTCTGACGAGATGGGAATGGAAACAAAAAGCAGTAGCAATCAACCTGCTCAGAATTCTGTCGGTCAGATAGCTGTCGGTCAGGAAGCTCCTGACTTTACTTTGAAGTCTATGGACGGAAAAACTGTTAAGTTATCTGATTATAAAGGAAAAAAAGTTTACTTGAAATTCTGGGCTTCTTGGTGTGGACCATGTAAGAAAAGTATGCCAGAACTAATAGAATTGGCTGGAAAGAAAGACCGCGATTTCGAAATTTTAAGTGTCATTGCCCCAGGAATTCAGGGTGAAAAGTCTGAAACAGACTTCCCTAAATGGTTTGAAGAACAGGGCTATAAAGATGTTCCAGTTTTATATGATAGCCAAGCAACTACCTTCCAAGCCTATCAAATCAGAAGTATTCCAACAGAAATTCTCATTGATAGTCAAGGAAAAATTGGTAAAATTCAATTTGGAGCTATCAGCAACGAAGATGCTGAAGCAGCCTTTAAAGAAATGAAGTAAATAGAATATAAAAAAGAATGGATAAAATTTCCATTCTTTATTTTTACTTAAGCACTTGCGCCAGAAGAGGCATCGGCACCTCCTCCACCATCTCCGTGACCACCAGCATCTGAAGCGCCAGAAGTAGCATCTGCGTCTCCATGACCTCCAGCAGGAGCAAATGGTCCGCTACCACCAACCAAACGTTGACCAGTTTCTTTTAGATACCAGTCAAGCCATGGTTGGAAGTTAAAGACGATTTCATTGATACCAGCGTATGATCCATCAGGATAGTACATCGCTTGGTAGTTGTGGGTGTTGATAACACCTGCAGGTGAACCTGGGACAATTGTCCGTACGTATTCTTGATTTCCATTGCGAAGTGTTCCGATAACCCACTCTACATTCTTCATACGTGCTGGCGGAAGAGAACCATGAACGGTTGACATACGGCTACCTGATTGAGGTGGCACGCGTTTAGCAAACATGGTGTCTGGATCTTGGTGAGCGTTGTTGTAGTAGAGGAATTGGTTGTTATCGTCAGCGTATGTTAATTCAAATGGCATAGCCTTCAAGAACATATCAATCTGGTTAACAGTCAAGATACCATGGTCCAACTTGACATAAGTATCTCCAGAAACAGCTCCAGTGATTTCTGCAACTTTTTCTACCCATTCTGGATCATCTGGATCAACTTCTGTAATCGTTGTAGCGATTGGTTTTCCACAATCTAAGTCTTCAGGTTCAATTGGTTTTGGTTTTTTCAATTTTGAAACCACCTCTACATATTTGATAAAGTTATCTAAGCATGATTCAAGGAATTTAACAGTACCTTCGTTAGTGATATTGCCATCATTGTCAAAAGCTTCTTTTGCTTTTCCTAGAAGAAATTCATTACCAGGTAAAGTATAAGCATTTACACCTGGAGCGTCTAGGATTTTACGTAGGTGAACTTGAGCACGAGAAGTTCCTTGGTCGTAGTATGATGCACCGACAATCATGACAGGCTTGTTTTCGAAAGGATGAACCTCGTAAGAGAGCCATTCTAAGACACTCTTCAAAGGAGCGCTGATAGTATGATTGTGCTCAGGAGTTGCGATGATGACGCCGTCTGCACGTGTGATTTTGTTATACAAATAACGCAATTGGAAGCTTTCATCCCATTTTTCATCCTGGTTAAACATTGGGACTTCATCGATTTCTAAGACTTCCAATTCAAATTTAATTTTGAACTGACGGCGGATGAATTCCAATAATTTTCGGTTATATGATTGTTCGTAGTTTGATCCTACAATTCCAACAAATTTCATTCTTTCAGTCTCCTATCTTACAATTTTTCCCAGTCAAATTCTTCAGCATCTTTGCGAAGCAATTCTTGTGCGTTGCGCAATTTGTCAGTGATTTTGACAAAGATACGGAAGTCATCAAAGATAGCATCCAATTTTTTGACAACATCAAGATCCACCAAATCTCCGCTTGGGTCAAAAGCTTGAAGAGAATGTGAAAGCAGGAACTCGTCTGGAAGTACATTTGCCTTGATTTCTGGAGCGTTCAAAATTTGACGGAGCTGCAACTGGGCACGAGAGGAACCAAGAGTACCATAAGAAGCACCAGTAATCATGACCGGCTTGTTCAGCAAGGGATAGATGCCATAAGAAAGCCAAGCTAGAGCATTCATGAGTACAGCTGGAATAGAGTGGTCGTACTCAGGTGTTCCAATGAGTACACCGTCTGCTGCATCGATTTTCTCGGCAATTTCTGATACTAACTCAGGCACACTTCTATCAGCAGGTTTATTAAACATTGGGATATCTTTAATCTCTACCAGCTCGATTTCAGCCTTGTCAGCAAAGTGCTTAGACATATATTGAAGAAGTTGCCGGTTTGTGGAACGTTTAGAATTTGTTCCAACAATTGCGATAAGTTTTAACATAGTAGGTTCCTTTCTGGATTTAGGATAGAATTTCTGGGGTAAGACCAGATGAATAAAAAATTTGATTATCTTCTGTAATAACGAAGGCTTCGATTCCATTTTCTTGCTCAACTTTTTCTAAGATAGAACTAGGGCTGTCACCAAATAAGCGTGTTGTCCATATTTCTCCATCAACTGATTTATCTGAAACAATGGTGAGACTGGTTAACTGATTATCAATTGGATATCCAGTATTTCGATCGAAAATATGATGATATATTTTGCCATTTGCTTTCAGATTTCTTTCATAGATTCCCGAAGTAACAACAGACTGGTCTTGGATGGACAGCAAGGCTAAGTTGTTTCCGCGAGCTAGTTTTGGATTCTGAATTCCGATGCGCCATAAACGATTATTTTGTTGGTTCTGGCCAATAGTCAGGATATTTCCTCCAAGATTAATGAGTGCAGAAGTGACACCTTTTTCTTTTAGGAAATGGGAGATTTTATCAGCGATATATCCTTTAGCGAGGGCACCAAGGTCAATCTTCATCCCAGACTGTTTCAAAAATACTGAACGGGATATTGGATCTAATTCAATGTTTTCTGGATCGGTTAAGGAAAGAACCTTTTCAATCTCAGAAGCGATCGGGACTCTGGCATCTTTAAAGCCAATACGCCAAGTTTGAATAAGGGGCCCTATAGTGATATTGAGATGACTGCCTGGAATAAGACTGTGTTTTTTCCCTAGTTCAATTAGCTCGAACAAATCAGGATGAACACAGATCGGCTCTTTTCCAGCAGCGTGATTCACTTGCATTAGTTCTGAGCTGTCATCATTAGCACTGAAACGATTTTCATATATTTTTAATAAGGAAAAAACCTCATCTAGAAGAAAGTCAGCATTCTCATGTAAAATAGAAATGCTAATTGTCGATCCCATTAAACGAATGGATCTAGAAGTGAGATCCACTTTTATCACAACCTTTCCTAAATAGTTCATAATCTACTTTATTAGTATATCAAAAAGACAACGTTTTCACAAATGAATTTTATATATTTTCAGAAAAAATAAGTAGCTTTCCTTGCATCCATACCTACTATTAATCCGATTTTTAAAGAACGACTGTAAATAGGTGTTTTCATATGATTCTTAGAAAAATGAAAAATATTGAGCATTTTTGTTGAAACCGCTAACAGATTGATGGTATAATACTCTGGTAAATTAAATTTTAAAGGTGGATTTATTCTATGAGTAAAATTGTTGTAGTAGGTGCTAACCACGCAGGTACAGCATGTATTAATACTATGCTTGATAATTATGGTTCAGAAAATGAAATTGTAGTTTTTGACCAAAATTCAAACATTTCTTTCCTTGGTTGTGGTATGGCTCTTTGGATTGGAAAGCAAATCGATGGAGCTGAGGGCCTATTTTACTCTGATAAAGAAAAGTTAGAAGCAAAAGGCGCAACAGTTCACATGAATGCTCCGGTTCTTTCAATTGATTATGATAAAAAAGAAGTTACAGCATTAGTAGATGGTAAAGAATATGTTGAATCTTATGAAAAGTTAATTTTTGCAACAGGTTCTACCCCAATCATTCCTCCAATCAAAGGTGCTGAAATTGTTGAAGGAAATCGTGAATTTAAAGCAACTCTTGAAAATCTTCAATTTGTAAAACTATACCAAAATGCAGAGGAAGTTATTGAAAAACTTCAAGACAAGAGTAAACATATTGAGCGTGTTGCAGTAGTTGGTGGTGGTTACATTGGTGTTGAACTTGCTGAAGCCTTTGAGCGTCTTGGAAAAGAAGTTATTTTGGTTGATATCGTAGATACTGTCTTGAATGGATACTATGATAAAGACTTTACGCAAATGATGGCTAAGAACTTGGAAGACCACAATATTCGCTTAGCGCTTGGTCAAACTGTACAGGCAGTTGAAGGCGATGGCAAAGTTGAACGCTTAGTAACTGATAAGGAAACATTTGATGTAGATATGGTTATCCTTGCTGTTGGTTTCCGTCCAAATACAGAATTGGGAGCAGGAAAAATCGAATTGTTCCGTAACGGTGCATTTTTAGTAGATAAGAAGCAAGAAACTTCAATCCCAGGTGTATTTGCTATTGGTGACTGTGCAACGATTTACGACAATGCTCGTCAAGAAACAAGTTACATCGCTTTGGCTTCAAATGCTGTTCGTTCTGGTATCGTGGGTGCACACAATGCTTGTGGACATGAATTAGAAGGAATTGGTGTTCAAGGATCAAATGGTATTTCAATCTATGGCCTTCACATGGTATCAACTGGTTTGACTCTTGAAAAAGCAAAAGCAGCGGGTTATAATGCAGTAGAAACTGGTTTCAACGACTTGCAAAAACCAGAATTCATCAAGCATGATAACCATGAAGTAGCATTGAAAATCGTTTATGACAAGGACACTCGTATTGTTTTAGGGGCACAAATGGTTTCTCGTGATATCTCAATTTCAATGGGTATCCACATGTTCTCATTAGCAATTCAAGAACAAGTGACAATAGATAAGCTTGCTCTTATGGACTTGTTCTTCTTGCCACACTTCAACAAGCCATATAATTACATTACTATGGCTGCACTTTCAGCTGAATAAAATGAAGAAAGCTCCTTTTTGAGGAGCTTTTTGCATGTTAGATCCACTTTCAAAAATAGTTTAGCTCCTTTTTAAAATATGGTACAATAGTTTTAAAAAGGGTAGGAGAAGATATGGAAGAAAAAGTTGTTCAATCTCTTCCTGAAAGGGAGTTTCAGTCGGCAAATAGTTCTATTATTTCTCAAGTTTTTCGTGGGATTTTAGTGGGCTTGTTTGTTGGAGGTATTGTAGGTCTTTTTCGCCTCATGATTGAGAAGAGTTTTCATTGGATTCAATCCTTGTATGAAAAAAGCCATGAAAATTTAATTTTTCTAGTAATAATTTTAATCCTTTACCTACTTATTATGTTTTTGGTTGCTTGGCTAATGAAGTCTGAAAAGAATATTAAAGGATCGGGTATTCCTCAAGTAGAGGCTGAGCTGAAGGGGCTCATGTCCTTGGACTGGTGGAGTGTATTATGGAAAAAATTTCTTGCTGGCTTTTTAGCTATTTCAAGTGGTCTCATGTTAGGTAGGGAAGGACCTAGTATTCAACTAGGGGCTGTTGGAGGTAAAGGGCTAGCAAAATGGCTTAAGCTTAGTCCCGTTGAAGAAAGGGTTTTGATTGCTAGTGGAGCTGCAGCTGGTCTGGCTGCTGCCTTCAATGCTCCGATAGCGGGTTTATTGTTTGTGGTCGAAGAAGTTTATCGCCATTTTTCAAAACTTTTTTGGATCTCAACTCTGGTAGCTAGTCTGGTAGCAAATTTTGTTTCCTTGGTGATTTTTGGACTTACACCTGTTTTAGATATGCCTGATAATATCCCAGCAATGCAATTGCAACAATACTGGATTTATCTACTTATGGGCCTTTTCTTAGGAATTTCAGGTTATGTTTACGAAAAAGTTGTCCTGTATATGCCTGACTTGTATAAAAAAATCGGTAAGATTTTACACTTATCACCGAACTACTACCCGGCAGTGGCATTTGTCTTGATTTTACCTCTTGGTTATTTTCTGCCTCAAATTTTAGGAGGAGGGAATCAATTGATTCTCTCCTTGCATTCACATAATTACTTACTTACAAGCCTTATTGCTTTCTTTCTTATTCGATTTATTTGGAGTATGATCTCTTATGGAAGTGGTTTGCCAGGTGGTATTTTTCTTCCGATTTTAGCACTGGGATCTCTATTAGGAGCGATTGTTGGAAATATCTGTGTGCAGTTTGGCCTTGTTAGTTGGAATCAATTTCCAATTTTTATCATTTTAGGCATGAGTGGTTATTTTGGTGCAATATCAAAAGCTCCCCTGACAGCCATGATCTTAGTGACTGAGATGGTGGGCGATATCAGAAATCTAATGCCTATAGCAATCGTTACCTTAACAGCCTATATCATAATGGATCTGCTAGGCGGAGCACCAGTTTATGAAGCTATGTTAGAAAGAATGCTCCCAGATAATATAGGAGATGATGGAGAAACAACTTTAATAGAAATCCCTGTTTCCGAAAAAATTTCGAATAGACAGGTGAGGGATTTAAATCTTCCGCCAGATATTCTGATTGTTATGAATATTCATAAAGGTAAGAAGAATACTGTTAACGGAAGTACTAAACTCTACTTAGGGGATACGATTTATTTGGTCGTTAAACAACATGAAATTGGAAAAATAAAAGACTTATTACTATAAGATATACTTCCCTTGTTTTTTTAAACTGACAAGGGAATTTTCATTTGGATTAAATTATCTGACAATTTATTGAAAAATGAGAAAATTTTTGATATAATTTCTTGAACATTATTTAGAATTTAAAGGAGATAGACCATGAAAAAAATGGGCCTTGTCCTATTTTCAGCAGCTGTTCTCATGACAGCTTGTTCTGCAAATACAAACACAAGCAAAACTTCTTCAAGTAGTAGTGAAGCAAAAGTGACCTTATCGTCTAATGATAAGAAGGCTTTAGATAAGGCTACGTCAGAATATAAGACTTTTGTGGAAGGACAAATTGATCAGTTGTTAACCGATACTGAAAAATTCGCCTCTCTTCTTAAGGAAGGAAAGCTTGACTAAGCAAAGAAAATCTATCCACTTATTCGAATGAGCTATGAACGATCAGAACCGATTGCTGAAAGTTTTGGTGAGTCTGATGTAAAAATTGATTTTCGTTTAGCAGATTATATGGATGAGAACAAGACTGAAGAAGGATGGTCAGGCTTCCACCGTATTGAAAAAATCTTGTGGGAACAAAATACCACTTCTGGAACAGAAACTTATGCTAATCAATTGGTTAATGACATTAAGGAATTGAAGGCCAAAGTTGCAACAGTAGAGGTTACTCCTGATATGATGCTGACTGGTGCTGTTGACTTATTAAATGAAGTTGCAACAAGCAAGATTACTGGTGAAGAGGAAATCTACTCTCATACAGATTTGTACGATTTCCGTGCAAATATTGAGGGTGCAGAGAAAATTTTCCAACTTTTTAAACCACTTATCAAGAATAAAGACGAAAAGCTTGTAGCTTCTTTAGAAAAAGAATTTAAAAATGTTAATAGCCTCTTGGATAAACATATGACAGATAGTCAGCACTATAAGCTATATACAGACTTAACTAAAGAGGATACTAAAGAATTAGCTGAAGCAGTTACAAAACTTGGTGAACCTCTGTCCCAAATGGGAGTCATTTTGAACGGGAAGTAATGATATGACAAACGACGAAAAATGGTTTGAAAAAAAGATGGACCGTCGTGAATTTCTTAAAAAAGCAGGGATTGGAGGCGCTGGTCTAGCACTGGGTGTTTCTGGTGCCTCTGCTTTTTTCGCTAATAAAGCACAAGAAGAAAAGAAAATTTCCGATGGTGGTGAAGAAATCAGCTTTTACGGTGAGCATCAAGCAGGGATTACGACTCCAATGCAAAAAAATATCTATTTTGTAGTGCTTGATTTACATAGTACCGACAAAGAAGAAGTTATTCAAATGTTTAAGGATTGGACTGATTATAGTAGCAAGCTAGTGGATGGGGAATTGGTCAAAAAAGATGGCTCCAATGCTCTTTTGCCACCTAGCGACACTGGTGAAACAGTGGGTCTAAATCCCTATCGTTTGACCCTTACTTTTGGTGTGTCAGCTGACTTTTTGAAAAAAATGGGCCTAGAAAAGAAGCGTCCTAAAGAATTTCGTGATTTACCCCCATTTCCAAAAGAGCAATTGCAAGAAAAGTACACGGGTGGTGACATTGTTATCCAAGCTTGCGCTGATGATGAACAAGTAGCTTTTCATGCAGTCAGAAATCTAGTCCGTAAGGCCAGAAATACTATTACCATGAAATGGAGTCAATCAGGTTTTGCAGCAATTGGAGACCGTATGTCAACACCTAGAAATCTTTTTGGCTTTAAGGATGGAACTGCCAATGTGACCAAAGAAAAGGATTTTGATAAAGTAATCTGGACTGATAGTGACGACTGGATGAAAGGTGGCACTTATATGGCTGTTCGTCGTATTCAAATGTTTCTTGAGACTTGGGATCGGACAAACCTACAGGAGCAGGAAAATACATTTGGTCGTTATAAAGAAAGTGGCGCCCCGTTTGGTAAGAAAGATGAATTTGATGAGGTTGATTTAGATCTCTTACCGGTCGATTCTCACGTTCGCTTAGCTAAAGAAGTAAACAAACCAATCTATCGTCGATCTTATTCTTATTCCGATGGTATCGTCGAGAAAACAGGTCAGTTTGATACAGGTCTTCTTTTTCTTGCCTTCCAAAAGAATCCGGATAGTTTTGTAAAAGTACAGACTAATCTTGGAGCTCAGGACAAGATGAATGAATATGTAACACATATTGGTAGTGGCCTCTTTGCTTGCTTTGCTGGTGTGAAAAAAGGAGAGTACCTTGGTCAAAAATTATTTGAATAAACTCCTAATTATCTTGGCAATAGCCTTCCTTTTTTTCGCTAAACCTGTTTTTGCTGAAGAGGGCTTTAGCCAGCTTTTTGTAAAGGTAACGGATGCTACAAGAGCTGTAGAGCAAGGCGACCAGGCTAAAGCAAAGAAATTGGTTGATGAGATAAAGGAAGGATTTGAACAATTAGAGAACCATGATTCACCAGCTGGTAAAGAAGTCAGCAAAGCATTGACAATAAATGAAGTGACTAAGGAAAACTTAACAACGATTTCGTCTGAGCTCTTAAAGTTTGATAAGGAGCAACATCCAGTCGATCTTAATGCTGAAAAAGAAAAGTTGGTTAGTCGATTAGAGTCAAGATTTGCAGATTTACAGGCAGCTATTTCAGCAAAGAATCTTGAACAAACTCGTTCAGCTTATAAAAAAATGAACTCAACCTGGACGGTGAATGAAGGAGTTGTTCGTGATAATAGTACAGCTCACTATGGTAAGATTGAAACGGCTATTTCTTTTTTACGTAGTGCAATTGAGACTGAGCCAGTTGATTTTTCAAGTGTTCAATCTTCTTTTGATGACTTAAAGACTGCTATTGATAGTTTTGTAAAGGGCGAAGAGGTTGCTACAACTGAAGGAAATCTCACTTTAAAAGATGGCATCCAGTTACTTGAAAAAGCCTTGGATGAATTTAAAGCTGGAAAAACTCAAGAAGCTAGCTCAAATATGAAAAAATTCATCACTATCTGGCCAAGCATTGAAGGAGACGTTAGCACGCGCAATCCTAGTCTCTATACTCGAGTCGAGAGTGAAACTCCAGTCATCATGGTTAAGGGAAATGAAAAGAAATATCAAGATCAGCTACAGGCCTTAATTAATGATTTGTCGCAGATTGATACGAGTGCATCCTATAACTTTTTTGATGCTATGCTCATTCTTTTGAGAGAAGGAGTAGAGGCACTCTTGATCGTTATGGCTCTTGTCACGACACTAAAAGCAGCTAAGATGAATAAAGGACTAAAGTGGGTTTATACAGGAGCAGTTATGGGGATTTTAGCAAGCTTAGCGATTGCTGTCTTGCTTCAATTCCTTTTCCCAGCAGTATCGTCAGGTTCTAATCGTGAGATTATCGAAGGAGCAGTCGGGATTTTTGCGGTTTTAATGATGATTTTGGTCGGTATTTGGCTACATAGCAAGTCCTCAATTAAAAAGTGGAATGACTTTATGGAAAGCCAGATGAAGGCTGTCACAGCTACTGGCAGTTTCATTTCTATGTTTGCTCTTAGTTTTCTAGCTGTATTTCGAGAAGGGGCAGAGACGATTCTGTTTTATGCGGGAATCTATCCTAGGATTGATAAGGCAGGCTTTTTCCTAGGGATAGGACTGGCACTTCTTGTTTTGTTTGTTCTTGCTTTAGTTATGAATAAAGCTTCTGCTTATTTCGAACCACATCGAATTTTCTTGATTCTGACTTGGCTCATTTATGCTCTGGCATTTAAAATGCTGGGGGTTAGTATCCATGCTCTCCAGCTAACTAACATTTTACCAAGTCATCTGATCAATGGTTTCCCGTCGATTGATTGGGCTGGAATTTATCCAAGTCTGGAAGTTGTAACTTGTCAATTGATTTTTGTAGTTATTGTACTTATCATTACATGGAAGAATCGTGAGAGTAGCCATGGATCATAAAAAACAAACTATCGTAGAACATTTGACAGAGTTTCGTAGACGGTTCATTTGGACTTTAGCTTGCTTTCTTCTGGTATTTTTACTTGGTTTTATCTACGCAGGTGATATTTATAGCTGGTTGACCAGTGGATTTGAAAAGAAGTTGCTTGTCTTAGGACCGAATGATATTCTTTGGATTTACGTCAGTTTGTCTAGCCTGCTAGCTTTTAGTGTGACCTTGCCTTTTATGGTTTATCAAATTTGGCAGTTCGTTAGGCCGGCTCTGACTTCAAGGGAATCGAAAGCGATTTTTGCCTACATACCGACGACCTTTATCTGTTTTGTTTTGGGATTAGCTTTTGGTTTTTATTTTGTTAGTCCAGCTATTTTACAAGTCCTTCTTTCACTGGGAGAGGGCTTGTTTGAGACACAGCTTACCGCCCCAAATTATCTGGCCTTTCTCTTTCATACAACGATTCCGCTTGGCCTCTTGTTTGAATTGCCAGTTCTAGTATCATTCTTTACGTCACTTGGTTTGCTCAAACCACATTTTTTGGTACAATATAGAAGGTATGCTTACTTTATTTTGTTAGTCCTAGCAGTTATTTTGACACCTGCTGACTTTATCAGCGATTTAGCTATGACAGTTCCCTTGATTTTACTTTATGAAGTCAGTCTGTTGCTCAGCTATTATATATACAAAAAGAAAGAAAAGAGGAGTGAATAATGGGCATTTTAAGAGATATTGGAGCGCCAGGTCTTATTATTATTGTATTAGGAGCCTTGCTAATTTTTGGTCCCAAGCGTTTACCAGAGCTTGGACAATCAATTGGAAAAATGTTTTCAGAGTTTAAAAATGCTATGAATAATAATGAGAAAGACACAGATTCGCAAGACAAGAAGGAAAAAGGGGAGTAACCCTTTTTCTTTTTGACTATCATCCTTGCTTATAGTATAGTTAGAGAAAAGAAGGTTAGAGGAGATTTTTATGCATCAGACCTATCATTTTAGCCAGCGCTTGAAGTTATTTCTTTCGATTTTTATTCCCGTCTTGATTTATCAGTTGGCAAATTATTCAGCGTCATTCGTAGATACAACCATGACTGGACAGTATGATACTCTCCATCTCGCTGGTGTGTCTATGGCTACAAGTCTATGGAGTCCTTTTTTCTCCTTTTTAACAGGGATTGTATCTGCTTTAGTGCCAATTGTTGGGCATCATTTGGGAAAAGGAGATGAAAAAAAGATTGCCTCAGATTTTTATCAATTTATCTATCTTTCGCTTGGCTTATCAATTGTCCTTTTTATATTGGTATTTTTTGGAGCTCCTCTTATTTTAGATAGTTTAACCTTAGAAAACCAAGTAGCAGTAGTGGCTAAACATTATCTCATGTACCTATCTCTTGGCATCATTCCGCTTTTACTCTTTAGTGTCGTACGCTCACTTTTAGATGCACTTGGTTTAACTCGCCTCTCCATGTATTTGATGCTTTTACTTTTGCCTTTAAATGCTGGTTTTAATTACGCCTTAATCTATGGTGCATTCGGTTTTCCAGAAATGGGAGGTGCAGGAGTTGGTCTTGGAACATCTATAGCTTACTGGGTCCTCTTATTCATTTCAATATTGATTTTAATTAAACATCCAAAGGTTAAATCATATAAACTTTGGAAAAGACAAAGAGTGGTAGCAGAGGGAATTAAGGAGGGATTACGTCTGGGCTTACCAATTGGTGGAATTGTTTTTGCTGAAGTCGTTATTTTTTCCGTTGTAGGGCTTATCATGGCCAAGTTTCCATCAATGGTGATTGCTAGCCATCAATCGGCCATGAACTTTTCAAATCTTATGTATGCCTTCCCCGCTGGCATATCTTCGGCAATGGCGATTGTGGTTTCTTATGAAATTGGTGCCAAACGCTATGATGATGTAAAAAAATACTGTCGCTTAGGAAGGGTTACGGCTTTGCTTATTTCAGGATTTACGCTTGTATTTCTCTATTTACTTCGAAATCAGGTTGCTTCTCTTTATGGTACAAACTCAGAGTTTATCGCTCTAACTTCCATCTTCTTAACTTATAGCCTATTCTTTCAACTAGCAGATACGTTTGCGGCTCCTTTACAGGGTATTCTTCGTGGCTACAAGGATACGACAGTACCATTTTACCTTGGACTAATTGGCTATTGGGGAGTAGCTCTTCCGCTTGGATTATTTTTAGATAATATTTGTAAGTTAGGTCCTTATGGCTACTGGATTGGTTTAATCGCCAGCTTGATTTTCACTGGTATTCTTTATCAAATTCGTTTGAAGCAAGTCGAAAAGAAATGCAAATAAAATGTGAAAGTTCTCTTATTTGATATTAGTTCGTGATATCCGAACAATTACTCGCTAAATAGCTTTAGAATTTTGCTAAATCTTATTTTTGTGGTAAACTTCATTAGGAAACGTCAAGAAAGACGTAGCGATGCGAAAGTGCATAGGTAGGTCTAAATAAAGATTATTGCGAGGAAAGCTCTATGCTAAATGATTTTCAAGTTTTTGATTATGAAGATATCCAACTCATCCCAGCAAAATGTGTGGTTAAAAGTCGATCTGAGGCAGATACACGAGTGAAGTTTGGTAATCACACCTTCCGCTTGCCAGTTGTACCGTCTAATATGCAAACGATTATTGATGAGTCGGTTGCGGAAGAGCTTGCTCGAGGAGGGTATTTTTATATTATGCATCGTTTTGATGAAGAAGGACGTAAGCCATTTGTTAAACGAATGCATGAAAAAGGATTGATTGCCTCTATTTCGGTTGGTGTTAAAGATTATGAATATGATTTTGTTAGCAGTCTGAAAGGAGATGCACCTGAATATATCACCATTGATATTGCTCATGGCCATTCTGACAGTGTAATTAAGATGATCCAACATATCAAAAAAGAACTGCCTGAGACTTTTGTCATTGCTGGTAATGTTGGTACACCCGAAGCGGTTCGTGAACTGGAAAACGCTGGAGCAGACGCGACAAAAGTAGGGATTGGACCAGGTAAGGTTTGTATTACCAAAGTAAAGACTGGTTTTGGCACAGGTGGTTGGCAATTATCAGCTTTGAGATGGTGTTCTAAGGTTGCCCGTAAGCCGATTATTGCTGATGGTGGGATTCGGACACATGGAGATATTGCCAAGTCTATTCGCTTTGGGGCTAGTATGGTTATGATTGGATCGCTCTTTGCTGGTCATATTGAAAGCCCAGGTGAGACTATTGAAATCGATGGTGATAAATTCAAAGAATATTATGGTTCCGCGTCTGAGTACCAAAAGGGTGCCTATAAAAATGTTGAAGGAAAAAAGATTCTACTGCCTGCTAAAGGTCATTTACAGGATACATTGACTGAGATGGAACAGGATTTGCAAAGTTCGATTTCTTATGCAGGTGGTCGTGATCTGCACAGTTTAACTAGAGTTGATTATGTTATCGTTAAGAATTCTATTTGGAATGGCGATGCACATTAAGGTATAATAAAGAAAAACTTATTTATCTTGCTAATGATTGGGGCAAGGTCTCTACAAGATGCCAAACATCTAACAATAAGTGAGTCTTACAAGTTTCCTGTTACTTTTGTAACAGGTTACTGTCGTTGTATGAGGACTTGCTTTAAGCGGGTCCTTATTTTGTTTTAAAAAGGAGATATAATGAAAAAATTAGAAGAACGAATCCTCCATGACGGAAATGTTTTAGGGGAAAATATTCTCAAAGTAGATTCTTTCTTGACTCACCAGGTTGATTTTTCTTTAATGAAAGAAATAGGCCGGGTATTTGCTGATAGGTTCCGTGAGTCAGGAATTACAAAGGTCGTGACGATTGAAGCATCTGGAATCGCCCCAGCTGTCTATACTGCTGAGGCATTAGGAGTTCCTATGATTTTTGCTAAAAAGGCTAAAAATATTACCATGACTGAGGGGATTTTAACAGCTGAAGTATATTCATTCACAAAGCAAGTGACTTCGACTGTTTCAATTGCTGGAAAATTTCTGAGTCCTTCGGATAAGGTATTAGTGATTGATGACTTTTTGGCTAATGGACAGGCAGCTAAAGGTTTGGTTGAAATTATTCGACAAGCAGGTGCGAGTGTTGAAGCTATTGGAATTGTCATCGAAAAGTCTTTTCAATCTGGAAGAAAATTATTGGAAGATGACGGGCAAAGAGTTGTTTCTCTAGCTAGGATTGAAAAGTTTGAAAATGGAAAAGTTGTATTTGGAAAGGCAGATGCATAAGATGGAATACAAAGAAGAAAAACATTCGCAAGCAGCCGTTCTGGGCTTACAGCATTTATTGGCTATGTATTCGGGATCGATTTTGGTTCCAATTATGATTGCTGGAGCTTTAGGATACTCTGCTGAACAACTGACTTATTTAATTTCAACAGATATCTTTATGTGCGGGGTGGCAACCTTTCTCCAGCTACAGTTAAATAAATACTTTGGTATTGGTTTACCTGTCGTTTTAGGAGTAGCCTTCCAGTCTGTAGCTCCATTAATTATGATTGGACAAAGTCACGGAAGTGGTGCCATGTTTGGTGCCCTCATAGTATCAGGTATCTATGTCGTTTTGATTTCTGGTGTTTTCTCAAAGG
Organism: Streptococcus gordonii; assembly: GCF_001553855.1. Lineage (GTDB taxonomy): Bacteria > Bacillota > Bacilli > Lactobacillales > Streptococcaceae > Streptococcus > Streptococcus gordonii. Next base: position 37,039 of record NZ_LQWV01000005.1, read on the forward strand.
TTGCTGATCTTTTCCCATCGGTTGTGACAGGGTCTGTCATTACAACTATTGGATTAACTCTCATTCCGGTTGCGATTGGTAATATGGGAAATAATGTTGAGAAACCAACTGCTCAAAGTTTAATCTTAGCAGCTGTTACTGTACTCATCATTTTACTGATTAATATCTTTACTAAAGGTTTTGTCAAATCTATTTCTATCTTGATTGGTCTGGTTATTGGAACTTTTATTGCGGGTTGTATGGGTCTAGTAGATCTTACTCCTGTTTCTCAAGCTCCAATTGTTCATATTCCTACACCTTTCTACTTTGGTGCTCCCAAGTTTGAATTTTCTTCGATTGCCATGATGTGTATTATTGCTACAGTTTCTATGGTAGAGTCAACAGGAGTCTATTTAGCCTTGTCTGATCTTACCAAAGATCCGATAGATAGCAAACGCCTGCGTAATGGTTACAGGGCTGAAGGTCTAGCAGTCTTGCTTGGTGGTATCTTCAATACCTTCCCTTATACAGGTTTTTCTCAAAACGTTGGTTTGGTCAAGTTGTCTGGAATTAAGACTCGTTTGCCAATCTACTATGCAGCAGGATTCCTAGTTCTTTTGGGACTTGTACCAAAATTTGGTGCTCTAGCTCAAATTATTCCTAATCCTGTTTTGGGTGGAGCAATGTTAGTCATGTTTGGCTTTGTTTCAATTCAAGGGATGCAAATCTTGGCTCGTGTTGATTTCGAGCACAACGAACATAATTTTTTAATTGCAGCAGTTTCTATTTCGGCTGGGGTTGGTTTAAACGGAAGTAGCCTTTTTAACAGTCTGCCTTCTAGTTTACAGATGTTCTTTTCAAATGGCATTGTCATGGCCAGTCTTATAGCAATTATTTTAAACGCTGTTTTAAATCGAAAAAATAAATAAGAGGCTGTTTTTGAACTGCCCCCCAAAGGTTAGATTTCTAATATCTAACTTTTGGGGTCAGTACATTTACGGCCTTTTTCAAATAAAAAAACCGCTTGAGTAGCGGTTATAGATTATTTTGTACGCATTTCACCGTGTGGGAAATAGGTTCCTTCAGGCATATCGTTAATGATGACATGGACTGCAGATTGAGGAGCACCAGTATTTCTGACAACAGCCTCGGTCACTTCCTTAGCAAGAGCTTTCTTTTGTTCGAGCGTACGACCTTCAAATAAATCAATTCTAACAAATGGCATTAGATTGCCTCCTTTATTTTCTTAACCTTATTTTATCACAATTTAGGTTTTAATGCTTGTCCAATTATGGTACAATTAAATGGATTAACTTATAGAATGGAAGAAGAAAAAGTTAGAGATTATGGCTCAATTATATTATAAATACGGCACAATGAACTCAGGAAAGACTATTGAGATCTTAAAAGTTGCTCATAACTACGAGGAACAGGGCAAGGGTGTTGTGATTATGACCAGCGCGGTTGACACTCGAGACGGTGTTGGGTATGTATCAAGCCGAATTGGTATGAAACGCCAGGCAATGGCAATTGAAGAAGATACAGATATTTTGGGCTATATCAAAAATTTACCAGAAAAACCTTACTGTATTTTAATCGATGAGGCTCAGTTTTTAAAACGCCACCATGTCTATGATTTGGCTAGAGTAGTAGATGAGCTAGATGTTCCGGTTATGGCTTTTGGTCTAAAAAACGACTTTCGTAACGAGCTCTTCGAAGGTTCTAAACACCTCTTGCTCTTGGCTGATAAGATAGAGGAAATCAAGACTATCTGCCAATACTGTTCACGAAAAGCAACTATGGTTTTGCGAACAGATCATGGAAAACCAGTATATGACGGGGAACAGATTCAAATCGGTGGTAATGAAACTTATATCCCAGTCTGTCGCAAGCATTATTTTAAGCCAGACATTAATAATTGAATGATTGAAATAAAGGAGATGATGAAAAATCTATGAATATTTATGAACAGTTACAGGCGGTTGAAGATCGCTACGAAGAGTTAGGAGAATTATTGAGTGACCCAGATGTGGTCTCTGACACCAAACGTTTCATGGAGCTTTCTAAGGAAGAAGCTGGAACTCGCGATACTGTAACAGCTTATCGCGAATATAAACAAGTCCTCCAAAACATCGTCGACGCTGAAGAAATGATCAAGGAATCTGGTGGTGATGAGGACTTGGAGGAAATGGCCAAGCAAGAGCTAAAAGATGCCAAGGCTGAAAAAGAAGAATACGAGGAAAAGCTTAAAATTCTTCTTTTACCCAAAGATCCAAACGACGATAAGAATATTATTCTTGAAATCCGCGGAGCTGCAGGAGGAGACGAAGCGCAGTTATTCGCAGGAGACCTCTTGCAGATGTATCAAAAATATGCTGAAAGTCAGGGCTGGCGCTTTGAAGTTATGGAAGCCTCTTATAATGGTGTAGGTGGGATCAAGGAAGTAGTCGCTATGGTCTCGGGTCAGTCGGTCTACTCAAAACTCAAGTATGAATCGGGCGCTCATCGTGTACAGCGAGTTCCTGTGACTGAAAGCCAAGGTCGCGTTCACACCTCGACGGCAACTGTCTTGGTGATGCCAGAAATTGAAGAAGTGGAATACGACATTGATCCTAAAGATCTTCGGGTGGACATCTACCACGCTTCAGGTGCCGGCGGACAGAATGTAAATAAGGTTGCGACTGCGGTTCGTATCGTCCATCTGCCAACCAATATCAAGGTTGAAATGCAGGAAGAGCGGACCCAGCAGAAGAACCGGGATAAGGCTATGAAAATCATCCGAGCTCGTGTGGCAGACCATTTTGCTCAAATTGCTCAAGATGAGCAGGATGCAGAACGCAAGTCTACAATTGGTACTGGTGATCGCTCAGAGCGGATTCGCACCTATAATTTCCCGCAAAACCGAGTAACAGACCACCGTATCGGACTGACCTTGCAAAAACTGGACACAATTTTAGCTGGTAAACTGGATGAAGTCGTTGATGCTTTGGTTCTCTATGACCAAACGCAAAAACTAGAAGAGTTGAATAAGTAATGACATTGGCTCAATATTTGGCTGAGCTAGAGCAGGATCTGGTAGCAGCGGGAGAAGAAGCAGAAAGCCTGTCTTTCGTTTATCGGGCTCTCAATCAGCTTTCCTTTACCGACTTTGTTCTCAAACTTCGGACAGAAGTCAGCCAGGAAGAACGTGAGCAGCTAAAAGCAATTCAAGAGCAGCTACTTGCTCACAAACCTGCCCAATATATTATTGGTAGCAGTGACTTTCACGGCCTGACTCTCAAGGTGGATGAGCGGGTGTTGATTCCAAGGCCTGAGACGGAGGAGCTGGTGGAGCTGATTTTGTCAGAAAATCCCGAAACACCTCTATCTGTCTTGGATATCGGAACAGGTAGCGGAGCCATTGCTCTTGCACTAGCAAACAGCCGTCCAGACTGGCAGATTACTGCTTCTGATCTCTCAAGCGATGCTCTTTCCTTGGCAAGAGAAAATGCTCAGTCTTGCGGGCTCAACCTCACTCTTGTCCAATCTGATTGCTTAGATGTAATACAAGGAAAATTTGACATTATCGTCTCCAATCCGCCTTATATTTCAGAAGAAGATAAGGATGAAGTTGGACTTAATGTTCTGACCTCAGAGCCTCACATGGCTCTCTTTGCTGGAGAGAATGGCTATGCCATCTACCGAAAAATAGCTGAGCAAGCAGGGGACTATCTGACAGAAAAAGGAAAAATCTATCTGGAGATTGGCTACAAGCAGGGTGACGGTGTCAGGGAGTTATTGAAAGAATCCTTCCCGCAAAAACGAATCCGAGTTCTGAAAGATCAATTTGGCAAAGATAGAATGGTGGCGATGGACAATGGATAAAATAGAAAAGACTCTGGCAGCAGGCGGAGCAGTTGTCCTGCCAACAGAAACTGTTTATGGCCTCTTTGCACAGGCATTGAATGAAGAGGCGGTTGAGCGAGTCTATGAGTTAAAGCGAAGACCTCGCGACAAGGCTCTTAATCTTAATGTGGCTAGCTTAGAAGAGATTTATGCCTTTTCTAAGAATCAGCCCACTTATCTAGATCAACTCTACCAAGCCTTTCTGCCTGGGCCATTGACAATTATTCTCCAAGCCAATGACCAAGTGCCGACTTGGATAAACTCGGGTATGGATACTGTTGGCTTTCGAATTCCTAAGCATTCGGTTACACTGGACTTGATTCGCAAGTACGGTCCCTTGATTGGTCCATCCGCCAATCTTTCTGGAAAAGTTAGTGGAACTTCTTTTCAGCAGATTGTGATGGATTTTCAAGAGCAAGTCTCGGGAGTAGAAGATGATGCTGCTTTGACAGGTCAGGATTCAACCATCCTAGACTTATCTGGAGAAAAGGCTCATATTTTACGCCAGGGAGCGATTACTCGTGAGGATATCCTCGCCCAAGTAAATGGTATAAAATTTTAACTTTTAGGACCTTAGGTCCTATTTTCGCAAAAGAAGGGAGACACCTTATGATTTTTGACCAAGAAGACTACAAAGCATTTGACCCAGAGATTTGGGAAGCAGTTGCAAAAGAAGAAGAACGTCAGCAACATAATATTGAGCTGATTGCTTCAGAAAATGTCGTTTCTAAAGCTGTCATGGCTGCTCAAGGTTCTATTTTGACCAATAAGTATGCTGAAGGTTACCCAGGTCGCCGTTACTATGGTGGGACAGATGTAGTGGATGTGATTGAGAGCCTTGCAATTGAACGTGCCAAGGAAATCTTTGGTGCTAAGTTTGCCAATGTGCAACCTCACTCAGGTAGTCAGGCTAATTGTGCAGCTTATATGGCTTTGATTGAGCCGGGCGATACAGTTATGGGTATGGATTTGTCTGCTGGCGGTCACTTGACTCACGGTGCTTCGGTCAGTTTCTCTGGCCAAACCTACAATTTTGTATCTTATAGTGTTGACCCAGAAACAGAATTACTGGACTTTGATGCTATCCTCCAGCAGGCCAAAGAAGTTCAACCTAAGCTGATTGTGGCGGGAGCTTCAGCCTATTCTCACATCATTGACTTCTCAAAATTCCGTGAAATCGCTGATGCAGTCGGTGCCAAGCTTATGGTAGATATGGCTCACATCGCTGGTTTGGTTGCTGCAGGTCTCCATCCTAGCCCTGTGCCTTATGCGGATATCACAACCACGACGACCCATAAGACCTTGCGAGGACCTCGCGGTGGATTGATTTTGACCAATGATGAAGACTTGGCTAAGAAAATTAACTCAGCTATCTTCCCAGGAATTCAGGGCGGACCGTTGGAACACGTTATTGCAGCCAAAGCAGTTGCCTTTAAAGAAGTACTTGATCCAGCTTTCAAAGTCTATGCTCAGCAGATTTTGGATAACGCCAAAGCCATGGCCCAAGTCTTCCGTCAACATGACAAGTTCCGTGTGATTTCTGACGGCACCGAAAATCACCTTTTCTTGGTGGATGTTACTAAGGTTGTAGAAAACGGGAAAGTAGCTCAAAATCTCTTGGATGAAGTCAATATTACGCTTAATAAAAACTCCATTCCTTACGAGACTTTGTCACCGTTTAAGACTAGTGGAATTCGTATCGGTACAGCAGCAATTGCAGCTCGAGGCTTTGGTGTAACAGAAAGCATCAAGGTAGCAGAGCTTATTATCAAGGCTCTGGAAAATGCAGAGAACGAAGCGGTGCTGAACCAAGTGCGGGCAGAAGTTCGCGAATTGACGGACGCTTTTCCACTTTATGAGGGCTTGAACTAAGATGGATATTTACGTAAAAAAAGCGATTATTCATCAATTCAGCCCAGCTGATACCGAACTGCTGTTGGCGGATAAATTACTCAACATCACTCCCAAGATTGAAGAATACCTGCGCAAGAAGATTGAGCGGGTGTATTCTGACGATGCTAAAACAGGTGTTTTCGATCCCGAAAACATCTTTTTATCCCAACTTTCAGATGACTTGCTGAAAACATCAGTGACAGTTGCTAAGCTTTGGCAAGAGGAGTTTTCAGTCAGTGAAAACCAGAAAACCAACGATCTGATTTTTGTCCAGTTTGACAAAGAGGGTGTGGAGCACTTTGCTTTTCTGCGGATTGCTCTGCGGGAAACTCTGACCCACTTGGGTGGTGAGGTGGACAATCCTATCAAACTAACTCAGAACAATCTGCCTGGCTTTGGTACAGGTGCGGATGAGGCTGTTGTCATCAATCTCAGATCTCGCAAGTACCACCTGATTGAAAAGCGTATCAAGTACAACGGTGCCTTTCTCAATTACATGTCAGACAATCTCTTGCAGGTCAATCCGACAATCTCAGCCAAGAAATCAATTAAAACTTTAGAGAAAACAGCTCAGAGGGTTGCTGAAAGTTTTAATAAAGACGATTTCCAGTTCCAGTCCAAGGTCAAGTCCAGCATTTTCAAAAATCTGGAAGAAAATGACGAACTGTCACCTGAGAAACTGGCTGATGATCTTTTTGACAACAATCTAACAGCTCGTCTTAGTTTTATTGACCAAGTCAAGGAAGCTATTCCTGAGCCAGTCAAATTTGATGAGATTGACAGCAGTCGCCAGAAGAAAAAGTTTGAAAATCAAAAACTCTCCCTTTCAAATGGAATCGAGCTCATTGTTCCTAATAATATCTATCAAGACGCAGAGTCAGTAGAATTTATTCAGAACGATAATGGGACCTATTCTATTTTGATTAAGAACATCGAGGATATCCAAAATAAATAATGTTTAAATTTCTAAGAAGACTGATTCTAGTCCTTTTTGTGCTCTTTGCTGGCTACAAGATTTATCAGATTCATCATGATGTCAAGCAGGTTATGAAGTATCAGACTTTAGTCAGAGAAGTATTGGACGAACGTGACACAGCGGCTAATGAGGAATTGGTACTGGCCATGATTTATACAGAAACAAAGGGGAAAGATACTGATGTTATGCAGTCCAGTGAAAGCGCGACCGGTCAGACCAATGCTATCAGGGACAACAAAGAAAGTATTCGTCAGGGCGTCCAGACCTTATCTGATAACCTGGAGTTGGCTAGCAAGAAAAAAGTAGATGTTTGGACAGCAGTACAAGCCTATAATTTCGGTCAAGCCTATATCGACTACGTAGCTAAAAACGGTGGCGAGAATACACTGGAGCTGGCCAAAAAGTATTCCAAAGAAGTAGTAGCACCAAGCTTAGGAAATGTAACCGGCAAGACCTATGGCTACTATAACTTGATTTCAATTTTCCACGGTCCAGAGCTCTATATCAACGGCGGTAATTATTATTATTCCCGTCAGGTCAGACTAAATATGTATATCATGAGAGTTATGAATTGGTTCTAAAATGTTTTTTAATATTGGCTTAAAATCAAGGATTCATTGGTTTTAAGCTTTTTTTATTCTACATAAGTTTTTGGTTTTCATTATAAAATATTATTCTATATTAAGATATATATATAGATATCTTAATTAGAATAATGTATAATAATTAATTGGAATTAAATGCGTATTTAGGAGATTATTATGGGAAAAGATTTATTTAATACTCACCTGAGTAAGTTTTCAATTCGAAAACTAAACATTGGTGTTTGTTCTGTACTCTTGTCGACCTTGATTCTTTTAGGGACAGCTACACAAGTTAGTGCTGAAGAAACTAGTACTAATGGATCCCAAAATGAGATTAGTAAAGCAGACGTAACCGAGTCGCCAGTAATTTCTGACGAATCAACAACTTATGAACAGGTTCAAAATACAGAAAAAACGGAATCTGTACCTGATTCTGAAAAGTCACAATCCGCTGATAATCCTATTCAAAGAAATTCGGGATTAGAGGAAGTAGAAAAAACTAGCGATTCTATTGAAACTAAAAGTGGTGATGATATTCAATCAACTGTTGTTGGGCAAGGATCAACTGAATCGCAGGTAGTAGCTGAGAATTCAGGAGTGAAAACAGACGTGACTCAAGCTAGTCGTTCTCGTCGTGTGAGACGGGATGCTACACCTACTGGACAAGAGAACAGTGGAACAACAGGAGTTACGATAGGTACTGGTCCTGCTGGGGCAGACGATGCAACTTCTAAGCCTAGGGTCCCTAAACCAAGCTTGGATGAATCAGTTAAGAAAGACAGTGTTCAGCTAGCTAAGCAGATTAGTTGGCTTGATTTTTCAGATAGCGCAAGTTGGAAAAACTTGGATCAACGTGGTGGTCTTAAGGTAGGGACCACCTTCACCAAGGAAATTTCACCTGGCTATGTAGTGACCTTAACGGTCAAAGAGCTCAAGCCTTTTAACTCAACTGAAATCTATAAAAAGCGGGTTGCAGGTACTGCAACAGAGGGGACCTATAACCCCGACGCTGAGAATGGTTTCTTAACATCTGCGCCATATTATGGTAAAACACCACCTCCATCAGTCACAGGGGCAGCCCAGAACGAATGGACGACCATACGTGACCAAGGCTTTAATACTCAGAAGCGCAAGACTCAGTTAGTTTATCCAATGAACTCTACCAACTGGGGGGTAAAATTCGATATTGAGGCTACCTATCTTGGTAAGCGTGTAGCCCCTACGGTGGTTATGGCCGATGGTGAAGATGCCAACCCAGGTGAATTCGCAATCTTTACCACTAACGGTACGGGTTGGGAATATATGGGTGAATGGAAGATGAAGAGCCCGGCCAAAGAAGCCTATACGGTTATCACCAAAAAAATGTTGGATGATGAGGACGTTAAGAGAAGAGGCCTCTTAATCCTTAAGGATAAGAGCGTAGACTGGTATAAATACCTCAGTCCAGATACCGTGACGGGTGGTCTTGGAAGTCAGGTCTTTGGACCAAACCGTTCTAATGAACGGACTGTTCCTGTCGTGATGACGCGTGGGGCCTCTGAAGTAGGTTTCTATGTTGCATCATCTGGGCAACAAGCCATGATGATGGGCTTCCTCGTGGTAGACGGGAGCGATGCGCCGGAAAGTTATGGTGAGGCCTTCCATACCATTTCGACACGTGATTCAGTGACAAACGATCCTATCAATCAACCTTATTTAGGAACAACGCCAGCTGATATTGATGTTGAGTCATCTAATGACTGGGTTCTGGATGATAAAAAGGAGCTTAAGGACGAGGGAGCCAGCCAATTACTAGCAGACGATCAATTAAGTACTTCTAATGATTTGCTAGATTTAGACAAAGCAAAAAATGGGACATATACGATCAAAATCAAAGCTAACCCAAATGGCAATGCTAAATCTTATGTCAAGGCCTGGATAGACTTCAATAATGATGGAGTCTTTAATGAAAGCGAAGGTAGCAACATACAAGAGATTACAGCTGCTGGTGACTATACCTTGACCTTCAATGCCAACCCAAATATTAGTGGCGGTCAAGTGGACAAATTGGGTATGCGTTTCCGAATTGCGACTAATAAAGGCGATATTGAGCAACCAACCGGTATTGCCTTTAGTGGTGAAGTAGAAGATATGCTCTTGCACCGCATTTATTCTCCAAAGGGGGAGAAGCAGACTACAGACGGCTTTACAGGTGAGACTCAAACTGCTGTCCTTCACTTCACACCTAAAGGAACGGATCGCTCAGACGACAGTGTCAATACAGTTATGAGCACCCAAGCGCCTCAGGTTTTGGATAATAGTGGAACGGCTATCGCACCAACTAATGCTAACTCGTATGTTCGTCCTGAAGGCACCTATCGAGTGACCGTCAATGGCAATGATGTGCAAGTAACCTTTACACCAAAAGTGGATTTTTCTGGAACTGCTGACGGAATTAATATTCGCTGGACTGATAGCAATGGTACATCAACTGGATGGACTTCGACGGATGCTTCTGATCCTAATAAAAATGATCAATTGACTACAATGGATGGCCGTTATGTGCCGACAGTTCGTAAGATTCCAAACTACGAATCAAGTGATCTTCAGGGACTGGAACAAAATAAAACGTTAGTCTTTAACGATGATGATACCAGCTCGACTCCTGTTACACCAGACGCTTCTCGTCCGGCCAGCTTTGTGGATGCGAGCAGTCAGCCGGTAGCGGGCAACACGGTGCCTGCAATGTCTAATGGCCAGCAAGTGGGAATCTATGAATTGGATCCAAATACCGGCCAAGTGATCTTCAAACCTATCAAAACTTTTTATGGCACACCAGACCCAGTGGTAGTTCAAGTCAGTGATACCGATGGTAAAGCACACCGAGCACGTTATCAACCTAAGGTAACCCAAGTAACACCAAGAAGCACCAATGCTGAATCAACTGGTCTGCAAGGTCAAGCACAGTCTGGCAAGCCAACCTTTACAGCGGGAGATCCTGCGGTACCGCTTGATGATAGCAAGCCAATGACCTTCGAAGACGGTCAGCCAACTAAGACTGTGCAAGGTGTTGGGGTCTACACCATCAACTCAGATGGCTCCATTACTTTCACGCCAGAGAAACAGTATGTTGGGACACCAGCTCCAGTAACCGTCAAACGTGTGGATAAAAATGGTACAGAAGTTACTGCGACTTATACACCAACAGTGACTAAGGTAACCCCAACCAGCACTAACGCAACCAGCACAGGTCCTCAGGGTGTTCCACAAACCGGCACACCAACCTTCCAAGGTGGCGATCCACTGGTTCCGATCGATGAAACAGTCGAGCCAACCTTCGCAGATGGAAGCAAAGAGAAGACCATTCCAGGTCAAGGAACCTATACGATTGCGCCAGATGGAACAGTGACGTTCACTCCAGACAAGCAGTTTGTAGGCAAACCAGATCCAGTAACTGTTAAGCGTGTGGATAAGAATGGTACAGAAGTGACTGCAACTTACAGTCCAGAGTTCACTAAGGTAACACCAACTGGTACGGGTGATAAGACAGAAGGACTTCAAGGTCAAGTCCAAGAAGGTAAAGTGACCTTCACTCCAGGCCATGACTCAGTTCCATTCCCAGCGGATTCGACTCCACTATTTGACAATGGGACAGCTGTGAAGGAAGTTCCAAATGTTGGTAAGTTCGAAGTGAACGCAGATGGTAAGGTGACCTTCACTCCAGACAAACAGTTCAAGGGTGAAACACCAGAGCTTGAATTGACTCGTATGGATGCCAATGGAACTCCTGTTACCGTTAAGTACCAAGCGGTTGTGAAAGAAGTAACACCAACTTCAACGAATGCCACTTCAAATGGTATCCAAGGTCAACCGCAAAAAGGTACCCCAACCTTCACAGAAGGTAATCCATTGGTTCCAATTGATGATACGAAACCAATGACTTTCGAAGACGGTCAGTCAACGAAAACAGTTCCAGGTGTAGGTGAATACAGCATCAATCCAGATGGATCTATTACCTTTACTCCGGATAAGAAGTACGTTGGTACTCCTAATCCAGTCACAGTGAAACGTGTAGATAAGAACGGTACAGAAGTTACTGCAACTTATACACCAACAGTGACTAAAGTGACTCCTACAGGAACTGGCGCAACTAGCACAGGTCCGCAGGGTGTTCCACAAACAGGTACCCCAACCTTCCAAGGAGGTGACCCACTGGTTCCAATCGATGAAACAGTTGAGCCAACCTTCGCAGATGGAAGCAAAGAGAAGAACATTCCAGGTCAAGGAACTTACACGATTGCACCAGATGGAACTGTAACTTTCACTCCAGACAAACAGTTTGTCGGAAACCCAGATCCAGTCACAGTCAAACGCGTAGATAAGAACGGTACAGAAGTCACTGCAACCTACAGTCCAGAGTTTACGAAAGTAACACCAACTTCAACGGATGCCACTTCAAATGGTATCCAAGGTCAACCGCAAAAAGGTACCCCAACCTTCACAGAAGGTAATCCATTGGTTCCAATTGATGATACGAAACCAA
>NZ_LQWV01000005.1:49051-50608 GCF_001553855.1 Streptococcus gordonii
AAGGTAATCCATTGGTTCCAATTGATGATATGAAACCAATGACTTTCGAAGACGGTCAGTCAACGAAACCAGTTCCAGGTGTAGGTGAATACAGCATCAATCCAGATGGTTCTATTACCTTTACGCCGGATAAGAAGTACGTTGGTACTCCTAATCCAGTCACAGTGAAACGTGTAGATAAGAACGGTACAGAAGTTACCGCAACTTATACACCAACAGTGACCAAGGTTACTCCAACAAGCACTAATGCAACTAGCACAGGTCCGCAGGGTGTTCCACAAACAGGTACCCCAACCTTCCAAGGTGGTGATCCACTGGTTCCAATCGATGAAACAGTCGAGCCAACCTTCGCAGATGGAAGCAAAGAGAAGTCTATTTCAGGACAAGGAACTTACACGATTGCACCAGATGGAACAGTAACCTTTACTCCAGACAAGCAGTTTGTAGGCAAACCAGACCCAGTAACGGTCAAACGTGTAGATAAGAATGGCACTTCAGTCACTGCAACTTACAGTCCAGAGTTTACGAAAGTAACACCGACTGGTACAGGTGATAAGACAGAAGGCCTGCAAGGTCAGGTACAAGAAGGTAAAGTGAACTTCACCCCAGGCCATGACTCAGTTCCATTCCCAGTTGATTCAACTCCACTATTTGACAATGGTACAACTGTGAAAGAAGTACCAAATGTTGGTAAGTTCGAAGTGAACGCAGATGGTAAGGTGACATTCACTCCTGATAAACAGTTCAAGGGTGAAACACCAGAACTTGAATTGACTCGTATGGATGCCAATGGAACTCCTGTTACCGTTAAGTACCAAGCGGTTGTGAAAGAAGTAACACCAACTTCAACGGATGCCACTTCAAATGGTATCCAAGGTCAACCGCAAAAAGGTACTCCAACCTTCCAAGGTGGTGACCCACTAGTTCCAATCGATGAAACGGTTGAACCAACCTTCGAAGATGGAAGCAAAGAGAAGACTATTCCAGGCCAAGGAACTTATACGATTGCACCAGATGGAACTGTAACCTTCACGCCAGGCAAGCAGTTCGTTGGTAAACCAGATCCAATCACCGTGAAACGTGTGGATAAAAATGGTACAGAAGTTACTGCAACTTACAGTCCAGAATTCACTAAGGTCACTCCTACAGGAACTGGTGCAACTAGCACAGGTCCTCAAGGCCTTCCGCAAACTGGTACTCCAACCTTCCAAGGTGGTGATCCACTGGTTCCAATCGATGAAACAGTTGAGCCAACCTTCGAAGATGGAAGCAAAGAGAAGACTATTCCAGGTCAAGGAACCTACACGATTGCACCAGACGGTACAGTAACCTTCACTCCAGACAAACAGTTTGTCGGAAACCCAGATCCAGTCACAGTCAAACGTGTAGATAAGAATGGCACCCCAGTCACTGCAACTTATAGTCCAGAGTTTACGAAAGTAACTCCTACAGGAACTGGTGCAACTAGCACAGGTCCTCAAGGACTTCCACAAACCGGCACACCAACCTTCCAAGGTGGCGATCCACTGGTTCCAATTGATGAAACAGTTGAGCCAA
>NZ_LQWV01000006.1 GCF_001553855.1 Streptococcus gordonii
TTTATCGGTTACATTTACTTTTGAACCATCGGTTACTACCTTGTTGTCTTCACCCTTAGAGTCTTTTTCTCCAACGTTTGTCACTTCCACTGTACCGTCATTTTTGACTTGGAAAGTAATATCCGTTACTTTGAGGTAACCGGTTGGAGCTGCTTCCTCATGGAAGGTGTACGTACCCGGGGCCAAGTTGAGATCTTTAGACTTACCAGCTTCTGAAGTCCAGTTTTCTACTGCATCTCCTTCTGCCTTATCGCCCTTGTAGATCTTGATCTGAGCTCCCGCGATTTCTTCTCCACCAAGGCTGACCTTGCTGAAGGTAATCTTACGTGGAAGATCATCATCTTTATCGGTTACAGTTACTTTAGAACCATCGGTTACGACCTTGTTGTCTTCACCCTTAGAGTCTTTTTCTCCAACGTTTGTCACTTCCACTGTACCGTCAGTTTTGACTTGGAAAGTGATATCCGTTACTTTGAGGTAACCAGTTGGAGCTGCTTCCTCATGGAAGGTGTACGTACCCGGGGCCAAGTTTAAGTCTTTAGACTTACCAGCTTCTGAAGTCCAGTTTTCTACTACATCTCCTTCAGCTTTCTCGCCCTTGTAGATCTTAATTTGAGCACCTGCGATTTCTTCTCCACCAAGGCTAACCTTACTGAAAGTTACCTTACGTGGAAGATCATCGTCTTTGTCTGTTACAGTCACAGTTGAGCCGTTAGTTACGACTTTGTTATCTTCACCCTTAGAGTCTT
>NZ_LQWV01000007.1 GCF_001553855.1 Streptococcus gordonii
AAGACTCTAAGGGTGAAGAAAACAAAGTTGTTACCAATGGTTCAACTGTTACAGTAACCGACAAAGACGACGATCTTCCACGTAAGATTACCTTCAGTAAGGTCAGCCTTGGTGGAGAAGAAATCGCAGGTGCTCAAATCAAGATCTACAAGGGCGAGAAAGCTGAAGGAGATGCAGTAGAAAACTGGACTTCAGAAGCTGGTAAGTCTAAAGATCTCAACTTGGCTCCAGGTACTTACACCTTCCATGAGGAAGCAGCTCCAACCGGTTACCTCAAGGTGACTGACATCACTTTCCAAGTCAAACATGACGGTACAGTGGAAGTGACCAATGTTGGAGAAAAAGACTCTAAGGGTGAAGAAAACAAAGTTGTTACCAATGGTTCAACTGTTACAGTAACCGACAAAGACGACGATCTTCCACGTAAGATTACCTTCAGCAAGGTTAGCCTTGGTGGAACAGAAATCGCGGGAGCTCAGATCAAGATCTACAAGGGCGATAAGGCAGAAGGAGATGCAGTAGAAAACTGGACTTCAGAAGCTGGTAAGTCTAAAGATCTCAACTTGGCCCCAGGTACTTACACCTTCCATGAGGAAGCAGCTCCAACCGGTTACCTCAAAGTAACGGATATTACTTTCCAAGTCAAACACGACGGCACAGTGGAAGTGACAAACGTTGGCGAAAAAGACTCTAAAGGTGAAGACAACAAGGTCGT
>NZ_LQWV01000008.1 GCF_001553855.1 Streptococcus gordonii
CAGGTACTTACACCTTCCATGAGGAAGCAGCTCCAACCGGTTACCTCAAAGTAACTGATATTCCATTCCAAGTCAAACAAGACGGTACAGTGGAATTGACAAACTTCAGCGAAAAAGACTCTAGATGTGAAGACAACAAGGTCGTAACCAACGGCTCAACTGTTACAGTAACGGATAAAGACGATGATAGTCCAAAAGCCATTACTTTCAGTAAAGTTAATCTTGGTGGAACTGAAATTGCGGGAGCTCAGATCAAGATCTACAAGGGCGACAAGGCAGAAGGCACAGCAGTAGAAAGCTGGACATCTGAAGCTGGTAAGTCTAAAGAATTGAACTTGACTCCAGGTACTTACACCTTCCATGAGGAAGCAGCCCCAACAGGTTACCTCAAGGTGACCGATATCACTTTCCAAGTCAAATACGACGGCACAGTGGAAGTGACCAATGTTGGAGAAAAAGACTCTAAGGGTGAAGACAACAAGGTCGTAA
>NZ_LQWV01000009.1 GCF_001553855.1 Streptococcus gordonii
CTGAAGTCCAGCTTTCTACGGCTGTGCCTTCTGCCTTGTCGCCCTTGTAGATCTTGATCTGAGCTCCTGCGATTTCAGTGCCACCAAGGTTAACTTTACTGAAAGTAATCGCTTTGGGACTGTCATCGTCTTTATCGGTTACAGTTAGAGTTGCACCATTCGCTACAACACGGTTGTCTTCACCCTTAGAGTCTTTCTCACCAACATTGGTCACTTCCACTGTGCCGTCTGTTTTGACTTGGAAAGTGATATCGGTCACTTTGAGGTAACCTGTTGGTGCTGCTTCCTCATGGAAGGTGTAAGTGCCCGGTGCCAAGTTCAATT
>NZ_LQWV01000010.1 GCF_001553855.1 Streptococcus gordonii
ATACAATCGGGAAGACAGGATTCGAACCTGCGACACCTTGGTCCCAAACCAAGTACTCTACCAAGCTGAGCTACTTCCCGTCGTGATCGAATATCTCCTATCACTATATGCACCCTAGAGGAGTCGAACCTCTAACCGCCTGATTCGTAGTCAGGTACTCTATCCAGTTGAGCTAAGGGTGCTCATTAATATTTATGCCGAGGACCGGAATCGAACCGGTACGATCGTTTCCAATCGCAGGATTTTAAGTCCTGTGCGTCTGCCAGTTCCGCCACCCCGGCCTCTAAGCGAACGACGGGATTCGAACCCGCGACCCCCACCTTGGCAAGGTGGTGTTCTACCACTGAACTACGTTCGCATACGCCTCTTCTCTCTTAATGCCGGCTACATGACTTGAACACGCGACCCTCTGATTACAAATCAGATGCTCTACCAACTGAGCTAAGCCGGCCTATTTCTTATGCGGGTTAAGGGACTTGAACCCCCACGCCGTTAAGCGCCAGATCCTAAATCTGGTGCGTCTGCCAATTCCGCCAAACCCGCGCTTATGACCCGTACTGGGCTCGAACCAGTGACCCTTTGATTAAAAGTCAAATGCTCTACCAACTGAGCTAACGAGTCTTCTTTGAAATCTTCTCTCGATTCCAACGGTCCCGACGGGAATCGAACCCGCGATCTTCGCCGTGACAGGGCGACGTGATAACCGCTACACTACGGGACCTATGGGAGTTAACGGGATCGAACCGCTGACCCTCTGCTTGTAAGGCAGATGC
>NZ_LQWV01000011.1:0-20809 GCF_001553855.1 Streptococcus gordonii
AAAATTCCCAAGGGAAGTACCTGTCTCACGTCTATTATGTCACAGCGACAGGAACAAAAGAATTTGTAACGGGTACGGCTACTACCGTTCATCAAAGCAAGGTGACTGGCATCTTAACCATTACCAATAAGAACCCAGAGGCAGGGAGCTTTGATGTCGTCATATCAGATGTCTTCAGCCCTAAAGGAGTTCAATCGGTTCAAGTTCCTGTTTGGTCTGACCAAGGCGGACAAGATGACTTGATCTGGTACAATGCGACTCGTCAATCAGATGGTAGCTATAAGGCTAGCATCAAGGCAGAAAATCACAAGAATTCTACTAGTACTTATCATGTTCATCTATACTACATCCAGAGTGATGGCAGCCGTATAGGAGTTCATTCGACTACAACGCAGGTAGAGTACCACAATCTAACACATAAGACGAAAGCTTACATTAAAGACGTAAATTCTCAGACGGGCACATTTACCGTTGCGGTTGATCAATCTGCCCAAGGGAAACGAATTAAAAATATTCGCGCAGCCGTGTGGTCTCAAGCGCACCAAGAAAATTTATCTTGGTATACACAGACCCCTGCTGGTGGTCATACCGAGATTGGGATTGCGGCTGTAAACCACGGCAATAAACAAGGTGATTACACCACTCACGTTTATGTTGATTATACGGATGGCAGTGTGGAAGGATTTAACCTAGGGCAAACCAGATTGATTCCACAACAAGTGACAGATCAAAAAAATAGAGTTATTCGTGCAGCTTCAAATCTGGTAGGTACGTCAACGGGTAGTGCAGCTCATCAGCGCATGGTTGAGGACTATAACAGTGTGAAACCTCTACCAGTCGGCTACGCTGTAAAGAATACAGATGATTGGTGTGATATATTTGTTACAGTAGTTTTCCAACGAGAAGGTCTTAGTCATTTAGTTGGCCGAGAATGTGGAGTAGAACGTCATATTCAGATTTTCAAAAAATTAGGAATTTGGAATGAAGATGGAACTACGACTCCTCAATCAGGTGATATTATTACTTTCAACTGGGATAAAGATACCCAGCAAAATGATGGCTGGGCGGATCATATAGGTATTGTTGAGAGAGTAGAGAATGGATGGATTCATACAATCGAAGGAAATTCAAGCAACGGAGTTGTAAGAAGAAATACCTATCGAGTTGGACATGGTAATATTCGAGGATTTGCAAGACCACATTATCAATAAACAAAAGGTTGAAGAAAGTTGCGCTAGGGCATACTTTCCTCGGCCTTTTTATAGGTCTGAAAATCTCTAGAAGCGCTATTTTGGGGCTTGATAGGACAGATTTTTACTTGATTTCATTACTTGTAGGTTTGTGTGTAATGGCTATAGAAAATGATAGTTTATAGGATAATAAGAAAAGTGGTTGTCATCAAATGATACGATTCTTAATGCTTGTGTCATCTGGCCTTGACAGATTGTAACAATGAACATGCTATAATGTCTGCATGAAGACAGAAAATACAACTTTACATGCTGTTAAGGCTCTAGCCTGTTTTAGTATCGTTTCTTTGCACTTTTTGTTACCAGGGGAATTTGGTGTTTTTTATCAGATTGTGGCCCGTTTTGCAGTGCCCTTTTTCATGATGCTGTCGGGTTATTTTTCCTTTAACATTTCTAGAGAAAAGGTAAAGTATCGCCTCAAGCAAATGCTTCTTTTGACAATCGCTAGTCTGATATTTTACTCGATTGTGCATTTTATTGACTTAGTACTGTCGGGAGAGCTGGCGGAAAAGATGGCAACTATAGACCTGTCTGATTTTGCCAATTTCTTCTTTTTTAACAGTCCTAGGGATTTGATTGGTCCTGCTGCTACCCCGACCTGGTATTTGTTGGCTATTTCCTATATTTACGGGCTTTATCTCCTTTTTTATAAGTATTTCCACCGCCTGACCACCTTTGGCGTGTCTCTGATTCTGCTAGCTCTGGCTTTTTGTATCGAGTTCAATACCAACAGTACCCTATACTATCGAAATTTCCTGTTTATGGGCCTCCCCTTTTTTATTATGGGGATGCAGTTTGCCAAGCATCGGGAACGGATTTTAGCCTACGACTTATCGTCTGTCAGGAAATGGGCTATTAGCTTGGGTATAGCAGGTTTGATTCTGCTTGAATACTGTTTTATGGGGACAGAGCACGACCTTTACCCCAGCACTCTTTTATCATCTAGTGTGATTTTCCTCTATGCGATCAGAAACGGGACCAATATTGATGTTCCGATTTTGAACAATATCGCCAAGCGATATGCCACTATGATTTATATTATTCATCCGTTTATCATCTTTATTTTTAGGCAATTAATGCCTCGGAATGACATATACAGTTTTGGCTTCTTTATCATTCTCTTGCTGTCATATCTACTGAGCATGGCCTTTCAGAAAGTCATCAGACCCAGAATTATCAGCCTGCTTCCAGCTTAGTAAAGCAAGATAGGAGATAGAATCGATTTCTGACACCAAAGAAAAAGCAACAGATTTTTCTGTTGCTTTTTTTCTTGCATCTACTAAGGTGAAAGAAGCGGTAGTCTCTGCGTATTTAGTTATGCTTATTAGAGGTTTAGTCTGATTAGATTTGAGTTCACTAGTAGTATCTTCTTATGCTTTCAGCTTTTCTAGCCCTTCTTCAAAGCTTTTAGATGGAGCTTCAAGGCTGATTTTTTCTAAAGTAAAGGGATGGACAAAGCTCAGTCGGTGGGCGTGAAGCATGAGGCGACCTTGGGGCTGCGGATGATATAGAGGATCACCGACCAAGGGAAAGCCGTGGTGGGATAGGTGGACACGGATCTGATGGGTACGACCAGTTTTGAGTTGGCATTTGATAAGAGTTTTTTGACCAAAGCTTTTTAGCCGAGTCACGTGTGTTTCGGCGTATTGGCCATGTTTGTTGTCAACCAGCCGTTTTCTTCGATCATGGCGGTCACGACCGATTTTGTCCTTATATATTCTGCTTTTTTCGATAAATTTACCATCTACTAAAGCCCAGTATTCTCGCTGGATATCCTTGTTTTCCAGCAGGCGGTTGAGTATAGGCAAGACAAAGGGGTTTTTGGCAAAGAGAACAGCGCCACTGGTCTCCTTGTCAAGTCTGTGAACCACATAGCAGGTCTCTCCAACATAGGCAGATACATGATTGAGCAGAGCTAGTTCGGTGGGCTCATTGGCGTGAGTTTTCATACCCTCTGGTTTGTTGACGATGATGAGATGCTGGTCTTGGTAGAGTTCCTGGACAAGTTCTGGTTGCCCCATAAGGATGGCTTTTGCTGGGTAATCTTCTTCGTCAAAGGTCAGCGACAAGAGATCGCCTGCCTGAATCTTGCTTTGCCAATTGATAGTTTGATCATTGACCAAGACATGCTTTTTTGTGCGAAGGAAATGGCGGATTTTTCTGGGAATGAGGAAATAGTCTTCCAGTAGTTCTTTTATGCTCATAGTGGGCATTTTTTCAGGGATTCGAAAGTTAAATTGCATGCCTTTATTTTAACAAAAAGAGCAGAACTTTGAAAGCTAGCATCAAAAAAAGGGTAGAAGCTCTGCTATTTCTTAAAAAATTCTAAAAGGAAGGCCCTATGGAACAGCACTTTCTTGTATACTCTCTGGGAAGGTGATAAAATAAGGGTTATGAAAAAGCTAAATGATATTTTTGAAACCTTAATTCAACATTTTAAGAAAGAAGATTCACCGGCTGAGTCTGCTGAGGAGACAGATACAAGTGCTGAACCACGTCTGTCTCGATCAGGTCGCTCAGCTAAGCGAACATCTTCAAAAGGGCAAGGTCCCTTCCGACGTTTTTGGCGTAGATACCATTTGACCAAGATTATCTTGATTTTAGGTCTGGGCTTTGGGCTGGTGACGGGGGGTTATCTCTTTTATGTTGCCAAGACCACCAATGTCAACGACTTGCAAAATGCCTTGAAGGCGACTACGATGATCTATGATAAAGATGGTCAAGAAGCGGGTAGTTTGACAGGTCAAAAAGGGACCTATGTCGAATTGGATCAGATCAGTAAGGACTTGCAGAACGCTGTCATTGCGACCGAAGACCGCTCCTTCTACAAAAATAGCGGAATCAATTATGGCCGTTTCTTCTTAGCAATTTTGACAGCGGGCCGATCGGGCGGTGGCTCGACCATCACTCAGCAGTTGGCCAAAAATGCTTATCTTTCTCAGGATCAGACCATCGAGCGGAAGGCCAAGGAGTTTTTCCTAGCTCTGGAATTAACCAAAAAGTACAGTAAAGATCAGATTCTAACCATGTATCTGAACAATTCCTACTTTGGTAATGGTGTCTGGGGAGTAGAGGATGCCAGCAAGAAATACTTTGGAGTTTCAGCGAGCCAACTGTCTCTCGATCAAGCAGCCACGCTAGCCGGTATGCTCAAGGGACCTGAGATTTACAATCCCTTGTACTCAGTTGAAAATGCGACCAATCGCCGGGATACAGTTCTGAATAATATGGTTGCAGCCGGCTATATTGACAAAGCAACAGCTGATCAAGCAGCAGCGAATGGTCTTGGTAGTCAGTTGGTAGATGCCTATGCTGGCAAATCCGAAGATTATCGCTATCCATCCTATTTTGATGCTGTCATTAACGAAGCCATTCATGACTATGGTCTAAAAGAAGAAGATATCATCAAAAATGGCTATCGCATCTACACTGAGTTGGATCAAAATTACCAGGCCAGTATGCAGGTTATTTACAGTAACGAGAGTCTCTTCCCTGTTTCAGAAGTAGATGGAACACGAGCAGAATCGGGAAGTGTGGCCTTGGATCCCAAGACTGGAGGGGTGAGAGCCCTGGTCGGTCGAGTCAACAGCCAGGCGGCCGGTTTCCGTTCCTTTAACTATGCAACCCAGTCAGCTCGTAGTCCAGGTTCGACCATTAAACCACTGGTTGTATATAGCCCAGCAATCGCAGCTGGTTGGTCAACTGATAAAGAGTTAGACAATACTACAACGACCTATGGATCTTATACTGTCAATAACTATGGTGGCATTCAAAGTAGCCCGACAGTTCCTATGTATCAAGCCTTGGCGGATTCTTTGAATATCCCAGCAGTTGCAATAGTTAAAGAGTTGGGTCTAGAGAAAGCCTTTGAATACGGTCAAAAGTTTGGTCTGAATATGAAAAAGGTTGAGCAAAATCTCAGTGTGGCGTTGGGAGCAGGTGTGAATACCAATCCTCTCCAAATGGCTCAGGCCTACTCCGCTTTTGCGAATGATGGTGTCATGCATGATGCTCACTTGATCACTAAGATTGAAAACGCTAGTGGTCAAATCGTTAAGACCCACAAGTCTAGCTCCACTCGAGTGCTCAATCAGTCAACTGCGAAAAAGATGACCAGTATGATGTTAGGGACCTTCTCAAACGGAACAGGAATCTACGCAGCGCCATATAATTATACGATGGCAGGTAAGACAGGGACGACTGAGACAGACTTCAACCCTGACTTATCTGGAGACCAGTGGGTCATCGGCTACACACCAGACGTTGTTATCAGTCAGTGGCTAGGATTTCCAAAGACAGATGAAAATCACTACCTGACAGGAACCAGTGCTAACGAGGCTTCTGTGATTTTCCGAAATGTAGCCAATAGCGTCCTGCCATACACGGAAGGAACCAAATTCTCTGAAAAGAATACCTATGCTCAAAATGGTATTGCTCCGGTAGACACCTATGGCACTGGAAATACCGAGAATCAAGGCGGCAATGATTTCTTACAGGATGTACAGGACAAGGCAAAAGAGATTGTCGATCAGGCTAAAAATGCTATCGAAGAGGCAGATATTCCAGGTAAAGCTAAGAATGCTTGGGATACAGTCAAGAGCTGGTTTGGTTGGTAAGTTTCTTATCTCAATAGATGTATTATTTATAGAAGTGTATGTCTTGAGACTCTAGCTTGCGCTCATCAATCAAGAAGTGTATGTCACAGTAAATCAATCAGATAAAAAGACCTTTAGGAAATCCTAAAGGTCTTTTTCAGGTACACTGAAGGTGTCACCGTGTTCAAAATCGCCGTATTGGTAACCACGTTTGAACCAACGCATACGTTGCTCCGCACTTCCGTGTGTAAAGCTATCAGGCACAGAATAGCCGTAGGCCTGCTCTTGCAAGGTGTCGTCTCCGACTGCATGGGCTGCATTAAGTGCTTCCTCAATATCGCCAACATCTAGTAAGTTTTCTTGTTCAATATACCGAGCCCAGACCCCAGCGTAGTAGTCCGCCTGAAGTTCCAAACGAACATTTAGGGCATTCTTTTCCTTTTCTGATTTTCCTCTCACCATTTGCTGGTAGGATTGAAGAGTCCCCAGTTGGTTTTGGATATGGTGTCCGACTTCGTGCGCGATAACGTAAGCCATGGCAAAGTCACCACTTGCCCGATACTTAGTAGTCAGCTCTTGGTAAAATCGAATATCCAGGTAAATTTTTTGGTCGTTAGGACAGTAAAAAGGTCCAGCAGAGGCCTGGCCGACCCCACAACCCGTTCTAGTTTGACCGGTATAGAAGACCAGTTTAGGCTTATAATAGGTTCTCCCTTCTTTTTCAAAGGTTTGAGTCCAAAAAACTTCTGTAGTCCCTAAGACCTTGCTGACAAATTGGGCGTCTTTGTCATTGACCTGAGTATGGCTTTGCTGAGAAACTTGGGTGGACTCATAGTGGTGGGAAGTCCCTGTGTCAAAAATGCCAGACAAACCAGCGCCACCCCCTAAGAAAAGTAGGAGTAGTATTAGGACAAGCTTGCTTTTAAAACTGCCAGGTGCTAACAGGATTCGCAATATTCCGTTTCCCAGTCGAGCATTGCCTGACCCGTAGCTAGCCGATCCCCCTTCGTTGCGACGGTCTTCAATGTTATTACTTTCTTTTAAATGATCAGTTTTCACGTTTTCTTCTCCTTTATGACATCTATTTTACCAAATCACCAGCGAAAATAATAGTTGTTCGTTAGATGAATGAAAAAAGCTTCAAAGGATTGACGTCCAGACCTTGTCAAAAGGAAAAAATCCTGCTATAATTGGAAAGATGGAGGCGTTATGGCATTAAAAAAAGCAAGTCTGGCGTGTACGGTTTGTGGATCGAGAAATTACTCAATAAAACTGAGTAGTACGCCAAAACCAAAACGTCTAGAAGTAAACAAGTTTTGTAAACATTGTAATAAATACACTATTCATAAAGAAACAAGATAGGAGAGAGTTGTGAAATTTCTTAAGGACACTTTTACAGTTTTAAAAGATACAACATGGCCAACAGGGAAGCAAAGCTGGATTGATTTTATTTCTATTATGGAATATACAGCCTTCTTTGTTGTGGTTATCTATTTATTTGACTTATTGGTATCTCACGGACTGCTTCGTTTGTTGAATCTCTTTTAAGTCGATTAGAGACTGGGAAATTTCCCAGTCTTTTTTGATAAAATTATCAGTAAACTTCTTGGCATTCCCTATTTTTATGATATAATAAAGCTAGAGAAAACGGAAAAAGCCATTAGGCTTTTTTATAGTGTTTTAGTTTATGATTTTGTAAACTAAGAATTGCTAAAAAAGAAAGGAAATAAAATGGATAGTTTTGATAAAGGCTGGTTTGTACTGCAGACCTACTCTGGATATGAAAACAAGGTAAAAGAAAATCTCTTGCAACGCGCTCAGACATATAATATGTTAGAAAACATCTTGCGCGTGGAAATCCCTACTCAGACTGTGCAAGTAGAGAAAAATGGCAAGACCAAGGAAATCGAAGAGAATCGCTTCCCAGGTTATGTTTTGGTAGAAATGGTCATGACCGATGAGGCTTGGTTTGTTGTTCGGAACACTCCTAATGTAACAGGTTTTGTCGGATCTCACGGAAACCGCTCTAAACCGACTCCACTCTTGGAAGAAGAAATCCGCAACATTTTGATCTCTATGGGACAAACTGTGCAAGAATTTGACATTCATGTCAAGGTTGGTGATACCGTTCGGATTATTGACGGAGCCTTTACAGATTATACAGGAAAAATTACTGAGATTGACAATAATAAAGTTAAGATGGTTATTTCTATGTTTGGAAATGACACCATTGCAGAAGTAAACCTGAATCAAATCGCAGAATTATAAGAGAAACCAAAAGCAGATCACTATCTGCTTTTTTTATTTTTGTATTCAAGTGTTTTTTTGTGATAAAGGCTAAAAAATAGCCTTCGACTGGCTTGAATATAGGTTCCAAAAATGCAAAGAAAATCGGCTTAAAAATTCTGATAATTTTAAGTTTTTGGGCAATCGTTTTCCTTTTAATAAATAGTGTCATCTTTCAAAGTATTTTGCATAAATTTCAGATCAAATGGTTGATATGCTAAAAAAAACTGGTATAATAACCATATAATTGGCGCATTGTATATGACGGCTTTTTTCATGGTTTTTTTGAGTAAAAAAAAGGATATTTGTACAGTGTGTACTCTTATGTCAAAATTTGATAGAGACGGAATCTAACTAGGAGGGAATATGTTGAAGGAAAAGTGGTGGCTACCCTTTTTGACTGTTGGAGTCATTCTGGTAGCGGTCTTTGCTTTGTTTTACATTGCTGGTCCTAACAGGCATAACAAAGGATCGACACAGAAGGATGGTAGTTCAGCTGTAGAACATGAGCTGACAGGACAACAGTTGCCAGAGTTTGAAATGGTAGACCAAGCAGGGTATCAAAAGAAGAGTACAGAGTTTTATAATAAACCCATGCTGGTAGTAGAGTGGGCTAGCTGGTGTCCAGATTGTCAAAAACAGTTACCAGAGATTCAAAAAGTATATGAAAAGTATAGAGATAAAATTCATTTTGTTATGTTGGATATGCTTGATTCCAAAAGAGAAACGAAAGAAAGAGCGGATCAGTATATCAGTGAAAAAAATTATACTTTCCCATATTATTATGACACAGATGAGCGAGCGGCGGATATCCTCTATGTTCAATCAATCCCCACGATTTATCTAGTCGATAAGAATCAAAAGGTAAAGAAAGTAATGACAGACTTTCACGATGAAGCAGCGCTTGAAAAACAGCTAGAAGAGATTTAAATAAAAGAAAGAGAAGGGAGAGCTTGTATAAAAGTTTCTACTATTATATAGGCTTTAAAATAGCATGAAAGATTTTTTGAAAAAGGTTTTAATACTATTTACCGTCCTGTTGATGTCAATGCCATCCAGCGTCTTGAATCTAGGGACTTCAGTTGTTCGAGCTGATGATCCTCTGAATATTGAGACGAGACGGATTGATGAGCATACAACGATCACACAAAATGGGTGTTATCGTAAGATTGAAAAAACGGACGCAACAGACTGGACAGTTCCGCGGAAACCAATTGACTTGGTTATCCTGCAGGATGCCAGTGGATCATTCCGAACAACTATTCCAAGTGTAAAACGTGCTCTTAAACGTTTGACAACATATGTTAGTCCAGATCAATACGATGAGAACGATCCTCATCTAGTTAAGACTGACGACCCTCGGACAACTGACCGTGTTTTCGTAGCTTCTTACCAAGGTTTGGATCAGGTGCGTTACTTTGAAAACAATGATTTTAGTGGTAACCCTGCGAATGTATATACTGATGCGAATTCAACTGGTAAAAACTATACCTATGGAAATAGTGGCTTAACAAGCGATCAAAATAAAGTTCATAACTTTATTGATAATATCGCTGTCGATGGCGGTACCCCAACTGTTCCTGCGATTGATGATACAATCGCTCAGTACAACCGTGTCAAAGGCAATATGGAAAACGGTCGGAAGACGGTCTTCCTCCTGGTAACGGATGGGGTAGCCAATGGTTACCGTCTGCCAGGGACTAACACAGTCGTTATGGATAAGAGCTGGACAAGAACAGATGCTATTCAAAAAGCTTGGAGAGTGGATAGCTATCCAGAAGCAGCTCAAGATATTACTGGTCGAGCCAATGAATTGAAAGCGGCTGGCAATCAGCTGAAAGCGGCGGTTGGTTCAGAAGGTTCTGTGGTTGTAGGTTTCTGGGAACGTGTTGATAACTTCACTGAGAAATACTATCAATATGGTCCAGCTTATCTAAATGGTTTCGGTAATACAATAAACATTGGGGACAACCGTTCAGTGCAAGCCATCTTCCACGACGCACTCCAATCTATGGCTTCACCAGACAAGGTTGTAAACGGCAAGAATGTTTCCTTCTATGTTAATGAGCAAAATAACATTGATGTATTCTCGCAAAAGATTTTGGAATCAGTAGCGGCTGCTCTAGTTAAAGATGATATCACTGGTGAGTTTGATATAACCGAAGGCTACAAAGTAGATGCTATCCGAATCAATGGTAAGAAGATTGTTCCGAAAGTAACAGATCCTAACAAGGAAATTCGTGGTACAATCACACAGACTGGCAACAAGGTTAAAATCTCTGTTCCAGATAGTGTCTTCAACCCAGGTAAAAACAGCTTTGACTACGACTTGAGTAAGGAAGCTCGCGCACCTGAGACAGATGAAGATAGTGAAGTAGATCCTCCTGAGAATTATGTTCCAGAGAAGGAAGAAATCACAGTTCCAGAATTGACTGGTAAATTTAAAGCAGGTGACTTCGAAACACGTCAAATCGGTGGTCGGAACCAAACGGTAGAAGTTCAAAAACTGGAATACTGTTATCCAAGTGCAACGAAGACAGTGAAAGATGCGGATGCTAGCAACGATATTGGTGTCATTCCGGATCCGTTAGAGTTGACTAAGAAACCATCTTATTCTGCTCAACTAAGCAAGAAGGACGAAGAGTTCACTTACACAGTTGACTACAACTTCAATAACGTTCCTTACGAATTTGAAAAGAACGTTATGTTGACTGACCCAATTGACTACCGCTTGGAAGTGGTGAGTCATTATGCTCAAGGTCCAGATGGACAAAGCTGGCCGACTCGTGTGGTAACACAACAAGATGCTGGAGGAAACTCACAAAGCGTCGTTGTAGCAGACGTTCCACCGCAAGGTAAGGATTATAATTACTTGATCATGAAGAAGGCGAAACTGAAAATGACAGTCCGCCTGAAAGAAGAGTACCGTAAGAACCAAGCTAGCAAGGCTTACTTGGCAATCTTACAAAACAACAATGGTTACGGTTTAGTTAACCAAGGTAACATAATGTGGAATGGCGAAGATGATTCGCCAAACCAAGATGCCCATGCCAAGACAAAAGATAAGGCAAGTACGATTCGTCGTTCAAACCCAATTTATGTCAAACCACCACTTGATACAGAAGTAGACAAGAAGGTTAACGAAAAAGAACACGAAGGTCTACAAGCAGATGGCGAAGAGTTTGAATATAAGGTAACTGCTCCATGGCCAGGTATTGCTGATAAGTTCACCCTGACAGATACGGTTGTAGATGAACTTGAAATTGTACCAAATTCAGCTAAAGTAACAGTAGCAGGCAAGTCTTACAATGCTTTGACCAAAGCGATTTCAATCAATGGTCAAACAATAGAGATTACACTAGATAAGACTCAATTAACTTCGTTGAACCGTTTGATCTCTCGTCGTGGTGGAAGCGAAGTACAGGAAATCGAACTGATCTTCAAGGCTAAGATTCGTCCGGGCGCTGACCTTTCTAAATACAAGAAGAATGGTGCGGTAAACATTCCGAATACAGCTGATGTTATTCTAAATGATAAGAAGAAAACTTCGAAAGAAGTAACGGTTACTCCACCGAAACCAAAAGAACCAACTGTTTCTAAGAAGATTAACAACACCTTGGATAGTCTGGTAACCTTCGATGGTCAACCATACACTTACAACATCACAACAGCTGTGCCAAGTGATGTAGCAGGCTACAAGAAATTTGTCATTAGTGATAAGCTGGATGCCGATCTCGAATTTGATGGACAAGCAAGCATCAGCGGTCCATTGGCAGACGTCTTTGAAATCCAAACAAATGGCCAAACTGTTACTGCAACAGTTAAAGAAGGTAAGTTCGCAGAACTCGCTAAATATTCATTCGTCGAACTGACTATTCCAGCAAAAGTTAAAGCTGGTGTGACAGGTAAGACTATTGAAAACAAGGCTAAGATTTCATTTACTAATGAAAACAATGTGGCTAAGGAAGTTGAGTCAAATCCAGTAACGGTGACTCCTCCACCAGTAACTAAGAAGATCAATGAAAACTTGGATCACTTGGATATTGCAACTGGTCAGCCATACAAGTACAATGTTAAGACTACACTTCCAAGTGATATCACATCCTACAAAGAATTTGTGATTACCGATACTTTGGAAGATGAGTTAAGCGTTATTAATGAAGGTGCAGACAAACCAGTTATCAGCGGTCCTGCTGCAGACTTCTTTGACGTGACTGTCAGTGGCCAAAAAGTAACGGCAACAATGAAAAACTTTGCCGGAGCAAGTGCCCTAGCTGGTCAAGAAATTGAACTGGTTATTCCAGCGAAAATTAATGACGGTGTCACTCGTTCTAACATTCCAAACAAAGCGACATTTAGCTTTAAGGATAAAAACGACCATAAAGGTGAAAAAGAAACAATTCCTGTAACGGTGACTCCACCAACAGAACCAAATGTTTCTAAGAAGATTAACGGTGATCAAGATAATGCAACGATTGCTGCTGAAACAGATTTCACCTACAATATTAAGACTACTTTGCCAAATGATATTGATACATACAAATCATTTGTCATCACCGATACTCTAGATGAAAATCTTGGAGTGGTGAACCCAGAACCAAGCATTTCTGAAGAAGCCAAGAAATTCTTCGATATTACTGTTTCAGGAAATACTGTTACAGCAACGATGAAGGACTTTGCCAAAGCAAGTGCTCTTGCAAATAAAGAAATCGAGTTGGTCATCCACGCTAAAGTGAAGAAAGAATCTGTTCTTCCAGAAATTCCAAACACGGCTAAGATTACTTATACTAATAAGAATAACGAGTCTAAGGAAAAAGAAACAGAGCCAGTTAAAGTGACTCCTCCACCAATTACGAAGAAAGTAAATGGTAAGGATCAAGAAGACTTGGCAAGCTTAACAAGCACCTTCAAATATACAGTGGATTCAAAAGTTCCAACTGTAGCAGATAAGTTTGTACTTTCTGATACCTTGGAAGAAGTCTTGACATTTGATGGAGATGCGACTGTAACGATTGATGGTCAAGCTGTGACAGATGTGACGGTTGCGAAGAAAGGCCAAAAACTGACAGTTACCTTCGATAAGGATCAAGTCAAGAAATATGCAGGCAAGGCTGTTCAAGTAGCCTTCGATGCTAAGATTAAATCTGGCTACACAGTTGACCAATTAGTTGCTAAGTATCCAAATGGAGATAAAGCAGCGATTCCAAACAAAGCTAGCTTTGTGGTCAATGACAATCCAGAAACAGAGAAATTCTCTAACCCAGTTACTGTTACACCGCCACCACCAAATACTCCAGAAATTGAGAAGAAGGTTAACGGTGCTGACAGTTACAATCTGCAAACCCGTCTTGAAGAATTCACTTATAGTCTGAATACAGCGATGCCAACAAATGCGACTGAATTCACCGTAACAGATGAACTGAAGTCCGTTCTTGAATTCGCTGGCAACAAGGGCGATGTCCAAGTGAAGATTGACGGCAAGGCTGCCAATGATCAAGCTACTATTTCTACAGATAAGAATACCTTGACAGTGGCCTTTGCAGAAAAAGCAGTGAAAGCTAATGCTGGTAAGTCTATCGAAGTAACCTTCAAGGCTAAAATCCGTGAAGGAGCAAACCTTCTGGATTACCTAGTTCCTGGTCAAGGCATCCGGATCCCGAACAAGGCTTCTTATGACATCGATCATAATCCTAAGTTCCATAAGGATTCCAATGAAGTACCAGTAACTCCTCCATCTCCAGAACAACCACCAATTGAAAAAGATGTCAATGATAAGGCAGAAGCAACCTTGGAAGCACGTGATGAAGAATTCACTTATCATGTGAAAACCAAGATTCCTTATGAAGCAACAGCCTTCAACATCACTGATACTCTGAAAGATGTTTTGGACTTCTCAGGTGAGAAAGGTCAGGCAGAAGCGACTGTAGATGGTAAGAAATTGTCAGATGATCATATCGCGATCAATGGCCAAACAATCACAGTTACACTGAACCAAGAAGAACTGAAAGCCAATGCAGATAAGGAAATCAAGTTAACCTTCAAGGCTAAGATTCGTCCAAATGCCAACTTGGCTGCCTACGTCGTTGGCGATAAAGTTGTTATCAATAACCAAGCTTCTTATAATGTAGATTTACCAGACAATCCTGGAGTTCATAAAGATTCAAATATCGTACCAGTGACTCCACCAAGTCCTGAAAAACCAGAGATTGAAAAGACTGTTAATGATGCAAAAGAAGCGACTCTTGCTAACCGTGACGAAATCTTTACTTATAAAGTGAAGACAAATGTTCCGTTTGATGCAACAGCCTTCTCTATTGATGACACTATTAAGGATGTTCTAGAGTTTGCGGATGCTGGAAGTGCTACTCTTAATGGAGAAGCTTTAGAAGCAGACCGTATCTCTATCGCTGATCAAAAGATCACCTTGACTCTGACAGAAGACCAAGTCAAGAACAATGGCGGTAAAGAAGTTGTTCTGACCTTCAAGGCTAAGATTCGCCAAGGTGCCAACCTGTCTGGCTACATTGAAAAAGGTAAGACAGTCATCAATAACCAAGCGTCTTATAACGCTGCCTTCCCTAACGATCCTAACTTCCATAAAGATTCAAACATCGTCCCAGTGACTCCTCCAAATCCGGAAAATCCACCGATTGAGAAGAAGGTCAATGAGGCTGAGTCAGCGAACTTAGGAGCTCGTGATGAAGAATTCACCTACACAATCGACACTACTGTACCGCTTGATGTTACAGGCTTCGCAGTTTACGATACGATTGAGAAAGTCTTAGAATTCTCAGGTGAAAATGCTCAAGCAAGCGCAACGGTAGATGGTCAACCGCTAGATGCCAGCCATATCACATTTAAAGGTCAGAAGATCACAGTCAAACTGACAGAAGACGAAGCGAAAGCCCTAGGAGGCAAAGCAGTTCATGTCAGCTTCAAGGCTAAGATCAAAGCGGGAGCGAACCTGTCAGACTACATCGAAAAAGATGGTACGACACGGATTTACAACACCGCTAAATACAACTTTAACAATGACCCAGGAACAGAACAAAGTTCTAAACCAGTTCCAGTCATTCCACCAACCCCAACTGAACCAGAACTGAAGAAGGAAGTAAACGGTAAAGAAGCTGAAACATTAGCTAACCGTGACGATGTCTTCACTTACACTGTGAAAACAACTGTGCCGCAAGATGCGACAGCCTTCTCTATCAGCGATAGTTTAGTTCCAGTACTTGAATTTGCTGGCGAAGATGCAGAAGCATCTCTCACACTCAATGGTGAAAAGCTGGATGCAAAACAAATCAAGCTGAAAGACCAAACCATCAGTGCTGAATTGACTGAAGCTCAAGTGAAAGCAAACGGTGGTAAAGAAGTTGTCCTCAACTTTAAAGCTAAGATTCGTGAAGGTGCAAACCTAGCAGATTACATCGAAGCAGACGGTGTAACGCGTGTACCTAACAAAGCGTCTTATGTGGCTAACTTCCCACACCGTCCAAAAGTTGAGAAAGATTCAAACATCGTTCCAGTGACTCCTCCATCACCAGAAAATCCACCAGTTGAGAAGAAGGTTAATAACAAGCCATCCGCAACTCTGGACAGCCGTGACGAAGAGTTCACTTACACCATCGATACGAAAGTACCTGTCGATGCGACTGGCTTCAAGATTACCGACGAATTGAAAGACGTTCTTGAATTCTCAGGTAAGAAAGGCAAAGCAGAAGTCACAGTAGATGGTGACAAAGATGTGATCGAAGATTCACAAATCACTGTAGATAAACAAGTTCTGACAGTGACTCTGACGAAGGATCAAGTGAAGAAATACGGCAATAAAGCTGTTCATGTAAGCTTCAAGGCTAAAATTCGTAAGAATGTCAGCCTGGCAGGCTACATTGAAGCAGACGGCGTAACTCGGATCCCTAACATTGCTAAATACATCATTAACGATGATCCGAAGACAGAAAAGAGCACAGAACCAGTTCCAGTGATTCCACCAAGCCCAGAAGAACCTGGTATTAAGAAAGAAGTGAATGGTCAGCCAGAAGCAACGCTGAAAGAACGTTATGAAGAGTTTACTTATAAAGTAACAACTTCTGTACCACAAGATGCGACAGCCTTCTCAGTATCAGATACTCTTGTACCAGTGTTAGAATTCTCAGGTGAGAAAGGTCAAGCAACAGCGACTCTCGATGGCCAAGAAATTGATGCTAACCGTATCAATGTTGCAGACCAAACAATCTCTATGGCTCTGACAGAAGACGAAGTGAAAGCAAATGGTGGTAAGGAAGTAACCTTGACCTTCAAGGCTAAGATTCGTGAAGGTGCAAACTTGTCTGCCTACATTGAAAAAGGTAAGACTAGCATCCCGAATACAGCTTCTTACACAGCAGGCTTCCCAAATCGTCCAGAAATCCATAAGGATTCAAACAGAGTACCAGTAACGCCTCCAACTCCAGAAGAACCTGAAATTAAGAAGGATGTCAATGGTAAGGAAGAGGAAACACTGGCCAACCGTAACGATGAGTTCACTTACCACATCAATACGAAAGTACCGTTTGATGCAACAGCCTTCTCTATCAATGATGAGCTGAAAGACGTTCTTGAATTTGCGGATGGAACAGGTCGTGCGACTGCTAGCCTAAATGGCCAAGCTCTTGATGCCGATCGTATCTCAATTAATGGTCAAACCATTACTGTGAACCTAACCGAAGAACAAGTCAAGAACAATGGTGGTAAAGATGTGAACCTAACCTTCACAGCTAAGATCCGCCAAGGTGTCAACCTATCTGGCTACATTAAAGATGGTAAGACTAGAATTCCGAATAAGGCAAGCTACCGAGTGGACTTCCCGAACAACCCAGGCGTAACTAAGGATTCTAATGAAGTCCCAGTGACTCCTCCAAGTCCGGAAAATCCACCGATTGAGAAGAAGGTCAATGAGGCTGAATCAGCTAACTTGGGAGCTCGTGATGAAGAATTCACCTACACCATCGACACAACTGTGCCGCTTGATGTTACAGGCTTCGCAGTTTACGATACGATTGAGAAAGTCTTAGAATTCTCAGGTGAAAATGCTCAAGCAAGCGCAACAGTAGATGGTCAACCACTAGATGCCAGCCACATTACAATTAAAGGTCAGAAGATCACAGTCAAACTGACAGAAGACGAAGCGAAAGCCCTAGGAGGCAAAGCGGTTCATGTCAGCTTCAAGGCTAAGATCAAAGCGGGAGCGAACCTGTCAGACTACATCGAAAAAGATGGTACGACACGGATTTACAACACCGCTAAATACAACTTTAACAATGACCCAGGAACAGAACAAAGTTCTAAACCAGTTCCAGTCATTCCACCAACCCCAACTGAACCAGAACTGAAGAAGGAAGTAAACGGTAAAGAAGCTGAAACATTAGCTAACCGTGACGATGTCTTCACTTACACTGTGAAAACAACTGTACCGCAAGATGCGACAGCCTTCTCTATCAGCGATAAGCTGGAAGATGTTCTTGAGTTTGCTGGTGAATCATCTGCGACTCTAGCAGGTGAAGACTTGAAGGCAGACCAGATTACAACAGACGGTCAAACCATCAAGTTGACCCTGACAGAAGACCAAGTGAAAGCAAACGGTGGTAAAGAAGTTGTCCTCAACTTCAAGGCTAAGATCAGAGAGGGTGCAAACTTGTCAGCTTACATGAAAGCAGACAAGGCAGAAGTACCGAATAAGGCTTCTTACACAGTTGGCTTCCCTAACAAACCAGCTGTAACGAAGGACTCTAACGAAGTACCTGTCACTCCTCCATCTCCAGAACAGCCACCGATTGAAAAAGATGTGAATTCAAAACCTTCTGAAACAATTGCAGATCGAACAGAAGAATTCACATACAACATCCATACAACTATGCCTCAAGATGCGACAGGCTTTACAGTTACCGATGAATTGAAAGACGTTCTTGAATTTGCCGGTGATGTCCAAGTCACTCTTGGTGGTAAGAAAGCAGACGCAGCTGTAGCGAAAAACGGTCAAACTCTGGAAGTAACCTTCCCAGAAGAGACTGTGAAAGCAAATGGTGGTAAGAAAGTCCAAGTAACCTTCAAAGCGAAGATTAAAGCGGACGCAGACTTAACTCCATATGAAACAGCTAATAGCTACTCTGTACCAAATACAGCTTCATACTTGATTAACAATAATCCAGCAAGCAAGAAAGAAACTAAGCCAGTTACGGTTGAAGTTCCAAAACAACCTGGACCAGAGGTTACGAAGAAGATTAACCGTACATTGGATCACTTAGATGTTGACCGTGATGTTCCATACATGTACAATGTCAACACACAAATTCCAAAAGATATCCGCCTCTACAAAGAGTTCACCGTTACGGATACTTTGGAACCAGTTCTTGAAATTACAGGAACTCCTGTAGCTTACGTGGATGGTTATGCAACAGACGCTGTGGAAACAAAAGTGGAAGGCAATACAGTTACTGTAACAGTGAAAGACTTCGCTCGTATCAGTGGCTATAAAGAAATCCAACTTTACATTCCAGCTAAGCTGAAAGCAGATAGTGACTTATCAGCTTACGAAAACCAAACTGTTCCAAACAAGGCAACAATTGCCTTCAAGGATAGCAATGGTAAGAACGGCACAAAAGAATCTAACCCAGTAACCGTTCGTCCACGGGACCCAGAAAAACCTGAGGAACCAAAACCAAACGAACCAGCTAAGACAGTAGGTCCGGCTGATGGATCTAACCCATCAACTGCTTACCGTCTGAAAGAACTCAAGGAAGGCTTCCGCTTTGATGTGACAGCGAAGGTGCCAACTGATCCACTTGATGAATCAGGCAACCCTATCAAAGATGCTCAAGGCCGTGATGTGAAGACAGAATTGAATAGCTTTACGGTAACAGATGAACTTGAAAAAGTTCTGAAAGTGGACCGTGTAGCTGTTAAGGTTGAGGAAAATAAAGTCGCAGAAGCCATTGCGAAGATTACTGCTAAGATTGAAAAAGCAGAAAGCGACCTGAAAGAGCTCGAAGGCAAAGAGACAAATGGTACTTTTGCTAAGAAACTGGCAGAAGCTGAGAAGAAGGTAGAAGAGCTAACAGCTCAATTGGCAGCAGCCAAAGAAAAAGCTGCAGCTGCGCCTGCAACTCCAGCTCCAGCTTCAGATTCTGATGCAGGCGATGCTACAGCGACACCTGCTCCAGCAGACAACAACGCTGAAGTCGCAGCCCTTGAAGAAAGCCTCAAAGCAGCACAAGCTGAATTGGAACAACTGAAAGCAGATGGTGCGAAAGCTGGTAACCTCGCAACACCTGAAGAACAAAAAGTTGAACAAGATAAGCTGAATAAGAACCTTGAACAACTGAAAGAGAGCAAAGAGAAACTCGAAAAAGCTCTCGAAGCATTCACAACAGTGAATGACAAGGGTGAGATCACGGATGAAGCTCTTGCGAAAATCGCCAAAGTAACTGTAGAAGGTCAGAAAGTTACCGTTGAAGTTACTGATAAGGCTGTTTTGGAAGCCTTGAAGGGTAGCACCTTCCGCGTCATCATCTATTCATCTATTAAAGACGGAGCAGACTTGTCTAGCTACCTGAACAAAGAGAATAATGAGACGAAGATTCCGAATAAGGCTACTGTAACCTTCAACGATAAACCGAAAGTAACGAATACAGTAAACGTTTATCCGCCAGAGCCAAATACACCGCCGCAAACACCACCACATACACCACCGACAACACCGAATACGCCGCCACCAACTACACCTGATACGCCACCAGCGCCTAAGGGGGACTTGCCACCGGCACCAACACCAGAGCCAGAAAAACCTAAGAATATCTTGCCAAAAACAGGTACTTCTGCTACTATGGTAAATGAGGTGATTATCGGAATGATCCTTGTGCTGATGGGACTTCTTTTGAGAAGAAAACCAAAGCATTAATGTAAGATAGTCCAGGAGAGCTATGCTCTTCTGGTTACTATCGTATTATTAGGAAAAAGATTAAAGGAAAATCATTATGGATAGAAAAAAGTTAATTAAGTTAGGAATCTCAGTGCTAGCTGTTAATGCTTTGGGAGCAGTAGCCGTTTATAAATATCCTGAGCTGACACATGTCCCTACTGTCTATGCAGAGGAACAGCCTGGTGAAGATGAGGAAATTCCAGATGCAGCAGAAGCTCAAGCAGCAGCGAACTTTAAAAATCAAATGGATGAATTTGAAAAAGCAATCAATGAATTCAATCCAGATGATTCAGATACTAAGGAAAGTTTGCAGTATGCTTTGGAAGATGCAGAAGGGTACCATACTACTGCAGTTAATGCGATCAAGAGTGAAGAAGGAAAGAAAGGCTTTGCCAAGTACGAAGCTCGTTACCAAGCTTTAAAAGCAAAAGCTCAAGCCCTTCTAAATGGTGAATCACCAAAACCTCAACCAGAGATCACTACTCAGGATGTTACAGTCAAAGAACCAATCCTTTATGGATCTTCAACAGTTAAAAATCCAGCTCTACCAAAAGGCACAAGAAACACAAAAGTTCAAGGTGTCAATGGTGAAAAGGAAGTTGTCTACACAATCACTTTAACAGATGGCAAGGAAACAGGCCGTGTGAAAAAGTCTGAAACAGTTATTAAACCAGCTGTAGACGAAGTCATCGAAGAAGGTACTGGTGCAGTTACTACAACTG
>NZ_LQWV01000011.1:20874-21093 GCF_001553855.1 Streptococcus gordonii
AAGGCACAAGAAACACAAAGGTTCAAGGTGTAGATGGAGAGAAGGAAGTAACTTACACAGTTACTAAAGAAGATGGCGTACAAGTTAGCAAGGTTAAGAAGTCAGAGAAAGTGACAAAACCAGCTGTAGATGAAGTCATCGAAGAAGGTACCGGTGCAGTTACTACAACTGAAGAAGTAGTAGAAAAAGAAGTTATCAAGCATGGTAGCTCTACAGTTC
>NZ_LQWV01000012.1:0-428432 GCF_001553855.1 Streptococcus gordonii
CAGTTTTCAAAGGTCTTTGTCTCCCTCCGAGACAACTATCTTAGTATATCATCTACTACCTCTCCTGTCAACTACTTTTTTGAAATTTTTTTATATTTTTTTATTATTCTTCTTGTCGTTGGCTTTTTTCTTGAGCATGAAATTGGAAAACAGACTGAAAGGGAGATCTCCTCTCCCTTCTTTTTAATCTAAACGGGGATTGAAATCCCTTAAGTGGTAGGACAAATCTTTGAGCATTGCCTTACGTCCTTTGAACCTTTCATCTGCCATCAGACGCTCATATTGTTTTGATTCTTCTGGACTGAGCTGACTTCTATACTCTGCCATTGCACTTCTAAAGGCTACCAATTCATCCAGATACAGCTCTTTCATTCTTAAACGATGACCTATCTCGCTGACCTCTTCATAGGGTTGCCTGTCCAATTTCCGCTTTTGACTCTCTTGGCGACGAATCAAATCATGAATTCTGTTCCGAAACTTGGTCTTGAAGTAACGGTACAGGCGTGGATGATCTTCCAGTAGGTTGGGATGACTTTTTAATAATTCGTACAACACCAACATTCCTTCCTGCCTCCAATCTGCATACTCCCATAAGTGCAGATAATAATCTTTATAACAGCGCTTGACTATCCCTTCAACTTGTTTGTATACGTCCTCAAACTTCATTGACTAGTCCTTTCTTTTGGTTTTAGAGGATTCCTCCTCACCTATTAATCTATCAAAGATCCTGGTTTTCTTGGACGTTGTTCGGTATTTGTTTCTTTAAATTTATTGTCATGTACTAATTGATTATTCTTGTTGCATGTTATCCTTGTTTTAAAACATAAAAAAACAGGAAGAATTTTCTTCCTGTTTTTTTATACCTAACTCCGGCAGTAGGACTCGAACCTACGACATCATGATTAACAGTCATGCGCTACTACCAACTGAGCTATGCCGGATAATATAGTCCGTACGGGATTCGAACCCGTGTTACCGCCGTGAAAAGGCGGTGTCTTAACCCCTTGACCAACGGACCATAAATACACAACATAGAACATTATATCAGTTCCTTTCGTTTTGTCAATACTTTTCTATTTATTTTTTTAATCATCTTTTATTGGTGATCTAGTAATTATGTTATATCTATCAAATGAGTTTGATTTATGACTAACTTCTCAAAAAAAGAATCCCAAAATGAGATTCTTTTTGATTTTATTCAGCTGAGTTGTTTTCTTCCATTTTTGATTTAATTTCGTCATATGAAAGTGCGTGCGACTCTTTATCTTCATCTAATTGATCTTCAGATATTTTCCCGGTTTCATAAATAGATTTAATTTGATTACTATCCAACGTTTCATATTTCAGAAGCGCTTCAGCTATCAATTTATGAGTTTCACGATTTGATTGAATGATTTCTGCTGCTTTGTTACGTGCTTCATTTAAGAGGTCGCGTACTTCAGCATCAATTTCATAGGCAGTCTGCTCAGAGATAGATTTTGGTGGATTATAAGCACCTGGAATCATAGCATGATTTCCTTCATATTGTACGGGACCAAGTTTGTCGCTCATACCATATTCTGTAACCATGCTTCGAGCCATTTGTGTTGCCTGTTCGAAGTCGTTAGAAGCTCCTGTTGTTTGAACATTAAAGATAATTTCTTCTGCTACTCGTCCACCCATGAGACCTGCTAATTGCTCTTTCATATCCTCTTTAGATAAAAGCATTTGGTCTTCTTTAGGTAAGGCGATCATATATCCTCCAGCACGACCACGAGGTACGATAGTTACCTTATGTACGACACGAGCATTTGAAAGAACCAAACCAACAATTGTATGACCCGCTTCATGATACGCAACGATTTGGCGGTCACGCTCTGAAACAGTCTTATCTTTTTTAGACGGTCCTGCAATAACTCTATCTTCAGCTTCATCAATATCAGAAGCATCAATTACTTTCTTATTCCGACGCGCTGCTACCAAGGCTGCTTCATTTAGGACATTTTCAAGATCTGCACCAACAAATCCTGGAGTCTGCTGAGCAACTAATTTCAAATCAACATCTGTAGCCAAAGGTTTGTTTTTAGCATGAACACGTAAGATAGCTTCACGACCTTTGACATCTGGACGACCGACTAAAACTTTTCTGTCAAAACGTCCAGGACGAAGAAGTGCAGGATCCAGCACATCTGAACGGTTTGTTGCAGCGATAACGATAATACCTTCGTTTCCTTCAAAACCATCCATCTCAATAAGAAGTTGGTTTAAAGTTTGTTCTCTCTCATCATTACCACCGCCAAGGCCAACACCACGCTGACGACCGACTGCATCAATTTCATCAATGAAGATGATTGCTGGAGCTGCTTTTTTAGCATCTTCAAATAATGAGCGAACACGACTAGCACCAACACCAACAAACATTTCGACAAAATCTGAACCAGAAATACTGAAGAAAGGAACACCAGCTTCTCCAGCTACTGCTTTAGCAAGAAGAGTTTTCCCTGTTCCTGGAGGGCCTTCGAGGAGAACTCCAGCAGGGATACGAGCTCCAAGCTTGGTATAACGTTTAGGATCTTTAAGAAACTCAACTACTTCAACCAATTCTTGCTTTTCTTCTTCAGCACCAGCAACATCAGAAAAACGTACCTTGATTGATTCTTTGCTAGCAGCACGCGCTTTGTTGCGGCCAAAATTCATCGCACCACGAGCACCACCGCCACCACTTTGATTCATCATAGAAAAGAAGAAGAATCCAACAATGACAAGTGGAAAGACAGAAATTAAAATATTAAGCCACATTCCACTGGAGCTTTCTCGCTTGATACTAATCTCTGTTTTGTTTTCAGCTGCTAACTTTTGTAACTCAGAAATAGTTGAATCCGCCGGCAATATGATGCTGGTGAATTTTTTAACTGATAATGAAGGGGATGGGAAAAATTGAATGCCTGTTGTATCTTTCACTTCCTTAGATTTTTTATACGTTCCGGAAATCTCAACAACACTTCCATTTGGCTGGTAACTAATATCTTTTACGTTACCTTTTTCAATTTCTTTAACTAATTCTGTGTAATTAATCTGTTGACTGCGGTTGACAGAATTTCCAGCCATCAAATACTGAAAACCTGTTACCAAGGCAATCACAACTAAAATGTACAGAAGTGGATTTTTTACTAATCCATTATTTTGCTTATTTTTCATTTATATATAGTAAACCTTTTATTTTGTATATACTTCTTCCTTCAAGATACCTACATAAGGTAAATTGCGATAGTTTTCAACATAGTCCAATCCATATCCAACTACAAATTCATTTGGAATTGTGAAGCAAGTGTAATCTGCCTCTATTTCAACAAGGCGTCCTTCTGGCTTATCCAAGAGTGTAGCAATTTTAACTGACGCCGCATTTCTATCTTTGAACATTTCACAAAGGCTTTTTAAAGTCTTTCCAGTATCAATGATATCTTCAATAAAAAGGATATGGCGACCAGCGACATCTTGGTCAACATCTTTTTTAATGTTAATTACACCACTGCTAGAAGTTCCACCATGATAGCTAGATACAATCATGAAATCCAGTTCAATATGAGTATCAATGTGCTTAATCAACTCAGCCATAAAAGGAACTGAACCTTTTAAAACACCAACTAGAATAGGATTCTTTCCATGATAATCTTCTGTTAATTGAGCACCTAATTGTTTAGCAGCAGCAACTATCTCATCGTGCGAAATCAGTACTTTTTTAATGTCTTTTTCTAACATAATCTTACCTATCTATTTTTTTAATATAAAGAACATCTTTCATTATATCACGTTTCGAGTTCTTACTCAAATCACCTGTTACAATTCCAGCAATCCCTAAAATTTCATTAAATTGTTCCACAATGACAGCTTCATCTCTTTCTTTAAGAGAGTATTTTTTATCTATAAAATAGCGAGCTAGTTTTTTATGGTGACCATTTAATAAAATTCTATCTCCAGACTGTCGGTGACGGAGCACAATAGAAGTTTTACGTGAAACAGGAATCATCTGAACCTCTCCACCAATTAATTCTTTCCCAAAAGAGAAACAATAACCACCTAGTTCAATAATATCTTCAAATTGTAGCAAAATAGCTACCTTTTTTGAATCAGACTTAGGACCGATTTTCTGAATTTTAAAGGTTTGATAGTCTTGGATGAGCTCATATTGATTTTTAAGATAATGGTGATAGTTGGTTTTAGTATTTACAATATGTAAAATATCATCAAACTGTGCTTTACTTAGTTGTAAATCAGGAAATTTTTCAAGATATTCCTGCAATAAAAAAACTTGAACTTCTCTTTTTTGCTTCCTAAACGTCTGTAAATCCGTCATAT
This sequence comes from Streptococcus gordonii, assembly GCF_001553855.1. GTDB lineage: Bacteria > Bacillota > Bacilli > Lactobacillales > Streptococcaceae > Streptococcus > Streptococcus gordonii. The sequence continues at coordinate 4,336 of NZ_LQWV01000012.1, forward strand.
TTAAGTCTTTTGTTAAGCCGGAAAGAGCTTTTTGTAATTGAGCAATTTCTAAACCTAAACCTATAATAGCTTGTTTGATTCTGGGGTTTTCTGTTTCTAAAAGCGGGAAATATTGGTTTCTTACACGATTTCTAAAATAAGTATTTTCAAAATTTGAGGCATCTTCAAAATGAAAAACCGTCGGAAAATCAGTTTTAGAAAATTCCAACAAGGGTCTGATTAACTCGCCACCACCAAAAGGCTGCCTATCTTTCATACCAGACAAATAGCGTAAGCGACTTCCACGTAGAATCCGCATAAAAATCGTTTCTGCTTGATCGTCTGCATGATGAGCTGTCACCAAGGCAGTACAATCTTCTTCTTGCATGACTTTTTTAAAAAAATTATAACGAAAATCTCGAGCTGATTTTTCTGAAAAAACTCCAGAAAAACTTGATGTAAGAATCTTTACACCAAGTTTTTGAGCAATTTCTTTTAATTGTTTTTCTTCTTGATCAGCTTCAATTCGTTGTTTATGGTTGATATGAGCTAAGATAAGTTCTATATCCAACTCTTTTTGATACTTATATAAAAGATTCAATAAGGTCATAGAATCAAGGCCACCAGAAATAGCCAACAAAACTCTTTGATGCTCAATAAAATAAGCTTTTTCTTTACACTGTTTCAAAAATTGTTGCTCAATCATTTCAGCACCTCATAGACATCATTGGCTATTTTTGAAATAGTGTCATAGTTTGAATGATTAGTGAAAACCGATATGATAAAAGGTGATTCACTGTAAACAATGGCAACGTCATGTTTGAAATCATAAGCATCACCAATCTTATGAGCAACCTTCACTGGAATATCCTTAGAAATCCTCTGATTATCAAAGTTGGTCTGCGAAAGAGTGTCAATAATAGAACCATTTTGATAATAAATAGCTTCCATTACATTTCCTGCCATTTTAGCAGAGGCATTTCTTTCTTCCACATCCCATTTTCTACCTGCAATGTTTTCAATAGTGGAACGGTAGGTCGAGCTTGATTTATCTGTAACATAGTAACCTAAAATATTGGTTGCGGCGTTATCAGATTCTTTGGCAATATGATTAATGAGATCCTGTACACTGTATTCTTTATTATCCGCTTCTTTGGGTAAACTCCCACTTCCTTCCGTATCATAAGCTCCAGAATAATCATTAACATCCTGAATATATTTTAGTCCTTGTGCAAGTGTAAATTTCCCTTTATTTAATTCTTCTTGAGCATAATAAAGAATTGGCAATTTAGTTACACTGGCAGAATACATCTCTGTATCTTGATTAATTCCTGCCGTTTTTCCTGTATTCAACTGTTTGACATAAATAGAAAAGTCCGCCTGATTATATCGACTAGTTAAGATTTCTTGAACTTTTTCGATGCGATTATCTGTATCTGAAAGATAATCCGCTCTTACCCAACCACTATTTTCAATTTTTGCATATTGGGCTGTTGGTGTTGTAGCTAGTTGAGTGATTTTTACAGAAGTATAGGCTGATTTATTACTATTAATTTTTTTGACACCATTTACATAAGCTTTTTCATAAACTGTAAAACCTGGTTTCAGCCACACTGTTTGATTTGTATCTTCCAAAGCCAAGACAGTATCATCATAAATGGAACGTTTATCAGCAACTACAAACTGACCATTGGATAACTTAAAGAGAGGTAACCCTTGAGAATTGACTACTAATTCAGTCAACTTGAAAGGCTGATTTGGAGATAGCTTCCCAGAAATCTTATCTAGTTCTGCAGAAGAAAAAGTTAAAACTTCTTCATAAACATTTGGATTGGTAGGAAGTGTTTGATAATAATTGCTGTAGCTTGTATTGGTCAATTCATACTGTTGACTTGTTGTCAATGGAATATCTTTTTCTGTGCTAATGACTATATTACTGCAAAAGAAAGCCGGTAACAACAATAAAGCTAAGTATTTCCTCATCAATCCTTCCTTTCTGTATTTTTTTCTTCTCTCAATTCTTGATTCTTTTGTGAAAGTTCTTCTAATTTTTCCTCTGAGAAAGTTAAAAATTTCTCCACTGTTTTAACAATATTATCCATGATTACTGTGGTAACAAATCTGGTATATTATAGATTGTCTCTCCTTCTTTAGCATAGAAATATTTTGCTCGAGCGTACTTAGCGGCATAGTCATCATCCTTTAAACGCTTAGACAAGTTTTCTTGATATTCTTTTTCCTTACTCAACTCATCATATTTTTCTTGTAATTCAACAAGCTTTTGCCGACGTTCTAGAAGAGTTTGATAGGATTGTACTAAATTATAAGTTGGTAAAATGAACAAAAGCATAACTAAAATTAAAACCCAGCCCATAAAACGATTTTTTTTGCGACGCTCTTCTTCTAAATAGCGTCGACGCTGATTTTCATCCTGAATGTACTGATTATTTAATTGAACAATATTTTTAGACATCTTCTTCTACCCTTGTTTCACTAACAATTTCATACATACTTGCTGCATCTTCTTTTTTGGTACTATCTTTCATTTCTAATACTTTCACAGTAAGTAGTTTATTACCAAAACGAATCTCAACAATATCATCTGTTTTTAAGTCTGTTGAACTCTTGGCTAGAATTCCATTTACTTTTATTCGCCCTTTATCAGCAACTTCTTTTGCAACAGTTCGCCTCTTAATAATTCTTGATACTTTTAAATACTTGTCTAATCTCATATTCCTTACCTCAATTCTCTTAATATTCTATCATGTTTTAAAGAAAATGAAAAAACAAAATCCCCTCAATCCTCTTTTCTTTGTTTTATCTCCACCAACTTTTGACCAAACTGAATTAAATTTTCTAAGATTTCATAATCTTTTTTCTGACGAACATCAAAAATAACTTCAATTAGTTTGTCGCTTTCTCCTATACGAGCTTTTAAAGTTGTTGCAGCCAAAGCTTCAAAATAATCCTGGGTCAAGAATATTTGCTGTGACATCTTTTCAAATCTAACAACTACGGTCTGCTGTCTGCGTTCGACTAAAGAAACAAAGGATTTATCCAAATATGATTTCAACAGACCAATTTCCAATAAATAGGCAACAACATCTGGATACTCTCCAAAACGATCTATCAATTCTTCTTGTAAATCTTCATAATTTACACGGTTGTCAATTTCACGAATACGTTTGTAAATTTCAATTTTTTGACGTTCATCTGATATATAATCACTTGGTAAATAAGCATCAATTTGGAGATTAATTTCTGCATTACTTTTTTGTCTTTTTTGCTCTTTACCTTGCTTCTTAGCTATTGCTTCTTCTAAAAGCTGGGAATACATTTCAAATCCTACAGAATCAATAAATCCTGATTGAGAAGCTCCAAGAATGTTTCCTGCTCCTCGAATGGACAAATCTCTCATAGCAATTTTAAATCCTGAACCTAGTTCTGTAAAACCTTTAATTGCTTCTAAACGTTTTTCAGCCACCTCAGTCAAAGTTTTATCTGGACGATACATAAAATAAGCATAGGCGATACGATTACTCCGACCTACTCGTCCCCTAAGTTGATACAAGGTTGACAGACCCATATGATCAGCATTTTCTATAAATAAAGTATTTGCATTTGGAATATCAACCCCTGTTTCAATAATGGTAGTTGTAACCAAGACATCATATTCTCCATTTATAAAGTCAATTAGAGTATTCTCCAATCTAATTTCACTCATTTGACCATGAACAAAACCAATGCTTGCTTCTGGGACTAACTCTTTTAATTCAGCTACTTTTTGCTCAATTGTGTCAACTTTATTGTAAAGATAGTAAACTTGTCCTCCACGATCTATTTCTCTTACAATTGCATCTCGAATAATAGTTGGATTAGTTTCTAAAACATAAGTTTGAACTGGATAACGATTGGTCGGAGGAGTTTCAATGACTGATAAGTCTCGAATACCTAACATTGACATGTGTAAGGTACGAGGAATAGGAGTAGCAGTTAAAGTTAAGACATCAACTTTTGTTTTTAATTCTTTTAGTTTCTCCTTATGCTTAACTCCAAAACGCTGTTCCTCATCAATAACTATCAGACCTAAATCTGCAAATTCAACATCCTGTGATAAGAGCCTGTGAGTCCCAATAATGATATCCACTTGACCTTTTTTCAAACCTTCTAAAGTCTCATTCTGCTCTGCCTTTGTCCTAAAGCGACTTAGAACATCAACATTAACAGCAAAGTCATTAAAACGTTCTTTAAAATTTGTATAATGTTGCTGAGCAAGTACAGTTGTTGGCACCAAAATTGCAACCTGCTTATGATCATTAACAGCTTTAAAAGCCGCCCGCATTGCTACTTCAGTTTTACCAAAACCAACATCTCCTACCAATAGGCGATCCATTGGTTGCTTGCTTTCCATGTCCTTTTTTATTTCTTGAATACTTCGTAATTGATCCTCTGTTTCAACATAAGGAAAATCATTATCAAATTCAATCTGATTTTCGTCATCACTAGAAAAGGGAAAACCTTCTAGCTGGCTCCTCTCTGCATACAATTTAATTAAATCATCTGCAATATCTTCCACTTGATGCTGAACTTTTTGTTTTGTCTTTTGAAAACGACCATCATTTAACTTATTGACTTTTGGTGTCTTTCCATCACTGGCTACATATTTTGATAGGAGTTGGATTTGGTCAACTGGAATCGATACTCGATCGGCATTTTGGTATTGAATGGTTACGTAATCTCGATGAATACCAGAAATTTCAATGGTTTCAATTCCTAGATATCGTCCAATACCATGTATATTATGGACAACATAATCTCCTTTTTCTAACTCATTATAATCCTTTAATCGCTCTGCATTAGATATATTTTGCCGTCTTACACGTCTTTTAACTTTCTTTTGGAAAATTTCATATTCTGTAATTAATACAAGTTTTTGGTCTACAAAATTAAACCCCTGGTTTAAATTTCCTTGTATAAGTTGCACTGAATTTTTATGGATTTCTTTATCATTTATATACTCTACCTGAATGTCGTATTCTTGTAAATTTTTATGTAAAGATTGTAAAGCAGATAATGAAGATGCTTGCAGGATTACTGTAGAACCTGCCTTTTTATAGCGATCAATTTCATCTTTCAATAAAGAAAATTGACTAAAAAATTCCTGCATAGGGTATTGATTGAATTGATAAAGAGAATCAAATTTTAAGTTACCTAAACCTTTGTGAAAATTTGAAAGAAAGGTGGCAGGTTTGTAATTTCTAAAATCTGGATAAGCATTAACAAAATATTTCTGATTTGAAACAGCTTTACTAGATTGTAAATATTCTGTCAAAATAGTTGCAGCTTCCATTTCAAATTGTGCATTTCGTTCTATGATTTTTTGAAAATCATCAAAGAAAATAGGAGTATGTTTTGGAAGATAATCTAGAATAGTCCATTCTTTCTCATAAAAATAGGATAAAAATTTTCGAGAATCTGGATGAAGTTGACGTTTTTTAACATCTTGTAAGATCTCTTCAAGATAAGATTTTAGACGGCTATCCTGACTTGCTTTTACTGCCTCTTCTATTTTTTTCTGAGCTCTTAAGTAATCCTCATCTGCAAACAATATATCGTTTGCAGGATGAATTAAAACTTGATTTAAATTTTCAATAGAAGTTTGGCTTTCTGAATCAAAAATACGTATTCCATCAATCTCATCTCCGAAAAATTCTAAGCGGTAAGGAGAAATACTATCTTTATCAAAAATATCTAGGATATCACCTCTTAAACTGAACTCACCCTGATTAAAAACTTGTGATTCTTTTCTATAACCAATCTTAATCAAAAAGTTTACAAGGGTATCAAGGTTATATTCTTGACCAACTTTTAGTTCTATAATTGAAGATTTTAATTCATTTGGATTTGGCAAAAAAAGGCGACTAGCTGAAAGATTTGTGACTAGAATACCTGACTCATTGTCATCTAATAAAAAATTTAATGCTCCAATCCGAGCATATATTTTCTCTTGAGACGAGAAGATAAATTCAGCCATAGGCGCATCGTCAGCTAAAAAATTATATACTTTTTCCTCACCTAACAAAGAAATCAAGTCACTAGATAACTTTTCTGCTTCACTATAACCTGATGTCATAACGAGAATTTTTTGATGTTCATCAAGAGCGGAGGCTATTGCAAGTGCTTTAGTCGAACCAGACAATCCCATTAGTAACTGTCTAGCCTTTTGATTTAGATTTTTTTTCCAATCTAAAATTTGCTGGTTTTGACAAAATAAATCAATCAAGTTCATTTTATTACCCATTATACTTCTGCATTGCTTGTTCAAAATTGCCTGATTGTAAATAATAATTTACAGCATTGTCAACCTTGTCAAGAGTATTCAAAATAGTTATGTAATCATCTTTATCAAATTTTCCTAAAACATGATGAACCACTGTCATACCTTCTTTAGGACGACCAATACCTATTTTAACTCGTTTAAAATCTTGAGTACCTATATGTTTAATAATCGATTTAATCCCATTATGACCTCCTGCTGAACCTTTTGCGCGTAAACGAATCTTACCAACTTCCATATCTAAATCATCATAAATGACAAGTAAATCCTCAACTTCTAAACCATAATAAGTTAACAAAGCATGAACTGCTTTTCCACTTTCATTCATAAAAGTTGTTGGTTTGATAAAATATACCTTTTCACCATTTAAGAATGTTGAAGCGATTTCTGACTGAAAAATTTTATCAGTTGTAAACTTTAAATTTAAATCTTTACATAACTTGTCAACTAACATAAATCCAACATTGTGTTTTGTTTCAACATATTTATCTCCTGGATTTCCTAACCCAACAATTAATTTTGTCATTATTATCCTTTCAAAGCTTAAAAGGGTTGGAAAAATTTTTCCAACCTATTCTTTATTCCATTTATACTTTCTTTTACACATTAAATCGGAATTCCATAATATCGCCATCTTGAACGATATATTCTTTTCCTTCTTCACGCAAACGTCCAGCTTCTTTCACTGCTTTTTCACTTCCATAATGCAATAAGTCATCATAAGACATGGTTACCGCTCGGATGAAACCTTTCTCAAAATCTGAGTGGATGATACCTGCTGCTTGAGGGGCTTTCATTCCACGTTTGAAGGTCCAAGCGCGAACTTCTTTTTCACCAGCTGTAAAGTATGTTCCAAGTCCCAACAGGTGGTAAGCTGCTCTGGTCAGTTTATCCACACCTGATTCAGTCAAGCCAATAGCTTCTAAAAATTCTGATTTATCTTCATCATCCAATTCAGAAATTTCCTCTTCAGCACGCGCTGAAATGACTACAACTTCTGCATTTTCTGTTGCTGCAAATTCCCGAATTTGCTTTACATAGTCAATATTATCTGGATCAGCCACCTCATCTTCACTGACATTGGCCACATAAAGCACAGGTTTAGTCGTTAAGAGAAAGAGCCCTTTAACGATCTTCTGTTCTTCTTCTGTAAACTCAATTGTCCGAGCTGAGATACCGTCTTCGAGAACTGGCTTAATTTTCTGTAATACATTAAATTCCGCCACAGAATCCTTATCTTTTTGAGTTCTTGCCATCTTCTCTACACGCGCATAACGTTTGTTGATACTTTCTAAGTCTGCTAAAATCAATTCTAAATTGATTGTTTCAATATCTGCCATTGGATCAACAAAATCAGACTCGCGGCCCTGTTCCCTCATGACATTTTCATCATCAAAAGCACGTACAACGTGGACGATAGCATCTACTTCGCGGATATTGGCCAAGAATTTATTTCCAAGTCCTTCTCCTTTTGAAGCACCTTTCACAATTCCAGCAATATCTGTAAATTCAAAAGTTGTTGGAACTTTTTTCTGTGGTTTGATGAGCTCTGTTAATTTATCAAGACGTGCATCCGGAACTTCCACTCTTCCAACATTAGGGTCAATTGTTGCAAAAGGATAGTTTGCTGCTTCTGCCCCCGCTTTTGTAATTGCATTAAATAAAGTTGACTTGCCGACATTAGGTAATCCGACAATTCCTGCTGTTAAAGCCATTTAGCTCTTCCTTTCATCTTTTCAGTTCAAATTATTATACCATAAAACAGACTAAGTCTGTAGAGGAAAATATAAACAAAAAAACACTCAATTAATTGAGTGTTAGCGACTCCGGCAGTAGGACTCGAACCTACGACATCATGATTAACAGTCATGCGCTACTACCAACTGAGCTATGCCGGATAATATAGTCCGTACGGGATTCGAACCCGTGTTACCGCCGTGAAAAGGCGGTGTCTTAACCCCTTGACCAACGGACCATATATGTCTCACAATAAGACATATTTTATTATACCAGTTTATCTCACTTTGTCAACAGTTTTATTTTTTATTTTCTTCTTTTTTACTTTTTGCTTTCAGTATTTCTTTTAAATATCTGACACGTAATCGAGAAATTGGTGAACGATGACCATCATAATACAAAACATCTTTTGTTTTTTTGTCGTATCCACTAATATTACTAATATTAGATAGGTATGACTTGTGTGGTGAGAAAAAATATCCAAGTTCTTTATCTTGTTCCTGAATTTCTGCTATTGTTCCATAGAATTCCTTAAAGAAATTTTTTCCAACAACTCTTAATTTATAAGGACTTCCTGTTGTCTCAATATATAAAATATCTCTAAAAGGAATTCGAATTTCGTTTCCTCTAAAACTATACTCAAAAAAGTCAACAATATCTGTATTTTCAATTAAATTATTTCGTGTATAAACGATGCAATCTTTAACTCTTTTCTTAAAAGAATTATCATTTATGTCTTTGTCTATAAAATCTAACGCTGATACTTTATACTTAAAAGTTAAGGTCGCAAATTCTGAATGACTCGTAACAAAAACAATGATAGCATAGGGATTATGTTGGCGTATAAATTGGGCCATTTCTAGACCTTTTTGTTCTTCTCCTTTGATATCTATATCTAAGAAATAGAGTTGATTTACCTCGTCTGACTCAACATATTCTTTAAATTCATGAATTTTTCCTGTTACTTTTGCTTTAATTTCAAGATTAAGTTCGCGAGAAATTTCTTCGAAGACATTTTCAATTCTCACTTGATGTTCAATAGTATCTTCTAGCACTAATACTTTCATATTTTTTCCTTTCTTTTAAATCTTACAACTTGTATAAAATAATTTGTTTCTATATCTGTTTCCAGAATAACTTCATCATATTTGTCAATAATTTCTTTGACATTATTTAAACCTAATCCTCGATTTTCTCCTTTTGTTGAGAAGCCTACTTCATAAATTTCTTCTAAATTAATATAACGGCTTTGACGAGAATTCTGAATTACAAAAACAATTTCTTTATCTAGCTTTACTAAAGACACGTTCATTGTTTTTGAGGGACTTTCAGCTGCCCCTTCAACCGCATTATTGAGCAATACACTAGCTACTCGAACTAAATCTAAAAGTTTCATAGGTAATGTCTCAATAACATCCTTCATTTCAAATACGATCTCTACTCCACACTCTCGAGCCTTAAATATAGTTTGAATTAGCACACTTCTCAAGGCAGTGTCTTGAACATTATTTAACTCAAAAAAAGTATAGTCATCTGATCGAAGGGAAATATTAGCTTGACTTAAAACATTATGAAAGATTCTCTCTACTTCTTTCATATCACCTGAGTTAATTCCTGTTTGTAAACTTATTAACATACCAGCATAATCATGACGAAAACCTCGAATTTCGTTATAAAGACCTACAATTTCATCTGTATAAAGCTGTAGTTGTCTTTGTTCTTCCTTTTTTTGCTGAATTTCTTTTGCTTTTTCATGTTGTTCACGAGCAGACTTTAAATAAAATAAAGTCGACAAAAACATAATAAATCCTATAGTGGCAATCATACTAGCAAAACTATTAAGATGTGCGTTTTCGCTAAACCAATGAGAAATATTTAATAAGATATGAATTACTATATATGACTTATTAACATTATATAGATCATTTTTATAAATTGGTTCTTTATAATATTCAAAATAAAAGTCAAAAAAATCAACAACCTTTAAAATAATAAACAAAGATAAAAGATTAATTATAATGTAAAAAATATCGTAATGTTGTTTTACAAAATAATCTCCTGTTATTGAAGAAATAATGACAGATAAAAAAGTTTCGGAAGTCTCCACAGATAAATAGATAACAAACGATAAAAACAAATTCAAGTAATTATCATACTCTTTTCTTTTAAGAAAATATTTGTAGAAAATAAGGGGTTGAATAAATAGGAAAATATAGTGGAAAATACTACTTATTACATCTCCAAAACTTGGAATTTCAATAAGAATTGAAGAAATAATTGAAATTCCAAAAACAATACTAAAGAATAAACCAATAAATTTTATATCTATCTTTTTACTCTGCATAATTTTCTTATGAAATATCTCATAAGAAACAACTTGTATAATAGTTGGAAAAAATGCAATTATTATCTTCAAAATCATCTTTAACCCCTAAAATTATTTTCTTTTTAAAAAAATATCTCTCCAAATTGAATTATTAATCCTATGTCGAATATCTCCACCAGTAACTTGCTCTAATTTTCTTTCTGTCAAAATTTCAAATTGTTGTAACTCTTTTGGCAATAGATTTTGTTTGTTTTTCTTTTTCATAAAAATATCTCCTAATAATTTTTTGTAAAGTTAACTTACAAGATTATTATACAGGGAGATTTCCCAAATATAGAAAATCAGCTTCATATGCAAGTAAATCTAACTGAAATGTCATTTTTTAAAATTTTATTAAAAAAAAGAGTGCGCTTGAGCGCACCCTCAATCTTATCTGATCCCAGCAAGATTCGAACTTGCGACCGTTCGCTTAGAAGGCGAATGCTCTATCCAGCTGAGCTATGGGACCATACTTTATTATTGTAACAAAAAGACCGTATAGCGTCAAGATTCATTTATGATAAGGACTTCCTTGCTGAATCATAAAAGCACGATAAATTTGCTCCATTAAAACTAAACGCATTAATTGATGAGGTAGGGTTAATTGACCAAAACTCATCAAAAGATTTGCTCTTTCTTTTACTTTAGGAGACAAGCCTAAGCTACCACCAATAATAAAAGTGATATCTGAAAAACCTCGAACTGAAGCATCTTCAATAACTTTACTAAATTTTTCAGAAGGAAATTGCTGACCTTCAATAGCTAAAGCAATCACAAACTCACGATCTAATACTTTAGATAAAATTCGTTCCCCTTCTTTCGACAGAATTTGTTGGTTCTCTAATAAACTTGCCTTATCTGGTGTTTTTTCATCAGCTAATTCAATTATCTCTACTTTCGTAAAACGACTGAGTCGTTTTGAGTATTCTGCAATCCCTTCTTTAAGGTATTTCTCTTTTAGTTTTCCAACTGTTACAAGCTTTATTTTCATAATTTCATTTTATCATATTCACACTTTATTCACACCATTTCAATGAGAAATTTTTACCTCATCTATAGATTTTCTAATAAAAATTAACGTTTTTTCTAAGTTTTCCACAAACTGTGGAAAAGTGATTATTTTTAAGATATAATTAAGTTATCGGTTCTATACTTACAGCAATTTGAAATATTAGGAGGAAGATATGAAAAACTCTTCAAATTTCTTCAAAAAAACATTGCAAGTTTTCATTGTTTTGTTAGTTGGTTTTATAGGTGGTGTTGCTGGAACATGGGGATTTTCTTATTTTTCAACACCTCATTCAGCCACAAATAATAATCAGAAAACAGCGACTACAATAACAACATCCTATAAAAATAGTAATTCTACAACAAAGGCTGTTGATAAAGTAAAAGACGCGGTTGTCTCTGTCATTACATATTCTGAATCTAATTCAGATGCTATTTTTGACAACAATAATTCAGGAAATGAAAATGATCAGGTAGCTAGCGAAGGATCTGGTGTTATCTATAGAAAAGATAAAGACTATGCTTACTTAGTTACCAATACACACGTTATCAATGGTGCAAAAAAAGTTGATATCCGTCTTGCTGATGGGAATAAGGTTCCTGGTGAAATAGTCGGGACTGATACATATTCTGATATTTCTGTAGTCAGAATTCCTGCTGATAAAGTAAAAAATGTAGCAGAATTTGGGGATTCTAGTAAATTAACTGTTGGGGAAACTGCCATTGCAATCGGAAGTCCTCTTGGATCTGATTATGCTAATACAGTGACTCAGGGGATTGTTTCCAGCCTAAGCCGTAATGTTTCTTCACGATCAGAAGATGGTCAAACAATTGCTACTCAAGCTATTCAAACTGATGCAGCAATTAATCCAGGTAACTCTGGTGGTCCTCTTGTAAACATTCAAGGTCAAGTTATTGGTATTACCTCTAGTAAAATTGCTAACACCAATAATGGTAGTACTTCTGTTGAAGGTATGGGATTTGCAATACCATCCAATGATGTTGTAAATATCATTGAACAATTAGAAAAGAATGGAAAAGTCATTCGACCAGCATTAGGAATTCAAATGGTCAACTTAAGTAGTTTGTCTTCTTCAAGCTCTGATCGATTAAAACTTCCAGACAATATTAAGAATGGTGTCGTTGTTCGTTCCACACAAACTGGAATGCCTGCTGATGGTAAGTTACAAAAATATGATGTGATTACAAAAATTGATGATACAGAAATATCATCTGCTAGCGATATCCAATCAGCTCTTTATAAACATTCAATTAATGAAGAAATTAAAGTTACTTATTATCGTGATGGAAAAGAGCAAACAACAACTATTAAACTAACTAAATCAACTGATGATTTAAGTTCTGAATAAATACCATTTACAAGACTGTCAACACACCTTTACTCTTTCGTAAAGGTGTGTTATGCTATATACAAATGGAAAATTATCAATATATTTTAATTAAAGATATTCACACCAATCCCTATCAACCAAGAAAAGATTTTTCAATAGAGAAATTAAACGAGTTGGCAAATTCTATTAAAGAAAACGGATTAATCCAGCCTATTATCGTCAGGAAATCATCTATCATTGGATACGAACTTTTAGCTGGGGAAAGAAGATTTAGGGCAGCTAAAATAGCAGGCTTAACTGAAATTCCTGCCTTAGTAAAATCACTAAGCGATGATGAAATGATGAAGCAGGCTATTATTGAAAATCTTCAAAGAGAGGATCTCAATCCAATAGAAGAAGCTGAATCTTATCAACATCTTATTTATAAGGGATTGACGCATGATGAAATCGCTCAGATTATGGGGAAATCAAGGCCTTATATTACAAATCTTGTTCGCTTGCTACAGCTACCTGATTTTGTCTTAAAAGCTGTAAAAGAAGGTCATATTTCTCAGGCTCATGCTCGATTATTAATAAAACTTAAGGAAAAAGACCAGAAAAAATGGCTTGAAAAAATTATTTCTTCAGATATTTCTGTTAGAAAATTAGAGAAATTATTACAGACTTCTCCTACTAAGCCTAAGTCTGAAAATGTCCAAAAAATTTTTATAGAGGAAGAAGAAGAAAATCTAAAGAAATTATTGGGAGTTGATGTAAAGATTAGTCTCTCTAAGAAACAAACTGGCAAAATCTCAATTTCTTTTTCTAATCAGGAAGAATATGAAAGAATTATTAACAGTCTTAAATAGTACTGTTATTTTTCTTTTATCATTTCACAAGCATTTCCACAAAATATAGTATCCAGAAAACTTTATATAGCAAGAAAAATCTTAACTTTCCACAACTTGTGGAAAACTTTGATAAACATTGTGGATTTCTATTCACAGTTGTGGAAAACTTTTTAAGTTTATGTTAAAATATTGAAGAATATTATAAGTAGAAGGGAGAAATAATGGCTCAGGAACAAGAATTTTGGGCGCGTGTATTAGAGTTAGCTCACACTCAGCTAAAAAAAACAACCTTTGACTTTTTTGTAGCAGAAGCCAAATTGATTAAAATTGAAAATAATCAAGCGACAATTCACTTAGATAGTCCTGTTAAAAAGCTTTTCTGGGAGCAAAATTTAGCAGATATTATCCTAACGGCTGGTTTCGAAATCTACAATGATCAAATTACTGCCTTATACGTATTTGAAACAGAAGACAGAGTTAAAGAAGAACCAGTTTATTTAACTTCACAGCAGCCCGATTTAACTGAAAAGAAAAAATCTCCTCCACTAGCTACTGGCTTAAAAGCAAAATATACTTTTGAAAACTTCGTGCAAGGAGATGGCAATCAGTGGGCAAAAGCAGCGGCCCTAGCTGTTGCAGATAATCTGGGAGGTATCTATAATCCCTTATTCATTTATGGTGGACCAGGTTTAGGAAAAACACATTTATTAAATGCTATTGGAAACGAAGTATTAGAAAATACACCTGATGCTCGGATAAAATATGTTCCAGCTGAGACCTTTATTAATGATTTCCTAGAACATCTTCGTTTAGGAGAAATGGATAGTTTTAAGAAAATCTATCGCAGTCTTGATTTATTATTAATCGATGATATTCAGGCACTTAGTAAAAAAGTATCTACTCAAGAAGAATTCTTTAACACTTTTAATGCCTTGCATGGAGAAAATAAACAGATTGTTTTGACCAGTGACCGGAGTCCGGATTATTTGGAAAATCTAGAAGAAAGATTAGTCACGCGCTTCAAGTGGGGCTTAACTAGTGATATCACTCCTCCAAATTTTGAAACTCGGATTGCTATTTTGCGAAATAAAATTGAAGAATTTGATCTTATTTTTCCAAATGAAACAATTGAATACTTAGCTGGACAATTTGATTCAAATGTACGTGACCTTGAAGGTGCTCTAAAAGATATCAATTTACTTGCTAGTATGAAGCAGATTAAAGAGATTACTATAGATATTGCAGCTGAAGCTATTCGCTCTCGTAAACAAGCAGGAAGTCAACTATTAGTCATCCCAATTGATCGTATCCAAACTGAAGTTGGGAATTTTTACGGAGTTAGTGTCAAAGAAATGAAAGGGACTAGGCGAGTTCAAAATATTGTATTAGCTCGTCAGGTTGCCATGTACTTGACCCGAGAATTAACAGATAATAGCTTACCAAAGATTGGACGTGAATTTGGCGGAAAAGACCATACAACAGTAATTCATGCCCATGGAAAAATAAAAAGTATGCTAGAAGAAGACGATAATCTACGTTTAGAAATTGAATCGATAAAAAATAAAATAAAATAGTTGTGGATAAGTTTTTAAAAATATGGAAATTAATCCACAAATTGTGCACAAGTAAGAATACTTGCTGTAACTATGATTGAACTATTTTTCCACATTATCCACATAGCCTACTATTACTATTAACCTTATAATCATAAATAATAAAAGGAGTTTTCATGATTAACTTTTCTATTAATAAAAATTTATTTTTACAAGCCTTGAACACAACCAAACGAGCTATTAGTCATAAAAATGCCATTCCTATTCTTTCAACGATTAAAATTGATGTTACTAACGAAGGCATTACCTTAATTGGTTCTAATGGACAAATTTCGATTGAAAATTTTATTTCTATAAATAATGAAAATGCAGGTCTCTTAGTTACTTCCTTAGGTTCAATCCTTCTTGAAGCTACTTTCTTTATTAATGTTGTTTCTAGTCTTCCAGATGTGACTCTTGATTTTAAAGAAATTGAGCAAAAGCAAATCGTACTGACTAGTGGAAAATCAGAAATTACTCTAAAAGGAAAAGATGCTGATCAATATCCACGTATTCAAGATGTACCAACTTCTAATCCATTGGTTCTTGAAACAAAGATTTTGAAGGATTTAATTAATGAAACAGCATTTGCAGCTAGCTTACAAGAGAGTCGTCCTATTTTAACTGGTGTACACTTTGTTTTAACGGATCATAAGAATCTTAAAACAGTTGCTACAGATTCCCATCGACTCAGTCAAAAGAAAATTATTCTAGAAAAAAATGGGGATAACTTTGACGTTGTTATTCCAAGTCGTTCTCTACGCGAATTTACAGCTGTTTTTAGCGATGAAATTGAGACAGTTGAGGTTTTCTTTGCTAATCATCAAATTCTTTTTAGAAGCGAAAATATTAGCTTCTATACACGTCTATTAGAAGGAAATTACCCAGATACGGATCGTCTTATTCCCACAGAGTTTTCAACAGTTGTTACTTTTGCTACATCTGCTTTACGTGCTGCGATGGAACGCGCTCGACTATTATCTAATGCCACACAGAATGGAACTGTAAAACTAGAGATTGAAGGTGGCGTTGTAAGTGCTCATGTTAATTCTCCAGAAGTTGGACGAGTGAATGAAGAAATTGATGCTGAAAATGTTTCAGGAGACAATCTAACTATTAGCTTTAACCCAACTTATCTTATTGAAGCTTTAAAAGCTGTTAATAGTGAAAAAGTAACTATTAGCTTTATCTCAGCTGTTCGCCCATTTACTCTTGTGCCTAGTGATCAAGAAGAAGATTTCATTCAATTAATTACTCCAGTGAGAACAAACTAATGTATGATAAAGGAAGTTATGTTGAAATGAAAAAGCCACATGCCTGTACGATTAAGTCAACAGGTAAAAAGGCAAATCGTTGGGAAATCACGAGAGTTGGAGCGGATATAAAAATTCGTTGCACAAATTGTGATCATGTTGTCATGATGAGTCGTTATGACTTTGAGAGAAAAATGAAAAAAGTCTTAAGTGATGAAACTTAAGACTTTTTATTATTCTTTTTATTTTTTGAGTTCTTCAAACTTACCATTTTCGACTTTTTTGAAGCCACTTTTTTCAAGTGCTTCTCCACTAGCTTTCATACTAATTTTTTTAGCATTTTTTTCGTTAGAAATCATCATACCTGGAAGAGAAGCCAATTCTTTTAAATCAGCTTTGTCGTAATCAATTTCTATATTTTCTTTAATACCGTTTTTATCAAAGGAGACTTTTTCTTTAATTCCTTTGACTGTTTGATATTGTTTTGAAAGTTCTTCTATTTTAGCTTTAGCAGCATTTTTTTGCTCTTCTTGGCTTTCATCGATTCCTAAAGACTTATAAGAAATGAAGTTTTCAGTAGTTTGTTTGGTAACTACGTCACCTTTATGATAATAGGTCAGACGCATATCAAATTGATTTGATTGATCAATTCTTTGGTAATAAGTAACTTCTTCTTTTTGACCACAAGCTACTAAAAGAAAAGCAAAACATACTGTAAGTATAGTAAGGGACAATTTTAATAAATGATTTTTTTTCATCATGGAAACCTCCTTCATATACAAATATTATAAAATAAATTCTTTAAAATTCAAATAATTTTTTTGAATTATCATCTTTTTTTGTAATTATAAAGTGTAAAAAGAGTAATTCCAAAAATAAAACATCCTATCCCTTCCTTAAAACCTCTAGGAATAAATTTTAGGATAACTCTTCCTGATCCTTTTTTTACATCAACCTTCATGAAGCCATCTTGAGCCTTATAGATAGTAACTGGATGACCATTTTGTGTTGCGCTCCATCCCTTATCGTAAGGTAAAGTTAAGAAGAGAGAGGAATCTTTTTGAGCATGATAATCTACAGTTATTTTGCTATTTTTTGTAGTAACTTCGACTTTTTGAGAATGAATTTTATCTATTGCTTCTTGAAAGTGATTGATATTTACTTTATAAAATTCAGGTTTATCAAAAGAAACTTGAGAATTATCAGGAAATGTAAAGTGAACAGTTACTGTTTGTTTATCCATAAAATGACCAAGGTTAAAAAATGTAAAGACATTATTTGTTGTAAAGCGTCTTGTTTCGTTTCCTATCGAAATATCAACAACTGTCTGATCATCATTAGAAAAATGTATATTTGGAAGACTGACATAAACTTGACTATTCTCAGGAACATCTAGTGTATAAGTCATACTAGCAAAGCTTGAATTATTCTCTTTGTCAACATTTACAGTGATATGATCATTATTTTCAATAATGTTATGAGAGTTTATTGGATAAATTTTTTGAAAGTACTTATAGTTTAAGCCTGATAATTGATTTAGAAATTTTGTTTGATTATCAAGAGTTAAATTATTAAACTTTACATCTTTGTAAACTTTATTAGTTAAAAAAGCTAAGGTAGTTGCATTTTTATTTTGATATAGGGTTAGATTCTTTTCTGTTTTAATTGGAGTGAATCCATACTTTTGAGGATTTACTTCAGAAATATTATAAGCAAGCGAGAAGATAGCATCCATTAAAATGCTATTGTTTTGATAGCGTAAATTAAGATTAGTTCCAGTTGATTTAAAACCAAGTTTATCTAGAGTTGAACTTGTCATTGTATTTCGAACAGAAGAAAATTGTGAAATACCATTGTAGTTATATTTCATACTATCATTTCCTGTTTGAGGATCCAATGTCTCTGTGCGAAAAAATTCTGTATTTTTATCTTTTGAATACTTTACAAGCTTGTCAATTTCTTTTAAATTTTTAGCATAGGAAGAACGGCTAGCAAATACCCATTCTTTAGCAATGCCATCAACTTGGTAAAAAGCGTTTAAAGAAACTTCAAAACAAACAAAAGCTAATGTTGTAACAAAAAACACTTTCTTTGAAATAAAAGATTTAGTAAAAGTACCAAATATTAATAAGTAGGCTAAGAGAAACTCTAAAGTTAAAATAAAGTTTACAGGTCCTAAAAAATCATAATGTTTTCTAAAAACAAAAACAAAAATAAATCCAATGGATAAAATCGTGAAAGATATGATTAGATTCTTAAATTTAATTTGTTTAAGACGTTGTAAGGTTTCTGCTGCTAAAAAGATAATGAAAAGAGAGAAGAGCCAGGAATAGCGATGTAAAAACATATTAGGCGCGTGCATCCCTTGCCAAAACAAGTCTAATCTTTCAAGAGAAAAACTTGCAATAAATATTATAATTAGAAAAAAATAGGAAAGTTTCACGTGAAACTTAATCGATTTTAATGTAAAAAACAGGATAGCTAGCAATAGTGGAACTATTCCAACATAAATCATTGGAATGGATCCATATTTAGTTGTATCAAAGCTTCCAATAAAATTTTTAGCAAAAATATCTAAAAACCAAGTTTTTTCTGTAAACAGTCTATCAACTGAAGTTAATTTTTCTCCATGAGTTTTTAAATCCAAAAATGTTGGCAAAATCATAATTAGACTTGTGACGCCAGATAATATTGACACAATTGTAAAGTCTAAAAAAGTTTTAATTCTATTTTTAAAATCCCATGTTGTTTGGACAAAAAACCAAAAAATTAAAAATAGTGCCATCATATATCCAAAATAGTAATTCTGGATAAAGAGAATTGACAAACTCGTAAAGTATAATACTCGATTTTTTTTGAGGAGTAAAAGGTGTAAACCATAGAGAATTAGAGGAGCAAGGATAAAGACATCTAGCCAAGTTTTGATTTCAATTTGACTAGTTGCAAAACTCATAAGAGAATAGCAGGTTGACAGCATTAAAATAAGAAAGTTTGGTATTTTTTTAAATATTCCTTTTAAACTGATAGCAGCTGTTAACCCAATTAATCCAAATTTAATCAAGGTAAAGAGATAGACAGCATCTGGCATATTTTCTAGATTGAAGAAATAAACAAAAGGAGATAAAAAACTTCCTAAATAGTAACTAGTCAAAGCATAAAAGTTTAAACCTAATCCACTTGTAAAGGTATAAAAAAGACTGTCACTGCCATGAAGAATATTTCTGAGCGTAGTATCAAAGATAACATACTGATGAAACCCATCTCCTAGTAAAGGAGATGTATCACTATTCCAATAAATTCCTTGGGAAAGATATACAATGAACATAATTAAAAAAGGAATTAAAAATGCTGCAAAGTAAACCCAATAATTTTTAAAATAATTCTTTATTTTTTTCATAAACTATATATAGCTAAAAAGCGAATATTCATTCGCTTTTTAATCTTTCCATAATTCTTTTACTTTTTGCTGAACTTCTTGATTTTCTAAGAATTCATCATAAGTTTCATCAATACGATCAATCACACCATTTTTAGATAACACAATAATATGATTTGCTAATGTTTGAATAAATTCATGGTCATGGCTAGCAAAAATAATGGACTCTTTGAAGTTTTTCAATCCATCATTTAAGCTGGAAATTGATTCCAAATCTAAGTGATTTGTTGGATCATCCAATACTAAGACATTGGATTTAAGCAACATCAATTTAGAAAGCATGACACGAACTTTTTCTCCACCTGACAAGACGTTTACAGACTTGTTAACCTCATCTCCAGAGAAAAGCATACGCCCAAGAAAACCTCGGAGGAAAGTATTGTCATCTTCTTCTTTACTTGCAAATTGACGCAACCAATCAAGGATTGACTCACCACCAGCAAAATCACGAGAATTATCTTTAGGTAAATAAGATTGACTAGTTGTCACACCCCACTTGACAGTTCCTTCGTATTCAATATCTCCCATTAAAGCACGAATTAAGGCTGTTGTTTGAATATCGTTTTGACCAATCAAAGCTGTCTTGTCACCTGGACGTAAGATGAAACTGATATTATCCAAAATAGTTTCTCCGTCAATCTTGACAGAAAGATTTTCAACTGTCAAGAGGTCATTACCAATTTCACGTTCAGCTTTAAAGCTGATAAATGGGTATTTACGGCTAGATGGAACAATTTCTTCTAACTCTATCTTGTCAAGCATTTTTTTACGGGAAGTTGCTTGTTTTGATTTGGACGCATTGGCAGAGAAACGAGCAACGAACTCTTGAAGTTGTTTGATTTTTTCTTCTGCTTTGGCATTTCGGTCAGCGAGTAGCTTAGCCGCTAGTTCGCTTGATTCTTTCCAGAAATCATAGTTTCCGACATAGAGCTTGATTTTTCCAAAGTCAAGGTCGGCCATATGAGTGCAGACTTTATTTAAAAAGTGACGGTCGTGAGATACAACAATAACTGTATTGTCAAAATCGATAAGAAAGTCTTCTAGCCAAGTAATAGACTGAATATCAAGACCATTAGTTGGCTCGTCCAGAAGCAAGACATCGGGTTTACCAAAAAGGGCTTTTGCCAAGAGTACTTTAACCTTGTCTCCATTAGAGAGTTCACTCATATTTTGGTAGTGAAGATCTTCTGGAATATTTAGGTTTTGCAAGAGTTGAGAAGCTTCACTTTCTGCTTCCCAGCCACCTAGTTCAGCAAACTCTCCCTCAAGCTCAGCCGCACGAACACCATCTTCATCTGAAAAATCTGGCTTCATGTAGATAGCATCTTTTTCCTTCATGATACTGTAAAGTAGGTCATTTCCCATAATAACAATATCAATGACTCTTTCATCTTCGTAGTCAAAGTGATTTTGACGAAGAACTGAAAGACGTTCATTAGGACCTAATGAAATATGACCAGTTGTTGGTTCAATATCTCCAGCTAATATTTTTAAAAATGTTGATTTTCCAGCGCCATTGGCACCAATTAACCCATAGGTATTACCAGCTGTAAATTTGATGTTAACTTCATCAAATAATTTGCGGTCACTGAAACGTAATGAAACATCTGATACTGTAAGCAATATAATTCTCCTCTTTAATATAACTAGTACTATTTTACTAGAAAAATCACCATATTTCAAATAATTCAAGAAGAAACTCTTGTTTTTAATTGTAAAATTCTTGTCAACTTATTGTCAATTAAATTGATAAAGTTGTAAAAGTTATTTTTATATAGAAATTTATCCAATCTCCTTTCTCATTTTTATTGAAAATGTTATAATGAATTCAACATTAATTGAGGAGAAATAGATGACAAAGCCTATTATTTTAACAGGAGATCGGCCAACTGGAAAATTACATATTGGCCATTATGTAGGAAGTTTACGGAATCGAGTTCTTTTACAAAATGAAGGAAAATATGATTTATTTGTTTTTTTAGCTGATCAACAAGCCTTGACAGATCATGCCAAGGACCCACAAACAATTATTGAATCAATAGGGAACGTAGCTTTGGATTATTTAGCTGCAGGATTGGATCCAGAAAAGGTTACTATTTTTATTCAGAGTCAAATTCCTGAACTTGCTGAATTAACAATGTACTACATGAATCTAGTCTCTTTAGCTCGGTTGGAAAGAAATCCAACTGTCAAGACAGAAATAGCTCAAAAGGGCTTTGGTCAAAGCATTCCTACAGGATTTTTGGTTTATCCAATTTCTCAGGCGGCTGATATTACAGCTTTTAAGGCGAATTATGTACCAGTTGGGACTGATCAAAAGCCAATGATTGAGCAAACTAGAGAAATAGTTCGTTCTTTTAACAATGCTTATCAAAAAGATGTCTTAGTTGAACCGGAGGGGATTTATCCTGAGAATGAAGCTGCAGGACGATTACCAGGGTTGGATGGAAATGCTAAAATGTCTAAATCATTAAATAATGGAATCTACCTTGCTGATGATATGGATACACTTAAGAAAAAAGTGATGGGAATGTACACAGATCCTAATCATATTAGAGTAGAAGATCCGGGAAAAATCGAAGGTAATATGGTTTTTCATTATCTGGATGTCTTTGGAAGACCAGAAGATCAAGCGGAAATTGCTGCAATGAAGGAACATTATCAAAGAGGCGGCTTGGGTGATGTAAAGACAAAACGTTATCTATTGGAGATTTTAGAAAGAGAGTTGGGCCCTATTCGTGAGCGTCGTATAGAGTTTGCTAAGGATATGGGACAAGTCTATGATATGCTTAAAAAAGGAAGCGAAAAAGCACGTCAAAAAGCTAGCCAGACTCTTTCTGAAGTGAAATCAGCTATGGGGATTAATTATTTTTAATAGATGATTGACAAATCATAACAGAGTGGTATTATATTATAAATTAAGTTGGTCTAGAACATGGTTCTACTATATAGATGAAAATAGAAAAGAGGAAACTTCGAATGTCTAATTGGGACACTAAATTTTTGAAAAAAGGTTTTACCTTTGATGATGTATTGTTGATTCCAGCTGAAAGTCATGTGTTGCCTAACGATGCAGATTTAACTACGAAATTGGCAGATAATTTGACTTTAAATATCCCAATTATTACAGCGGCAATGGATACCGTAACAGAAAGTCAAATGGCCATTGCTATCGCGCGTGCAGGTGGTCTTGGAGTAATCCATAAAAATATGTCTATTGCGCAACAAGCAGACGAAGTCCGTAAGGTAAAACGTTCTGAAAATGGTGTTATTATTGATCCATTCTTTTTAACACCAGAACATACAATTGCTGAAGCAGATGAATTGATGGGACGTTATCGTATTAGTGGTGTTCCAGTTGTTGAAACATTAGAAAACCGTAAGTTGGTTGGTATATTGACCAATCGAGATTTGCGTTTCATTTCTGATTTCAATCAACCTATTTCTAATCATATGACTAGCGAAAATTTGGTTACAGCTCCAGTTGGAACAGATTTAGAAACTGCTGAGCGTATTCTTCAGGAACACCGTATTGAAAAACTTCCTCTGGTTGATGAAGATGGTCGTCTTTCAGGTTTAATCACGATTAAAGATATTGAAAAAGTAATTGAATTTCCAAATGCTGCTAAAGATGAGTTTGGTCGTCTTCTAGTTGCTGGTGCGGTAGGTGTCACTTCAGATACATTTGAACGTGCAGAAGCTCTTTTTGAAGCAGGTGCTGATGCTATTGTTATTGATACAGCTCATGGACACTCTGCAGGAGTTTTACGTAAGATTGCTGAAATTCGTGCTCATTTCCCAGATCGTACTTTAATTGCTGGTAATATTGCAACTGCTGAAGGTGCACGTGCCCTTTATGAAGCAGGTGTAGATGTCGTTAAAGTTGGAATTGGTCCTGGATCTATCTGTACAACCCGTGTAATTGCAGGTGTTGGTGTGCCTCAAGTAACTGCAATTTATGATGCAGCAGCGGTTGCGCGTGAATATGGTAAAACAATCATTGCTGATGGTGGTATTAAATACTCAGGTGATATTGTCAAAGCTCTAGCAGCAGGAGGAAATGCTGTTATGTTAGGTTCTATGTTTGCAGGAACTGATGAAGCTCCTGGGGAAACCGAAATTTTCCAAGGACGTAAGTTCAAAACATATCGAGGTATGGGATCTATTGCAGCAATGAAAAAAGGTTCAAGCGACCGTTACTTCCAAGGTTCTGTCAACGAAGCTAATAAGTTAGTTCCAGAAGGAATTGAAGGTCGTGTAGCATACAAGGGTGCTGCAGCTGATATTGTCTTCCAAATGCTTGGAGGAATTCGCTCTGGTATGGGTTATGTTGGAGCTGCAAATCTACAAGAACTACACGAAAATGCTCAATTTATTGAAATGAGTGGCGCTGGATTGAAGGAAAGTCATCCTCATGATGTTCAAATTACAAACGAAGCTCCTAACTATTCAGTGCAATAAAAAAATGCGCCATATATTGGTGCATTTTTATTTTACAATAGATATAGTTGATCTTTACAATATATGTAAAGGTTGTAAAAATAGAGTTTACAATTTTGTAAACTCTATTTTATGTGCCCATTTAAAATTTCAAATATTTTTATATCTTTAGGTAGGTTTTTTAGGTGTTCCAAAGTAGTTGTGGTAATAAAAGTTTGTATTTCTTGAGAAATTGTTTCTAGCAATTTAAGTTGACGATTATTGTCAAGTTCACTCATCACATCGTCAAGCAGGAGGATAGGAGATTCTTTTGTTATATTTTCAATCAATTTTATTTCTGCTAATTTAAGAGAGAGTACCACACTTCTGTGTTGCCCCTGACTTCCATAATTAGCATCCATTTGATTGATAAAGAAAGCTATATCATCTCGATGAGGACCTACACTAGTATTTTGTTTAAATAAATCTCTTTTTCGATTTTTACTTAGGCTTTGTCTAAAACTTTCTTCAATACTGTCAATATCTTGTAAAGGTACAGAGGATAGATAGTCAATAGTTAGAGTTTCTTTTTTTTGTGAGATATCAAGGTGTTTTTCCTGGGCGAATATTTCGAGTTTTTTTAAGAAGTCTAAGCGATGTTTGACCACACGACAACCATATTCAATAAGCTGTTCATCTAAAACAGATAGAAAATTCTCATCAATTTTTTGACTGTTCTTTAGATAAGAATTTCTTTGTTTAAGAACATGATTGTAATTAGAAAGATCTGCTAGATAAAGAGGCTTGATTTGCCCCAATTCAATGTCTATAAATTTTCGTCTTAATGTAGGCGAACCTTTAATAAGTTGTAAATCTTCTGGCGCAAACAGAACAACATTCATTGTCCCAATATAGTCGGAAAGTCTATTTTGCTTGAGATGATTGATTTTAGTAATACGTCCCTTAGCTGTCAACTCGATGTCAAGAGGAATTGTTCCTGTCTTTTTTTCAAGGATACCTGATACTTTGAGATCTTTTTCTTGAAAATGAATAAAATCTTTATCTGATCTAGTTCGGTGACTACGAGTCAAAGCTAAGAAGTAAATAGATTCTAGAATATTTGTTTTTCCTTGTGCATTTTGGCCAAGAAAAACGTTTAGACCAGAGTGAAAGTTGATTTCTGCATCTTGATAATTACGAAAATGTTTAAGAGTGAGTGATTTTAGCCACATATTATGTTCCTGGGAAGCGTACAGGGGCTTTTTTCTCTTGCTTTATACCTGTTTGCTTTCTGTTATTCTTTTTGGGAGCAGTAGTATTTTTTTTAAGATTTTTATTCATTTCTTTAACCATGTTAGCAATGCGTTGTTTTTTAGCTGTTTCTTCTGTATGCCGAACTTTTTCGTCTGGACTTGGTTCAAGAATAGATAGAGTTAGGTTTTCTCTAGGAATCGTTATTTGGTCTCCAACTCGAATTTTTTTTCCTCGTCTTGTTTCTAATTCACCATTGAAAAAAACATCATTTTCAGCTAAAAACGCCTTAATAGCACCGCCACTTTGGATTACTCCAACCTCTTTCAGGAGAGCTTGCAGTGTGATATATTCATCAAATAATTTATAATCCATATTTCACCTCAATCCTTGTCATTATACCATATTTTAAGACTGAAAGTGTATAAAATATCCAGGAAAGAAAACGTTTTAATCTGTTATAAGGAACACCAATTTCACATCATTTCGTGATATAATAGAATTCATATTAGGAAGCAAGAGGAACCTTATGGAATTAGCAAGAGGAGTCAATCTCCATTTTATTAAATCAACTAAATTCAAAACAAATAAAATAAAACTTCGTTTTTCTGCACCAATGAGTTCAGCAACCATTGCTGATCGAGTTTTGGTTTCTAGTATTTTGGAAACGGCAAATGCTTTTTATCCAACTTCTCAGCTATTTCGTGAGCGTTTAGCTAGTTTATATGGATCAAATTATTCAACCAGTGTTTCAAAGAGAGGTTTGGTTCATTATGTAGATATTAATGTGTCCTTTGTTAGGGATTCTTTTTTAAGTAGGAAAAACGCCCTAACAACAGAGATGGTTGAATTTATCAAAGCAAGTCTCTTATCTCCTTTAGTTGACCAGAAAGGTTTTGATTCCTCTATCTTTGAAATTGAAAAGAAAAATATTATTCACGAGTTGGAATCTGAAATAGAAAATCATTTTTACCACGCGCATTTAGAATTGAATAAATTATTTTATTTAAGTGAAGAAATGCAACTTCCTCGGGTCTCAAGACTTGACTTAATGAAACAAGTGACACCTGAGACCAGCCTTGCAGTCTTTCAAAAAATGCTGAAGGAAGATAAGATTGATATCTTTTTTATCGGTGATTTTAATGAAGTGGCTATGCAGGAACAATTTTCTCAATTTGGCTTCACGGATCGTGAACAGGATTTACTATTGGACTATCAGCAACCTTTTTCAAAAATTTTACGAGAAGGGATTGAACAAAAGGAAGCTAATCAATCCATTTTAGAAATGGGCTATCATTTCCCTATTCAATATGGAGATACTAGTCATATCCCTTTGATTGTAATGAATGGTCTTCTGGGTGGTTATGCACACTCTAAATTATTTGTAGAAGTTCGTGAGAAAGCTAGTCTGGCCTATACTGTTTCTAGCACTATGGACATTTTTTCAGGAATGTTACGAGTATATGCTGGTATTGATAGAAAAAATCGTAATAAAGCTATGACTTTAATTAATCGACAAGTAGCTGATCTAAAAAGAGGAAAATTTTCTGAAGAAGAGCTTCAACAGACAAAAAATATGCTTAAAAACAGTGCTCTCTTATCTCAAGATCGTCAAAATGCTTTACTGGAAACAACTTATTTGTCGGCTGTTTTAGGCAAGAAATTTTTAAGAGTCGATGAGTGGTTAGAAGTTATGGAAAATGTTAAGAAGGAAGATATTGTTTTAGCAGCGAATACCTTGAAACTTCAAGCGATGTACTTTATGGAAGGGAAATAATGCAGAATTTAGCGCTGAAAAAAATAGAATATACAGCTATTGGAGAAAGTCTTTATCGGGTAATTTTACCAAATGGATTGCGACTTTTTTTACTTCCTAAAACAAATTTTCATGAGACATATGGTATTATGACGGTGAATTTTGGTTCGGTAGATACTTATTTTGTTCCGAGAGGTACCAAGCAAGCTATCCATTATCCAGCTGGAATTGCTCATTTTTTAGAACATAAATTATTTGAAGATGAAAATGGCAATGATCTTTTGCAGGAATTTGTAGACTTAGGAGCAGAAAGTAACGCCTTTACTAGTTTCACAAAGACAAGTTACCTGTTTTCAACAACTGAGAATGTAGAAGAATGTTTGGAATTACTACAGGATTTGATTGGGGAAGCATATTTTACAGAAGAATCTGTTCAGAGAGAACAAGGAATTATCCAGCAAGAAATAGAAATGTACCAGGATAATCCAGATTATCGTTTGTTTTTTAGCGCTTTAGCAAATCTATACCCAGGGACAGCTCTGGCACAAGATATAGCTGGGAATCGCGAGTCGATTGCTGAAATCACAGTGGAAGATTTGGATGAAAACTTTGAAACTTTTTACCATCCGTCTAATATGAGTTTATTTTTAGTTGGAAATTTTGATCTGGATAAAACGGTAGCTACTATTAGTGAACAACAAAATTCGTATGAAATAGAGGATGAAAAATCAGCCATCAAAAGGCGTTCATTAAAATTATCTCCTGTAGTTCCAACTGCTAGTATGAGGATGGAAGTCAGCCGACCTAAATTAGCTGTTGCTATGCGAGGAAATGACAAAATTTCAAAGAGAAAATTATTTCGCTATAAACTTATTTTGAAATTATTATTTGATATGATGTTTGGCTGGACTTCTAAACGTTATCAAAAAATGTATGAAAATGGGAAAATTGATGCTTCCTTGACTCTGGAAGTTGAAGTAGAAGAACGCTTCCACTTTGTTATGCTGACGATGGATACCCAGGAGCCAGTAGCTTTATCTCATCAAATCCGCACAGCAATTAAAGAATTCGCTCAAGATATGGATGTAACTGAAGAGCATTTAGATATTGTTAAAAGTGAAATGTATGGTGATTTGATGCATGGTCTAAATTCGTTAGAATATATGGCAACGCAGTATGAAACCCTTATAGATGGAGAAAATCTTTTTGACTTGCCAAAAATTTTACAGGATATTCACTTAGAAGATATTTTAGAAGTTGGTCATGAGTTTATTGATCACTGTGACATGATAGATTTTACAATTTTTCCAAAATAATCCTAACAAAAGAAGAGAAAAATTTGGTACAATAGTCTGTAAAAAAATGATAGAAGATGTTTTCAGAAAAGAGGATATAAAACATAAAAAATGAAACAAAGATCTAGTCCCTAGTATTATCTTTGTAAGGCTGATTCATGTTATTGGCTATGAAATCTAGATTTTATAAATATGATAAACTTTAAAGCTTGTGACATCTGGCTTGGGCACAGCTTTTTCTAGTATTTTTTAGAGGAATTTGAACGTATGAGAAAAAAAACGATAGGTGAGGTATTAAGGTTAGCTCGAATTAATCAGGGACTAAGCCTAGAAGATTTACAACAAAAAACAGATATTCAGTTAGATTTATTAGAGGCTTTAGAAGCAGATGATTTTGATAAACTACCTAGTAGTTTTTATGCCAAATCTTTTCTCCGTAAGTATGCTTGGGCAGTAGACTTAGACGAAAAAATCATTTTAGACGCCTACGAATCAGGTAGTATGGTTACTTATGATGAAGTAGATGTTGATGAAGAAAATATGGGGAGAAGAAGAAGCAATAGACAAAAAACATCTTATTTGCCACTTTTCTATTTTTCTGTCATATCGTTGGCAATCATTGCCTTTGTAACTTACTATGTCTGGCAATATGTTAATCAGATGGAAACGGAAACGGAGAATTCAGCTTCTTCTAGTTACAGTGTGGTTAAAAGCGAAGGGTCTTCAGAGGCCACTTCAACTAGCTCTAATCTGACGAGTTCTTCTTCAACCACATCGTCTAGCAGCAATGCTTTAACAGTTTCTGGTAGCGGGCAAAATCTGACAGCGACTTATTCTGGGGCAAAAGATCCTGTAACTATCAAATTATCCGTCACAACTGCAACTAGTTGGGTCAGTGTGTCGGGAACAGATTTAGACAATGGGGCTGTTTTATCTCCAGAAAATCCAAGTGTAACAACTACTGTGTCTCCTGGTTCATCTACAGTTATCATTTTAGGTGTTGTAGAGGGTGTAACGGTCTCTGTAAACGACCAGATCATTAATACTTCTGCAATCAATACCCAATCGGGAACGATTACTTTAACAATCAATAATTGAGAATGCTTATGAAAAAAGAAAATATTCCAAATGCTTTAACGCTCTTGAGAGTGGCGTTAATCCCAATTTTTATTCTATTACTAACCCTTGGTTCATCTAAGACTATTCATGTCATTGCTGCGATTATCTTTGCGGTGGCCAGCATTACTGATTATTTGGATGGATATTTAGCTCGTAAATGGAAAGTTGTTACCAATTTTGGGAAGTTTGCTGATCCAATGGCAGACAAACTTTTAGTTATGTCAGCGTTTATCATGCTGATTGAAATGAAAATGGCTCCTGCCTGGGTGGTAGCTGTGATAATTTGTCGAGAATTAGCTGTGACCGGATTGCGTCTTTTATTGGTAGAAACGGGAGGAACGGTTTTAGCTGCAGCGATGCCTGGCAAGATTAAAACATTCACACAGATGTTTGCTATTATCTTCTTGCTGATCCATTGGACACTTTTGGGACAAATTTGTCTGTATATCGCTTTAATCTTTACAATATATTCTGGTTATGACTATTTCAAAGGGAGCGCCTATCTCTTTAAAGATACTTTTAAATAAATGATGAAAAATATTATCGAAGTACACAACCTCAAATATAAATACGACAACGATACTGAAGAATACATTTTAAATGATGTAACGTTTCACGTGAAACATGGTGAATGGTTGTCCATTGTTGGTCATAATGGGAGCGGTAAATCGACCACGATTCGTTTGATTGATGGCCTTTTAGAAGCTGAAAGTGGAGAAATTATTATCTTAGGTGATCAGCTGACTCCAGAAAATGTTTGGGAAAAACGTCGTCATATTGGAATGGTTTTTCAAAATCCAGACAATCAATTTGTTGGAGCAACTGTGGAAGACGATGTGGCTTTTGGTTTGGAAAATCAGGGAATGGACCATGAGACTATGGTAAATCGAGTAAATGAAGCGCTTGAGATCGTAGGGATGCAAGACTTTAAAAATCGAGAACCAGCTCGTCTTTCAGGAGGGCAAAAACAGAGGGTGGCTATCGCAGGAATAGTGGCTCTTCGTCCGGATATTATTATTTTGGATGAAGCGACTAGTATGTTGGATCCAGAAGGACGTTTGGACTTGATTCAAACAGTGAAACGCATCAAAGATGAGAATCAAATGACGGTCATTTCGATTACACATGACTTGGATGAAGTTGCACTTAGTGACCGTGTTTTGGTCATGAAAAAAGGAAAAGTAGAATCAAGCAGTACAGCTAGAGAGCTGTTTTCAAGATCAGATTTACAGGAATTAGGACTTGATGAACCCTTTTCAAATCAAGTCAAGGCAACCTTGAATGAAGATTTTGATTTGCCAGCTGATTATCTAACAGAAAAAGAATTGCAGGAATCTTTATGGGAATTACTTTAAAGAATGTTAGTTATACTTATCAAGCAGGCACACCATTTGAAGGGCCTGCCCTTTTTGATGTGAATTTGGAAATTAAAGATGGCTCTTATACTGCTTTAATCGGTCATACTGGTAGTGGAAAATCTACTATTTTGCAACTTTTAAATGGCTTGTTGACACCTTCTGTAGGAAGTGTCACTGTTAATGATATAGAAATTACAGCTACTTCTGTTAATAAAGATATAAAGCAAGTAAGAAAAAAAGTTGGTTTGGTGTTTCAATTTGCAGAAAGCCAAGTTTTTGCAGAAACAGTCTTAGATGATGTGGCTTTTGGTCCACAAAATTTTGGAGTTTCTAAAGAAGAAGCGGAACGTTTGGCGCGTGAAAAACTTCTTTTGGTGGGAATTTCTGAGGACTTGTTCTCACGTAGTCCTTTTGAGCTTTCAGGAGGACAAATGAGACGGGTAGCTATTGCTGGAATCCTAGCAATGGAACCTGAAGTTTTAGTCCTTGATGAGCCGACAGCTGGGTTAGATCCAGCAGGTCGTAAGGAACTAATGGAAATCTTCCAAGGTTTACATGAAGATGGTATGACTATTGTGTTGGTAACTCATTTGATGGATGACGTGGCAAATTTTGCTGATACTACGTATGTGCTGGAGAAGGGACATTTAGTGAAAAGTGGTTCTCCAAAGGATATCTTTCAGGATGTTGAATTTATGGAAAAAATCCAACTGGGAGTTCCTAAGATTACAAAATTTGCTCAAGGTCTGGTAGAAAAAGGTTTAAACTTGCCTAATTTACCGATTACAATCACTGAATTTAAGGAGATACTGCATGGATAAGATGATTTTAGGGCGGTATATTCCGGGTAATTCTCTGATCCACCGTTTGGATCCTAGAAGTAAACTATTATCTATGTTCTTGTTTGTTTTAATTATTTTTTGGGCAAATAATTTAGCAACAAACCTTTTGCTTTTTGTTTTTACATTTTTTTTAGTTTTTCTTTCTAGAGTCCCTATTGGATTTTTTGTAAAAGGTCTCCAATCTATGCTTTTCTTGGTTGCCTTTACGACTATTTTTCAGCTCTTATTTACTACAACGGGAAATACTCTTGTCCAATTTTCCTTTATTCGCATTACAGATATAGGCTTAGCACAAGCAGGCATTATTTTTAGTCGATTCGTTTTGATCATTTTTTTCTCAACATTACTCAGTTTGACTACAATGCCTTTAAGTTTGGCGGATGCGGTAGAAGCTCTCCTAAAACCTCTGACTGTTTTTAAATTCCCAGTGCATGAGGTAGGATTGATGTTATCAATGAGCTTACGATTTGTACCAACCTTAATGGATGACACTGTTCGAATTATGAACGCTCAGCGAGCTCGAGGAGTGGATTTTGGTGAGGGAAACATTGTACAAAAAGTGAAATCCATTATACCGATTTTGATTCCTTTATTTGCTTCTAGCTTTAAAAGAGCGGATGCTTTAGCTATTGCAATGGAAGCGCGTGGTTATCAAGGAGGAGATCAGAGAAGTCGCTATAGACAGTTAAAGTGGCAAAATAAAGATTCCTATGCGATTCTTGTCTTATTAATTTTAGGAGCTATATTATATTTGCTAAAAAATTGATGTCAAGTCTGGGTTTTGTGTTAATTTCACATATTATTTAAAATTAATATGTAGAAATACGATGGATAAGGCAATGTTGGTGTTTAAATAAAATACATTTGTAATTTTTGTAATCCTATTTTAAATAACCTGTAATATTTAAAGTGTATGATGGAACTATCAGTGAAAAGGAGAACCAGAATTATAATGAAATTACAACCAATGAAAGGTGCCTTCGCATTTGTTGCTACAGCAGCTACCCTATTTTTGACAGGAGTTGTAGCTAAGGCAGACACATATACAGTAAAAGCTGGCGACACCTTGTCAAAAATTGCAAAAGAAAAATCTACAACTGTTGAAAGCTTAATTAAATTAAATAAGCTTGAAAATCCAGATTTAATTTTTGAGAGTCAAGTGCTAGAACTTGGTGATACAAAAGCTAATAAAAAAGCTCCAGCTGTTGCTGCAGCACCAGGACCTGCTACACAAACTAATCAAGCAGCACCTGCACCAGTGGCAACTATTACAGTTCCTGCACCATCAGCTAACTATTCTACCTATAATTCTACACCTGTTCTTGCCAACGGTAATACAGCAGGTGAGACAGGTACTTATGCAGCAGCTCGCATGGCTGAGCTGACAGGAGTTTCTGCTTCAACTTGGGAAGCAATTATTGCTCGTGAATCAAATGGTCAAGTAAACGCCTATAATGCTTCAGGTGCTAGTGGATTATTCCAAACTATGCCAGGATGGGGTTCTACAGCAACTGTTGAAGATCAAATCCAATCTGCATACAATGCCTATAATGCTCAAGGTTTATCAGCTTGGAATTATTAATATAAAATTAAAAACGGCTCAAAGCCGTTTTTTTATGTTATAAAAATCAACAAGTTTACACATTTGTCAATCTGTGTTATTCTCCAAATATCTCTTTTGAAAGTCTGCGACCTGTAGGTGTTGTAGCTAAGCCACCTTCAGCCGTTTCTCGGAATGCAGTAGGCAGACTTGACCCGACTTGATACATGGCGTCAATGACTTCATCAACAGGAATTTTAGATTCGATTCCCGCAAGAGCCATATCTGCTGCAATAAAAGCATAACTGGCTCCCATTGCATTTCGCTTGACACATGGCACTTCTACTAGACCAGCAACTGGATCACAAATCAAGCCCAGCATATTTTTAATAACAAAGCAAATAGCTTGGCTAGCCTGAAAAGGTGAACCTCCAGCAGCCAGAACTAAAGCAGCTGCGCTCATGGCAGAAGCAGAGCCAACCTCTGCTTGACAGCCACCTTCAGCGCCTGAAATTGAGGCGTTATTGGCAATGACTAGGCCGAAAGCACCTGCAGCTAATAGAAAGTTTAGCTGTTCTTCTTCTGAGAGTCCTAATTTTTCAATGGCAGATGTAAGAACAGCTGGCAGACAGCCAGCGCTACCAGCAGTTGGTGTCGCACAAACCAAGCCCATCTTAGCATTATGCTCATTGACAGCAATAGCATTTTTTGCTGCTGTCAGTACAGTGTGATCTGACAATGTTTTTCCAGATTGGATATAGTGGTCAAGTTTTGCTGCATCTCCGCCAGTCAATCCGCTGCGAGACTTGCTTTCATCAAGTCCAAGAAGGACAGAGGCTTTCATGACTTCTAGATTGCGACCCATTAATCTCAAGACTTCATCTCTTTCGCGACCAGTCAATTCATACTCAGTAGCAATCATTAGTTCTGCAACATTTCCTTGGTAATCCAAGTCAGCTTGCTCTACTAATTCTTTTATAGAATAAAACATATTTTCTCCTACTTAAAGAAATTTACATTATGCAGATGAGGAATGTTTCGAATTTCTTCGACAGCTTCTTCACAGCTACGGCTATCCACTTCAATAATCATTATTGCTTTCTCGCCAGCTTTTTCACGTGTGACATTCATTTGAGCAATGTTGATATTGTAGCGTGAGAGGGCCTCGGTAACGTGAGCAATCATACCAGGGACATCTTGATGAACAATAATAATAGTAGGTGTGTTCATGCTGAGGGAAACTGAAAAACCATTCAGCTCTGTTACTTGAATATTGCCCCCTCCAATAGATACCCCAGTAACACTAATTGTTTTATGATCGTTTTTTATTGTAATTTTCGTTGTATTAGGATGTGGAACATTACTATCTTTTTGAATAGACCAGACAACTTTGATGCCTCGTTTATGGGCTATTTCTAGACTATTGGGAATCTCTGGATCATCCGTATCCATTCCTAAGATTCCCGCTACAAGAGCTAAATCAGTTCCGTGTCCTCGATATGTTTTAGCAAAAGAATTAAAAAGCTGAAATTCCACTTCAGTAGGTTCATCGTTAAATATAGAATAGACTATTTTTCCAATACGAACGGCTCCTGCTGTATGGCTACTAGATGGTCCAATCATTACAGGGCCAATAATATCAAAAACAGATTGAAATCTTAATGATGACATGATTTCTCCTCGTGTAAAGTTCTATCTTCATTATAACAAAGTTAGGGGGTATCTGCTTCATTTTTAAATAAAAAATTATAAAATAACAAATCCTATAAATTAGGATAATCATTTGAAAGTCAAAATAAAATTTCTTATTTTAAGCCTTTTATAAGCTTTCTTTTTCTAATTTAAACAATTTTGTAACATTTATCATATACTTTAAAAATAGAGGTAACATAGAACCTGTATGATAGGAGTATAGCAAAATGATAGATATGAGACCAAGAAAAAATCATGAACTTTTTGTATCTCGTTTTGCTAGTTACAAGAAAAGGAGAATAAAATGCAAGTACAGACATTTTTAAAAAATAAAAAAAATACAGTAAAGACAGGTGTAGTAAGCTTAGCAGCTTTAGCTTTATTCCTACCAGTAATAGCAAACGCTGATAGTTATACCGTGAAGTCAGGAGATACACTTTCTGCTATTGCGTCAGCTAATAATACAAGTGTTGAAAAGCTAGCTGAACTGAATAAAATTTCTGATGTAAATCTTATCCATGTTGGACAAGTCCTAGAAGTAGGAGGACAGAAGGAAAACAAGACAGAAACTGCACCAACTACAACAACATCTGAGGTTAACAATACGAATACAAACACAGCAAATGCTTCTTCAGGTTTAAGTGCGGAAGATGCAGAAGCTAAAGAATTTATCGCTCAAAAGGAATCAAGTGGTAGTTATACTGCTCAAAATGGTCAATATTATGGTCGATATCAATTAACTATTACATACTTGAATGGAGATCTCTCGCCTGAAAATCAAGAGAAAGTGGCAAATGAATATGTAACAAGTCGATATGGTTCATGGTCAGCTGCTAAAAACTTTTGGTTAGCAAATGGCTGGTATTAAAAGGAAACTCTCAATTTTGAGAGTTTTTCTTTACACTATTGTAAACATTCTTGACAAAAAGTTAACTGGGCTAGTAGAAGGAAGCATTCTCTATTTGTTTGTTCTTATAAAAATTTCGTGCTATAATAGAGCTTGCTCAAGCGACCTTCAATCGTTGAAAGCACAGCACGACCTTCAATCGTGAAATAACGAAAAGATGGGAGAACACAATGAGTGATAACTCTAAGATTCGTGTCGTTGTTGGTATGAGCGGAGGTGTCGATTCATCAGTAACTGCTTTGCTCTTAAAAGAGCAAGGTTATGATGTAATTGGCATCTTCATGAAAAACTGGGACGACACAGATGAATTTGGTGTCTGTACAGCTACAGAAGACTACAAGGATGTGGCAGCTGTTGCAGACCAGATTGGCATTCCTTACTACTCTGTCAACTTTGAAAAAGAGTATTGGGATCGCGTTTTTGAATACTTCTTGGCGGAATACAGAGCTGGTAGGACTCCAAATCCAGATGTCATGTGTAACAAGGAAATCAAGTTTAAAGCCTTCCTTGATTATGCCTTGACACTGGGTGCAGATTACGTTGCAACAGGTCACTATGCTCAGGTGAAGAGAGACCAAGATGGCTTGGTTCACATGCTGCGTGGCAAGGACAACAATAAGGATCAGACTTACTTTTTGAGTCAACTGTCACAGGAACAACTGCAAAAGACTATGTTTCCTTTGGGCCATTTAGAAAAGCCAGAAGTTCGAGCAATTGCTGAAAGAGCTGGTTTAGCTACAGCTAAGAAAAAAGATTCGACTGGCATTTGCTTTATTGGTGAGAAGAATTTTAAAGAATTTCTGAGTCAATATTTACCAGCCCAGCCTGGTCGCATGATGACCTTGGAAGGCCGAGATATGGGCCAGCATGCTGGCTTGATGTATTATACCATTGGCCAGCGGGGTGGTCTTGGAATTGGTGGACAACATGGCGGTGATAATGAGCCTTGGTTTGTGGTTGGAAAAGATCTCAGCCAAAATATTCTTTATGTAGGTCAAGGTTTTTATCATGACAACTTAATGTCAACCAGTCTTGACGCTAGTCAGGTTCATTTCACAAAAGAAATGCCAGAAGAATTTACTATGGAATGTACAGCTAAGTTCCGTTATCGTCAGCCAGATTCTAAGGTGACAGTTACTGTAAAGGGTGACAAGGCAGTTGTCAATTTTGATCAGCCTCAAAGGGCAGTTACACCAGGTCAAGCAGTCGTCTTCTATGATGGGGATGAGTGCCTAGGTGGAGGCTTAATTGACAGAGCTTATAAGAATGGTCAAGTCTTGCAGTACATTTAGATTGACAATTCAGTACAATCTGCTAAAATAAGATAAGCAATACCTATGATGGTCAAAGCTCATGGATGTTGCAGGCTTTTTTGTCCTGCACTTCTGGAGACTTGGCCTTTTTTGGTGAAAAAAACGAAGGAAAAAGAAATGTCACACAATTTTACTGAAAGTTATGATATTATCGTGATTGGAGCAGGGCATGCTGGGGTTGAGGCATCGCTGGCTGCTAGTCGAATGGGTTGCAAGGTTCTTTTAGCAACCATCAATATTGAGATGCTGGCCTTTATGCCCTGCAATCCTTCTATCGGAGGGTCTGCTAAAGGGATTGTTGTCCGTGAAGTAGATGCATTGGGCGGAGAAATGGCCAAGAATATTGACAAGAGCTATATCCAAATGAAGATGCTTAATACCGGCAAAGGCCCTGCAGTTCGTGCTCTTAGGGCCCAGGCGGATAAGGAAGTTTACTCCAAAGAAATGCGGAAGACTGTTGAAAATCAAGAAAATCTGACTCTGCGGCAAACCATGATTAATGAAATCTTGGTAGAAGATGGTAAGGTCATTGGGGTTAAAACGGCAACTCATCAGGAGTATGCAGCTAAAGCCGTCATTGTTACGACTGGAACAGCCTTGCGGGGAGAAATTATTATTGGTGATCTCAAGTATTCATCTGGTCCAAACCATAGCTTAGCAGCCATTCCTTTGGCAGATAATCTGCGTGATCTAGGATTTGAAATTGGTCGTTTTAAAACTGGAACTCCTCCACGTGTTAAGGCGTCATCTATCAATTATGATGTGACCGAGATTCAGCCAGGTGATGAAAAAGCCAATCATTTCTCTTACACATCTCGTGATGAAGACTATGTGAAAGATCAAGTGCCTTGCTGGTTGACTTATACCAATGCAGAAAGTCATGAAATTATCCAAAATAACCTGCATCGTGCTCCTATGTTTTCAGGTATCGTTAAGGGTGTGGGACCTCGCTATTGCCCGTCAATCGAGGATAAGATTGTCCGTTTTGCGGACAAGGAACGCCACCAGCTTTTCTTAGAACCTGAGGGTCGTGATACAGAAGAAGTTTATGTGCAGGGGTTGTCAACTAGTTTGCCAGAAGATGTGCAGAAGGACTTGGTTCACTCTATCAAGGGTCTAGAAAATGCCGAAATGATGCGGACAGGCTATGCCATTGAGTACGATATGATTATGCCTCACCAGTTGCGGGCAACCTTGGAAACCAAGAAAATTTCTGGGCTCTTTACAGCAGGTCAGACCAATGGGACTTCTGGTTATGAAGAAGCTGCTGGTCAAGGGATTATTGCTGGGATTAATGCGGCCTTGAAGATCCAAGGTAAGCCAGAGTTGATTTTGAATCGAAGTGATGGTTACATTGGAGTCATGATTGATGATTTAGTGACCAAGGGAACCGTAGAACCATACCGACTCTTGACCAGCCGAGCTGAGTACCGTTTGATTCTCCGCCATGACAATGCAGATATGCGTTTGACAGAGATGGGACGAGAAATTGGTCTGGTTGATGATGAACGCTGGGCTCGTTTTGAGATTAAAAAAAATCAGTTTGACAATGAAATGAAGCGTTTGGAATCTATCAAACTAAAGCCTGTCAAGGAAACAAATGCTAAGGTAGAAGCGCTTGGCTTTAAGCCTCTAACGGATGCAGTAACTGCCAAAGAATTTATGCGGCGTCCGGAAGTGTCTTACCAAGATGTGGTTCAGTTTATTGGTCCGGCGGCAGAGGAGCTTGATGAAAAGATTATCGAGCTGATTGAGACAGAGATTAAGTACGAAGGCTATATTTCTAAAGCACTTGATCAGGTTGAAAAGATGAAGCGCATGGAAGAGAAGCGCATTCCAGCTAATATTGACTGGGATGATATTGACTCGATTGCAACAGAAGCACGACAGAAGTTTAAGAAAATCAATCCAGAAACAATTGGTCAGGCTAGTCGTATTTCTGGTGTTAATCCAGCAGATATTTCCATTTTGATGGTTTACTTGGAAGGAAAAGCACGTAGCATTTCAAAAAATAAAGAAAAACAAAACCACGTTTGATAAAAAACGTGGTTTTTACACTATATTTACAGTATTGTAAACATAGTGTAAATAACATTCGCCTGATATGGATTGAGTTTAAAAGCTTGTGAAAAAGAACTTTTAATTATTAAACATGACTGAATAACTAGCTTTTTTGAGTGGATTCACCAATATGTTTACTTTGCTGTAAATTTTTTTTACAACTATGACAAAAAACAATCAACTAGAGGATGATGCAATCAATTAAGAAATAATCACTAAATTTACCAAAAATTTAGCTAACACGAATAAGTCTAGAATCAGTAGAAACTCGCTTTTTTATTGAATTTATGGTAAAATGGCGGGTAAGAGGTTTGTGATGAAAAAATTTCATTTTGCCCCAATTCACTTTGTAATGCTGGGCGTTATTTCTTTTGGAATCTTAGCAGTTTTACTGAGAGCGTTTGGTGAAGGAACGCTTGTTTTGCTTGCTACCTTTTTGGTAGTGGCCTTTTTGGTTTCCCTTCTAATTTATCAACAAAAGTTTTTTGAAACAGCAGAATTTGAACAAATTCAGTATGTTAATCACCATGCAGAAAATAGTTTGGCATCTTTACTAGATAAAATGCCTGTTGGAGTCATTAAAATTAAAGAAGAAACTGGTGAAGTTGAGTGGTTCAATCCTTATGCTGAGTTGCTTTGTACAACAGAAGATGGGGATTTTGATACACAAATGCTACAGCAGATGATGGAGACAGGTTTAGAAGGTTCTGGTCGCTACATGACAATCGGTGACAAGAAATATTCGATTTATCTGGATCGTTCCTCTAATGTTTTCTACTTTTTTGATGCTTCTAATGAGTATGATGCAACTGCAGAATTAGCAACTACACGCCCTGTTATTGGTATTATATCTGTTGATAACTATGATGATTTAGAAGATGTTGTATCAGATTCGGATATCAGTCAGATTAATAGTTTTGTTGCCAATTACATTGCTGAATTCTCTGATCGCCATCGTATGTTTTATCGTCGTGTAGGTATGGATCGTTTTTATCTTTTTACAGATTTTACGGTACTTGATCAGTTAATGCAGGATAAATTTTCAGTTATTGATCAATTTAGGATTGAAGCTAAGAATCGTGAAATACCCCTGACTCTCAGTATGGGCTTCGCTTATGGAGATGGAGACCACGATCAAATCGGTAAAACGGCTTTGTTAAATCTAAACCTAGCTGAGGTTCGTGGAGGAGATCAGGCTGTCGTAAAAGAAAATGCTGATGGCAAGAATCCAATCTTCTTTGGAGGTGGCTCTGCTGCTGCAGTGAAGCGTACACGTACACGTACTCGGGCCATGATGACCGCTATTTCGGATAAAATTCGTAGTGTTGATCAAATTTTTGTTGTGGGTCATAAGAATTTGGATATGGATGCTTTGGGTTCGGCAGTTGGAATGCAACTTTTTGCAAGCAATTTAATTGATAAGACATATGTTGTCTATGATCAGTATCAAATGGCTGCAGATATTGAGAGAGCTGTCAATAAACTCCAAGAAGAAGGTCAGACCAATATGGTAACTGTTGCGGAAGCCATGACGATGGTCACAGGAAACTCTTTACTCATTATGGTTGACCATTCTAAGCTTAGTTTGACCCTATCTAAGGATTTTTATAAACAGTTTTATCAGACTATTGTAATTGATCATCATCGACGGGATGATGATTTCCCAGAAAATGCTGTCATTACTTATATTGAAAGTGGAGCCAGTAGTGCTAGTGAGCTTGTGACGGAGTTGCTTCAGTTCCAAAATTCTAAGAAAAATAGATTAAGTAAGATGCAGGCCAGTATTTTGATGGCTGGAATGATGTTGGACACTAAGAATTTCACCTCTCGCGTTACTAGTCGGACATTTGATGTGGCTAGTTATTTACGGACACGGGGCAGTGATAGTGTGACAATTCAAGATATTTCTGCAACAGATTTTGATGAATATCGGGCAGTTAACGAGCTGATCCTACGAGGTAATAAGATATTACCAAACGTCATCGTAGCTAGTGGGCCAGAAGATAAGAGTTATCAGACGGTCGCAATCAGTAAGGCGGCGGACACTATGCTTGCTATGTCGGGGATCGAAGCAACCTTTGTGGTAAGTAAAAATACGCAAGGTTATGTTTCGATTTCAGCTAGAAGTCGTAGTAAGATTAATGTCCAACGTATTATGGAAAATATGGGTGGTGGCGGCCACTTTAATCTAGCAGCTGCTCAGATTAAAGACCTTACGGTTGCAGAGGTTACCCGAAAATTAAACCAAGAAATCATTGATGAAGTGATCAAAAAAGAAGAGGAGATAGTAGAATGAAAGTTATTTTTTTAACAGATG
Source organism: Streptococcus gordonii (assembly GCF_001553855.1). Taxonomy (GTDB): domain Bacteria; phylum Bacillota; class Bacilli; order Lactobacillales; family Streptococcaceae; genus Streptococcus; species Streptococcus gordonii. The sequence continues at coordinate 46,095 of NZ_LQWV01000012.1, forward strand.
TGAAAGGTAAGGGCAAAAAAGGGGAAGTAAAGGAAGTTCCTACAGGATATGCTCAAAACTTTTTGATTAAGAAAAATTTAGCAAAAGAAGCAACTGCTCAAGCTATTGGTGAGTTACGGGGTAAACAGAAATCTGAAGAAAAAGCCCATGCTGAATTAGTTGCTGAAGCTCAAGCGATTCAGGCCAAATTAGCAGAAGAAGCAACTTTGGTTGAATTTACTGAAAAAGTTGGTCCGGATGGTCGGACGTTTGGCTCTATTACCAGCAAAAAAATTGCAGAAGAGTTAGAAAAACAATTTGGTATTAAGTTGGACAAACGCAATATCAAAGTGGATTCACCGATTCGTTCAGTAGGTCTGATTGATGTTCCAGTGAAGATTTACCAAGATATCACAGGTGTCATCAATCTGCGTGTCAAGGAAGGATAAGTAAGGGAGAGAGGAGTTCTTTATGGCAGAGATTGATGAATTACGAGCACAGCCTCAAGATATTTTAGCTGAGCAGTCTGTTCTGGGAGCTATTTTTCTTGATGAGAGCAAGCTCGTTTTCGTTCGTGAATATATCGAGCCAGCTGACTTCTTTAAGTATGCCAATCGTTTGATTTTCAAAGCCATGATTGATTTGGCTGATCGTGGTGATGCAATTGATGCCACTACCGTTCGAAATATTCTGGATAGCCAGGATGATTTACAAAACATTGGTGGACTCAGCTATTTGGTTGAAGTGGTTAACTCAGTGCCAACCTCTGCCAATGCGGAATATTATGCTAAAATCGTAGCTGAAAAAGCTATTTTGCGTCGCTTAATTGCTCGGTTGACAGACTCTATCAATCAAGCTTACGATGGAGCAAGCCCGGCAGATGAAATTATTGCTGGTGCGGAGAAGGCGCTCATTGATGTCAGTGAGAATGCTAACCGTAGTGGTTTTAAAAACATCAAAGATATCTTGAATATCAACTTTGAAAACTTGGAGGTTCGTTCTCAACAAACTTCTCATATCACAGGGATTGCGACTGGCTATCCTGAGTTGGATAAGATGACCACAGGTCTACATGAGGAAGAATTGATCATTTTGGCAGCACGTCCTGCGGTCGGAAAAACTGCTTTTGCCCTTAACATTGCTCAGAATATTGGGACGAAACTAGATAAGACTGTCGCTATTTTCTCTCTGGAAATGGGGGCAGAGAGCTTGGTAGACCGGATGTTGGCTTCTGAAGGAGTTATTAATTCGCATTCTATCCGTACAGGACAACTAAGCGATGAAGAATGGCAGAAAGTAACCATCGCTCAAGCAAATCTGGCGCAAGCCAGCATTTATATTGATGATACACCAGGGATTCGGATTACAGAAATTCGCTCGCGGGCGAGAAAGTTGGCTCAAGAAACAGGCAATTTAGGCCTAATTTTGATTGACTACCTGCAGTTGATCACAGGAACCGGACGCGAAAATCGTCAGCAAGAGGTATCAGAAATTTCTCGTCAGCTGAAGATTTTAGCAAAAGAGTTAAAAGTACCAGTAATTGCCTTAAGTCAGCTCTCTCGTGGAGTAGAGCAACGACAAGATAAACGGCCAGTGCTGTCTGATATCCGGGAATCTGGATCTATCGAGCAGGATGCGGATATCGTAGCCTTTCTCTATCGGGATGATTATTATGATCGTGCTGGCGATGAAGAAGAAGGTATTCCAAATAACAAGGTGGAAGTTATTATCGAGAAAAACCGTAGCGGTGCGCGTGGTACGGTAGAATTGATTTTCCAAAAAGAATACAACAAGTTCTCAAGTATTTCTAAAAGGGAGGAAGTATAAAATGAGTGATGCATTTACAGATGTAGCAAAAATGAAAAAAATTAAAGAAGACATCAAGGCACATGAGGGGCAGATTGTCGAGATGACTCTGGAAAATGGGCGGAAGCGTCAAAAGGATAAAAAAGGACGTTTGATTGAGGTTTATCCTTCTTTATTTATAGTAGAATATACAAATGACAATGTTCCAGCTGGAGACTCTGCAAGTACTTATGTAGAATCTTATACTTACTCAGATATTTTGACAGAAAAGAACTTGATTCGCTATTTTGATGATGAAAGCGAAGAACAATAAAGAAAGGATACAAGATTGGGCTTGAGCTGCAATCTTTTTCCTTTTGTATGATTACAGTCAGTTTTTGCGACGGTCTTTTATTTGTAGTATAATATTTGAAAAGATAAAGATATGGAGGCAATGTATGGATTTAACGAAACGTTTTAATAAGAATTTAGATAAAATTGAAGTATCGATGATTCGTCAGTTTGATCAGTCCATATCAAGTATTCCCGGGGTTTTACGCCTAACTTTAGGTGAGCCAGATTTTACAACTCCGAACCATGTAAAAGAAGCGGCTAAGGCTGCAATTGATGCCGATCAGAGTCATTATACTGGTATGAGTGGCTTGCTTGAGCTAAGACAGGCAGCCAGCGAGTTTGTTAAAGAAAAATATAATTTAGACTATAAACCAGAAAGCGAAGTGTTGGTGACTATTGGTGCAACAGAAGCTTTGTCTGCAACCTTGACAGCTATCTTAGAAGAAGATGATGTTGTTTTACTTCCTGCACCTGCTTATCCAGGATATGAGCCGATTGTTAATCTTGTAGGAGCTAAAATTGTCGAGATTGATACAACAGAAAATGATTTTGTCTTGACCCCTGAAATGCTAGAAAAGGCTATTTTGGAGCAAGGTGAAAAAGTCAAGGCTGTCATCCTGAACTATCCAGCCAATCCAACTGGTGTGACCTATTCTAGGGAGCAAATCCAGGACTTGGCAGCAGTGTTGAGTAAATATCCAGTCTTTGTTGTCTGTGATGAAGTTTATTCGGAGTTGACTTACAGAGAAGAGGCTCATGTTTCCATCGGTCAGTATCTACCTAAGCAAGCCATTGTTATCAATGGTCTTTCCAAATCTCATGCTATGACTGGTTGGCGATTAGGCTTTATCTTTGCGCCTGCTGAGTTTACCGCTCAGATCATCAAGAGCCACCAATATTTGGTAACAGCTGCAAATACTATGGCACAATTTGCAGGGGTAGAAGCCTTATCAGCTGGAAAAGACGACGCTCTTCCTATGAAGAAGGAATACATCATAAGGCGAGATTATATCTTAGAAAAGATGAGGGACTTGGGCTTTAAAATTATAAAACCGGACGGTGCTTTTTATATCTTTGCTAAGATTCCGGATGGGTTTACGCAGGATTCGTTTGCTTTTCTGAAAGATTTTGCTGAGAAAAAAGCAGTTGCTTTTATTCCAGGTGCAGCTTTTGGCCAGTATGGGGAAGGCTATATTCGGCTTTCTTATGCAGCTAGTATGGAGGTCATTCGAGAGGCTATGAAGCGACTCAAGGAGTACATGGAAGAATATGATGCAGTCCATCACGAGTAAAGCGCTAGTACTCTATAATCGAAACTTTCGTGAAGATGACAAATTAGTAAAAATATTTACAGAACAGGCTGGCAAGCGTATGTTTTTCGTGAAACATGCCACCAACTCTAAGCTGAGTCCTGTTATTCAGCCCCTTACCTTGGCAAATTTGCTTATGAAGGTGAATGATGATGGTCTGAGTTATATTCAGGATTACCAAGATGTCCAGCCTTTCACTCGGATTAATAGTGATTTGTTCATCATGGCCTATGCGACCTATGTCGCTGCCTTGGCAGACGCTAGTATTCCGGACAGTCAACCAGACGCTGCTCTTTTTGCTTTTCTGACAAAAACCTTGGAGCTAATGGAAGAAGGTTTAGACCATGAGATTTTGACAAATATTTTTGAAGTTCAGATTTTGTCCCGTTTTGGTGTTTCTCTGAATTTCCACGAATGTGTCTTTTGTCATCGAACTGGACTACCTTTTGATTTTTCCTTTAAATTCAGTGGTGTCCTCTGTCCGGATCACTATCGTGAGGACGATCGTCGCTGCCATCTCCACCCCAATATACCATTTTTACTTGATCAATTTCAGGCAGTGGAATATAGCACTCTGGAAACTATTTCACTAAAAGCAGAAATTAAGCAACAACTACGCGAATTTATAGATCAAATTTACGACGATTATGTTGGGATTCATTTGAAATCAAAGAAATTCATTGATTCTCTAGGAGACTGGGGAAGTATTTTAAAAGATAAAGAAAATAAGGAGTCAATATGAAAAAAATTGCCATTGATGCTATGGGAGGCGATTTTGCCCCTCAGGCCTTGGTAGAAGGAGCTAATCAAGCTCTTCAAGAGTTTTCAGATATCGAGCTGATTTTATATGGAGATGAGGCCAAGATCAAGCAGTATCTGACTGCAAGTGAGCGAGTTAGCATTGTCCACACAGATGAAAAGATTAATTCTGATGATGAGCCAACCAAGGCCATTCGTCAAAAGAAGAACTCTAGTATGGTCTTAGCTGCTAAGGCTGTTAAAGCAGGAGAAGCAGATGCTGTTCTTTCTGCTGGGAATACAGGTGCACTTTTAGCGGCAGGCTTCTTTATCGTAGGTCGCATTAAAAACATTGATCGACCAGGTCTGTTGTCAACTCTACCAACCGTTGATGGTCAGGGATTTGATATGCTGGATTTAGGAGCAAATGCAGAAAATACCGCTCATCATTTGTATCAGTACGCCAAGTTAGGGTCTTTTTATGCTGAGAGTGTGAGAGGAATTAAGAGACCACGTGTAGGTCTTTTGAACAACGGGACAGAAAGTAGCAAGGGTGATCCTTTACGCAAGGAGACCTATGAACTACTTGCTGCAGATTCTTCTCTTAATTTTATTGGGAATGTGGAAGCGCGTGAGTTGATGAATGGTGTAGCTGATGTTGTAGTGACAGATGGATTCACCGGAAACGCAGTCTTAAAGTCTATTGAGGGAACAGCACTCAGTATTATGGGGCAGCTTAAGAAGAGTATTTTAGGCGGTGGACTTAAGGCTAAGTTGGGTGCCTTGCTTTTAAAAGATAGCCTGAAGGAACTAAAGTCTAGACTAGATTATTCTGATGCTGGGGGAGCCGTATTATTTGGTCTAAAAGCACCAGTGGTTAAGACTCACGGCTCAAGTGATGCAAAAACAGTTTGCAGTACGATTCGTCAAATTCGAACAATGCTACATACGGATGTGGTTGGTAAATCAGTTACAGAATTCTCAAAGGAGGAAACACAATGACGCAGGAAACAATCTACCAAAAGATCGTATCTATTATTCAAGAACGCCAAGGTAAAAGTTTTGAGGTAACTCCAGAATTAAGTCTTAGGGACAATATAGGAGCAGACTCTGTTGATATGATGGAGTTTATTCTGACCTTAGAAGACGAATTTAGAATTGATATTTTAGATGAAGATATTGATCGTCTATGCAGTGTTGCAGAAATAGTAGCATATATTGAGAAAAAAACAAAGTAGGCCTTGACCTACTTTTTTCTATATTTTGATAAGGAAGGTAGTTTAAATAAAAAAACAATGGAAGTTAGGTACAAAATACGGATACAGCTTGTAAATATTAAGTTCATATGGTAAAATGAAGGCATAAAATTACGAAAGGCGAACATTAAAATGTCAAATAAATTGATATATTCGGGAAAAGCCAAAGATATTCTTGCTACAGATGATGAGGATGTGATTGTAGCACATTATAAGGATCAAGCCACTGCTTTTAATGGTGTAAAGAAAGAACAAATTGTTGGCAAGGGAGTGCTCAATAATCAGATTTCATCATTTATTTTTGAAAAATTGAATGCTGCAGGTGTAGCCACGCACTTTATTGAAAAGATTTCAGATACAGATCAACTCAACAAAAAAGTAAAGATTATTCCATTAGAAGTAGTGCTTCGGAACTATACAGCGGGGTCTTTCTCTAAGCGTTTTGGAGTAGAAGAAGGGATTGCACTTGAAACTCCGATTGTAGAATTTTACTACAAGAATGATGATTTGGATGATCCTTTCATCAATGACGAGCATGTAAAATTCTTGAAGATTGCTAGCGACGAAGAAATTGCCTTTTTGAAAGAGTAGACTCGTCGGATCAATAAACTTTTGTCAGATTGGTTCCACCAAATCGGACTGAAATTGATTGATTTCAAGTTAGAGTTCGGCTTTGACAAAGATGGCAAGATTATTCTAGCAGATGAATTTTCGCCTGATAACTGCCGTCTCTGGGACGCAGAAGGACACCACATGGATAAAGATGTTTTCCGACGTGGTCTTGGTGAATTAACGGATGTTTACCAAGTTGTTTGGGAGAAGTTGCAGGCGATTAAGTAAGGACGGGTGTAAAAAGTCATGGACAAGCGTATTTTTGTAGAGAAGAAAAGTAATTTTGGTATCAAGTCACATAGTTTAATGAAAGAGCTGACATATAATCTCCAGCTGAAAACATTGTCAGATCTTCGGATAATCCAGGTTTACGATGTTTTTCATCTGGCAGAAGACTTGTATACTCGGGCCGAAAAACATATTTTCTCTGAGCAAGTAACAGATAGATTGCTGACAGAAGAGGAAGTAGAGGTTGCACTTGCAGAAACAGCGTTTTTTGCTATCGAAGCTCTGCCAGGTCAGTTTGACCAACGCTCAGCTAGCGCTCAGGAGGCTTTATTGCTCTTGGGCAGTGATAGCAATGTAATTGTAAATACAGCTCAACTTTATTTAGTCAACAAAAATATTGATGCCAATGAACTGGAGGCGATTAAGCGTTATCTTCTAAATCCTGTGGATTCTCGCTTTAAAGATATTCTCTCAGGTCTCCGTCCTCAGGAATTTTCAAGCTCTGACAAGGAAATTCCAAATTTAGACTTTTTTGAAAACTATTCGGCAGAAGATTTTTTGCTCTACAAGTCTAAACAAGGTTTGGCTATGGAAGTCGATGACCTCCTATTTATTCAGGATTATTTCAAATCCATTGGGCGCGTGCCAACAGAGACAGAGCTAAAGGTCCTAGATACTTATTGGTCTGATCATTGTCGCCATACAACCTTTGAGACTGAGTTAAAAACGATTGATTTTTCAGCTTCTAAGTTTGAAAAACAATTGCAGGCTACTTATGATAAATACTTGGCTATGCGCGATGAGTTGGGACGTGGGGAAAAACCGCAGACTCTCATGGATATGGCGACTATTTTTAGTCGTTACGAAAGAGCCAATGGGCGTCTAGATGATATGGAAGTGTCTGACGAAATTAATGCTTGCTCAGTTGAGATTGAAGTGGATGTGGATGGAGTTAAAGAGCCTTGGTTGCTGATGTTTAAAAATGAAACCCACAACCATCCAACAGAAATTGAGCCTTTTGGTGGCGCTGCGACTTGTATTGGTGGAGCTATTCGTGATCCACTCTCTGGTCGTTCTTATGTTTATCAAGCAATGCGGATTTCTGGTGCGGGCGATATTACCCAGTCAATTGCTGAAACGCGAGCTGGAAAGCTTCCTCAGCAGATCATTTCTAAAACAGCAGCGCATGGCTATTCTTCTTACGGTAATCAAATTGGTTTGGCAACAACTTATGTTCGTGAGTACTTCCACCCAGGTTTTGTAGCTAAGAGGATGGAGCTTGGAGCAGTTGTCGGAGCGGCTCCTAAAGAAAATGTTGTTCGTGAAAAACCAGTAGCGGGTGATGTGGTCATCTTATTAGGTGGAAAGACAGGGCGCGACGGAGTTGGTGGGGCAACAGGCTCTTCAAAGGTGCAAACTGTCGAATCTGTAGAGACAGCAGGAGCAGAAGTTCAAAAAGGGAATGCCATTGAAGAACGCAAGATTCAACGCCTTTTCCGTAATGGAAATGTAACTCGACTTATTAAGAAATCAAATGACTTTGGAGCAGGTGGTGTCTGTGTAGCTATCGGTGAATTAGCAGATGGTCTTGAAATCAATCTTGATAAGGTACCTCTTAAATACCAAGGGCTCAATGGAACAGAAATCGCTATTTCTGAGTCTCAGGAACGAATGGCTGTTGTTGTTCGTCCTGAGGATGTAGATGCCTTTATTTCGGAATGTAACAAAGAAAATATTGACGCTGTTGTCGTTGCGACAGTGACTGAAAAACCAAATCTGGTTATGCACTGGAATGGTGAAACAATTGTCGACTTGGAGCGTTCTTTCCTTGATACAAATGGCGTTCGTGTTGTAGTTGATGCCAAGGTGGTTGACAAGGATGTCAAGCTACCTGAAGAAAGGACAACATCAGCTGAAAGTCTTGAAACAGACCTGGTAGCTCTTCTATCTGATCTGAATCATGCTAGCCAAAAAGGTTTACAAACGATTTTTGACAGTTCTGTAGGACGTTCAACCGTAAATCATCCACTGGGAGGCCGTTATCAAATAACTCCAACAGAAGCTTCTGTTCAAAAATTACCTGTTCAGTCTGGTTTTACGAATACTGCATCTGTGATAGCTCAGGGCTTCCATCCGTATTTGGCTGAGTGGTCACCTTACCATGGGGCAGCATATGCAGTGATCGAAGCAACTGCTCGATTGGTTGCCACTGGTGGAGAATGGTCTAAGGCTCGTTTCTCATACCAAGAGTACTTTGAGCGGATGGATAAGAAAGCTGAACGTTTTGGTCAGCCTGTATCTGCCCTTCTAGGTTCTATTGAAGCGCAGATTCAGCTTGGTCTGCCATCTATCGGTGGTAAGGACTCTATGTCTGGTACCTTCGAAGACTTGACAGTGCCTCCAACTTTAGTTGCATTTGGTGTAACAACAGCAGATAGTCGAAAAGTTCTGTCTCCAGAATTTAAGGCAGTAGGAGAGTGGATCTACTATATCCCAGGGTCAGCCTTATCTAAAGAAATTGATTTTGAGACTGTAAAATCAAACTTTACACAGTTTGCGAGCCTTCAACATGAATATACAATTAGTGCAGCATCAGCAGTTAAATATGGTGGAGTACTTGAAAGCTTAGCACTTATGAGTCTGGGGAATCGTATAGGAGCAAAAGTAAACTTAACAGACCTGTCAACTTGTTTAACTGGTCAGCTAGGTGGCTTTATCTTTACATCTACAGAGGAGATTCCAAATGTAGCTAAGATTGGACAAACAACCCAATTGTTTACATTGACCGTAAACGATATTGATATAAATGGTTTAAATCTGCTCAATGCTTTTGAAGGAAAATTAGAAGCAGTTTATCCAACTGAATTTGAACAATCTAAAGTTTTAGAGAACGTCCCAGCACTTGTCTCTGACACAGTTATCAAAGCTAAAGAGAAAGTGGTTGAGCCACTAGTTTATATTCCAGTATTTCCTGGAACCAACTCAGAATACGACTCAGCTAAAGCCTTTGAAGCAGCTGGAGCCAAGGCCAATCTAGTTCCCTTTGTTACTTTGGACGAAGCGGCTATTGTCAAGTCCGTTGACATAATGGTTGACAATATTGACAAGGCAAATATCATCTTCTTTGCAGGTGGTTTCTCTGCTGCAGACGAGCCAGATGGGTCAGCTAAATTTATCGTCAACATTCTTCTCAACGAGAAGGTCAAGAAAGCCATTGATGCTTTCATAGCTCGGGGAGGCCTCATCATTGGTATCTGTAATGGATTCCAGGCTCTAGTCAAATCTGGTCTTCTTCCATATGGAAACTTTGAAGAAGTAGGGGATAGTAGTCCAACTCTCTTTTACAATGATGCTAATCAGCACGTGGCTAAGATGGTTGAAACCCGTATTGCCAATACTAACTCGCCTTGGCTGGCTGGTGTGCAAGTAGGAGATATTCATGCCATTCCGGTTTCACATGGTGAAGGGAAATTTGTCGTGACGGCTGAGGAATTTGCTGAGTTGCGTGACAATGGTCAGATTTGGAGTCAGTACGTAGACTTTGACGGTCAGCCAAGCATGGATAGTAAATATAATCCAAATGGCTCACTCTACGCTATTGAAGGAATTACAAGCAAGAACGGTCAAATCATTGGTAAAATGGGTCACTCAGAACGTTATGAAGACGGCCTTTTCCAAAATATTCCAGGTCAGAAAGACCAGAAATTGTTTGAAAGTGCCGTTCGTTATTTCCAAGCGGGTCAAGATAACACTGGCTTGTAAGAGAAAGTAATCAAAAAGGAGTCTACTTGGTCTGTCAGATCAGGTTTTCTCCCTTTTCAGGATAAAAGAATTTAGGTAAAAAAATGACATACGAAGTAAAGTCACTTAATGAAGAATGTGGTGTTTTCGGTATTTGGGGACATCCAGATGCGGCTAAATTGACCTATTTTGGGCTCCATAGTCTTCAGCACCGCGGTCAGGAAGGGGCAGGAATCCTTTCCAATGACCAGGGGCAACTAAAGCGTCATCGTGATATGGGGCTTTTATCAGAAGTGTTCAGAAATCCAGCTAATTTGGATAAACTGACTGGAACGAGTGCGATTGGGCATGTTCGTTATGCGACTGCAGGAGAAGCTTCTGCGGATAATATCCAGCCTTTCATTTTTCGTTTTCATGATATGCAGTTTGGATTGGCTCATAACGGGAATCTAACTAATGCTGAATCTCTTAAGAAAGAATTGGAACAAAGAGGCGCTATTTTCAGCTCAACCTCTGATTCTGAAATCTTGGCTCACCTGATTCGCCGTAGTCACAATCCTAGTCTCATGGGTAAAATCAAGGAGGCGCTCAGCCTTGTCAAAGGTGGATTTGCTTATATCCTGCTGTTTGAGGACAAGTTGATTGTGGCGCTTGATCCTAATGGCTTCCGTCCGCTTTCTATCGGGAAGATGTCCAACGGAGCGGTGGTCGTTTCTTCTGAAACTTGTGCCTTTGAAGTCATCGGTGCTGAGTGGATTCGCGATGTGAAGCCAGGAGAGATTGTTATCATTGATGACAGTGGCATCCAGTATGATAGTTATACGAATGATACCCAGTTAGCAATCTGTTCTATGGAGTATATCTACTTTGCTCGTCCTGACTCCAATATCCATGGTGTTAACGTCCATACAGCCCGCAAGAGAATGGGGGCCCAATTAGCGCGTGAATTCAAACACGAGGCGGATATCGTAGTTGGTGTTCCGAATTCTTCACTAAGCGCAGCCATGGGCTTTGCGGAAGAATCAGGTCTTCCAAACGAAATGGGTCTGATCAAAAACCAATACACCCAACGCACCTTTATCCAACCGACTCAAGAATTGCGGGAGCAAGGGGTGCGGATGAAATTGTCAGCTGTTTCAGGCGTTGTCAAAGGCAAACGTGTGGTTATGATTGATGATTCCATTGTTCGGGGGACAACTTCTCGTCGCATCGTTCAGCTTTTGAAAGAAGCGGGGGCGTCCGAGGTTCACGTTGCTATTGGAAGTCCTGCGCTAGCTTATCCATGTTTCTATGGGATTGATATCCAGACTCGTCAGGAACTAATCGCTGCCAATCATACAGTTGAAGAAACCTGCCAAATTATTGGTGCGGATAGCCTGACCTATCTTTCGATTGATGGTTTGATTAACTCTATCGGGATTGAAACAGATGCACCGAATGGTGGTCTCTGTGTCGCTTACTTTGACGGTGACTACCCAACTCCTCTCTACGACTATGAAGAAGAATATCGTAGAAGCTTAGGGGAAAAAACTTCTTTCTATTAGAAAAGGGTTAGTGGTGAAAATAGAAAATAAAATTACTGAGTTTCTGCTGTACCTTGAAAAAGATTCGGAAAAAGATTTTTCAAGATGGTTAACGGGAGTTAATATTTTTGAAATATTGGGGATATCTAGTGCTGAAATTCGTCATAGTCGAGTATTAGCTTGGTTGCTTGATCCTAGAGAAAGTCATAAATTGGAAGATAAGTTTTTCAAAAAAATATTGATGAAAGTGTTTGATAACAATCTATCTTTTGCAACAATTAAACCAACTGAAATAATATTGAAAGATTTCTCAAAAGCAGAAGTATATAGAGAAAGTAAAAATAATATTGATGTTCTGTATACAAGTAAAGAACATCGAATAAATTTAGTTATTGAAAATAAAACTTTCACCTCCGACCATGACAATCAGTTGAGAAAATATCGAAAATTTATCGAAAATTCTTACGCTGGTTATCGTAATATTTATATTTATCTGACACCAAATGGAGATGCACCGATAGATGCTGATGTTGAGGAAAGGCAATTTTGGAGTTTACTTTCATATCAAGATATTTCAGATATACTAGAAGAATTGTATGTGGATGAGATTGATAATGAGAAAGTTTCTTACATTCTTAAAGAGTACAATGATAATATTAGGAGAAATATTTTGAATGATATAGAGTTGAAAGAGTTAAGTGCTGAAATTTATTTTAAATATAAAGAAGTTTTAGATCTTATTTTTGAAAACAGACCTGATACGCAGATGCTTCGTGAAAAATTAGTCGGTGTTTTAAATTATCTAAATGAACAGGGAAATTTAATTTTTGATGAAAAATATTGTTCAAAAACTTATTTACGTTTTAGAACAAGACGATTAGATGATTTTATTGACAATGTTGTTAAAGAGGAGAATACTGAATGGTCTACCGGTTCATCCTATTTTTATGAGATAACATATAGTAATTTTCAGGCAGTTGTTTATTTGTCAATATGTAAAAAAAATTTAACAGATTTACAGTCTCAGAAATTTAAACTTCTGACAGTTAATAAGTATAGTAAAGATGGTTTTAATACTTCTAATAAATTTCTAAATTTTGATGCTTCAGATGAAAACTTGTTGTTATCTGAAGCAACTCAAACACTCATTGACTTTCTATTAGAAAATCTTCAACAAATAGATGAATTTGAAAAGGTATTCATTGAAACTTGGAATGAAAAGCAAAAGGAGAAAGATTATGTCTAAGAATGCATACGCTCAATCAGGTGTGGATGTTGAAGCGGGTTATGAAGTAGTTGAACGAATCAAAAAACATGTGGCTCGTACGGAACGCGCAGGTGTTATGGGAGCTCTTGGTGGTTTCGGTGGTATGTTTGACCTTTCAAAAACAGGTGTCAAAGAGCCGGTCTTGATTTCAGGGACTGACGGTGTCGGAACCAAGCTCATGCTGGCTATCAAGTACGACAAGCATGACACGATTGGGCAGGACTGTGTAGCCATGTGTGTCAATGATATCATCGCTGCAGGTGCGGAGCCTCTTTACTTCCTTGACTATGTGGCGACAGGGAAGAATGAACCAGCTAAACTAGAACAAGTCGTTGCTGGTGTGGCAGAAGGTTGTGTGCAGGCAGGCGCTGCTCTCATTGGTGGGGAAACGGCTGAAATGCCTGGTATGTATGGCGCAGATGACTACGATCTGGCTGGTTTTGCAGTCGGTGTGGCTGAAAAATCTCAAATCATTGATGGTTCAAAGGTGGCAGAAGGGGATGTCCTTCTCGGGCTTGCTTCGAGTGGTATTCACTCAAATGGTTACTCACTCGTGCGTCGTGTTTTTGCCGACTACACAGGTGAGGAAGTCTTGCCAGAATTGGAAGGCAAGAAACTCAAAGAAGTCCTTCTTGAGCCAACTCGTATCTATGTCAAGGCTGTCTTACCCCTCATCAAGGAAGGCTTGGTCAACGGTATTGCCCATATCACAGGTGGTGGCTTTATTGAGAATGTCCCTCGTATGTTTGCTGCTGACTTGGCTGCTGAGATTGAGGAAAACAAAGTTCCAGTGCTTCCGATTTTCAAAGCTCTTGAAAAATACGGTGAAATCAAGCACGAGGAAATGTTTGAAATCTTCAATATGGGTGTGGGACTCATGCTAGCAGTTAGCCCTGAAAATGTAGGTCGTGTCAAAGAATTGTTGGATGAACCAGTCTATGAAATTGGTCGCATCGTCAAGAAAGAAAACGAAAGTGTCATCATCAAATGAAAAAAATAGCGGTTTTTGCCTCTGGTAATGGCTCAAATTTTCAGGTGATTGCTGAAGAGTTTCCGGTGGAGTTTGTCTTTTCAGACCATCGAGATGCCTATGTGCTCGAGCGGGCAGACAAGCTTGGCGTTCTGTCCTATGCTTTTGAACTCAAGGAGTTTGAGAACAAGGCAGACTACGAAGCAGCTCTTGTCGAACTCTTGGAAGAACACCAGATTGACTTGGTTTGCCTCGCCGGCTACATGAAAATCGTCGGGCCTACCTTATTGGCAGCTTATGAAGGTCGGATTATCAACATTCATCCAGCCTACCTACCCGAATTTCCAGGAGCTCATGGGATTGAGGACGCTTGGAATGCTGGTGTTGCTGAGAGCGGCGTGACCATTCACTGGGTGGATTCCGGAGTGGATACAGGCAAGGTCATCAAACAAGTCCGTGTGCCAAGGCTAGCTGATGATACCATCGAGAGTTTTGAAGCTCGCATTCATGCCACCGAGTATCAACTCTACCCTCAAGTGTTGGAGAGTTTAGGAGTGGGGAGAAGGTAAAGACATGTTCGTAAACCATAAGTAAGGGTATTAGCTAAGGAGAATTTATGGGTCTATTTGATTTTTTTAAGAAGAAACCTTCTAGTGAAGAAACGCCGATTGAAGATGGAGACAAGACTGTTATTCAATCTGATAATACAGATGATAGCGCTCCAGGATGGGAAGCCATTGATGCAGAGTTTGACCGTCTCTATCCTGATCAGCCCAATCCCCGGCATTATGGAACACTTATTAAATATATGTTTGGTGGTCCAGATCCTCTTGATGGTATCAGTGTTTATGATGCGGGAGAATTTTGGCATTTTGTTGGCTATGGCTTGTCAGAATTATATACAAAGGAAAGCTCAGATCCAGAATACAGTGGTTATGGGATTGAATTGACTTTTAAGTTGAAGAAATCAGATAATGACGAAGAAGAAATCAAAAATGGCTGCGGTTTATTGCAATATGTGGCAAGATATATTTTTAAAACGGGTAAAGTTGTTTTACCAGAAGAATACATTTATACCAAGCAAACGGTAGGAATTGATGCCCATCAAAAATCAAAGTTGACAGGTTTTCTGACTGCTCGCGATAATCTAGCTAAGCCCCTAGATACTCCGCATGGAAAAGTAGAATTTGTAACCCTGATTGGTGCGACAGATGCAGAACTGCGAAGCGTGTATGAAAGTGAAACAAGTAAGCTTGAGGTAAGAAGATTATTGCAAGAACTTGGGAATCAGATTACAGACTATGATCGCCAGTCTTTAGTTTAAATGATGTGAAAGATACAAGGAAAGGAAAGAAAATGACTAAACGCGCCTTAATCAGCGTCTCAGACAAAGCAGGCATTGTTGAATTTGCCCAAGAACTCCAAAAACTCGGTTGGGAGATCATCTCGACAGGTGGGACAAAGGATGCCCTCGATAGTGCTGGGGTAGAGACTATTGCCATCGATGATGTGACTGGTTTCCCAGAAATGATGGATGGTCGTGTCAAGACCCTGCACCCGAATATCCACGGTGGGCTCCTCGCTCGTCGTGATCTCGATAGCCATTTAGAGGCGGCTAAGGACAACAAGATTGAGCTCATTGACCTTGTGGTGGTAAATCTTTACCCATTTAAGGAAACCATTCTTAAGCCAGATGTGACATACGCAGATGCCGTTGAAAACATCGATATCGGTGGGCCATCCATGCTTCGTTCAGCAGCTAAAAACCATGCCAGCGTAACAGTTGTGGTGGATCCTACTGACTATGCAGTGGTTTTGGACGAGTTGTCAGCCAATGGTGAAACGACTTACGAAACTCGCCAACGCTTGGCGGCTAAGGTTTTCCGTCATACTGCGGCTTATGATGCCTTGATTGCGGAATATTTCACAGCTCAAGTCGGAGAAAGCAAGCCTGAAAAATTGACCTTGACTTATGACCTCAAGCAAGCTATGCGCTATGGGGAAAATCCTCAGCAGGATGCGGACTTCTACCAAAAAGCCTTGCCAACTGACTACTCGATTGCATCAGCGAAACAGCTCAATGGTAAGGAATTGTCCTTTAACAATATCCGCGACGCTGATGCGGCCATTCGTATCATTCGTGATTTCAAAGACCGTCCAACCGTTGTGGCTTTGAAACATATGAATCCATGTGGAATCGGTCAAGCAGATGACATCGAGACTGCTTGGGACTACGCTTATGAGTCTGACCCGGTGTCTATCTTTGGTGGAATTGTCGTCCTTAACCGTGAGGTGGATGCTGCGACAGCTGAGAAGATGCACGGTGTTTTCCTTGAAATCATCATCGCACCGAGCTATACGGATGAAGCGCTAGCCATTTTGACCAATAAAAAGAAAAACTTGCGCCTTCTTGCCTTGCCATTTGACGCTCAAGAGGCCAGTGAAGTGGAAGCAGAATACACAGGTGTGGTTGGTGGACTTCTTGTGCAAAACCAAGACGTTGTCAAAGAAAGTCCAGCTGACTGGCAAGTGGTGACTAAACGCCAGCCAACCGAGACAGAAGCGACAGCTCTTGAGTTTGCTTGGAAGGCTATCAAGTACGTCAAATCAAACGGGATCATAGTAACCAACGACCACATGACACTTGGTGTTGGCCCAGGTCAGACTAACCGTGTGGCTTCAGTCCGTATTGCCATTGACCAAGCCAAAGACCGCCTTGACGGTGCTGTACTTGCTTCCGATGCCTTCTTCCCATTTGCCGATAACGTGGAAGAAATCGCCAAAGCGGGAATTAAGGCTATCATCCAGCCTGGTGGCTCGGTTCGTGACCAAGAGTCTATCGAAGCTGCTGATAAATATGGCTTGACCATGGTCTTTACTGGAGTGAGACATTTTAGACATTAATGATCGCTCTGTCCAATTTCTTTGAGTTTATCCTTTTAAAGACTCCGGGTAAAGGAAGAAATGGCTTAGTTGGTCAGAAAATTTGTTTGTTTGACTAAAGTGAGTCAACATACTTTCCATAAAACAAAAACCAAAAAAGCTATCGATTCAGTTAATCGATAGCTTTTTGTTTAAATAAGTGTTCATATTATATATTTTAGCAAACAAATTAAAGGTATCTAACAAAATAACTTTTCATTTTAGGTAAAACACGATATAATATAAACATCAATGAAAGCGCTTTTATAAAAGGGTGTAAATGCTTGATAAAGTTCGTTTTTTACTACTATTAACGACTTTTATCAGAGGCGATAAACTTAATCTTATAAAAGTCTCCGCGTTTGTAACTCTCAACATATTCCAGGATTTGTCCAGTACTTTCAAGCTGAGTAGTTTTCACTTGATGTACAGAAGGAAATTGAGGATCGATTCCTAGTTTTTCAGCTACATGCTTAGGTGTTGGGAAAACAATTTCGTTGATTTCTTCAAAGGGTTCATCGTTCATATGAATATGATAATCTGCTTTGAAGCGACCATAAATAGAACTATAGTACTCTAAGTTTGGATAGTTCGCATTTACATATTGTTCTGGGATATAGGATTGCTGATAGATATAGGTCACACCATTGGTTTCTCTGACCCGTTCGATCCTATAATAGAATTGGTTGCTCTTTAGACCGAGTTTGTCTAGAATGGCTCCATCGTTTCCACGCTCAATGGATAAGACAGTGACATGGTCACTTTGGGATGGAAAAACCTCTACATCAGAAAATTCGACTAGTTTATGCTTACGGGCTCTAGATACGAAGGTGCCTTTTCCTTGCTGGCGGATAATATATCCATCATTGGCAAGATCGTTTAGTGCTCTGACGACAGTGAGAGAACTAACATCATACATCTGTATCAATTCAGCCTCAGTGTAAAACTTATCGCCATTTTCGAATTGACCAGAAATGATTTTTTGTTTTAGTTCATCTTTTATGTATTGGTATTTAGGGATTGCCATTGTTATTTCACCTCACTTCTATTCCCTCTTACTAGAATTTTACCATATTTTCTAAAAAATAGTTCAAATCTATTGACTTTTTTTCAAAATATTATTATATTAATTAATGAAAGAGTTTTCTTTGAAAGAGGGTGGGCGTTTGGAAAGATTTGAAGTGTCTGATAATTTTCTACTAGATCAGAAGCCATTTAAGATTTTATCGGGTGCAATCCACTACTTCCGAGTGCATCCGGATGACTGGCATCATTCGCTTTACAACTTAAAAGCTTTAGGATTTAATACGGTTGAGACTTATGTTCCTTGGAATGTACATGAGCCCGAGAAGGGGCGATTCAATTTTCAAGGACAATTGGATTTAGAAAGGTTTTTGCAGATAGCTCAAGACTTAGGACTTTACGCTATTGTTCGACCGTCGCCTTTCATCTGTGCGGAGTGGGAGTTTGGTGGCTTACCAGCTTGGCTTTTGACAGAAGACATGAGGATTCGTTCATCTGATCCCAGATTTATTGAGGCTGTAGCAGCTTACTACGATGAATTACTTCCTCACTTAACACCTAGATTATTGGATCGGGGTGGCAATATTCTCATGATGCAGGTTGAAAATGAGTATGGTTCCTATGGTGAGGATAAAGCTTATCTCAGAGCTGTCAGAGACCTAATGATAGAGCGAGGCGTAACCTGTCCACTCTTTACCTCAGATGGACCCTGGCGAGCAACTTTAGAGGCAGGCACACTGATTGATGAGGATTTGTTGGTTACTGGAAACTTTGGCTCTCGAGCAGATGAAAATTTTGCTTCGATGAAAGAATTTTTCCAAGAGCACGACAAGAAGTGGCCACTCATGTGTATGGAATTTTGGGACGGCTGGTTTAATCGTTGGAAGGAACCTATTATTACAAGGGATCCTGAAGAGTTGGCAGAAGCTGTCCATGAGGTTCTCAAGCAAGGTTCGATAAATCTTTATATGTTTCATGGGGGAACCAACTTTGGTTTCATGAATGGTTGTTCAGCGCGTGGAACAATTGATCTCCCGCAAGTCACTTCCTATGACTACGATGCCTTGCTAAATGAAGCTGGAAATCCAACACCTAAGTATTTTGCAGTTCAAAAGATGTTAAAGACTTATTACCCAGAATTCCCACAAATGGAACCTCTGGTGAAAGGCAGCTTTGAACAAAAAAATATTTCCTTGAGCGACAAGGTTAGTTTGTTTGAAACTTTGGCGGATTTGGCAGAGCCTGTTCAAAGTCTCTATCCTAAAAAGATGGAGGAACTAGGACAGAACTACGGTTATCTACTCTATCATACAGAAGCTGACTGGGATGCAGATCAAGAAAAGATTCGTATTATTGACGGTCGCGATCGGATGCAACTTTTTATTGACCAAGAACATATTGCTACCCAATATCAAACTGAAATTGGTGCAGATATCTTTGTCGATAGACAGGTCAAAACGAAGCATAGTATTGACATCCTCCTAGAAAATATGGGTCGAGTCAACTACGGCCATAAACTCTTGGCAGATACTCAAAGAAAAGGAATCCGAACAGGGATCTGCAAGGACCTACACTTCATGCTAGATTGGCAACATTACTGCCTTACTTTAGATCAACCTGAAAAGATTGACTTTTCAAAAGAATGGTACCCGGGGCATCCAGCTTTCTATGCCTTTGATTTTAACCTAGAAATGAAAGCGCTTAAAGATACCTATCTTGATTTGACAGACTTTGGGAAAGGCGTCGCTTTTGTCAATGGAGTCAATATTGGGCGTTTCTGGAATGTCGGGCCAACCTTATCTCTTTATATTCCTCATGGTCTCCTGCAGGAAGGAGCAAACCGTATCATTATTTTTGAGACGGAAGGGGAATTTAAAGATTCCATTCATCTTGTTAACCAACCTACATTTAAAAATATAAAGGGGGAAAATTTATGACAATCGTAGGGAATCGAATCGACGGACGTCTGATTCATGGACAAGTAGCCAATCTTTGGACTACTAAGCTTAATGTGACACGCATCATGGTAATTGATGACGAAGTGGCACAAAATGATATTGAAAAGAGCGGACTCAAGTTGGCAACGCCACCTGGAGTAAAGCTTAGCATTTTGCCAATCGCTAAAGCAGCAGAAAACATCTTAGCTGGTAAATATGACTCACAACGACTCTTTATCGTCGCTCGTAAACCAGATCGTTTCCTTCGTTTGGTAGAGGCTGGTGTGCCACTAGAAACACTGAATGTTGGAAATATGTCTCAGTCAGATGAAACTCGTCCAATTACTCGCTCCATCAATGTGGTTGATGCAGATGTGGAAGCTTTCCACAAACTGCATGAAAAAGGAGTGAAGCTGACAGCTCAGATGGTTCCAAATGATCCGGTTGCGGATTTTATGAATTTGTTAAAATAAGGAAAAATTTTTAGGAGGTCTTTGTCATGATACAATGGTGGCAAATTTTACTACTCACTCTGTACTCAGCTTATCAAATCTGCGATGAGTTGACGATCGTTTCATCAGCAGGCTCACCAGTCTTTGCTGGTTTCATTACAGGACTTGTCATGGGAGATTTAGGGACAGGTCTCGTTATCGGAGCTTCTCTTCAATTGACAGTACTCGGTGTTGGTACTTTCGGTGGAGCTTCTCGTATTGACGCGACTTCTGGTGCCGTTCTTGCAACTGCCTTCTCAGTAGCACAAGGTATCAAACCAGAAATTGCGATTTCAACTATTGCCGTTCCAGTAGCAGGTTTTTTGACTTATGCGGATATCCTTGGTCGGATGAGTACAACTGCCTTTGCACACCGTATTGATGCTGCAATCGAACGCTTTGACTATAAAGGAATTGAACGCAACTATCTCCTTGGTGCTCTTCCTTGGGCTCTCTCTCGTGCCCTTCCAGTCTTCTTAGCTCTTGCTTTTGGTGGTGCTTTTGTTCAATCTATTGTAGACTTTGTTGAACAATATAAATGGATTGCGAATGGTTTGACCCTTGCAGGACGTATGCTTCCAGGTCTTGGATTCGCCATCTTGCTTCACTACTTGCCTGTGAAACGTCACCTTCACTATCTTGCTCTTGGTTTTGGCTTGACAGCAATGTTAACAGTGCTCTACAGCAACGTTCAAAGTGTTGGTACTGCCGTTTCAGCAATGCTTGGAACAGATGCTTTTGCAAAACTTCCAAAAGAACAAATGGTTGCCTTCACAAACAACTTCAAATCTGTATCTATGATCGGGGTTGCCATCATTGGTATCTTCCTTGCAGTGCAACACTTTAAAAACAACCAACGTACGGTTGTAGCTGCTCCAGCAAGCAATGTAGAAAGCGGGGAAATTGAAGATGACGAATTCTAAGAACTACAAACTCACTAAAGAGGATTTCAAACAAATCAACAAACGTAGCCTTTTCACCTTCCAATTGGGTTGGAACTACGAACGGATGCAGGCTTCTGGTTACCTTTATATGCTCTTGCCTCAGTTACGTAAAATGTACGGTGATGGCACTCCAGAATTGAAAGAAATGATGAAATTGCATACGCAATTCTTCAATACTTCACCATTCTTCCACACTATTATTACTGGTTTTGACCTTGCTTTGGAAGAAAAGGATGGCGTCAAATCAAAAGATGCGGTCAATGGTATCAAGACAGGTCTCATGGGACCATTTGCCCCTCTTGGAGACTCAATCTTTGGATCTTTGGTTCCAGCTATTATGGGATCTATCGCAGCAACAATCGCGTCACAAGGTCAACCATGGGGGATTTTCCTTTGGATCGCGGTAGCAGTAGCCTATGATATCTTCCGTTGGAAACAGTTGGAATTTGCTTATAAAGAAGGTACCAACTTAATCAACAACATGCAAAGTACCTTGACAGCTTTGATCGAAGCTGCTTCTGTACTTGGTATCTTCATGGTCGGTGCCTTGATCGCGTCTATGATCAATGTCGATGTATCATGGATGCCACACATCGGGGACAAAGCTATCGATATCCAAGACATGCTTAACTTGATCTTCCCACGTTTGGTTCCAGCTATCATCACAGGTGTAATCTTCTGGTTGCTTGGACGTAAGGGTATGAACTCTACAAAAGCTATCTTGCTCATCATTCTTGCAGCAGTTGCTTTCTCAGCATTCGGTCATTTCTTCTTTGGAATGGCGTAATGGAGTAATTTATGAGTAAGCAATTAGTATTAATTAGCCACGGTCGTTTCTGTGAAGAGTTAAAACACAGTACAGAGATGATAATGGGCCCACAAGAGTCCATCCATAGTGTTGCCTTGCTTCCAGAAGAAGGACCAGACGATTTTTTGGCAAAATTTTTAGATACTATCAAAGATTTTGATGACTATCTGGTATTTGCAGATCTTTTGGGAGGCACACCATGTAATGTTGTTAGTCGCTTGATTATGGAAGGTAAAGAAATTGAACTCTATGCTGGTATGAATTTACCAATGGTGATTGAGTTTATCAATTCTTCCTTGATCGGCGCCGACAGCAACTATCAAGAAAAAGCGGCCGAAAGCATTGTTAAAGTCAACGACCTCTTAGCAGGACTTGCTGACGATGATGAAGACGAGTAGGCAGGTGTCGAAAAAAGTCTTGTAGACACCAGTCACTATTTAGGGTTTTATAGACTACAAATGAGGGGAGAGGGAGCTTTTCCTCTCCTCTTTTTTAAGAATAAATGTTTGAAAACATTCGAATAAAATAGAAAGGAAACAAAAAAGAAAATGCTTAATTATTCAAGAGAGCAATTAGTAGACTTAGGAGCTGAAATCACCACGCGCGAAATCCACCAACAACCACAAGTTTGGCAGGCAGCCTTTGATGCTTATAGAGCTCACCAAACTGAAATTGAGGATTTCATAGACTCGATTGATGGTAAATACGACTATGTCAAGGTTATCTTTACCGGGGCGGGTACTTCAGCCTATGTGGGGGATACTTTGATTCCCTATCTCAGAAGTATTTACGATGAGCAAAAATGGAATTTCAACTCGGTTGCGACAACGGATATTGTAGCCAATCCTTTGACTCATTTGCGTAAGGATGTTCCGACAGTCTTGGTTTCCTTTGCCCGTAGTGGTAATTCTCCTGAGAGTGTAGCAACAGTCGATTTAGCTAAACAGTTGGTAGATGAGCTTTATCAGGTAACAATTACCTGTGCAGCAGAAGGGAAATTAGCCCAGCAGGCTCATGGAGACGAGAGAAACCTGCTCTTGCTCCAACCGTCTCCATCTAACGATGCTGGTTTTGCTATGACATCAAGCTTCACTTCTATGATGCTAACGGCATTACTGGTCTTTGATAAATCCGAACTTGCAGTAAAAGAGGAAAAAGTTGCGTCTTTGATTGCCTTAAGTCAGCAAACCTTAAACCGAGTTGATGAGATTCAGGATTTGGTAAATCTAGACTTCAATCGCGTTATCTACCTGGGAGCAGGTCCCTTCTTTGGTCTAGCCCATGAGGCTCAATTGAAGATTCTAGAATTGACGGCCGGCCAAGTGGCCACAATGTATGAAAGTCCAGTCGGCTTTCGACATGGACCAAAGTCCTTGGTCAATGAGCAGACAATTGTCCTGGTTTTTGGATCAACAGATTCATATACCAAGCAATACGATCTAGATTTAGTCAGAGAAGTTGCTGGGGATGAGATTGCCCGCAAGGTTATTTTGCTGACAGACAAGGCAGAAGGATTGGTACAAGTAGAAGAAGTTGAAATGCCAAGTAAGTTATTGGATGATGTCTATCGGACCTTCCCTTATATCATCTATGGTCAACTGTTTGCTTTGCTTACTTCTTTGAAAGTTAAAAATCGACCAGATACACCTTCGCCAACTGGTACAGTTAACCGTGTTGTGCAGGGAGTCGTTATTCATCCTTTTGCTAAATAGGAAAAAAGAGGATTAGTTGTAGTGCTTGGCTCTACTCAATAGGATTTAAGCAAACAAGATTCTTTCGAAAAGTGCCCATAGCTGGTTTGATAAAGTAGAAGAAACTCTTTAATAAGTAGGTGTTTTTAGGATGGGTACTGTGTTATAGTAAAAGAAGTATGGGATAGGAATTGCTAAAGAAGATTCTGATTTCCCTCTTTTACATTTTCATCACAAGGAGTTATTATGAAATCGTATCAAAAAGATCTATTTGGAGAGTTTCAAGGGCAAAGCATTCTTCGCTTCACCTTTGAAAATGATCTGGGCTACCGTCTCAGTGTTATGAACTATGGAGCGACGATCCTGGAATACCAAACACCAGATAAAAAAGGCCAGTTTGCTAATGTTATTTTAGGATTTGATCAATTTGAAGATTATATTGGCAATAGCCCTAAACATGGAGCAAGTATAGGACCTGTAGCTGGTCGAATTGCCGGAGCAAGTTTTGAATTGGGTGGAGAAACCTATCAACTGGAAGCCAACAATGGTCAAAACTGCAATCACAGTGGATCGACTGGTTGGGACAGTGCTGTTTTTCAAGTGGAAGAAGTCACTGACGAAGGCCTAGTCCTTTTTACAGAAAGAGCAGATGGGACTGGAGGTTTTCCAGGTCATCTCAAGGTTTGGATTTCTTATACACTTTCTGAAAAAGGGGAGCTGGAAATTTCTTATCAGGTGCAAACTGACCGAGATACCCTTATCAATCCAACCAACCATAGCTATTTTAATCTTTCAGCTGATTTTGCTCAGACCATTGATGACCATGTCTTTCAGGTAGATAGCTTGGGGGTTTATCCAATTGCGGCGGATGGAGTACCAGCTAAAGAGACAGAAACAAGTAATTTTGTAAAGCATCTGCAGCAAGCGATGCTCCTGAAGGACCTCTTTGCTGAAAAGGATGAGCAGGTTCGATTGGTGTCAGGCCTAGATCATCCTTTTGCACTAAAACCAGGACATGAAACGGCAGGCTTCCTCTATCATCAGGAATCTGGGCGTTTCTTGACCTTTAAGACAGAAGCACCATGTTTGGTAGTTTATACCGCAAATTGTGTTGATGAAGGAATTCGCTTTGCTGGTCAGACAATGAAACAGCACAATGGAGTAGCTCTTGAAATGCAGGCTCTTCCTGATGCTATACATAGCCATCAGAAAGACCAGGTCATTGTTAGGGCTGGCCATGAGTTTACTAGCACAACCACTTATCATGCAATTGCTAAATAAAAAATAGGCAGGGATATCTATCCCGGCCTATTTTTTATGTATTCATATCCATCCACAGACGGATGCAGTTTTTGGTGGAAGTGTTAAAATAATTTTACTCAGCAACAGATAGCTCAATACTTCCGGCGCTATCTCTCACAAAAACTTTTCCGCTACTCTTATCCAGTTGGCGTTTCAGTTTGGAACCAACCTCGTCATTTTCGCCTGTGATAGATTGAAAATTGTGGGGGACAGTGATGCTACCCATGCTTGTTTCTATATCAAATGAAAGAGTTTCAAGGCTTTCTTTGACTAAGTTTAGCTGAATATCACCCAAGCTATTGTCAATATTGATATCACCTGACAGAGTGAGTTGCTGAGAGTTAATGCTACCTGATGAAAGCTTAATTGTGCTATCTGATAGCTTACTTTTATTTAGGTTGATATCCCCTAGGGAATTTGCTAAATACCCTTTTTCAACAGTAGTGTTATCGATAGTCACACTGCCTGATGAGAGCTTGAGATCTAATTTTTGGATGGCCAGATCTGATAGGGAAACATCACCAAGTGAATTCGATAAGTCTCCTGTGGAAATCGTACTGTTTTTGACGGTTAGACTACCCGCTGAAAGACTAAGGTCTAATTTTTGAACGGTCAAGCCAGATAGGGCAACATCACCTAAACTGCTGTTGCCTTTAAGGGTTGAAAGTTTTGTTCCCTTAGGTAGGCTGAGGGTAACCGTTGAACGCCCTCCTTCGTTGTCAAAAAGGTTCAAGATAGAACGGATGCCACTGCTCCAGCCGAAAGTTATCAGGGGCCTTGGTTGCTGAATCTTTAGGGTTCCTTGATTGGCTGAGGTAACAATTCGCTCAGAAGCTTCCTTGCCTTGATAATAGGTCAAATGAGTTTTATTATCTTCTGATTCTTCAATGATTAGGTTTCGATTTCCGAGATCAATATCCAGAGCAGAAATATCGGAGAAGTCCTCGCTCTTTTTACTGTATTTGGTATGATTGGCTTGCAATAAGTGGTTTATGCCACCAGTTGCAGTTCCTGTAGCAATCAGTGCACCTCCTAGTAGGCAAGTTGAGATTCCGACAGTTAGTAATGTTTTTCTCCAGTTAGGCATGGCGTGCTCCTTTCTTTGAAAGTCGTTTCGCTAGCTTGATAAAGTTGTTTTTGGTGAATTGTATGAGTGGTGAAACACCTAAAGCGCAGAAAGCGGATAGTCCAAAACCTAGAAGGCTGATTCCGATAGTAAGTAGGAAGCTAGGAATCGAAACTCCTAGTGAGATGGTCAGGCTGTCCCAGATCGAGCTGAGACCAAAGACAAAAAAGGCGAAAGATCCGACAGCTAGGACAAAAGCAAAGACTCCAATCAAGAAGAAGAAGACGAAGACTAAAATAGCGACAACCAGAGCTAGCGGAATAGCTAGAGGTGCTGCTAGAATAGATAGGATAGCAATTTGAATAACATTCTTAGTATTCTTTGGCTCGTCTTCTTCTATGATCTTATCTAAGAGGTTGACCATGATTTCATGTGCAGCTTCACGAGGACTGCCGAGTTCGGCTATGACTTGGGCTTCATTTTCAGGACCTGCTTCATCAAAATACTCAACAAAGTAGTCCATAGCTTCTTGATAATCGTGTCTGGGGAGTTTTTTCAGATATTTATCTAACTGAGCGAGATATTCAGTTCTTGTCATGATGGATGTTCCCTTCTATAATATTGTTGATTGTACTAATATACTGATTCCATTCTTCTCTGAGCTTATTGAGCTGGTCGAGCCCCGCACCTGTGAGAGAATAATATTTTCTTTTACGACCTTGAAACTCTTGTGAGTAGGTGGTTAGGTAGCTATTCTTTTCTAATTTTTTCAGAATTGGGTAAAGAGTGGACTCTTTGATATTGGCTAATAGTTTAATGGTCTGGCTGATTTCATAACCATAGGAATCTTCTTTTTCTACGAGAGCTAAAATGAGAAACTCGATTAGGGCTGATGAGGTTGGGAAGTAATACACATTTTTTTCCTCCTTTATCAATATAAAAAATATTTATATATAATTATTTTATATATAAATTATATACATAATAAAATGACTTGTCAAGAAAATATATAAAAATTTTATATATAAATTTTTTCACTTAGAAACAAAATAGATTTAGGATTGAAAACTGAGTGAATAAAATGGTAAAATAGAGTATATTTATTGAATGATTTGGAATGACGAATGAAAAAACATCAAACAATTTACACTTTTTTGTGGAGAACCCTGCTTTATTTTGTTATCTTTTTAGCACTTCTCTATTTCTTTAGTTACCTGGGCCAAGGCCAGGGTGGCTTTATTTACAATGAATTTTAAGATTAAAAGAGGTATCCTTTCGTGACGAATACGACCATTAACGATATGACCGAAACAATTGAGCACTATGCTCAGACACAACCAGACTTCCCTGTATACAATGTATTGGGGGAGGTTCATACATACGCTGACTTGAAGGCTGATTCAGATTCGCTAGCAGCTAAGATTGACAGTCTTGGCCTGCCTGCTAAATCTCCTGTCGTGGTCTATGGTGGCCAAGAGTATGAGATGCTTGCGACCTTTGTAGCCTTGACCAAGTCAGGTCATGCTTATATTCCGATTGATAGTCATTCAGCCTTGGAGCGCGTGGCAGCGATTGTAGAAGTTGCTGAGCCAAGCTTGATCATTGCAATTGCAGACTTCCCTATGGAAGTAACTGTTCCAAACCTGAGCTTAGCAGAATTACGGGCAAGCTTTGCTCAAAAGACAGCTTATGAAATCACTCATTCAGTCAAGGGAGATGATAATTACTACATTATCTTTACCTCTGGAACAACAGGAAAGCCCAAAGGGGTTCAAATTTCCCACGACAATTTGCTGAGCTTTACTAACTGGATGATTACGGATAAAGAGTTCGCAACGCCTGCGCAACCGCAAATGTTGGCTCAGCCACCTTACTCTTTTGACTTGTC
This sequence comes from Streptococcus gordonii, assembly GCF_001553855.1. Lineage (GTDB taxonomy): Bacteria > Bacillota > Bacilli > Lactobacillales > Streptococcaceae > Streptococcus > Streptococcus gordonii. Next base: position 73,930 of record NZ_LQWV01000012.1, read on the forward strand.
TGTGATGTACTGGGCACCGACTCTGGCTTTGGGAGGAACGCTGTTTGCACTTCCAAGTGCTATTACGCAAGACTTTAAGCAACTCTTTGAAACTATTTTGAGCTTGCCGATTGCTATCTGGACCTCAACACCATCTTTTGCAGATATGGCCATGCTCTCCGATGATTTCAATAGCCAAAAGATGCCAGGACTGACTCATTTCTATTTTGATGGAGAAGAGTTGACGGTTAAGACAGCTCAAAAACTGCGTGACCGTTTCCCAAATGCTCGTATCATCAATGCCTATGGACCGACGGAAGCGACAGTGGCTTTATCAGCTGTAGCTGTTACAGATGAAATGCTAGCTACCATGAAACGTCTGCCAATCGGCTATACTAAGGAAGATTCTCCAACCTTTATCATTGATGAAAACGGCCAGAAGCTTCCGAATGGTGAGCAAGGAGAAATCATCGTATCTGGTCCAGCAGTTTCTAAAGGCTATATGAACAATCCAGAAAAAACAGCAGAGGCTTTCTTTGAATTTGAAGGCTTGCCTGCTTATCATACTGGAGATGTGGGTTCCATGACTGATGAAGGACTCTTGCTTTACGGCGGTCGGATGGATTTCCAAATTAAGTTTAATGGCTACCGCATTGAGCTGGAGGATGTTTCACAAAATCTTAATAAATCAAAATACATTGATTCGGCAGTGGCTGTGCCTCGCTATAACAAGGACCACAAGGTACAAAATCTTTTGGCCTATGTTATCTTAAAAGATGGGGTGGCAGAACAGTTTGAGCGTGAGATTGATATTACAAAAGCTATTAAGGAAGACTTGGAAGATATCATGATGTCTTATATGATGCCATCTAAATTCCTTTATCGTGAATCTTTACCTCTAACACCTAATGGTAAGATCGATATCAAGGGCTTAATCAGCGAGGTCAATAACCGATGATGGAAATTTTAAAACAACTTCCTCACCTAGAACCTTACGGCGACCCCCAATATTTTGTATATATTATCTTAGCAGTTCTACCTATCTTCATCGGGCTCTTCTTTAAAAAAAGATTTCCGCTTTATGAAGTCTTGGTAAGCCTAGCCTTCATCATCTTTATGTTGGTAGGACCCGACCTGACTCAGTTTCTTGCCTTTATCTTTTACGTAGTTTGGCAGACCTTTTGGCTCTTTCTTTACAAGTTTTATCGCAAAAGATGGGATAATAAGTGGGTTTTCTATCTGCACGTTTTCTTGGCAATCTTGCCCTTAACGATTGTGAAAGTCACACCAGCTATTCAAGATCACCATCAGTCCTTGCTAGGTTTTCTGGGGATTTCCTATCTGACCTTCCGATCTGTTGGTATGATGATGGAGCTACGAGATGGGGCTCTGACAGACTTTAGTCTTTGGGATTTTTTGCGCTTCATGCTCTTTATGCCCACCTTCTCTAGTGGGCCGATTGATCGCTTCAAACGTTTCAATGAAGATTATGTTCAGATTCCTGATCGAGAAGAACTTCTTAATATGCTTGAGAAAGCCGTGCACTATATCATGCTAGGTTTCTTGTATAAGTTTGTGCTGGCTCATATCTTTGGACATTTGCTTTTGGGACATGTCAAGACCTATGCACTTTATACAGGCGGTTTCTTCAACTTAGGAGCACTGGGCGTTATGTATGTCTTTGGTTTGGATCTCTTTTTCGACTTTGCAGGCTATTCTATGTTTGCGGTGGCCATTTCCTATCTAATGGGGATTAAGAGTCCGATTAACTTTGACAAACCCTTTCTCTCTCGGGATTTAAAGGAATTTTGGAATCGTTGGCACATGAGTCTGTCCTTCTGGTTCCGTGACTTCGTCTTTATGCGAATAGTCATGGTCCTGATGCGCAATAAGGTCTTTAAAAACCGAAACGTTACCTCGGGAGTGGCTTATTTGATCAACATGACCATCATGGGCTTTTGGCATGGTGTAACCTGGTATTATGTGGCTTATGGAGTTTTCCATGGCTTTGGTCTGATTATTAATGATGCTTGGATTCGCAAGAAAAAGACCATCAATAAAGAAAGAAAGGCCAAAGGCTTAGCACCTTTACTGGATAACAAGTGGACTCAAGCTCTTGGTATGGTTATTACCTTCCATGTTGTTATGCTGTCATTCTTAATCTTCTCAGGATTTTTGAATGATCTTTGGTTTAAAAAATAAAAATAAATGAGGAAAATACAATGGATGTAAAAGCAGAAGTAATCGAAATTATCGATGAATTATTTATGGAAGATGTCTCTGACATGATGGATGAAGATTTGTTCGATGCAGGTGTCCTAGATAGCATGGGAACAGTTGAATTGATTGTAGAATTGGAAAATCGTTTTGATATTCGTGTACCTGTTTCTGAATTTGGTCGCGATGACTGGAATACGGCCAATAAAATCGTTGAAGGTGTAACGGAGCTTCGTAATGCTTAAACGATTATGGCTGATTTTGGGGCCAGTTTTTTGTGCGCTACTGATGGTAGTTGCCTTGCTATTTTTCTATCCGATTAACTACAATCATAATTATGAGAGTGAAAAGCGTTCAGCCGTCACTTTAACGGCAGAAAATTTCAAAAATCGAACCCAAAAGAGTAAGGCTTTGACAGATGAGGAACATCGTTTTGTCCCTTTCTTTGGTTCGAGTGAATGGTTACGCTTTGATAGTCTGCACCCGGCTGTTTTAGCAGAAAAATATGACCGTTCTTATCGACCTTATTTCCTAGGTCAGCGTGGCGCAGCTTCTCTCAATCAGTACTTTGGTATGCAGCAGATCCTGCCACAACTGGAAAATAAAACAGCTATCTATGTGGTATCCCCCCAGTGGTTTACCAAGAAGGGATATGATGCTTCGGCTTTCCAGCAATACTTTAATAGTGATCAGCTGACCAGTTTTTTGAGAGAGCAAAGTGGGGATCGTGCCGCTCAATACGCGGCGCAGCGTCTCTTGCAACTATATCCTAACATTGCTATGAAAGATAATGTTCAAAAATTGGCCAATCGGCAAAAATTGACGAGTTTTGATCGTTCTTTTATCCGTTTTATGGCACGGATCAATCGGAGAGAAGATGCCTTTTTCAGCAATTTTGTCGCTGCTAATAACGACAATTATGAAAAATTTGTGCTGTCTAAGCTGAAGAATCTGCCTGACCAATTTTCTTATGATGCCTTGGAAGAGGTAGGAACAGAAGAAGCCAAGAAAAACACTAGTAGCAATGACCTTGGAATTGAAAATAAATTCTATAAGAATCGTCTAAAAAGAGCCTTGAAACGTCTCAAGGGTTCTCAGCGGAATTTGTCCTATGTGCAATCTCCTGAATACAATGATTTGCAATTGGCTCTGGATCAGTTTGCTAAATCTAAGACCAATGTTCTCTTTGTTATTCCTCCGGTCAATGCCAAATGGATGGAATATACAGGGCTGAGTCCAGAAAAGTATCAGCAGGCTGTTGAGAAAATCAAATATCAGCTGACCGAACAAGGTTTTAATAACATTGCTGATTTTTCGAAGGATGGCGCTAAGTCCTACTTTATGCAGGATACCATCCATATGGGGTGGCTAGGTTGGCTTGCTTTTGATAAGGTCGTGGATCCATTTGTGGCAAATCCACAACCTGCGCCAGCTTACAAGCTCAATGACCGTTTCTTTAGTCAGGAATGGGCCCAGTATACTGGTGAACCAGAAGAATTTAAATAGTATTCTTTCAAGATGGGGACTGGGACAAGAGTGTTTCAGTCTCTTTTCTTATAATATAATGATTGGAAAGGATCAAGAAGCTAGTCATTATCCGGTAAAGGAGGAAAAGATGAAGATACGCCTATCCAAAGAAGAAGATCTAAAAGCTATCATGGAGATCTATGCTCTCGCCCGCAAGTTTATGAGAGAACAAGGAAATCCGACCCAGTGGGGAGAGGATTATCCTAGCAAACTTTTAATAGAAGCAGATATAAGCTCTCATCAGTCCTTTGTTGTAGAGGAGGATGGAAAGATAGTTGGGACTTTTGCTTTTATCATAGGAGAGGATCCAACCTACCAAGTCATTGAAAAGGGAGCCTGGCGTTCGACAGAGCCTTATGGAACGATCCATCGTATCGCTTCAAACGGCCAAGTCAAAGGTCTGGCTCATCAGGTTTTTGATTTTTGCTATCAGGAGATCCCCCATCTACGTATCGATACTCATGCAGATAATAAGCCCATGCAAGCAGCTATCTTGTCTTATGGCTTTACTGAGTGCGGCATCATTTACGTCGCAGACGGAAGTCCTCGGTTAGCTTATGATTACTATCGGTAAATGAAGGCATCTGCTGAGGAGCAGATGTTTTTTTCAAGAAAAGGACTTGGCGATATTACTAGCTTTCTGCCTCTCAAATTTTTTCATACCGGTTTTTGGGTGCTCTTTCGTCTTACCTCTTTTAAAAAATTTGCCGACTTATTTGAAGATAGGGTGAGAAAATGATGTTATTTTAAGAAAGAAAATAGGATAAAAGGTAGAGAAAATTCGGAAATAATACGGATGAAAAGTATATTTTCAAAAAAAATGTATAAAATTCACAGAAAAATGTTGCAAGCTACAATTTCTTATGATAGAATATACAAAACAAATAAAAAGGAGAACGTTATGGCTCGGATTAAATTAACTCCAGAAGAATTGCGTGCTTCAGCGCAACGTTACACAGATGGTGCAGAAAATGTGAATCAAGTTCTTTCATCTCTTACGAATGAACAAGCGATCATTTCTGAAAACTGGGAAGGTTCAGCCTTCCAAAGCTTTGAAGAACAATTCAATGAACTGTCTCCAAAGATTAAAGAATTTGCACAATTGCTTCAAGACATTAACGCTCAGTTGGTGAAAGTTGCTGATATCGTGGAACAAACTGACCAAGATATTGCAGCACAAATTCATTAATTTTGAATAAGTGGCTTTAGTAGGAAGGCGAGGGCCTTCCTCTTTTTAGTATCAGAAAGAAAATTAAAAAGCGAAAGAATGAAGAATAAAAAAATCTTTAAATATATCGGCAATAGTCTCTTAGTGGTTTTGCTGTTTACGATCGTTACAATTTTAAATATATCTGCACAGAATAATACGACAAGCAGCGATAAAACAAAACAAAAAACGAGTCAACAAACTAAATTAAACGTAGCCATTGTCAATGAAGACCAAGCTGTACGTGTAGATAAGAAAGAGTACAATCTTGGGGCTAGCTATGTAAAAAATATTGAACGAGATAATTCCCAAAATTGGTTTGTCGTGACACGCGGGGCAGCCGATGCAGGTTTGGAAAAAGGAACTTATCAGCTAGTCTTGACTATTCCGAGCGATTTTTCAGAAAAAGTACTGGATGTGAACAGCATTAATGCGGATAAGACAACCGTGACCTACAAGGTTAATGCGGCTGGAAATCTGCAGGTGGAAAATGAGGCAAACAAGCTAGCGAAAGATATTGTGGCAGATTTGAACAGCCAGTTGGTTGATATGTATATGGCTAGCATTTTAAGTAACCTTTATACTGCCCAGAAGAATGTTCAAGCAAGTTCACAAGTTCAAGCGACCAATATTGGCAAGTATAAGACCAATCTATTGGATACAGCTATTAATTCAAAAAATATTTTTCCGACGCTTTACAGCATGACCAATTCATCAGTAGATGCTAATAACATGCTGAAATCAAATTTGGAGAATTTTACACAGTCATTTGATACTCTTGGAACGTCTCAGACTGCTTATGACAATAATTTTAGCAGCTTGCTCAAGCAAAGAGGTGAAGATCAGATTAGCTATGCGGCCTTTATGGACCAGCTGATGTCTATGAGCCGTGATTCATTGAGCTCAGAAACAAAGAAACTTTATGATGACTTGCAAAAGCAACAGGAAACACTTGGTAAGCAGATTGGCTCGTCAGAGAGTAAGGATGCAGCTGATGCAAAAACTTATACAGGTCTGGCAACAAGTGTTTCTCAGAAAATTGAAGATTTAGAAAAAGATCTCAAAGCTGAACGTGATAAATTCAAAGAACACCAAGATAATATAAAGGACTTTATCACGAAAAAACTGGCTAGTTACTATGGGGTTGAATCTGGGGACAAAGTCACTCTAAATCAAGTCTTCGAAAAAGGGGGCTTAAAGGATTTAGAGAACTCTGAGAGCTCAATCAAGGCTGAACTGGCCAATGCTATCGCTGCTTTGCCAGCAGAAGATTTCAGTGGAAAGACGTTTAATGCTTTTGGCTTGTCTATTACTGTGCCAAGTATTAACTATGCGGAGCTTAAGGAATACGGGACTCCTAGTGACGGGACAAGTTCTGACACTCTCAACCAATTGGCAGCTAAAGCAGTGACAAGCACTGACGCAGTTGATGGCGCTGTAGCCAAGGCTAAGGTTTCTTGGCAAGCGCCAGATGGTGTGACAGTAGATTCAGTGTCGTACAATGGTAGCACTGTAACAGATGGTCAAGAAATTAATCTTGTAGAAAACGCTAAGTTTGATATTCGTTATAGCGTCAAAAGTGCATCATCTGATACAAGTGATAGCGATGCCGCCTCTGCGACAAATACTCAGATCTCAATCACCCTCAATGGTGTACAGTCGGCTACTGCAGCAATTGATATTCAAGGAGTTCAGCAGGCGGCGGCTAGTTATGGTATGCAGGCTCAGAGAATTGCCTCAGCCTATCAGCAGGTAGATTCTCTTCTTAAGGTTTATTCTACAATAGAACAATTGAAAAAAGGGGACATGGCAGATGCCTTGACTCAGCTTCTCTCAGAAGCGATCAATGCTAACTTGAAAGATTACAACGATAGTCTTTCTCAAGCTAACAGTTCCTCAGATGACAAGGATCATAAAGAAACAGGTGTTCGTCAGAAATTAGACGAGACCTTGAAAGATTTGAAAGAAACAGCTCCTGAATTGAAGGAAAACCTAGAAAAAATTGCACTTAGCAATAAGGAATTAGGAACAGCCATCGATGGTCAGCTGAAACAATATGAAAAGCTAAGAGAGAGCTTGTCTGAAATTGCGACATCTCAGACTGCTAGTACAGCAGCTTTGGCCAAAACGGACTCTGAGCTGTCTTCACTTAATTCTGAATTCAGATCTTTGTTAAGTACGACTTCAGGCGTTAAGGCTTCATCTCAAAGCAATGTTCAGGCGGCTGAATCTGCGAATCAGATTTTCAGTAATTTCCATCGGGAATTGGCAAATGCTCAGGGCAACACAGAAAAATTGTCTAGCGATGCAGAAACCTTGATGGCAGAGTTTAATGAAGAATTAGCAGCGAATGGGAACTTTGTAGAATCCTTTATCAAGGTACTCAATAATGCTTATGAAAATGGCGTGCCAAATGAGGTTCTTCTTAAATTCTTATCTAGTCCAGTAGCGCAACGTTCTTCATCAGTGAAAGCAACAGTCAATGTCTATCGTCCATTCACTTGGATATTGCTCCTAGAAATTGTGAGTCTCTTTACAGCTTATCTTTTTGCGACACAGAATATCGTTCGCAAAGTCAAAGACAAGTTCAAGCTAGACAAATTGCACGATACAGATATTACGACAGTTGGTGTCCTATCCAGCTTAGCCTTGACCATTGGTTTAGCAATTGGGATTATCTCAAGCATTCAGCTCTCAGTTGGTCGTGAATATGTGCCATCTTGGGTACTCTTGCTAGTATTTGCCAGTCAAATTCTTGTCCAAGGACAGTATTTCTTATTGAAACATCTCCGTGTTATCGGTATGGGTCTTGCCTTCTTTATGATGATTAGTTTTGTTTATCTATCCAATGCTATTGGAACAACGGCTAGTCTGACAGGTTTCCCTGCCTTCATCAAGGACTTGAATGCACTGTCTGTTTTGGAAAATCTACTCTCAGCTTACTTTGACGGGCAAGCAGCAGGCTTCTTTGTCTTCTTTGCTCTCTTAATTGTTTTGGGCTTATTAGCAGCAGCTAATATCTTTGTCAAACCCAGAAGTTTTCAAGGAACAATCAGTCAAACCCAGAAAGTATAATAGGATATGAAAAAAATAATTCTCTTGCTTTTTACCGTAGGGGTGTGTGCAGCAGTCTCAGTGGCTGCTGCGGACGACCTCCAAGATAATAGTTTGCAAATCGATAACTCCAGACTTGAGAGAGAAGAGGAGTTACATTTTGGTGCGCAGTCAGAACGGATTAAGGCGCTTTTTAATGCCGCAGATCAAAAGAAACTGCAGGAGATACAGCATGATCAGAATAAACAGTTGGCCACAGAAGGGGGACAACTGTTTTCTGCTATACAGGGGCCAGTTAAGGAAGCCAAAGAAAAGCAGTTATTTCAGTCAAATAGCCAAGCAGTTTCAAAGCTAGAAATTAGCCAGAGAGAAGACGGAACCACTAGCTGGGGAGATTTTTTGCCAGGAGTTTTCTATATTGGCTTAGTCGTCCTGTTAGTTGGGATTACAGCCTTTATCAGCTATAAGGTGGCTACGGACTGAGTTTCATAAGTGGATCTTTAAAAACTAAAACTCATGACCAGCTATGAGATTGTAAATTAGGAGAATTGAGAGAATGAAGCAACATATCAATATAACCCTACGCCTATCAGATAGGGATGTCGATATTCGAATTCCTCGACGAATTGAAGTACGTCGGCTGATTCGAGAAATAGATAGCATTTTTGGGCCAGAAGTAAAAAGGCCAAAATACCAGTTAAGAATTATTAATAAAGGCTTGCTACTTGATGAGGGCAAGTACCTATCAGATTATCCAATTACAACAGGAGATTTAGTAGAGATAGAGGAGGCATCAGGTGACTGAGGAAAAATTTGTATACGGAGAACAAACCTTTACCTATGAGAAAAGTGACAAGGAATGGAAATTAAGTTTACGCCGTTCAGATGTGGCTACTCAAGACTTACGAGAGTTACTGATTTTGGATTTACACCATCCGCTCTTTTTGGAGCAGACCATGGATGTGGATGAAGATGGCTTAACTTTTACCTACCAGCTAGAGCCACATAGTCTCAGCTATGAAGAGGTTAAATCTCGTCCAATCTCAGAAAGGATCCGCTTGGCTCTCAATGTCTTTGCTCTTGAAGCTGCTTTGGAGCTACCAGTGACTTTTCTTATTCATCCGAGCAACCTCATGATTACCAAGGATGCTCAGGCTAAGATTGCCTATCGTGGGGTTCCAGGCATTATGACGCCGGAGGCACTGACTGCTGAGGATTTCCTGCGCCAGGCCAAGTGTTTTGCTGCGACTTTATTTGCGGATGTAGACTTTATGGAACTCTACAATGGTTCTTTGGAGTTGGAAACATTACCAGACTTTTTGGTTGAACTCCGTGAAGCAGAAGACCAGGCCGCTGCAGTGGCTGTTCTAGAAAAGGCTTATCTAGATAAGACCAAGGAAGAAAAAGCGACTCTGATTCAGGTGTCTAGTCGATGGCATCGGGTTTTCAAGTTGGCATCTATCTGGCTGTCAGTAGCTGTTGTTCTTTTGATCATTCCCTTGATTTATCTCATTTTCCTGCAAAATCCTTTTAAAGAAAAGCTTCTGCAGGCGGATACTGCCTTTATCAAGGTCGATTATAGTGGTGTTATCACTGAATTGGAAGGGATTGCACCTTCTAGTCTTCCAACGACTCAAAAGTACGAATTGGCCTACTCTTATATTCAAGGGTTAGAATTCTCATCTGATCAAAAGAAGGTCATCTTGAATAATGTGAGCCTTAAATCAGATGAGCTCTACCTGATTTACTGGATCCAAATCGGACGCAACACCTTTGAGGATGCTTTGGATACAGCCAAGCGGATTAATGATAATGACCTCATCCTTTATGCTTTGGCACAGGAAATCAAGCAAGTACGAGAAGATGACAAGCTATCAGGTAAGGATCGAGAAAGCAAGCTTAGCTCGCTGGAAGGTGAATACAAGAAGTACTGGGATAGTCGGAGCGAACTACTGACAAGTGATTCAAGCTCAAGCGACTCCAGTGAAAAGGAGGCTTCATCTACAGAAGCTTCAAGTTCAACTGAAACCAGTGCATCTAGCAGTCACTAAGCAGGTCAAGGAGTAAAAAATGACAAAACAAGTAATTTTCTATACCCAGGGCCTGCGTTATGAGGTTGAACCCACAGAAGGACGCCAGCTTCTTCTTGGGGCCAGCGAAAAGGCTCAGGTCTATCTGCCTCAGCAGGAGGAGGAAATTCGACTCAAGGCTGATGGAGACGAGATTTTCTACCAGTTTGGGGAGGAGACTGGCCTCTTGATAGATGGACTGGTACTGAATCAAATCCGTTTTTGCCTTAGAGATAAAACTCCGACAGTTTATGATCTTTTGGACCAACAAGAGCTACGGATCGGTGCTCAGAGTGGCTCTAGCCTTCAAGTCTCTGATGATTTAGAATTGCTCTTGCAAAAAAACGGAGAAAACTGGCATTTAACCAAGTTCAAAGGAACCTTTTATCGAAATAACATTCTAGAAAAACAAGACCAGTTGCAGCTTTCTTTTGGTGATGAACTCAGCTTTGGTGCTGTAACAATCAAAATCTATCCAGATGAAGTCTGGCTGAGTGGTCCCGTCCAAGCAGCCAAGGTTCTATCTCTGCGAGGGGCATCTCGCTACGGCTTTTACCCGGACTATCCAGACTATCATCGTTCGCCACGGATTATCTATCGTGGATCTGAAGATAAGATGGTCATTAATCCTCCAGGTAAAGAGCCTGGCAAACCAAACGATGAATTGCTTAAGCTCATTGTACCGCCCTTGCTGATGATTGGGGTTGTAATCCTGATTACCCTTATCCAGCCTCGGGGGATTTATATCCTGGCGACTATGGCCATGTCTGCAGCTAGTATCGTCTTTTCTGTCAGGACCTTCTTTAAAAATCGGAAGAAATACAAGGCAGACAAGAAAGAGCGCGTGGACCTTTACCGTCTCTATCTAAAAGACAAGGCTATTGAGCTGACTGACTTGGAACGCAAACAGCGTCAGGGCATGCTCTATCACTTCCCTAAGGTGGAAGAGCTGACCGAGTTAACTCAACGTTACAGTCACCGTATCTATGAAAAAACACCGCTCCACTTTGACTTTTTGACCTATCGTCTAGGCTTGGGGCAGGTTCCGACTTCTTATCAGTTGACCTATGGACAGCAGGAGAGAAGTGGGAAGAAAGATGCGCTTGAAGAGGAGGGCTTTGCTCTTTATACCAAGCATAAGAAAATCCCTGATTTGCCGATTGTAGCAAATCTTAGCCACGGACCGGTTGGATATGTCGGACCTCGCAATCTAGTCCTTGAACAGCTCCAGCTCTTGGTCATGCAGTTGAGTGTCTTTCACTCTTATCATGATGTGCAGTTTATCACCATCATGCCAGAGGAAGAGCGAGACCAATGGAATTGGATGCGTTGGTTACCACATGCAAGCCTGCAGGAAATGAATGTGCGAGGCTTCGTATACAATCAGCGTACTCGTGACCAAGTGCTTAACAGTCTCAATCAGATCTTGAAACTCCGTAAGACTCAAAGGGATGAGGCAAGTCGCCAAGAGACGACTCTCTTCAGCCCTCACTATGTGGTCTTAATCACTGATGAAAAGTTGATTTTGGATCATGTCATCATGGAGTTTTTCACAGAAGACCCGACAGAACTAGGCTGCTCACTCCTCTTCGTCGAAGACGTGATGAGCTCCCTATCTGAAAATGTCAAAACCGTCATCAATATCAAGGACCGCAATATCGGACAGTTGGTTATGGAAGAAGGGATCCTCAAGGAGACCAACTTCCGCTTGGACCACTTCCCAGACGGTTATGATAAGGAACAAATTGCACGGACCTTGGCACCGCTCAACCACCTGCAAAATCTCAAGTCTTCTATCCCTGATACAGTTACCTTTATGGAGATGTACGGGGCTGAAAGCTTTACGGACTTGAAGGTCTTAGACAGATGGAAGAGTCATGCTCCTTACAAGAGCTTAGCTGTGCCGATCGGTCTTCGAGGAAAGGATGACCTAGTGCAACTCAACCTCCACGAGAAGGCTCATGGACCGCACGGTTTGATTGCGGGGACGACAGGTTCTGGTAAGTCTGAAACCATCCAGTCTTATATTCTGAGTCTAGCCGTCAATTTCCACCCGCACGATGTGGGCTTCCTACTCATTGACTATAAGGGTGGGGGGATGGCCCATCTCTTTAAGAAACTGCCTCACCTGCTAGGAACCATTACCAACCTAGATGGGGCCCAGTCTATGCGGGCCTTGGTTTCTATCAATGCGGAGCTAAAACGCAGGCAACGTCTCTTTAACCGCTATGAAGTAAACCACATTAACCAATACCAGAAGAAATTTAAAAATGGTGAAGCCAAAGAACCTCTGCCCCACCTTTTCCTCATCTCAGATGAGTTCGCCGAGCTTAAGGTTAACCAGCCAGACTTTATGAAAGAGCTGGTTTCTACGGCTCGGGTCGGACGTTCCCTCGGTGTTCACTTGATCCTTGCCACTCAAAAACCATCTGGGGTCGTGGATGACCAGATCTGGTCCAACTCTCGTTTCAAGCTAGCTCTCAAGGTAGCAGACCGAAGTGACTCCATGGAAATGCTCCATACACCAGATGCAGCAGAAATCACACAGGCTGGTCGTGCTTACCTGCAAGTCGGCAACAACGAAGTCTATGAACTCTTCCAATCAGCCTGGTCAGGAGCAGATTACCAGCCGGACAAGGATGAACTGGGAATCGAAGATCACACAATCTATCGTATCAACGACCTAGGCCAGTATGAAGTCCTCAATCAAGACCTCTCTGGACTGGATCTAGCAGATGAAATCAAGGAAGTACCGACAGAGCTTGATGCCATTGTCGAAAATATCCAGCTCTTGGCAGAGAACCAAGAGATCGCTCCCCTACCACAGCCGTGGCTACCACCGCTCCGTGAGCGCATGACGTTAGATGAGCTTGAAGCGGTTGATTTCCATAAGGAATGGAATAAAAAGCCAAGAGATCTCGAACTTCTCATCGGGATGGCAGATATCCCGCAAGCACAAAAGCAAGAGCCGGTCTCTATCAATCTATCTAAGGATGGAAACATCCTCTTGTATGGTAGTCCAGGGACAGGGAAGACGACCTTCCTGCAAAGTGTAGCGATGGATCTAGCTAGAAAGTACAGTCCAAAAGATGTCACACTTTACTTGATGGACTTTGGTACGAATGGGCTGGCGCCTTTGAGCCATCTACCTCACGTAGCAGATACCCTACTTTTAGACCAGACGGAGAAAGTGGCTAAGTTTGTCCGAATCATGGAGCGAGAGCTCAATCGGAGGAAGAAACTCTTATCTGACTACGGTGTGGGGACCATAGACCTCTACCGTCAGGCTAGTGGCCAAGAAGAGCCTACAATTGTCATTCTCTTGGATAGCTATGAAGCGATGAAGGAAGAGCCATTTGAAGCAGAGCTCTTCAAGATCTTGATGCGGATATCTCGCGAAGGTCTCAGCATTGGTGTCCACCTAATCATGACAGCTGGTCGTCAGTCCAACCTGAGAGCTACGCTCTATGCCAACTTCAAGCATCAGATGACTCTTAAGCAAAATGATGTCGGTGAAGTCCGTACCATTCTAGGGAGCACACCGCTTGCGGCGACCATGGAAGATATCAAGGGACGTATCCTCATGAAACGGGATGAAGTTGATGTCGTCCAACTTGCCTTGCCAGTCGCAGGTATCAGTGACGCACAAGTCATCAATAACCTGCGTACAGAAGTCGCTCGAATCCAAGAAGCCTGGACAGGTGAAACACCACAGGCTATCCCGATGGTACCTGAGGAGTTGACAGAGAAGGACTTCTATAGTCGGGCAGATGTTTTGAAGCTTCTATCTCAAGAAATTATTCCTTTAGGGTTAGATATAGAAACTGTCAAACCAATGGGTTGGAATCTAAAGCAAGGGTCTTTTGTATATGTAGCCAATAGTGAGGAGCAAATGAGAACAATGACGAAACAATTTTCTATTGTTTCATCAAAAATTAATTCTAATGTTTATATTATCGCTCCAAAGTATAACTTAATACCTAATCTTGATGGTTACACAATTGTATCTGACCCCGAAAATGTGAAAGATTTTATAGAGGCAGTTGAGTTATTAATTTCTGAACGTATGGAGGATCAAGAAAAGGATTTACATACAATCATAGTTATATATGATATGTCTACTTTAGTAGGAGATTTAAATCACCAGCTACAAGATAGTCTAGCTAATATTATTAAAAATGGCCATAAAGTGGGCTATCCGGTATTTGTTGAAACCGATAATCAATTAAGTAAAAAAATTGATTATGCATCCAAAACGGTTCTTCGCATAAAACAAGGTTTAGTTGGATTGAGACTAAATGATCAGTATGTTATAGACGTTTTATCTAAACCTCTTAGAGAGGTGGCGTTAGATGAGCAGATTCACTATTTTGTATCACATGGACAGGCAAATAAAATTAAAGTATTAATGGAATAGAAGGAGAAAAAAATGACAAGTAAAGAAGATAGGGTAGCAAGTATTAAAGCAAAATTAGATGCTCTTGATGGAGAAATCGAAGCTCTAAAAGCAGCCCAAAAAGCTTTAAATGATACGAATACTAAAGTAAGTTATAAACCTGACAAGACGAATGTGGATAATTTAAAAGGGAAAAAATATAAAGAAGAAACTGCAGATGAGAAAGATTATTTAGAAGAACTAGAAAAAGACTTTTCAGCAAAAAAGAGTGAGGTCGATGCAAAACTAACTACTAAAATCAGCACATTAGAATGGGACAAGACTTGCGTATCAATCGAATATACATTAGCAAAAATAAATCCATTTTAAGAAAACGGAGGGAAATGTCATGACAGATAAAATTAAGGTTAAGGGCAAAAAGTACATGTCAGAGAGTTCAGAACTCAAAGAACTATTTGCGACAGAGTATGAGGCGGCAGTAAAGAAGGGCTATCAAGAATTCATGTTGAAGATAGAAGATTCAGAAGCTGATGCTGTCACGGCTTTCTTAAATCTACTAAATGAGTTACAAGAAATGGTTTATGAAGTTTATCCGCAAACTGTTAAAAAATATGCTAAAGTTTTAAGTAACTATGTATCAAGTCTTGAATCTGCTGGATTTAATGATGATGAATTAATTCAGTCTATCAAGGGAGATAATGATAGCGTTCAAGCTAAATTGAAAAAAGAACAATATGACGAAGCAGAAACAGTCAAAAAAGATTTACAAGCTAAATTAGATGCTGCGTTAGATTTGCTGAATGAACCTAAGAGTGATTTTAAGGGATTTGAAGATGGGTTAACTACATCGCTGAATAGTTTAGCAAGTAATAGAAATCAAACTCATGTCGCACTATCTGGTGCTCAAGATACTGCGATTAAGGCGCTTCAAGAGTTAGCGGGTATTTTCACGAGATTGAGAGATGCGATGGCAAATGCGAAGCATATTCATGTAGTTAGTGTTGATGAGATTGCTGGCTATATGGAACTTAAAAAATTGACTGCTGAAAACATGGGAGATCTTGAAGCAATCCAGGATGAAAATGATGGGAAAATGCTTGCAGCTGCAT
Organism: Streptococcus gordonii; assembly: GCF_001553855.1. Classification (GTDB taxonomy): domain Bacteria; phylum Bacillota; class Bacilli; order Lactobacillales; family Streptococcaceae; genus Streptococcus; species Streptococcus gordonii. The sequence continues at coordinate 89,488 of NZ_LQWV01000012.1, forward strand.
ATTCTAAAGACCCCTTTAACGAAATGGCAAAAGTACCATCTAAAGGTGTCAGTGTATCTATGATGACAATCGTTAATAGAACCCTGTTTGGTACGATGAAAGGAGACTTAGATCAAACAACTCCCGAAAATTTAAATGATATAAAAGCTTTCGTAAATACTTTATTGAAAAATAATTCAGTAGAAGATGTTCAAAGTTATATGGATAAATTAATGGAAGCAGGAGATCGATTTGGCATATCATTAACAGCTGTTGGTGTAAGTAAGATACCTGGTTTTCCTAAAAGAAAGGAGAACGAATCAGATGACTCTTATCAAAAACGGATAGATGATTTTATAGCGACTCAGGAAAAAATGACACCTGAATTAAGAAAAATACAAAAGGATGTTGAAAAAGCGAATGCTTTGACAAATCTGTATTCGGCAATCTATGTCAGAAAGATGGGACATGTTCCTCATAAGATGCCGCATGGGGGGACTTATGAAGAAAAAAGTTCCATTGATAATCTAAAAATGGGGAATGGAAATATCACTTTTGATGAAATTAAGAAAAGCCAAACAGAATGGAGAACATTTCCTGATAAGCGTGAAACAGTTACTGTAGGGGTCTTTGATACTTATGGAGAAGGTAAAGGACGTGAAATGGCTGCCGAATTGGATAAAATAGAAGAGAAACGTCTAAAAGCCAATCTGAAATTTGTTAGTGATGTAATAAAGACAGGCGGATACTTAGGTGGACCTGAGACTGTAGCGGTTACTCAAGCTATAGGGGCAGTGTTAGATACCGCTGCAAACTCTGATGGCCCTTCTAATGCTAGAGATGCTGCAGCTGGTTCTACTGGTTTATTACCTAAAAAATATCAAGCTCCAGTTCGTTCTGGTGCAGGTCTTGTCAAGGCATTTGCTACCTATCATTCTGCTTTAGAACAAATTGACGAAGATAAGGAAAATTCCGAAAAAGAAGCATTCAATTCGTTTAACGACGTTGGAGGAGGAAGTGTGTCAACTGGACTTGAAGGAAACCAAAAGGTAATCTCGACACGTTTTTCTTCAGCTTTTGATTTGCAGTCTGCTCTATCTTATGCAGACTATCAAGAAAATGGCTTGCGAAACATCGTTTATCAACAGGCTTTGGTTGAAACGGGTAATAAGAAACAAGCACTAGACAGTTTAAAAGCTTTTGATAAAAAGATGAAAGGCACCAATATTTATAATAGTACGGTGACAAACTTTATTAAAGGAGAGAACGTTATTACACCGAAGCCGTCTGAGCTCCAAAATGCGTTTAGTCAAATTCAAGGGGAAAAAATTATTCCATCTAATGAACATTGGCAAGAGTATCAGGAATCAATCTTAACAGAAGGAAGGGATGCTGATATACCTTATCGTAGTGGAGAGGATATCCGAATCCAACATAATCAGCTGTTTGATCGTTTAGTTGGTTCAGGAGGACAATAAATGAATAAAAGAAAACAAATTATTTTAGTGATTGCTGTCTTACTAGTAGCTTTCTGTAGCTTTGTTTATCTAAAAAAACAATTCTTTTCTCCTTCCAAGCCAAAGGAAGAGTCTAGAAAGGAAACGCTTGTATATGATTCTTCGCTGAAAGATATCACTCTAACAAAAGATGGGCGCTATGTCTTAGTTAGTCCTAAAGATGTAAATTGGCAATCCAATGATTTAAGGATGAGTCGTAACTACGTAGTCTCAACATTTACAACTTATGAGCACTTTTATGCAAAAAAGAATACCTTACCATCCGGTAAACTCGTAAAATTTGATATTATCACTTATGATTTACGTAAAAAAAATTTCGATGAAAAGCGCATAGACCTCAAAAAAGCCGTAGAAGAATATGATTCAGATTATGGCTTGAGAGATGATGGGGCCATCCAAGAAGTTGGTTCTAGTTTCTATTTTGAGGGTAAAGATTATGTACGGATTTCCGTTTCAAAAAGAAAAAATTTGGAAGAAAAAAAAAGACTAGTGCTAAATCTGGAAAATGGGAAATTGACAGAGCTTAGTGAAGCGATGGAAGAGGTGCTTCTCGCACAAAATAGTTTCCCTTCCCTATCCAGAACCAATCTCGATGATATTCTATATTTTAATGGATTTTCAGATTTAAACGATTTAGGTTATATTAATGATAAAAAGGAGAACAAGATTGGGCAGGATATTAACTTTAGCCATGAGTTTCCTGACTTGGTAAAGCGTTTAAAGAAAAATAGAATTACAGAAATTCAGTATCGTAGAGGTCTAGTCTCTCCATCGGATTTTTATGAAGATCTTCGTCATTGGTTTGCGCCAGTTGGTCAGGATAAGCTAGATATAGTCGCAAAGGATTATGAAACGAACGAAGAAACTCCTTTAAATAATTACCAAGAATTCATTGATTGGTCCAAAGCGGAAGCTCAAAAAGCACAGGAAAGCATAAACGCAAATAGGAAAAAAGAGGCAAATTAATATGCCACAAATTTGCGAAACATCGTTTATCAACAGGCTTTGACTGAAACGGGTAATAAGGACAATAAATGAATAAAAGAAAACAAATTATTTTAGTGATAGCTGTCTTACTAGTAGCTTTCTGTAGCTTTGTTTATCTAAAAAAACAATTCTTTTCTTCCTCCAAGCCAAAGGAAGAGACCATAAAGAAAACTCTTGTATTTGATTCTTCGCTGAAAGATATTACTCTGATAGATGATGAGCGCTATGTCTTAGTTAGTCCTAAAGATGTAAATTGGCAATCTAACGATTTAGTGATTACAAGAAATTATGTAGTTTCCTCTTTTGTATCATATGATCAAACATATTCTAAAGAATATAAAAGATTATCTAGTAAGCTCACAGCATTCGAAATTTTAACCTATGATCTGCGTAAGAAAAATTTTGAAGAAAAGCGTATAGACCTCAAAAAGACTGTAGAGAAGTATACTTCAGAGTATAGCTTGATAGATGATGGTTCTATGGAAAATATAGGGTTCGGTATTCATCATGATAACATAGATTATATAGAAGTTTTTGTATCTAAAAAAAATAATATAAAAGAAAGAAAAACACTATTGTTAAATCTGGAAAATGGGAAATTGACAGAGCTTAGTGAAGCGATGGAAGAGGTAGTTCTCGCACAAAATAGTTTCCCTTCCCTATCTAGAACAAATCTTGATGATATTCTATATTTTAATGGATTTTCAGATTTAAATGATTTAGGTTATATTAATGATAAAAAGAAGAACAAGATTGGACAGGATATTAACTTTAGCCATGAGTTTCCTGACTTGGTAAAGCGTTTAAAGAAAAATAGAATTACAGAAATTCTGTATCGTAGAGGCTTGGTTTCTCCTGCGGATTACTATGAAGATCTTCGCCATTGGTTTGCGCCAGTTGGTCAGGATAAGCTAGATATAGTCGCAAAGGATTATGAAACGAAAGAAGAAACTCCTTTAAATAATTACCAAGAATTCATTGATTGGTCCAAAGCGGAAGCTAAAAAAGCACAGGAAAGGATAAAAGCAAATGGGAAAAAAGAGACAGATTAATACAGATCAAATTTACGAAACATCAGTTCGCTTAGATGCGGCAGTAGCGTCAGGAGGTCAAAATGATGCTTCAGAGTGGGTTGATGATGAGTCTACAGAATTATTTGCAGACTGCAATACCTTATTGGATGAGGCTTCAGCAGATATTCATACTACGGTAGAGAATCTTAATAACTATTTAAATTCTGTAGCAGCAGAATTTGAGAAAGCTGATTCAAAAATGGCAAAATTAATTTCTGCAAATAATGGATTGGAATCTATCCCAATGGAAGATAAAAATATTGCAGAAAAGAATAAAATTCGCTCGAATGATTATTATAATCAATTGAAAAAGAGCAAGTAATCGTTATATTTTTATCCTATTTTATCTTTCATATCGTAATAGGATACAGGAATGATTTCTCTTAGGCTGAGCGATTCTTCTCTAGCGCTTATTGGCTGTGCAGTCAGCCATTCTTCACGAGATGCATACAATGGAAAAAGATAGTCTATCGAAGAAATAGTATGCCTGGGGCTTTTTGTTCAGGCCTATTTCTATTTGAAGTTGCTATTCCACCTGAACATCAATTCAGGTGGTTTTCTTTTACCTACCATATCTCAGTCTCTATCTAGCACCTATTTTTCATTTAGTATCATAAAGAAAATTTCAGGTGATGCACTAAGCCTAAAACAAAAAACAAGCTAAAAGGACTTAGTCCTAGCCAATGTAGAACTAAATCCTTAATACAAATTATTTTGCTGATTTTTAAGGTTGGGGTATCTGAGCCATTTCGCAAACTCAGCCGAGGACATATTCTTTGATGGCTTCTGCGACTCCGTGCTCATTGTTGCTTTTAGTGACGGCATTGGCCTCAGTTTTGACTGCTTCAGGGGCATTGTCCATAGCGACGCCGAGTCCTGCCAGTCGCAACATAGGAAGGTCATTGAAGTTGTCTCCGACTGTCATGACCTCTTCTAGTGGCACTTGGTAGTGCTGGGCAATTTCGTGTAAGGCTTGCTCCTTGGAGACATGCTTGGCCGTGACTTCCATATAGTTGTCCTTAGAGAGATAGAAGGCTGTCTTGGGAAAGTCTAAGGTCTGTAGGTAGTCGTGAAGTTTCTGGATGACAGGCGCTTCATCGATAAGAAGTAGCTTATGGATAGGGATTAGCACATCCAGCACTGGCAGAAGAATATTCTGAATCACTGGCTGCTCACCTGTAATAGCAGCCTCTATCTGCACCCACTTATCCAGACGATCAGCAATCCAATCCTTGCCAGAGTAGAGATTGATGGACACACTAGGAAATTCAGACTTGACCAGTTCTAGAAAAGTGCGGATCTCTTTCTTGTCCAGAGGGTGCTCGATAATGGTCTCGTAAGCTTGCGGATCACCCTTGATGACCAGAGCACCGTTGTAGCAGGCCAGTGGATTATCTCCCAGCCCCAGCTCACGGGCAATGGGCTCCATACCCAGAGGAGAGCGGGCAGAAGCCAGTACGAAGGGGATTTGTTCTCGGTTCAGTAGGGGAATGATGTCTTTGAGCTCAGGATCTACTTGGTGCTGGTTGTCCAAAATGGTACCGTCAATGTCGCTGATAATCAGGCGAATCGCTTGTTTTGTCATGAGGCGTCCTCCTATGTGTCTAATGAATTGATTTAATAAAGTATTTTAACCTTGTCTCCAAGCAGTTCTTGAACTTCAGGGCTGGGCTCTTGGTCCGTGATCCAGTAGTCAAAGTCGCTGATAGGCCCCAGGATGTACTTAGACTCTTTCTGCCACTTGTCTTGCTCAGCCAGCAGAATCTTAGTCTTGGCATGCTTCAAAGCCAGTCTTTTCAGGTGAGCATCAGCCTCGTCTTCAAAGCTGACTAGGCCATCAGAAACACTAGCTGCCCCGATAAAGGCAATGTCAAAGGAAACTTGCTCTAACAGCTCTGCTTCATTGAGCGCGTAGTAGAATCGGTTTTTGGGATAGAATTTTCCACCTAAGAGATGAAAGTCCACTTTGTCCTGACTACTCAGCATGATCGCATTATCCAGCGAGTGAGAGTAGATTGTCATAGGCTCCTTGATGCGCTGTGCCAGATGGAGAACGATGGTTGAGACATCAAAGAAGGCAATCTGCCCCGGCTTGAGAAAGTCGTGCGCTTTTCGCGCTATAGCCTTTTTTTCGTGGCTCAGCTGCTTGAGACGGTCGTTAAAGGAAGGGATTTGCCGGCTAGTGTCCAGCGGGATAATACCTCCATGAGTGCGTTGCACAAGCTTACGCTCGCTCAAAATCGAAAAATCTCGTCGGATGGTATCTTTAGAAACCTGAAAATGCTCAATCATATCCTTGGCTGATAGCTGTTTTTTCTCAGCCAAGAGCTCTAAGATTTCAGCCAAGCGTTGTTCTTGGTACATACTAGTCCCTCCCTGTTTGTCTAAAAAGAGTATAGCACAGAGATTAAGTGTTTTCAAGTTTCTTTAATGCTTTGTAAGTCTTTTGGCTCGGAGTATAAAATGAACAATCAAAAAAACCAAGCAGTGCTTGGCTTTTTTGATATTATAATGTTCGAAATAGCTTTATGATTATGGAGTTTGGACGTTAACTGTTCCGTCGCTTCCAACTTTAACATCGACACCGCCACCTTGTACATGAACGCCGTCTTCGTTTACGTTAACATTTCCATTGCTATTAGCATTTTCATTGCCAGCTTCAACAGTAGCTGAGCCATCGCCGTCAGCTTCTACTTTAGCGTCATCAGTTTCTACGTTAACGCTACCACCGTTTTGGCCTCCGTTAACCTTAACTTTAGCTTTGCCGCTTTCAGAGGATGCTGAGCTTTCTTTTTTGCTTGAAGAGCTGGCTTTAGATGAAGAAGATACGCTTGAGCTTGAGCTTTCTTTTGTATCCTTGTCTGCAGAATTTCCGCAGGCAGCCAAAAAGAAGAGTGAAACTAGTGTAATTAGAGATAAATAAATTGTTGATTTTTTCATCATATCCCTCCTTCTACTTACATAGTATATGATTCAAGCTTTTGACGCAATAAAAAAATGGATATGACATTGAATTATCATACCCGCTTAATAGTTTCGTTACATAAAATACAGAGGAAAAACAGAGAAAAGACAGCGCTATCAAGGGTTTGGCTTGTTTGTTCTTTGTTTGTCTATGTAATATTCTTGTAACAGATATAAATATTTATCAGAATGTAAAAAAGTTGTTTGGAGCCTTGAGAGGTAAGTGTTGGCTGGTAACTTAGTCTAGAAATTATAAAACCGCCTAGGTTAACTAAGCGGTTTTAGATGTTACAAAATCTTATCGAATTTCTCAATATAGAAAAGAGAAGCAGTCATAATCAACGTTAGAATCAAAAGACCGATAATGGCAGGTGTCCAAGATTGGAAGAGGTCAAAGCTGAAACCAAAAAGGCTAGGTCCTAATGCTGCAAGGATATAACCACCTGTTTGAGCCAAACCAGATAATTGAGCTGTTTGTTCAGGAGTGCTGGTCTTAAGAGAGAAGGTTACCATAAGGTAAGGGAATAGGGCGCTGACTGCAGCTCCAAGAAGGAGATTGAGGATCAGCCAGTAAAAGAAATTGCTGGTCGGAATTAGGAGCATAGAGACACCAATGAGTCCAGAAGCTGCAACGCAAGATATCATGATGAGGCGTCCACGAGCGGATAAACGAGCTGTGAGGCTTGGTATTGTCATAGAAAATGGCAGGCTAATCAAAGAGAAGATCGAAGCGAGAATACCCGTTGCATCTTTTGATAGACCAGCTTGCAAGGCCAAGGTTGGTAACCAGGTTACTGCTGTGTAAAAGAGTAGGGATTGCAAGCCACAAAATACGATGAGGGCTAAGACCTTTTTATTTTGCAGCAGGGCGCCGATTGGATGATTTTTGCCTTTTCTTGCTAGGAAGTGATTGTGTTTCGTATTAGGGAGCCATACCAAGAGTGCCAAGAGACAAATGGCACTTAAAGCTAAAATTAATCCTTGCCAAGAGGTGGCACTAACGATAGGAACAACCAGAGCAGAAGCTACTGTAATCGATAGGCTCATAGCGGAGATGTAAAAGGTCGTTAAAAGACCGATGCGTTCGGACTGATTGGCTTGAATGATGCTAGGCAGCAGAACGTTCAGTAAAGCGATGGCTGCTCCTAGGATAATAGTTCCTACATAAAGGAAGGGGAGATTAATGATCCGGATAAGAGATCCGATTGTCAAGATGATTAGGACCATTGTAAAGAGTTTTTCAAGCCCAAATTTTTGTGCCAAGCGAGGGGAGAAAGAGGAACAAAGGGCAAACATGACTAGAGGTAAACTGGTCAAGAGCCCGAGTGAGCTGAGTGAAACGTGGAGGCCATCAGCGATATCCGATAGGACAATCGGCAAAACGGCAAAAGGTGTCCGTAAAACAAGCCCAACCATGATAATGCCTGGGACAAAAAATGCAGAATGTTTTTTCATAAAATTCTCCTCAAACGATAGTTTTCTAAGTGTTTAATACACAGTTCTTACTTCATCAAGTCTAAAAAATATTGGCTGATGGTGGCCTCATCGATGGGATTTCGTTGCTGCAACCACCAGGATACAGTCTCAACAAAGGTAGCTGTTACGTGATTTTTTAAAAAATCCTGAGGCAGACGGGCCTTGTTCATCAAGCCTTTTTCCTGAATTAGAGGGAAGAGGTAATGTTCCAGCTCAATCTTCAGGCGATTGATAAAGTAGGTATTTTTTGCTAGAAGCAGTGTAGCGATTCGATCCTGATTTTTCCGAAAATGATAGAAAATATGGGCAGTCGCTTCAAATAGGTCCTTTCCATCAGGACGCTCAAGAAAGGTGTGCTGGAATAGTTCCTGACAGAGCTCCTCTAGCAGGGCTTCTTTGGTCTCGAAATGAGCATAAAAAGTCGACCGCCCCACATCGGCCAGGTCGATGATTTCTTGAACAGTGATGGTTTCATAGCTCTTACGATGCAAGAGGCTGAGAAAGGCTTGGTAAATGGCTGCGCGTGATTTTTTTACTCGTCTGTCCATAGCATTTCCGAACAAAATCAGTCTTTTGTCTCTTATCTGACAAAGCTAGTGATTTGCTTCTTGTTTCCTTTTCTAAAAAGATGGATAATAGAATCGAACAAAGTGTTTGCTTTTGAATACATTATACTATAAAAATGTCAGATGTAACAGGGGGTTGCCATGAAATCAAGTCAAAAAATGATGGTTGCTTTTCTTTTGAATTCGTCCTTCGCCATTATTGAAGTTTTTTTCGGTTTGGCCTTCAATTCCAGTGCTGTCTTGGCTGACGCCGTCCATGATACAGGGGATGCATTGGCAATTGGCCTGTCAACGCTTTTAGAAAAGATTTCCAATAAAAAAGAAGACAGCCGTTATACATTGGGCTACAAGCGTTACAGTTTGCTGGGAGCCATTCTGACTTCCATTATTTTGATTATAGGTTCGCTCTTAGTTCTCTGGGAAAATGTCCCCAAGATCTTCGCCCCAGAACCTGTCGATTATAACGGGATGCTGGTCCTAGGAATTGTGGCTATTTTGGTCAACTTGGCAGCCAGCAAGGTGGTCAGCCACGGCCATAGTCACAATGAGTCTATTCTCAGTCTGCATTTTCTAGAGGATATTCTGGGTTGGCTAGCGGTTATTTTAGTGTCTATCGTCTTACGATTTACGGATTGGTATTTCCTAGATCCTTTGCTATCTCTGTTGATTGCTATCTTTATTCTCAGTCAGTCTCTACCTAAGTTTTGGGATAATATCAAGATCTTTCTGGATCATGTTCCAAGCGATATTGATCTGGGTCGGCTCTATCAAGAACTGGGGAGCCTAGACAATGTTCAAGCTATTGCCCAGCTCAATGTTTGGACGACGGACGGTATTGATAAATATGCCATGATTCATATTTGCTTAAAAGAGGCGGAGAAGAGCCAAGAGACCAGACAGGCGGTTCACCAGCTGGTCAAGTCTTTTGGCATTGTTAGAGCCACTATCGAGTGCGATGAAAGCATGGACGAACACCAAAAACATGGAGATGCTTAGTCTGTCCTCTGTTAAAAAAGCGTTTCTTTATCCCAGCATTTTAAGAAGGAAGTCCGTCATTTGTTGCGGGCTTTCTTTTTTTCCTCTAGCAATCCACATTTGCACGACGCCGAATAAGGCGTTGGTCAGATATACAGTGCTGTATTCTGTCTCAATCTGGCTGAATTCCTTATTACTGAAGCGTTCTTGCAACTCTTGGTGAAGCATCATTTGAAACTTATGTCTTAAAAAAGTTTGGATTTCCTTTGTCCCATTTTCCGATAGAAGGGCTGAGAAAAGAGGTTCGCTTTCCAGGAAGTCGAGGACCTTTAAGATGGCCTGCTGTCGGTCATTGTAATATTCCTCAAAAATCGTTTCAAGTTTTTGAAAGAGACCTTGCTGATAGCGTTCGATCAAGTCATATTTATCCTTATAATGAGTATAAAAACTACTTCGACTGATACCCGCAGTTTTGGCAAGCTCAACAGTTGAAACATATTCAAAGCTTTTTTCTTTCAATAGTTGGACCATAGCTTGTTCAATGATCATCTTGGTTTTCTTTCTTTTATTACTTTCCATTTTTTTCATCCTTTCAAACAAATTTGCACAGTATGTCCAATTTTCGAATTCTTTAGCTTGTAATAATTTTCGATTGGTGTATAATCTAGTATATCAAAATTTAGACAGTATGTATAATTTTTTGGAGGTAAATATGTTAAAAGAGTGGAAAGCTATTTTAAAAAAACCAAGCTTTATCATTGTAATGTTAGGTGTTTCTTTGATTCCAGCCTTGTACAATGTGATTTTCTTAAGCTCTATGTGGGATCCATACGGACAGGTAGAGAACTTGCCGGTGGCAGTTGTTAACCAGGATAAGGCTGTGACAAGTTCAGGGAAGACCCTAGCGATTGGTGACGATCTTGTTTCCAACCTCAAGGAGAACAAAAGTCTAGACTTCCACTTTGTTAGTAAAGAGGATGCCAAAAATGGTTTGAAGAAGGGGGACTATTATATGGTAGTCACTCTGCCGAGTGATTTGTCAGAGCGGGCAGCCAGTGTCCTAAGTGGCGAACCTAAGCAAATGAAAATCGACTATCAGATCTCGAGTGGTCGGAGTTTCATTGCTGGTAAGATGAGTGACTCAGCCATGACTTCTTTAAAGCAGACGGTAGCGCAAAACGTGACCAATACTTATACAAGTGCTTTATTTAAAAATATGGGAGAGCTAAAGACGGGAATGGATAAGGCCTCAGATGGAGCTCAGCAACTAGCTTCAGGTAGCCAGCAGTTGGGTGCAGGTAGCCAGACCATTACGGATAACTTAAAAACTCTGAATCAAGCCACTATCAGTTTAGCAGACGGAGCAGGTCAATTAAACTCAGGTTTAGAAACCTATACAGGAGCTGTTGCACAAGTATCAACAGGAGTTAATCGCTTGTCAGAAGGGTTAACGACTTATGCAAATGGGGTAGCTACTATTGCATCGGGGGCCAATCAGCTTTCGGAGCGTTCAGCTGATCTAGTAGGAGGTGTCCAACAACTCACTCAATCAAGTGCTGGTGTTCAAGCTTTGGCTAGCGGAGCGTCCAAGCTCAATACTGGTTTGACTACTCTAAAGGAATCGGTAGATATGAGCCTTACTAGCAATCAGGAAAATGTCAGCAATTTGACAGCTGCTCTGAACCAGTTAAATGCAAGCATTCAGGCGTCTCTCTCAGGAACTTCAGCTTCAACAGAAAATATTGAGGCATCCTTGACGAATATAGCAGCGTCTGCTCAAAATATCATCAATGACAATCAAGCTGTTAAAACAGCTGCCCTAGCCAATGTCCAAGGAACAAGTGCATATCAGAGTCTTTCTGAAGAGGCCAAGGCGGAGATTGATGCGGCGGTTAGTGGTAGCCAAGCGGGTAGTGATCAATCTGCTCAGACCATTTTATCAGAAGTGATGACCATGAAGACCAGTCTGGAAGCAGGAAAGACTGCCAGCCAAACACAGTTAGCTCAGCTGGGGGCTGTCTCTAATCAGGTATTGCCACAAGCAGCCAACATGATCAATGGTCTCTATGGTGGCTTGTCAACGGTTAGCGCTGGGCTTGAAACAGCTAGTGGAGGAGCCGGTCAAATTGCTTCTGGTGTAGATAGCTTAAATGAAAAATTATCAAGTGGCGCCGGTCAATTGGCTCAAGGAGTGACGGATTATACAAACGCTGTCAATAAACTTTCGGAAGGAGCTAGTGGATTAGCTGCTAATAATTCTAGCTTACTAACAAGCTCAGCAACTCTATCAGCTGGAGCAAGTCAATTGGCCTCTAAATCCCCTGAACTGACAGCTAATTTCGGGAAATTAGTAGATGGTGCAAGCCAATTGGCTAATGGATCAGGAAAACTGGTCGATGGTAGCAGTCTGTTGACGAATAAACTATCATCCTTAACAAGTGGGAGCGAGAGCTTGGCTAGTGGTCTGACAGAAGCAGGTGATAAGCTATCAACCGTCACAACTAAGGAGGATAATGCCAAAATCCTAGCAGATCCACTCAGCCTTCACAAGACAGACCGAGATAAGGTTGAGAAAAACGGAATAGGGATGGCTCCTTATATGATTTCTGTAGCCCTCTTTGTAGCTGCTATTTCAACCAATATCATCTTTAGCACACTTCCTTCAGGAAAAGAACCAAAGACCAAATGGGAATGGTTCAAAGCACGCCTAGAAGTAAATGGTGTAATTTCAGTTGTAGCTGGGGTGTTGGTTTACGCTGCTGTCCATTTGATAGGATTATCTGCCAACCATGAATTGGCAACTCTTGGTTTGATTGTCTTAACCAGCATGACCTTCATGGCTCTTGTGACTGCCTTAGTAACATGGGATAGCAAGCTCGGAGCCTTTGCTTCTCTGATTCTCTTGCTCTTGCAGCTGGCCTCTAGTGCAGGGACCTATCCGCTTGAGCTGACTAATAAGATCTTCCAAGCTATCAATCCTTGGCTACCGATGAGTTACTCGGTATCTGGTCTTCGTCAAACTATTTCAATGGGTGGACAGATTGGGGGACAAGTCGGCTTCTTGATGATTGTCTTAGTGCTATTTATGGCTGCTGGAGTCTTGGTCTATCGAACAAATAAAAAAGAAAGAGTCTAGTCTTTTGACTGAATCCTAAGAGGAAAAGAGAGTTCTGTCTTTCTTTTCCTTTTTATCTAAGCAACATCTCCTGAAAAGGGAGATGTTTTGTTTTCTTTAAGTTTTTTTTAGATTTCTTTTAAGCTTTGCTACTTAAAATAACCAAGTAAATAATCAAGCAGCGAGAAAGGGAGATGTCCTATGGCTAAAAAAACATTTAAAGATAAATTCCAGCGATTTGAAACAAAATACGTTATTTCAAAGGAGGTTCTAGCAAGTTTGCTGACGGAGTTTGAGGAACACATGGTAGAAGACGACCATGCATATTCAACCATCAGCAATCTTTACTACGATACTCCTACCTTCCAAATGATTCGTGAATCTCTAGAAAAACCTTATTTTAAAGAAAAATTGCGGGTACGGACTTACGATGAAACACCAACAGAAGAAAGCCAGGTTTTCTTGGAAATCAAAAAGAAAGTACGGAAAATCGTTTATAAGCGCCGGATTTCAACTGACTTGCTGGCGGCGGAGTCTTATCTAGCGGGTGATCGAGGTCAGACAGATGATTCACAGATCCGCGAGGAGATTGACTGGCTCATGGCTCGTTATCAAAAGGTTCAGCCCATGATGTATATCTACTATAATCGTTATTCCATGAAAGGCATAGAAGATCCAAATGTTCGGATTACCATTGACTATGATTTGACTTATCGATCAGAGGATCTAAGTTTATTAGATGGCAAGCATGGGGACAAGCTCTTACCAGAAGGCTATGTCATCATGGAAATCAAGGTTCCAGGAGCTTATCCTCTCTGGCTGAGTGAGATTTTGGACCATCATCAGGTCTTTCCAAAATCCTTCTCTAAATATGGCGTAGCCTATAAAAAAACCACAGACTACAAAGGAGTTGTAAACCATGCTAAATCAATTATTTAATGACGTTTTTACCAGTACGGCCGTAAAACCATTGACTATGATGGGGGCAATCGGTGTTGCCTTAGTCTTAGGTTTGGTCGTGGCTAAGGTCTACCAGTATAAAACAGTCTACAGCAAGTCCTTTGTTATGAGTCTAGCCCTATTGCCGGCCTTGATTGCCGTTGTCATCTTCTTGGTAAATGGTAGTCTGGGTGCTGGGGTTGCCGTCATGGGGGCCTTCAGTTTGATTCGTTTCCGTTCGGCCCCAGGTGGCGCCAAGGAGTTGGTCTCAATTTTCCTGGCTATGACTATCGGGATTGCGATCGGTATGGGTTACCTGGTCTTTGCGGGAGCCTTCACCTTGATTATGTCTATAGCGATTATCCTTCTTGAAACCATCAACTTTGGACAAATGAAACATTCTATCCGCCAGCTGACAATTGTTATTCCTGAAAGTTTGGATTATGAATCTATCTTTGATGATATTTTTGATAAAGCGACCAATCATCTGGAATTAGCCTCAGTGAAAACATCAGACATGGGTAGCTTGTTTAAACTGAAGTATATCGTTCAGCTCAATGGAAAGATGACAGAGAAAGAGTTAATGGATGCTTTGCGAACCCGCAATGGGAATCTGGAAATTGCCATTAGTCGCTTTATCACAAAAGAAAATGAATTATAAGATACATAGAAAGAGGCCTATCATGAAAACAAGTAAAAAAACAATTTTTCGAAAAGTAAAGCTAATGGTCCCACTGGTTCTGTTGACAGCCAGCTTGGGAGCCTGTAGCTTGATTAGTAAGTCTAGCACTGCTAGCACCCGCACAACTACTAGTTCAACCACTAGTAAAACATCGTCAAGCAAAGCCTCAACAGCTTCAACGAGTTATTTCACTGATCGGGACCAAGACGCCTCATATGACGAATCTAGTGCTACAAAGGTGAGTCTAAATGGCTCGACAGCTAAGGTGTCTGGAGACGGTGCGAGAGTATCTGGGTCAACTGTAACAATCACAGCTGCGGGTACCTATGTCTTGTCTGGAAGTAGCGAAAATGTCCAAATCGTGGTGAAAGCTGGAGACCAAGACAAGGTTCAAATTGTCTTGAATGGCGTGACCATGAAAGGGACGGATGCTACGATTGTTGTTGAAAGTGCGGACAAGACCTTTATCACCCTTGCTGAAGGAAGTAAGAATAGCATTTCTGACTCTGCCAACCACACCAATACAGACTATGATGCAGCCATTTACAGTAAGGATGACCTGACTTTCAATGGTTCTGGTAGTCTGACGATTGAAGGCAACTATGGCAATGCAGTCGAGTCTAATGATGATTTGCGTATTACTGGCGGAACCTATACCGTCAAAGGCTATAAAAATGCTCTTTCTGCCAATGACGCGTTGAATATCAAGGATGCGACCTTGAATCTGACGGCAACCGAAGATGCTCTTCACGCTGACAATGATGAAGATACGACACTTGGAAATCTTTATATCCAATCTGGTACGATTACCATTAATGCCGGTGACGACGGAATGCACGCTTCTAATGCAGCAGTGATTGACGGCGGTACGATTACAGTTGAGTCAAGTGTTGAAGCACTCGAAGGAACCAACGTGACCATTAATGGTGGAAAACTGGACCTTTCTGCCTCTGATGATGGCATCAATGCTTCTAGTAAGGTAACAGGAGCAGAGATCTTTATCAAGATTACGGGAGGTGACATCAAGGTTGAAGTGGGACAAGGTGACACCGATGCTCTTGACTCTAACGGTGATATCATTATGACAGGAGGGAATCTAGACATTACTTCTACAGTCTCTGCCTTTGATTTTGACGGAACAGCCACCTATACTGGTGGAACCATCACAGTCAATGGTGAAACTCGATCTGAAATCACAGCTGATGGCCCTGGCGGAGGTGGCGCCCCAGGAGGTAATCAGGGTGGCGGACCTGGTGACACTAAGGGGAAATTATAAAGGTTTCCATAGAAATAGAGAACTCCTCATTCCAGCTGGAATGAGGAGTTCTTGCTATTCATCAATTCTGATAGACATCGTCTCCGTATCTACCGTCACCTGAGCACCGATGGCAATGGTAAAGAGTGGCTGAGTATGGGCAAAGTCCAAGTCATAGAGGACGGGAATCGTTTTTAGAAATAGAAGGCTTGATAAGAAATATTCTTTCCAGAAATGGCAGTTTTTATTCTGGCTTCATAAGCTTTGTCTTCATCGACTAGAGTTGAACCTATATCAAAAAAAAAGCCATTGGATCTCTTGGTAATCTTGTTTCATAGCTTTATTCTATCACAAAGTCTTTCTTTTCAGCCTAGGAGGCTGTAGTTTTTGAAAAAGAGACTTTTCAAGAAGAATAGGAGGCATTTTAGAAGTTTTAGCGCATCTTTTTTTAAAAGCTATTTATAATGAATGTATAGAAATCCGAAGGCAAGAAAATCTTTTTAGCATTACACAAACTATTTTAAGAGTATGCCTGTCTCCTGAAAATGCAATCTCTAAACTTCATTCAGTTTCCCCTTTCGATGGTCTTCGGATTCTATTATTTTAGAAGAAATAGAGGGTTAATATGAAAAAGAAAGCAATTTATTTGTACGTGTGTTGGTTGATCTCAGCCTTTGGTGCTCTACTTAGTCTCTGGGACCTTCTTGCAGGAAAAAGGCTAGAGAATCCCGCAGAAGTCATGCAGCTAAAAGGGGAGGTAGCCCAGCAGTATAATCGGTTTTATGATGTGGTTTTTGATCTGAATCACAGTATGAGTCAGGTTCTGATTCTATTTGTGGGTCTTCTTTTATTGGCGACAGTACTTGTATTGCTGATCAAAAAGAATCTCCTTCTAGCCAACATCCTATACTCTGTCTACTCGGTCTTTACCATTCTTGTCATGGCTTATGATTATCTATCTTCTCAGTCGCTCTATCATTATTTTAGTGATCCAGCGATTCGTGAATCAATCATGATGATCCCTAAGGCTGTAACCATAGTCGGACTCTTACTGAATATCCTCTTTTTAGCTATTGTCCTCTTTTATACTTGGCGTCAGCAGAAGGATTTAGAAGTGGAAAAAGAGCCTATTTAAAATTTGACAAATAACATTTATCGGCTTACAATTTTAAGAAAAGGATAGATGTTATTTTTAGTTTTAGGAGGATAGAATGGCAAAGGTTTCCTTAGTTTATATTAGTTTAAGTGGGAATACAGCAAGCTTTATCAAGCGTCTGACGGCCTATTTGCAAGAAGGCCATGCGGATCTTGAAGTAGAACAGGTCAATATTAAGGATTTGGTCAAAGAGGGCCAAGATTTCTTTGCTATGGACAATCAGTTTGTAGCCTTCTTGCCTACTTATTTAGAGGGTGGAAATGGAGTTGACTCTGGTGATGTTGAGATTTTAACCAATGATTTAGCAGCCTTTATTGAATTTGAAGAAAACTATAAAAAATGTTTCGGTATCGTAGGTAGTGGCAACCGTAATTTCAACAACCAGTATTGTTTAACAGCAAAGCAATATTCTCAGCGTTTTGGCTTTCCTCTGCTAGATACTTTTGAGCTTCGTGGTCTGCAAAATGATATCAGCCGTGTTGGTGATAAAATCGCAGCACTCTATCAGCTTTAAATTAGCTCACATCAGAAAAGTCAAAGCACGTCTCTTAGATTGAGACGTGCTTTTTATTTATTTCAGGACTAGGACTTGCTTAGCAGGAATGACATAGTTGTCAGCCAAGGGAGCGATAGCCTTGTGGCTACTAATGGCTGGATAGGATAGAAAGACTTCCTGACCTAGTTCGTTTTGGTAGGTCTGATCTTTTGAACCAAAGTTGATCAAGATGGTCATTTGTTCATCTTGCTGTGAAATCTGATACCTGACCAGTGAATCATTGAGCCATTCAACTTGGCATGCCTCCAAGATTTCTTCTCGACTTTCGAGGCTGAGTAGAGGGTGTTCTTTTCGGAAGCTGATTAATTCACGAATGAAGTCAACATCTTCTTCGTAGTTGAGTAAACTTTGCCAGTCCAGACGATTAATAGTATCGGGGATGTTGTAGCTATTATCTAGCAAGTCTTTGTGGCGGAAGAATTCTTGCCCACTATGGAGGAAAGGAACTCCCTGAGCAAGCAAGACCAAGTGTAAGGCCAAGCGAGCACTTGCCAAACGTTCTTTTTGACTGATGTTTGGATCTTCCATTTTAAAGTAGTCAAAGACAGTTGCATTGTCATGACACTCAGTGTAGTTAATGGCCTGTTGAGGACTTTGGAAATGGCTTGCTGTTTCTAAGCCGACATTAGCTGTCAGAATATTAGCCATGCTGGAAGTCCATCCGGATCCAGTCAGTCTTTGCTTATTTAAGATAGTTTCTTTGATGGTATCACGGAAATTATCGCTGAAAAAGCCATAATCAGTCAATTCTGCCGCCTTATACTGGTGTGCTAGGAGCTCTGAGTCTAACCCAGTCGCCATTTTCCAGCCTTCTCCGTAGAGATAGATATTTGGGTAGCTCTCTTTTAGCTCTTCTGCTAGCTCGTTCATTGTTTGGATATCTAAGATACCCATGAGGTCAAAACGGAAGCCATCAAAGCCATAGAGATTCACCCATTGCTTGACCGAATGCTTGATGAAGCGACGGACCATGGCCCTTTCACTAGCAACATCGTTACCACAGAAAGTTCCGTCGGTTCGTTGTTTTTGCTCATTCAAGCGATAGAAATAACCAGGAACAATCTTTTCAAAAGCAAAGCTATCCGCATCGTAAACGTGATTGTATACGACGTCCATGATCAGACTCATATCTGCCTCATGGTAGGCAGCGATAGATTCCTGCAATTCTAGAATGCGTGCATAAGGGTCCTCCGGGTCACTAGCAAAGCTACCTTCAGGAACATTATACTGAACAGGATCATAGCCCCAGTTGTAGACTTGTTCAGGGTGTTTCTCGTCTACACTACCAAAATCATAAACAGGCATGAGCTGGATATGGGTGATTCCCAGATCTAGTAAGTGCTGCATACCAATTTTACGTTTGCCTAGCTTGGGAGACTCTGTCAGCGCTCGGAATGTGCTCGGTTCTTTAAAACCAGCAGCCTCTTGGCTAGAGAAGTCGCGAACACTCATCTCGTAAATGACGGCTTTGGTTGGGCTTAGCTGTGTTTTGGCCCGCTTGACTCCAGTTGTATTGAGTAGTTTCTTTGGATCAATAATAAAGCTAGCGCCAGAATTGGCTTCAGAGGAAAGAGCATAAGGATCATGTACTTCCAGCCACTGACCATTGACCTTGTGGAGATAGGTGTAGCTAGCTCTCTCCCAATCACCAGGAATCGTTGTTTTCCAAACGCCTTTTTCCTGACGAAGGAGAGGCCAGACAGTTTCTTTGCCATCTTTTTTCAACTTGATAAGGACTTGCTCGGAGATAGGAGCCCAAAAGGCAAAAGAAGTAGCCTTCGAAGTATAAGTTGCACCAAGATCATCCTGGTCGTAGTCGAAAGTTTGATCAAAAATCGGTTCTTGGACAATATGTCGGAATGCTAGGACTGTTTTATTGCGGTCCTGGTCGTAGACGAGATAATGCAGTTCCAAATCGATATCTTCTTCCAAAGTCAGGCTGTAGAGGCAATGTTCGGTAGAAGATTTGCATGTTTGAATAGTCAGAGGAATCACCTGGTCGTCAGATTCCAAAGTGAAGGATAGGTCCTTGGCATCATAAATGATGGGTAACTGAAGATTAATCAGTCGTGTGTTATCTAAATAAGCTTGAAAGGTTCTAAAAGACATAAATCTCCTTTATACAAGATAAGATAGCTCCCAAAGCGCGTGCACTATCAGAGGCTACTAGTAAAAATAATTAATAGTAAGTATAAATGATTGACAAACATAAAAATGCAAGGCCAAAGAGAAGTACAACCGTAGTTTAATTTGAATGGAACTACGGTTGTCATTTTTTATTTGGGATTGAGGCCCTATTCTTGTGTTTTTAACATTTCGGTTTACGGTCCGATGAGAATATCAATTTACCGTTCGATAATCTTATGGGAAATCAATTGACGATAGCAGATTTTCCGATTTTCCTTGCTATCATTGATGATCTGAAGGATGGTTTGGAAGGACACTCTACCCAGTTCTAGGGTATTAATATCAACATAGGCAGCCAAGTCTAACTTTGGCTCCACCGAATCAAAAGAAAGGACTGGTATAGTTAAGTTTTGTGAAGAGAGAAAATCACAAACACCAGATGCCAGCAAGCTATCTGTAGTGATGATGGCATCAATATTTGGATTTTTTGCTAGCAAGCGCTTGGTAAACTGGTAACCTTTTTCTTCCAAAAATTCTGTGACAAAGGCAGTGCTCTGAGGATCTAATTCCAGCTGATGCTCTTTTAAGGCATTTTCGTAGCCGGTATAACGGTCTTGGGTTACAAAGAGCTTTTTAGTTCCTCCGATAAAAGCAATATGGCGGCAACCTTTTTTTATGAAATATTCAGTTGCATCAAACCCTGCTTGGATATTATCGTTGTCGACTAACGGAATAAAAGGCGAAAGAGATTTTCCTAGGATAAGGAAGGGGAATTGCTCTTCGTAGGCCATCCGAACTAGAGGATCGTTTTCTTCGGCGTAAAGGAAAATAAGTCCGTCCACCCGACGGCCGTGTACCATTTGAGAAATGGCTGTCATCCGTTCTTTCTCATCTTTACCGGTAGCAATCTGAATAGCGTATTGGTGCTGAGAAGCTACTTGTGAGATCCCTCTCAGAACAGATGGAAAAAATGGATTTTGATAGAAAGCATCTGAATCATCTGGTAAGACGAGGCCGATGACCTGAGTATAACTGCTGACCAGACTGCGGGCATTTAGATTTGGATGGTAATTCAGTTCTTTCATAGCCTTGCGAACCCGTTTTTTTGTCTCATCACTAATCGTAGACTTGTTCTGGATAACACGGGTTACAGTTGAGGGCGAAACCTCAGCTAGTTTGGCAACATCTTTAATAGTAACAGGCATGATGACCTCCTAATTTTCATCACGGAAATGCGTACGATAAAAGGTGATAACAAGGAATAATACAAAGAGAATATTTTGAATCATAATCATGGTTGTCAAAGGCTGACCCAAGATGCCGAAAAAGACGGCGATGAGAGTCGGAAGTCCCAGACAATTTAGAGTGAAATGATAACATTCCTTGAACTTTTTAAATGAAAAGAGTTTAGATTTTTTAGTCAGATAAAGGAAGAGACTGGCTCCAAAGGTGACAATGAAGAAGTTAAAGGTCAAGAGCAGGCCAGACACCAAAAGCAAAAATAGACTGATAATCAAACGGTTTTGCTGGAACCAATCTTTGGAAATGGCCTCGCTCAAGCTTTTCTTATCCTTTAAAGCTTCCTGGTTGATTGCCTGGTAACGAATGGCTGCTAACTCTTTCTTGCTTTTACTGATCAGGAGATGATCCTTATCAAAATAAAGTGTTAACTTTTCCCCTGGTTTGGTATCCTTGTGATGTCCGATAATAACCTGGCCGTCTTTATTTTTTTGTACACCAAAGTGACTATCATAAGTTAGTTGGCCGTCTTTGATCTGAACATGATTGCTAAGCTCTCTCATAGCAGACTCATCTAAAGGCTGG
Organism: Streptococcus gordonii; assembly: GCF_001553855.1. Lineage (GTDB taxonomy): Bacteria > Bacillota > Bacilli > Lactobacillales > Streptococcaceae > Streptococcus > Streptococcus gordonii. The sequence goes on from NZ_LQWV01000012.1 coordinate 110,679, forward strand.
AAAACTTGATCGATAAAGGTATCTAATGGATAGCTCTCTTTGGCAGCTGTCTGCAATGCCATAGGAATCAAGGTCAAAGAAATTAAGAAAAGACTAGTAAAAATCAGTTGGAACCAAGACAAAAGCTTGCGGTTAGCAAAAGCTTTTTTAAATTGAAAAATACTTGAAAAATAATTAAAAGGGTAGGGGTACATAGTAGCTCTTTCTAATTTTTATAGTCGTCCGACAAAAAACAGGGTGGGACAAGATTATCCCTTGTCACCACCGCTTGTTAAACCAGATACAAAGTTCTTTTGTAGGAAGAAGAATAAGATACAGATTGGAAGAGCTGTTAAGATAGCTCCTGCGGCAAAGAAGGCGATTTTCATATTTTTAACATCGCTGACAAATGTTCTCAGACCGACTGCAACTGTAAAGAATTCTTTATCCCGAAGGAGGAAACTAGATAAGATATAGTCTCCGAATGGTCCCATGAATGCCCAAAGTGCTTGTACAGCAACCATTGGACGAACCAGAGGAAGGACGATTTGCCAGAAGCGTCGGAAATGACCGGCACCATCTAGTTTAGCTGACTCATCAAGAGAGATTGGAACGGTATCAAAGTAACCTTTCATCAGCCAAGCATTCATTGGAATTCCTCCACCAACATAAAGGAAGATGAGGAACCAGTTTTGGTTCAAAGCATTCAACATCAAAGCCATGACGAAGAAGGCGGTGAGGGCAGCAATGGTTGGTACCATCTGGATAATCAAGAAGAAGACCAAACTTTGCTTGCGGGCGATGAAGTTATAGCGGCTGTATGCGTAACCAGCTAAAACTACTATACTGGTTTGCACAATCATTGTCAAGACGGCAATGATGACCGTATTGAGGTACCAGGTTCCGTAGAGTGTTTCAGAGAAGAGCCTGCTGAAGTTGTCAAAACTCCAATCGATATTAAAATCAAGTTTGAAGGCGACAATGTTACCAGTTTTAAAGGCTGATGTAATCGTAATTAATAGAGGATAAATAATGATTACTGACAGAACTACGAGATACAGGTAAGTCAGAAAATGATTAAAGTGACGTTTTAATTTTACAGAATTATTCATCTTATACGTCCTCCATGTCAAATGCGTGTAGTTTCTTGAAAGCAATCATTGAAATACCGATAACGATAATTGAGATAATCAAGGTTACAGCTGCGGCCATTGAGTACTGAGGTGCAGTACCAGTAGTTAAACGATAAATCCAAGAAATCAAGATATCTGTTGAACCAGCGCCCCCACCGACACTACCAGGTCCACCCGCATTAAAGAGGTAGATGATAGAGAAGTTATTGAAGTTGAAGGTATACTGACTGATAAGAGTTGGCGCAGCAACAGCTAAAATCATTGGTAGTGTAATGTTGCGGAATTTTTGCCAAGCATTTGCTCCGTCGATGTAGGCTGCTTCATAAAGGTCATTTGGAATAGACTGCAAAATACCCAAGGTCAAGACGTAGATGTATGGGAATCCAAGCCAACCTTGCATCATAATCAAGGCAATCTTGGTCCAAGTAGGATCTGTTTTCCAAGGGATGAGGGTGTTGTTCAAGAAAGGCAATACCTTGCTAAGCATAGGAATAACTTGGGTGTTGATTGCACCGATACTATCATTAAACATATTTGAGAAAGTCAAGATTGTAATGAAAGCTGGTACCGCCCAAGGAAGTAGGAAGATAACACCGAAGATGCGTTTTCCTTTGATGAAAGGCTGGTTAGCAATAATAGCTGTGAAAATACCGATAACAATTTGTAAAGTTGAAGCACATAAAGCCCATATGATAGTCCAAGATAGGACAGAACCAAAGGCTGAACGGAAGGTGCTGAGACTCCAAATGTTGCTGAAGTTTGTCAAACCAACCCAGTCAAGCAATTTAGTTGGTGGCAAATGTTTGAAATCATAGTTTGTAAAAGCAATCAGAAGAGTTACCAATACAGGGAAAATGATAGCAAAGGTCATAGCTACATAAGAAGGGATGATCAGCAAGTACGGGAAACCATTCTCATAGATGCTGTGAATCATTTCTTTCAGAGTAGTATGAACCGGAATACCGTTATTCCAGCGTTTAGCTGTTGTGTGAGCGTCCTTTAAGTTGAAGGCATAAAATAGGAAATAAACCAGTACGATAATTAAGTGGAAGGCACCACGGATCAACATAAAGAGGGAGTTGTCGCGTCCGCGCATTTCACCAAGTGTGATAAGATTTCCTAGCTCACCAGAAGCGATCGCAAAGAAATAGATTAGAAAGGCCAGTGTCACACCTAAGAAGATGAACCCCTTGGCTTTCTGTTTGTTATAAATTTGTCCAAGTCCTGGAATCAGGGACAGCAACAAGGCTTTACTTGGGTTCTGTTGTCTAGTCATATTTGTCTCCTGAATAAGATTCAAAGAGGGGCTAAAAATTTTGAAAGCAGAGAATATAAAACTAAATGTTAGAAAATATTTCTCTTTTTTCAAAATTTTTAAGAAACCCGTAGTTGTTTTAATAGCTTTTTTAATAAAGAAGGGGTAGGGAAAATTCCCACCCCTAGAGTTCTTTATTATTTGTCAGCGTATTTTTGAGCGATAGTATCTTTGATTAATTTCACTGCATCGTCAGCAGCAGTTTTAACATCTTTTTTACCGCTTACAGCATCGAACAACATAGTTTTAGCTGGATCCCAAACTGTACTCATTTCAGAGATGTTTGGCATTGGTTGAGCTGATTGGAACTGTTTAACAACTGCGTCTGTCAGTTCATCTTTCTTGCTTACTGCATATTCGCGTGCTTCTGTGTTAGCAGGTACTTCGTTAGTAGCATCGTAAAATGCTTTTTGTTGATCAGTTGAAGTCAAGAAGTCAACGAATTTTTGAGCAACTTCTGGGTTTTTAGCACCAGTTGGGATAACCCAAGCTTTACCCCCACCGAAAGCAGCGTATTCTTTTCCATTTGGAAGAGTTGGGATAGTTGAAACACCATAGTTTACTTTAGCTTCTTTCAAAGCAGATGCTTTCCATGGTCCATCGATGATAGCAGCAGTTTTTCCACCTTGGAATTGTGATTGGATCAAGTTTCCAGCGCCTTCAGTATCTTGCATTCCTTTAGGCCATTTTGCATACCAAGTTTTAGCGTATTCGATACCTTTGATTGCGCCTTCGTTAGCAAGACCGATATCTTTAGGATCTTTACCGTTGTCACCAAATACGTAACCACCGTTACCAGCTAGAAGTCCGTATGCATAGTAGAAGTTAGTCCAGTCAGCAAGGAATGCAGATGTTTTACCATCTTCACCAGCAAACGCATATTTGCTATCTTTTGCAAGTTCTTCCAATTCAGCAAAAGTAGTTGGAGCTTTTGAAACTAAATCTTTGTTGTAGTACATTACAAGTGTTTCGATAACAGCAGGTGCTCCGTAGACTTTTCCACCAGTTGTAACAAGTGATTCAGTTGTTTTGTCAGTTTTGCTACCTTTGCTAAGTTTTACTTCGTTTAATTGTCCATCAGTACCGAGGCTACCTACACGGTCATATGGCGCCATCAAAACGTCAGGAGCTTTACCAGATTGGTTGTCAAGTGAAAGGTTGTCCAATCCACCCATTTGGTCACCAGTCTTAATAGTGACTTTTGAACCAGTTTCTTTTTCAAAAGCTGCAGCAGCTTTCTCCATGTAAGCCTTGTACTGCTCTTCAACATAAACTGTAACGTTTTTATCACCAGACTCAGATGATTTAGTTGAAGAAGCCTTGCTACCACAAGCAGCTAAAATAAAGCTAGCTACAGCAACAGTACCCAATACAGCAGCACTTTTAAGAGCTTTGTTTTTCATGTTTATTCCTCCTAAGAATAAAAAAAGTAATAATTTACATTTAAGTTTACGCAAACGTTTTCTTAAACTAAAAAAATTATATCACAAAAAGTAACCGTTTGCAAGATATTTTTCCAAAAAATCAAAAAAATATTTTTTATCCGACAAATTATTTGTCAATATTATAGAAGAAAAAAAGGAAAGTTGGATGATTCTCTTGAAGAATTTAAAAAAATTTTATAAAATGGTTGCATAGAAAACTAAAAACAGATATAATCGAACTACGCAAACGTTTTCGTTGAACAAAATGTAGATTTTAACTAAGAAAAATATTGAGGTGACAAGATGAAAGAACGTCAAAGTGGTGTTCTCATGCATATTTCTTCTTTGCCAGGGAAATACGGAATTGGATCTTTTGGGAAAAGTGCGTATGATTTTGTAGATTTCTTGGTGAGAACTAAGCAACGCTACTGGCAGATTTTGCCACTAGGCACGACTAGCTATGGAGACTCTCCTTACCAATCTTTTTCTGCTTTCGCAGGGAATACTCACTTTATTGACTTAGATCTTCTTATAAAAGAAGGTTTGCTTCAAGAAAGTGATTTAGATGGTGTGGATTTTGGAAGTGATCCTAAGGCTGTTGACTATGCTAAGATATTCGAAGCACGTCGTCCACTATTGGAAAAAGCTGTTAAAAATTTCCTTCAAAGTTCTGATTTGAAGGCTTATAAAAAATTTATTGCAGACAATGCCAACTGGTTAGACCTGTACGTTGATTATATGGCCATCAAAGAGTACTTTGATTTGGCGGCGTGGACTGAATGGTCTGATGAAGACATTCGCCTGCGTAAGCCAGAGGCCTTGGCTGCTTACCGTGAGCGTCTGAGCGAACAGATGGAATACCATCGAGTTACGCAATACTTCTTCTTCCAACAATGGCTGGCTTTAAAAGATTATGCGAATAAGCATCATATTGAGATTGTCGGAGATATGCCAATCTATGTAGCGGCAGACAGTGCTGATGTTTGGGCACAACCACATTTCTTTAAAACAGACGCTGTTGGTAAACCAACTTGTGTGGCAGGATGTCCGCCTGATGAATTCTCAGAAACAGGACAGCTTTGGGGGAACCCAATCTATGACTGGAAAGCTATGAATAAAGATGGCTATTCTTGGTGGGTTGAGCGTCTGCGTGAAAGCTTTAAGATTTATGACATCGTTCGTATTGACCATTTCCGCGGATTTGAATCTTATTGGGAAATCCCAGCGGATTCAGAAACAGCTGCAACTGGTAAGTGGGTAAAAGGGCCTGGCTATGCTCTCTTTAAAGCTGTGAAAGAAGCTTTGGGAGAACTGAATATCATTGCGGAAGACCTAGGCTTTATGACTGATGAAGTCATTGAGCTTCGCGAGAAGACTGGTTTTCCAGGAATGAAGATTTTGCAGTTTGCCTTCAATCCAGATGACGAAAGCATTGATAGCCCACACTTGGCACCTCATAACTCAGTAATGTATACAGGAACTCATGATAATAATACTGTTCTTGGCTGGTATAAGGATGAGATTGACGATCCGACACGGGAATACTTAGCTGTTTATACTAACCGTAAAGAATATGAAACAGTTCCTCATGCTATGCTTCGTACAATCTTTGCTTCTGTTAGCTATATGGCGATTGCAACCATGCAAGATTTACTGGAATTAGATGGTTCTGCAAGGATGAACTTGCCATCTACTATTGGTGGCAACTGGCAATGGCGTATGACAGAAGACGAACTGTCTAAAGAAGTAGAGGCAGAGTTGCTCTCTCTAACAACTATTTATCGCCGAATTAATACAAAACTTAAACCCAAAAACAATGTAAATCAGAATTCTAAAGGAGAAAAAAATGTCTAAATTACAGCAATACGTGCAAAACGCGTATCAAAAAAACATTGCTGATTGTACCAATGAAGAACTCTATACTGCTCTTTTGAACTATACAAAAGAATACAGTGCAACTAAACCTGTCAATGATTCAAAGAAGAAATTGTACTATATTTCTGCTGAGTTCCTGATTGGTAAACTCTTGTCAAACAACTTGATCAACCTCGGCCTTTATGATGATGTCAAAAAAGAATTGGCTAATGCAGGTAAAGATTTGATTGAAGTAGAAGAAGTTGAATTAGAACCATCTCTTGGTAATGGTGGTTTAGGCCGTTTGGCTGCCTGCTTCCTTGATTCAATCGCAACTCTTGGTTTAAATGGAGACGGAGTAGGTCTGAACTATCACTTTGGTCTCTTCCAACAAGTGTTGAAAAATAATGAGCAAACAACAATCCCTAACTTCTGGTTGAGTGATCAAAATTGGTTGGTAAAATCAACTCGTAGCTACCAAGTGCCTTTTGCAAACTTTACTTTAACTTCTACACTCTATGACATTGATGTACCAGGTTATAAGACAGAAAAGAAAAACCGTTTGCGTCTCTTCGATCTAGATTCTGTGGACTCTAGCTTGATTGAAAAAGGAATTGATTTCGACAAGACAGATATTGCTCGTAACTTGACTCTCTTCCTTTATCCAGACGATAGTGACAAACAAGGTGAACTTCTTCGTATCTTCCAACAATACTTCATGGTTTCAAATGGTGCGCAATTGATCATTGATGAAGCAATCGAAAAAGGAAGCAACTTGCACGACCTTGCGGACTACGCAGTTGTACAGATCAATGATACTCACCCTTCAATGGTTATCCCTGAGTTGATCCGTCTCTTGACAGAACGTGGGTTGGAATTTGACGAAGCTGTAAACATTGTCAAGTCAATGACTGCTTATACAAACCACACTATTCTTGCAGAGGCTCTTGAAAAATGGCCGCTAGAATTCTTGGAAGAAGTTGTTCCTCATCTTGTTCCGATTATCAAGGAACTTGACAAACGTGTCAAGGAAGTTTACAAAGATCCTGCTGTCCAAATCATTGACGAACATGACCGTGTTCATATGGCTCATATGGACATCCACTATGGATACAGTGTAAATGGTGTGGCAGCCCTTCATACAGAAATCTTGAAAAATTCCGAGTTGAAAGCTTTCTATGACATCTACCCTGAAAAATTCAACAACAAAACAAACGGTATTACTTTCCGTCGTTGGCTTATGCATGCTAACCCACGCCTTTCTCACTATTTAGATGAGATTCTTGGTCATGGTTGGCACCATAAAGCAGAAGAACTTGAAAATCTTTTGTCTTATGAAGATAAAGCTGCTGTCAAGGAAAAATTGGAAAGCATCAAAGCTCACAACAAACGTAAATTGGCTCGTCACTTGAAAGAGCACCAAGGTGTGGAAATCAATCCAAATTCTATCTTTGACATCCAAATCAAGCGTCTTCACGAGTACAAACGTCAACAAATGAACGCTTTGTACGTGATCCACAAGTACCTTGACATCAAAGCTGGTAACATTCCTGCTCGTCCAATCACAGTCCTCTTTGGTGGTAAAGCGGCTCCTGCCTACACAATTGCTCAAGACATTATTCACTTGATTCTTTGCTTGTCAGAAGTCATTGCGAATGACCCAGAAGTAGCACCACACTTGCAAGTAGTTATGGTTGAAAACTACAACGTAACTGCAGCAAGCTTCCTTATCCCAGCATGTGACATCTCAGAACAAATCTCACTTGCTTCTAAAGAAGCTTCAGGTACTGGTAACATGAAATTCATGTTGAACGGAGCCTTGACTCTTGGTACTATGGATGGTGCAAACGTAGAAATCGCTGAGTTGGTTGGAGATGAAAATATCTACATCTTTGGTGAAGATTCAGAAACTGTTATTGATCTTTATGCGAAATCTGCATACAAATCAAGTGAATTCTACGCTCGTCAAGCTATCAAACCGTTAGTTGACTTCATCGTAAGTGATGCAGTTCTTGCAATTGGGAACAAGGAACGTTTGGAACGTCTATACAAGGAGTTGATCAACAAAGACTGGTTCATGACTCTCCTTGACTTAGAAGACTATATCAAAGTCAAAGAGCAAATGCTTGCTGACTATGAAAACCGCGACGCATGGTTGGATAAAGTTATTGTAAACATTGCTAAAGCTGGTTTCTTCTCAGCTGACCGCACGATTCAACAATACAATGATGAAGTGTGGCATTTAGATAAATAAAAAATTCTCTTGGATAGCCCCATCAGTTAGGCCTTGATTCTGACTGATGGGGTTTTTGTTTTTCGAAGGATAAGGATATGAGCTTCCTGGTTAAAGGGAGTAGGCATATAGAAAAAGAGGAAGAAATGTCGCATTTTTCTGCTGTTTTATGACTTTATATTTGACTTTATGTATAAAATCTATTTGTCGTGTTTATTATGTATAGATTGCATAAAAATTAGATGAAATATCCTTGACAGTGTTATAGAAGAATATATAATATAAAGTAAGGGATTGGGCCCAAATATAAAGGAGGAAAATGTTGTGAAAAAGATGAATAAAAAGCTCTTTCATGCATTTATGACGCTGTTGTTAATAGTATCGGTATTCATACCTCTACTAAAAACAAGTTACACAGTTAAAGCGGACGAATTACCGTCAAACAACTATACGATGACAACCTCTCCAACCATTAATAATAATCGGTTGGTTGATGGTGCCAAGTATGGTGAAGGAAAGTTCTATCTGAATCCGACCTACAAGTTTGATAATTCTGCCACTTTGAAGAACGGGGACTTTATGGTTTATAAAGTGCCAAAAGAGTTTAAAGTTGAGCGCGACATCACGACAGATATCTATGCCAAGGATGGAGCTGCTAAAATCGCAGAACTGCAGACAAATGCTGCAACTAATTCTGCTACAGTGACCATCACTAATGAAGAATACTTCAAAAATCTGACAGAAGATCGCGAATTGACTGCTTTGTTCACTGTGGTTTGGGCGGATGATGTCGAGTTAAATAAGGAATACAGCATTGATATTCCTGGTGCAGGGGCATATAGATTGACTCGTATCGTACCAGATGATGATCCTACTGGTTATACCAAGTGGGGTGTCCAAGATGCTGATGATCCTAATTATGTTAACTGGCGTATCCGTATCAATCGTTATGTAAAACCTGTTACAGGAGTTAAGATTGAGGATACAATCCCTGAAGGTCAAGTCTTAGCAAGTGAAATTACTGGATATTACTTTACTGAATGGAATAAGGCTGAGGCTCGTCCAAGACTGGATGCTTCACATGTAAATGTTACGGGTACAAATTCTTTCACTATTACTCCAAATGGTAATGGAGACTTGAGTACACAAGGTCTGTATGTTTTGTACCGTACTCGTTTGACTGCTCCAGTTGACAATACTACCAAGAAAGCATTCAACAATGTGAAAGTGACAACATCAGATGGTGTATATGATGTAGATGGCTTTGCTCCTCTAACAACTACTGAAGGAATTGGATCAGGTGCTCGCCCTTCTGAAGTTGAATTTGAAGTTACAAAGCAACTGAATGGTGGAACATTGAAAGGTGATGAATTCATCTTCCAATTGATTGATCCAGATGGCAAAGTGGTTGAAACTGCCAAAAACAACAAAGACGGACAAGTTAAATTTAAAGCAATTAAATTCTCAAAGGCTGGTACTTTCAAATACCAAATCAAAGAAGTGGATAAGAAAGAACCAGGCTATGTTTATGATAACAAGACCATTAATGCTGAAGTTACAGTAACAGATGTCTTTGGAGAAAAGTTTGCAAGTGTTAAATACGACAACAAAGTATTTGTAAATTCTTACTCTGCTAAACCAACTACAGCAACTATTGAAGCAATTAAAGTTTTGAAAGGCAGAGCCCTTGAAGCTGACAAGTATGAGTTCGAGCTCAAAGAAGGCGATACAGTCGTTGGTACAGCTAAAAACAAAGCAGATGGTTCAGTAGTTTTCCCAGCAATTGAGTATACTGCTGCAGGCCCTCATACATATACAATTACTGAAAAAGCAGGGAATGAACCAGGTGTGACTTATGACACAGCTTCACACACAGTAACTGTAGATGTTGCGGACAATGGACGTGGTCAGCTTGAAGCAACTGTTCCAGCTGACAAGCCGGTCTTCACTAACACTTATACAAAACCAGCCCCAGCTACTGATACCATTACAATTGAAGCAACAAAAACTTTAGTTGGAAAGGAATTAGAAGCAGGTAAATATGAATTTGAATTGAAGGAAGGCGACAAAGTCATCGGCACGGCAACAAATGCTGCAGATGGAAAAGTTGTATTCCCATCAATCACATATACAGAAGCAGGTACACATACCTACACTGTTGCTGAAAAAGCTGGCAATGAAGAGAATGTTACTTACGATACGACAGTCCACACAGTAACCGTAGAGGTTGCAGACAATGGCCAAGGTAAGTTGGTATCTACAATTACTGGTAATAAACCAGCATTTGTGAATAAATACACTGCACCAACTCCACCGCCAACTCCAAATCCGCAACAACCAACTCCAGCCACTGCAACTATTCAAGCAAACAAGGTCTTGACTGGTAAAGAGCTGAAAGATGGTCAGTTTGAATTTGAGTTGACTTATCAAGGTAACGTAGTGGATACTGCCAAGAATAAAGCGGATGGCTCAGTAACCTTTAAAGCACAAAGCTTCACTTCACCAGGTAAGTATGAATACACTATTACTGAAAAAGTTGGGAATGAAGCTGGTGTGACTTATGATAAAGCAGTTCACAAAGTGACTGTAGAAGTTGCTTATGATACGAATGGTAAACTTGTAGCGACCGTTACTGGTAACGGACCAACCTTTACCAATACGTATGCTGCCAAAACACCTCCAACATCATCTGAAGAAAAACCAAAACCATCAGGTGATAAGCATGAAGATCCTAAGAAGGAAGAACCTAAAAAAGAAGTGAAGAAAGAATTGCCTAAGACAGGAACAGCTGAGTCCTCAGCCTTCTCTGTTCTTGTTGGCTTCCTGCTTCTTGCAGCTTCAGTCTTCTTATATCGTACTAAAAAGGTTAATTAATCTTTGGGTTTAAAAAGAAAGAGAGCGATGGAAAACCTTCATTAAAAAGGTTTCTCGCTCTCTTTTTTATTTAAAATAGTCCTAAACTATGATATTTTGATATAATGGTGACATGAGTAGAATTTTAGATAATGAACAAATGATGGATGAAGAAATGGTGGAGCGCACGCTTCGACCACAATATTTGCAGGAGTATATTGGTCAAGATAAGGTCAAGAATCAGTTGAAAATTTTTATTGAAGCAGCTAAACTAAGGGATGAGGCTTTGGATCATGCTCTTTTATTTGGCCCTCCTGGACTGGGGAAAACGACTATGGCTTTTGTGATTGCCAATGAGCTGGGTGTGAATATCAAGCAGACTTCGGGACCAGTTATTGAAAAAGCAGGAGATTTGGTTGCTATTTTAAATGACTTGGAGCCTGGGGACGTTCTTTTCATCGATGAAATACATCGTTTGCCAATGGCAGTAGAAGAAGTCCTCTACAGTGCTATGGAAGATTTTTACATCGATATCATGATCGGTTCAGGGGATGCTAATCGTAGTGTTCATCTTGATTTACCACCATTTACACTTATCGGTGCGACGACACGTGCAGGAATGTTGTCCAATCCTCTGAGAGCTCGCTTTGGTATCACAGGGCACATGGAGTACTATGAAGAAGCTGATTTGACTGAGATTGTTGAGCGAACGGCAGAAATTTTTGAGATGGATATCACTCATGAAGCAGCCAAAGAGCTAGCTTTGCGTAGCCGTGGTACCCCTCGAATTGCCAACCGTCTATTGAAGCGGGTTCGAGATTATGCTCAGATTATGGGTAATGGTTTGATTGATGAGACAATCACGGATCAAGCTCTTTCCATGTTAGATGTAGATCATGAAGGTCTGGACTATGTTGATCAAAAAATTCTGCGAACGATGATTGAGATGTATGGAGGTGGCCCAGTCGGTCTAGGAACCTTGTCCGTAAATATTGCTGAAGAGCGTGAAACTGTCGAAGATATGTATGAGCCTTATTTGATTCAAAAAGGCTTTATCATGAGAACGAGAACTGGCCGTGTTGCGACTAGAAAAGCCTATGAACATTTAGGTTATGAATATATGGAGAAATAGGCTTATGGAAATAGAAGAGAAAAATCTTCTAGACATTTTCTATGCTGATCAGCATCTAATGACTACTGTAAAGATTATTCGAGAGTTGAATTTACAAGATAGCTGGCTGGCAGCTGGAAGTGTTAGAAATTTCATCTGGAATCATTTGTCCAATCGGGAAAAGTTTGATTTTGAAACAGATATAGATGTGATATTCTTTGATCCAACAGTCTCTTATGAGGAAACGCTAAAAATTGAGAAGCGTTTGAGAGAAGCTTATCCACTCTATCAATGGGAAATAAAGAACCAAGTTTACATGCATATTCATAGTCCTAATACTGATCCTTATACCAGTTCACAGGACGCTATGAGTAAATATCCAGAAACCTGTACAGCTCTTGGTTTACGTTTATTAAAAAATGATGATCTTGAGTTATTCACAGCTTATGGCTTGACTGATCTTGTTAACTTTCAAGTCTATCCCACGCCGCATTTTTTAGCGGATGAGGAAAGGATCAAACTTTATAGAGAACGTTTGGAAAAGAAAAAATGGCAATCTAAGTGGCCGAGATTGGATATCTATTTGCCAGGAAAAGAAACCTAAAATTGCTTTAAGATAATTTTAAGTTGGCTCGAGTATACTGTAATCATAAGTTAAGGATACTTAGCTTGAACTCCTAAAACTTTTCTTTTTCATAATAATCTCCCTAAAAGACCACCCAATCAGGTGGTCTTTTCCTGCTTATTGGAAGGAAGAAAAAGCTAAATTGGCAGAAAAGCGTCCAGTTTTTTTGGAGGTCAGCAACCTATTTAATGTCATTTTCTGATATAATTAAGAAGAGGTATTTCTATGAAGAAAATTGTATTTGTTTGCTTGGGCAACATCTGTCGGAGTCCGATGGCTGAGTTTGTTATGAAAAGCTTAACTGATAAATTTCATATTGAAAGTCGGGCAACTTCTAATTGGGAACATGGAAATCCAATTCACCAAGGAACTCAAGCAGCTTTGAATGAGCATGCGATTATATTTGATGTTGAAAAAACTTCTCTGCAGATGTCTGAAAAGGACTTTGCCTTCTTTGATTATATCGTTGGTATGGATGCTTCTAATGTGGCCGATTTAAAAAAGATGGCCCCTCGGAAATATCAGGATAAGATATATCAGTTTATGGATAAAAGTGTACCAGATCCTTGGTATACTAATGATTTTGATGAAACTTACCGGTTGGTTCAAGCGGGATGTGAGCGCTGGCTGGAACGTTTGGATGGATAAAAATGGATAAATTAAAAGAATTTTATAATCGCTACCAGCATTATTTGACAAGAACAAATTTTGAGATAGCTGCTGTTACACTAATTGCTTTGTCTGCGATTTTAGTTTTTACTTCTAATATTCCAGATAAAGGAGTGCTTACTCTTGATAAGGGAGCGATTAAGTATGATGGCAGTCTGGTTCATGGAAAGATGGATGGTCAAGGAACTTTGACTTTCAAAAATGGCGATAAGTACGAAGGAGATTTCAAAAATGGAATCTTTGATGGCAAGGGGAAATTTACCTCTAAGAGCGGTTGGAAGTACGAAGGTGAGTTTAGTAAAGGCCAAGCGGACGGCCAAGGCACTCTAACAACCGAGCAAAAGGTCGTTTACAAAGGAAAGTTTAAACAAGGAATTTATCAAAATGCGCATTAAATGGTTTTCATTAGTAAGGATAGCAGGTTTGCTTCTCGTTCTACTCTATCATTTCTTCCAGGGAGTGTTTCCTGGAGGCTTTATTGGGGTGGACGTTTTCTACGCATTTTCTGGATTTTTGATCACCTCACTCCTGATTGATGAATTTGCTAAACGTCAAGAAATTGATATTTTAGGGTTTCTAAGACGACGTTTCTATAGGATTTTTCCGCCTTTGGTCTTTATGATTTTGATCACTCTGCCGTTTACCCTCCTCATTCGCAAAGATTTTGTGGCTGGTATTGGAACGCAGATAGCGGGTGCCCTAGGTTTTGTAACAAATTTCTATGAAATTTTATCGGGCGGTAGCTACGAAAGTCAGTTTGTTCCTCATTTATTTGTACATACTTGGAGTCTGGCACTTGAGGTGCATTATTATATTTTGTGGGGATTGGCAGTCTGGTTCTTGGCTAAGAAAAGTCGAAGCCTCGGCCAATTTCGAGGGATGATTTTTCTGATTTCGACAGGGATTTTCTTGTTTAGTTTTCTGTCCATGTTTGTAAGTAGCTTTTTCACTAAGAATTTTTCTTCTCTTTATTTTTCAAGCTGGACACATATCTTCCCCTTCTTTGCTGGGACAGCTTTAGCTACAGTTTCGGGTGTTCAAAGTGTAGGTGCAAATTTCAAGAAACTAGAACAATCTTGGAGCATGAAGCAGACGATAGCCACTATTGGTGGTGGTTTTGCTGTCTTAATTCTTCTAACCTTCCTGCTTCGTTTTGATAATATCTTCACTTATTTAGTCGGCTTTCTCCTAGCAACGATAGCTGCCTTGGCTATGATTTTGGGAGCTCGTGTTCTCCATGAAAAGACGCCGAAGCTGGCTGAGCCAATCTGGGTCACATTTATTGCTGATACGAGTTACGGTGTTTATCTCTTCCATTGGCCTTTTTACATTATTTTCAGTCAGCTGATGGGAAATGCAGGAGCAGTAGTATTAACTACTCTTCTATCCTTTGCCTTTGCAGCAGTCTCTTTCTATATTTTGGAACCTGTTTTAGCGGGAAGAAAACCAGATTTGTTTGGTATTAAGCTCGATGTAAAATCAATTGCGAGACCGATTTTTTATAGTCTGATCCCTTTGGGGCTCATCTGCTTCTTTATCATCTTTACTTCACCTAAGGTTGGAGCTTTTGAGGAAGACTTAATGATTAATGCCTTAAATCAAGCGGATAGTAAGATGCAATTAACCCGTAGCCAAGCGGATCAAACAACAGCTACTGATTACAATGTGGCGCCTGGAACGACCTTGATAGGTGATTCTGTAGCTTTGCGAGCTAATGACTGGTTACAAGAAGCTATTCCTGGTGTGCAATTGGATGCAGCTGTCAGCCGAAATTTAGAAACAGGCTTAGAGGTTTATCAAACAGATATTAGCAACAAGGTTCTTCTGCAAAATGTAGTCCTTGCTTTAGGCGCTAATACAGTTCCTAATTACGAAGAAGTGCTTAATAAACTGGTTGAAAAACTTCCAAAAGGACACCGTTTAATCTTAGTGACTCCATATGATGGACGAGTTGCTGGAGATGAAAATAGTGATCTAGTAAAAACTCGGCAGTACCAATTGGAATTGGCGAAGAAATATGATTATGTCTACGTAGCAGATTGGTATCAAGCAGCTATTGATAATCCTGCTATCTGGTATGGAACGGATTATGTTCACTTTGGCACTGAGTCACAAAGCATTGCTGCAGGTGGTCAATTATATGCTCAAACAATCAAGGCTACGCTTGATGAAGCTAATAAAGGTCCTGTCAAACCTTAATTTAATGATGAATATAAAGGCCCGATATTCGGGTTCTTTATATATAATATATGAAAGCGCTTACCTTACTTTTACAAGCTTCTGTGAAAATATGTAAATGAATCTATGTGAAATGAAATTATTATAAAAGATTAAATTCACAAAGAAATAGCGGAGTCCCCAGCTATAAAAAGATATTGATAAAATTTTCACAAACAATAATAAAAAAGTTTGTGAAATGTAAGCGAAAGTGTTTACAAAGGAAAGTAAATGGGTTATAATAAACTTGTGAAAAAATTAACAAAGGATAAATTCCTTGAAAGCTATGGAGGAAAATATGGCTGATAAAAAAACTGTGTCACCTGAGGAAAAGAAACTTGCAGCTGAAAAGCATGTAGATGAGCTAGTACAAAAGGCCTTGGTTGCTCTTGAAGAAATGCGCAAATTGGACCAAGAACAAATCGACTACATTGTAGCTAAGGCTTCTGTTGCAGCACTTGACGCCCATGGAGAATTGGCGCTTCATGCTTATGAAGAAACTGGCCGTGGAGTTTTTGAAGATAAGGCGACAAAAAATCTATTTGCCTGTGAACACGTTGTAAACAACATGCGTCACACAAAGACAGTTGGCGTTATTGAAGAAGATGATGTGACAGGCTTGACTTTGATTGCTGAACCAGTTGGTGTTATCTGTGGGATTACTCCAACAACCAACCCAACTTCAACCGCAATCTTTAAGTCTTTGATTTCATTGAAGACTCGTAATCCAATCGTCTTTGCCTTCCACCCATCTGCTCAAGAATCATCTGCACATGCAGCTCAAATCGTTCGTGATGCAGCAATCGCAGCGGGTGCGCCTGAAAACTGTATTCAATGGATTACCCAACCGTCTATGGAAGCAACTAGCGCTCTTATGAACCATGAAGGAGTAGCAACAATCCTTGCAACTGGTGGTAATGCAATGGTGAAGGCTGCGTATTCATGTGGAAAACCTGCCCTTGGGGTAGGTGCCGGAAACGTACCAGCTTATGTTGAAAAATCAGCGAATATCCGTCAGGCAGCTCATGATATCGTGATGTCTAAGTCCTTTGACAATGGTATGGTCTGTGCATCTGAGCAAGCTGTTATCATTGACAAAGAAGTTTACGATGAGTTTGTAGAAGAATTCAAGTCTTACCATACTTACTTTGTAAACAAAAAAGAAAAAGCTCTTCTTGAAGAATTCTGCTTCGGTGTAAAAGCTAACAGTAAGAACTGTGCTGGTGCGAAGCTCAATGCAGATATCGTAGGTAAGCCAGCAGCATGGATCGCTGAACAAGCTGGCTTCTCTGTACCAGAAGGAACCAATATCCTTGCTGCAGAATGTAAAGAAGTTGGCGAAAAAGAGCCATTGACTCGTGAAAAATTATCTCCAGTTATTGCTGTGTTGAAATCTGACAGTCGTGAAGACGGAATTAACAAGGCTCGCCAAATGGTTGAATTTAATGGTCTTGGTCACTCAGCAGCGATCCATACTGCAGATGAGGAATTAACTAAAGAATTTGGTAAAGCAGTTAAAGCTATTCGTGTTATCTGTAACTCACCTTCTACTTTCGGTGGTATCGGGGACGTTTATAATGCCTTCTTGCCATCATTGACACTTGGATGTGGCTCTTACGGACACAACTCAGTT
Source organism: Streptococcus gordonii (assembly GCF_001553855.1). Lineage (GTDB taxonomy): Bacteria > Bacillota > Bacilli > Lactobacillales > Streptococcaceae > Streptococcus > Streptococcus gordonii. The sequence continues at coordinate 127,725 of NZ_LQWV01000012.1, forward strand.
GGAGATAACGTCAGCGCCATCAACCTCTTGAACATCAAAAAAGTCGGAAGACGGAGAAATAACATGCAATGGATGAAACTTCCTTCAAAAACATACTTTGAACGTGACTCAATTCAATACCTTCAAAAATGTCGTGACGTTGAGCGTGTCATGATCGTTACAGACCATGCTATGGTAGAGCTTGGTTTCCTAGATCGCATCATTGAACAACTCGATCTTCGTCGTAATAAGGTTGTTTATCAAATTTTTGCAGACGTAGAACCAGATCCAGATATCACAACAGTTGAACGTGGTACAGAGATCATGCGTGCCTTCAAACCTGATACAATCATCGCACTTGGTGGTGGTTCACCAATGGACGCAGCTAAAGTAATGTGGCTCTTCTATGAACAACCAGAAGTTGACTTCCGTGACCTTGTTCAAAAATTCATGGATATTCGTAAACGTGCCTTTAAGTTCCCATTGCTTGGTAAGAAGACTAAGTTTATCGCGATCCCTACAACATCTGGTACAGGATCTGAAGTAACACCGTTTGCAGTTATCTCTGATAAGGCTAACAACCGTAAATACCCAATCGCTGACTACTCATTGACTCCTACTGTAGCCATCGTAGACCCTGCTTTGGTATTAACAGTTCCAGGATCTGTTGCTGCTGATACTGGTATGGACGTATTGACTCACGCAACAGAAGCATACGTATCTCAAATGGCTAGCGACTACACTGATGGTCTTGCCCTTCAAGCAATCAAACTTGTATTCGAAAACCTCGAAAGCTCTGTGAAGAATGCAGATTTCCATTCACGTGAAAAGATGCATAATGCTTCAACAATCGCTGGTATGGCCTTTGCCAATGCTTTCTTGGGTATTTCTCACTCAATGGCTCATAAGATTGGTGCGCAATTCCACACAATCCACGGTCGTACCAATGCTATCTTGCTGCCATACGTAATCCGTTACAATGGTACACGTCCAGCTAAGACAGCGACATGGCCTAAATACAACTACTACCGTGCTGATGAAAAATACCAAGATATTGCTCGTATGCTTGGCTTACCAGCTTCTACTCCAGAAGAAGGTGTAGAATCTTACGCAAAAGCAGTCTACGAACTTGGTGAGCGTGTTGGTATCCAAATGAACTTCAAGGCTCAAGGAATCGACGAAAAAGAATGGAAGAAACATTCTCGTGAATTAGCCTTCCTTGCTTATGAAGATCAATGTTCGCCTGCTAACCCACGTCTTCCAATGGTTGACCATATGCAAGAAATCATTGAAGATTCTTACTACGGTTACAAAGAACGTCCAGGACGTCGTAAATAAGTACATGGCTGAAGGAGTGAAAAACTCCTGTAAAGATCATAAAAAAATCCCTCGCTCGCATGAGTGAGGGATTTTTGTATATTGATCAGCAAAATATAGTGATAGGTGGCGATGGACTGAAATTTAGTCTAGGCGGAGCAATAGTGAACACCGATTTCTTAATCCTATTGATGTTGTTAGGCTATCGTTTTTCTCCTCACTAGGAGCTCATTATGTTGGGATTAATGAGTTGCCTTCTCCGTGCTAAACATAAACTGAATGGCGATTAGGTGGAATCAAAGAGTGGTCTACTAGCTATCTTTCAGGCGTAGACTTGTCGAAGAGGCAAAGGTGCTGAAGTGTGTGTTGGCTGAAGGGTTAGAAAAAAAGCCTAAGATACAGGCTTTTTCTTATGTTCGCTATTTCGTCTGATTTCGTATTTTAAGCATAAAAATAGAATAGTTGGGACTAATAGATTAGGAAGGTTGCCAATATTCAGAACATGCATATCGTTTAATACATAAAAAATGACATAGACAAGATACAAAACAGTTATAACTATTTCTTTTTTAGATAACATAATGGTCTATTTTTTTCGTCTAACTAAGTCACTACCAATAACATATGCAGCAGCGAAAATTCCGACTAAAACTCCCAAATCACCACCTTGAATTTCTGCCAAGCTTGTCTCAGTTAGTGTTTCATATTTATCAAAGCTATTGAAATTACTCATGTTATTCTCCTTTTATATAAGTATAGGGTTTTAACGGTTAATTAAATAACCTAGGCTTAGTCCAGATAGAGCTGCTACTCCAATTTTCCATACAGCAATACCCGCAATAGTAGCAGTGAAGAATTCTCCCCCTTCCACATTCATCAATTCATCTTCAGTTAGGGCTAGGTAGTGGTTTTCAATTGTTGTCATATTTTCCATTGTATATTCTCCTTTATTATACAGGTTACCAACTGTTAAGTTGGTAGAAGTGAAGCTAGCTTTAGGACTAGCGGTTGAATCTCATCTCGTCTATGGTCTAGAGAATGAGAAGTGAAAATCTAGAGGACCGTCGATTTCCTGAAGGTGCTTGGCGTCTAAAAAACCATAAGACAGGCATGGCAACTCCGCCACTTGTTTCTTCTAACTCTTGTTTGGTTAGTTCTTTGAATTCTTTCATTATTATCTCCAATCTTTTAGATTTTGAAAAATAGAGGCCAGAAAAGTGGTAATAAAAACATCTTGCTACTCCTTTACAGTTTGTTAAGCGATTTTGCTTACACTTAACTATTCGCAGGAAGATGAGAAAAATGAAAAAGAAAGTAAAAAAATTTAAATATCTTATTTGAGCTTTGTTATGTATAGAAAGTAAGGCAAGAAGATAAACATAAAAATATTCAAGTAGCCTCAAAGAATAGATGTTATCAACCATGCTACTATATAGGATTTTACGATTATCAGGTTCTTTTCGTTTTTCCAAAAAATATTGAAATGTTTAAAGGGATTTATGAATATGTGGTTTGGGTTCTGATGAATTGGTCATTAAATGGTAATACAGAAGGATTGAATAGAAAGTACTTTCTAAAAATAAAATCATATTGAAACTAATTGCAATAAATGTTAAGATAATGAATGTAAAGGCTTACAAATAATGAGTAAGGAGGATAGGAATCAAATGGAAGAGTTGAGACATAAGTTAATTGTGTCGTGTCAGGCTCTACCAAACGAACCATTACATAGCGACTTTATCATGGCTCGTATGGCAGTGGCGGCCAAAGAAGGAGGTGCTAGCGGAATTCGGGCTAACTCGGTTATAGACATCAAGGCGATTAAAGAAGCGGTGGATTTGCCAGTTATTGGGATTATCAAGAGAGATTATCCAGATGCTCAAGCTTTTATTACACCAACTATGGTGGAAGTAGATGAGCTGATGGAAGCCCATCCGGAGATTATCGCTTTAGATGCGACAAATTCTAGTAGACCTCAAGGAGAGAGTTTGAAAGCATTTTTCCAAAAAGTGAAAGAAAAATACCCTCAGCAGCTTTTGATGGCTGATTGTTCAACTCTTGACGAGATGCTGGAAGCTGATCGAATGGGATTTGATTTTATCGGAACAACCTTGGTGGGCTATACTAATCAGAGCCAGGGAGATAAGATTGAAGCTAATGACTTTGAAATCATCCGAAAAGCTTTGGCTGAGATTCAGCACCCTCTGATTGCTGAGGGAAATATTGATAGTCCTGAAAAGGTGAAAAGGGTTCTAGAGCTGGGAGCCTTTAGTGTGGTAGTTGGATCTGCCATTACACGGCCGCAGCTGATTACAAGGAAGTTTGCAGACGCAACGAAAGAATAGAAAAGAGGAAGAATATGTCAAAATTAGAAAAATATGAAGGTGTCATTCCAGCTTTTTATGCTTGTTATGATGAAGCAGGGGAGGTAAGCCCAGAACGTGTTCGTGCTTTGACTCAATACTTTATTGATAAGGGAGTTAAGGGTGTCTATGTTAATGGTTCTTCTGGTGAGTGTATTTACCTCAGTGTAGCAGACCGGAAATTAATTTTAGAAAATGTCATGGAAGTGGCTAAGGGTAAACTGACAGTTATCGCCCATGTGGCTTGCAACAACACTAAGGACAGTGTAGAACTGGCTAAGCACGCTGAAAGTTTGGGTGTTGATGCCATCGCTGCTATTCCTCCTATTTACTTCCGTTTGCCGGACTATTCTATCGCTAAGTACTGGAACGATATAAGTGCAGCGGCTCCGAATACTGACTTTGTCATCTACAATATTCCGCAGCTGTCTGGAACGACCCTGACACCAGCACTCTATGCGGAAATGCGTAAAAACCCACGAGTTATTGGAGTTAAAAACTCTTCTATGCCGACTCAAGATATTCAAATCTTTGTCGCAGAAGGTGGGGAAGATCATATTGTCTTTAATGGTCCAGATGAACAGTTTATCAGCGGTCGAGTTATTGGTGCTAAGGCTGGTATTGGTGGAACCTATGCTGTGATGCCAGACCTCTTCCTGAAGCTTAACCAGCTCATCATTGACAAAGACCTGGATCGTGCTAAAGAACTGCAACATGCGATTAATAGTGTGATTTACAAGATGGTCAGCGGTCGAGCAAATCTCTATGCTGTTATGAAAGAAATTCTTCGTCTCAATGAAGACTTGGATATTGGTTCTGTTCGAGCACCGTTAGAGCCTCTATCTGAGGGAGACTATGCGATTGCTAAAGAAGCAGCCGCTATGATTAAGCAGGTAAGAGAAGACTTCTTGTAATATAAAGAGTGTGACACTAGAGTCTAGGGCAGTCTAAGCCTGCCCACCCCACGCTCTGGGGATGAATAATAATGGAGAAATTCTATGGGAAATGTTGGTTTTACCACAATCGATATGATTATTCTGATTGTGTATTTACTAGTTGTTCTGGTAGCTGGTTTGCTGTTCTCGAAAAAGGAGATGCAGGGTAAAGAGTTCTTTAAAGGTGATGGAACGGTGCCTTGGTATGTAACATCTGTTTCCATTTTTGCTACATTGCTAAGTCCGATTTCCTTTATGACACTGGCAGGGAACTCTTATGCAGGGACTTGGCTGCTCTGGTTTGCCCAGTTGGGTATGATTTTTGCCATTCCAGTGGCTATTCGTTTCTTCTTGCCGATTTATGCACGTCTGGATATTGATACAGCCTATGACTACCTGCAAAAACGTTTTGGTTCTAAGGCCTTGCGGGCTTTGTCAGCTGTCTTCTTCATCATCTATCAAATCGGCCGCATGTCCATCATTATGTATCTACCTTCAGTGGCTCTGGCTACTCTGACGAAGATTGATGTCAATATCTTGATTATCGCGATGGGTGCGATTGCCATTGTTTACTCCTATACTGGCGGGGTCAAGTCAGTTCTGTGGACAGACTTTATCCAAGGTTCAGTACTCTTGATTGGTACAGTTGTAGGGCTTTTCTTCCTGATTGCTAATCTAAAGGGTGGCTTTGGCGATATTGCTAGTGAGCTGGCCAGTGGTAAATTTATCTCAGGAAAAGAAACTATTTTCAATCCTAACTTGCTGAAAGATTCTGTTTTCCTAATTATCTTGGGCTCTGGTATCAATACTTTGTCCTCTTATGTATCTTCGCAAGATATCGTTCAGCGCTTTACGACAACTCAGAATGTAAAGAAACTCAATAAAATGATGTTTACGAATGGAGTTTTGTCAATCTTTATCGCTTCTGTCTTTTATCTGATTGGTACAGGTTTATACGTCTATTATCAAGTACAGCATCCAGGCAGTGAGGGCAGCTCTATTCCTCAAGACCAGATCTTCACGTACTTTATCGCCTATGGTCTTCCAGTTGGAGTGACCGGTGTTCTGATTGCGGCAATTTATGCAGCAGCTCAGTCTACTATTTCTACAGGTCTTAATTCTGTAGCGACTTCTTGGACTCTGGATATTCAAGATGTTGTGTCCAGCAATCTGGATGACAAGAAACGGACTAAGATCGCTCAATATGTTTCTCTAGGTGTAGGAGTCTTCTCCACAGTAGTTTCAATCGTGATGGCTCATACTGGTATCTCTTCAGCCTATGTCTGGTTCAATGGCTTTATGGGCTTGGTGCTGGGTGTCTTGGGAGGAATCTTTATTCTGGGAATCTTTACTAAACGTGCTAACCTCAAGGGAGCTTATGCGGCTATGATCGCTTCCAGTATTGTCCTGCTAGTCATTAAGTACGCTCTGCCAGCAGAAGCGGTGAGTATCTGGGCTTATTCATTGATTTCAATTGTTGTTTCTTTGGTTGTAGGCTATGTGGTTTCCGTCTTAACTGGAGGCAAGGCTGCGCCAGAGAATACAACAGTTTACGATATTGCAAGCATTCATGCAGATAAATCTTGGGAGGTACGGCACTAATGGAACTAGTTCAATATAAAGAAGCAGCTGTTGAGAGAGACATTCAGCATCCTGCCTTAAAAAAAGTCTTAGAATTTTTACAGACACATGATGTCAGCCAAGATAAAAAGGGCAACCACCCTGTGTCTGATGATTTCTTTTACAATGTCATTGAAATGACGACTACGACCGACGATGAACGGGTATGGGAAAGTCATAGGGAATTTTACGATGTGCATCTGATTTTTGAAGGAAGAGAGCGCATCCACTATAACTTTTTGTCCAATATGAAAGAAGGGGATTATGATGCAGAAGGAGACTGGCAGCAGATGTCCGGCCAAGCTTTGTTTGACCTGATATTTACTCCTGGCAGTCTGCTCTTGCTGGATCCTAATGACGCCCATAAGACTGGACTGATAGCTGAAGAAGCAGGCCCCATCCGTAAGGTTGTCTTTAAAGTGAAAATTGTATAAAAGGCTGCGGGCGGGATGAGAAAGACGTATTGTTCTTAACATACTGCCCCAGCTTTTTTAGTCAGTTTTGAACTTTATTTTTTGCTGGAGAATTCTAGCAAGGAAGAATTGGAATTACTTTTGAGAAAGTGGTAGAATAAAGAAAATAGTTGCAGGAGGAAGATGTCTGATGGTTTCTTTGGAAAAAAACATTTTGCCAGTGATTGAGTCTGTATACGGCAGTTTGACACACCTGGAAAAGAAGATTGCAGACTATTTTCTGTCTGCTGAGGCGCTGACAGCTGATCTATCGGCTCAGGCTGTGTCTCAGAAGCTCTATGTCTCTGTGCCTTCTCTGACTCGCTTCGCCAAAAAATGTGGATTTTCAGGCTATCGGCAGTTTATCTTTGAATTTCAGGAATCCAGTTCAGAAAGTAAAAATGTCAGTCGGGATTTGACGAGAAATGTCTTGTCTGATTATGGCGAATTGCTCAATAAGACTTTTTCCTTGATTGATGAAGAACAGTTCCTGCGCGTGGGGGATATGCTCAACAATGCTGGGCGAGTCTATATCTACGGGCAGGGGAGTTCAGGTTTGGTAGCTCGGGAAATGGAGTTTCGCTTCATGCGGTTAGGAATGGTTTGTAAGGCCATTACGGACGACCACATGATTCGGATGAATAGGGTTATGCTGGATCCAGACTGTCTGGTTATTGGCATTTCCATATCTGGCGAGACTAAAATTATCACGCAGGCTATTCAGAATGCCAAAAAAGTCGGAGCCAAGACTGTTCTGGTAACTTCCAATAACAGCGACGACTTGAGGCAGCAGTGTGATGAACTGGTCCTAGTAGCTGTCAAGAAGCATTTAGCACAAGGTAATAATATTTCTCCTCAGTTTCCGGTTTTAGTCGTGATGGATATTTTATATGCCTATTATATGGATTTAGACCGAGATCATCGCAGCCAAATCTTTACAAATACACTTTCAGCTTTAGAAGAAAATCAAGAAGATAAGGAGCATGAATCGTGAATATTGTGGGAATAGATATCGGTGGGACAACCATTAAAGCAGATCTCTATCAGTCTGATGGACGTAGTCTAAATCAATTTCGAGAAGTTGCTACTGAGATCGATTTTGAAAAGAAAACGAATCAGATTTTAGAACAGGTTTGCCAGCTAATAGCATTCTATAAGGAGAAGTTTGAGCTAGATGGAGTAGCGATTTCATCTGCTGGTGTAGTTGACAGTCAGGCTGGGAAAATCAGTTACGCAGGCTATACCATTCCAGGCTATATTGGAACGGATTTCCGTAGTCGGATTTTAAAAGAATTTGATTTGCCGATTGCGATTGAAAATGACGTTAATTGTGCTACTCTTGGTGAGGCTTGGCTAGGTGCTGCCAAAGGTCATGCTTCTGTAGTTATGATTACTGTCGGTACAGGCATTGGTGGTGGCGTTATCTATGATGGAAAGATTGTCAATGGTTCCACCTATACCGCTGGTGAGGTAGGCTATCTGCCCATGGAAGATGGAGAGGACTGGCAGTCCTTGGCATCAACAACTGCCTTGTTAGCATTATACAGCCAAAAGACAGGCGAGCAAGGCCATACTGGGCGTAGTTTTTTTGCGGCGGTAGATCAAGGAGATAAGCTGGCGCAGGAAACACTTGATATATTCTTGGGTCGTCTAGCTAAAGGTCTCTTAACGCTATCCTATATTCTAAATCCAGAGGTGTTGATTGTCGGCGGTGGCATATTAGCCCGGTCAGAGCTTATTCTGCCACGTCTTGAAAGTCTGATGAAGCAACAAGTAGTAGATCCACGTTTTTTGCCTAGAGAGTTGGTGGCAGCAGCTCTAGGGAATGAAGCCGGACGATTAGGTGCTGTTCGACATTTTCTGAATCAGGAGAGTACTCTGGTTGAAAAAGATGTTTTCAGAAAGAATGTGTTATAATTTATGCAAGTACGAAGCTGTATTCCAAAAGATGAGTTTACCAGATGCGGGATAGTCAGCTAGGAATGCAGATTTTAAAATCCGTTTTCGAGTTTTTTGAAAACGAGGGGGTGAATAGATGGCCAATGAAACACTTGAAAAAATGCAGGAAATTGAGACTGCTGCAGAAGAAGTTTTGATGGGCTACAGGAAGCAGGCTCAGGAGCTGCGGCAGCAGGTAGATGAAAATCTCAGACGACTGGGTCTAACCTATGACGATGAAACGCAGAAGCTGGCAGAGGAATTAACAGCGAGTTCCCAGCAAAAGTTGGTGCTCCTGCAGCAAGACTTGGAGCAGACAACCCAGCAAAATGAGGACAAGGTTGCGGCTGCGCTGACGGATAAAAAAGCAGACTTGGCGCGAGCCATTGTAGAGAAGGTGGTAGAAGCCTATGGCCATTAGTCAAATGCGGCAACTGTCTCTGCTCCTGCCCAAGGAACTGCTAGACCAGCTTCTCTTTTACCTACAGGGTTTAGAGTCGGTTCAGATTCATGATTTGCGGCAGGAAGAGGATTGGCAGGCAGCCTTTGAGCAGGCTTTAGTCGGTCGGCCGGATCAAGAGCTATCTCGGCAGGATTTGCTCAGTCGTCAGGAAAAACTGGAGAGGCTAATTGCAGAGCTGGAGCCTTTTATGCCCAAAAAGAAACTGCTGGAAGCCTTAAAAGAAGAGCCTTTGGAGCTGTCCTTTGCTGCTTTGGAGCAGGCAGGGAAGTCTCGCGATGAGGGGGCGTTGCTGGAAGGAATCAGTAAGCAACTCAAGGTCTTGCAAGAGGCCAAAGATCAGATAGAAGCTGACCGCTTGGAAGTGGCTGTGCTGGAGAAATGGGAGCCACTGGAACTAACACCGCAAGCAGCAGCGACTTTCAGCCATTTGGGAGCTTTGATTGGGACGATTCCCAATACCGATGACGACGCTCTACGTCTGACTCTGGGAGCACATCCTGACCTGAAGTTTCAGGAAGTCTTTACCGATGATACGGAGCATGGGGTTCTTATTTTTTACAAGGCAGGCTCTCTGGAAGAAGTTCGCAAAGTATTGAAAGAGTATGGCTTTAAGCCTTTTGAGTACGATCACGTGGAACTGCCTGCTGAGCGAATAGCCCAGCTAAAAGCCAATATTCGACAGCAGAAGGCAGTGGCAGATGCTATGACCAAGAGTCTGGCAGCTTCCAAGAATGAGTTGGACCAGCTCAAGGTTCAGCTGGACTATCTCTGCAATCTCTCCTCTCGCCAAGAAAGTAAGAACCAGTTAGCCAGTACGCAAAACCTGGCAGCCTTGGAAGGCTGGATTGAAAGCAATCAAGTGCAAGCTCTTGAGGCTTGCTTGACAGAGCAGTTTGGCCAGAGCATTCTCATTCAGGTCAGAGAGATTCGAGAGGACGAGGAAGATAAGGTTCCGACAAAGCTTAAAAACAATGCATTGGTGGAGCCCTTCGAGCTAGTGACGGAGATGTATTCCCTGCCTAAGTATGGTGACAAGGATCCAACCCCTGTCGTTTCGCTCTTTTACTTTGTATTCTTTGGCATGATGGTCGCTGACATCGGCTACGGCCTTTTACTCTTTGTAGGCACCAGTCTGGCGCTGCACTTCTTGCATGTTAAGCCGGGACTGGCTAAGAATCTACGATTCTTCCGCCTGCTGGGTGTGGCAGTCATCATTTGGGGACTGGTTTATGGTTCTTTCTTTGGCTTTGAACTGCCCTTCGCTCTGATTAGCACCAGCTCCGACGCCATGACGATTCTGGTTATTTCGGTTGTCTTTGGTTTTGTTACGGTGCTGGCGGGCCTCTTCCTCAGCGGTCTGAAAAATATCCGCCTCAAGGATTATGCAGAAGCTTATAATGCAGGCTTTGCTTGGGTGCTGATTTTGCTGGGGCTGCTACTCTTGGCCCTGGGAAATTTCTTCCCATCCTTGGCCTTTGCAGCAACGATTGGTCAGTGGTTGGCCATCATCAATGCTCTGGGTATACTGGCAGTGTCTATTGTCAGTGCTAAAAGCTTGGCAGGATTGGGGTCAGGTCTCTTTAATCTCTACAATGTCAGTGGCTATGTAGGAGACCTGGTCAGCTTTACGCGGCTGATGGCTCTGGGACTTTCTGGGGCCAGCATTGGCTCGGCTTTTAACTTGATTGTCAGTCTCTTTCCACCTGTCGCTCGCTTTAGCATTGGTATTCTGCTCTTTATTGCCCTGCATTTGGTCAATATGTTTCTATCTTTTCTGTCCGGTTATGTGCACGGGGCACGTTTGATTTTCGTGGAATTCTTCGGGAAATTCTACGACGGTGGCGGCAAGCCTTTCACTCCGCTCAAGCCTAGTGAGAAATACGTTCAGCAAAGCAAGAAATAAAGATTAGAAACTATGATAAAAGATGAGAAACTCATCTTTTGAAATACACTTTCTACAACATCAAAACAAGCATTATTCATTCAACTAGCTGTTGATTTTACGACGGTTACAGCATTTTCATAGGAGTAAATCATGGAACATTTAGCATCATATTTTGGAACTTACGGTGGCGCCTTTTTTGCAGGTCTGGGAGTAGCTTTGGCGGTCTTTCTCAGCGGAATGGGCTCAGCTCTGGGTGTTGGAAGCACAGGTCAGGCAGCGGCAGCCCTCTTGAAAGAACAACCAGAAAAATTCGCTCAAGCTCTAATTCTTCAGCTTTTGCCAGGTACCCAAGGTCTCTACGGCTTTGTTATCGGGATTACCGTCTTCTTTAATATCAAGCCAGAATTGGCTCTGCAATCAGGTGTGGCTTATTTCCTAGCTGCTTTGCCAGTTGCGATTGTTGGTTACTTTTCAGCCAAGCATCAAGGACGAGTGGCGACAGCTGGTATTCAGATTTTGGCCAAGCGACCAGAAGAGGTCATGAAAGGGGTTATCTTAGCAGCCATGGTAGAAACCTACGCCATCTTGGCCTTCGTTGTTTCCTTCATCATGGTTCTGAATGTGAAGTAAGGAGGCTTTTATGTCTGACATATCAGATCTCAAAGCTTCTGTCTTGGAGCAGGCTCACGAAAAGGGGCGTCTGCTTTTGGCCGAGGCTACTGAGAAAATAGAACAGGAAGCCAAGGAACGTGAGGCCCAGCTGGTTCGGCAAAAGCTTGGACAGCGGGAGCAGCAGCTGAAAGAAATCAGCCGGTGCAGTCAGCGTGAAATTCAGCAGTTGGAAAATCAAAAGCGCCAGTCTACTCTGGTCATCAAGCAGCGGGTTCTCAGAGAGCTTTTTGAGGAGGCCTATGCTCAGATGGCGGCTTGGTCACCAGCTGAAGAGGAGCATTTTCTGAAGAGTGTCCTGGCTAAATACCCAGAGGAAGAATTGACACTGACTTTCGGTGCTCTATCAGCTGAGAAATTTAACTCCATCAAGTTAGAAGACTTGAAAAAGGTCTTTCCGCAAGTGCATTTTTCAGACCAGTTTATAGCCGATCAAGCAGGCTTTGTGCTGAGCCAAGGACGGGTGGATGATAGTTATCTCTATCGCGACTTGCTGAACTCTGTCTGGCAGGAGGAAAGCTACCGATTGGCTCAGGATATTTTCAAAGACCAGGCAGAATAGGAGGCGGACCATGAGTGAAACAAGCTTCTCTCAAGTCAATACAGCCATTAGCGTGCAGGAGGCTTCCTTTTTGACGCCCCAGCAATATGATCAGTTGCTACAGACTGACGATGCTGCCAGCCGTTCGGCTCTTCTGCAGGGAACGGTCTATGCCATGGATGCTGAAGCTATCAAGGATCTCAATTCCATTGAGCAAGTACTGATGAAGCATTTGTATTCCGTTTATAATTGGGCGCTTGAGATCAGTCCAAGTAAGGAGCTAGTGGAGATTTTCACGCTCCGCTATACCTACCACAATCTCAAGGTTTTTCTCAAGGGTCGGGCGACAGGTCAGTCCCTGGAGCATTTGCTGATGCCGGTGGGGACCTATTCGCTGGAGGTTTTAGAGCACCTAGTTATGGCCTTTTCGGCTGAGTATTGTCCAGATTTCATGCTAGACGAGGTGCTTGCGACCTGGCAGGAATACCAGGATTATCAGGATGTGCGCGTGCTGGAGATTGGCATGGACATGGCTTATTTCCAGCATCTCAAGCGCCTGACACAGGAATTGGAAGATGACCGTCTGTTGCAGCTGGTGAATCTGACTATTGATTTTTACAATGCCATCACTGTCAAGCGGGCTGTTGGCTTGGAGAAACCGCGCAGCTTTATGAGGCAGCTCCTGTCTGATGAAGGAAGCCTTTCTGCTGCCAACTGGATTGCCATGGCAGAGCAGGGGGATTTCTTGACCTGGTTTAGTCAGGTCAATCCCTGTGCTTACGATCTTGATCTGCGCTCCTATGAGGAAAAAATGCGGAACCAGACCTTGACGACAGTAGAGTTAGAATATCTAGCGGACCTCTTGCAGGCTAAGTTGCTGGCGGCTGGTCAGTTTGAGACAGATGGACCGCTTCCTCTCGCTCGCTATTTGCTAGGCAAGGAGCTGGAAGTCAAGAATCTGCGGCTGATTTTGACCGGTATGGACAATCAGCTGCCGGTAGAGCTTATCAGAGAAAGGATGCGACCGATTTATGGACAAGACTAGCTACAAGATTGCTGTCGTGGGGAATCGCGACACCATTCTCCCATTTAAGCTGATTGGTTTTCAGACCTTTCCAGTGAAGGAAGCTCAGGAGACGATTAATACTTTGCGTCGGCTAGCCCGTGAAGATTTCGGCATTATCTATCTGACGGAGGATATGGCTGCTGATATTCCAGAAACTCTGGCCTACTATGACCAGCTGGAGATTCCTGCTCTTGTGCTCATTCCTACCCATAAGGGGAGCACGGGACTGGCCCTTTCGCGGATTCATGAAAATGTCGAAAAGGCTGTCGGACAGGATATATTGTGAGGTTTTTATGCGAATGAATGAACTAGGCCAACCCATTGGGGATGCTCTGCCGGATTTTCAGCCGGGGGACTTGCCCAATCTGGAGCGAATCGAAGGCCAGTATGTTATTATCGAGCGTTTGTCCAAGGACAAGCATGGAGCGGATTTGTATGAAGTGTATGGCCCAGATTCTCCTGCGGATATGTGGACCTATCTCTTTCAAAATCCTGCCCAAAGTCAGGCAGAATGGTCCCAGAAGCTAGATCAGATGCTGGCGACACAGGATCGTTTCCACTATGCGATTGTGGACAAGGAGAGCGGTAAGACTTTAGGAACTTTTGCCTTGATGAGGATTGACCGAAATAACCGCGTTATCGAAGTGGGAGCGGTGACCTATTCGCCCAAGCTGAAGCGCACCAGACTGGCTACTGAAGCCCAGTACTTACTGGCACGCTATGTCTTTGAAGAGCTGGATTATCGCCGCTATGAATGGAAATGCGATGCCCTCAATCAGCCGTCAAGGAGGGCAGCAGAGCGGCTTGGTTTCACCTATGAAGGCAGGTTTCGTCAGGCTGTTGTATATAAGGGGCGCAACCGAGATACTGACTGGCTGTCCATGATTGACAAGGATTGGCCGGCCGTCAAGAGCCGTCTAGAAAAATGGCTAAGCCCAGATAATTTCGACGAAATGGGCCAGCAAATAAAAGCCTTATCTGATTTTTAAAATAAAAAGAAACAATCCTTGCCCTAGAGCTAGTTAAGAAGAAATTCAAACTCGTGGCAAGAATCAAAAAAACTCTTTGGAAATGAAATTCAAACTCTTGCTTAGTTTGAGCTTTGATTTTCATGGAGAAGGAACAAAAATCTCCCAAGAATGGAGGAAGATTGTGAGTCAAGGAAAGATTATCAAAGTTTCTGGTCCTCTGGTGCTGGCATCAGGGATGCAGGAAGCGAATATTCAGGATATCTGCCGGGTTGGCGATTTGGGGCTGATCGGTGAAATTATTGAAATGCGGCGGGACCAAGCCTCTATTCAGGTTTATGAGGAAACTTCTGGCTTGGGTCCGGGAGAGCCGGTCATCACGACTGGAAGTCCTCTGTCCGTTGAACTGGGACCAGGCCTGATTTCCCAGATGTTTGACGGAATTCAGCGGCCTTTGGAGCGTTTCCAGACCATCACGGCGAGCGACTTCCTCGTCCGCGGTGTCCAACTGCCAAATCTAGACCGGGAGGCTAAGTGGGATTTTGTTCCAAGTCTGTCTGTCGGAGATACAGTTGAGGCTGGAGATATTCTGGGAACGGTGCAGGAAACCAATCTGGTGGAGCACCGTATCATGGTGCCAGTCGGTGTCAGTGGACGTTTGGCCAATATCTCAGCTGGCAGTTTCACTGTTGAAGAGACTGTTTACGAGATTGAGCAGGCGGATGGGTCTATTTTTAAAGGGACTCTCATGCAAAAATGGCCGGTCCGTCGCGGGCGTCCTTTTGCTCAGAAGCTGATTCCAGTTGAGCCTTTGGTGACAGGTCAGCGGGTCATTGATACCTTCTTCCCAGTAACCAAGGGGGGAGCAGCTACCGTACCAGGACCTTTCGGGGCTGGTAAGACTGTCGTTCAGCACCAAGTAGCCAAGTTTGCCAATGTTGACATCGTTATCTATGTCGGCTGCGGTGAGCGTGGCAATGAGATGACCGACGTACTCAATGAATTTCCAGAACTGATTGACCCAGCAACTGGCCAGTCCATCATGCAGCGGACGGTGCTGATTGCCAATACCTCCAATATGCCAGTAGCGGCCCGGGAAGCGTCGATTTACACAGGGATTACGATCGCAGAATACTTCCGTGACATGGGTTATTCCGTGGCCATCATGGCGGACTCTACCTCTCGCTGGGCAGAAGCCCTGCGGGAAATGTCCGGCCGTCTGGAAGAAATGCCGGGTGACGAAGGCTATCCAGCCTATCTTGGCAGCCGGATTGCTGAGTATTACGAGCGGGCTGGTCGGGTCAAGACACTCGGTTCGACTGCGCGTGAAGGCTCTATTACTGCTATCGGGGCCGTATCACCTCCGGGTGGAGATATTTCTGAGCCGGTGACGCAAAATACCCTGCGGATTGTCAAGGTCTTCTGGGGCTTGGATGCCCAGCTGGCTCAACGCCGGCATTTCCCAGCTATCAACTGGCTGAGTTCTTACTCTCTCTATCTAGACGAAGTGGGAGCCTATATCGACCAGCATGAAAAGATTGCTTGGGCTGAGAAGGTAACCAAGGCCATGAATATCCTGCAAAAGGAAAGCGAACTACAGGAAATCGTGCGTTTGGTGGGCTTGGATTCCTTGTCTGAGAAGGACAGACTGACCATGAATGCAGCCAAGATGATTCGCGAGGACTACCTGCAGCAGAATGCCTTTGATGATGTGGACACCTATACTTCTTTCAAAAAGCAGGTGGCTTTATTGAGCAATATCCTGACTTTCGATGCGGAGGCCAATCGTGCCTTGGAGCTGGGGGCTTATTTCCGAGAAATCATGGAAGGAACGGTGGAGCTGCGTGACCGAATTGCCCGCAGCAAGTTTATCCATGAAGATCAGTTGGAAAAAATCCAGGCTCTCAGTCAGACTATCGAGGAAACCCTACACCAGATTCTTGCCCAAGGAGGACTAGACAATGAGCGTCATTAAAGAATACCGCACCGTCAGTGAAGTTGTCGGCCCTCTGATGATTGTCGACCAAGTCGCTGGCGTGCATTTCAATGAATTGGTAGAAATCCAGCTACATGACGGCAGCAAGCGCCAGGGCCAGGTTCTGGAAGTCCAAGAAGATAAGGCTATGGTCCAGCTTTTTGAAGGATCAAGTGGCATCAATTTGGAAAAAGCCAAGGTCCGCTTTACCGGCCGTCCGCTAGAGCTGCCAGTGTCAGAAGACATGGTGGGACGGATTTTCAATGGAATGGGCAAGCCAATTGATGGTGGCCCAGCTATCTTGCCAGAAAAATATCTGGATATTGATGGTCAAGCTATCAATCCAGTAGCTCGTGACTATCCGGACGAGTTTATCCAGACTGGTATCTCGGCCATCGACCACCTCAATACCTTGGTTCGGGGGCAAAAACTGCCAGTATTCTCTGGCTCTGGTCTGCCCCACAAGGAATTAGCTGCTCAAATCGCTCGTCAGGCGACCGTGCTCAACTCTGATGAAAACTTTGCCGTTGTCTTTGCGGCCATGGGGATTACCTTTGAAGAAGCCGAGTTCTTCATGAATGACCTCCGGGAGACAGGAGCCATTGACCGCTCAGTGCTCTTTATCAATCTGGCTAATGATCCAGCTATCGAGCGGATTGCTACGCCGCGGATTGCCCTGACAGCAGCCGAGTACTTAGCTTATGAAAAGGACATGCACGTTCTGGTCATCATGACCGACATGACCAACTACTGTGAAGCCCTGCGGGAAGTTTCCGCAGCTCGTCGTGAAGTGCCGGGCCGCCGTGGGTATCCGGGCTACCTCTATACTAACTTGTCTACCCTCTATGAGCGGGCTGGTCGTCTGGTCGGAAAGAAAGGCTCAGTGACGCAGATTCCTATCCTGTCCATGCCAGAGGATGATATTACCCATCCGATTCCAGACTTGACGGGTTATATTACGGAAGGTCAGATTATCCTTTCACGCGATCTTTATAACAGCGGCTATCGTCCGCCCATCAATGTCCTGCCCTCTCTGTCTCGTCTCAAGGACAAGGGTTCAGGTGAGGGCAAGACCAGAGGAGACCATGCTGCAACCATGAACCAGCTTTTTGCCGCCTATGCCCAAGGCAAGCAGGCCAAGGAGTTGGCTGTCGTTCTGGGAGAATCTGCCCTGTCCGAAACGGACAAGCTCTATGTGCGCTTTACTGACCGCTTCGAGCAGGAATACATCAATCAAGGTTTCCAGACCAACCGAACCATTGAGGAAAGCTTGGATCTGGGCTGGGAACTCCTGTCCATCTTACCAAGAACGGAGCTCAAGCGGATCAAGGACGATATGATTGACCAATACCTGCCGCAGACCAAGGAGGAAGAAAGATGACGCGACTCAATGTCAAGCCGACTCGGATGGAGCTGAATAACTTAAAAGCCCGTCTCAAAACGGCTGTCCGTGGGCATAAACTGCTCAAGGATAAGCGGGATGAGCTGATGCGGCGCTTCATTGAGTCTGTCCGTGAGAACAATCAGCTTCGCCAAAAGGTCGAATCCGATCTGGTCGGTCACCTGCAGGATTTTGTCATGGCCAAGGCACTGGAGAGTGACCTCATGGTCGAGGAGATCTTCGCTGTACCCACGCGGGAAGTCAATCTACATGTGGAGACTGAGAATATCATGAGTGTGCGCGTGCCCAAGATGCATGCTTCCATTGACAATCCCTACGGTGATGATGAGGGAGACGTGGTTTATAGCTATGTGGCGTCTAACAGCCAAATGGATGAAACCATTGAAAGTATGAGCGATCTGCTTCCGGACCTGCTGCGACTGGCAGAGATTGAGAAAAGCTGCCAGCTCATGGCGGATGAAATCGAGAAAACTCGCCGCCGGGTCAACGGACTAGAGTATGCTACCATCCCTGACCTCAAAGAAACCATCTACTACATCGAAATGAAGCTGGAAGAAGCCGAACGAGCCAGCCTCGTCCGAATGATGAAGGTGAAGTAAGATACCAAGACCGTTAAGAGCTCACAGCAAAAATAGGAAAATAGACGAAGAAGCGATAGCTTCTAGGAGATTTTATCTTTTTTGCCAAGAGCTTAGGTCGGGTTCAATTTAGCAAAATACTGATAAGAGATAGGAACTGGGCGATGGATTCGATGAATTCAAGCCCAGTTCTCTTTTTTCTGAGTTTTTAGGCTTATTTTATCCTTTCTTTGACTATGTGAAAATCTGAAATCAAAAGCTATTAATCATTTTTAATGCTTTGACATGCCAATGTATAATCGCCTTTTATAAGGAAGCGAAGCGGTCCTGTTTCCCATATATTTATTTCTAACTATTGAGAATCTGTTACAAACAAATCTCTATATTACAGAGGGCAGACAGTTCGATTAAATCGGATAAAAAGGGTTTATTCTTGGGGAAATTATGTTAAGATGGAGTTTGTAGTATGAATGAAGAAAGGTGTACTTTACATATGAAAATTAATAAAAAAATGCTATTCGCTTCAACAGTAGCTTTGTCGGTGTTCCCATTGATGACAGCCAATGCTGAAGAGGAATCACAAAATTGGACAGCTAGGACAGTTGATCAAATCAAAGCTGACATTACTAGTAGTGAAAATCAACAGACTTATACAGTCCAATATGGCGATACTCTTGGAACAATTGCGGAAGCATTTGACTTGGATGTAAATGTTTTGGCTCATATTAACGCGATTGCTAATATCGATCTAATCTATCCAAATACAGTTTTAAATATTACGACAAATGATAAAAACGAAATAACTGGTGTAGAAATTACAAGTCCACAAGCAACAAGAGCTGTAACAGGACCGGTTTCTGAGCCAGCTCCAGCAACTCCAGTTCAGCCTGAGCTAGCTACGTCAGAAACTACGGCTCCTTCAACTGAAGCAAATGCTGAAGTTCCAGCAGCCCCAGTGACTGATGCCCCAGTGGCTCCAGCCCCTGTAGAAGAACAAGCGTCATCTGAGGCTCCAGCAGTTCCTGCAGAAGCTCAATCAGCTCCAGAAGCTGCTTCAAGTCAAGTGGCAGCTGCTGCGGAAGTGAGTGAACCACAGTCTACTGAGCCTATCACGGAACCAGCTGCTCCGGCAACCCCAGCTCAGCCTGAGGCTACTCAACCAGAAGCTACAACTCCAGCGGCCGCCCCTCAATTGGACCAAGAGCAGGTTAACCAAGATGTTACTAATATTGAATCTCCAACCTACACTGCTCCAGCTGTAGCAACTCAAACAAGCAATAACGCTGCTAATGAAGGTTTGAGACCGCAAACTGCTGCTTTGAAAGAAGAAATCGCAGCTAAATATGGAATTACAGAATTCAGTCTCTATCGTCCAGGTGATAGCGGAGATCATGGTAAGGGCTTGGCCGCTGACTTTATCGTTGGCAACAATACTGAGTTAGGAAATCAGGTTGCAGCTGATGTTACTTCTAACATGACCGGAAGAGGAATCTCTTATGTTATCTGGCAACAGAAATTCTATGCACCATTTGATAGCATTTACGGTCCAGCTAATACTTGGAACCAAATGCCAGACCGTGGTAGTGTGACTGAAAATCACTACGACCACGTGCACGTATCTATGAATGAATAAATAAGACAATTAAAAGCCCAGAAATGGGCTTTTTCTTATATTCTTTGTGAAAAAGCGAGAATTTTCTGATAAATTTTGGTATAATAAAACGAACTACAGATAAAGGATGAGAGAGAATGACCTTAGTTTATCAATCAACACGCGATGAAAAGAATAAAGTAACAGCCAGCCAGGCGATTTTGCAAGGTTTGGCGACAGACGGAGGCCTTTTTACCCCCATTACCTATCCGCAGGTCGATTTGGATTTTGCCAAGCTCAAAGACGCTTCTTATCAGGAAGTAGCCAAGTTGGTTTTGTCTGCATTTTTGGATGATTTTACAGCTGAGGAATTGGACTACTGTATCAATAATGCCTACGACAGCAAGTTTGATGACGCGGCGATTGCTCCCTTGGTCAAGCTGGATGGTCAGTACAATCTAGAGCTTTTCCACGGAGCGACTATTGCCTTCAAGGACATGGCTTTATCTATCCTGCCTCACCTGATGACAACCGCAGCCAAAAAGCATGGCTTGGAAAACAAAATTGTCATTTTGACGGCAACTTCTGGTGACACAGGCAAGGCAGCTATGGCAGGCTTTGCGGACGTTCCAGGAACTGAAATTATTGTCTTTTATCCGAAAGACGGTGTCAGCAAGGTTCAAGAGCTGCAAATGACGACCCAGACAGGTGCCAATACGCATGTGGTGGCCATTGATGGGAACTTTGACGATGCCCAGACCAATGTCAAGCACATGTTCAATGACACAGACCTACGAGCTCGTCTCTTGGAGCACAAACTCCAGTTTTCATCAGCTAACTCTATGAATATCGGCCGTTTGGTGCCGCAGATTGTTTACTATGTCTATGCTTATGCTCAGCTAGTGAAGACAGGAGAAATCTCAGTAGGAGACAAGGTTAACTTTACAGTTCCGACAGGGAACTTTGGTAATATCCTAGCGGCCTACTACGCCAAGCAAATCGGTCTGCCAGTTGGCAAGCTGATCTGCGCATCAAATGAAAACAATGTCCTGACAGACTTCTTCAAGACTCAGGTTTATGACAAGAAACGGAGCTTCAAGGTGACGTCTAGTCCGTCCATGGATATTCTGGTTTCCTCTAACTTGGAGCGTTTGATTTTCCATCTGTCTGGTAACAGCGCAGAGAAAACAGCTGCCCTGATGGCGGCTCTGAATGAGCATGGACAGTATGAACTGACGGACTTTGACGCTGAGATTTTAGAGCTCTTTGCGGCTGATTATGCGACAGAGCAAGAAACAGCTACTGAAATCAAGCGGGTCTATCAAGCATCTGACTACATCGAAGACCCTCATACTGCCGTTGCATCTGCTGTCTATCAAAAATACTTGGCAGAGACAGGGGATCGGTGCAAGACTGTTATCGCGTCTACCGCTAGTCCTTATAAATTCCCAGTCGTGGCTGTTGAAGCAGTGACTGGCCAAACAGGACTTAGTGACTTCGAGGCTTTGGACCAACTGCACGAACTTTCTGGCGTAGCACTTCCACCAGCTGTGGATGGCTTAGAAACAGCACCGGTTCGCCACAAAACGACGGTTGCTGCAGACCAAATGCAGGCAGCGGTTGAGGATTACTTAGGATTATAAAGTTTGCTTAGAAAGCCTAAAATCAGCTAGATATCTGGCTGATTTTTTCTTGAGATGTCCTATGGAAAGGTGAAGTAGCTTATGCTTAAAAGGAAGAATTTTCTTTATGACAACTTATAAAAAAATCATGAATATCGCCCTGCCAGCTATGACGGAGAACTTTTTGCAAATGCTCATGGGTATGGTAGACAACTATCTGGTAGCCAGTCTTGGGCTAATTGCAATCTCTGGTGTCTCGGTGGCCAGCAATATTATTACTATTTATCAAGCAATTTTTATCGCTTTAGGGGCTGCTATTTCAAGTCTCATTTCCAAGACTCTGGCTCAGGGAGACAAGGAAAATCTAGCCTATCATACAGCTGAAGCTATCAAGCTGACCCTGCTTTTGAGCCTTCTGTTGGGGCTGATTTCTCTACTCTTTGGCAGGCAGATGCTGGATCTTCTGGGGACGGAAAAGGCAGTGGCTGAAGCTGGGGGTCTTTATCTAGCTCTGGTTGGTGGGACTATTGTCCTGTTGGGCTTGATGACTTCTTTTGGAGCTTTAGTGCGGGTCACGCGCAATCCTAGATTTCCCATGTATGTCAGTCTTCTGACCAATGTCCTCAATGCCCTCTTTTCCGGTCTGGGGATCTACGTCTTTCAGCTTGGTATTGTCGGTGTAGCACTGGGAACCGTGCTGGCTCGATTGGTCGGTGTAGTCATTCTTTGGCGAGAGCTGGATTTTTTCACGATTCGCTGGAGCTGGGGCTTAGATGGAGAGCTCTTGCGCCTGTCTCTGCCGGCTGCAGGAGAGCGTCTCATGATGCGGGCGGGTGACGTGGTGATTATTGCTATTGTAGTCGCCTTTGGCACGGAAGCAGTAGCGGGAAATGCTATCGGAGAAGTTCTGACTCAGTTTAACTATATGCCAATCTTCGGGGTCGCAACAGCAACAGTCATGTTGGTCGCCCATGCGATCGGTGAGGGAGATTTGCAAGCGGTCAGTCTGATTCGCAAGCGGACCTTCTGGCTATCTTTTGCTTGTATGCTACCCGTGGCTCTAGGGATTTTTGCTTTTGGTCGGCCGTTGACCTCGCTCTATACGAACAATAGCGGAGCTATCACAGCCAGTCTGTTAGTCATCCTCTTCTCCCTGCTGGGGACTCCCATGGCAGTGGGGACCGTGATTTACACAGCTCTCTGGCAGGGGCTGGGCAACGCTAGACTGCCCTTTTATGCTACGACTATTGGCATGTGGCTGATTCGCATCATATCAGGCTATTTGTTGGGTGTGACCTTTGGCTTGGGCCTTCCGGGGGTCTGGGCTGGGACACTCTTGGACAATGGCTTCCGCTGGCTATTTTTAAAAGTTTTATTTGACAGAAAAATGAGGTAAATCACATGACAAAAGCGTTTATTTGGGATTTGGACGGCACCTTGCTGGACTCCTACGATGCTATTTTAGCGGGGATTGAGGAAACCTATGCTCACTATGGTCTGGACTTCGACAGGGCGAGTATTCACAGCTATATCCTAAAGCACTCTGTCCAGAAGCTCTTGGAGGAAGTAGCATCTGAGAAGGGGCTGGACGCTGCCGATATGAATGCCTTCCGAGGAGCAAGCCTAAAGGAGAAAAATGCTCAAGTTCATCTGATGGAAGGAGCTGAGGAGATACTGGCCTGGGCTGAAGAGCGGGGCATTGCTCAGTTTGTCTATACTCACAAGGGACTCAATGCCCATCAAATCTTGGAAGACTTGGGTATTCATGACTATTTTACAGAAATCATCACAACAGCCAACGGTTTTGAGCGCAAGCCCCACCCAGAAGGTGTCGATTATCTGCTCGCGAAATATGGCCTGGATAAGCAGAAAACCTACTATATCGGTGATCGGACACTGGATGTGGATGTCGCAGTCAACAGTGGCATCCAGAGCATTAACTTCTGTGACTACCGACCAGAAATCAATCAGAAAATAGAAAAGTTATTGGATATCAAGCAACTATTTACAAGATAAAAAGCAGACTAAAACTGATCTACTGTCAGTCTAGCCTGCTTTTTATTTTACATATTTTCAATGTGAAGTTCTAACAAGAACTCAAGAGCCTCGGGAGTGCAGTTCTTTTTTTCAATTGCAAAACCAGTGTTCTCCCCTATCAAGATATAAAAATCTTGCTTTGTCATAATGACTTTGACAATATCATCATAGGTATAGTGAAATTCTCCACGTTTATTCTGAGCTACAAAAGACTCTCTGTCAAATATCAGAGTGACCTCCATGTTCTGAAATAAAGGATTTTTTTGATAAGCCCTTTTTATCTGATAATTCATGCCAAAATAGTACATAGAGGCGCAAATAGGGGGAGCCAATATGATAGAAATTATCTTTTTCTCTAACGGACTGAACATTACGTAGGTGAACAGTCCGATTATCAGTATGATTATGTATAATACAAATCCTTTTCGTCGCACGAGAATAGCCCAAGAAAATCTTTTATAAACTTCTTCAGTCATAAGAGTTGTAATACGGATTGGAAACATCTCTTACCTCCTAGTTTTTATTATTATAACACAGAGGATTGATAAGATGTAGGGAATGTTGCGATTGAACTAGATGAAGCAAGGGTCGTCGAATTTTCTTTTAGGGAAGACGAGTGATTCTTTCGGTTTTATTTAAAGATATTCTCAATTGTTTAGGCTTTTTATATTTATTATTAAGGCATAACTTTCATTATAAGGAGCAACACTTATAGATAATGAAAAAGAAAGTAATTTGGAGCAGTTTTGAATTGGTAAATATTATTGTAGTACACTATGCAACAAGATTAATGCTATCGTTCAATCATTTGTTACCCTCTATCTTTTTAGAAGTGTTAGTTTTGGAAATTTATTGATGGTTAGTTTTCGAAGTTTTGGTCTTTTTGTATTTTTGAGAGCCCAATAACTTAGCCCAAATAATCCAACAATCCATAAAAGAGATACGATTAAACTATCAAAATTTAATTTAAAATCAGCTTTATTAAAGAAGTCAACATAAATTCCCAAGAAGGTTGTATCCATAAAATTCTTAATTTCTGAACTAACTTGTGAAAACATTGGTAAGAATGATAAAGCTAACATGGGAATTAAACCATACACTTGCGCCTGTGTTTGTGTTTCTGATATAGAGCCAATAACTAAATTAAGAAGTATAGTACATAAGGCTACTAATGAAACTACAGCAAGATATACAGGGTAATCTGTTCCAAAATTAAATTCAACCATTATAGGGAAGGCAATAATTGCTGCTGATGCAAAAATTACAGGATAAAATAGAACAGAAATAAGATATTCTCCTCGGCGAACCCCACTTAAAACAAGAGTTTTAAAAATTCTTTTCTCTTTTTCTTCTGCAATCGAACTTGAAATCATTGAACCTGAAGAGAATGAGAAAGCCATTGTTAAACTACTATATAGCAATGTTTTCCCTTGAGTTCCATCAGTATTCATGAAATTTTGGAAAAGCAGTACTAGAAAGAACGGAAATATTACCTGAACTAAAGTGTTTTTGTTATTCAATAATACTTGTGTCCTCAACCAAATAAGGGCTAAAATTCGTTTAAGCATCTAATTTTTCTCCTGTCAATTTAATAAAAATATCTTCAAGTGTTGGCTCACATGAATGAATCATCATAATTTTTTGGTAGTTCTCTTCTTTCAAGGCCTCGAAGTTGATTATTTCTCTACTTGTATCGCTATAAGTAAGTTCAACTTTCTTTTCCGTGTTATATTTTTGGATGATATTTTTAGGACTTCCCTGCTCAACAAGATGACCTTTATTCAAAAGAGCCAAATCATCGCATAAAAGAGTTGCCTCATTCATATCATGAGTGGTTAAAAAGATTGTTGTTCCTTTTTCTTTCAATTCTTGTAATAGTTTATGAATTTTCTTTGATGTAGTAGGATCTAATCCACTCGTAGGCTCATCTAAAAATAATACCTTAGGATAGTTGATTAAAGCACGAGCTAAAAGCATTCGTTGACGCATGCCTGTAGAAAGTTTTTCAGCTGGAGTATCTTTGCTATCATACAGATCAACTTGTTTGAGAATTTCCTCAATTCGATTTGTTGAAGTATCATATAGTTTTGCGAAAAATAGCAAATTTTTGTACAAGCTCAATTTTTCATAGTAACCGCTTGTATCTCCCACTAAGCCTAACTCTTCAAAATCTGAAGGGAGCAATTCTTGAGAATCTTTCCCCAACAATTCTGTCTTTCCGCTATTAGCAGGTAGCTGTCCTATCAAGATATTGATCATTGTTGTTTTTCCTGAACCAGACGGACCTAGGAATCCAAAAATCTCTCCTTCATTTACTACAAAACTAATATTGTTTAAAGCAACTTTATCTCCAAAACTTTTAGTAACTCTCTCTACTTTAATCATCTTTCAGCCTCTTTCTACTTTACAAACTTTTTGTCCATAGAATAGTCAATTGTTTTCACTATATTCCACACCTACTTGCCAATTCGGTCTTTTTAAAATAAATTATTTCTAGCTTTACGCTTTCCTGAACTTATTTACAATAACAGTATAAACCTTAAAAAAGAAAAACAACAGGACATTTATGTCCTGTTGTTTCAGTTATTGAAAATAATATCTATTATGTACAAATCAAATGTTTGGGAAGTCTAGATTTTTTTCCTCTAAAACTTGGTTTTTAAATAAATTATCATTTAAAAACTCTGCTCCCATAATAGCTTTGTCGTAATACTGTAGGGCTTTTTCTTCATTTCCTTTACCATAGAGGTAATACTTTGCTTCTAAATAATCAACTGTGGGTTTTAAACTAGTGTCTCCTATTTCAATCATAATTTCTCTTAACATACTCAATATTTCAGGAATAAATTCATGATAATCAATATCGATTTGATAAAGAACTAATCCTATAAGTACCCTTTGCAATAGATGAGTATAACTGGCATCTTCGTAATTTGTTTGAGATACAATATTTAGACAAACTTTTTTTAAAGTTATTTCATCTCGTTCTGAATTAACAGCTAGAGACAAAAAATACAAGTACAACAGTAGTAAATCATTTGTCGAATATTCTGTTCGTAACATTGTTTGTTCAAAATATTCCTCAATTAAACCTTCTCCAAATTCGGCATTTTCAGAAACATATACATCATCAATAGCTTGTAGAACCTCAACTGCTATTTGTTCATCCTCAGGGAGTTGATCATAAAAACGTTCTTGAATGTCTTCAAAGATAGCTTCACGTTGGTGGATTTTTTCTTCATCTCCATGAATAGATTGACGAATCAATTTTGTTTTCAGTTTTAAATACTCTTTAGGTACAATGAGTAATCCTTCATCGATTAGCTGTGTTATTGGAACCTCTAATACTTCAGCTATATAATCTAATTTAGCCAAGCTAGGTAAGTTATTTCCTGTTTCAATTCGGCCTAACTGACGAATCGTTAGATCTTTTTCATCTCCACAAAATGCTTCTCGACTCAATCCTTTTTCAGTCCGTAAAGTACGAATACGTTTTCCTATTTCTAAATTTTTCATCTAATTCCTCTTCAAACTATACTAGATGTTTAAATAAAAAATGCCACTCATATAATATATTTACATTTTAACATTTTTTAAATTTTTGTATAAGATTTTATATGAAGAATGCGATATTTATGGCTTTTGGGTGCTGCTTGATGTATGTTATAATAAACCTATGGAAAAAAAGAACAAATTATTATTAATCGACGGTTCGTCCGTTGCTTTTCGCGCTTTTTTTGCGCTTTATAATCAAATCGACCGTTTCAAGAGTCCATCGGGCCTGCATACCAATGCCATTTATGGCTTCCACCTCATGCTCAATCATCTCTTGGAGCGCGTGCAGCCGACTCATGTTCTAGTGGCTTTTGATGCTGGAAAGACGACCTTCCGGACCGAGATGTACGCCGACTATAAGGCTGGTCGGGCCAAGACACCGGATGAATTTCGTGAGCAGCTGCCCTTTATCCGAGAAATGCTGCAGCACCTAGGCATTCACTACTACGACTTGGCTCAGTACGAGGCGGATGACATTATCGGAACCTTGGACAAGATGGCTGAAAAGACAGCTGTGCCTTACGATGTAACCATTGTTAGCGGTGATAAAGACTTGATTCAGCTGACGGATGATAATACCGTAGTGGAGATTTCCAAGAAAGGAGTGGCCGAGTTTGAGGAATTTACCCCAGCCTACCTCATGGAGAAGATGGGCATCACGCCAGAGCAGTTCATCGACCTCAAGGCGCTAATGGGCGATCAGTCGGATAACATCCCCGGCGTGACCAAGATTGGTGAGAAGACTGGTCTCAAGCTCCTCTTGGAGTATGGCACTTTGGAAAATCTCTATGAAAACATCGACCAGCTCAAGGCTTCCAAGATGAAGGAAAATCTGATCAATGACAAGGACAAGGCCTTTTTATCTAAAACTCTAGCTACTATCAATACTCAGGCTCCGATTGAAATCGGGTTGGATGATTTGGTTTATAAGGGTCCTCAGGTAGAGGCTCTGAGCAAGTTCTATGATGAGATGGGCTTCAAGCAACTCAAGGCTCAGCTAGGAACTGGTCAAGAGCCAGTAGAAGTCAAACCAATTGAATTTACCCAAGTGACTGAGGTGACAGCGGATATGCTGGTACCAGAGCAATTTTTCTATTTTGAAATTTTAGGTGACAACTACCACAAGGAAGAGATTGTCGGTCTTGCCTGGGGCGATAGCCGTCAGATTTATGTCGGCTCCAGCGATTTACTGCAACAGCCTCTCTTTCAGAAATTTTTGACAAAAACAGCTCTGAAAACCTACGACCTCAAGCGGACCAAGGTACTGCTCAGTCATTACGGCATTGAACTACCAGCAGCCTCCTTTGATGCGCGCCTAGCCAAGTATTTGCTTTCGACGGTCGAGGACAATGAGCTGGCGACTATTGCTCGCCTCTACGGCCAAACGATTCTGCCGACTGATGACGAGGTTTATGGCAAGGGGGCCAAGCGTGCTCTGCCGGAGCAAGAGCGGCTCTTTGAGCATCTAGCTCGTAAGGTTCAGGTACTGCTGGAAACAGAAGAGCCAATGAAAGACCAGCTCCGCGCCCACGATCAGCTGGATTTGTTGCTTGAAATGGAGCAGCCGCTGGCCTTTGTCCTAGCCAAGATGGAGATTGCAGGGATCAAGGTTGAGCGGGAAACCCTGCAAGGTATGCAGGCGGAAAATGAAAAGACGCTGGAAAGCCTGACCCAGGAGATTTATAATCTGGCTGGTCAGGAGTTTAATATTAACTCGCCAAAACAGCTGGGAACCATTCTCTTTGAGGATATGGGGTTGCCGCTGGAGTACACCAAAAAGACCAAGACAGGTTATTCTACAGCGGTTGATGTGCTGGAGCGCCTAGCTCCCATTGCACCGATTGTGTCTAAGATTCTGGAATATCGTCAAATCAGCAAACTCCAGTCCACTTATATCATCGGACTGCAGGAGGCGATAGCAGCTGACGGTAAGATTCATACTCGCTATGTTCAGGATTTGACTCAGACTGGCCGCCTGTCTTCCGTTGACCCGAACCTGCAGAATATCCCCGTTCGTTTGGAGCAGGGGCGCCTCATTCGCAAGGCCTTTGTGCCAGAGTGGGCAGACAGCGTGTTACTCAGCTCGGATTATTCCCAGATTGAGCTGCGAGTGCTGGCTCATATTTCTCAGGACGAGCATCTGATTGCTGCCTTTCAGCATGGAGAAGACATTCACACCGCTACAGCCATGCGGGTCTTTGGTATTGAAAAGGCAGAGGATGTGACGCCTAATGACCGCCGTAATGCCAAGGCTGTCAACTTCGGAGTAGTCTATGGCATTTCCGACTTTGGACTGGCCAATAATTTGGGAATTTCCCGCAAGGCTGCTAAGGACTACATTGAGACCTATTTTGAGCGTTTCCCAGGAATCAAAAATTATATGGAAACGATTGTTCGCGAAGCGCGTGATAAGGGCTATGTAGAGACCATTTATCATCGCCGTCGCTCTTTGCCGGACATCAATTCCCGCAACTTTAACATCCGAAATTTTGCGGAGCGCACAGCCATTAACAGCCCCATCCAAGGATCGGCCGCAGACATTCTCAAAGTCGCCATGATTAATCTGGATCGAGCTCTGACAGAGAAGAATTTCAAGTCTCGCATGCTCTTGCAGGTTCACGATGAAATCGTGCTGGAAGTGCCAAACGACGAGTTAACAGCCGTCCGCCAGCTAGTCAAAGAAACCATGGAAGCCGCGATTGAGCTGGCCGTTCCACTAGTAGCTGATGAAAATGCCGGCCGGACATGGTACGAGGCAAAATAAGATATCAAGGGCGTAAAACACAAAGTGAAAATAGAAAGCTGACTTAGCGTTCGATGAATGCGAGGAAGCTTGTCTTTTTCACACAGTGTTTAGCCCGGATTCAATTAAGTGTATAATATTAACAGAACAACTAAATGGCAACGATAACAGGAGAATTTATCTATTTTCCAAGGTTTTAGCCCAGACTCAGTTAAGACGCAATACTTACAAAACTATCCAGCTTTATTATGAATGAGGAGGAAGTCTATGACTTATCATTTTCAAAATCCCAGTGATGCCATTGTCAAGCATTATCTGGAAAACAGCAAGGTGATTGCTGTTGTTGGTCTGTCAGACCGTGAGGAAACGACCAGTAACCGTGTGTCCAAGGAGATGCAGGAGCGAGGTTATCGCATTATCCCAGTCAATCCTCGGGCAGCAGGCAATCGGATTTTTGGTGAAACTGTTTATGCCAGTCTCAAAGACATTCCTTTCCCGGTGGATATTGTCGATGTATACCGTCGCAGTGAGTTTTTGCCAGATGTAGCGCGTGATTTTCTGGAAGCAGATGCCAAGATTTTCTGGGCACAGTTGGGCTTGGAGAGTGAGGAAGCTGAGCAGATTTTGCGGGCTGCCGGTCGAGACGATATTGTCATGGACCGTTGTATTAAACGCGAGCATACCCGCTTGATTCTGGGCGAATAAGATGGCCAAGTTAGTCATCATTCGTGGAAATTCCGGCTCTGGCAAGTCTAGCCTAACCAAGAAACTACAGGCTCACTACGGTCGAGGTACTCTCTTGATTGCGCAGGATACGATTAGACGGGACATGCTCAAGGAAAAAGTCGAGCCGGGAAATTTGTCTATTGACCTGACGGAGACACTGGCCCACTTCGGCTACGAGCATGATTTGCTGGTTCTGGTTGAAGGGTTTTATGAGACAGACATTTACGGACAGATGCTAGAGCGTTTGCGGAATTTATTTGGTTCTCAGACTCTAGCGTATTACTATGATTTGACTTTTGAAGAAACAGTCCGCCGTCATCAAACCAGAGCGAAGCAAGAAGAATTTACCCCAGCCGACATGAAGCGCTGGTGGAAAGACCGAGACTTCTTAGGCTGGGAAGGGGAAGTCTTTTTCACAGATGAAGATTCGCTTGAGACAGCTTTTCAGCGAATTTGTCAAGATTTAGACAGATTTTAATCTTTACCCAATTTTAAAAGTGACATTTCGGTTTAAGTGTCACTTTTTTTGTAGCCTCCTATTAAATTTAAAATATAATCAAAAAACTATTGACATATATATTACAAAAGATTACAATTAAATTACAAAATATTTCTTTTGTTACAAAAAGGAGAATTAGTGATGAAAACTATAAAATTTACTCTGTTAGTTGTTATGTCTTTAGCGACTTGCTTCTTTCTCTGTGCTTGTGGGAATAAGCAAGAAAGTGCAACCAGTAGCTCAAGCAAGGTTACTCAGACTACCAAATCCAGCGAAAAATCGGAAACATCATCCACAAAGGAAAAGGTTGCGACCAACTCAAGTAGCCAGGATTCCAAAGCTAATCAAATAGATACGGGCAACTCAAGCAAGCAAGATGCCAATACTAGTCAAAAAGAAGATACTACAACTCAGATGGCTACAGCAAGCATGGATATTCAGGCTATTGCTGGTGGTGATTTTTCTAGTGTAGCAGGAACTTGGACCAATGATTTGGGTGAGCAACTGACTTTTAAGGCAGATGGCACTAGTATCTTTAAGAAAAACGATGGTAAGGAAATTGCAAATAATACATTGTATGACGGGAAGATCCAAGATGGGAAATATGTAGTTGGTTTTGGCTATGCGAGCGCGGGCAGTAGTGATCCCTTATTCTTTATTCCTAAAGGTGCGCCTATGCCTGTCACAGGGAATGAATGTCCGAAAGAACAGCTACAACTAGGTAGTGATTCTACCTATGCAGCCCAACATCCATACTACCGAGTGGCAAATTAGTAAATGATGTGTATCTGTGAAAACAACTAATTGCCTGTAAAATGATCCTATTCATAGCTGCAAAGACAAAGAAGGTTGAACATTGATTCAGCCTTCTTTTTTCTGG
Organism: Streptococcus gordonii; assembly: GCF_001553855.1. Taxonomy (GTDB): domain Bacteria; phylum Bacillota; class Bacilli; order Lactobacillales; family Streptococcaceae; genus Streptococcus; species Streptococcus gordonii. The sequence goes on from NZ_LQWV01000012.1 coordinate 159,529, forward strand.
TCCAGGCTTTAAAGTCCTCTTGTAAATGAGTCTTTTAGGAAAAGAGTTTTTTGCTCAAAACATCAAATATCATAGTGACATTCATGTCCTGTTTTGAGCAAGGGGAAGTCGGTATAATCTCAGTAGAAAGAGGAAAAAACAATGCTTCCAAAAAAAACTAGAAGAAACACCACTAGGTCTTACAACGATCGCTTTATATGATCATTATGGCCAGTTATTAGCACGTTTCCAACGTTTGATATCAGAGGGGCAGGAAGGTATTTTTATTGAAAATATGATAGACAGTGCGATTTTTTATCGTGTTTGCAAAAATGGAAAACCGATTATGATCCCGCTTTTTTATGCAGGAGAAAAAAAGATTCTCTATTTTCAAGATTACCATCATGTCAAGCAAGAGGATGAGATAACCCTACTACCTCATACGGAAGAGTATATTTTTGATGGCAGTGAATATGATGGATAAGCAAATCCAGAATCATTTTTGCTAAAATAATCTGTTTAATTTCCAAAAAACTGGTAGAATAAAAGAAAGCGTTTTAAAACAAACTAATGAGGCAGTAGTAATGAAGATTAGCTTAGAAGAAATCAAAAAAGTTGCCAATCAAGGGCCTTTCTATCCAGACTGGGATTCTCTTGCGACCTATCAGGTGCCCAACTGGTTCACAGGAGCCAAGTTTGGGATTTTTATCCATTGGGGGCTTTATAGTATCCCGGCTTTTGGGAGTGAGTGGTATTCTCGAAATATGTACATCCAAGGTACTGCCGAGTTTGAACATCACGTCAAAACCTATGGGTCCCACAAGGATTTTGGTTATAAGGATTTCATTCCTCTATTTACTGCTGAAAAATTTCAGGCGGAGGAGTGGGTACAGGTATTTAAAGAGGCTGGGGCGCGCTACATCTTTCCAGTAGCTGAGCATCATGATGGTTTCCAGCTTTATGAAAGTCAGCTCTCACCTTTTAATAGTGTGGAAATGGGGCCAAAGCGGGATATCTTACAGGAGTTAAAGCAGGCAGCAGATCAAGCCCATCTTCATTTTTGCACTTCTTCCCATCGGGCTGAGCATCATTTTTTCTTTTCACATGGGAAAGAATTCGATAGTGATATTGCCAAGGAAGTCAGTCGAGATGAACTTTATTGGCCAGCTATGCCAGAGCCAGATCACCATGATTTATTTGGTCAGCCCTATCCCGATCAAGAATTTTTAGATGATTGGCTTTTGCGGACCTGTGAGCTTGTCCGAGACTATCAGCCAGAGATTTTATACTTCGACTGGTGGATTCAACATACAGCCTTTAAAGAACATTTGAAACTTTTTGCGGCTTATTATTATAATTTGGGAGCTGCGACCGGTAAGCCAGCTAGTATTTGTTACAAGCACGATGCCCTGGCTTTTGGGTCTGGGATTGTCGAGATGGAACGTGGTGGCTTTGCGGAGATACAGCCTTTCACTTGGCAGACAGATACAGCTATTGCACGTAATTCCTGGGGCTACACAGAGCAACTGGATTATAAATCTGCCAAAGAAATCATCCAAACTTTGATCGATGTAGTTTCTAAAAATGGGAATCTCCTACTCAATATCGGACCTAAAGGAGACGGTTCGATTCCTGAGAGAGATCAGGCTATCTTAAAGGAAATAGGGACTTGGCTGGAGGTGAATGGCCCAGCGATATATGACTCCTATGCTTGGAGACAATTTGGAGAAGGACCGACGCAACCGGCTAGTGGACCATTTTCTGATGGTGATATCGTAACCTATACTAATCAAGATTTCCGTTTCACAGCCAAGGGAGGCTCTGTTTATGCATTTGCAATGGAGTCCACTACGGATCAATGGCTGACAGTAGAAGCCTTGGCAGATGAAAGGGAAAATCCTGCCTCTCGTTTTCACGGTATTATAAAAAGTGTCTCTTTGCTGGGCTATGAAAAAGCATTGAAATGGGAGCAAACTTCTCAAGGTTTACGGATATTCTTGTCTGAAGTTAAGACTAATCTGCCACTAGTATTTAAAGTCGAGCTGGCTTAAAATAGCGTACAAACAAAAAGCACTTCTGCCTTATGAACTACCCCCAATCGGTTAGATTTACTGTCTAACTTTTTGGGGTCAGTACACTCAAGCAGAGGCGCTTTTATTTTTTCAGGGCTTTTAATTGCTCATAAAAGAGGACGGAGCTGGTATGGATATAGGGAATAACATAGATTCCAGCAAGACCAAGGGTCAGAAACATTAAAATCTGCCAGCCGATAAAGCTCACATCCAGCATAAAACGTTTGTCTTTGTATCCCTTCATCATAAGCCGGCTTTGACGAAGGACTTGAAGCGGACCTTGGTAAGTTCCTTCTTTAAGTTGATCGTAAAGAATAAACTCAGCTTGCGAATAAGCATAACGCTGAGGAAGGGAGATAATCAAGCCTAGAGTAACGAGAAGCAAGCCCAGAAACAGAGAAGGCGAGTAGTTGCTAATCTGCTGAATAGCTTGATCAGACAGTTGATTATTAGGAGCTTGATTGTAGATATAGAGGATGCGGTAGCTCGTAAATATAGAAATGACAGAGCCAACCCAAAGTAAAATACTCCAACAAAATAAAATCAGGCGCTTGCAAAACAAAGTAAGTACAAGGGGAGTAAAGATTTGATTGGAAAAAGCACGCAGAGAGTCCGAAAACTTCAACTGTTCAGTTTGCCTGCGCAACAAATCAATTAAAGCATAGGACGCTGAAATGATAAAAAGAGAGATGACGAAATTGATAACTTGAGAGAAAAGACCGCGACTAACTTCAAGATAGAAAGCCTGTTTTAGATCAACTGACGCGAAATACTCCATCAAATCCTCTTGCGAATCACCCAAAAAATTGCTAAGCAACAAGATCATAATCGGGATGAAAAAGAGAAAGAGAATTCCTGGTATTTTTCTCTGTAGGAGACGGGCTTCAGCCCTTAGTTGACGTAAATTCATAAAAACCTCCAGTAATGCTATCTATTATATCATACCCCGTGACAGACGGGGCTTTTTTTGATAAAATCATACAGTATCTTGTGGAATCTTCCACAAAAAATAAGATCTGGGACTGTCTTTCCCAGCATCGGAGGTAAAAATGTCAGATTCACCGATTCAATATCGATTGATCAAAAAAGAAAAACACACAGGTGCCCGTCTGGGAGAGATTATCACACCTCACGGGACCTTCCCAACGCCTATGTTTATGCCGGTTGGCACTCAGGCGACAGTCAAGACCCAGTCCCCTGAAGAGCTCAAGCAAATGGGGTCGGGTATTATCTTGGCCAATACTTACCATCTCTGGCTACGGCCGGGAGATGAGCTGATTGCCCGTGCAGGTGGTCTACACAAGTTCATGAACTGGGACCAACCTATTCTGACCGATAGTGGTGGTTTCCAGGTCTATTCTCTAGCTGATAGTCGCAACATCACAGAAGAAGGGGTGACCTTCAAGAACCACCTCAACGGTTCCAAGATGTTCCTCTCACCAGAAAAGGCCATCTCCATCCAGAACAATCTGGGGAGTGATATCATGATGTCCTTTGATGAATGCCCGCAGTTCTACCAGCCTTATGATTATGTCAAGAAGTCCATTGAGCGGACCAGCCGTTGGGCAGAGCGTGGACTAGAGGCCCATAGTCGTCCGCATGACCAAGGCCTCTTTGGTATTGTTCAGGGTGCTGGCTTTGAAGATTTGCGCCGCCAGTCTGCTCAAGACTTGATCAGCATGGATTTCCCAGGCTACTCTATCGGAGGACTGGCTGTTGGTGAGTCTCACGAAGAGATGAATGCGGTGCTGGACTTCACAACACCAATGCTACCTGAAAATAAGCCTCGCTATCTCATGGGAGTGGGAGCTCCAGATAGCTTGATCGATGGTGTTATCCGTGGTGTGGATATGTTTGACTGTGTTCTACCGACTCGCATTGCCCGAAACGGCACTTGTATGACTAGTGAAGGACGCCTAGTCGTTAAAAATGCCCAGTTTGAAGAAGATTTCACGCCATTGGATCATAACTGTGATTGCTACACTTGTACCAATTACACGCGGGCCTATATCCGCCATCTGCTCAAGGCTGACGAGACCTTTGGACTTCGCTTGACAAGTTATCACAATCTTTACTTCTTAGTAAACCTTATGAAGAAAGTTCGCCAAGCTATTATGGATGATAACTTGTTAGAATTCCGTGAAGATTTTATGGAGCGCTACGGCTATAATCGATCCAATCGGAATTTCTAAAAAACTTTAAGTTTTCTTTAAGTAAGGGAGTTTATGATATACCTATCCTAAAATTTTTCATAATCTCCTAAAAAGTCGCCAAGATTCTTGGTGGCTTTTTTTGGCTCTAAACATTATAATAGAGCAGAAGAGAATTTGAAAGATAACAGAAAATCTATGAACTATAGTCAAGAAGAAAAAGAATATTTTATGCAGGAGGCTTTGAAAGAGGCCAAAATTGCTTTAGAAAACGATGAGATTCCAATCGGATGTGTCATTGTTAAAGATGGTCAGATTATTGGTCGTGGGCATAATGCACGTGAGGAGTTGCAGCGGGCGGTTATGCATGCGGAAATTATGGCAATAGAAGAGGCGAATCAGCATGAGAATGGTTGGCGCTTGCTGGATACAACACTTTTTGTGACCATTGAACCCTGTGTCATGTGTAGCGGAGCAATCGGTTTAGCGCGCATTCCCCATGTTGTCTACGGAGCACCAAATCAAAAGTTTGGAGCAGCTGGCAGCCTTTATGATATTCTGACGGATGAGCGTCTTAACCACCGAGTAGAGGTGGAGACAGGTGTTCTCCAAGAAGAGTGCGCTCAAATCATGCAAGATTTTTTCAGAAATCGTCGCCAAAAGTAAAAAAATATGATATACTATTCATGGAGCAACAGTTTTGCGTGAAGCGGGTCAGGGGAGGAATCCAGCAGCCCTAAGCGATGTAAACTGTGTGCTCTTTTTCTATGTACCTTAGTGAATCAAGTCCAAAGGACGCAGATGAACTTAGGTACATTGACGCAGTTTGAGCAACGCGAGAACTACGTTCCGAAATGCAGTGAGTCAAGCCTGCAAGGCGCAGATGAATCTTAGAGCAATGGATGCAGTTTTTCCCGTAAGGGAAAAATCTGTAAACCGTATAAAAATCCTTAACGAATCAACTCCGAAGGAGGAAGATGAGTTTAGAGACATTGACGCAGTTTGAGCGAAGCGAGAACTAGGTTCTGATTAGAAAGCCTTATTTGTGAATTTTTCAGATGAGAAAATATACAAGAAATGTTCTGGTCTGGGATAGAATCCTAGGCCTTTTTCTATGAAGAGGAATCATAAGCAGAGTAGGACAAATTCAGTGAATTACGCAAACGATTGCCTTGAAGTGCCTATTAGGTTTTGCTAACTTGTAAAAAAATAAATTGGAAGCGTTTTAAAATAAGGTTTTGCTTGCTAAAAAAGTCGTAAAGCGTTATCATATTAAAGAAAAGAAATTGGAGGAATATCATGTCACATATTAAATATGACTATTCAAAAGTTTTGGACAAATTTGTTGCCCCTCATGAAGTGGAATACATGCAAGCACAAGTAACAGCAGCAGATGAATTGATCCGCAAAGGAACTGGTGCTGGAAGCGACTTTTTGGGTTGGTTGGACCTTCCTGAAAATTATGACCGCGAAGAATTCGACCGCATCTTGAAAGCTGCAGAGCAAATCAAATCAGACAGCGATGTCTTGGTTGTGATCGGTATCGGTGGATCTTACCTTGGTGCCAAAGCAGCCATCGACTTCTTGAACCACCACTTTGCTAACTTGCAAACAAAAGAAGAACGCAAAGCCCCACAAATCCTTTACGCTGGAAACTCAATTTCATCTACTTACCTTGCTGACTTGGTAGAGTACGTAGCTGACAAAGACTTCTCAGTAAACGTGATTTCTAAATCTGGTACAACAACTGAACCAGCAATTGCTTTCCGTGTCTTCAAAGAACTCTTGGTTAAGAAATACGGTCAAGAAGAAGCCAACAAACGTATCTACGCTACAACTGACCGCCAAAAAGGTGCTGTTAAGGTTGAAGCAGACGCTAACGGTTGGGAAACATTCGTGGTTCCAGATGACATCGGTGGACGCTTCTCAGTATTGACAGCAGTTGGTTTGCTTCCAATCGCTGCATCAGGTGCGGACATCAAAGCTCTTATGGAAGGTGCTAACGCAGCTCGTAAAGACTACACTTCAGATAAGATTGCTGAAAATGAAGCTTACCAATACGCAGCAGTTCGTAATATCCTTTACCGCAAAGGCTATGCAACTGAAATCTTGGTAAACTACGAGCCATCACTTCAATACTTCTCAGAATGGTGGAAACAATTGGCTGGTGAGTCAGAAGGTAAAGACCAAAAAGGTATCTACCCAACTTCAGCTAACTTCTCAACTGACTTGCACTCATTGGGTCAATTTATCCAAGAAGGAACTCGTATCATGTTTGAAACAGTTGTTCGTGTTGACAAACCACGTAAGAACGTGATCATTCCTACTTTGGAAGAAGACCTTGATGGACTTGGTTACCTTCAAGGAAAAGACGTTGACTTTGTAAACAAAAAAGCGACCGACGGAGTTCTTCTTGCCCACACTGATGGTGACGTACCAAACATGTACGTGACTCTTCCAGAGCAAGATGCCTTCACTCTTGGCTACACTATCTACTTCTTCGAATTGGCCATCGCCCTTTCAGGTTACTTGAATGCCATCAACCCATTTGACCAACCAGGTGTTGAAGCCTACAAACGTAACATGTTTGCCCTTCTTGGTAAACCAGGATTTGAAGAATTGAGCAAAGAATTGAACGCTCGCCTTTAATAGACAAACGTAAGGACCTCGAAAGAGGTCTTTTTTGTATAGGGCTCTTTATCTATTGGGGCATTGGCCAATCTTGTGAATTTATGATATATTAGAACTATTACATTTAAATTTTGCGCGTCAGACTTTATTCACGAAGAGTGAGGAGAGTAATGGGTGAAAGTTGCTAGTAAAGGAGATGTTATGACAACAGAGGATAAAAAGCCTTTTAAATCGCAAGAAGGACAAACCAATCAAGAGCCTGATCAAAAAGAAAACAATTTAGTTTCTCAAGAGGAAAGTCATCAAGAACTTCAATCGGAAGCTAAACGCGGTTGGATTAAGTTGATCACTTTCTCAGTCCTTGCTGCTTTTGTTGCTGGTCTGATTGGTGGAGGTGTTGGCTATCTTTGGGGACAATCATTCAAGTCCGAAGCTGATACTCGACGATATAAACGTCTAGAACGAGCCAAGGCTGAAGCTAAAGATACAGAAACTGGCTTTATCACAGAGAAAGACAGGGTTGTCTTTACTTTTTCTCTTAAAGATCTTGGCTTGTTGAAGTATAACAATAAGGATGGTCATGGATTAACTGCAGATCAAATTGTTAATACCTATGGATTGGCTTCTGGTGTGGATTATGACAAGAAGGGGATTAAACTTTCTTGGGATAGATCGAAGTCTTCAAAAAGTCAAAGCGTCACTATGTATTTTGAAAAATCAGGTGACAATTATTATTTAAAGCATGTCCAAGCATATGCGCTAGGCGAATTCCAAGACAAGCAGAAACTAGAAGATGAAGACGAAGATGAAAAGGATACTGACAATTCAAAAGATTATAAATTAACAAATGAAGAGTTTAAAAGTCTGAAAAAAGGAGATTCAAAAACAGGCAAGGGAGGGACTCCTTTATCAGAATTATTGAAAAAACATGGACAATCTATCCAAATTGAAACGGAAAACGATATTACTGCTAATGGAGAAAAGTATATCTCTAATCGAGTGATTGCAAGGGTATTCTATGAAGTTAATGATGATTATAAGACATTACGATTCCTAGCACAACCGAATGGGGAATTCTTATACATTGGCACAGAACGAGATTAAGATAGAGGAGATAGATGAAAGATGAATATGAATCAATCACAGATACCATTTGACGTGCCTGAAAATCGTGATCAAGAGAAAGCAGGAAAAAGGCGAATGCTTATTTGCATCACAGGTTTTGCTGTTTTGGGGCTGATAGTTGGTCTAATTTTTGGTTATTCTACAGGGGATATGAATCTGACCAAGCGCCTCTATCCAATCATCAATTTAAAAGCTGATACGGGTAAATCAAAAAGAGATGTGGCTGCTGAATATATCGACCCCGAAGAGTCAGAATTTAGTTGGGATATCAATAATCTCGCTGCTCTTAAGTTCGGTTATTACGATAAGCCAGATTTAGGAACTCCCATAGAAGATATTCTTGATGAGTATGGTAAGGCTATAAAAGGTTCGTTTCGAAGAGATAGAATTGATTTAAAGTGGGGCGAGTTAGATGATTATGACCAGGATGAAGATAGTTTCTACTATCGCTTAATTCGTGAAATGGAGCTTGCTTTTAAGAAGGAAGGCGATCGCTACTACTTACAAAATATTTCTTATTCAGGTGATTACAGAAAGGCTAAAGCCGCTTATATGCCCTCTGATTATTATGATAAGCTGAAAGTGGGAGATCCAAAAACAGGTAAAGGCGGGGTTTCTTATAAGGAAGTCATTGGGGATAATGCAGTCTCATCTCTGACGGTGTCTGCAGGAGAAGATATTGAAACAGATGAAGTAATTACCAAAATGAGGATTCGTTTCAACTCATCAGGTTCGGATGAGTACAAGTTGACCTTTGTTAAACAGGCAGATGGAGATTTCCTTTTAGCTAAAAAAGGAGCCGATTAAAAAGCGACTTATTCTCGTTCACTTGGAGATTCCTGATAGGGTATGAGGAGCGAGTAGCTTAAAGTTTGAATAAAATTTTTTGAAAGATCTGGAATGGAAATTCCAGGTCTTTATATGTTTAGTTGAAATTGATTCACTAATCTGCCCAGTAAATCTAAGAAGTGGAAGTTTTCCTTTCCTTGATTATATGTTACAATCAGGGGAGATGTAGCAATATTGAGATAGATTTTTAATTATGTTGATAACGAAGCGATATTTACTTGGAGCATCTGAGAAGGACTAGAATATATATGGAGATAGAGAACTAGATAGAAGGATATTGATTTCGTTTAAGGGAGAAAAAGGATAAGAGAATGGAAAAAAGAGACTTAGACAAACTACGAAAAGAACATAAGGAACGATTTGGCAAGACAAAAGAATCTTCTAGAAGAAATTCTAATGAAATGCCTGGCTCGGTACCTGCATCAAAGCGCAATGAGGAAGCCAAACCAACAAATGAAGCCATTTCGGAGAAGCCAGCTACACCAATATCGGAATTGAATTCCAAGGACGTAAAAAAACCGAAACTGAAACAAAATTTAGGTTCTAGGAGATCAGATTATCAATCAAAGTTTAAAGAAGCAAGGATACAAAGGATTAAACCAACTTCTCGTTTCTCTTCAAAGTTAATTGCTGTAGCAGTATTAACGCTTGTTATAGGACTCTTTATCTTAATTGGGAAGGGACTCAATTCTCATAAAGATGATCAAGCAATGGGAGCAGAGTCAAAGTATAGTTCTCCAAATGCTAAGGCTTTGGATTGGGAGAGGGTTGACTTTGTAAAGTATAAGATTGAAAATGATGGGACTAAAAACCTTCACGTGTCTGATTTTGTTCGTCAATATGGTTTAGCCCAAACTAGCAACGAAATGAAAGTGGGCAAAAAGGACAAATTGCTATCACTGACTTATAATTTAAAAGGCGGAGGCGTGGCTGTTATTCAATTCTGGAACAGAGGTTCTGGTCCACATCTTGTCAGTGTTTCTTATGATACTACTCAAAAAGAATATCTGACGGATGAGAGGCTTGCCTTTCTTAGAGGGATTAGCCCAGATGAAGAAAAAGGCATCACGGATATAGAGATAGTTGATCAAGTGGGAGTTCCCAAAAGGTATTATAAATCGAACATTGAAGGCTACTCTATTTTGAACATGGCCTACCAAACAAAGGATAAAACCTTCGTCCTTTTGGAATTTGCAAGGGACAAGGATGGAAAGTTTCATTTAAAAAAGGTCCAAGAATCCAAAAACGATTTCGATGTCTAGTAAAGTTCAAACTGACTGACCGAATTATGTTATAATAGAAAACATTAGATAGCTAGGAGAGACTTGCCTCTTTCCTAGTTCAAAAAATAGAAAGAACAAAGAGGTGAAGCTATGTCTGCTACCAAAATGAATGCTCAAGAAATCATCAAATTTATCGCTGACGCCAAGAAAAAGACTCCTGTCAAGGTAACTTTTAACGGAGAATTGCACGGTACCATTCCTTGGTCTGTTGTGAAGTTAGGCAATGTTCTTTTTGGAGACTGGGAAGAAATCAAGCCTCTCCTAGTGAACTTAGAAGAAAATAAGACCTATGTCGTTGAGCAAGATGCTCGTAACTCGGCTGTGCCACTTTTGGACAAGCGCGACGTCAATGCCCGTATCGAGCCAGGTGCTATTATCCGTGATCAAGTCGAAATTGGTGACAATGCTGTTATCATGATGGGGGCAGTCATCAATATTGGTGCAGAGATTGGCGCTGGGACCATGATTGATATGGGTGCTATCCTGGGTGGCCGAGCTATTGTCGGAAAAAATAGCCACGTCGGTGCAGGTGCAGTTCTAGCGGGAGTCATTGAGCCAGCTAGCGCTGAGCCAGTTCGGGTTGGAGACAATGTGCTGATTGGTGCCAATGCGGTTGTGATTGAAGGTGTACAAATTGGCAGTGGCTCCGTTGTTGCGGCTGGTGCGATTGTGACTCAGGATGTTCCTGAAAATGTAGTGGTTGCTGGTGTTCCAGCTCGAATTATCAAGACCATTGATGAGAAGACCCAGCAGAAGACAGCTCTAGAAGACGCTCTTCGCACACTTTAATATTGCATAAATAACAGTGCCGCGCCCGAAGTTGATTGGGTGCGGTCAGATTTTATCTGGTTTGACAAGACAATAAAGGAAAGAAACAATGCTTGATTATCTAAAAATTCGCCGAGATTTACACCAAATACCAGAGATCGGTCTGGAAGAATACAAGACTCATGCTTACCTGATGCAGGTCATTGATGGACTGACAGCAGGTCTAGACTTTGTGGAAATCCGAACTTGGCGAACTGGTATTTTGGTCTTTATCAAGGGCAGTTCACCGGATAAGACGATTGGCTGGCGGACAGATATTGATGGTCTTCCGATTGTCGAGGAGACAGGTCTGGACTTTGCTAGTACCCATGAAGGCCGAATGCATGCCTGCGGACACGATATGCACATGACGGTCGCTCTAGGTCTGCTGGAGCAAGCTGTGAGCGCTCAGCCTACCCACAATCTGCTCTTTCTCTTTCAGCCTGCTGAGGAAAATGAAGCTGGCGGAATGCTCATGTATGAAGACGATGCTTTTGGCGATTGGCTGCCAGATGAATTTTACGGACTTCATGTGCGGCCGGATCTCAAAGTTGGTGATATTGCCACTAACAGAGGAACCCTCTTTGCTGGTACCTGTGAAGTCAAGCTGACCTTTAAGGGGAAGGGGGGCCATGCAGCTTTTCCCCATGAAGCCAATGATGCTTTGGTTGCGGCTAGCTACTTTATCACCCAGGTGCAGACCATTGTCAGCCGCAATGTCGATCCTATCGAGGGAGCGGTTGTAACCTTTGGTTCGCTCCATGCTGGCACAACCAACAATGTCATCGCAGAAACGGCCTTTTTGCATGGTACCATTCGGACTCTGACTCAGGAGATGAACCTCTTGACCCAGAAACGCTTACGAGAAATAGCAGAGGGCATAGCCCAAGGTTTCGGTCTGGAATTGGACTTGGAGCTCAAGCAAGGTGGTTATCTGCCTGTAGAAAATCATCCTGATCTGGCAGGTGAACTGATGGACTTTTTCCAGAAGGAAGACGGAGTGGAGCTGATTGATATTGCGCCGGCGATGACAGGTGAGGATTTTGGCTATCTGCTCAGCAAGATCAAGGGCGTCATGTTCTGGCTGGGAGTGGACAGTCCCTATGCCCTCCATCATCCAAAAATGACACCGGATGAGGCAGCACTGCCCTTTGCTATTGAAAAGATTGGGAAATTCCTAGATTATAAAGTTAATGACAGATAAGAAAAGAGGAACGCGTTGCATGAAAAAAGAGCTGAGACAAACGGTACTAAGCCAGATGAAGAGTCTTTCAGGAAAAGACAAAGAGCAGGCAGATGGCTGGCTGACCCAGCACATGCTTCAGTCAAGAGCTTATCAAGAAGCTAAAGTCATCGCAACTTATCTTTCTATGCCCCATGAAGTCTCAACAGTAGCTTTTATCAAGCAGGCTCAGTCGGACGGCAAGCGGGTTTTAGTGCCCAAAACCTATGGCCAGGGGCGGATGATATTTGTTGATTATGATGAAAGTCGCCTACAAAAAAGCTCCTTTGGTCTTATGGAGCCGATAAGTGAAGAGGCTGTGGATAAGACAGAAATTAATCTGATTCATGTGCCAGGTGTGGTCTTCAATTCTCAAGGATTTCGGATCGGTTACGGCGGTGGCTACTATGACCGTTATCTGGCTGATTTTTCTGGTGCTAGTGTCAGTACGCTTTATCAAATTCAGCTAGCGAATTTTAAACCGGATCTGCATGATGTCTCGGTAAAGGAGTTAATCATATATGAAACAAATCTACGATAGAAACTACCCAGTGACAAGTATTTTATTGATCATAACGAGCCTTGTCTTTGTTTTAATGTTTCTTTTCTACGGTTTCCAATATAGTAGTACGGAAGCCTTGTCTTACTTTGGGGCAGTACGTGGCTATACAATCCAAGAGATGCCTATGGAATTTTGGCGAGTTTTTGCCGCCATATTTGTCCATATTGGTTTAGAGCATTTCGTGGTCAATATGCTTACTCTGTATTTCCTTGGCCGTCAGATAGAAGATATTTTCGGACCATGGAAATTCTTATTGCTCTACCTCATGTCTGGGGTGATGGGAAACTTATTTGTCGTATATTTCTCACCAAACAGTCTGGCTGCAGGAGCCTCCACATCGCTTTTCGGTCTCTTTGCGTCAGTTGTCGTTCTGCGCTATGCCACACGAAACTACTATCTTCAGCAGTTGGGGCAATCCTATATGAGCCTACTGGCTGTCAATCTAATCATGAGTTTCTTACCAGGAATCAGTCTTTCTGGTCACTTAGGTGGTCTTGTTGGTGGAGCTTTAGGTGCGGTGATTCTACCAGTTTCAGGCGAACGCAATGCATTTAGTAAGCCACAAAGATTTTTAGCCCTAATAGTCTATCTGGGATTAGCAGCCATTTTGATTTTTATGACTTTTCAAAGACCAATTTTTTAAGAAAATTAAGCTAAGTACCGCTTTGATTAGCGGTACTTTTTTATAATTATAACTTTTGATGAAACAAGGAATTTCAATAATTTGATGTATCAATATTTTATAAAATGGACTCTTAATTAGTTTTAGCAGAAATAAATTAGTAAACTTCTAAAATGTCTAAATTTATAGGTGTATGTTTTCCCTGTTTTATATCTGTAAAACGTATAAATAAACAATTTTGAAAGCGCTTGCAAATACGAAGTTAAAGGAGTATACTATGGTTGTAAATATAGGGAGTCTAGGACTTCCAAAAAAATAAAAAGGAGTTAGCGATGAAGAAGTTAACATTCAAAGTTGTCATTGCTGTGATGGCAATCCTCATGTTGCCTATCCAAGCGGTTCAAGCTTGTTGTGGTTTTATTTTTGGTCGCCAGTTGACAGCTGACGGTTCAACCATGTTTGGCCGTACGGAAGACTATCCTTACTATCCCAATGGTGGGAAACACAATAAAAACTATGTTGTTGTGGAAGGAAAGAACTATAAGGAAGGAGACCAGATTGTAGATGAATCTAATGGTTTCACATATCCACATGCAGCCAACGAAATGAAGTATACTGCAACTTATGATTCTGCTCGTGGCGATGGTAGTAACGGTGCTTTCGGGGAACATGGCTTTAATGAAGCAGGTGTTTCAATGACATCTACAGTTACAGCAATTCCAAATAAAAAAGTACTTGCAAAAGACCCTCTTAAAGCAGATGGTCTTCCAGAAGCTGCTATGCTGGATGTCATTTTGCCTCGTGCAAAATCAGCTCGTGAAGCAATTGAGTTGCTTGCAAAAGTCATTGAAGAAAAGGGATCTGCTGAAGGAAATACAGTTGTAGTTGCAGACCAAAAAGAAACTTGGTACATGGAAATCTTATCTGGCCACCAATATGTAGCGGTGAAGGTGCCAGAAGATAAATACGCAGTTTTTGCTAACACCTATTACCTTGGCCATGTTGATTTGAATGACAAAGAAAATGTTATTGCTTCTAAAGATGTAGAAAAAGTAGCCCAAGAAGCAGGAAACTACAAGACAGATAAAGATGGTAATTTCCACATTGCTAAATCATATGGACCTGAAAAATACGCAGAAGGGGATCGTTCTCGTACATATGCAGGAATTACACTTCTTGATCCTAAATCTAAAATTACTTATGAAGATGATGAGTACGAGCTCTTCCGCTCTCCAACTGATCCTAACAAGAAATTTACTCTTGAGGATGCCTTTGCTTTGCAACGGAACCGCTTTGAACACTTGAATGGTCGTTTTATACCTGATGATCAAATTGGGGTCAAGAAACAAGGCGACAATGGTGCAAATGATGCTGTTCGGAAAGATCAATACAAATATGCTCTTGGTAATGAAAATGTTATCGATGCCCATGTTTATCAAATTGATCCGAAGTTGCCAAAATCTTTTGGTGGTAAAGTATGGCTCGGTTTAGGACCATCACGTAACACACCATATGTACCTTTCTATGGTAACGTTCAAGATACTTATCAAGCCTTTAAACCTCAAACTGCTACTTATGATCCAAACTCATGGTATTGGACAGTATGGCACATTGACCAAATGGCAATTAAGAACCAAGATATTTTCGGTAAGACTGTTCAAGATCATTGGAAGATGCTTGAAAAACAATTCATCATTGATCAAGAGAAGAAGGATATTGAGTATTATTCACTGAAAGATCAACCAGAAGCTGCTAAAGCTGCTGAACACAAAGTGACAAAAGATGCACTTGATTTATCAGATCGTCTTTTCCAACACTTTAAGGACTATGAAAAGTTGATGGAAAAACAATTAGAAGCTGCTGGACGTAAGTCTGATCCTTATCGCGCTTCACAACCAGATGATAAACAAGACCCATCAACACCTGAAAAACCAGATACTCCAAAAACTCCAGAAAAACCAAAAGCAACTGAAGAAGTAAATAAAAACGTACTTCCTGCTGAATACTATGTTGCAGCACCTCCGACTCATGATATTCCTGCTAATGCAGAAGGGAATCCAAACAATCGTTTTGGCTATGCAGCTACAGCAAATGTGCAAGTATTCGGACAAACATCTACTCGCGCTGAAGCTCCTCAGGTACAAAGCCAAGCTTCTCAAGAGTCAAGTCAAGCTCCACAAACAACAGTTGCCAATGCAGAAGGCAATCCAAACAACCGCTTTGGTTTCGCAGGAAATTATGAAGGCGGAAAAGATTTCAAGAATATTGGAACATTCTCTAACGGAAATTAATGTTTCTGTTGAGAAAGCCAGTCATTGGATATAAGAAAACACCTAGTTAAATCTAGGTGTTTTTGTGTTTTGAGTAATAGACCAATCGGTCGTATTTCATCCTCGGTTTTATTTTTTAGTTTTTTCTTCTAGCTTTTTACCAAGTTCAATAATATAGTGTTCCAAATCATCTTTGACCTGCGGATGTTTGAGAGCGTAATCGATAGATGTTTTCATGAAGCCAAACTTGTCACCAACATCGTAGCGGTCACCCTTGAATTCACGGGCAAATACGCGCTGGGTCTTGTTAAGAGTATCAATGGCATCTGTCAGTTGGATTTCATTTCCAGCACCAGGAGCTTGATTTTCCAAGATTTTAAAAATTTCTGGAGTCAGCAGATAGCGACCAATGATTGCCAAATCACTTGGAGCTTCCTCCGGACTTGGTTTTTCAACAAATTTTTCGACACTATAAAGTCCATTAAGACCTTCGCCTTGCGGAGCGATGACACCATATGAAGAAACTTCTTCATGAGGGACCTGCATAACAGCAATTGTAGAAGCATGAGTTGCTTCATAGTCGTTCATCAGCTGTTTGGTAAGTGGCATAGCTTTATCATTAGTGATATCCATAAGGTCATCACCTAACATGACAACAAAAGGTTCGTTGCCGACAAAAGCCTTAGCTTGAAGCACAGCATCTCCCAGCCCACGCGGATGACTTTGTCGAATGAAGTGCAGGCCAATACCGGTTGTTTCATCAACTAATTTCAAAAGGTCATCTTTGCCTTTTTCTTTGAGGTTGTATTCAAGCTCAAAGTTGGAGTCGAAGTGGTCTTCAATCGAACGTTTTGACTTACCAGTTACGACTAAAATATCTTCAATTCCAGACTTGAGAGCTTCTTCGACAATAAATTGAATGGTAGGCTTGTCCACGATAGGTAACATTTCTTTAGCAAGCGCCTTAGTAGCAGGTAGGAAACGAGTTCCAAGGCCAGCTGCTGGAATGACAGCTTTCTTAACTTTTGACATTAGTAAATCCCTTCTAAATGCAGATTTGGTTATGACCATTCGTTCTCGGCCTTGAATTCATTGTTCATGATTTCGAAGATAGCCTCTTTTATGTCATGGTCTTGATAAATGACTTTATAAATGGCTTGGGTAATAGGCATATATACATCCAGTTCCTGAGCAAGTTCATAAGCAGCCTTGGTGGTGGAAATTCCTTCAATCACCATGCCCATGTTAGCTTCAATATCCGCTAATTTTTCTCCACGTCCAAGAGCATCCCCAGCCCGCCAGTTGCGAGAGTGGATAGAAGTTCCGGTAACAATAAGGTCACCAACTCCAGATAAACCGCTATAGGTCAAAGGACTAGCGCCAAGTTTCACTCCTAAGCGAGTGATTTCAGCCAGTCCACGCGTGATAATGGCAGCCTTGGCATTGTCGCCATAGCCTAGGCCGTGTAGAGCCCCAGCTCCGACGGCGATAATATTTTTAAGGGCACCTGCAGTCTCGACTCCAACCACATCTGTATTGGTATAGAGGCGGAAATAGTGGTTGCTGAAAAGTTTCTGTACATATTTGGCAGCTTCTAGGTCCTTAGAAGCTGCTGTAATGAGAGTGATATCGCGAACAATGGTTTCCTCAGCATGGCTAGGACCTGAAACAACGACAATTTCACTACGCAATTCACTCGGGATTTCCTCTTCTAAGATTGTAGAAATACGTTCATGGCTGTCGGGTTCCAAACCTTTGGAAGCATGCATAACCTTAACCTTGTGGTCTAGGATTTGAGCGACTTGTTTTGCTACCAGTCTTGTGACCTTGGTTGGCACCACAAATAGAACCGCATCAGCACCATCTAAGGCTTCTGCTAGACTGTGGTAGGCTTTGATTTTTTCATCGAGGACAGTATCTTTAAAATAACGTGTGTTTGTATGCGCTTGGTTGATTTCATCAATCTGTTCAGCAATGTTACCCCAAATACGTACTTCGTGACCATTATCATTTAACACTTGTGACAAAGCTGTACCCCAAGAGCCAGGACCGATCACAGCAACTCGTTGTTTATCCATCTTTCTTATTTCCATTTCTAACTAGAGTATTCTACTCTATTCTATCATATTAAAAGAAAAAATCGTTTTCAAGCTTAAATGTTCTCATTTTCTTATAGTCATTTTAAAGCTAAGTTTAATAAGCTTGACATTGATTTTTTCTGTGATATAGTAAGAAAACGAAGGAAAAAGAGAAAACTAGTAGAGGGAAGATGATGTTTGTAAAAACCTTATTAAAGTACAAATGGTTTGTTGTGTGTTCGATTGTAATGACTGGCTTGATGATTGCTAGTTCGCTGTTGCAACCGTGGCTCCTTAAGCAGGTCCTGGATGCTTTGCAGATGAGTGATAGTAAAGCTATTTATCAAGCTGGGGCTTGGCTGATTGGTATGGGGATTGTTGGCTTGCTTGCTGGTGGTATTAATGTAACGACAGCAGCTTATATCGCCCAAGCGGTGTCATCTGATTTGCGGGAGAAGACTTTTCGAAAGATCCAGACTTTCTCTTATGCCAATATTGAGCAGTTCAATGCTGGAAATCTGGTTGTTCGGATGACCAATGATATTAATCAAATTCAAAATCTGGTTATGATGATGTTTCAAATCTTGCTTCGCCTGCCAGTCCTATTCATTGGTTCGGTTGTCTTGGCCATCGTGACTGTTCCGGAACTCTGGTGGATTATTGCCCTCCTAATTTTACTTGTGACTGGGTTGACAGCTATGATGATGGGGCTTATGGGGCCTCGGTTTAAGAAATTTCAGACCTTGTTAGAGCAAATGAATGCTATTGCCAAGGAAAATCTTCGAGGAGTTCGGGTAGTGAAGTCCTTTGTGCAAGAAAGGGCACAATTTGGTAAATTCAGCCATGTTTCTGATGAACTCCTGGATCAAAATTTATTTATCGGTTACGCTTTTTCAGTTGTTGAACCAATAATGATGTTCATCGGTTACGGAGCAGTTTATCTGGCTATTTGGACCTTGTCAGGCATGGTTGCTACAGACGCGGGAGTGGTCAGTTCGATTGCTTCTTTCATTGGCTACCTGAATCAAATCATCTTTACTATTATCATGGTTGGTTTTTTAGGAAATGGTGTGACGCGGGCCATTATATCAATGAGACGTCTCAATGAGGTTTTAGATACAGAGCCTGCCATGACTTTCCCAGATATAGCAGATGAAGACTTAGAAGGCAGTATTCATTTTGATCATGTGACCTTTACTTACCCAACAGATGAAAGTCCAATTCTAAAAGATATTAGTTTCGAAGTAGCTCCAGGGGAAATGGTTGGCGTTGTCGGTGCAACGGGTGCTGGTAAGTCTACCTTGGCTCAGCTGATTCCTCGCCTCTTTGATCCCCAAGAAGGCTCTATTTCAATTGGTGGTAAGGATCTACGAGAAGTCAGTCAGGGAAGTCTTCGTAAGAATGTCTCTATTGTCTTGCAACGAGCTATTCTCTTTAGCGGGACCATTGCTGACAATCTTCGTCAAGGGAAACTCGATGCTTCCCTGCCCGAGATGGAATGGGCGGCAGGAGTTGCCCAAGCCAGTGAGTTTATTGGCCGTATGGCGGACAGCTTTGACAGTCAGGTAGAAGAACGGGGGAATAACTTCTCCGGTGGCCAGAAGCAAAGGATGTCCATTGCGCGTGGTGTCGTCAACCATCCCAAGATCCTAATTTTAGATGATTCGACCTCAGCTTTAGATGCCAAATCAGAAAAATTGGTTCAAGAAGCTTTGAATAGGGACTTGAAGGGCACGACCACCATTGTCATTGCTCAAAAGATTAGTTCGGTTGTCCATGCAGATAAGATTTTAGTCTTAGACCAAGGCCGTTTAATCGGAAAAGGAACGCATAAAGAGCTAGTCGCAACAAATGAAGTCTATCGTGAGATATACGAGACACAGAAAGGAAAGGAGGATTAAGATGCGGACCGTAAAATTTTTCTGGAAATATTTTAAAGACTATACCTTATCATTTCTTATTGTAATCGTGATGATGATTGCTTCTACTATTTTACAAGTGCTCTTTCCGATTTATGTTGGTCAGGCTGTTCAACATCTAGTTGAATTAGGCAATGCCTTGGCTAATGGCGGAGAAAAAAATCAGCTTTTAGTTGCCTTTACGTCCCTTATGACCAAGCTGTTTCTAACCTTTCTCTGTCTATCAATTTCTAGCTTGATTTATATGGTTTTGATGAGCCGAGTTATTTCGCATTCGACCAATGAGATGCGAAAGGGATTGTTTGGAAAACTAGCTAAATTAACCGTATCCTTTTTTGACCGTCATCAGGATGGGGATATCCTATCGCGCTTTACTAGTGACTTGGATAATATTCTTCAAGCCTTGAACGAAAGTATGATTCAAGTCTTAAGTAATATTCTTCTCTACCTTGGCCTAGTGATCATCATGTTTCAGCAGAATGCTCGCCTGGCTTGGATTACTGTTGCCAGCACTCCCCTAGCTATTGTGGTTTTAGTCGTGATTGTTAAACTAGCTAGAAAGTACACCAATCTCCAGCAAAAAGAAGTTGGTCGCCTCAATGCTTATATGGACGAGACTATTTCGGGTCAGAAGGCTATTATTGTTCAGGGCATGCAAGAAGAAGTTATCAAAGGCTTCCTTGAGCAAAATGATCGAGTCCGTTCAGCTACTTTTAAGGGCAGAGCTTTCTCAGGTCTTCTCTTCCCTATCATGAATGGAATGAGTCTGATTAATACAGCCATTGTGATTTTTGTTGGATCGGCTGTATTGCTTAGCGATCCTAATATTGAAACGGCTGTTGCAGTTGGCTTGATTACGACTTATGCTCAGTTTTCTCAGCAATATTATCAGCCTATCATTCAGATTGCAGCTAGCTGGGGCAGTCTACAGTTGGCCTTTACAGGTGCTGACCGGATTCAGGAGATGTTTGATGCGCCCGAGGAAGTCCGGCCAGAGAATGCACCTGCTTTCACAGAGCTCACAGACTCAGTAGAGATCAAGCAGGTGGACTTCTCTTATGTAGAAGAAAAGCCCATCCTCAAAGACGTGTCTATCTTTGCTCCTAAGGGTAAGATGACGGCTGTTGTTGGCCCGACTGGATCAGGTAAGACGACCATTATGAACCTGCTCAATCGCTTTTACGATGTGGATAGTGGCAGTATTGAGTTTGACGGTCGCGACATTCGAGATTATGAGTTGGACAGTCTGCGGAGCCATGTGGGGATTGTTCTGCAGGATTCGGTGCTTTTTAGTGGCACGATTCGGGACAATATCCGCTTCGGTGTGCCGGATGCTAGTCAGGAAATGGTCGAAACGGCTGCGCGTGCGACACATATTCATGACTATATCGAAAGTCTACCAGACAAATATGATACCTTGGTAGATGATGACCAGAATATTTTCTCAACTGGGCAGAAACAGTTGATTTCCATTGCTAGAACTTTGCTGACGGACCCGCAAGTCTTGATTTTAGACGAAGCGACTTCCAATGTTGATACGGTAACAGAGAGCAAGATTCAGCAGGCTATGGAAGCCATTGTAGCTGGTCGAACTAGCTTTGTCATTGCCCATCGCCTCAAGACGATTCTCAATGCTGACCAGATTATCGTCCTTAAAGATGGAGAGGTGATTGAGCAAGGGGACCACCATCAACTTCTTCAACTCGGAGGATTCTATTCAGAACTCTATCATAATCAATTTGTCTTTGAGTAAAGAATTGATTCATATTTTACAACTCTCGTTTGAATTTCAATTTCATTCGGGAGTTTTTCCTTAAAACTTTCTAGCAAGTACTTGATAAAAAATTTTTATAAGTTGCTTTAAAAAAATTTATTGGACGAGAAGTGCTAGTCGTGGTAAGATAAAGTATATCTTGAGAAAGGAGTCTCCTATGTGCAGAACAATTGTTGGAATTTCGGCCAATCTTTGCCCAGTTGATGAAGACGGAAAAAATATTCACACCTCTGTTTCACGAAAGTTTGTGGACGGCGTACGAATGGCTGGTGGTCTGCCAATGGTGATTCCTCTTGGCGATAAAAGCCTGGTCGAGGATTATGTAGAAACCATAGACAAGCTGATTTTATCAGGTGGACAGAATGTCCATCCAAAATTCTATGGAGAAGAAAAAACTATTGATAGTGACGATTATAATATCGCCCGTGATGAATTTGAATTAGCACTTTTAAAAGAAGCCTTACGCCAGAACAAACCTGTTATGGCAATTTGTCGTGGTCTGCAACTGGTAAATGTTGCTTTTGGTGGTACTTTAAACCAGCAGATTGATAATCATTGGCAGGGTCAGCCTTTTGGGACTTCGCATTCGATTCGTACTGAAAAGGGGAGTGTTGTAGAGCGTTTATTTGGTCAAGCTAGCCGGATTAATTCCGTTCACCGCCAAAGCATCAAGGATTTGGCTCCTAATTTTCGCGCGACAGCCTTTGATCCCAGAGATAACACAATTGAAGCTATCGAGTCCATTGATAACCATCGGATTATTGGTCTTCAATGGCATCCAGAGTTTTTGATCGGCGAAGAAAAGGGAAATTTAGAGCTATTTCACTATCTTTTGCAGGAATTATAAAAAATTTTAAACCTTTCAGTTTGCTTTTAGGAAAGTTTAAGGTAAGAGATTTATACTAAGAACATAAACAAAGACCTCCTAACTTTGTTTAGAAATCCTAAAACTTTTCTTTTTCATAATAATCTCCCTATAAGAACCGCCCAATTGGCGGTTTTTTTGCTGGAAAGGCTGAGAAATCTGGATTTTCAGAAATTTGATGTCTTTTATGTTATAATGAGTCACAAGTAGGCCGAGCGAATCGGTCGGTAGATGGAGGAAGAGAGATGTCAAGAGCGGAGCGAGTTATTTTAACAAATATGTGTATGGTTTACGATGGAGACCGCATTTTAGTGCAAAATAAAGTAAATGATGATTGGACCGGCCTTTGCTTTCCAGGTGGCCATGTTGAAAATCGTGAATCCTTTGTCAAATCAGTGATACGGGAAGTCAAGGAAGAAACAGGTTTGACTATCTACGAGCCTCGCTTGTGTGGTGTCAAGCAGTTTTATACTGAAAAAGATGAGCGCTACATCGTTTTTCTTTACAAGACCAATCGTTTTGAAGGAGAGCTGGTTTCATCCGACGAAGGCAAGGTGTTCTGGATTAACCGTGAAGATTTTGACAGCTACTCGCTGGCTGTGAGCTTTAAGGAAATGTATCAAGTTTTCACATCAGATTTGACGGAGCAGTTTACCTATCTGGATAATGGAGAGATCATCAGAGATCTATACTAGGGAGAATCGCCAATTGGCGGTTTTTTTGCTTGTTTTTACCGAATTTAGTATAATAGGGGCAGTAAAAATAGAAAAGAGAAATGCATGAAAATTCGTGGATTCGAGCTGGTTTCCAGCTTTACAAATGATGATTTGCTACCCAAGAGAGAGACGGCTCACGCAGCTGGCTACGACTTGAAAGTGGCAGAGCGTACCGTCATAGCACCGAGAGATATTAAGCTAGTTCCGACCGGTGTCAAGGCCTATATGCAAGCCGGAGAGGTACTTTATCTTTACGACCGCTCGTCCAATCCTCGCAAAAAAGGCTTGGTCTTGATTAACTCCGTGGGGGTCATTGATGGCGACTACTATGGCAATCCTGGAAACGAAGGTCATATCTTTGCTCAGATGAAAAACATCACAGATCAGGAAGTCATTCTTGAAGTTGGCGAACGTGTGGTTCAGGCTGTCTTTGCACCCTTTTTAATTGCGGATGGAGATGAAGCAGATGGCGTGCGGACTGGCGGGTTTGGATCAACAGGGAAATAGAGTGAAAAAATGGAAGACTATTTATTAGTTGTAGATATGCAGTCAGATTATGTTGCTGCAGGAAAAGCATATGATAATGAAGCACTGACTGCGGCTGTCAATGACAAAATAGCTAGTTATCCCAGCAATCGGGTTATCTATATTCTCAACCGTTTTTTCTGGGAGAGAAAAGATAGGAAGAAGAAATTTGCGACCGGCTTGAAGGTTATATCTTCTCGCATCTTTGAGAAGCGTCGGTCTTCTTGCTTTACTAATCCAGATTTAAAAGAGTTTTTAGAGGGAACTGGTGCTAAAAGCTTAGAGTTTATAGGGGTAGATGGCAATGGCTGTGTCAAGGCTTCCGTTTTGGCAGCTGTCAAGGAGAATTATCAGGTTTCTGTCGATTTGTCCGCTGTCGGAGTTGCCCACCAGAAGAAATTCTCTAAAACACTGAAGCAATGGCAAGATTGCGGAATCAAGATTAGATAGCTTTATGAGGACATTAATATGAAAATCATTTTTATCCGCCACGGAGAGCCAGATTATTCACTTTTGGAAGAGGCTGGTTACACTGGCTTTGGACTAGATTTGCCTCCCTTGTCGGCTGCTGGTCGTCGGATGGCGACAGAGGCAGCTGCTAATCCTCTGCTGGAACAGGCGGAAATTCTGATTTCATCTTCTGTGACGCGAGCTTTGGAGACGGCTTCCTATTTGATTCGAGACCGCCAACTGCCGCTTTTTGTGGAGCCTTTGCTGCATGAATGGCAGGTATATGAGAGTGGTATAGAAAAGTTTGAGCAGGCTCGGGAGTTGTTTTTTGAAAATAATGGTTGTCTCCTTGCAAGAAGTCCTGTCCAGTATGAAACGGCTGAGCAGATGAAAGCCCGCTTTTTCAGTGCCTTAAGCAAATACAGAGACTACGAGACGGTAGCTCTTGTAGCCCATCGCATGCTCATCCGCCAGTTTGTAGCTGATCAGCAGATTGATTTTTGCCAGTTTGTTGAATGTGAATTAGAAATATAAAGGAGATATCTCATCGCTAAGAAAAAAACGACCTTTGTCTGTCAAAATTGTGAATATCATTCGCCCAAGTATCTAGGCCGCTGTCCTAATTGTGGAGCGTGGTCTTCTTTTGTTGAGGAAGTAGAGGCTGCAGAAGTCAAGCATGCTCGTGTTTCCTTGACAGGTGAAAAGACTCGGCCCATGAAGCTGGCTGAGGTCACTTCGATTGATGTCAATCGGACCAAGACGGAAATGGACGAGTTTAATCGTGTGCTGGGTGGTGGAGTCGTGCCTGGCAGTCTGGTTCTGATTGGTGGGGATCCTGGTATTGGGAAGTCTACCCTGCTTCTGCAAGTATCAACCCAGCTTTCTCATCAGGGCACCGTCCTTTATGTCAGCGGGGAGGAATCAGCTGAGCAGATTAAGTTGCGGGCGGAACGCCTCGGTGATATTGACAGTGAATTTTACCTCTACGCTGAGACCAATATGCAAAATATCCGCACAGAGATTGAGAAAATCAAGCCAGATTTTCTGATTATCGACTCTATACAGACGGTGATGTCGCCGGAAATTTCCAGTGTCCAAGGCTCTGTTTCTCAGGTCCGAGAGGTGACAGCCGAGCTCATGCAGCTGGCCAAGACCAATAATATCGCGACCTTTATTGTTGGTCACATGACCAAGGAAGGAACCTTAGCTGGTCCTCGGACGCTAGAGCACATGGTGGATACCGTGCTTTATTTTGAGGGTGAACGTCAGCATACTTTCCGTATCTTGAGAGCAGTCAAGAACCGTTTTGGCTCGACCAATGAGATTGGCATTTTTGAGATGCAATCTGGCGGGCTAGTTGAGGTTGTCAATCCCAGTGAAGTCTTTTTAGAAGAGCGCCTGGACGGCGCGACAGGATCTTCTATTGTCGTGACCATGGAAGGAACGCGGCCAATTTTAGCAGAGGTGCAGGCTTTGGTGACACCGACCATGTTTGGCAATGCCAAGCGAACCACGACCGGACTGGACTTTAACCGAGCTAGCCTCATCATGGCGGTTCTGGAAAAACGGGCAGGACTCCTCCTGCAAAATCAAGACGCCTACCTCAAATCAGCTGGTGGTGTCAAGCTAGATGAACCAGCCATTGATTTAGCAGTAGCGGTAGCCATTGCCTCCAGCTACAAAGATTTGCCTACCAATCCTCAAGAGTGCTTTATCGGTGAAATTGGCCTGACTGGAGAAATCCGTCGAGTCAATCGCATCGAGCAGCGTATCAACGAAGCAGCAAAGCTGGGCTTTACCAAAGTCTACGCTCCTAAAAACTCTCTGAGTGGCCTCAAAGTTCCAGATAATATCCAAGTCATTGGTGTGACAACGATTGGGGAAGTCTTAAAGAAAGTATTTTCTTAGAACCTTGCTTTATAGGTAAACAAAACTGTCAATGTAATGATCTTGGTAGATAAATAAAACAGGTGCAAGGATTAGTTCTCTTTGCTCAAAACAAGATAAAAGGAGAAATCTGATGTCAGATAATCGCATGAATTTTACTATTGAAAACAATAGCCAATTTCCTTTTGTAGAAATTGTACTAGATAAAGGAGAAAAAGCTTATATTCAGCGCGGAAGCATGGTCTACCATTCTTCTAGTGTCAAATTAAGGACCAAACTGAATGCAAAAGGATCTGGTCTTGGTAAATTAGTTAAAGCAGTTGGGCGTTCGATGGTGTCTGGTGAAAGCACCTTTATTACGGAAGCTTTATCTGATGCAGATGGTGGCCTCTTAGCTCTAGCTCCTAATGTTCCGGGTCAGGTAATGCCCTTGTATTTGGGAGAGCATCAATATCGATTGAACGATGGAGCTTTCCTTGCTTTGGATGGTTCAGCTTTTTATACGATGGAACGCCAGTCTATTGGCCGTGCCTTGTTTGGCGGTCAAGGAGGTTTCTTTGTCATGACCACTCAAGGAGAAGGAACACTCTTAGTCAATGCCTTTGGAGCTATCAAGAAAATTGAACTGAAAGACCAAGAAATGACGATTGATAATGCCCATGTTGTTGCCTGGAGCAAAGACTTGCATTATGACATTCACTTGGAAAATGGTTTTTTACAATCTGTCGGTACAGGAGAAGGTGTTGTTAATACCTTCCGAGGTACAGGAGAAATCTATGTCCAAAGTCTAAATGTTGAAACTTTCGCTAAAATTTTGGGTGGATATATTCCTACAAAAGAGTAGGCTTGACTATTCCTGGGCACCATCGGATGCGGACTCGTTCGTGGCATTTTTTGCGGATTAAAGAGACGTTAGGAGAAAAAAGTGACAATTACTATAAAACCTTATCGGAAATCGGATAAAGAGGCTGTTTTAGAATTGTCAATACAGGCTTGGTCTCCAGTTTTTCCAAAAATGGAAAAAGGAGTTCCTAAGTTTGTTTATGACAATTTTTATCCTCAAGGGTGGGAAACAAGACAAATCAATGATCTAACAGCGGTCTTAGATGCAGAGGGTCAGTTTGCCTGGCTAGCTTTTCTGGAGGAAGAGTTGGTCGGCTGGATTCACATTCGCTTGCACCCTGAGGATAAAATGGGAGAGATTTATATACTAGCTGTTTCTCCAAGCTATCAGCGCCAAGGTGTCGGAAAAGCGCTCATGACCTATGCTTGTAATCAGATTAAACAAAAAGGGATGGAAATGGTCATGGTTGAGACGGGTGGTGATCCAGGTCATGCACCAGCCCGTAAAACCTATGAGAACTTTGGTTTTGAACAATGGCCTGTTGCTCGCTACTTTAAAAAGTTATAACTAATAGCTCTTTATCAACTATAGTGGGTGATAAAAGCTAGCATATAGAGCCGTTTATATAGGTTCTCTCTTTTTTTGAAATTGGGGAAGTTCTAAGTTCAAAACTTGGTCGTTTGACGTCCTTCATAGAACCATTAGTTGCTTCCACCTTGGCATCAGTGAGGGTGTTGTTAATGCCTTCCGAGGTACAGGAGAAATCTATGTTCAAAGTCTAAATGTTGAAACTTTCGCTAAAATTTTGGGTGGATATATTCCTACAAAAGAGTAGGCTTGACTATTCCTGAACATACAAATTTTTCATGAGTAAGAAGCTTTATCTCTGACAAATCTTGAAAAAGCTGGTAAGATAAGATTAATTTATTTGATAATCAAATAAATTTTTCAGAGATGAAGCAGAGGTGAATATGTCTTACTTTAAAAATTTTATGAAGGCCAACAGAGCGTATGTTGACTTGCATGGAACAGCTCATTTACCAATAAAACCAAAAACAAAGGTTGCTATTGTAACCTGCATGGATTCCCGACTTCATGTGGCTCCGGCCTTAGGTTTGGCTCTTGGAGATGCCCATATTTTGCGGAACGCTGGTGGGCGTGTGACGGAGGATATGATTCGATCCTTAGTGATTTCTCAGCAACAGATGGGGACCAGAGAAATAGTGGTTTTGCACCATACAGACTGTGGGGCTCAGACCTTTACCAATCCAGAATTTGCCTGTCACCTTGAAAATGTGCTAGGTGTGGATGTTAAGGGGCAAGATTTTCTGCCCTTCACAGATGTGGAAGAAAGTGTACGGGAGGATATGGAATTACTTCGAAAGTCTCCCTTGATCCCTGATGATGTAGAAATTTCTGGTGGTGTCTATGATGTGGATACCGGACGAATCCATGAAGTTCTATAAATAAATGTTCTAGTTTTCAATTAGTTTAGGAATGAAAAAAAGATTGCTTGCGGGTAATCTTTTTTTCTTACTTGTGCTATAATAGAAACGATTGAAAAGAGGCCCTTTGGTCCTCGATGATAAAAAGAATGATATAAAGGAGATCTGCTTTGGCAAAAGCTATTCGGGTGCGTTATGCACCAAGTCCGACTGGACTTTTACACATCGGAAATGCGCGGACTGCGCTCTTTAATTACCTCTATGCTCGTCATCATGGCGGGACCTTCATTATCCGTATCGAGGATACTGACCGCAAGCGCCATGTAGAAGATGGGGAACGTTCACAGCTTGAAAATTTGCGTTGGCTAGGCATGGATTGGGATGAAAGTCCAGAAACACATGAAAACTACCGTCAGTCTGAGCGTTTGGAACTCTACCAAAAATACATTGACCAATTGCTAGCTGAAGGAAAAGCCTACAAATCTTATGTCACAGAAGAAGAATTGGCAGCCGAGCGCGAACGCCAGGAAGCAGCAGGAGAAACACCTCGCTACATCAACGAATACCTTGGCATGAGCGAAGAAGAAAAAGCTGCTTATATTGCTGAACGTGAAGCAGCTGGAATCATACCAACTGTTCGTCTGGCTGTTAATGAGTCAGGTATCTACAAATGGCACGACATAGTCAAAGGTGACATTGAGTTCGAAGGTGGCAATATCGGTGGTGACTGGGTTATTCAAAAGAAAGACGGATATCCAACTTACAACTTTGCTGTCGTCATTGATGACCACGATATGCAGATCTCTCACGTTATCCGTGGAGATGACCACATTGCCAACACTCCAAAACAGCTCATGGTTTATGAAGCACTTGGTTGGGAAGCACCTGAGTTCGGTCATATGACCTTGATTATCAATAGCGAAACGGGTAAAAAGCTATCTAAACGTGATACCAACACTCTTCAATTTATCGAGGATTATCGTAAGAAGGGGTATCTGCCAGAAGCAGTCTTTAACTTTATTGCACTGCTAGGTTGGAATCCTGGTGGTGAAGATGAGATTTTCTCTCGCGAAGAACTCATTAAACTCTTCGATGAGAACCGCCTCAGCAAGTCTCCAGCAGCCTTCGACCAGAAGAAACTAGACTGGATGAGCAATGAGTACATCAAAAATGCGGATTTCGAAAGAATCTTTGCTCTGGCGAAGCCATACTTGGAAGAAGCAGGACGTTTGACAGATAAGGCTGAAAAATTAGTAGAGCTTTACAAACCACAAATGAAGTCAGTCGATGAAATTGTACCTCTGACAGATCTTTTCTTCTCAGATTTCCCAGAGTTGACAGACGCCGAGCGCGAAGTTATGGCAGGAGAAACCGTTCCGGTTGTTCTAGAAGCCTTCAAAGCGAAGCTGGAAGCTATGACAGATGAAGAATTTGTGACAGAAAACATCTTCCCTCAAATCAAAGCAGTTCAAAAAGAAACAGGTATCAAGGGTAAAAACCTCTTTATGCCGATTCGAATTGCCGTTTCAGGGGAAATGCATGGACCAGAACTGCCAGATACGATTTACCTATTAGGTCGTGAAAAATCTATCCAGCATATCGAGAACATGCTAAATCAAATTAAATAAGATGAACCAGCTTTCGGGCTGGTTTTTATTTTAATCCAGTATATAATATATTGTATTTGAATAAAAATTGATAAAACGTTTTTATTTTAATAAATATCGACTTTCTCTTGACATTTGCATTTTCATACCGTAGAATGTTTAAAAATACAAAATATAGAAGGGTAGGAGTAATCGCATGGTTAAAGAGAAAGTTATTTTGGCCTATTCAGGAGGCTTGGACACTTCGGTGGCTATTACTTGGTTGAACAAGGATTATGATGTGATCGCAGTCTGCATGGACGTGGGTGAGGGAAATGATTTGGATTTCATTCATGATAAGGCTCTGAAAGTTGGCGCTATTGAATCTCACGTCATTGATGTTAAAGACGAGTTCGCGGAAGGCTACGTCCTGGTTGCTCTGCAAGGACACACCTTCTATGAACAAAAATATCCTCTGGTGTCCGCTCTGAGCCGACCTCTGATTTCCAAGAAATTAGTTGAAATTGCCCACAAGACAGGGGCGACGACTATTGCCCATGGCTGTACTGGAAAAGGAAATGATCAGGTCCGTTTTGAAGTGGCTATCGCCTCCTTGGATCCCAAGCTCAAGGTGATTGCTCCGGTTCGGGAGTGGAAATGGTCTCGGGAAGAAGAAATCAATTATGCTAAAGCTAATGGTGTGCCAATTCCTGCAGATCTGGATAGTCCTTACTCAGTCGACCAAAACCTTTGGGGACGGGCCAATGAGTGCGGTGTCTTGGAAAACCCATGGAATGAAGCGCCGGAAGATGCCTATGATTTGACGGTTGCGCCAGAAGCAGCGCCAGATAGCCCAGCCTATGTAAATATTGATTTTGAGGCTGGTGTGCCGGTTGCTTTAGATGGCAAAAAGATGAAGCTGGCGGATTTGATCCTTGAGCTGAATGACTTAGCAGGACAACACGGTGTCGGACGGATTGACCATGTGGAAAATCGTCTGGTGGGGATTAAGTCTCGGGAAATCTATGAATGCCCTGGTGCAGTGACTCTCTTGACTGCCCACAAGGAAATCGAGGATCTGACTCTAGTCAGAGAATTGGCTCATTTCAAACCGATTATCGAAAATGAGCTGTCCAATCTCATCTACAATGGTCTCTGGTTTAATCCGGCGACAGAAGCTTTGATTGCCTACCTTAAGTCCACTCAGCAAGTGGTCAATGGAACAGCTAAAGTGAAGCTTTATAAGGGGTCTGCGACAGTTGTAGCTCGTAAGTCTGACAATTCTCTCTACGACGAAAATCTGGCTACCTATACCAGTGCAGATACCTTTGACCAGGATGCCGCGATTGGCTTTATCAAGCTATGGGGGCTTCCGTCTAAGGTTCACGCAGAGGTTCAGGCTCACAAAGACAAATAGAAAGGGGCTTTCCTATGGCGAATCATAAACTGTGGGGCGGACGTTTTGAAGCCTCACTGGAAGGCTGGGTAGAGGAATTTGGCGCTAGCATTGGATTTGACTATCATCTGGCCCCTTATGATTTAGAGGGCAGCCTAGCCCATGTAAAAATGCTGGGGCAGACAGGAATCATTGCTCCAGAGGAAGCAGTGGCTATTCAGACAGGCTTGGAAAAGCTGTTGGCACGTTATGAGGCTGGAGAGCTTGAGTTTGATGTGCGAAATGAAGATATTCATATGAATATGGAGGCTCTTCTGACCGAGGAGATTGGGCCAGTAGCTGGTAAGCTTCATACGGCTCGCTCTCGTAATGACCAGGTGGCGACAGATATGCACCTTTATCTCAAGGATCAGCTCGGTCAGATTGCGGATAAACTCTTGAATCTGCGTCAGGTGCTGCTGGACTTGGCTGAGGAGCATGTAGAGACTATCATGCCAGGCTATACCCATCTGCAGCATGCCCAGCCGATTAGCTTTGCCCATCATCTACTGGCCTATTATCAGATGTTCAGCCGGGATAGTCAGCGCTTTGCCTTTAATCTGGAGCATACGGATTTATCTCCTTTAGGAGCAGCGGCTCTGGCGGGGACAACGTTTCCAATTGATAGGGAGCTGACGGCTGATTTATTGGGCTTCAAGGGCATTTACCACAATTCCTTGGATGCGGTAAGTGATCGAGATTTTATCTTGGAGTTTCTATCTAACAGTAGCATTCTCATCATGCATCTGTCTCGTCTCTGCGAGGAGCTGATTAACTGGTGCAGCTATGAATACGGCTTTGTCAGCCTGTCAGACACCTTTAGTACTGGTTCTTCCATTATGCCGCAAAAGAAAAATCCGGACATGGCGGAGTTGATTCGGGGCAAGAGCGGCCGGGTCTATGGCCATCTCTTCAGTCTTCTGACGGTTATGAAATCTCTGCCCTTGGCCTATAATAAGGACTTGCAGGAAGACAAGGAAGGTATGTTCGATACAGTAGATACCATCACGAAGTCGCTAGATATTATGGCTGGTATGCTGTCTAGTATGACAGTAAACAAAGAAAAAATGCTGGTTTCAACTCAGCGGGATTTCTCCAATGCGACAGAATTGGCTGATTATCTGGCCAAGAAAGGACTGCCTTTCCGAGAAGCCCATGAGATTGTCGGGAAGTTGGTGCTGGAATGTAGCAAGGCAGGCTATTATCTACAGGATATTCCGCTGAGTCGCTATCAGGAAGTGTCGTCATTGATTGAAGAAGACGTTTATCAAGCACTTGAGTCGCAGACGGCAGTGCAAAAACGAAATTCACTCGGGGGGACTGGATTCGAACAGATTCGTCAGGAGTTGGAAAGAGCTAAAAAAGATTTGAACAACAAATAACATTTAGAAAACATCGTGAAAAAGAGCGATGTTTTTGCTTTATAAAAAGCTATAAATGAAGGTAGAAATAGCGCTAAAGGTTGCTGGCATTGGCTTTTTGGAAAAATATGGTATAATAGATATAATTTTGGTAGATGGAGTTGAATTTTGAAAAAAAGCTATCGCGTCAAGAGTGAAAAAGATTTCAATGCGATTTTTAATGATAAACAAAGTGTGGCTAATAAACGATTTGTCATCTATAAATTGGATAAAGATCAAAAACACTTTCGAGTGGGGCTTTCCGTCAGTAAAAAACTTGGAAATGCAGTTGTCAGAAATGGGATTAAGAGGAAGATTCGCCATGTCTTGATAGAGCATAGACAAGAGCTACAAGCGGTTGACTTTGTCATCATTGCTCGTAAGGGAGTGGAAGAGCTGAATTACAAAGAAATTGAGCGAAATTTACTACATGTACTGAAACTAGCTAAAATCTATCAAGAAGGGATTCCCAGTGAAAAAGAAGAGTAAGATAGCAGGTCTCCTGCTTTTGTCCTCGCTTGTTTTGACCGCCTGTGGCACGAGCGAAGTCACATCACAATCAACTGACTTATGGGAAAAATTTGTTTATTTCTTTGCGGAAACGATTCGTTTCTTATCTTTTAATGGCAGCACAGGAATTGGAATTATTCTCTTTACTATCATCATTCGAACGGTTCTTTTGCCGGTCTTCCAAATCCAGATGACTTCATCGAGGAAAATGCAGGAAGCCCAGCCGCATATCAAAGCTTTACAAGCCAAGTATCCCGGCAAAGATATGGAAAGCAGAAACTTGCTAGCAACGGAAACCCAAAAGCTTTACAAAGAATTGGGTGTTAATCCCTTAGCATCCTTTATTCCTCTTTTTGTTCAGATGCCAGTCTTAATTGCCTTGTATCAAGCGTTGACACGGGTTGCCTTCTTGAGGACGGGACATTTTCTCTGGCTCAACTTGGCAGAAACGGATCCTTATTACATACTGCCAGTACTGGCCGCCCTCTTCACTTTCTTGAGTACTTGGCTCAATAATAAGGGGTTGGCCGAAAGAAATGGAGCTATGACGGCGATGACCTATATCATGCCTCTCATGATTTTCTGGTTTGCTTTGACCTTCTCCAGTGGTGTTGCCCTCTACTGGACAGTATCAAATGCCTATCAAGTCGGACAAACTTTAGTTTTGAGCAATCCTTTTAAAATGATTGCAGAACGTGAAGCTAAGCTTAATGCTGCGCGTGAACAAGAAGAAAAGAAAAAACGTGCCTTCCGAAAAGCACAGAAAAAGAAAAAATAAGGAGGTCTCTTGCAAATGGTTGTATTTACAGGAGCAAGTGTAGAAGAAGCAATTCAAGAAGGATTGCGTGAGTTAGATATTCCTCGTATGAAAGCACATATTACTGTTATTTCGCGTGAGAAAAAAGGTTTTCTAGGTTTATTTGGTAAAAAGCCTGCCCAAGTTGATGTGGAGCCAATCAGTGAAACAACAATGGTCAAGGCCAACCAAAAAGCAGTAAAAGGTGTGCCAGAAGAAATTAATGCTAAAAATGAACCGGTCAAAAGTGTTAGTGAAGAAACGGTTGACTTGGGTCGAGTTGTTGCTGCCATCAAGAAGGTTGAAGGCGAGGGCGAAAAGGTTTCTGACGAAGTTAAGGCGGAAATCCTCAAGCATGACAAACAAGCCAATACTATTTTAGAGGAAACTGGAACAATTGACCTTATTAAAAACCAAGTAAGACAAGGTGAATCAGAAGAAAAAGACCAACCAGCTAATCAAGAGTTTTCAGATTTAGGTATCGAAGTTGAAGAAAACTACGATATTGAAGAAGTTGTCTCAGATGTGACAGCCTATGTCCAAGAAATCATCAATGAAATGGATGTTGAAGCAAGTTTATCATCTAGCTACAACCGTCGTACGGTTAATATGCAGATTGATACCAATGAGCCTGGTCGTGTGATTGGATACCATGGAAAGGTCCTCAAAGCTCTGCAACTATTGGCTCAAAATTACCTTTACATTCGTTATGAAAAGAGTTTCTATATCTCTATTAATGTTAACGACTATGTGGAACATCGGGCTGAAGTTTTGCAAAGTTACGCTCAAAAATTAGCCAATAAAGCTTTGGAAGAGCGTCGTAGCCAGCCAACAGATCCAATGTCTAACAACGAACGTAAAATCATCCACCGAATCATTTCTAAAATGGATGGAGTTACTAGCTATTCAGAAGGCGATGAACCAAACCGTTACGTCGTAGTTGATATTGATAGTGAGTAAAAGCTTCAATTATTGACTATGTCAGAATTTTTTATACAACAAAGTGAGACTGAGACGCCATTGTCTCTGTCTCCTTTCTTTTATAGATAATAGTTTGAATGTAGAAAATCAAAGAGGGAAAGAATATGAAAAAAATACTTGTTTTATTACTTTCAGGCGCAATTTTTTTATGTGCATGTAGTCCGAAGGGAGATCATTCATCTCCTTCCAGTACTCCAAAGCCATCAAAGCAATCGCAAGTTTCTTCGGATTCTATTGAGCAAGATGAAAAAGCATATGCAAGTACTTTGGATAGTCTAAAAAATGATACATCAGAGGGGCGAGCAAATTTATACGCATTTTATGACATTGATGGAAACGGCACTAAAGAATTGCTAACTGGCTACGATTTCAAAGGTCAAAATTATTTGGCAGCAATCTATTACTTGAAGCAGGGTGTTTCTACTTATTTAGCACAATCCAGAGTTGCTTCGGCAGGCGGAAGCAGAGAGGTCACAACTATTTATACTGATGGAACAGTCTTTTATGCTCAATGGCATTCTCTAAGCCCTGATGCTAAGGGTTATCTTTATCAACTGAAATCTGATAATAGTGGTGTAGAAGTGCTAAAAGAAGCAGATTTTCAAATAGCAGGCGTGGATCCAAATTCTGAAAGCGGGCAACATACAGTATTTGGGACAGGATCTAAAAAAGAGCTTGATCTATCTTCGTTAAAGTGGAAAGACATAGAAAACTATCAAGCAACGACAAGTGTTGGAAATCAGAAAAAACAAAGTGGTTCGTCTCAATTGGATTTGGAAGCCATCCAAAAAGGAGATTATTCTAGTATTGAAGGCAGATGGAGAAATGGGAAGGGGAGTGAATTAGTATTTGATAAAAATGGCTTGGTTAATAACGACCTAAAATTGGGAAATAATTTTAGAATGATTGATTCTTATTTACAAGGTGGAGTATCTTCTGGAGGTCCGGGTGCGGCCATCTTGTTTATTCCAGCAGGTGTTGATATGTCTGTGACTGCGGGCGATCAAACGATAGCAGATGCTTCTGATAAAAAACAAGATCGAATTCTTATAACACAGAGTGTTGTTGTTAATAACCCTGAGGTTTTCTATTATAGAGAGTAAAGAAAGGAAATGTTATGTCACTTTTCCCAGCTATAAAAGCCTATCTTCCCTATCAAGGTACCAAGTATATTGCTCCAGAAAAAGCAGGAGACCTTCGTGAGGTCATGCTGGATCTGAGAGCTAAGGGCCAAGCGGCTCGTAAAGAGTTCATAGATCTAGTCAAAGATTTTCAGGCTCTTTATCCGAATTTAAGCTTGGAGCGAGCCAGCCAGTGGATGAATCAGGCACAGATACTGCGACCCCATTTTTGGAATTATGTGAGAGGGTATGGGGAGATAACGGAACCCATGTTCGCTCTGCGTTTGTATGGAAGTGCAGATGATTTTGGTGTATCGCTCGAAGTTAGCTTTATGGAGCGTAAGAAAGACGACTATAGTCTCTCTAAGCAAAATCGGATCTTGCAAGTACCTATTGATAGACCAGTTTATTATTTTGCTCAGATAGATGGTGTGAGTCAGCGCTTTGAAGGCACAGAAGATAATCGCAGGTTACTTATGAAACAGGTCCAAGAAGGTCAGGTTCGCAAGGTTTTAGCCAAATACGATGTTAATCTATCTGGGGCTAATTCTAGAGAAGAAGTCTTGTCTAATTTACAAGAAGCAATGGCTGCCCTGATTCCATTTTATGAAGCAACAAGACCTCTATGATTACGTTCTCAAAAGGAAACTTATTTTCTGGAACTATTGACAAAAGGCTTAGAATCATATAGAATAGTAAAGTATGTTTAGTAACTGATCACAACTAGCCGGCTAAACGAATACAAGAATCTAAGAGGAGGTATTCATCGTGAAACGTACTTATCAACCAAGTAAAATCCGTCGCGCGCGTAAACACGGTTTCCGTAATCGTATGTCTACTAAAAACGGTCGTCGCGTACTTGCAGCTCGTCGTCGTAAAGGACGCAAAGTTTTGGCTGCTTAATCAAAACGATTATAACAAGAAAAATCAGTGGAAACTCGAGACCACTGGTTTTTTCTATTATGCTGATAAAGAGTTTATAAATAAAAATAAGACCAGATCTAAGATGAAATCGTTCTGGTCTTTGATATATAAACTAGCTTATCACTTCAGTAAAAAAGGATATAGATAGCAAAGTATGGTGAAACTAATCATAGCATAAAGGATACCGATGCGAATAGCTTGGATAGGTTTATACAGTCGAATCAAGATGAGCAAGCACCAAACCAATAAGACGAGGACAAACCAGCCGGAAAGCAATCGTAGAGGGGTTGGTCCATAAAGGTAAATATAGACACCAAATAATTTCCATCCTGCAAGTAAGGTCAGCAAGGTAGCAAATATAAAGAGCAGAGTGGTTGCTAACCGTGTACCTATCTGATCCCAGAGCGGCTTTTTAGAGATGAGATAAAAAGCTCCTAAAACAGCAAAATTAAGAAGAGAAACTCTAACTAGTTGCCAGAACCCAGTGACCGCAATGGAAGATGCACTCTGGGGAGAAATGGCTTCTGTAACAGTTCCAGCGCTTAGAAGATTCCCTAGCTCGCTTAGACCGGTTGTGAAAAAAAGGATATAGGTTACAAGTAAGCTTCCAATGACAATATATGCTGCAAAGTTAGGAATAGCCCTTAGTGGCTGAACTTTTTCTTGGAATACTTGGTAGTTAAAAGTAGACGTTCTTTCGCTGAGCAAGCTACCCACGATGAGTCCATATAAGTAGAGACTGACTGGAATAGCAAGAAATAGCTGTGCTAGTATAGTAGCTATATCAATCTTGGAAAAAAGTGAGTCAAAGAAGGTCTGACTAAAATCGGATAATTGTATGAAGAGATTTGCAAAATTACCTGAGACCTGACTTAGCTGAGTCCAAACAAAGTAAACCAGGACTCCTGAAGCTAAGAGACTGCCTATTAGGATGACAAAATGTTGGAAGTTCTTTGAATAGCTGTCATTTGTCTTTTCAGAGCTTTCCTCCTCATGGAGAAAGACGATGCAAGAAGCCATAAAGTTTTTAAAGGGCAGAGAATAGAAAGCTTGCATCAGATCAAACCAAACCATAATCCCTAAGCGCCCCTGACTTAGCCAACCTGTACGGGACAGGACGTAGAAGGCAAAAGAGAGGTGGATAGCTAAAAATTGGAAAAAATCTAGTTGTTGATGTGCTCCCCAAATACTTAAAGCCGTGGCTTGAGCAATGGTTAGAGTGAAAAAAACTCTTGTTTCTAATTTTTTGGCGCCTTCTTTTAATGGGATAGAGGTTGTATGTAATTTTTTGATTAGAAACTCAGTCGAAAGTAAAAGACCGACTGTGACGGGGAGAGAGTAAATTGTTTTAAGCTGTACCAGGATAGCAGTGTAAAAATAAGCTACCAGGTAGAAAACAATAGTCCCAATTTTAAAGATTTTTATTTGAGCGTCATCTAAAGGGCTGAAGATTGTCTGTTCTTCTAGATCATCTAGATCGTCTAGCTGATAGTCTTGCTCTTCTATCTGTTCTTGTAAAGTTCTTTCCATTTTATGCCTCCTCTTCTTCATCTGGAATATATTCTAATATATCGCCGGGTTGGCATTCCAATTCTCGGCAAAGTGCATTGAGAGTTGAAAAGCGAACTGCTTTGGCTCGATTATTTTTCAAAATGGATAGATTGGCTGGTGTTAAATCAATCAGCTCAGCCAAGCGACCGGCACTGATACGTTTTTGTGCCATGACAAGGTCTAAATTTATCTGAATCATATGCCCTCCTAAATTGTGTAGTCTACTTGATCTTGCAGTTCAATAGCTTTGCCAAAAGCATTGCGAATGACACGGATAATTAAAGTTAAAATACTGCAAGAAACAGTCACCAGGAGCATAGGTAGATAGACTGTCAGTCCCATGAAAAGTGAGATAAGAGCAACAATTCCAACTTCCCAGCCCAAGTATCGGAGATATTGAACATTTTGTTGAATAAAAACTTGGTCCTGTCCGATATGATGAAGGAGCCGATAAAGATGGACGATGCAGGTCAAAGCCAGTCCTCCTAAGACGTAACCTAGCAAGAGCAAAATCCAGAATCGGGCTTCGCCTTGAACGAGAGGGGAAGGAAATACGATAATAAGATTTACAATCCAAGGACCTAGGAAGATTAAGATAGTAGAAGCAATAAATAAAAGGCTAATGCTGATTTTTGTAAGACTGATGCTCCAATCTTCAGCAGTCTTTTTTGTTTTGTTGGTCATAATATCCTCCGACAAATATTTTAGTTCTTAGTAACTATAACACAAAAATTATCGATAATCAATAATATTCTATCGAAAAATAACAAAAAGTTATCGATTAAAGATCAGAAACTGCAAGTTTAAAAGTTTTAAAGACAGATTCGGATGGATGTTGAATGGCAGCTATCTTATTTTTCTGCTTTGAAGAGACTTCTGATTTTTTAGGTCATTTTTGGTATAATAAAGGACAGGAAATACAAGGAAGTAAACCATGAAGATTTTTGACACACACACGCATTTAAATGTGGAAGAATTTGCTGGTCGAGAGGCAGAGGAGCTACAATTAGCCAAAGAAATGAGTGTTGTTGCACACAATATTGTCGGTTTTGACCGACCGACCATTGAGCGCGCCTTGGAGTTGGCGGACAGCTATGATCAGCTTTATGCTACGATTGGCTGGCATCCGACTGAGGCGGGGACTTATGATGAGGCGGTAGAAGCCTATCTGCTGGACAAGCTTCGTCACCCCAAGGTGGTGGCTCTGGGTGAGATTGGGTTGGATTATCACTGGATGACAGCGCCAAAGGATGTTCAGGAGCGGGTGTTTCGACGCCAAATCCAACTCTCTAAAGAACTGGACCTACCCTTTGTCGTACACACGCGAGATGCATTGGAGGATACCTATGAGATTATCAAGAGTGAGGGTGTCGGTCCTCGGGGCGGTATCATGCACTCTTATTCGGGCTCTTTGGAAATGGCAGAGCGCTTTATCGAGCTAGGAATGATGATTTCCTTTTCTGGGGTCGTCACCTTTAAAAAAGCGACAGATATTCAGGAGGCTGCGCAGAACCTGCCCTTGGACAAAATTCTCGTCGAGACTGATGCCCCTTATCTAGCGCCTGTTCCTAAGCGTGGCCGAGAAAACAAAACAGCCTATACCCGCTATGTTGTAGAGAGAATTGCTGAACTGCGTGGGCTTACTGTCGAAGAAGTAGCGCAGGCGACCTATGCTAATGCAAAGAAGGTGTTTGGGCTTGACTGAGAAGATAAAAATCCCTCAGGTAATCGTCGTTGAGGGCAAGGATGATACAGCCAATCTGCAGCGATTTTACGAAGTTGATACTTACGAGACGAGAGGATCTGCGATCAATGAAGAAGACTTAGAACGGATTGAGAAACTGCACCG
Organism: Streptococcus gordonii; assembly: GCF_001553855.1. GTDB lineage: Bacteria > Bacillota > Bacilli > Lactobacillales > Streptococcaceae > Streptococcus > Streptococcus gordonii. Next base: position 199,757 of record NZ_LQWV01000012.1, read on the forward strand.
GCTGCGTGGGGTTATTGTCTTTACCGATCCAGACTACAATGGTGAGCGCATTCGTCGAATAATTATGGAGGCTGTGCCAACTGCTCAGCATGCCTTTCTCCGTCGAGATGAGGCGACTCCTAAGTCTAAGAACAAAGGTCGGTCGCTCGGAGTCGAGCACGCTTCATTTGAGGACTTACAACAGGCATTGGCTGGTCTGGTTGGACATTTCGATGATGAGAACGACTTTGACATCACCAAAAGTGACCTTGTGCGACTGGGACTACTTATGGGAAGCGACAGCCGTCAGCGTCGAGAGTATCTGGGAGAGGAGCTCCGTATCGGCTACTCCAATGGTAAACAGCTCCTCAAACGCTTGGAGTTGTTTGGGGTGACCTTGGCGGAAGTGGAAGAAACCATGCGTAAGTATTCAAACTAACGGAGTCAGAAATGAAAAAAGTAATTATTACAGGTGGCAATAGTGGTATTGGCTATCAGGCTGCTAAACAGTTGGCTGAAAAGGGCTGGTCAGTGACTCTATTTTGTCGGCGAAAAGAAGCAGCTGAGCAAGCCTGTGAGAAAATCCGCCAACAGACAGGAAATCCGCATGTAGATCATATCTTGGCTGATTTATCTGATATGAAAAGTGTCAGGAAAGCGGTAGAACAGTATATCCAAAAAGAAGACGCTCTAGACGTCCTGATTAACAATGCAGCTGACTTTGATTTGTCAGTCAAAAAGCCAATCCTGACTAGGGAGGGATTGGAAAAGCAATTTGCGACCAATGTGGTTGCTCCCTTTTTACTTTCTGTCTTGTTGAGAGGCTTGTTAGAAAAGTCTGAGAGTGGTCGGATTATTAATATTTCTTCCCAAGGGCTAGTGCTTTATCCTTTCATAAAGCTTGATTTTGAAAATTTATCTGGTCAAAAACATTACAGCCCTGCTAAGACCTATTATCAGAATAAGTTGGCCTTATTGATGCTGTCGCTTTATATGCGGAAACATTGGAAAGACATCAAGGTGCAGGCAATCCGTGTGACCAATGTCAAAGTAGATATGAACCGCTATGATCACCTCAGCGCTTTTATGAAAAATCTGTATAAAATTAAGTCAAAATTTTCGATTAGTCCTGAAGAAATGGCGAAAGTCTATACAGCCTTATCTACAGAAGATGGTTATGAGGGCTTTTTGTATGACGAGAAATGCAGAGAAGTAAAAGCAAATGCATCTGCTTACAAGGAAGAAGAGCAGAAAAAACTTTGCACTTTGCTTGATCAAATGACCTGCGTAAAGGACAATGAATAAAGAGTTAGAAAATAAAGTCCATAAGGAGAAGTAGCATTGGCTTGGTTTAATTTTGGGAAGAAAAAAGAAAAAATAGAAACTACAACAGAAGTTGTAAAAGAGAAAATCGAGACAAGTGCTTGCTTGGGAGTGTTTGACTTCTTTGCACTTGGGAAGTCCGATCAGTTGTTGATCTTGGGCCGATTGAAAGGAAGCTTAAAGTTAGGCGACCGTCTGCAAGTATGCAATCCTGGCGAAAGCTTTGAGTCTTTTGGCGAGCTGACGGTTGAAAAATTAAGCAATGGAAAAGAAGATTCTAACTTCTTGACAGACGAGCCCCTTGCCCATATTGTTGTAGCTGCATCTGAGGTCGCAGGTCGACTTAAAAAGGGGAGTGTTCTCTATACGTCCAAGATAGATGAGCGCCAGCTTTTATCTAGTTATACAGATGCCCTTTATACATCTTTTGTGGAAATGCAGAATGGGGATATGAGCAATGAAGACTATCTGCGAGCTAGTTTAGAAGATAGTGTTGAAATTTTGCGTTTGTTCTTATGGGATTGTAGAGAAAATCGACAAAATGGGAGTGAAGAAGAATATCAAAAAAATCTGGCTAAAATTGCCCACCTTGAGGAAGTTGTAAGAGACAAGCTACTTGAAGCAGATGAGGTCTATGTGATTTATTCTCAATTAACAGGAGAGCCCTATATGTTTTCGAAGACATATGACCGAGGAGATGATGGCTATCTGTGTACTGATCCCTTGATTCACCTCTCAACTTCTCGTTGGTACCATCATTACAAAGAAACGTTTGACAGTCAGCCAAATACCGAAGTGAGACGGATTGAAAATACAGAGGACAAGGAAGCTATTAAAAACTTATTGGGTTCCGCTTTTTACCTTAATGGTGCTCTAGGAATTATCATGAATTCAGATGATGTGTGCATCAAGGCTCAAAGCTTGGTAGAAAAACCTGATTTTTCAAATCTACCTGAGATTCAGGTGCCAGTCATGAATCCTGATGTAGTGAGATGGCTACTCTTACTTGGACAGCTAGGTAAACCAGATACAGAAGACAAACAGCTGGTAGACAGGCTTTATTATGGCTTCCTATCAAAGGCAGTGCCTAAGGCTAAATTCCTCATTCCCGTGCGAAGAGGTGAGAATTTCCCTGAAGCGAGTGATGAAGCAAAGGAAGTAATGTTAGAAAGAGGGGCTAGTCTAGATTTACCAGTTCGAGAAGGAAAAGATGGCCGACAAGCTATCTCACTTTTTACAGACTGGAAACGTCTGCGGATGGTTTTTGATGAAGAGTGGAACGGTATGATCGAGCCGGCAGGGAATATGATTGCTATGTTTGACTATATTGTCAATGGGACAGAGTATCTAAAAGCAGGATGTTATATCAGTCAAGATTCTTTCAAAGAAATGGAAAAACTAAGTGCCGAGCTAAATGATGCTCCAAAGCAGTAGAAGAGGTAAATATGAAGATCATAGTTGACAGAGTCTCTGTTAGTGCAGGAGATGACACTGTTCCACATAAGACAGAATATGAAGTGCCTGAAGAAATGACGGTAGGAGCTTTCTTTGCTTTTCTTGAAGAAGATCGTTATCTCCCTCTTGTTCAAGGAAATGATGTTGCATGGGAACTTCGCAATATCAATGGGGAACAGGGAGCCTACTTTACAAAAACAAAAGAGATGCTTCAATCAGATGCCTTGTTAAAGACAATAATTGAAGAGGCAAATGGTGATAGCCGATTTGAGCTAATTTACCATTCTACACCTGAAAATTATTTAAAAAGAAAAGAGAATAGATGAGAATTGCAGATTATAGTGTGACCCGTGCCATTCTGGAGCGTCACGGTTTCACTTTTAAAAAATCTTTCGGTCAGAATTTCCTGACTGATACCAACATCCTCCAGAAGATTGTGGATACTGCTGAGATTGACAAAAAGGTCAATGTCATCGAAATTGGTCCTGGTATTGGGGCTTTGACGGAGTTTTTGGCGGAAAATGCTGCGGAAGTCATGGCCTTTGAGATAGATGATCGGTTGGTGCCGATTTTAGCGGATACTTTGCGCGATTTTGACAATGTGACAGTGGTCAATCAGGATATTCTCAAGGTTGATTTGGCCCAGTACATAGCAGAGTTTAAAAATCCAGACCTGCCTATCAAGGTAGTGGCAAATCTGCCCTACTATATCACGACGCCGATTCTTATGCACTTGATTGAGAGCGGAATTCCTTTTAGTGAGTTTGTTGTGATGATGCAAAAAGAAGTAGCAGATCGGATTTCGGCTCAGCCGAATACCAAGGCCTATGGTAGTTTGTCAATTGCGGTCCAGTATTACATGACGGCCAAGGTAGCCTTTATCGTACCGAGGACAGTCTTTGTGCCAGCACCAAATGTAGATTCGGCGATTCTCAAGATGGTGCGAAGAGAGCAACCTGCAGTTGAAGTCCAGGACGAGAAATTCTTTTTCAAGGTTTCCAAGGCCAGCTTTGTTCATCGCAGAAAAACTCTTTGGAATAATCTAACTAGCTATTTCGGTAAGTCTGAAGAAGTCAAGACCAAGCTTGAAAGAGCTTTAGAAAAAGCCGATCTTGTGGCCAATGTTCGAGGAGAAGCGCTAGACTTGGCAGCATTTGCTCGCTTGAGTGACGCTTTAAAGTCCGAGGGGTTATAAAAAAAGAAGATCTGCTCTCTGGTAGCCGGTCTTCTATTTTATTCATGAGGTGCATATGAAAGTGAAATTTCTGTCTTTGTTTTCTGGACTACTCTGGTTTTCGCAGTCTTTACTCCATTTCCTGCTGATGCTAGGTCTGCCTCTGGGACGTTTGGTCTTTGGTGGCGCTTATATAGTATTTCCTTTATGGTTGCGGCCGGTTAACTTCCTGCTGTTCTCATTGTGGGCTTTCTTTAGTTTTAGTTATCTAGCTTTTGGTGGCTGGTTGAAAAGTGGCTTGAGGTCTTCAGTTTTTAGGAAAGTCATTTTAGTTGGAACTGTTTTTCTATTTTTGGCTACGGTTTTCAATTTCTTCATCAGTGCGAGTCCATTAGAGAAATATTTAACAGGAGGCCTGACCTTCCTAGCTTTTCTGAGCAGTAGCCTTCTTCTCCATAATAAGAAAAAATCCTATCATGATTGATAGGATTGCTTTTTATGCGGAGGAAGGGATTTGAACCCTCACACCCGTACGGGCACATGCGCCTGAAGCATGCGTGTCTGCCGTTCCACCACCTCCGCTTGTTCTCTATTATAACATATTTTTTAAAAAATCCAAGAAAAAATGGCCAGATTAGACAGTGCCATCCATAAAATCAGATGAGGCGGGAAGATTTATTCCAGCCTCTAGGTATGATGAATTGCAAATGAAAGTTGAAGAATTTTTCTCTAACCTCGCTTGCTACTTTTGTATTATTTATTCTACAATTTGAGGATAGAGGTTTTCTTGTTCTTTGGATGTATCTTTCAAGATGAAGATAGCCCATAAGAGTGCTAAAATGAAGACAACCAAGCCAGGAACTCCTCCCTCAGGTCCGAATTGTCCACCTGTGATAAGTGTACGATTGGAAGTTGTAAAGTACATCAAGGAAGACTCGCTGTCAAATCCACTGACATGGAAACCATAAACGTTACCCATGATGAAGTTCCAAGCGAAGTGGAAGCCACAAGGTCCCCAGATATTTCCGCGCTTCAGAGCGTAAACGGCTGTGAAAAGGCCAAAAACGAATAGGTGGACAGTTGAGAGCCAAGAAGCACCATTGTTATCCAAATGGAAATAAGAGAACATGGTAGAAGCAATCAAAATGGCTATGTAGGTGTTTTTATGATAGGAAATAATGGGAATCAACCATCCGCGAATGTAAATCTCTTCTGCAGCTGTTTGGAAAATATAACCGATGAGAACTAAAATCCAAGAAACGAGGAAAGGCAGACTAAATTGGATCCGGTCAAACTTAGCATCTCCTGTAATGAAGAAGATGATTAAGACGGTCGTAATCATGATGGCACCCACCAACACACCTTTAGCGAATTCGGGAAGGCCATTTCCTCTAGAGAATCCCATGGTTCGTATCGGTCGTTTTTCAATGAATTTGACCCAAAGGAAGAAGGCGATAATGGTGTAGAGGAAGGACCAAAGGTCCAAAATATTCCACCAGTCAGGAATCCAACTTTGTTTGTCCAAGAAAAAGTTAGTTGAAGCCCTACTGATCGGAGACATATATTGGGTAATATAGTAAAGGATGAATGGAGCTAAAAACCAAGGAGTCAAAAACTTCCCTTTTTTGACATTGGAAATGAGCGGGTTGCTCTTTGAGAGAAATGAAAGGCTCATAAATAACCTCCTTATAGCTAGCATGAACCATTAAAGAAGTCAGAGACTTGCTTCTTGATGAAGAAGCTTCTGCTTCACTGGAATTCCAGTAGTAACCAGATGGACAAGTGCCTTGTGATTGTCACCTTCCCTTCTAATTGTACTTGTCCCATTCCCCACACGAGGCATATAGATGTTTGTTATTTACCTCTTTATTATAAAACTTTTAGAAAGCGTTTACAACATTCTGTCCTTGTTTATATAGAAAATCTTACAACTAAATAATTTGTGGCTTTCTTAGTAAACTTGTAAGCTAAATCAAACATTTTTTGTTATAATGGGTGTACTAACTTTTAAGGAGTAATCTTGCAAGGTAAAATCATTAAAGCCTTGGCTGGTTTCTATTATGTAGAGTCGGCTGGGCAAATTTATCAAACCAGAGCTAGAGGAAATTTTCGAAAAAAAGGACAGATACCTTATGTTGGCGACGAGGTTGAATTTTCAGCAGAAAAGGACTCAGAAGGTTATATTTTAAAAATAGCAGAGCGCAAAAACAGTCTTGTGCGTCCGCCGATTGTGAATATTGACCAGGCAGTTGTTATCATGAGTGCTAAGGAGCCAGATTTTAATCCAAACCTCCTGGATCGTTTCTTGGTTCTCTTGGAACATAAGGGGATTCATCCGATTCTCTATATCAGTAAACTGGATTTACTGGATTGTGAAGATGAGCTAGATGAATTTTTACAAGTCTATCGAACAATTGGCTATGATGTGGTCCAAAGCGTTGAGGAATTATTACCTCTTCTAGCGGATAAAATAACTGTTTTTATGGGACAAACAGGAGTTGGGAAATCAACTCTTCTCAATAAGATTGCCCCAGATTTACAATTAGAGACAGGCGAGATTTCTGAAAGTCTGGGCCGAGGTCGTCATACGACACGGGCTGTCAGTTTTTATAATTTAAATGGCGGGAAGATCGCTGATACGCCAGGATTTTCGTCATTGGATTACGAAGTGAGTACGGCTGAAGATCTCAATCAAGCTTTTCCCGAGATTGCTGAGTTTAGCAAATTCTGCAAGTTTCGTACTTGTACCCATACCCATGAACCAAATTGTGCAGTCAAGCCAGCGGTTGAAAGTGGTCAGATAGCAGCTTTTCGCTTTGACAACTATCTGCAATTTCTCAGTGAGATTGAAAATCGAAGAGAGACGTATAAAAAAACAGCTAAGAAAATACCTAAATAGGAAACAGGAGAAAAACTATGACACAATTTAAAATTGCACCATCTATCTTAAGCGCTGATTACGCTAATTTTGAAAGTGAATTGAAAAGACTAGAAGCGGCTGGAGCTGACTATGCTCATATTGACGTAATGGACGGCCACTTTGTTCCTAATATCACCTTTGGAGCGGGTGTTGTAGCTAGCATGCGTCCACATAGCAAATTGGTGTTTGACTGCCATCTGATGGTTACAAATCCTGAAAAGCATATCGAGGATTTCGTTCGTGCTGGAGCAGATATTATCACAATCCATGTTGAAGCAACTCCTCATATCCACGGTGCCCTCCAACAAATTCGCGCAGCAGGAGTAAAAGCAGGTGTCGTAATCAATCCAGGTACTCCGGTTCAAGTGATTAAGCACGTCTTAGGCTTGGTAGACCAGGTCTTAGTGATGACTGTGAACCCTGGCTTTGGCGGGCAAGCCTTTCTACCTGAGACCTTGGTTAAAGTTAGTGAATTAGCTAGTCTTCGGGAACAAGAACAATTACAATTTGATATCGAGGTTGATGGTGGTATTGACAATCAGACCATTAAGCTAGCAAAAGAAGCTGGTGCTAATGTCTTTGTAGCAGGTAGCTATGTCTTTAAAGGGGATGTTGACCATCAAGTTCAAACCTTGAAGGAAGCCTTACATGACTAAGGTTGTTCTAGTTGCTGGAGGTCAATTAGAAGAATTACCCTCAGATGTTGATGCCTGGGTCGGTGTGGATCGAGGCAGTCTCCACTTGATAGAGCAGGGGATAGTTCCCGATTTGGCTGTAGGTGACTTCGACTCTGTATCCCTGCAGGAATTTGAGCTGGTTCAAAGGAAAGCTAAAGAGGTCCTACGTGCCCAGCCAGAAAAAGATGATACAGATCTTGAGTTGGCTGTCACAGCTACTTTTGAGCGCTATCCAGACGCAAATGTTACTATTTTTGCTGCTTTTGGAGGTCGTATGGATCATACTCTAGCCAATGTTTTTCTTCCTAGCAACCCAAAGATTGCTCCTTATATGGAGCGACTTGCTTTGCAAGATGAACAAAACCTGCTTACCTATCGACCAGCAGGCAAACATTTAATTGAGCCTGTAGAAGAAATGACCTATGTTGCCTTTATGCCAACACAGGATATTGCCTTGACCATTGAGGGGGCCAAGTATTCTTTAAATGAAAAGAATTTTTTCTTTAAAAAAGTTTATGCTTCTAACGAATTTATAGGTAGGCCCATTTCCCTGTCTTTTGATTCTGGGTATGTGGTGATTATGTATAGTAAAGATAGGAAATAAGATGGAGATACTTATCATCATTTTGCTGCTAGCCAATCTTCTTTTGACTTTCTTGCTTTGGCAGAGCCGAACACAGCAAAAGAAGGATGTTCAAGAAATCTTGGAAGCGCAGGCTGACCATTTATCAGATCAGCTTGATTATCGTTTGGAGCAAGAAAGACAAAATTCCTTGCTACAACAAAAAAATTTAGAAATAGGCTTGGGAGATCGTTTTAGTTCTCTTCACACAAGTTTGCATCGGGATTTGACAGACTTACGGACAGAAATCAGTGATAATTTGACCAAGAACCGTGATAAGACAGATGAACGCATGAAACAGATTCAAGAGTCTAATGAATTACGTTTAGAGCAAATGAGGCAGACAGTAGAAGAAAAACTGGAAAAGACTCTTCAGACTCGTCTTCAGACCTCTTTTGAGTCTGTTTCTAAACAATTGGAATCTGTCAACCGCGGTTTGGGAGAAATGCAGCATATTGCGCGTGATGTTGGAACCCTTAATAAGGTCCTTTCAAATACTAAAACTCGTGGTATTATGGGCGAGTTGCAGCTGGGCCAGATTATCGAAGATATTTTGACTCCAAATCAGTACGAGCGGGAGTTTGCTACTGTTTCAGGCTCTAGTGAAAGAGTTGAGTATGCAGTCAAGTTGCCTGGGCAAACTGATCAAGACTATGTTTATCTACCGATTGATTCGAAATTTCCTTTGGCTGATTACTATCGCTTGGAAGATGCTTATGAATCTGGTAATAAAGAAGAAATTGAACTCTATCGCAAGGCCCTGCTAAATAGTGTTAAACGCTTTGCAAAAGACATTCGTAGCAAATATTTAGCACCACCCGCTACAACTAACTTTGGGATTATGTTTTTACCGACAGAGGGTCTCTATTCAGAAGTTGTCCGCAATCCAGAATTCTTTGACAGTCTTCGCAGAGAAGAGCAGATTGTGGTGGCTGGCCCATCGACTTTATCAGCCCTGCTCAACTCCTTATCCGTTGGATTCAAAACTCTGAACATTCAAAAGAGTGCGGATGACATCAGCAAGGTTTTGGGAAGTGTGAAACTAGAATTTAATAAATTCGCAGGTATCTTGGTTAAGGCGCAGAAGCATTTGCAGCACGCTTCGGGAAATATAGATGATTTGCTGACGCGCAGAACAAATGCCATTGAGCGAACCTTACGCCAGATTGAATTGTCAGATGAAGATTTGCATATAGACCTGCTTGATGTGCCAGAAGAAAGGGAAGATCATGAAAATTAACCAAATGAAAAAAGATGAATTTTTTGAAGGGTTTTACTTGATTAAATCAGCTGAAGTTCGACAGACGAGGGCAGGGAAGGATTATATCGCCTTTACTTTTCAAGATGATAGTGGAGAGATCGAAGGGAAACTCTGGGATGCCCAGCCACATAACGTAGCTGAATATACAGCTGGAAAAGTTGTCCATATGCAAGGTCGCCGAGAAGTCTACAATAATACTCCTCAGGTTAATCAGTTGGTTTTACGTCTTCCTAGATCAGGTGAACCTAACAATCCAGCTGACTTTAAAGAAAAACCTCCAGTGGATCCGAAGGATTTGCGAGATTATTTGGCTCAGATGATTTTCAAGATTGAAAATCCGGTTTGGCAACGTGTTGTCCGAGCTTTATATAGCAAGTATGACAAGGAATTCTATTCTTATCCTGCGGCCAAGACCAATCATCACGCTTTTGAATCTGGTTTAGCCTTTCACACGGCAACTATGGTTCGCTTGGCTGATGCGATTGGAGATATTTACCCTCAGCTCAACAAGAGTTTGCTCTTTGCTGGAATTATGTTGCACGATTTAGCAAAAGTAATCGAACTAAGTGGCCCCGATGACACTGAATACACAGTTCGTGGCAACCTAATCGGCCATATTGCTTTAATTGACGAAGAAATCACAAAAGTTCTTCTAGAATTGAAGATTGACGACAGTAAGGAAGATGTGACTGTTTTACGTCATGTTATCTTGAGCCATCATGGCTTGTTAGAGTACGGAAGTCCTGTTCGTCCAAGGATTATGGAGGCTGAGATTCTTCATATGATTGATAACTTGGATGCGGAAATGATGATGATGACAGGGGCTCTGGCCAAGGTAGGGGAAGGAGAAATGACCAGTCGTATTTTTGCTATGGACAATCGATCCTTCTATAAACCGAATTTAGATTGAAGAAAAAACGAAAAATGAGCATTATATTTGAAATAATGTTCGTTTTTTTTGATAGAGTATGTTATAATGAAGAAAAATAACAAGAACGGTGAAAATATGAAACTAAGAAGAAGTGACCGGATGGTAGTAATTTCAAACTATCTTTTAAACCACCCTTATGAACTGACTAGTCTGAATACTTTTGCTGAAAAGTATGAATCAGCTAAATCCTCTATTTCAGAAGATATTGTCATCATCAAACGCGCTTTTGAAGAGATCGAGATTGGATCTATTGAAACAATTACTGGTGCGGGAGGAGGAGTCATCTTTACTCCTTCTATTTCTGATAGAGAGTCCAAAGAAATTGTTGAAGGACTACGAGATCAATTGTCAGAAAGTAACCGCATTTTACCAGGTGGCTATATCTACCTATCTGATCTCTTGAGCACTCCATCTATTTTAAATAGTATTGGACGGATTATCGCTAAAGCTTTTCGCGATCAAAAAATCGATGCAGTCATGACAGTAGCTACTAAAGGAGTTCCTCTTGCTAATGCCGTGGCCAATACATTAAATGTTCCTTTTGTGATTGTCCGTCGTGATTTAAAAATTACAGAAGGTTCAACTGTTAGTGTTAACTATGTTTCTGGTTCCAGCGATCGGATTGAAAAAATGTTTTTGTCAAAGCGTAGCTTGAAAGCAGGTAGCCGTGTTCTGATTGTGGACGACTTCCTTAAGGGAGGCGGTACAATCAATGGGATGATTAGCTTGCTTGCTGAATTCGAATCGGAGTTGGCAGGTGTAGCTGTTTTCGCAGATAACGCCCAGGAAAAGAGAGAACATCTGTCTTATAAATCTTTATTGAAAGTGACGAATATTGATGTAAAAGAAAATAAAATCGATGTTGAAGTCGGAAATATTTTTGATAAATAAGCAGGAAAAGGATTATGAGAAGTATATTTGAGAAATTTGACCGAATTCCAATTTGGGTTCGGATCGGAGTTTTGCTACTATTAATAGCGATTTTAATTACTGGCTTGTTCTTTATAAAGCCTAACTACAAAACAAGCCACCAGTCCTCAACAGTTGCTACATACAGCCGTGCGTCCAGTTCCAAAGTTGATTCATCTAATGAAAAGACTTCTTCTAATCAGGATAAAGCGAAAAATTCAGATACACAAAGTCTTGCTAATGCAGAAACTCTTGTGAAGGAATTAGAAGCTGAGCAGACCGAAGAAAACTTGTCACTTGCGCAGGCATCAGTTGACAAGGTGAAGGATCTAGATGCTAAAGCTAGGTTGCAGGATAGGATTCAGGCAGTTAAAGATACCATAGCTGCAAACCGAGCTGCAAATGCTGCGCAACCACAAATTCAACAGCAACCGGTCTATCAAGCGCCTACAATCCAAACTCCAGCAGCACCTTCAACTGTTGATACTCAAACACAAACTGAAGAAGCCCCTTCTGCTAACACAACCACACAATAAGAGAAGCTTTCAAGAGCTTCTCTTTTTTATAAAGGTTCATGATTCACAAAGTAAAAAGGGCAAAAAATGAAGAAACCTATTGACTCGCCAAACGGCCCGTGTTATAATGATAGACGGTACTTTTTACTTTTGGTCTCTCAAAAGTGTACAGAGACGTGCTGACAAATGTTGCAAAAGTACACACAGATGGTAGCTGTCACCAAGTGTACCATCACCAAAATTAAAAAAATACAGGAGAATGTAGATGCCTACAATTAACCAATTGGTTCGCAAACCGCGTAAATCAAAAGTAGAAAAATCTAAATCACCAGCATTGAACGTTGGTTACAATAGTTTGAAACGTGTTCCAACTAACGAAAGTGCACCTCAAAAACGTGGTGTAGCGACTCGTGTCGGAACTATGACACCTAAAAAACCTAACTCTGCCCTTCGTAAATTTGCTCGTGTACGTTTGAGTAACTTGATCGAAGTAACTGCTTATATCCCAGGTATCGGACACAACTTGCAAGAGCACAGTGTTGTGCTTCTTCGTGGTGGACGTGTAAAAGACCTTCCAGGGGTACGTTACCATATCGTTCGTGGTGCGCTTGATACAGCAGGTGTTACTGATCGTAAACAAGGCCGTTCTAAATACGGTACTAAAAAACCAAAAGCATAAGGAAAGGGGATAAAGAGAAATGAGTCGTAAAAACCGTGCGCCTAAGCGCGAAGTATTGCCAGATCCGCTTTACAATTCAAAATTAGTTACTCGTCTTATCAACCGCGTTATGCTTGATGGTAAACGTGGTACAGCCGCTTCTATTGTATATGGAGCATTCGAGCAAATCAAAGAAGCTACTGGAACTGACGCACTTGAAGTATTTGAAACAGCGATGGAAAACATCATGCCTGTTCTTGAAGTACGTGCTCGCCGTGTTGGTGGATCTAACTACCAAGTACCGGTTGAAGTTCGTCCAGAACGTCGTACAACATTGGGACTTCGTTGGTTGGTAACAATCGCTCGCCTTCGTGGTGAACACACAATGCAAGACCGTCTTGCAAAAGAAATCATGGATGCTGCTAACAACACTGGTGCAGCTGTTAAGAAACGCGAAGATACTCACCGTATGGCTGAAGCCAACCGTGCCTTCGCACACTTCCGTTGGTAATATAGGATGCGAAAGCGTTAAGAAAGTCCCAGAGAAAATAGGGAATCGAAGCAGGTTGCGATTGCAACCAATGAGATTCATCTTTTTCTCCAGACTTTTAGCTTGAGCTCAACTAGATCATGATGCTAGGAACGGTAAGGATGCAAAGTGAAAATAGGAAACTGACGCAGTATTCGATGAATACAAGGAAGTTTATCTTTTTCACACAGCATTCCGTTCCAGCTCAAATAGGCTAGGTCGAGCTTTTAGCCCGAGTTCAATTGAGCTTGGTCAGCTCTTAGCTACAATTCAACTTATCTACAAGTTGAAACCAACAAAATCAGATAAACATTGAGAACGGGTAGGTCCTGCCTATCCGTTTTTGCTAAATAATGTTATAATAAACTGTAAAATAAATTAATAGGAGAAAATAACCTCATGGCACGCGAATTTTCACTTGAAAAAACACGTAATATCGGTATCATGGCTCACGTCGATGCTGGTAAAACAACTACAACTGAGCGTATCCTTTACTACACTGGTAAAATTCACAAAATCGGTGAAACTCACGAAGGTGCGTCACAAATGGACTGGATGGAGCAAGAGCAAGAACGTGGTATCACAATCACATCTGCTGCGACAACAGCTCAATGGAACAACCACCGCGTAAACATCATCGACACACCAGGACACGTGGACTTCACAATTGAAGTACAACGTTCTCTTCGTGTATTGGATGGTGCGGTTACCGTTCTTGACTCACAATCAGGTGTTGAGCCTCAAACAGAAACAGTTTGGCGCCAAGCTACTGAATACGGAGTTCCTCGTATTGTATTTGCTAACAAAATGGACAAAATCGGTGCTGACTTCCTTTACTCAGTAAGCACTCTTCATGACCGTCTTCAAGCAAACGCTCACCCAATTCAATTGCCAATCGGTGCTGAGGATGACTTCCGTGGTATCATTGACTTGATCAAGATGAAAGCTGAAATCTATACTAACGACCTAGGTACAGATATCTTGGAAGAGGATATTCCTGCTGAATACCTTGAACAAGCACAAGAATACCGTGAAAAATTGGTGGAAGCAGTTGCGGAAACTGATGAAGACTTGATGATGAAATACCTTGAAGGTGAAGAAATCACTAACGAAGAATTGAAAGCTGGTATCCGTAAAGCAACTATCAATGTTGAGTTCTTCCCAGTATTGTGTGGTTCAGCCTTCAAGAACAAGGGTGTTCAATTGATGCTTGATGCAGTTATCGATTACTTGCCAAGCCCACTTGATATCCCAGCAATCAAAGGTATCAACCCAGATACAGATGAAGAAGAAACTCGTCCAGCATCTGATGAAGAGCCATTTGCAGCTCTTGCCTTCAAGATCATGACTGACCCATTCGTAGGTCGTTTGACATTCTTCCGTGTATACTCAGGTGTTCTTCAATCAGGTTCTTACGTATTGAACACTTCTAAAGGTAAACGTGAACGTATCGGACGTATCCTTCAAATGCACGCTAACAGTCGTCAAGAAATTGAAACAGTATATTCTGGTGATATCGCTGCTGCCGTAGGTTTGAAAGATACTACTACTGGTGACTCATTGACAGATGAAAAAGCTAAAATCATCCTTGAGTCTATCAACGTTCCAGAACCAGTTATCCAATTGATGGTTGAGCCTAAGTCTAAGGCTGACCAAGACAAGATGGGTATTGCCCTTCAAAAATTGGCTGAAGAAGATCCAACTTTCCGTGTTGAAACAAACGTTGAAACTGGTGAAACAGTTATCTCTGGTATGGGTGAGCTTCACTTGGATGTCCTTGTTGACCGTATGCGTCGTGAGTTCAAGGTTGAAGCAAACGTAGGTGCTCCTCAAGTATCTTACCGTGAAACTTTCCGCGCCCCTACTCAAGCTCGTGGATTCTTCAAACGCCAATCTGGTGGTAAAGGTCAATTCGGTGACGTTTGGATTGAATTTACTCCAAATGAAGAAGGTAAAGGATTCGAGTTTGAAAATGCTATCGTCGGTGGTGTGGTTCCACGTGAATTCATTCCAGCTGTAGAAAAAGGTTTGATTGAGTCAATGGCTAATGGTGTCCTTGCTGGTTACCCAATCGTTGACGTGAAAGCTAAACTTTACGATGGTTCATATCACGATGTCGACTCATCTGAAACAGCCTTCAAGGTTGCGGCTTCACTTGCATTGAAAGAAGCTGCTAAGACTGCACAACCAGCTATCCTTGAGCCAATGATGTTGGTAACAATCACTGTTCCTGAAGAAAACCTTGGTGACGTTATGGGTCACGTAACAGCTCGTCGTGGACGCGTTGATGGTATGGAAGCACATGGTAACAGCCAAATCGTTCGTGCCTATGTACCACTTGCTGAAATGTTCGGTTATGCAACAGTTCTTCGTTCTGCATCACAAGGACGTGGTACTTTCATGATGGTATTTGACCACTACGAAGATGTACCTAAGTCAGTACAAGAAGAAATTATCAAAAAACATAAAGGTGAAGCATAATAGCTCTGCCTGAGCACCCTCTAAGGGTGCTTTTTTTCTCTCAAAAAAGCTATCTGAAAATATCCTTGAAAAAGATTTGAAAGAATGAACAAGTTTCTCTTACAATGATGAAATCAGTTGCATTTTATATCAAATAGGTATATAATAATAATGTTGAAAAGTGATTTGTAGCAACTCAAGTTACTCTTTTCACATAAAATATTTATTGATTTTCATAAGGAGGAAATCACGAATGGTAGTTAAAGTTGGTATTAACGGTTTCGGTCGTATCGGTCGTCTTGCATTCCGTCGTATCCAAAACGTAGAAGGTGTTGAAGTTACTCGCATCAACGACCTTACAGATCCTGTAATGCTTGCACATCTGTTGAAATATGACACAACTCAAGGTCGTTTCGACGGTACTGTTGAAGTAAAAGAAGGTGGATTCGAAGTTAACGGTAAATTCGTTAAAGTTTCTGCTGAACGTGACCCAGAAAACATTGACTGGGCTAACGACGGTGTAGAAATCGTTCTTGAAGCAACTGGTTTCTTTGCTACTAAAGCAGCTGCTGAAAAACACTTGCATGCTGGTGGTGCTAAGAAAGTTGTTATCACTGCTCCTGGTGGATCAGATGTTAAAACAGTCGTATTTAACACTAACCACGATATTCTTGATGGTACTGAAACAGTTATCTCAGGTGCTTCATGTACTACAAACTGCTTGGCTCCAATGGCTAAAGCTCTTCAAGATAACTTCGGTGTTGTTGAAGGATTGATGACTACTATCCACGCTTACACTGGTGACCAAATGATCCTTGACGGTCCACACCGTAAAGGTGACCTTCGTCGTGCACGCGCTGGTGCTGCTAACATCGTTCCTAACTCAACTGGTGCTGCTAAAGCAATCGGTTTGGTTATCCCTGAATTGAACGGTAAATTGGACGGAGCTGCACAACGCGTTCCTACTCCAACTGGATCAGTAACTGAATTGGTAGTTGTTCTTGAAAAGAACGTTACTGTTGATGAAGTAAATGCAGCTATGAAAGCTGTTGCTAACGAATCATACGGTTACACTGAAGATCCAATCGTTTCTTCAGACGTTGTAGGTATGTCTTACGGTTCATTGTTTGACGCAACTCAAACTAAAGTTCTTGACGTTGACGGTAAACAATTGGTTAAAGTTGTATCATGGTACGACAACGAAATGTCATACACTGCACAACTTGTACGTACTCTTGAATACTTCGCGAAAATCGCTAAATAATTCATAGTATAGAAAAAGAGAGCTTAGCTCTCTTTTTTTGTACTTTTTTTAGAGATTTAAGCCCTATTTATAGGATGAGATAGAAAGGATTGACAATGAAAGTAAGCAAAGGGTAGAATGGTTTTGAATGAAGTTTTCTTTTTTTTTAAAGAGAAATGTAAGCGATTACTTAAAAAGGAGTGGTGTTAGTATTTAGAATTGGATAGTCGCAAAACTAAGAAAAGAAGAGAAGGAGTCAAGGTAAACATGGAATTTTATAAAAAGCAAAAATTTAGCATCAGAAAGTTAAGCTTGGGAGTTTGTTCTGTTTTAGTTGGAATAGCTCTTTTTGGAGTGGCAAATGTTTCAGCAGAAGAGAAGCTTACAGACTTGTCCCAAGCTAGTGATGTGGCTTTAGTCAATGCGGATGCCCCGAAGGAAGAGGCGGCAGGGGAAGCACAAGGGAAACCTGCTTCAGAGGAGGCAAGTCAAGCAGCACAGCCAGATACAGAAAATCAAGCAGTTGTTGAAGATAAAAAACCAGTAGTAGAGAGTCAAGATATGGCAACTGTCGCAGAGAAAGAGGAAAAACCTGCAACTAAGGAAGCAAAAGTCGTAGAGGATCTACCGAGTCAAGAAGATAAAAAACTAAAGCCAAAAGAAGTTAAGTTTGATACTTGGCAAGATCTGCTAAATTGGAAACCTGGGGATCGAGAAGATGATGATATAAACCGTGCTAGCGTACCTTTGGCTGAACGTTATCAAGGGCATCAAATTAATCAACAAGCAAATCCAGAGGCTAAGGTTCAGGCTTTATCCAATATGAACTCCAAAGCACTTGACCATGCTTCTGTTGGCGGTGAGGAATTTAAGGCCTATGCCTTTGATTATTGGCAATACTTACACTCAATGGTTTTCTGGGATGGGCTAGTCCCTACTTCAGATGTCATTGATGCTGCGCATAGAAATGGCGTTCCTATCTATGGTACCCTCTTTTTTAATTGGTCTTCCAGCGCTAAGGATCAGGAACGATTTGCAGAAGCTTTAAAAGAAGATTCTGAAGGTTCAAAGACCTTCCCTATTGCTCGTAAATTAGTTGAGCTTGCCAAGTATTATGGTTATGATGGCTATTTTATTAACCAAGAAACAACCGGTAGTCAGGTAGAGCCTTTAGGCCCTAAAATGCGTGACTTCTTGCTCTATACAAAAGAGTATGCACGTTCTTTGAATTACCCGATTAAATATTCTTGGTATGATGCCATGACCTACGAATATGGTCGTTATCATGAAAATGCTCTTGGAGAATACAATTATCAGTTTATGCAGACTAAAGACGGTGAAAATCCAGTCGATACTTTCTTTGCTAACTTTAACTGGGGTAAAGCAGAGACAGATTATTCAATCAGTACTGCAAAATGGATTAAACGCAATCCTTACGATGTTTTGGCTGGGATAGAGTTACAAAAGGGCGGTTCTTACAAGACCAATGTGGACTGGGATGCCATATTAGATGAAAATGGGAAACTCCGTCTTTCTCTAGGTCTCTATGCACCTGATACTATCACTGGCCTTGGTAAAACGGGCGAGGGCTACCATATTCACGAAAATTACTTCTGGACAGGTTTCCAAGGAGATCCTAGTAAGGGGAAACCATCTGACCAAACTTGGTATGGTATGTCAAACTTGGTAGTTGATAAAACAGCTATCACTAAACCTGATTTTAATACTTCATTTAATACTGGCCACGGGAAACGTTGGTTTGTAGATGGAAAAGTTTCTAAAGATGGAGAATGGAACTATCGTTCGGTATCCGGCTTCTTGCCGACTTGGCGTTGGTGGATTCAGCACTCGGAAGGTAGTGGACCTCTGAAGGGGCGTTATGATTTTGATGAAGCCTATAACGGTGGAAATTCACTAGCTTTTGAGGGAAACTTGGATGCAAATAGTAGCCAGAATGTTATGCTTTATTCAACTAAGATTCCAGTTAGTGATAAGACCAAACTTAGCCTAACGCATAAAGGTGGTCAAGGAACGAGTGCTTGGGTTGCTCTTGCGACCAAACCAGATTATTCTGAGTACGAATGGAAAGAACTCAAAACTAGCAAAGACTGGAAGACAGAGACCTTTGACTTATCTTCTCTAGCTGGTAAAACGATTTATGGGGTTAAGATGTTCTTTGACCACGACAGAGATGTCAAAGATTATAAGTTTAATCTAGGTCAATTATCCATCTATGCTAACCAAGAGAAACCAGCTGCGCCAAAGGATGTCGTTGTAAAAGCTAAACGTCTTCAAAATGCTCAGGAAGCCGAAGCCTTGCTACAGTTTAAGGGAAGTGCAGATGCTGATTACTATGAAATATATGAAAAAGATGGGGACCAATGGCGTCTAGTAACAGGAACTTCTGGCACATCAGCTTATTTGGCTAAGGTGACTCGTTCAGCTAGTGCCAAGGGTAGTAAGCAAGAGCTAAAAGTCGTTGCGGTAGGAAAGAACGGTCTTCGTTCAGAAGCAGGGACGGTTGACTTTGATTGGGGTATGCAAGTTTCCGATACTTCTTTACCAAAACCTTTAGCGCCGAATGTAGTTTTAGGAGCCAAAGTGATCGGTTCAAGCTTCCCTGATGCAGATGGAAGCGAAGGTATTGAAGGCATGCTGAATGGTACTATTACTAGTCTGTCAGATAAATGGTCTTCTGCCCAACTAAGCGGAACGGTAGACATTCGTTTGACTCAACCACGCACGGTAACCCGCTGGGTTATGGAACATGCTGGAGCCGGCGGAGAGTCTGTTGATGATGGTAAGATGAATACGCGAGACTTTGATCTATATTACAAGGATGAAGCTGGCGAATGGAAATTAGCCAAGGCTGTCCGGGGCAATAAGGACCATGTGTCAGATATTGTATTAGATAAGCCGATTCGAGCACAAGACTGGCGCTTAGATGTCATTACAGCTGATAACGGGACTCCATGGCGGGCAATTCGGATTTATAACTGGAAGATGTATGAAAGCTTAGATACTGAGACAGTAAATATTCCGATGAAAAATGCTGCTGCGCGTGTTCTTGGAAATGGACACGTTCAAGTAGGTTTTAAAGATGTTGCAGCTAAAACAACAGTATCACTATATGAAAGTAGCGATGCAAAACAAGCGATTGCAACTATGACAGCCGATAAGGATGGCAATCTTATCTTTAAACCTCTTGCATTTGCTAAATTGCCTAGCTTACTATATTATCGCTCACAAGTTGCAGGTAAGGATATTAGTAATGTGCTAGCTATTGAAGTGCCTAAAGAAGACAAAGAAATTTCTAAGGTCGAACTTGAAACAGCACCTGAAAGAAAAGTTTATCGTCAAGGAGATGCTCTATCTCTGAAGGGCGGTACTATTCGTGTCGGCTTTAAGGGTGGAGAAGCGGACCAGTTAATTCAGCTATCAAATAGCGGAGTTGAAGTAACTGGCTATGATCCTTCTAAATTAGGAGAGCAGCATTTACAAGTATCTTATCTGGGCCAAAAACTGGATCAATCACTGACAGTTTATGTTGTCAGTCATAGTGAAGCAGGAGAGAAGGCACCTGTGGGACTGGAATTGATTGAAAAACCAAAAACAGACTACATTGTTGGTGAAAATCTTGAGACCCAGGGGGGACGTTTCCGACTAGTTTTTGATGATGAAACAACTGAAGAACATGCTTTAGATGAAACAGATGTCCAAGTCACAGGATATGATGCTCACAAAGAAGGACGCCAAACAATTTCGATTAGTTATCGTGGTGTGACGACAACTTATGATGTGTTTGTATCGCCAAAACCAGCTCTAAATGATGAATATTTGAAGCAAAAATTGGCAGAAGCCACTGCTGTGCAAAATAAGGTTGATTTCAGCTTTGCAAGTCAGGAAAATAAAGATGCCTTACTCAAGGAAATCGCAAGTGCAGAGCAAATCCTGAAAGACCATGATACAAGTACACAAGGACAGGTTGACGAAAGTCTGTCTAAACTGACTCAAGCATTTAAGGCTTTGGATGGCCGAAAGAATTTTGCAACCAAAACTTCTGAATTGGATACTTTGGCAACAGAAGCCCAAAACTTGCTTGCACAAAAGCCAAATCATCCTTTTGGAGATGCTTTAGTCAATTTATTGAATAAAAATAAAGATCTATTGGCCTCTTCAGAAGTAAGTCCAGAAGCGCTTGAAACAGCTAAAACTTCTCTTCAAGCGTTGATTGCTCTACTTAAAGAAGACAAACCGGCTGTCTTTGTGGATTCAGCTACAGGAGTTGAAGTTCAATTTTCAAATAAGGAAACCACTCCAGTTAAAGGTTTGAAAGTCGGAGTTGTTGAGGCTAATGCTGCGGAAAAAGAAGCCTTTGCAGGTAGACTTGGTAAGGTATATGACATAGAGGGAGTAGATAAAGAGGGACGAGATATTGATACCCAGCATGCTTCTCTCGTTAAAATACCAGTAGAAGCTGGCAAGGAAGTTGAACAAGTTCTCTTCTTCCCAGTTAATCAGCCAGTTCAATCTTTAGCCTTTGAGCAAGTAGGCAATGAGATTATCTTTACAGCACCTCACTTTACTCACTATGCTCTTGTCTACAAGACAGCAAAAGCAAGTGAGCCTGACCAGCCACTCAAGCCTAATCAACCATCTGAACCTGATAAGCCTACTGTTCCAAGTAATGATCATTCTAAACCACTTCAACCTCAATTACCAGGTGATGGTCATTTGAGTCCAGTTCAACCGAATGCAAATTCAACTGTTGAGCGTCTAAACTATCAAGAAAAGGATAAAGGATCTACAGGTTATCAAAGTCAGAACTTGGCAAACTCGTCTTCTCAATCAGTCAAGGAAGAAGTTGATTCTAAAGATGTGAAAGAAGAAAACACTGTAACGTCTGCAGGCAACTTACCAAATACCGCTAGTCAAGAAACAGCATTCGTAGCAGAGTCAATCCTTTTGGCGGCTCTCGGTGGCCTTCTCCTAGCAGGTAAGAAAAAAGAAGATTAAGAAATCAATGTAATTAGATGTAAAGGAAAAAGGCGTTTGTAAAAAGACTGCTAACCTGACTAAATTATCGAACCTCCCGTAAACTGCATATGGGAGGTTTGGTTGTTTTAGATGAGGAGCTTTTAAGGTATAAAAACAACTTATTACGGTTTAAGTGTGAATGAATTGACTACTTTGCTGATGAAACGGATATAATTAAGCAGGGGAAATGATTGGATTTTGCTACCTCTTTTGCATCTTTTGTGATATAATTATCATGTATTAAAAATAGAAGGAGTCATATCCAATGGCAAAATTGACTGTAAAAGACGTTGACTTGAAAGGGAAAAAAGTTCTCGTTCGTGTTGACTTTAACGTTCCTGTAAAAGATGGCGTGATCACAAATGACAACCGTATCACTGCAGCTCTTCCAACTATCAAGTACATCCTTGAACAAGGTGGACGTGCAATCCTCTTCTCTCACCTTGGACGTGTAAAAGAAGAAGCAGACAAAGAAGGTAAATCACTTGCTCCTGTAGCTGCTGACTTGGCTGCTAAATTGGGTCAAGACGTTAAGTTTATCCCAGGTGTAACTCGTGGTGCTGAATTGGAAGCAGCAATCAATGCTCTTGAAGATGGACAAGTTCTCTTGGTTGAAAACACTCGTTTTGAAGATGTTGACGGCAAGAAAGAATCTAAAAACGATCCTGAACTTGGTAAATACTGGGCATCACTTGGAGATGGTATCTTCGTAAACGATGCATTTGGTACAGCACACCGTGCACACGCATCTAACGTAGGTATCTCAGCAAACGTTGAAAAAGCTGTTGCTGGTTTCCTTCTTGAAAATGAAATTGCCTACATCCAAGAAGCAGTTGAAGCTCCAGAACGTCCATTCGTGGCTATCCTTGGTGGTTCAAAAGTATCTGACAAGATCGGTGTTATCGAAAACTTGCTTGAAAAAGCTGATAAAGTCCTTATCGGTGGTGGGATGACTTACACATTCTACAAAGCGCAAGGTATCGAAATCGGTAACTCACTTGTAGAAGAAGACAAATTGGATGTTGCTAAAGCTCTTCTTGAAAAAGCAAACGGTAAATTGATCTTGCCAGTTGACTCAAAAGAAGCAAACGCTTTTGCAGACTATACTGAAGTAAAAGATACTGAAGGTGAAGCAGTGGATCCAGGCTTCCTTGGTCTTGACATCGGTCCTAAATCTATCGCTAAATTTGATGAAGCTTTGACTGGTGCTAAAACAGTTGTTTGGAACGGACCTATGGGTGTATTTGAAAACCCTGACTTCCAAGCTGGTACAATCGGTGTCATGGATGCTATCGTGAAACAGCCAGGCGTTAAATCAATCATCGGTGGTGGTGACTCAGCTGCTGCAGCTATCAACCTTGGCCGTGCAGACAAATTCTCTTGGATCTCTACTGGTGGTGGTGCTTCAATGGAACTTCTTGAAGGTAAAGTTCTACCAGGTCTTGCAGCACTTACAGAGAAATAAGATATCATAAAAAGATGGCTTTTAGCCATCTTTTTATCTAATATTCTAACCTGATTTTGTGGATAAGAGGCTTTCATCTGTTCTTTAGAAAAAAAGTAGATAAAATAGTTGCATACAGTCTGTAAAACTGCTATTATTAGACTGATGTATAAAACTAATTATGCTTAAAGGAAAGGGATTAAATGAACAAAAGAAAAGAAGTTTTTGGTTTTCGTAAAAGTAAAGTCGCTAAGACTTTATGTGGAGCTGTCTTAGGGGCGGCTTTGATTGCTATTGCAGATCAGCAAGTTTTGGCTGATGAAGTTACAGAAACAAATAGTACAGCAAATGTAGCAGTCACTACAACTGGAAATCCAGCTACTAATCTGCCTGAAGCACAGGGAGAAGCGACTGAAGCAGCAAGCCAAAGTCAAGCACAGGCTGGTTCTAAAGATGGTGCTCTGCCAGTAGAAGTATCTGCTGATGATTTAAATAAAGCAGTGACGGATGCCAAAGCAGCAGGTGTCAATGTTGTACAAGATCAAACAAGCGATAAAGGTACAGCCACAACTGCCGCAGAAAATGCGCAAAAGCAAGCTGAAATCAAGAGTGATTACGCTAAACAAGCAGAAGAAATAAAGAAAACAACTGAAGCTTATAAAAAAGAAGTAGAGGCTCATCAGGCTGAAACAGATAAAATCAATGCTGAAAACAAAGCTGCTGAAGATAAGTATCAAGAAGATTTGAAAGCTCATCAAGCTGAAGTTGAAAAAATCAACAATGCTAATGCGACAGCAAAGGCAGAATATGAAGCGAAGCTAGCTCAATATCAAAAAGATTTAGCCGCTGTTCAAAAAGCTAATGAAGACAGTCAGCTTGATTATCAAAATAAGCTTTCAGCTTACCAAGCAGAATTGGCTCGTGTTCAAAAAGCGAATGCTGAAGCTAAAGAAGCTTATGAAAAAGCAGTAAAGGAAAATACTGCTAAAAATGCTGCACTCCAAGCTGAAAATGAAGCGATTAAGCAACGCAATGAAACTGCCAAAGCAAACTATGACGCAGCGATGAAGCAGTATGAAGCAGATCTTGCAGCTATTAAAAAAGCTAAGGAAGATAATGATGCTGACTACCAAGCAAAATTAGCAGCTTACCAAGCGGAGTTGGCACGTGTTCAAAAGGCAAATGCTGATGCTAAAGCAGCCTATGAAAAAGCTGTTGAAGAAAACACAGCTAAAAATACAGCCATTCAAGCTGAAAATGAAGCCATTAAGCAACGGAATGCCGCAGCTAAAGCGACTTATGAAGCAGCATTGAAGCAATATGAAGCAGATTTGGCAGCAGTAAAGAAAGCCAACGAAGACAGTGAAGCAGACTATCAAGCTAAGCTAGCCGAATATCAGACGGAATTGGCTCGTGTTCAAAAGGCAAATGCGGATGCTAAAGCAGCTTATGAGAAGGCCGTTGAAGACAACAAGGCAAAAAATGCAGCGCTCCAAGCTGAAAACGAAGAAATCAAGCAACGTAATGCCGCAGCTAAAACTGACTATGAAGCAAAATTAGCTAAATATGAAGCTGATCTTGCCAAATATAAGAAAGAGTTGGCTGAGTATCCGGCTAAGTTGAAGGCTTATGAAGATGAACAGGCCAAAATTAAAGCTGCCCTTGCAGAACTTGAAAATCATAAAAACGAAGATGGTAACTTGTCAGAGCCGTCTGCTCAAAGCTTAGTGTATGATTCAGAGCCAAATGCACAGTTATCATTGACAACTAATGGAAAAATGCTGAAAGCTTCTGCAGTTGATGAGGCCTTTAGTCATGATACAGCTCAATATTCTAAAAAGATTCTTCAGCCTGATAACCTTAATGTTAGTTACCTTCAACAAGCCGATGATGTGACTTCTTCCATGGAACTTTACGGCAATTTCGGGGATAAGGCTGGTTGGACAACCACTGTCGGCAATGACACAGTGGTAAAATTTGCATCTGTCCTCTTGGAACGCGGTCAAAGCGTGACAGCTACCTATACAAATCTTGAAAAATCTTACTATAATGGTAAAAAGATTTCTAAGGTCGTCTTCAAGTATACACTTGATTCCGATTCAAAATTCAAAAATGTTGACAAGGCTTGGTTAGGTATCTTTACCGATCCAACTCTAGGTGTCTTTGCCTCTGCTTATAATGGTGTACCTGAAAAGAACACGTCCATTTTTATTAAAAATGAATTTACCTTCTATGATGAAGATGGGAAACCGATTGATTTTGACAATGCTCTTCTATCTGTTGCTTCCCTCAACCGAGAACATAACTCCATTGAGATGGCTAAAGACTATACTGGAACTTTCGTTAAGATTTCAGGTTCTTCTATTGGAGAAAAAGATGGCAAGATTTACGCAACTGATACTCTCAATTTTAGGAAAGATCAGGGTGGTGCCCGCTGGACTATGTATAAACGGGGCGGCGAAGAAGGATCAGGTTGGGACAGTTCTGATGCACCTAACTCTTGGTATGGAGCTGGTGCCATCCGTATGTCTGGTCCAAACAATAGCGTAACAGTAGGGGCTATCTCTGCTACTCTAGTAATGCCTGAATCTCAAATGCCAGTTGTTTCTGGAAAAGATAATACGGAAGCTAAAAGACCAAATATTTGGTATTCACTAAACGGTAAGATTCGTGCGGTCAATGTGCCTAGGGTTACCAAGGAAAAACCAACTCCACCAGTAGCGCCAACTGAACCACAAGCTCCTACTTATGAAGTGGAAAAACCATTGGAGCCAGCACCGGTAGCACCGACATATGAAAATGAGCCAACTCCACCAGTTAAGACTCCAGACCAACCGGAGCCGTCAAAACCGGAAGAGCCAACATATGATCCATTGCCAACTCCACCGCTAGCACCAACTCCTAAGCAGTTGCCGACTCCACCAGTTGTACCGACAGTTCATTTCCACTATAGCAGTTTATTAGCTCAGCCTCAGATTAATAAAGAAATTAAGAATGAGGATGGTGTAGATATTGATCGGACATTGGTTGCTAAACAGTCAATTGTTAAGTTTGAATTGAAAACTGAAGCGTTGACAGCTGGACGTCCAAAAACTACTTCATTTGTATTGGTAGATCCGCTACCAACTGGTTATAAGTTTGACTTGGATGCAACTAAGGCTGCAAGTACAGGCTTTGATACAACTTATGATGAAGCCAGTCATACTGTAACCTTTAAGGCGACTGATGAGACATTGGCAAGTTACAATGCTGATTTAACTAAACCTGTTGAGACTCTTCATCCAACGGTTGTTGGTCGAGTCTTGAACGATGGGGCAACTTATACGAATAACTTCACTTTGACAGTCAATGATGCTTATGGTATTAAGTCAAATGTTGTTCGTGTAACGACTCCTGGTAAACCAAATGATCCTGATAATCCAAATAACAACTATATTAAGCCAACGAAAGTAAATAAGAATAAAGAAGGTCTTAATATCGATGGAAAAGAAGTTTTAGCTGGTTCAACCAACTACTACGAATTAACATGGGATTTGGATCAATATAAAGGCGATAAATCTTCTAAGGAGGCAATCCAAAACGGCTTCTACTACGTAGATGATTATCCAGAGGAAGCTTTAGATGTTCGCCCTGATTTGGTTAAGGTTGCAGATGAAAAAGGAAATCAAGTATCAGGTGTCAGCGTTCAACAATATGACAGTCTAGAAGCTGCTCCTAAGAAAGTTCAAGACTTGTTGAAGAAAGCTAACATTACTGTTAAGGGTGCTTTCCAACTCTTCTCTGCTGATAATCCAGAAGAATTTTACAAGCAATACGTAGCAACTGGAACATCACTAGTCATTACAGATCCGATGACTGTTAAGTCTGAATTTGGTAAGACAGGTGGTAAGTATGAAAACAAGGCCTATCAAATTGATTTCGGAAATGGCTATGCTACAGAAGTAGTGGTTAACAACGTACCGAAAATCACACCGAAAAAAGACGTAACAGTGAGCCTAGATCCAACTAGTGAAAATCTGGATGGCCAAACAATTCAATTGTATCAAACGTTTAACTATCGTCTGATTGGTGGCCTCATTCCACAAAATCATTCAGAGGAATTAGAAGATTACAGCTTTGTGGATGATTATGACCAAGCTGGTGATCAGTATACTGGTAATTACAAGACATTCAGCTCTCTGAACTTGACAATGAAAGATGGTTCAGTGATTAAGGCAGGTACAGATCTAACGTCTCAAACAACTGCTGAAACAGATGCTACAAATGGTATTGTAACTGTTCGTTTCAAGGAAGACTTCTTACAAAAGATTAGTTTGGATTCTCCATTCCAAGCTGAAACTTACCTTCAAATGCGCAGAATTGCTATTGGAACATTTGAAAATACTTATGTAAATACTGTTAATAAGGTTGCTTATGCATCTAACACAGTACGTACAACAACTCCAATACCAAGAACACCAGACAAACCGACACCAATTCCAACGCCAAAACCAAAGGATCCTGACAAACCTGAGACACCAAAAGAACCAAAAGTTCCTAGTCCAAAAGTTGAAGATCCTTCAGCACCAATTCCTGTTTCTGTTGGTAAAGAATTAACTACACTTCCAAAAACAGGAACAAATGATGCGACTTATATGCCTTACTTAGGCTTGGCTGCCCTTGTTGGTTTCTTAGGATTAGGTCTAGCAAAGCGCAAAGAAGATTAATCAAATAGCTTGAACTTATTTCATCTTTGCTGTTTCTGTCAGCTATTCTGAGTTGGTAATTTAGGACTCTATAGATTTTAAGGCTGGAACCCAGTGTTCCGGCCTTATTTCTTTTTTACTTTTCTATATAATTTATGTATCAGAAATATATAGAATTTGTAATCATTTCAAAATATTGGGATAAGATAACTGACATCTAAATAAGGTATGATTATGCTAACATCAAATTTTGCGGAGAAAATCATTTTATGAAAAAAATATTTATTAAAACAGCTCTTGTGGTTGCTTCTACAGCTCTTTCAGCTATAGCTGGTCTTCAAGTTGCACATGCAGATTCTTATGTTGTACAACAAGGTGATTCTTTCTTTGGAATTGCTAGTGCTCACGGAATGAGCCCTTATGATCTAGCTGCGAAAAATGGCAAATCTATTTTTGATACAATCAACCCAGGTGATGTTTTGGAAGTGGACGGCGCTACTTCTACTTATGCAAATTCAGGTTATGGTGTGAGCAGTAATGCGGATTTGGTATCTGATGTAGATGATGTTGTTTTAAATACCCCGACTGACTATGGTAACTCTTATCCAATCGGACAATGTACTTGGGGCGTTAAGGAATTAGCTCCTTGGGCAAGCAACTGGTGGGGGAATGCCAATACTTGGGCTATCAATGCCAGCAATCAAGGTTATGTTACTGGTACAGTTCCGACAGTAGGCGCAATCGCTGTTTGGGACGGAGGAGAGTATGGTCACGTTGCTTATGTTACAGACGTTCAGAGCGACGGTACAATCCAAGTGCTAGAAGCTAATTACAATCGTCAAAAGCAAATTGATAATTATCGCGGTTATTTTAACCCCAATGAATTTTTGGGAAATGTAACGTATATCTATCCAAACTAATTTGATTGAAGATTTAGAGCGTGCTCTAGATCTTTTTATTTTTCAAGATAGGATGTAGAAGATGAGAATGAGAGGTCGTTGCAAACAAGAAGGCTTTTTGTTGGAAAATATGTTAGAATGAAAGTAATTTGATTTGAAAGAGGATCAGGAATGAACTATTTTAGCAAGTACAAGTTTGATAAATCGAAATTCAAATTAGGAATGCGGACTTTTAAGACAGGGTTGGCGGTTTTTATCATTCTCTTGATGTTTAGTCTATTTGGCTGGGGTGGTCTGCAGATTGGCGCTTTGACAGCAGTTTTTAGCCTGCGAGAAGATTTTGACAAGAGCGTGCATTTTGGTACTTCTCGTATCTTAGGAAATAGCATCGGTGGCTTCTATGCCTTGATTTTTTTCCTCATCAATAAGATCTTTCAAGACCAGCTCTGGGTCACCTTGCTTTTTGTTCCGATTTGTACTATGCTAACAATTATGACCAATGTTGCCATGAACAATAAAGCAGGGGTAATTGGTGGTGTATCAGCTCTCTTGATTATTACACTGTCGGTTTCTGAAGGGGATACGATTGTTTACGTATTTGCCCGGATTTTTGAGACATTTCTTGGTGTATTCGTTGCCATGTTAGTAAATTATGACATTAATCGCCTGCGTTCTTTTTTTAGAAAAGAGAAAAGCAAATGAATATGTCAGAAAAAGTAACATTCCTTCTTGACAGGATAAATCTTTAGGAATATAATAGTGGTAATCTTGGCTAGTGGAGAGTGAAGTTTTTGTTTCATTTGCTGATACTTGCCATACAAGTAAGGAATTGGATCCGTACTAAAAACTTAGAAAGAATGATTAGCAATCCTTTTTATCTGAAAAGAAAAGTAATTGTTTCTGCTATCATATGGTCGTACTAAAGCCGGTTTGATAGCTTGTTTTCCTATTAGTTTTTGGAGTTCTCATCTCTTACGAAAGGAGGATGTAATGAAAGAAAAAGAACTGCGACGCAATTTGGCAGTTTTCCCAATCGGCAGCGTTATGAAATTGACAGACTTAACGGCTCGGCAGATTCGCTATTATGAGGATCAGCAGCTGATTACACCTGAGCGAACAGAAGGGAATCGTCGCATGTATTCCCTAAATGACATGGATCGCTTGCTGGAAATAAAAGACTATATTTCTGAAGGTTATAATATTGCTGCAATCAAGCGTAAGTATGCTGAACGTGAAGCAATGGCCAAAAAACCAGTGAGCGCAAAAGACGTTCGACGTGCACTACACAACGACATTGTGCAACAGAGTAGATTTGCATCCTCTGTGCCGACATTTGGTCAATTAAAACGACCATAACTATTGTTTTATTCCATAAGGAGATCACCATGCCTATTACAGTTGCTGATATCAAGCGCGAAGTTAAAGAAAAAAATGTTACCTTTATCCGTCTTATGTTTTCAGATATTTTGGGAACAATGAAAAATGTGGAAATCCCTGCAACAGATGAACAGTTAGACAAAGTATTATCTAACAAAGCTATGTTTGACGGTTCTTCTATTGAAGGTTTTGTTCGGATTAACGAATCGGATATGTATCTATATCCAGATTTGGACACTTGGACTGTTTTCCCTTGGGGAGATGAAAATGGTAGCGTTGCAGGATTAATTTGTGATGTCTATACGACAGAAGGTCTTCCTTTCCAGGGAGATCCGCGTAGCAACTTAAAACGCGCCCTCAAGCACATGGAGGAGCTGGGCTTTAAATCCTTTAATCTTGGACCAGAGCCAGAATTCTTCCTCTTTAAGTTGGATGAAAATGGAGATCCTACTTTAGAGGTGAATGATAAAGGAGGTTATTTTGATTTAGCTCCGACAGACTTAGCTGATAATACTCGCCGAGAGATTGTCAATATTTTGACAAGTATGGGATTTGAAGTTGAGGCTAGTCACCATGAAGTAGCTGTTGGTCAGCACGAAATTGATTTCAAATATGATGAAGTTCTACGTGCATGTGATAAAATCCAGCTCTTTAAACTAGTCGTCAAGACTATAGCTCGTAAGCATGGCTTGTATGCTACTTTTATGGCTAAGCCTAAGTTTGGTATTGCTGGTTCAGGTATGCACTGTAATATGTCTCTCTTTAATCAGGATGGGACAAATGCCTTTTTTGATCCTGAGGATCCAAGAGGTATGCAATTGTCGGATACAGCCTACTATTTCTTGGGTGGCTTGATCAAACACGCCTACAACTATACAGCTATTATGAATCCAACCGTCAACTCTTATAAGCGTTTGGTTCCTGGCTACGAAGCACCAGTTTATATTGCTTGGGCAGGGCAAAATCGATCTCCTTTGGTTCGTGTGCCAGCATCTCGCGGCATGGGAACTCGCTTGGAATTGCGTTCTGTAGACCCTATGGCGAACCCTTATATTGCTATGGCTGTTCTTCTTGAAGTTGGTCTTCACGGAATTGAAAATAAGATTCAGGCACCAGCTCCTGTTGAAGAGAATATTTATGTTATGTCAGCAGAAGAACGAAAGGAAGCTGGCATTACAGACCTTCCTTCAACTCTACACAATGCTATCAAGGCTCTAACTGAGGATGAAGTCGTTAAGGATGCCCTCGGCAACCACATCTATACTAGCTTTGTAGAGGCTAAGCGTATCGAGTGGGCTAGCTACGCAACTTTTGTTTCGCAATGGGAAATTGATAACTATTTAGATCTATACTAATGATAGAGCAGGTGGCCTGAAAGTCCCCTGCTTTTTCGTGGAGGAGGAGAAAGATGGAAAAATTTGATGATTTTATTAAGCGGGTTTTTGATGAGCAATATGAAGTCTGCTTTGGTCCAGACATGCTTGAAAAACTAGAGCCCAGAGATTATTATCTGACGCGGGAGGAGGATGGTCGATTAATTGCCTTGCTCCATGGCCAGCAGGTATTAGAAAATATTCATATCAAGGCTTTGGTGGTGGATAAAGCGTACCAGAAAAAAGGCTTGGGAGCATCTCTATTGTCAGAATTAGAAGAAAAGGCTGCAGAAGCAGGAGCAACTAGTATTACTTTATCCACCAAATCCTATCAGGCCAAGGATTTTTACCTCAAACAAGGTTATGAAATCTACGCTAGTCTAGCAGATGTCCCACAAAAGGGCATTACCAAATATCATTTTATTAAGAGATTAGGCTGAGCTTGTTTCAAATAGATGGAAGTCAATTGCCAAACACCATTAAAGTTTACAAAAAACGCTGGCTTTTACAATACTGATATTGCCTATTTCAACTATCATTTCTTTTCTTAGGAATCATTACAAAATGTGATATAATAAGGGTGAATTGGAAATAGGTAAACTATTTTCATCATTCTTTCAAAAAATATTATATTAAGAAATATGTAAAGACAGATTAGAAAGTGGGAAATCCCTATGTCCTCTTATGAAAAAGTCTCTCTTTCTGAGATCAATCAATCTATTGAGACTCCAAATAACAATCATTTTTGGCAAAATCTAAAAGCATTCTTAGGACCTGGTGCACTTGTGGCAGTTGGCTACATGGATCCAGGAAACTGGATCACCAGCGTGGTTGGTGGTGCCTCCTACAAGTACAGTCTTTTATTTGTTATTTTGATTTCATCCATCATTGCTATGCAGTTACAACAGATGGCTGGAAAGCTCGGTATCGTGACTAGGATGGACCTAGCGCAGGCAACAGCTCATCATGCTCCCAAGTGGCTTCGCTATAGTTTGTGGGTGATTTTAGAATTGGCTTTAATGGCGACAGACTTGGCTGAGGTTCTAGGTTCAGCGATTGCCTTAAATCTTTTGTTTAAAATACCGATTATGATTGCTATCCTTCTAACCGTTTTAGATGTATTTTTATTACTTTTATTGATGAAATTTGGTTTCAAAAAAATTGAAGCTATTGTTACGACCCTTATTTTAACCATATTAGCCATCTTTACCTATCTTGTGGCCTTATCCAATCCAAGTATCCAAGGGATTATTGGTGGTTATTTACCAACTTCAACTTTATTTGAAACACCGTTACCAGGTCATGAAAGTCAATTGACCTTGGCTCTAGGGATTGTAGGTGCGACAGTCATGCCCCATAATCTCTATCTTCATTCCTCTCTATCCCAGACAAGGAAAATAAATCACAAAGATAAGAAGGATGTTCGAAAAGCAGTGCGCTTTATGACCTGGGATTCAAATCTTCAGTTGTCTCTAGCCTTTATTGTAAATTCCTTGCTTCTCATTTTAGGTGCCTCCCTCTTTTTTGGTCATGCATCTGAAATTTCAGCTTTCTCCCAAATGTACAATGCTTTACAGGATTCGACGATAGCAGGAGCGATAGCTAGCTCAATTCTGTCAACTTTGTTTGCTTTAGCCCTCTTAGCAAGTGGCCAGAATTCGACCATTACAGGTACCTTGACAGGACAGATTGTCATGGAAGGTTTCTTACATCTAAGATTGCCTCAGTGGCTTATCCGTATCGGTACACGTATTTTTGCCTTGCTACCTGTGATTATAGTCGCCGTTTTGTTTGGGCATCAAGAAAAAACCTTGGATCAGTTATTGGTCTATTCACAGGTCTTTCTTTCAATCGCTCTTCCGTTTTCAATTTTCCCCTTGATTTATCTAACCTCTAAGAAGTCACTGATGGGAGAATTTACTAATGCCAAGTGGAACACAATCCTAGGTTACGCAGTTTCCATTATCTTAACCATTCTCAATATCAAACTTCTTTTCGATATTTTTTAGAGTGGTTTTGAAGTCAAGTATCGGAAGCGGCGTGAAGTTTAATAAAGAGAAAGAGTAGTGGTTGGTTCATAAAAATAAGTACAAAAAAAGAACAGTTGAAATTGTTCTTTCAGATTGAAGACAAAATCCTTAGAACTACAAATTTCTAAGGGCTTTTCTTTGTGTAAAGTCGTATAATAGAGGTAAGAAAAGTTGTGAGGTGTTCCCTATGTTTCACAAAGAAAATCTAGACTACAACCGCAATCAAGTTGGTTTTTACACGCTAGATGAACTCGTTCCGCAAGCCCATTTTCTTCGTCAGGTTGAGCAAGTGATCGATTTTTCCTTCATCTATGACTTAGTCGCAGATACTTATTCTGAAGATAAAGGTCGTCCTAGTTTAGACCCTGTTATGCTAGTTAAAATCCCTCTCATCCAATGTTTCTACGGTATACGTTCCATGCGCCAAACTATCAGGGACATTGAGGTCAATCCCTCCTATCGCTGGTTTTTGGGTTTGAGTTTAAACGATAAGGTTTCTCATTTTACCACTTATGGCAAAAATTACAATCGTCGTTTTCAAGATAAGGAAGTAATCGAGGAATTTTTTCATTATGTCCTATCCATTGTATGGGGGCAAGGTTTGATTGACCCGACTGAGATTTTTATTGATGGGACTCATATCAAGGCCACAGCCAATAACCATAAATATACTCATCAAGTTCTAGACAAGCAAGCTAGGTTTATGAGTGAGCAACTGGAAGTTGAGATTGGCTTAGATCGGAAAAAGTACTGAAAAAAGTCTCTCGGGCCCGCAAAAGAAAGCGAGGCTGAACCGAAGAAGAATTCTACTACAGACCCTGAAAGTGGTTGGTTTCACAAGGGGAGCATAAGGAAGTGTTCGCCTACAATGCCCAAGTAGGATGCGATAAGCATGGATGGGCACTAGCTTATAGTATCGATGCTGGCAATGTGCATGACAGTCAGGCTTTTCTTGCACTTTTTGAACAGTTGGAAAGGCTCCAATCTGACTACCTTATCGCCGACTCTGGCTACAAGACTCCAAGTATTGCAAAATTCCTCCTTGACCAAAATATTACACCTGTATTCCCTTATACTCGCCCTCGTGGAAAGAAAGGGAAGCTTCGCCCTAAGGACTTTATCTATGATGACTACTATGACTGTTATCTTTGCCCTGAAAATCAAGTGTTAGCTTACTCTACAACAAATCGCGATGGCTATCGTGAGTATAAAAGTGATCCTAAGATTTGCGCAATTTGTCCTCTGTTATCCAGTTGCACAGAAAGTAAAAAGAAACAGAAAGTCGTTACTCGCCATATTTGGAGGGAGTATTTAGAGATTTGTGAGGAGATTCGGCATCAAAAGGGAAGCAAGGAACTTTACCAGAAACGTAAAGAAACGGTGGAGCGGCTTTTTGGCACGGCCAAAGAATACCACAATCTACGTTATACGAGAGAAGTAGGTAAGTCCAAAATGAAGGCAAAAGTTGGACTTACTTTGGCATGCCTGAATATCAAAAAATTGGTAAAAATGATGGCGGGGAAGCCTTTTTATTTTTCGCTGAAAACTATTTTGATAAAGATTCCAGCCTATTTTGAGAATAGTAGCGCTGAAGATATAAAAAGACAAACACTCAAACGATGTTTGTCTTCAATCTGAGCTTTGCCCAAGTGGCAAAGCTATTTTTTAGTTGTCTTCGTCTGGTGTAAGCACCATCGGAATAAT
Organism: Streptococcus gordonii; assembly: GCF_001553855.1. GTDB lineage: Bacteria > Bacillota > Bacilli > Lactobacillales > Streptococcaceae > Streptococcus > Streptococcus gordonii. The sequence continues at coordinate 234,962 of NZ_LQWV01000012.1, forward strand.
AATTGGTTCGCGCTCAGTATTTTCATAAAGGAAAGGACGAAGGGCGTTGACGATAGCACCGTTGACAGACTGGATATTGGCATCTTTATTTTTGAGGGCAATGCGGATAGCATTGAAAAGAAGACGCTGACTTTGGCGAATCAAATCACCAGACTCACGCATGTAGATGAAGCCACGGCTGAGAATATCTGGGCCTGCTAGAATCATTTGTGATTCAAAGTCGACTGTTGCGACAGCAAGTACGACCCCGTCTTCTGACAGGTCTTTACGGTCGCGCAGGACAGCAGCACCGATTTCACCAATACGGTTACCATCGACATAGATATCTTGGGCATTGAAGCTACCAGCTATGCGGGCAGAATTAGCTGTCAGAGCTAGCACATCGCCGTTGCTCATGATGAAGATATTGTCTTTTGGAACTCCAGTATCAACGGCTAGCCCAGCATGGACTTTCTGCATGCGGTATTCACCGTGGACTGGCATGAAATATTTAGGCTTGATCAAGCGGAGCATAAGTTTCTGCTCTTGCTGGCCACCGTGTCCAGAGGTGTGGATGTTGTTAATCTTACCATGAATAACCTCTACACCAGCTTCAGAGATAATATTAATCAGCTTGTTAACGCTAGTCGTATTACCAGGGATAGGGCTAGATGAGAAGATGACTGTATCTCCAGGCTGTAGCTGAACCTGACGGTGAGTACCGTTAGCAATACGTGACAAGGCTGCCATAGGCTCACCCTGACTTCCAGTACACATAATCAGGACTTCACTAGCAGGGTAGTCTTTGATAGCATTTGGCTCAATGAAGGTATCTTTAGGAACCTTGATATAGCCTAATTCAATCCCGTTAACAATCGCTTTTTCCATAGATCGACCAAAGACCGCAATCTTGCGTCCAGCCTTTACCGCAGCTTCTGCAGCTTGTTGAAGACGGAAGATGTTTGAGGCAAAGGAGGCAAAGATGATGCGTCCATGAATGCCTTCGATAATCTTCATAATCGATTGTCCGACCACTTTTTCAGAATTAGTAAAAGTAGGAACTTCAGCATTGGTCGAGTCAGAGAGGAGACAGAGAACCCCTTCTTCACCTAGAGCTGCCATACGGTGCAGGTCAGCTGGTTCGCCGACTGGAGTAAAGTCAAACTTAAAGTCACCGGTACAGACAATCTTACCTTGAGGAGTATGGATCACAATTCCTAAAGGCTCTGGGATAGAGTGGGTCGTACGGAAGAAAGTTGCTTTAAGGTTTTTAAATTTCAGTTCAGTGTTTTGGTTAATTTCGTAGAGTTTGGCATCACGTAAAAGTCCGTGCTCTTCCAATTTGCCACGAATAAGGGCTAGTGCCAGAGGTCCAGCATAAATAGGTACATTAGCCTGTTTAAGCAAGAATGGGATACCACCGATGTGGTCTTCGTGACCGTGAGTAATAAGAACACCTTTGACACGGTCGATATTCTCTACAATATAGGAGTAATCGGGGATGACATAGTCAATCCCGAGAAGATCGTCTTCTGGAAATTTGATACCTGCATCAACGATAATAATCTCGTCTTGATATTCGATTCCGTAGGTGTTTTTACCAATTTCTCCTAGACCACCAATGGCAAAAACGCCAACTTCTTTTGGTTTTAAAGTATAGGACATGGTTTAAAACTCCGTTACTTGAAAAGTGCCTGACTCTCTTTCGTATTCTAAGTGTTTGTCAGACAAGAGTTCGATAAATTCAATGTTGTAATCAGTATTTTCTTCAACCAATTTACGGGCTTTAATGCGTCCCTCGAGTTCGTTATTTGCTTCAACTTCCAAGTAAAGAGAGCGAGTGTTTTCACGACGTGGGCTACGGTCTTTTGTTTCTTGATAAAAAACTTTGTAAATCATTCTATTTCCTTTCATTTCACGATTAATCTACAACAAACATGCAGCCAAGTTATCAGCTGTTTTTTTATATTTAGTTTTCTGGGTAATAGATTAATCTTGATTCGTTACAATTATAACAATTATATCATAAAATACGGTATTAGTAAAAGTTAGAAATCCAAAAAGAAGAGGAAGCCGTTTTCATTTTTCCCTTCTACCTAAAGGGGAAAGAAGTTGGAAAATCCCTCTCTTTCTAGTATAATATAATGCAGACAATCGAGTAAGGAAAAGATAAGAATGAAATTATTAGCTTTTGATACTTCTAATCAAGCACTGTCTCTAGCTATTTTAGAAGATGAGCATCTATTGGCTCAGACAACGCTCAATATCAAGAAAAATCATAGCATCACCCTTATGCCGGCTATTGATTTTCTCATGAATAGTTTGGACATGAAACCGACGGATTTGGATCGGATCGCGGTGGCTCAGGGGCCAGGCAGCTACACAGGTCTGAGAATTGCGGTGGCGACAGCCAAGACTTTGGCGCATACCCTCAAAATTGAGCTGGTCGGTGTGTCTAGTTTACTGGCTCTAGTCCCAGAGCAGGTGGAAGGCTTGGTCATTCCCATCGTAGATGCCCGTCGCAATAATGTCTATGCTGGCTTTTACCAGTCTGGTCAGGCTGTACGGCCGGAAGCTCATCTACCTTTGGCAGAGGTTTTGGGAATAGCTGGCGCTGCTGACCAGCCAGTCACCTTTGTCGGAGAGACAGCAACTTTTGCGGAGCAGATCAAAGATGCTCTTCCTCAGGCTGCCATTCAGTCAACTTTGCCAGATGCCGCAGCTATTGGTCGTCTCGGTCTAGACTTGCCAGCCCAGTCCATTCATGATTTTGTCCCTAACTACCTTAAGCGAGTAGAAGCCGAGGAAAATTGGCTCAAGACCCATCAGGAATCCAGCGATTCTTACATTCAGCGCCTATGATTGAGATGAAAAAATGGAGCGCTAACTCGGATGTGGACGTGGCAGTTTTGGCTGAAGAGCTGGAACAGCTCTTACTTGCAGTCTATGAGGTCAGTCCTTGGACGGCGAACCAAGTGGCAGAGGTTCTGCGTTCGGATGTGAACAGCTGTGCGCTAGCAGAAGATGAGGGGCTACTTGTCGGTTTTTTAGTCTGGCAGGAGACAGACTTTGAAGCAGAAGTCCTGCAGATTGCTGTATTGCCTAGCTATCAGGGGCAGAAAATCGCGACAGCCTTGTTTGACTTTTTGCCAGCAGATAAAGAAATTTTCCTTGAAGTGAGGGAGTCCAACAAGCCAGCTCTGCTATTTTACAAAAAAGAAAGATTTGAAGAAATCGCACGGCGGAAGGCCTACTACCATGCGCCGGTGGAAGATGCGATTGTCATGAAAAGAGAGATCCATGAAAGATAGATATATTTTAGCTTTTGAGACGTCTTGTGACGAGACCAGTGTGGCGGTTTTGAAGAATGAGACTGAGCTTTTGAGCAATGTTATTGCCAGCCAGATTGAGAGCCACAAGCGTTTTGGCGGAGTGGTACCGGAAGTAGCCAGCCGCCACCATGTGGAGGTCATTACGGTTTGTATAGAGGAAGCCTTGGCAGAAGCAGGGATTAGCGAAGAGCAAGTCACAGCGGTGGCCGTCACCTACGGTCCTGGTCTGGTCGGGGCGCTTCTGGTCGGCTTGGCGGCGGCCAAGTCCTTTGCCTGGGCTCATGATATTCCCTTGATTCCAGTCAATCATATGGCTGGGCATCTGATGGCAGCCCAGAGCGTGGAACCCTTAGAGTTTCCCTTACTGGCTCTCTTGGTCAGCGGTGGTCACACTGAGCTGGTCTATGTCAGTCAGGCTGGTGACTATAAGATTGTGGGGGAAACTCGCGATGATGCAGTCGGTGAAGCCTATGATAAGGTCGGTCGAGTCATGGGGCTGACCTATCCAGCAGGTCGGGAGATTGATCAGCTGGCTCATCAAGGACGGGATATGTATGATTTTCCGCGAGCAATGATCAAGGAAGACAATCTGGAATTTTCTTTTTCCGGCCTTAAGTCGGCCTTTATCAACCTGCACCACAATGCTCAGCAAAAGGGAGAGGTCTTATCTAATCAAGACTTGTCAGCAAGCTTTCAGGCAGCGGTCATGGATATTCTCATGGCCAAGACTAAGAAAGCACTGGAAAAATATCCAGTCAAGACTCTGGTCGTTGCGGGCGGTGTTGCGGCCAATCAAGGGCTGAGAGAACGCTTGGCAGCTGAGATTCAGGATGTTAAGGTGATTATTCCGCCTCTTCGCCTTTGCGGTGACAATGCTGGTATGATTGCTTATGCTAGTGTCAGTGAATGGAACAAGAAGAATTTTGCCAGTTTGGATCTGAATGCTAAGCCGAGTCTGGCTTTTGAAACGATGGAGTAAAGGAGAAGAATGCGCGGACAGACATTTAAACAAGGGGCACAAGCGGCAGTGCCAACGGCTCTGGGCTATATTGGAATTGGTCTAGCTTGTGGCATCATGGCGGCACCTCATATGAATCCCTTGGAGATGGGGGTGATGAGTATTCTGGTTTATGCCGGTAGTGCCCAGTTTGCTATGATTGGCTTATTTGCCCAGCAGGCGCCTGTCTTGGCTATCGCACTGACTGTTTTTCTCATCAATATCCGGCATCTTTTGCTCTGTCTGCATGCATCAACCTTTTTTCGTAAGTCTAGCTTAGCTCAGAACATTGTCATTGGCTCTTTTTTGACGGATGAATCTTATGGAGTCTTGATGGGAGAGCAGGTGCACACAAAAGAGATTGCGGCTAGCTGGATGATGGGTAACAATTTCATGAGTTATACTTCTTGGATTTTGGGTACTATTTTAGGAACAGCCCTCGGTGCCCTTCTGCCCAATCCTGAGAGCTTTGGCCTGGACTTTGCCCTAGTCTCCATGTTTATCGGTATTTTCTCTTCTCAGTTTACAATCATGCTGCGACGGGTCAAGATAAAGAAGCTCTTTTTAGTTCTGGGTGTTGTGGGCCTTGCCTACTTAGTCCTAACTATGCTACTTCAAAATTCGCTGGCGGTGCTTTTTGCAACCTTGCTAGGCTGTACGGTGGGGGTGATTTTGGATGATAAGTAAGTATATTTTGCTGGCTATTCTTTTGTCAGCCCTAGTCACTTGGATTCCGCGGGTTTTACCCTTTATCCTAGTCAAGTACAAGGGGCTTCCGCCTATGGCAGAGCGTTTCCTCAAATATCTGCCTGTTTCCATTATCTTTGCTCTTATCCTGTCCAGTGTCACCAATGCTAAAACAGGTCAGCTGCCAAGTTTTAAATGGCTGGATTTGCTAGCGATTTTTCCAACAACTTACATAGCATTTAAGTATAAAAACTTAATTTTGACAGTGGTTTGTGGCGTGATTTTAGTTGCTCTAATACGCTTAGTAGTTCAAATGATCTAATAACTTCTAAATCTTTCTATCTCAGGTAGAGAGATTTTTTATTATTAGAAATGTCAGAAAATTTCATAATAGTGGTATAATGGTGTTGTTAGACTAAGGAGGTGGATTATGGCAGAAGCAGGTCATAAATTTTTAGCAAAATTAGGAAAGAAGCGTCTTCGACCCGGAGGTAAGCTAGCAACGGACTGGTTGATAGAGCAAGGGAAATTTTCCAGTGATAAAAAGGTTCTTGAAGTTGCCTGCAATATGGGAACTACAACGATTGAATTAGCAAAAAAATATGGTTGCCAAATTACAGCTATAGACTTAGATCAGTCTGCCTTGAAGCAAGCTCGGCTTAATGGAGAAAAGGCTGGTGTTGGTGAACTCGTCACATTTAAACAAGCCAACGCTATGAAGCTGCCTTATGATGACAATTCATTTGATATCGTTATCAATGAAGCCATGCTGACCATGCAGACAGAGAAGGGGAAAGCTAAATGTATGGAAGAGTACTACCGAGTGCTGAAGCCAGGCGGTGTGCTTCTGACTCATGATGTCATGCTTAAGCAAAAAGATGAAGCTGTCAGAGAAGAGTTGTCTCGCGCAATTAATGTCAATGTTGGTCCGTTGACAGAAGGATCTTGGATTCAGTTGGCGCGATCTCACTCGTTTGATCGTGTAGATACCTTTGTCGGCGAAATGACCTTGATGAGCCTTCGAGGCATGATATATGACGAAGGACTGGGTGGCACTCTGAAAATCTGCTTTAATGCTCTTAAGAAAGAGAACTACAGCCAATTTATGAAGATGTTTAAGATGTTCCAAAAGAATCAAGAAAAACTGGGCTTTATTGCCATGGTTTCTCGTAAATAGAAAATCAGTCTCCTCATTTTATTGATTTAGGAAAGATTTCAAAAATACTTTGGTTTTGTTTTTACTTTTTATTTAAGAAGTATCAATCACTTTATCCTCCCTTGCTTTTGCATATCTTAAGGAATAGGATGATTGAACTTATTCGCAGTTGATAAAGTGTTTATAGATTTTACCTAGTTTGGTTATTTTTTACAAAAGGTTTTATCTAAGTAAAGATCTTAAGCTAATTCCAAAAATAACTTGATTTTTTTGAATAAAAAGAACTATAATAATTTCAGAACGTAGAAAAGAGGTAACCATGATGGTGAAATCATTGTCAAAACTCCTTTATGCATCTTTATTTCTAGCTTTGTCATTTATTTTAGTAGCATGCAGTTCGCCAAAAGATAGCGCAACAAAGAGTTCATCCAGTGATAAGGTCAGCAAATCGAGTAAGTCTAGTAAGTCTAGTAAGTCTAGTGAGTCTAGTAAGAGCAGTTCCAAGGAGTCATCAACTTCATCCAGCCAAACTTCAGTCTCTTCTAGCGAGGAAGCTTCAAAATCTAGCCAAACTAGTTCATCCGGTTCTAGCACTAAGGAAACTCCAACAGCGGACTCCCTTGTTCCATCAGAATTGGTTGGTGCCTGGAAAGGAAGAAGCCCTCAAGCTGAGGAGATTACAATGACTGTTGGTGCAGATGGATCTATTTGGACTCAGGCTAACTTTAGCAGTTATGGGCAAAAGAGCGATGTAAAGGCTGTTGCAAGAGCAATTAAAATCAGTCAAAACCTCTATCGGTGGGAGTTGGTTTCAGGAGAATATAGTGCCTTGACTCCTGGTATAACAGGCCTTGGTGGTATAGGGAAAGCTGAGCCAGGCTTTACTTTAGAAAATGGTAAATTCACACCTGTCATGTTTACTGGTCCTGCTGATCAACCTCTTGATTATTCAAATTATTATGCTTTTGAATTTTCTTTGACTAAAAACTAAGCTATGAAACTCCCTTGTAATCTAAGTGGGGAGTTTTTTTAACAACACTTGACCCTACCCTAAGGTTAGGGATTATACTATAGTAGCAAGGAGGTCTTTCATGTTTCATGTTAAAGAAGCTGCACAGCTTTCAGGTGTTTCCGTCAAAACTCTACATCACTACGACAAAATCGGGCTTTTAGTACCTGCTAAATCAGAAAATGGCTATCGGACATACAGCCAAGCTGATTTAGAGAGGTTGCAAGTCATTCTTTACTACAAGTATCTGGGCTTTTCTTTGGAGAAAATAGCAGAGCTCTTGAGTCAGGACGATCATGCCCTATTGCCACATCTGGTAAGGCAGTTGGATTGTCTTGAGCAAGAAAGAGACCGCTTGGATACTTTGATTTCGACCTTGCGAAAAACAATTCAAGCTCAAAAAGGAGAAAGAAAAATGACAATGAAAGAAAAATTCGCAGGTTTTACCTACGAAGACAATCACAAATATCATCAAGAAGCTGTCGAAGAATACGGTCAAGAAGTTATGGCAGAAGCATTGACTCGTCAAAATGGAAGGGAAGAAGAATCTACTGAAGCCTTCAATCAAGTTTTTCAAAGTCTGGCAGAGAATATGCGACAAGGCTTGCCAGTTGAAGCGTCAGAAAATCAAGAGCAGGCAGGGCGTCTTTTACAAGCCATTCGTACTTATGGCTTTGACTGCTCGCTACAAGTCTTTGGTCATATCGGTAAAGGCTATGTCTATAACCCAGAGTTTAAGGAAAACATCGACAAATTTGGAGTTGGCACAGCTCAGTATACGTCAGATGTGATTGCTGCTTATGTTCGGGCAGGTGCAGAATAAAAACTGGCGAGGATTTTCCTCGACCAGTTTTTTAATCTGTTAAATATTTTACCTATCACTCATAATGCAAGCTCCCTGCCACCCAGCCGGTGCAGAGGGCAGAGGTAATGTTGAAGCCGCCCGTGTGGGCATTGATGTCTAGGACCTCCCCAGCGAAGTGGAGGCCGGGAACGAGCTTGCTTTCTAGAGTTTTGGGATTGATTTCTTTGAGGCTGACACCGCCCTTGGTTACAAAGGATTTGGCCAGGGACATTTTGCCAGTGACAGGGATGGGCAGTTCTTTGATTTGTTTGATGAGGGCTTCTTTTTCACTGAGATTGAGTTGTTTGACTTTCTCAGGAAAGGGCTGGGCAAAAAAGTCTGCCATTCGCTCGGGCAGGAGGATTTTCAGGCAGTTCTTCAGCGATTTTTCCCGATTTTCTTCTAAAAAGTCTGTCAAATCCTGCTGACTCATCTGAGGAAGAACATCGAGATAGATGGTTTCGCCACCCTTGACAAAGCTAGACAAGCGCAGGGCTGCCGGACCTGATAGGCCAAAGTGGGTAAAGAGCAGGTCGTGAGTAATGACATGCTTACCATAGCTTAGGGTCACATCGTCCAGCGAAATCCCCTGAAGCGCTTTGTGGGGGAAGTCAGTCAGAAGGGGACTTTCAGCAGCTTCTAAGTCAGTTACTGTGTGCTTGAAGTGTCGGGCAATATCGTGGCCGAAGCCTGTCGAGCCTGTTGAAGGATAGGACTTGCCGCCAGTCGTTACAATCAATTTCTGGCAGGTCCAAGTCTGGTCGCTGGATCTGACAGTGAAAAGGTCATCAGTTTTTTTGACAGAGACGATTTCGGTGTTGGTGATGACAGTGCCGCCCAGCTCTGCAATTTTCTTTTCCAAAGCTTCGATAATGGTGCGGGACTTGTCTGTCGCTGGGAAAACACGTCCGTGGTCTTCAACCTTGAGTTTGACACCATTCTCAGTGAAAAAGTTGATGATATCATGGTTGTCAAACTGGGAAAAGACGCTGTAAAGAAAGCGTCCGTTACCAGGAATACCAGCCAGGAGGTCATCCAAATCTCCATTATTGGTCACATTGCAACGTCCGCCACCTGTACCGGCTAGTTTCTTGCCTAGTCGTTTATTTTTCTCAATAAGCAAGGTTTTCTGTCCGTAGAAAGAGCTGGAAATGGCAGCCATCATGCCAGCTGGTCCTCCGCCGATGATGATTGTGTCAAAATGGTTCATTTATGTTATCCTTTCAGAGATAAGTTTGGCCAAGGTTTAATTGTGAATGTTTCTTAGGAAATATTGTCCACTAATGAGCAGTTAAATGGTCGTTTTAAGCTTGGTGGATTTATTCATTTTCAAAGTAATCTAATCTGTCTCATTGTATCATAAAAGGGCGAAAAATGGATAGGAGTTAAGCTTAGAAAATATTGGGAAATTTGACAGGGAAGCCTTGATATGATAAGATTTAGGTATCTATATCTAGAAAAAGTATTTGAGGAAATTATGGCAATTGAAAAGACAGTCAGCGAGTTAGCTGAGATTCTCGGAGTTAGTCGCCAAGCGATTAACAATCGTGTCAAAGCTCTCCCAGAAGAAGATACAACAAAAAATGAAAAAGGAGTAACAGTTGTTACTCGCAGTGGATTAATTAAACTGGAAGAGATATACAAGAAGACCATTTTTGAGGATGAACCGGTTAGCGAAGACGTCAAACAGCGCGAACTGATGGAAATTTTGGTAGACGAGAAAAATGCAGAGATTCTCCGTCTCTATGATCAACTCAAGTCAAAAGATGAGCAATTAAAACGCAAAGACGAACAACTTCGGATTAAGGACGTTCAGATTGCGGAGAAGGACAAGCAACTGGATCAGCAACAACAGCTGACAGCCAAGGCTATGAGTGAGCGCGAAACGTTACTGTTAGAGTTGGACGAAGCAAAAGAGCAGGTCCAACAGCAGGAAAACAAAGGATTCTGGGCGCGTTTATTTGGGAAGTAAGAAAAATCTCAGTTGAAAAACTGAGATTTATTGTTTTAAAAAAGAAGGAATGAAGATGAAACCGCAAAAGTTAGGCTTCAAACGTCTCTATCGAAATTTAGATAAGATCTTGTTACTCTTTTTCATGGTTTTTATGGCCATGGAATTTGCCTGGATTCCTTTTACGTCTTGGGCGGCTGAATCATTGCTCAAGCAGACAGGCTACGAATTCTTATCTTATAACAACGCTGTAAGTATTTTCACAGCAAATTGGCTTGTGACTGCCCAGTTTCTAGGCCTATTTTTGGTCAATTTATTAGTCGCTTATTTCCAGACAGGCATTATCTTCATGGGCGTACGCAACTTGTTGGATAAGGAAGAACGTTCCCATTGGGGCTTTATTAAAGCGATTTTGAGAGACAGTTGGATTATGCTACTAAGAGCTAGACCAGGAAAGGTCCTCTTTATTGTATGTTATATGGGGATTCTTTTTCCATTTTTCCGACAGATTTTAAAAATATACTACCTCAATAAGATTTTAATTCCAGAGTTTATACAGGAATATCTGAGTAATCAATACTATTTGGGCTGGGTGATAGGGATCCTAGCAATAATGCTATTCTTAATGGCGGTGCGCTTTATGTTTGCCATCCCCAAAATCTTTTCAGAAAGAATCTCTGTTAGAGAAGCCATCCGATTTAGCCTAGATAAGACCAGAAAACGGCTCATTTTCTATTCATGGCACCTATCTTGGATTGTTTTCAAAAGTTTGTTTATCTACGCCTTCTTTGTCATTGGTATTGTCTTTCTTCAAAAATATGCGGATAATCAGTCTAATGCAATTAGTCTTGGTGTCGGAGTTTTCAATTTTGTAGTCATGAAGCTGGCTTATTATTTCATGCTGAGCTACTTTTTAATCAAGTTTCTATCTTTCTTGACTGATAAGTCGCTGGCAGACTATCCTCGAAAAAAGGGGAATCCTTGGTTACGGGCTTTGATACTTCTAGCGTCGTGCTTGATTTTTGGATTAGAAGGTTATGTTTATCTGCAATTTCCTTTGGAAACCATTCCTCTGACCATCTCTCACCGGGGAGTTTCAAATGGAAACGGGGTACAAAATACAATTGAGTCCTTAGAAAAAACAGCCTTGCTCAAGCCAGACTATATCGAAATGGATGTCCAGGAGACGAAAGATGGTCAGTTCGTCATGATGCATGATGCCACCTTAAAAGACCTAGCAGGGGTAGATAAACATCCTCAGGAATTGACTCTAGCAGAGTTAACAGCTCTAGACATTTCGGAAAATGGCCATCGAACTAAGATTTCAAGTTTTGATGCTTATTTAAAAAGAGCCAATCAACTGGGACAGCGCCTTTTGATTGAAATTAAAACTAGTAAATTTGACTCTTCAGATATGATGGAGCGTTTCTTGAAGAAATATGCAGCTAATATCAAAATATATGGGCATCAAATGCAGTCATTAGATTATCAAGTGATAGATAAGATACTGGATTATGATAAGGATATACCAGCCTTCTTCATTTTACCTTATAATACCATTTTCCCTCGAACCAAGGCATCTGGCTATACCATGGAATATTCGACCCTAGATGAGAACTTTGTCAATAAGCTATGGAGTTCAGACAAACTACTCTATACTTGGACCATTAATACAGAAGATGCCGTAGCTAAGTCCTTTAGACTAGGGGTGGATGGGATTATCACAGACGATGTTGAATACATTCAAAGCTCGATTAAAGAGCTGAGGGATAATCCTAAATATTCAACCTTATTAGAAAATAAAGCAGCTGATCTTTTGAACTTTCCCGGAAGCTAAAAGAAAACCCTCACTCTCTAACCAGAGTGAGGGTTTTGTGATTAAAATGGCAGTTTACCTGCAAAGGCACCCATTTTCTTTTTGGTTGCTTCGTCGATTTGCTCTAGTGCATGGTTAAGCGCTTGGACAGTCATATCAGACAAGGTTTCAAGATCTTCTGGATCAACAACAGCAGTTTGGAAGTCGATTTTTACAACTTTCTTATCGCCAGTCAAAGTTGCTGTCACTAAGTCTTGAGCAGATTTGCCTACAAACTCAGTAGCTGCCAATTCTGCTTGGCTTTGTTCCATTTGCTTTTGAAGCTTTTGCGCTTGCTTCATCATTGATTGCATGTTCATCATAAGATTTTTATAATTCCTTTCCTATTTGAGGATTAACATTTGGTAATCTACACTCTTCAAATTATATCATTTTTTAAAAAAGTGGCAAGAATCTGCTTCAAAATTTAGAGAATCGTTTCAAAGCAGTGTTGACGAAAAAGTTGAGATTATGATAGAATATTTAAAAATTTAGATATAGGAGAAATCTCTTAATGAAAAAACACAAATGGAGCCTTTTGTTGCTTAGTCTTTTGATTCCTCTCTTTATTTTAGCTGGATGCAACAGCAAACAAAACCTTAAAGGCAAGTGGAATGTTCAGGATTCTAACCATGAGTATACTACAGTAACCTTTACTGACAAGAAGGTCAGTGTGAATGGACAAGAAGCAGAGTATAAGCAGGTAGAGGTTGGATTTAAAAATAATGTTCAATATATCGTGATTGAAATGGAAGGGAAGAAATATTCAATTATTTTCCCTGATGCAGACAAAAACATTGCTGTGCTGTTACAGCCAACTTCAGAGGATAACTATCTCGAAGGAACAATGATTTTGGCAATGAATCGTAAGGAAAAACCAAACTACGATAAGTACGCAAAAAATTATATCCGAGAAAAATAAAAGCACATCTTGTGCTTTTATTTTTTTATTTATCAAGATTTCTTGTGAGGCAGACTCAAGCTAGAATGCTCCATATCAACACTTAGATGGTAGTCTGTCTTATCGCGGACAGTGTGCTCAAAATCAGTAGTGTAGAGGACGAGACGCAGTTGGTCGCCTTTTTTCAGTTTGTAGATTGTTGGCTGAAGTTCAAAGGATAGTTCCATCCATTGATTAGGGATTACTTCTTCAACAGTTAAGAGGTCAGTCCTATTTTGCAGGTTGAGGAAGCCCTTTGTGATGACGCGGTGTGGAGTGTCCGCAAAAGGAAGCTCCATCAGATTGTCCAGCATATAGTAGCGACCGTTATCCATCACTCTTGGTTCCAAGGGGCTTGGGATTGGGGTTAGGCGTTTGGCAGGGCCATAGTCCAAAAGCTGGGCGGAGATGAGCCCTTTGTTGGTGCTAGATTTGAGGCGGAGATTGAGCTTGGCAGGCCCGTTGATAAAGAGATCTTGTTCCAGAGTCCAATCAAGGGTGATCTGCTGGGTTTTGCCTTCAAATAGCTCATTTTTGAAAACTTGATAACTCTTGGCAAAGCGATTGTAGTCTTCGTCTGAATAACGATTTTGGATCTCTTGAGAGCCTTCACCAAGATGGAAATGAGAGTAGTTCTCTTGATTTCCAAAATCATCTAGACTCATCCAGTTTTGCGCCTGGCTATTGTCCTGCCAGATGACAGGTGGCAAGTCAAAGTCGGATGAATGCCCTAGTAACTTTTTGGATAAAAGAGCATTCATGCTTTCACGAAAATCAATGGACTGCCAGTTGTTGATATAAACATGAGCACCGTTATGGAAGAAGAGGTGCTTTTTGATATGAGCTGGCAGAGCATGGAACATATTATAGACGTGGAGAGGTTTGACATTCCAGTCTTGAGAGCCATGAGTGAAGACAACTTCAGCCTTGACCATATCTGCATGGATCAAGTAGTTGCGGTCGTGCCAAAATTGATTGTAGTCACCAGTTTCTCGTTCCAAATCTTTTCTTTGCTGGTCAAGGTAGGCTTGGTAAGCTTGATTGTGACGTAGGTATTCGCCAGCTAGGAGATTGCGTGAATAGGTCAGCTCAGTCAGTGATTCAAAATCTTCGCCTGGATAGCCACCAGGGCTAGTGACAAGTCCGTTTTCACGGTAGTAGTTATACCAGGAAGAAATACCAGCCTCAGCAATGATGACTTCTAACCCGTCTACCCCCGTTGTTGCTAAACCATTTGACATGGTTCCTAGGTAAGAAATTCCAGTTGTGGCAACTTTTCCATTAGACCAAGTTGCCTTGATTTCTCTTTGGCGACTGTGATCTGTGAAGGCGCGACAGCGACCGTTGAGCCAGTCGATGACATTTTTGTAGGCTTCAATCTGCTGATAATCTCCACTGGTCATCATCCCTTCTGAATCCTTAGTTCCAACGCCAGATACGTAGAGATTGGCAAAGCCGCGAGGAAGGAGGTAATCATTGAGGGTGTAACTGCCGATATGGCCCAGCTTTTCTTCAGCTGTCTCAACTAAAGTTGCCTGTCCTTGGGGTTCTACTGTTTGAATGCTAGATTCTTGAACAGTAATTGTTCTAGGGCTTTTGCAGGCTAAGTCTACATTCATGTTGTGCAGAGCCTTATCACTAGCTTTATCGTTGGTACCTTGATGGTAGGGACTGGCAGTCATGACTGCTGGAATTTTCCCTTCATAAGAAGGGCGGATGATACTAACCTTGACTAAATCCGGCTTGCCATCTCCATCTGTGTCCACACGGGATTCAACATAAACGACCTCACGAATGGCCTCATGGCTACTGAAGGTTGCTAGACTTTTGCCGTTGAAGAAGTGGTAGTCATTGCTTTCTGGAATGAATCCCTCACTGACAAGCTGGTCAATTAGAATATTCCCTAACTTGGTTCTAGTATTGAGCAGTTGATAAAGATTTTCGAGGATATTTCCATAAGTGATTGGGAAATGAATTTCCTTGCAGAAGGCTGTTACATCGTCAAAGTCTACGAAGGGAACAAAACCTAAGACCTGTAGGGCTACGGTATAGAAGACCTCTTCAGTCAGTTGCTGGTCTGATTGAAAGAAGGTTAACAGATCTGTTTGTCGGTCGGCTACCCAGCTAGAGAGGACATAGTTGACGTCCTGATAGCGAAAGAGAACTTTTTGAAGAAAGTGATGAAGGTTTTCCTTAGGAGAATTAGTTGCTTGGATAGTGAATCCTAAACGAGCCAATTCGTCCAGCATAACTTCTTCACTTGCTTTTGTGTAACTATACTGGTTGTAACGCATGAATCTACTCCTTTTTTGTATTTATATAAAATTGACCTTTACATTCTCCATTATAACTGATACAATAAAGTTTGTCTAAAAATTTTATAAGGAGATTGAACACATGGATGTTACATGGATGGCGAAATACGTCACAGAATTTCTGGGTACGGCCATTTTGATTATTTTAGGAAACGGTGCGGTAGCTAACGTTGAATTGAAAGGTACTAAAGGTCATCAAAGCGGTTGGTTGGTAATCGCAGTTGGTTACGGAATGGGTGTTATGATTCCTGCTTTGATGTTTGGAAATGTTTCAGGAAACCATATTAATCCTGCCTTTACTTTGGGATTGGCTGTCAGCGGCTACTTTGAATGGGGACATGTTGCTCCTTACATTGCAGCTCAGATTTTGGGAGCTATCTTCGGTCAAGCTCTTGTGGTTGCGACTCACCGTCCTTACTACTTGCAAACAACAAATCCAAATGCAATTTTGGGAAGTTTCTCAACAATTTCAAGTCTTGATCATGGAACACCTGAGTCTCGCAAAGCAGCAACTATCAATGGTTTTGTAAATGAGTTTATTGGTTCCTTCGTTCTTTTCTTTGCTGCAATTGCAATGACAAAGAACTTTTTTGGGGCACAACTCGAATCAACTTTTACAACTTCTCTTCAAAATAAATTAGCTGAATTAGGTCAGCAAATGAGTAAAGCTGAATTCGCACAACAAATTAAGCTTCAAATGGCTAATACAACTAATGGTTCATCAGCAGTAGCGCACTTGGCACTTGGTTTCCTTGTGATGGCTTTGGTTACTTCACTTGGTGGACCTACTGGTCCTGGATTGAACCCAGCTCGTGACTTGGGACCTCGTATTCTTCATGAAATCTTGCCTAAGTCTGTTCTTGGAGAGCACAAGGGTGATTCAAAATGGTGGTATTCTTGGGTACCAGTCGTGGCACCAATCCTTGCAGGTATCACCGCTGTTATGTTGTACAAATTTATCTATGGATAATTAAAAGGGCGCAAGCCCTTTTTTTAGAAGACTTAGCTGACTTGAAGGCAGAGGGAAAGAAGTGATTTTGGTATATATTTTTGCTTTCTTATCTTTTCATAGTAAGGAAGAATACAGGTATAGTCTGGAGGGAAGAGAATGAAGATTGTCCCATTTAAAATGGATCGATTAAGTGGACGGCGGACCTTGCTTTTCGGTCTCTTAGCCATTCTACTGGGAATGATTGTTATCATAAATGGAGCAGGATTTACAAAGCTGGCTCTGGACTTGCTCAGTCTCTATTTTTTTCTAGTAGGCTTGTTTAATAGTATCCTCTACTTTTTTGCTGGTAAGAAAGATATCCCGCTGACATCTGAGATTTTAAGAATCATCTTTGGCTTGCTTTTAGCAGGCTTGAATGAACTTGGTAACCTTTCGGTAAATGTTGTCATTATTATTTTAGGACTTTATCAGTTGGCGACAGCTGTGGTTTATGCCATTACTTATTACCTCTACCGTTGTGATCGGGCTAAGGGAGGTTTTCATTATTTATTTGATGCGGTTCTTCAGGGACTGGTAGCTCTAACAAGCATTTTTTCGCCAGCTACAGATGGTCGTCAGCAATTTTTATTTTTAGGTATTTATTTGATTTTGCTTGGAATTTCCAATATGAGAGATGGACTCTTCTTTGACCTTGATAAGGAAAAAAAGCATTTACGCAGGCATTTTCGGGTCAATCTGCCCGTCATCATAGCGGCCTTTATTCCTTTTGAACAACTGGAACGCTTCAACCATTTTTTGCGCGGGACGAAGGAGCAGGAATTATCAAGTGTTTATCGGGTCCTCAAAGGAGAGCAGCAGGCTGATTTAGAGGTTCTTGTTCATACTTCTAAGGAAAACCTGTTTGGAGCGATTGGTCATGTTGATATTTGCTATAAGGGGAAGGTGATTTCCTATGGCAGTTATGATCCTTTTTCTCATAAACTATTTGGTACCATTGGTGACGGGGTACTATTTAAAGTGGATAAAGATGCTTATATCGATTTGTGTAAAAAAGAGAGTAAAAAGACCTTATTTGGCTATTCTCTGGCCTTAACTGATCAGGAAAGAGAGGCCGTTGAAAAGCGTCTGAGGGAAATCGATGACTTGCTAGATCCATGGGAACCAAGTGATCAGGAGCTTAATGGTAGTCCCACCTATGCTTATAAATTAAAGCATAAGCTAGAGGCGGAGCTTTATAAATTCAAGAGTAGCCATTTTAAAAGCTATTTTATTCTTTCGACCAATTGTTGTTTGCTGGCAGACTCGATTGTTGGTCAGGCTGGGACTGCTATTTTGAATGTAAGAGGGATTATAGCGCCTGGAACTTATCAAAATTACTTACAGTATGAATTTGAATCTGCCAATGGTTTAGTTGTCGCTCACAATGTTTATTGTTAATTTACAAGTAGCAGGGAAAGACCTGCTACTTTTTGTTTAAGCTTGTGTTTGTTTTTTTAAATTTTTTATATAATTATTTGTCAAATAGGAGAAAATCCTCTAAAATAGAAGAGACTTGGAGGAATTTATGACACGAAATCATCAAACGATTAAGGCTGTACCAGTACTAAAAACGAACAATCGTCGTTTAAACTTAGAATTTTATTGTCAGACATTAGGGATGAAAAACCTGTTGGAAGAAGGCCCAGGTGTCAGTTTGGGAGATCAGACAAAGAGCGAAAGATTAGTGATTGAAGAATCACCAGGCGCGCGTTCGCGTAAGGTTGTTGGCCCTAAAAAACTAGCTCAGATTACTATAAAGGTTGAAGAGCCAAAAGAAATTGAAGCCTTGCTAGGACAAGCACATCCTGTTTTACAGGTCTACCAAGGTGAGAAAGGCTATGCTTTCAAGGCTGTTTCCCCAGAGGGAGATACTTTCTTAGTTCATGCTGAGGATGATTCTCAAACACTCCGTGCTCTAGAAAAGATTCCTGTATTTGAGACACAGGCTGAGTTCACTGGCTTAACACAATTTTATATTGAAAAAGTGATTCTCAATGTTCCAAATAAATCAGTAGCTCAAACTTATTATCAACCTTTTGGCCATACGCTACCAATTGAGTTTAAAGAGGAAGAAGGCCAGGATTTATTAGCTAAAAATGCAGCAACTTGGGACTTGTCTATGATTAAGTTTTCTCTAGAACGTTTTGACGTAAATCAATTGGCTGAGCTTCTTGAAGGGCGTGATTTGTTCATTCCTAAGTCTAAGAAGTTTCTTTTAGCGACAGATGATAGTCAGATTGACTTGTGGTTTGAACAAGCATGACAAAGCAAAAAATTTTTGAGAAAATTCAAGAGCAGATTCATCAGGAAATCTATCCTGGGGCTAGCCTAGCCCTATATCAAGCTGGCCAGTGGCAGGAATTCTACTTTGGTTTGGCTGATCCGCAAGAAAAAAAAGCCACTCAAGCGGGCTTGGTCTATGATCTGGCTAGCGTCAGCAAGGTGGTCGGAGTGGGGACTATAGTAGCCTTTTTATATGAGCAGGGAAAGCTGGATCTGGATTTGCCCTTGCAACACTATTATCCGGACTTTCATCGAGAAGATGTGACTGTGCGCCAACTCTTGACTCACACGTCAGGGCTGGATCCCTTTATTCCCAATCGTGACCAACTGACAGCTCCCGAGTTGAAAGCAGCACTCAATCATTTGACGGTGCTTGAAGATAAGACCTTTCGCTATACAGATGTGAATTTCTTGCTCTTGGGTTTTATGCTGGAAGAAATCTATGGTCAAGCTTTGGACCAGATTTTTCAAGATCAGATTTTCCAGCCTTGGGGCTTGGCTGAGACAGGCTTTGGACCAGTTCCAGGAGCTGTACCGACCGTTCGCGGTGTCCAGGATGGTCAGGTTCATGATCCCAAGGCGCGTGTTCTAGGCATCCATGCTGGCAGTGCTGGCTTATTTTCAACTCTCAAGGATTTGGAAATATTTTTGGAGCATTATCTGCAGGATAACTTTGCGTCCAATCTGACCCAGAATTTTTCCAAGGATCCTGGCAAAAGGCGCAGTCTAGCTTGGAATCTGGAAGACGGCTGGCTGGATCACACTGGCTACACGGGAACTTTTATCATGTACAATCGCAAGGAGCAAAAGGCAGTCATTTTCTTGTCCAACCGGACCTATGAAAAAGACGAGCGGGCTCAGTGGATTGTAGATCGCAACCAGCTGATGGACCTGATAAAAACGGAATTATAAGATGCTCCGACTTCTAAGTTCGGAGTTTTATCATGTTCCTTGAATCCTAAAGATTTTTCTCGTAAAAATCGCTTTTTTTTTCAAAGTATATTAAAATAATAGTTAAAGAAATAAATATAGGGAAAGATCATGACAAAAGAAATTGGTGTCGGAAAGGCACACAGTAAAATTATTTTGATGGGGGAGCATTCGGTAGTCTATGGATATCCAGCTATTTCCTTGCCACTCAACCATATCGAAGTAACCTGCCGGGTCTTTCCGTCTGAGCGGGCCTGGACCCTCTACGCTGAGGATACACTGTCTATGGCTGTTTTTGCCTGTCTAGAACATCTAGGCCAGCAAGGTGCTAAGATACGCTGTCAGGTGGAGTCCATGGTCCCTGAAAAGAGAGGGATGGGTTCATCGGCTGCGGTTAGTATTGCAGCTATTCGGGCTGTTTTTGACTACTTTGAAGAAGAGCTGGATGACCAAACCCTGGAGATTCTAGCCAATCGGGCAGAGATGATTGCCCATATGAATCCCAGCGGCCTTGATGCCAAGACCTGCCTTAGTGATGTAGCTATCAAATTTATCCGCAACTTTGGTTTCAGTGAAATTGAGCTGGATCTGGATGCCTTTTTAGTGATTGCAGATACAGGTATTCATGGTCATACTCGCGAAGCCATCCGTGCTGTAGAAAGTCAGGGGCAAAAGGCTCTGCCTTTGCTGCAGGAATTGGGGAATTTAACGAAAATCCTTGAGAAGGCCATTTCTATCAAGGACCTGATGACGATGGGACAAGCTATGACCAAGGCTCATGAGAAGCTAGCCAAACTAGGAGTGTCTTGCCAGAAAGCTGATGAACTAGTTGAAACAGCTCTTGAAAATGGAGCTTTGGGAGCTAAGATGAGCGGTGGCGGTCTGGGTGGCTGTGTCATTGCTCTTGTAGGAGAAAGAAGTCAGGCGGATGTCTTAGCCACCGTATTGAGAGAGAAAGGAGCCATTAACACATGGATCGAAAGCCTGTAAGTGTCAAATCCTATGCCAATATTGCAATTGTCAAATATTGGGGCAAGAAAGATGCAGAAAAGATGATTCCGTCTACCAGTAGTATTTCACTGACACTGGAAAATATGTATACTGAGACTCAGCTGAGTCCTTTGCCGGCTACAGCGACTGGAGATGAGTTTTATATTGACGGTCAGCTGCAAAGTCCGGCAGAACATACTAAAATCAGTAAGATTATTGACCGCTTCCGCTCTCCAGAAGATGGTTTTGTCCGCGTTGATACCAGCAATAATATGCCAACAGCAGCAGGTCTGTCTTCGAGCTCTAGTGGTTTATCAGCCCTAGTCAAGGCCTGCAATGCTTATTTTCAGACGGGCTATCAGGCGCAAGAGTTGGCCCAACTGGCTAAGTTTGCTTCGGGGTCGTCTGCTCGGTCTTTCTTTGGCCCGCTAGCGGCCTGGGATAAGGACAGTGGAGCCATCTATCCAGTCAAGACGGATTTGAAGCTAGCCATGATTATGTTGGTTCTGCACGATGAGAAAAAGCCCATTTCCAGCCGTGACGGTATGGAGCTCTGTGCTAAAACTTCCACCATTTTCCCAGATTGGATTGCCCAGTCTGCCTTGGATTATCAGGCTATGCTGGCTTATTTACGGGACAATGAGTTTGCTAAGGTTGGTCAGCTGACAGAAGAAAATGCTCTTCGGATGCATGCTACGACAGAAAAAGCTTATCCGCCGTTTTCTTATCTGACAGAGGAGTCTTATCAGGCTATGGATGCTGTTAGAAAGCTGCGGGAGCAGGGCGAGCGTTGCTACTTTACCATGGACGCGGGACCAAATGTCAAGGTCCTCTGCTTGGAGGAAGACCTAGACCATCTGGCTGCTATCCTTGAGAAGGACTACCGGCTTATCGTCTCCAAAACAAAGGACTTGTCAGATGAAAGCTAGTTCAAGAGTCCAAACCTGCGGCAAGCTCTATCTGGCAGGTGAATATGCAGTGCTGACGGCTGGTCAGCCGGCCATTATCAAGGACATCCCTATCTATATGACTGGAGAAATCCAGACATCACCTGGCTATCACTTGACATCAGATATGTTTGAACACAGCGCTAGCCTAGAGCCAGACCCTGATTATGCCTTGATTCAGGATACGATAGCAGTTATGAACACTTATTTGCTGACCTTAGGCTACCAACTTCAGCCTTTTTCACTGAAGATTAGTGGCAAGATGGAAAGAGACGGCAAGAAGTTCGGGATTGGCTCCAGTGGTAGTGTGGTTATTCTGACTCTTAAGGCCATGGCAACCCTTTATGAGCTGAACTTAGAGCCAGAGCTACTCTTTAAGCTGGCTTCTTACGTTCTCCTCAAGCGCGGAGACAATGGCTCCATGGGAGATCTAGCCTGCATTGCTTATGAAGATTTGATTTACTACCGGTCTTTTGATAGAGAACTGATCCGTAAGCGTATGGACGAAGTTGATTTGCCACAGCTGTTAGTAGAGAATTGGGGTTTTGAAATTCGCAGTATTAAGCCTTGCTTAGCCATGGATTTTCTAGTTGGCTGGACCAAGCAGCCGGCAATTTCTAAGGACTTGGTCAATCAGGTTAAGTCAGCTATTTCAGAGTCCTTTTTGACAGGCAGTAGGACACAGGTTGATGCTTTGGAGAGGGCTTTACTAGCAGGAGATAAGCTTGCTATTAAGTCTAGTCTGAAAAAGGCTAGCCAGCTCTTAGAAAGGCTCAGCCCGGCTATTTATACAGACAGGCTGAAAGTCTTAAAAGAAGCGGCAGAGGGACTGAACTGTGTGGCTAAGAGCAGCGGTGCCGGTGGTGGCGACTGCGGGATTGCTCTCAGCTTTGATGCCGCATCTAGCAACCAACTGATTCAAGCCTGGCAAGCAGCTGGCATTGAGCTATTATATAGAGAAAGGATGGACCATGATGAGCCAGAATCGTAAGGATGACCATATCAAATATGCTTTAGAGCAGCGTCCGAGTTACAACAGTTTTGATGAAATGGAACTGGTTCACCGCTCTTTGCCCAAGTACGATTTGGCGGAGATTGACCTATCTACTCACTTTGCTGGTCGTGACTGGGAGTTTCCTTTTTACATCAATGCCATGACTGGCGGCAGCCAAAAAGGCGGTCAGATCAATGAAAAGTTGGCTCAAGTAGCTGAAAGTTGTGGTCTTCTTTTTGTGACTGGCTCTTACAGCGCAGCCTTGAAAAATCCTTCTGATTCTTCCTATCAGGTAGCGGTTGGTCGGCCTAATTTATTACTAGCAACTAATATCGGCTTGGACAAGCCTTATCAAGCCGCTCAGCAGGCGATAGCTGATTTGCAGCCCCTCTTTTTGCAAGTCCATGTCAATCTCATGCAGGAATTACTGATGCCAGAGGGTGAGCGGGAGTTTCGTTCTTGGCGCCAGCACTTGACGGATTATAGTCAGCGACTGGATCTTCCCTTAATTCTTAAAGAAGTTGGCTTTGGCATGGATTGCTCTACTGTCGAAGAAGCGCGCTCCTTGGGGATTCAGACTTTTGATATTTCCGGCCGTGGTGGCACTAGCTTTGCCTATATTGAAAATCAGCGAGGTGGTAATCGTGACTACCTCAATGATTGGGGGCAATCTACTCTGCAAAGTCTGCTAGCTCTTCAGCCATTGCGCGATGATGTCGAACTTTTGGCTAGCGGAGGTGTCCGCCATCCTTTGGATATGATCAAAGCTCTGGTCTTAGGAGCTAAGGCAGTTGGCCTCTCTCGCACCATGTTAGACTTGGTAGAAAATCATTCGGTGGAAGAGGTTATTGCTATTGTAGAAGGCTGGAAATCAGACTTGCGCCTCATCATGTGCGCCCTGTCCTGCCGAAACTTGCAAGAATTAAGGAGTGTTCCCTATCTACTCTATGGGCGGCTGAAAGAAGCTCAGGAACAGATTCAATAAATAGCATAAAGACGTACAAAAAAGGCCATTAATGGCCTTTTTACTTGTCCTGTTTTCGTAAGTCAGTTAGAATTTTTTGAGCAGTAGCGAGGTTGAAAGTCTTCATGGCTGTTAAGCGATTGGCTACAGCAGTAATTTCTTCGCCTTGAGCTCCAGCCTGCAATGCTAAAGATTTGGCTTGCAATTTCATGTGTCCGGCTTGGATGCCAGTGCTGACTAGGGCTTTGAGGGCAGCGAAGTTTTGTGCCAATCCAACCGATACGATGAGGGATGCCAATTCCTTAGCCTGAGGTTGCCCCAGCAAGTCAAAGCTGGCTGTTACTGCGGGATTGAGGCCGATGGAACCTCCCTTAGTTGCAATGGGCATGGGCAGGGTCATCTGACCATGAAGCTGGCGTTTGTCTGGGTCTGCCGTCCAAGTAGAGAGGCCACGGTAGCTTCCTTCTCGGCTGGAATAGGCATGAGCACCAGCTTCTATAGCCCTCCAGTCATTTCCAGTAGCCAGTACCAAAGCATCAATACCATTAAAGATGCCTTTATTGTGGGTAGTTGCTCGGTAAGGGTCGACCTGGGCTAGCTTGCTAGCCAGCTGCATCTTATCCGCAAGAAGCTCCGCCTCAGCCGTATCCCGGCTGAGAAAGCGATAGTCGATGACACAGCGGGCTGTTACTAGGCTATCTGTTGCATAGTTTGACAGGATAGCCATCAGACTCTTGCCGCCAGTTAGCTCCTCCAGAGGAAGGGTGAGGGCCTCCAGCATGGTGTTGAGCATATTGGCTCCCATGGCTTCCTGAGTATCCACAGACAGATAAAAAATGAGGAAGTCATCCTTTTGCTCCAGCCAGAGATCTCTAGCACCACCACCACGGGAAACAATCGATGGATAGGCTTGGTTGGCCTGCTCCAGCAACTCTTTCTTTTTCCTGAGAACATCTTTGATGGCTTGGTCTGCATTATCAATTTGATAGAGGGCGATTTGCCCAATCATCTGGCGTTTGTGAACTTCAGTTTCAAATCCGCCTGAACGTTTGATAATCTTAGCGGCAAAGCTAGCCGCTGCTACCACAGATGGCTCTTCTGTCACAAATGGAACTTGATAGGTCTTACCATCCACCAGAAAGTCTGGCACCAGAGAGTAGGGTAGGGCTAGAGTGGCCAGCACATTTTCACTCATCTGGTTGGCTGTTTCCAAAGGCAAAGTCTGCTGACTGTCTAGCAGCTGCCAATGTTCATCTTGTAAAAGTTCCTTTTCTTTCAGCATCTGTAGCCGTTCAGCAGG
Organism: Streptococcus gordonii; assembly: GCF_001553855.1. Classification (GTDB taxonomy): domain Bacteria; phylum Bacillota; class Bacilli; order Lactobacillales; family Streptococcaceae; genus Streptococcus; species Streptococcus gordonii. Next base: position 259,426 of record NZ_LQWV01000012.1, read on the forward strand.
AGTTTTTTTGGAAAATCCAGTCCAGTTTATTTTCATGATGATTTCTCAACTTTAATGTACTTACGCTGATGCTCTGCAATTTCCGCCAGAGCAAAGCTTTGTTCCTCATAGCCAGAGAAGCTAGCATTGCCCTCCGCATCCAGCTCGGCTTCTGCAAAAAAGATATGCTCGTATTCTTCAACAGAAAGAGCTTGACGCTGGTCTAGTTCCTCCAGACGTGTCCGTGACAGCTGATTTTCATAGCCTGGAACTAAGGAAACACTGAAAATTTCTGCTACAGCACCACTACCATAACTAAAGAGAGCAATCTTGTCACCGGCCTTAAGTTTATCTGAGTTTTCTAAGAGGGACAAAAGGCCTAGGAAAAGCGAACCTGTGTAAATATTTCCGACTTTTTGACTGTAGAGGATTGACTTTTCAAAATTTTCCTTAAGCTGATCTTGCTGCTCTTGAGGAAGGCTTTTATCCATGATTTTATTGAGGCCTTTAAGGGCCAATTTTGGATAAGGAAGATGGAAGCAGTAGGCTGCAAAATCTTTGAGAGAAAGATTGTGGCGCTTTTGGTACTCATCCCAGGTTGTTTTCAAACAATCCAAGTATTGTTGAGTAGAGTAAAGTCCATTTACATAAGGCGTTGTCGAGTAATTTGGGCGCCAAAAATCCATAACGTCACGAGTTTGAGCGACATTATCTTCATTAAAAATTAAGATACGAGGATCCTTGCTTATTAACATTGCAATAGCTCCCGCTCCCTGAGTTGGTTCACCAGGAGTATTAATACCATATTTGGCAATATCACTGGCAATAACGAGGACCTTGCTATCTGGATATTTTTCAATATGGAGTTTTGCGTAGTCAAGTGCTGCAGTAGCACCATAACAGGCTTCTTTAATCTCAAAACTCCGGGCAAAGGGCTGGATCGCCAAAAGGCCATGAATAAAAACGGCCGCTGCCTTACTCTGATCAATGCTTGACTCCGTAGCTACAATGACCATGTCAATCTTCTCTTTGTCTTCACTTGTCAAAATGGGATCTGCAGCTGCAGCTCCTAAGGTGATAATATCTTCTGTCAGAGGAGCAATGCTGAGTTCTTTAAGCAGGAGTCCCTTGCTTAGTTTTTCTGGATCGGTAGCACGCGCTGCCGCTAAATCGTTTAATTTCAAGACATAATTGGAGGTTGCAAATCCAATTTTATCGATTCCTATTTTCATATTAAAACCTCATATCTTGATATGATTATCAAGAGTATTTCAACATCTATTTTACCATAATTCAAAATAAAACTGATAAAAAAGCCCCGTCGAACAAAGACAGGGAACTTAAAACATCTTAGTGAAAAACCTATTTTTACTAAGATTTAATCAGAAGCATCAAAATTGTTTAGACTTTATAGTCAACTCAATAGTGGACGTGCTTTCTTTTTTGAATATACTTAAAAAGTTTTAACGCAACTGTACCACTGGCCATCCCAATCGAAATAACTAGGGCCAAGATGACTACTAAGGTGGCATTAACCATGGCCTTACTATAATCGCCAGTTACAAAGAATGCGGTTGTTCGATAGGAGAGGTAGCCAGGGACTAAGGGGGCCAGAATTGACAGGATGAATACAACTGCAGGAGTTTTATAAATAACACTCATAATTTGGCTACAGCAAGATCCGACGATAGCAGCTACAAAGGTGGCTACGATAACATTGGTCGGACCTTTTAAAAGTAAATAAAGAAGCCAGATAGACATCCCCAGTAGACCAGCTGGAATTAGCATTCTGCGTTGGACATTTAAGACGATAAGAAAAGTGATAATAGCCAACAAACTTGCAAGAGCTTGAAGGAAAAATGTTAGTATTGTCATAGTTTTATTTCATTAATACAAGGGCAACGGAAGTACCCGCACCAAGAGCTAGGGTAATGAGAAGAGATTCAAAAAGTTTACTCATTCCCGAGTTAATGTGGTTGGTCATGATGTCACGGACAGCATTAGTCAGGGCAATCCCAGGGACAAAAGGCATGACAGAGCCTGCTATAATCAAGTCTGCAGTTGAGTTAAAACCAGAGTAGCGGGCCCAGGCCTGTGCTAACAAACCAAAAACAAAGGCACCTGCAAAGGCTGTAACAAAAGGAATTCGTACATACTTCTCAGCATATAGTGAAAAGGTAAAGCCAAAGAAGGTTGCCACAGCAGCTCCAAGTGCATCGTAAAAATTTCCTCCAAACATGATGGAAAAAAACGGGGCACTGAGCGTAGCTGCAATGGTCAATTGTTTTTTGTTGTATGGCAGACGTTTGTTTTTGAGACGCAAGAGCTCATCGTAAGCCTCTTGCAAGGTTAATTGACCACTGGTCAACTGACGGGAGACTTGGTTGACATCACAGACTTTCTCAATATTATAATTTGAATGCACGATACGTTTCATACGAGAGAAATTCGTATTCTCAACTGAGAAGAAAATCGCTACTGGCATTGCTAGAGCATTGCAATCGATAATCCCTTGTGAATGAGCGATACGAATCATGGTATCTTCAACTCGGTAGATTTCGGATCCACTTTGCAATAAGAGGGTGCCGGCTAGCATGATGACATCTACGGCTAGATTAAATTCTTTTGACTCTTCCATAATCTCTTTCCAAGTGTTTCTAAACTTTCTTCTATTATAGCAAAATTCAGAAGCTTCTTCATAAAAATCCCATGCAAAATCAAAAAAGAAGACTGGAAATAAACCAATCTTCCTTTATAGTTGAATTTAATAACTTATTAGCTCAAAGCATCATCCATTGAAAGAACTTCGTGGAATACACGTTGAGTCAATTCAGTTTTTTGCTCTGGAGTGAGGTACTTAGTATTTACACAGTAACCAGAGATACGAACGATAACGTCTTCACCAGACATAATCTTGTCGTAAACGTCCTTCAAGTCCATAACGTTCAAGTTAACGTGTTGTCCACCATTTTCAAAGTAACCATCAAGGATTGTTACCAAGTTGTCTACTTGTTCGTCATGAGTTTTACCAAGCGCACGAGGTGATACTTGAGTTGTCAATGAGATACCGTCAGCTGCATAACTGAAGTCCAGACTAGCAAGTGAGTTCAAGTTTTGCAACCAGCCACCTTTTGCTTTGTTAGATGGGTTAGCACCTGGTGAGAAGAACTCAAGTTTAGACAAGTTCACTGTACCATCTTCGTTGAGGTATACTCCTTTATGGACTGGTGAGTTACCAGTTTGTTTAGAGTAAGCAACGTTAGATGTGATTGTCAAGAGTGATACTGTAGCTTCAGCGTTCTTGTATAGTTTGTGGCTACGCAAACGAGTTGTGTAAGCTTCAACCAACCATTCAGCCAATTCGTTTGAACGAGGATCGTCTTCACCCCAACGTGGGTATTCACCGATTGTTTCGTAATCGTAGATGTAGCCATTTTCGTCACGGATTGGTTTAACTGTAGCGTACTTGATAGCTGACAATGTATCAACAGTGTTAGCAAATCCACAGATACCGAATCCCATGTTAGCACGTTGGTGAGTAGGCAAGAAGGCCATTTGAACAGCTTCGTAGTTATACTTATCAGTCATGTAGTGGATGATGTTCAAAGCATCTACGTAAGTGTCTGTCAACCAATCAAGTGATTTTTCAAAGTTAGCTTTAACTGATTCAAATTCAAGAACTTCGTCACGGATAGGATCGATGTCAAATACTTTGTAGTCCTTGTGAACATCGTCGTAACCACCGTTGAGACCAGTAAGAAGAGCTTTCAGAACGTTTACACGAGCACCGAAGTATTGGATGTTGTGACGTTGTTCTTCATTTTCTGGGTCAAGTGGAGATACACAGCATGAAATACAGCTCATTTCGCCATATCCGTCTTTAGCCATTGTTGTCACACCTTCGTATTGGATAGAAGAGTGTTTGTGGCTCATGTGCATACAGTAGCGACGGAAGTTGTAAGGTAATTTGTCAGTCCAAAGAACTGTCAAGTTTGGTTCAGGTGAGTTACCGATGTTGTCAAGTGTATTCAAGAAACGGTAGTCCATCTTCGTAACACGGTGACGACCATCGTTACCCATACCTGCCATAGAAGTAGTGATGAAGGTTGGGTCACCAGAATACAGTTGGTCGTAAGCTTTTGTACGAGCAAATTTAACGGTACGAAGTTTCAAAACGAAGTCATCGATAAATTCTTGGATTTCGCTTTCAGTGTAAGTGCCACGAGCAAGGTCGCGTTCTGCAAAGACGTCAAGAACGATTGGTACACGTCCAAGAGAAGTTGCAGCACCGTTGATAACACGGCAAACTGCCATGAAGGCGATGTTTGTCCATTGGATAGCTTCTTTAGTATCGAAAGCAGGACGGCGAACATCAACTCCGTAAAGATCACCTAATTTAACAACTTCACCAAGTGCTTGGTATTGCAAATTGATTTCTTCGCGAAGACGAATTGTTTCTTCGTCGATTTCTGTCAAAGCATTCCAGTCGTTTACTTTTTCAGCCATCAAGTAGTCAGCTCCATAAAGAGCAAGACGAGCATAAACTCCGATGATACGTCCACGAGAGTATGCATCTGGAAGACCAGTAACTGTGTGAGCGTGGCGAGCACGACGAATGTTTGAAGTGTAAGCACGGAAGATACCATCGTTAACTGTTGTCACGTACTTAGTAAAGATTTCGTGAACAGCTGGATCTGGCTCATAACCATTTTCCTTCAAAGTTGTTTCAGCCATACGGATACCACCTTTTGGCATGAAGTTTAATTTGAAGAGTTCGTCGTTTTGGATACCGTAGATTAGCTCGTTATCTTTGTCGATGTAGCCAGCTGGGATACCTGCAATAGAAGCTGGACGAGTGTCCATTGGGAAACGAGTTGCTTCATAGTGAGCCTTTGTCTCTTCAACAATCTTTTTAATATGAAGAGAACGTTCAGTTGGACCTGCTAAGAAGCTTTCATCACCATCGTAAGGAGTGTAGTTAGCCTGAACAAAGCGTGAAATACTTGCTTTTTCTTTCCAATCTTCACCTTTGAAGCCTTCCCAAGCCTTGTCAAAAATATCTTGTGCTTCGACAACAGTTTTAACAACCATGTTAAATTCCTCTTTTTCTTTCTAGTAACAAGTATCTGTTACATTTGTATAGTTAAAGTATAACACAGAGTAATCGTTTACACAAAGTGTTTTCGGGATTTGTAAGCCTTTTCTTTTATAATACAGTTGTCTGAAATCTCAAAAAGTGTACTATATAGATGGATGGGAAAATTTCTCGGCAAATAGTTGGGCAAAAATGAGAAAAAGGTTATACTAGAATTGGAAGACAAGAATAAGAGGCGACTAGAATGTTGATTTTTCCTTTAATTAACGACACATCAAGAAAAATCATTCATATTGACATGGATGCTTTTTTTGCTGCTGTCGAAGTCAGGGATAATCCTAAACTAAAGGGACATCCGGTCATCATCGGTAGCGATCCTCGTTTGACAGGTGGTCGTGGCGTCGTCTCTACTTGTAACTATGAAGCACGAAAGTTTGGCGTCCATTCTGCTATGAGCTCCAAGGAAGCATACGAACGATGTCCACAAGGGATTTTTATTTCGGGAAATTACGAAAAATATCAGGCAGTCGGCTTGCAGATCCGAGAGATTTTTAAACGCTATACGGACTTGATTGAGCCGATGAGTATTGATGAAGCTTATCTGGATGTGACGGAAAACAAGCTAGGGATTAAATCTGCAGTCAAAATAGCCAAGCTGATTCAGCACGATATATGGAAGGAACTGCAACTAACAGCTTCAGCAGGCGTTTCTTATAATAAATTTCTTGCCAAGATCGCTAGCGACTATGAGAAGCCTCATGGTTTGACTGTTATTTTACCTGAGGAAGCAGAGGCCTTTCTAGCGCCAATGGATATTGCTAAGTTTCATGGGGTTGGTAAGAAGAGTGTTGAGAAACTACATGAAATGGGAGTTTATACTGGTGCAGATCTGCTCAAGATACCGGAAATGACCTTGATTGATAAGTTTGGGCGTTTTGGTTTTGATCTCTATCGTAAAGCGCGTGGCATCAGCAATAGCCCAGTCAAGTCCAATCGCATTCGTAAGTCAATCGGGAAGGAGCGGACCTATGCCAAACTGCTCTATAGCGAGGAGGACATCAAGAAAGAGCTGACCCTGCTGGCACAGAAGGTAGAAAATAGCTTGACTAAGCATGATAAGAAAGGACGAACCATCGTTCTGAAAATCCGCTATGCCGATTTCTCCACCTTGACTAAAAGAAAAAGTTTGGCTCTAACCACTCAAGACAAGGAGCAAATCGAGCGAACAGCTCATGAGATTTACGATAGCTTGGAAGAACAACCACGAGGTATCCGTCTTCTAGGGCTGACAGTGACGGGGTTTGAATAAAGATAAAGGCTTGGTTCGTTACCGGGCTTTTTTAGATATAGTTTTTAGCATGAGAGAGTTGCTTGTGACGAGTTTCTAAGTTGGCTGATGATTTTCATTGAGCAAAAATAATCTTTTTTGAAAAAATACTGGACAAAGTTTTCTGTGTCTGTTATACTGAGTTTGTAAAATAAAAACCGTCCGGTCGGTTTTTAAAAAGAAAGGAGCAGAAATGAAGAAATCTGTAGTAGAAAAAACAAGCGAGCACATCCTCAAGTTTAATCAGGAGCTGGATCGGCAGCTGGAAGTTCAGAAAGAGTTTTTGCAGCAGCAGGCAGAAAAACGTAAGGTGCAGCTGGAAAAGATGACACAGGGTGAGAATGGCCTACGCTATTCTAAGTGGGGAGTCAAAGCTAGCTATGCTGTCCTTGCTGGTGGCTTGCTGACTTCTGTCTTTAGCCCTTGGCGAGGACTGGGTATTATGGCAGTAGGGGGTCTGAGCCTTGCCTCCAATCTCTGGCAAATTCGGCGATTGCAAAATCAAGAAAGGAGCAAGTAGCAGAGAAATGGCCTGTCTTAAGCATCAGAGTCAGGACAACTTAGAAACTAAAAGCAGCAGGCAGTAGCTAAACGGTGCTGACATAGCTTTTAGCATTATTTAGTCTATCTTTGCTTTTTATTTTAAGCAAGGACTAAAAGACTACGTTTTCTATTTGGCACAGGTCTTTATTTTTTATAACAAAACAAACCGAATGATCGGATTTAAAAATCTGCGTTTCAAAACAGGGAATCATCTGAAAGACTGAGAGTAAAGGATGCCTTTGTCCAGTTTTCGGATGACTTTTCACTATTCTACATTTGATAAGGAGTTATCGTATGAACAAACAAACACATGTAGAGCCAGAGACAAGGCATATCCTGCCCTTTCTGGCCTGGACTTTTGGCATTAGCTGGTCTGCCTGGCTGATTCTGTATATTTTAGCCGCCCTGAAGCTGACCAGCGGGGCTGAGCCTTTGGGCTTTGCTCTCTTTTTCATCGGTGGCTCCGGACCGACCTTGGGAACTTTTATCAGCCTCAAAATTTCTCATCCTAAGAAGATGCTGGACTTTATCTTTTCTCATGCTAAGGGCTGGTGGATTTATATGCTGGCCTTCTGTCTGGTTCGGGTTTTGACCCTTTTTATCGCCAATCCTGTATTACCGCCGCTCAATGCCGTTCTGATGTTTCCCCTGGGCTGGACCTATGTCACCTTTTTTGGAGGCGGGAATGAAGAACTGGGCTGGCGGGGCCTCCTGCAGCCGGCTCTGGAGAAAAAATTCTCCTTCCCTCTGGCAACTGTCATCACGGCTCTGGTCTGGGTGACCTGGCATCTGCCCCTCTGGCTGATTCCGGGAACGAGTCAAAGTCAGGTTTCTTTGCCCTTCTATCTCTCCTTTGGTATCTTGCTCAGTTTCTGTCTGGCGGTTCTCTACAAGCAGACGGCCTCTGTCTTTGCCTGCATGGTCTTTCACGGCTGCATTAACTTTGCTCAGGCGACGATTGTCGGCAGTGCTACAAATGGCGGAAGGTATCTCAGCTTCCAGGCTGCTAATCTGGTCATGACCGCCCTGCTGGTCGGCTGGTGGTATTGGAAGGGCAACCGGAAAGGAGTTCAGAAAGATGCAGGCTAGAAACTATAAAGATTCCTCATCTGTCAAGCAAATTCTAATTTTTCTGCTCTGGACTTTTGGCATCAGCTGGTTTGCCTGGCTGGCTTCGGCTTTCCTGAGGATTCCCGTTATTTCCCAGGTCCTAACCATCGCTGGTGTTTTTGGCCCGGTCATTGGAGCCAAACTGGTCTTAGGAAAATCGTTCAAGGAGCTCTTGGCTTCTATCGGATCGGCCCGAAAAAGGACTTGGGTCCATCTCTTGATTTTGACAATTCTTTATACCCTTTCCATAGTCTTTTGGAGCCCGCTCCTGCCTGGTTTTAGCCCCCTCAGGATTGCTCTGCTTTTTCTCATGACGACTTTTTTGACAGGCGGCAATGAAGAGATTGGCTGGCAGGGCTTCCTGCAGCCGACTCTGGAAAAGCTTCTGCCCTTCCCTTTGGCAACTGTAGCAACTGGGTTAATCTGGGCTGTCTGGCATCTGCCCCTCTTCTTTATGCCCGGCAGCAGTCAGGCAGGGACTTCTTTTCTAGTCTTTACTGCCGCCTGCCTGCTCGCCCGTTTCTGGCTGGTGGCTCTTTACAAGGTCAGTCAGTCCATCCTTTACTGTGTTCTTTTCCACGGGGCCATCAATACCATTGGTGAAGGCATTTTCCTGGGGAAGGGGACGGAAAATCCGCTCTTTTTCCTAGGCTATATCTTGATGGCGGCTTACAGTATCTATCTTTGGTATCAAAGGGATCAGCAAGACAAGGCTTAAAGATATTTTTATGGTTTTGTATTTCCCCGGCTTTTTTGGTAGAATAAAGCTATATTAGAAACAAAGGGGAACAGAATGGCGCAACGAAAAGACAAATCCCAGGCCATGAGAGAAAAAATTTTAAATACAGCAACCCAGCTCTTTATCCATAAGGGGTCCGAAAAGACCAGTATGCAGGATATTGCTCAGACGGCGGGCATCTCCAAGGGGGCTATCTATCATCATTTCAAGTCAAAAGATGAGATTGTCTTTGCGGTGATGAGGAGCCGGCAGGAGATGATGGAAGAAGAGGTGAAGCAGTGGCTCAAGGATACGGAAAATCTGACTGGCAGAGAGCAGCTGCAGACCATCCTCAAGAATAATATGGGAAGTCAGACAGCCCGGGCCATAGATGGCATTTTGGGTGAGTATGAGAAGGACGCGGGCTTTATTTTGAACATGATACGGGACAATCTGCGGATAGGCGCCTCTGTGGTCAGTGACATTATCAAAAAAGGCATGGCAGATGGCTCCCTTCAGACCGAGTATCCGGACCAGGCTGCAGAAGTTTTTCTGCTGCTGGTGAATTTTTGGATGCATGGGACCGTTTTTGAAAGTGATCCTGAAAAACTGCCAGAACGCTTCCACTTTCTGCAGTTTATGATGACCTCGGTCGGTCTGGATATCTTTGATGATGAGCTCATACAGCTCTTTAGCCAGAAAAATAAGCATTAAAAAAGGCTGGGACAGAACTAAAAAATTTAATTCTGTCCCAGCCTTTTTATTTATGTGATGAATATACTGTGGATATCTTCCTCGGTCAGGCCGATTAGGGGGTCGATTTTCAGGAAATTTTCTTCTGTCAAGACATAGTTTCCCACAGCTTTTTCCAACCTATCCATAGGAGTGTGGATAGGTTCCTGTGGGGCTTCTAGGTCAGCAAAACGCTCGACCAGATAGGTTTTGCGGGCAGTGCCCGTGTTTTTTACTGCAAATTGAAAGGCAGAAAATTCTCCTAAAAGAATGAGCTTGCTCTTGGCCCGGGTAATGGCTGTGTAGACCAGATTGCGCTGGAGCATGCGGTGGCTACTCTTGGTGATTGGCAGAATCACGACAGGAAATTCACTACCTTGTGATTTATGAATACTCATGGCATAAGCCAAGCGAATCTTGTACCACTCGCTACGTTGGTAGACGATTTCATTTCCATCGAAGTTGATGGTAAGTTCATCTTGCTTAGAGTCGGTGTATTTTGCTGGCAACAAGTCCGTGATATAGCCCAAGTCCCCATTAAACACATTGCTTTCAGCATCATTGACAAGGTGGATGACCTTGTCTCCTTGCCGGTACTGGCAGTCTGGTGCTTCAAAGACCAGTTGGTCTTTTTCTGATGGATTTATCAGATCCTGCATGAGTTGGTTGACTTGGTCGATTCCTGCGGGTCCTCGGTACATAGGAGCCAAGACTTGGACGTTCTGGGCAGGGATGCCACTGCGGATGGCAGCGGCTACGATTTTTTTAATCATATCAGGGATATATTCACTAGTTGCTTCAAAATAGGAACGATCCGCCTTTTTTTCAGTAAAATCAGCTGGTAGCAGTCCTTGCTGGATTTGACTAGCCAGGGTAACAATTGTTGAATCTTCTCCTTGCCGGTAGATTTTTGTCAGCTTGGTTTGAGGCAAGATAGGTATTTTTAAAAGATCGGCCAGAACCTGACCGGGACTGACAGACGGAAGCTGGTCAGCATCCCCCACAATGAGGATCTTACTGTTGGAAGAAATATTGCTGAGCAGTTGATTGGCCAGCCAAGTATCGACCATAGAGAACTCGTCTACAATGATGAAATCAGCATCCAAATAGTCATCTAAATGACTGGTATCATCATCTCCAGTCATCCCCAGATGCCGGTGAATAGTAGCACTGGGTAGCCCAGTCAATTCATTCATTCGTCTAGCAGCTCGTCCAGTCGGAGCAGCAAGCAGAATAGGTAATTCCTGTTTTTTAGCTAAATCTAGCTTATGAAGAGTAGCATAAGTAGCAATGATGCCGTTGATAACAGTTGTTTTACCAGTTCCTGGCCCACCCGTCAGAATAAACACCTTATGATTAATGGCATCGCAGATAGCCTTCTTTTGAATATGGTCATAGCAGATTCCTAAATCTTGCTCGACTTGTTCGATGATACTTTCGAGTTTTGGGGCATCAAAGGTTTCTTGTTTGCCTTTTTCTAGAATCCGAATCAGATTGCTACGGATACCTTCCTCGGCGAAATAAAGACTGTTTTCAAAGATTTTTGTTTCGACGTTTTGAATCTTATCTTCTTCAATGAGGTGGGCCAATTCATCCGCTACCAAGGCAGGGTCAAGTTCAACCTGACGGGCATTCTCCAGCAAATCAATGGTGTGGGATAGTAAGTCACGTGCTTCTATATAAGTATCACCTGTCTCCATAGACTGGCTGAAAAGGGTATGAACAAGTCCAGCCCGGAAACGCTCTGGAGCGTCGCTTTCAATACCTAGTTGCTGGGCCAACTGGTCAGCTATTTTGAAACCAATACCTTGAATGTCCTCAACTAGTTGATAAGGATATTTTTGGACAATTTCCAGCGTTTCTTCTTTATAGGTGTCTTGAATCTGCAAGGCAAGTTTATTGGGGATGCCATATTCAGCGAGTTTAGAGAGCAACATCTCTGTGCCGTAATTTTGTCTCAGTTTGCTGACGAAGGCTTCCCGATTGACTGCAGAAAGGCCGTTAATACTTACGAGCCGGCTAGGATCAGCTAAGATCTGGTCAATCGTATTATCACCATAGAGGTCTACTATCTTTTGGGCGGTCTTAACACCGATCCCTTTAAAATGATCGCTAGCAAAATACTTGACCAGGCCCTTACTAGTTGGCTTTGCTCTTTCGTAGCGAGTTACTTTTAGCTGTTCCCCGTATTTGGGATGCTGGACAAGAGTTCCCCAAAAAGTGTAGTCTTGTCCTTCCATGATATCGGCCATGGTTCCGGTCACGATAATCTCAAAATCATCAAATTCTGCATCTGTGTCCTCGATATCCAGTAACAAAATTCGAAAGAAATTGTTGGGATTTTCAAATATAATGCGTTCGACGGTTCCTGAAAAATAGAATTCCATATCTCTCATCCTAGAAAAAAAGGCAGACAAGCCAATGAAACCTGCTGTCCTGCCTTTTTTATTTCTTGCTTCTTATTTGTTTAACAAATGGTGTTTAGAAGATACCGATCTTATTGAGTGGCCAGAAGCGTAATTTTGCTTCTCCTTCAATTTGACTGGCCTTGAAGTTTCCAACTTCTCGGCTATCTCTTGAAACGAGTCGGTCGTCTCCTAGAAGGAAATAGTGTCCCTTAGGAACTTCGACAGTGAATGTTGAGTTACCTAGAGAGTCCTGAGTGAAAGAGTTGGCTTGTTCAGCGATTTGCTGGAACATCTTCCGGTAAGAATAAGTCGACTGCAATTTGTCCTTTTTAAATTTAGAAATATATTCTTTTAAGTAAGGCTCATCAGTTTTCTTACCATTGATATAGAGTTGGTCATTTTCATATTTGATGGTATCACCAGGCATACCAATCACTCGTTTGACAATCCGTTTCTCGTTCCCATTTTCATCTGTTTCTTTAGCAACAACGATATCAAAACGGTCGATGGGTAGATAGCGGACTTCGAGTAGATACTCTCCATCAGCAAGGGTTGGGTCCATTGAGTGGCCACTTACCAAAAATGGGGACCAGAGGAAGAGGCGGGTGAGGAGCAAAGTAGCCATGAAGAGGATGAAAAATCCCCATTCTTTCATAAATTTTCTAAAACCAGACATAACTTACCTTTCTAGTAATTGTTTTGCTTTTTGAGTATTTTTAAAATGTAGTTTAGCACTTGTTTCAAGACCGGCCATACCATAAGCCTTCAAAATCTGACTGGCCACTTGATCACTTTTAGCTCCTGCTCCGCTTGGTAATTGGTAGCCTAATTCCTGGCTCAGAATCTCTAGATTCTCCAAGAAAAGGTCGCGAGCTATAATGGAACTGACAGCCACAGCTAAGTATTTTCCTTCAGCTTTTTCTTCTAAATGAATCGCCTGACTAACTTGATTTCGCTCTTGCTTGACATAACGCTGGTAATTGGTGCTGCTAGTGAAGGCATCAATTACGATTTGATCAGGTTTTATTCCTTTTTCTAGCAAGAGATAGATGGCTTGGTTGTGAAGGGCAACTTTGACTGAGACAGCATTGTAACCTGAAGCAATGACTTGGTTATACTTCTTGGGTGACAAGAGCAGGGCTTGGTGGTTAATTTTTTCTTTTAAGATAGGGGCTAACTGGCGAATTTTTTGATCCGTCAGGGTTTTAGAATCTCCAACTCCTAATTTTCTGAGGAAATCCTCCTGTTCTTTAGTGACAAATGAAGCCACAACAGCTAAACCACCAAAATAGGAACCATTACCAACCTCATCCGTTCCTATCATAGCTTGGTAGGTGATTTTCTGAGGAGGTTGAGTGAGATCTGCTGTCTCTTTGAAAAAAAGAGCATATTTATCTGCCTCTTCTCCCTGAAGGAGTAATTTACCAGAAGTATAGACGCTGGCTGTTGCTTGCTCCAAACGGAAAAAATAGCGGATATAAGGATTTTTACTAGAGCTGAGATATTTTTTATATTGCTTAAGAAATGCTTGAATCTCCTGCTCACTCGGTGTTAAGGTGAATTGTCCCATGCCTTCTATTTTAACATAAAAAAGAGTAAAGTTGAAAAAAAGATTGACGGACTTTTTATCTTCAAGTATATTTTAGAAAAGCAGGATAGAGGGGTGGCCCTGACCTGACAAAAGGCTTGATATTTGGTATAATATAACGAGGTGATTTTATGGCAAATTTGAATCGATATAAGTTTACTTTTGGAAAGAAGACCATGACTTTAACAACAGGGTTTGATAATCTGTTTATGGAGGAAGTCGAAAAGGTCGCGACAGAAAAATACCAAGCAATCAAGGAAAGAATGCCCCAAGCGGATGATGAAACCTTGGCTATTTTGCTTGCTATTAATAGTCTGTCAACTCAGTTAAATCGTGAAATTGAATTTGATGACAAGGAAAGAGAATTAGAAAGCTTGCGTCGAAAAGCCCTAACAGAAATAAAAGAAAAATCTTTACAAACAGAGGGGCCTTTATGATTATTTCACTACTAATTTTACTAATTCTAGCGTGGAGCTTCTATATTGGCTACTCTAGAGGGATTGTTCTTCAGGCTTATTATTTACTATCAGCTATTGTAGCCTTTTTTATCGCTAGTCAATCTTACCAAGGTTTAGCCCGCTTTTTAAGTTTGTGGGTCCCTTATTCAAGTGCGATAGAAGGAGCTACAACGTATTATTTTCCTAACAATCAGCTCTTTCATTTAGATAAAGTCTTCTACGCTGGCCTAGCTTTTTTCATCATTTACACTTTTGTTTATGCGATTGGTCGCTTCATTGGGATTTTTATCCATTTAGTACCTAAAGGGAATACGGATTCTCGTTGGTATAATGTTGCAAGCGGTGCAATTGCTGTTCTCATTTCCTTATTTGCCATTGAAATGTTCCTAACGATTTTCGCTACTGTACCACTAGCTTTTATTCAAGATCGCTTAAATCACAGTGGTCTAGCTAGCTTCATTATTAACCATACCCCAATTACCTCTAGTCTCCTGAAGTATTTTTGGGTTACCAAGGTGATTGGATAAAAGGACTCAGTTGGCCTACTAGCTGGGTTCTTTTTCACTAGAAAAAGATATTATCATGAATACAAAAATTTTAGAAACCTTAGAATTTAATAAAATAAAAGACTTATTCCAAGGCTCTTTACAAACGGAGCAGGGGAAATTAGAATTACAAGTTTTACAGCCGACCACAAAAAAAGAGGCGATTGAGAGAGCCTTTTTGGAAGTTGCAGACATGGAGCAGATTTTAGTAGAAGATCCGCATTTTCATTTGGCGGCAACCAAGGATATCACTGCTATTAGCAAGCGTTTGGAGCTTGATGGTGACCTGAATATCGAGGAATTGCTTGTTTTAAAAAAGGTTTTGCGCGTTTCGCATGACTTGGTTACTTTTTATAATGACTTAGAAAATGTTCGACTTCAAGAATTGAACCGTGTTTTTGAAAATCTAGTCGACTTCCCAGCTATTCAAGGGAGTCTGTTAGCTGTCAACGACGGGGGCTTTATTGAAAGTTTTGCTAGTGAAGAACTGGGGAGAATTCGTCGAAAGATCCAAGAGAATGAAAGCAAGGTACGAGATCTTTTGCAAGAAATTCTCAAGAACAAGGGAGATATGCTAGCAGACCAGGTGGTAGCTAGCCGGAATGGTCGCAATGTGCTGCCGGTTAAAAACACCTATCGGAATCGGATTCCAGGAGTGGTGCATGACATTTCTGCTAGTGGAACGACAATTTATATCGAGCCAAGGGCAGTGGTCAATCTCAATGAGGAAATTTCCAACTACAAGGCAGACGAGCGCTACGAACTCTTGCGAATTTTGCAAGAACTATCTGCTATGATTCGCCCTCATGCAGCTGAAATTGCCAACAATGCTTGGATCATCGGCCATCTTGACTTAGTGATGGCCAAGTTAGCCTTTATGCGAGAACGAGGAGCGGTAGTACCAGCCATATCCGATACACAAGCCATTCAGTTGCTACAGGTTCGTCATCCCCTGATTCAAAATGCAGTAGCTAATGATTTGCATTTCGGCCCTGATTTGACAGAGATTGTCATTACCGGACCAAATACCGGTGGTAAGACCATCATGTTGAAGACCTTGGGTCTGGCTCAGATCATGGCCCAATCAGGTCTGCCGATTCTGGCGGACAAGGGAAGTCGCGTCGGGATTTTCAGTCAGATTTTTGCAGACATTGGTGATGAGCAGTCCATTGAGCAGAGTTTGTCGACTTTCTCCAGTCACATGACCAATATCGTCTCTATTTTGGAGCAAGTTGATAGCGAGAGTCTGGTTCTGCTGGATGAGCTGGGAGCTGGGACTGACCCTCAGGAGGGCGCGGCTCTGGCTATTGCCATCTTGGAAGATTTACGGCTAAGGCAGATTAAAACCATGGCGACGACCCACTATCCTGAGCTCAAAGCCTATGGGATTGAGACGGACTGGGTGGAAAATGCCAGCATGGAATTTGATACTGATAGTTTGCGGCCGACCTATCGCTTTATGCAGGGAGTGCCTGGCCGCTCCAATGCCTTTGAAATTGCTCGCCGGTTAGGCTTGTCGGAGGTTATCGTTAGCCATGCCCAAGAGCAGACCAACACAGACAGCGATGTCAATCGGATTATTGAGCGCCTAGAGGAGCAGACGCTGGAAAGTCGCAAGCGCTTGGATAATATCCGCGAGGTGGAGCAGGAAAATCTCAAATTTAACAGAGCCCTCAAAAAACTTTACAATGAGTTTAATCGAGAAAAGGAAACCGAGCTCAATAAGGCACGCTTGGAAGCCCAGGAAATCGTTGATTTGGCTTTGTCAGAGAGTGAGAGCATTCTTAAAAATCTTCATGCTAAGTCCAGTCTCAAACCACATGAGATTATTGAAGCCAAGGCTCAGCTTAAAAAGTTGGCACCAGAAACGGTTGATTTATCAAAGAATAAGGTACTCAAACAGGCCAAGAAAAATCGGGCGCCCAAGGTGGGAGACGATATCCTAGTCACCAGCTATGGTCAGCGGGGAACCTTGGTCAAGCAGCTCAAAGACGGCC
The DNA here is from genome assembly GCF_001553855.1 of Streptococcus gordonii. GTDB lineage: Bacteria > Bacillota > Bacilli > Lactobacillales > Streptococcaceae > Streptococcus > Streptococcus gordonii. The sequence continues at coordinate 275,926 of NZ_LQWV01000012.1, forward strand.
GTTGGGAAGCCCAAGTCGGTCTCATTAAGATGACTCTAGAGGAGCAGGAATTTAATCTTCTCAAGGCTGAAAAAGAGCAACAACCTAAGCGCAAGCAGGTCAATGTGGTCAAGCGAGCTAATACTGCTGGACCAAGAGCTAGACTGGATTTGCGAGGCAAACGCTACGAAGAAGCTATGAAAGAGCTAGATGAATTTATCGATCAGGCCCTTCTTAATAATATGGCTCAGGTAGATATTATTCATGGTATCGGGACCGGGGTCATCCGTGAAGGAGTGACTAAATACCTCCGTCGCAACAAGCACGTCAAGTCCTTCGGCTATGCTCCGCAAAATGCTGGCGGCAGCGGTGCAACGATTGTGATCTTTAAGTAAGAGGCCAGAAATGAAAATACAAACCTATGACTCGACTTATGAGAAAAGTTGGGTTTATACAAAAGCTTTGAGTTATCTCTTTTCGCCTTTCTTTGATGATATGAGCCGCAGCAAGGACGAGTTTACTGAAGAGCCTTACCAAGATTCGGTTGAGCTCATAGCAGTGGAAGATGATCAGGTTGCAGGGCTTCTAGATATTGGTATTTACACCGAAGAAGCAAGTCATTCTTATCCATATTATCCAGGAAAAAAGATAGCTTACTTCGCTAATCTGGCTGTCCATCCTGATTTTCAGAATCAAGGGATAGCTAGTCAACTCTTTCAAACTGCTTGGGAGCGGCTGCATGAAAAGAAAGTTGAGGCCTTGATCATCTTTACCAGAGACGGAGAACAAGCAAATCACCTCTATCAGAAGTGGGGCGGCAAGCTGATTTGTCAAGATTATTTAGTGGTAGGACGCCCCAAAGATCAAATAGCATTTTCTTTTAGCGTTGATGCTAAGCAGAAGACAATCTGCCTGACAGACAAGTCAGGAAATTCTTTAGGCTATTATCAAAGAGAAGGGCATTATATTGTCTCAAGGAAAGAAGATTTAGAGCATTTTGAGATTGATGAGCTTTACAAAGAGCATACCTATGTCTTGAAAATCGAATAGGGCATTGGAAGTTTCAGCGTAGAGATAACAGCAGGTTCTTTTATGAGGGCCTGCTTTTTGCTATAATGTAAGTAGCATAAAAGAGTACCGGAGGGAAAATAATGAGAATAAAGCATGCATCAGATTCCTGTACGACTATTTTGGTAGGCAAGAAGGCCAGTTACGACGGTTCAACCATTGTGGCTCGTACGGAGGATTCGCAAAATGGGGTCTTTACACCCAAGAAATTTATCGTAGTGGAACCCCAAGACCAGCCTCGCCATTATCAGTCAGTTTTGACATCCTTTGAGATGGATTTGCCGGACAATCCGGTCCGCTATACGGCAGTGCCAGATGCAGTTCCCAAGGATGGGATTTGGGGAGCGGCTGGAATTAACAGCTATAATGTTGCTGTTAGCGCAACGGAGACGATTACAACCAATAGTCGCGTGCTGGGGGCTGATCCTTTGGTAGAGTCAGGTATCAGCGAGGAAGATATCCTTACGCTGGTTCTTCCTTATATCAAAACGGCTCGTGAAGGGGTTCTACGCTTAGGGAAAATCCTAGAGGAATACGGCACTTATGAGTCCAATGGAATTGCAATCTCAGATGTCAACGAAATCTGGTGGCTGGAAACCATTGGCGGTCACCATTGGATGGCGCGGCGCGTGCCAGATGATGCCTATGTGACCAATCCAAATCAGCTGGGCAGTGATTATTTTGAATTTGACAATCCAGAACACTTCCTCTGTCATCCAAATCTTAAAAACTTTATCGAGGAAAATCATCTCAATCTGAATTACTCGAACGAGAGTTTCAATCCGCGCTATGCTTTTGGCAGCCAGAAGGATAAGGATCGCCATTACAATACACCGCGAGCTTGGGACATCCAACGTTTTCTCAATCCAGAAGTAGAGCAAGATCCAAGGAGTTTCTTCATTCCATGGTGCCGCAAGCCATACCGCAAGATCACGATCGAAGATGTCAAGTATGTCCTGAGCAGTCACTATCAGGATTCACCTTATGATCCTTATGGAGCAGAGGGAGACCACCATAGCAGGCGGGCCTTTAGGACTATCGGGATCAATCGGACCAGTCAGACAGCCATCTTGCAGCTGCGCCCTAACCAACCGCAGGAAACGACTGGGATCCAGTGGATCTGTTATGGTTCTATGCCTTACAATACAGCTGTTCCTTTCTTTACTCAGATCTCAACTACACCAGACTACTTTGCCAATACGACGGATAAGGTTTCGACGGATTCCTTCTACTGGGCTAATCGCTTAATTGCTGGGCTGGCTGATGCTCATTTTAGTAGTCATGTCGGAGACTTGGATGATTATCAGGAAACGACCATGGCTTGGGGACATGAAATGATCGGTCGGGTAGACCAAGCTCTGGCTAAGGGCGAGGATGTTGACTTTGAAGCTGAAAATCAAGCTATGAGCGACAAGGTGCAAGAAGCGACAGACCAGCTCTTGGAGAAGGTTCTCTTGGATGCCAGCAATCTCATGACCAGCCACTTCTCATTGAGTGACTAATCCCTTACCCGTAGCAAATATTTTTCTTTCTCTTGTTTTTGGTGTAAAATGTTAACAAAAGTAAGCTATTAAAGGAGAAAATTTATGGTAGCAGCAGTTACAGATGCAACATTCGCAGAAGAAACAAAGGACGGACTGGTTCTGATTGACTTTTGGGCAACTTGGTGCGGTCCATGTCGTATGCAGGCGCCTATCTTGGAGCAGTTGGCAGGAGAAGTCCATGAGGACGAATTGAAAATCCTTAAAATGGATGTGGATGAAAATCCAAATACTGCCCGTGAATTTGGCATTATGTCCATTCCGACTCTTCTCTTCAAGAAAGATGGCCAAGTCGTTAAGCAAGTCGCAGGTGTTCACACCAAAGACCAGCTCAAGGCTATTATCGCGGAATTGAGTTAATAAAAACTTGTCAAAACCGTTGCTTACTGCAACGGTTTTTTGCTTAGAGAACATGTCCTTTCGATTTGGCAGGAAAATAGCTTCCTTTATACAGAAATTCAAAAGTTTGAAACAGAAACGAAATATGAAAGCGCTTTATTTTATTTTTTAAAGTGTTATAATAACAGTGAAATATATTAATAATTTATCCAACTGCTGCCTCTATTTGAGAGACAAAAAGAACTTTTAACGATTGGAAGGAGGAAATCGTATGGAAGAAAAAGATTCTAAGCAGTTAAGTTGGCTCATGATAGCCTTGATAGCCTTTAATATTGTTTGGGGCTTGGGCAATGTCGTGAATAATTTTGCTCAGCAGGGAATTGTCGTGATCACTTCATGGATTCTCTTGCTGATTATCTATTTTATTCCTTACACATTAATGGTTGGGCAGTTAGGTTCAACATTTAAGGATAGTGAAGGCGGGGTTAGTGACTGGATTAAGTTTACCTCTACCAAACAGCTAGCTTTTTTTGCGGCTTGGACCTACTGGGTTGTGCAGATACCATATTTGGCTCAAAAACCTCAAACAATCTTAATTGCTTTAGGATGGGCCTTTCAAGGAAATGGAAGGATTTTAGATAGTCTATCCATGCCAATGATTGTCTGCCTTTCTTTACTAACTTTCCTACTCCTTTTGTATATTTCGACCAAGGGTTTGAAAGCCTTGAAATTTTTGGGAACATTAGCCGGTGGAGCCATGCTGGTCATGTCGGTTCTCTTTATTCTAATGGCTGTTGGTGTGCCATTGATTAAGCCAGATCTACAATTGGCCACTCAACATATGGACCAGTTATCGACTTATATTCCAAAATTTGACTTCTCCTATTTTACAACGATTGCACTCTTAGTCTTCTCAGTAGGAGGAGCGGAAGCTATCTCTCCTTATGTTAATAAAGTAAAAAATCCTGAAAAGGGCTTTCCAAAAGGTATGATAGCTATGGTTGTCATGATAGGAGCCTGTGCTATTTTAGGCTCTCTTGCCATGGCCATGATTTTTGATAGCAACCATATTCCAGCCGATTTGATGAGGAATGGTGCCTACCAAGCCTTTGCTGTTTTAGGAAAGCATTGGGGAATAGGCAATTTATTAGTTACTATCTATGCTCTTACCCAAGCAATAGGACAAGCGGCTACACTAGCTATTTGTATCGATGCACCTCTGCAAATCTTTTTGGGTAGCGCAGATAAAGATTTTATTCCAAGCTGGTTGCGTAAGCGTACCAAGTCAGGAATGCTGATTAATGGCTATCTTTTAACAGGAGTACTAGTAGCAATTATCATTGTACTGCCACTTTTTGGATTGAAGGAAATCGATGGTCTGGTCGTATGGATGACCAATCTCAATGCTATCGTTTCTCCCATGTGTTTCCTTTGGGTATTTGTAGCTTATATGTTCTTGTATCGTAAATGGGACAAATTTAAAAACGTTGAATACAAATTTATGAAAAATCGTAGACTAGGGTTTCTAATGGGGGCTTGGGGATTTGCTTTCACAGCCTTTGCTTGTATTCTGGGTATGGCTCCACAAGTAGATATGGCAACTCATCCAACTGAGTGGTGGTTCACCCTCATCACGAATATTATCACTCCGATAGCTCTCTTGGGTCTAGGCTTGCTTCTACCGCTGGTTGCACGCCATGAGAAGAAATAAAGAAAGTTGGGACAAGTCAAAAGACTGTCCCAGCTTTTTTTAAGATGTCTTAGGGATCTAGCCTTTTTCAAGTATGGGCTTTGTGTTATAATAGATTATATTTCTTCTGGTACTGGAATAAATGTGATTGTATGAGGTAAGCAATGTTTTTTTCAAGCAATATTTTTTCTCGTTATTTTAAGCAGTTTGATTGGACGGCTATTTTAGATGATGCTGTTTCCAAGTTGATTTCTCTGCTCTTTTTATTTATTTTATTTTACATTGCCAAGAAGCTTCTCCATGTCTTTGTTAGAAGAATTATCTCCCCATCCTTAAAGTTTTCCAGTACTGATATCGCCAGACAGAAAACCATTAGTCGCTTGATAGAGAATGTTCTTAATTATGCCCTTTATTTTCTTTTGATCTATTGGATTTTATCCATTTTAGGTTTGCCAGTTTCTAGTCTTTTAGCTGGTGCAGGGATTGCCGGAGTAGCTATTGGGATGGGTGCTCAAGGCTTTTTATCGGATCTGGTCAATGGCTTCTTTATTCTTTTGGAACGCCAGCTAGATGTGGGCGATAGCGTTCGCTTGACCAATGGTCCTATCAATATAGCGGGAACAGTCGTTAGTGTTGGGATTCGAACAACTCAGATTCGGGATGCAGATGGCTCGCTTCACTATATTCCTAATCGCAATATTATGGTCGTCAGCAATCTTTCGCGCGGAGATATGCGGGTTTTGATTGATATTCCGATTAATGCACAAACAGATTTAGATAATATTGCTCGTGTGATTGAGAAAGTCAACCAAGCATCCCTTAAAGATTATCCTGAAATTTTACAAGAGCCAGATATTTTGGGACCTCAGTTAGAAGAAAATAGCCAGTTTGTTTTTCGTGTTAGCATGATGGTTCAAAGTGGGACTCAAACTAAAATCTACCATTCCTTTTACAGACTTTATCATGAAGCTTTACTAAAAGAAGGCATTGATTTGCCAAATTAATATTCTAAAGCTAGTCCTTTAGACAGAGGAGAAAATATGAAATATGCCCCCCCACACGAAATGATTGATGCCGATGGGAATCTCTATCAAATTAAGAAGCCTTTACTTAAACAGCCATTATTTTGGACCAGTGTCATCAGTTCTGGCTTGGTCATCATTCTATCTTTGGTAACAGTTGCTTTACTGCTCATTAATTTCAGCCTTTCAGAGGATAGTTTGAAGATAAATGGTAGGATGGATAGTTCAAATCGAGCTTACGATTATAAAAATGAGCATCCTAATCATTATTTTGGCGATGCTGTCTTTTTTCAAAATGGAACTAAAATCACTGTTCAGTCAGCAAAGATGGATACTAATAAAAAGATGAGTGACGATGCTGCTGGAGTTGCTGTTGTTGTGTCTATAAAGGTTAAGAATACTTCCAATCGGAGGATATTATTAAATCCCTATAATTTCGACTTATATGATGAAAAAGGAAATCTTTATATTTTAGATGGTTCTACCTTTGACCATGCTCAGGTAGGGATGGATTTAGTTCCTGGGAAGACGATTAGCTTCGACTTGGTGTTTGATGGTGAGAAGGGGGATGAGCATTCCTATACCGTAACTTATGGTGAAGATAAGTGGATGAAGCCCAAATCAAAAAAATAGCGATCATTTCAATGAATCAACTAAAATAAATAAAAACCCCAAACTTTCCTGTCGATAGGATGAGCTTGGGGATTTTTTATTAGCGATTTTCTTTAGGCCAGTTTCTCATTTCTGCAACAGCAGTAAAGAGGACATCTGTAGAGGAGTTCAAGGCAGTTTCGCAAGAATCCTGAATGACTCCAATCACGAAGCCAACACTAACGACTTGCATAGCCAAATCATTGGAAATGCCAAAGAGGCTACAAGCTACAGGAATCAGCAGAAGAGAGCCACCTGCAACTCCGGACGCACCGCAAGCAGAGATAGCTGCAACGATGCTCAAGACAAAAGCAGTCGCAAAGTCTACTTGGATTCCCAAAGTATGAACAGCAGCAAGGGTCAAAGTATTAATAGTAATCGCAGCACCAGCCATATTGATGGTGGCCCCTAGAGGAATCGAGACAGAATAAGTTTCAGGGTTTAGATTTAAGTCTCGACAAAGTTTCATGTTAACTGGAATATTGGCTGCAGAACTACGTGTAAAGAATGCTGTAACACCACTAACTCTGAGGCAACGCCAAACAAGAGGATAGGGGTTTTTTCGAAGCATGATAAAGACGATCAGGGGATTGATGATCAGGGCGACAATTAGCATGGTGGCAATTAGGACTAAGAGTAATAGACCATAACTTTGCAGTGCCTGAAATCCCTTGCCGGAAATGGTAGTGTAAACCAGCCCTAAAATCCCGAAGGGGGCGAGGTTAATGATCCATTCGACGATTTTAGAAGTAACTTCGGCTGAGGTTCGAAGCAGGTCCTTGCTGTGATGACTCGCTTCACGCATGGCAATTCCAAAAACTACAGCCCAAGAGAGAACGCCGATATAATTGGCTGAAATAAGAGCATTGAGAGGATTGTCAACTAGCTTTAGCAAAAGGTTGCTTAGAACTTGTCCGATGCCGTCAGGAGGTGAGAGGGACTGTTTAGCGTCTGCCAAATCAATTTCAAGTGGAAAGACAAAGCCAACAAGAACTGCAACAAGGGCAGCCGCAAATGTTCCCAACAGATAGAGCATAATCACTGTTTTCATATTGCTCTTTTCTCCCTTTTTCTGCTGAGAAAGAGCATTGGCTACAAGAGCAAAAACCAAGAGAGGGGCAATTGCTTTTAGACCGCCAACGAAAATTTCACCCAACAGGCCAATTGCTGAAGCTTGGGGAAAGAGGACAGCTAATAAAGCCCCGCATAGGATACCTAGTGAAATTCGTTTAATAAGATTTGTTTTTTTCCAAGTAAGAATTATTCGATGAAGCATGGCTATTCCTTTCGTTACGATAGAAAGTCTGCTCCAACAGTTAAAGAAATTGCTGAAGCTTGGGTGTAAGAAAGCAGAGCTCTCTCGTTGATAGATAAATTAGTTCAGTGGCTTTTTAATTGCTTAGAAAGCAGTAAAAATCATACTCATTAGATTCGTATTTATCTGAATGCGCCACAGAGTATTTCTCCATTATACAATAGAAAGCTAGTGAAAGCAATGCTGGTCCTAGCTGGTCATTCCCTATCTTCTCAAAAATCTTCAAGTGGTACTAGATGATTTCATGAACGATAAGACAATTTTAGAAAAGTTTTAAATCTTTTTCTTGACCCTGACCTTAGAGGAGGGTGTATAGTAATACAAGATAAGAAAGGAGATTATTATGCAAATCAATATGATTCGTTCAGATAAAGTTTATCAAGAGATGCTCGAGCTTCCTTTAGAAAAGAGAGAAGGTTGCTTTCGAGCGAAAATATTAGCACCTTTTGCAACCAAATACCAAACTCAACATATTCCTCTGAAAGCAAAGTACCCTGGAGGATTTGATGCTCTGTTTCTGCTTGGCTTTATGAATCTGTTGCCCGCAACTCTCTCAGAAAAGGATAGACCGTCTATTGACGCTCTGAGCTCTGATCAACTCTGGCAAAATTGCCAGGATACCATCAAAAGGAGTATCGGTCTTTTCGAGCAAGCTGGCTATGACTTAGAGGTTGAGGATTACCATTTTACTATTTTATTAGGCAATCCAGAAAAGCCCATGCTCCAGCTCAATAAGGGTTACAGCGGAGATGGCGGAATTCCAGGCTACCTCATGCTTAGTCTGCTGCCGAATGACTATACTTTACCACGTGTGCAGGCAGCGTTGGCCCACGAGTGCAACCACAATGTCCGCTTCCAATTTATCAAATGGAACCAGCAGACGACACTAGCAGACTGGGTAGTCAGTGAAGGTCTGGCAGAGTCTTTTGCTGCTGAACTCTATGGCAAAGATCTCATTGGGCCTTGGGTTACTTCAACCAGTTCCGAGCAGTTAGAAGATATTAAGCCCATCATCTCCAGTCAGCTTCAGCTAACGGGGATGGCGGAAATGGCTCCTTATCTCTACGGTGATGAAATCGCTGAGATTCAAGGTCAAATACCAGTCGGTATGCCTTATGCTGCGGGCTATGCTTATGGCTATCATCTGATACAAGCTTATCTGAAAGAGACTGGCAAGAGCATTATTGAGGCTACCGTGACACCGACAGAAGAAATTTTAGAGGCGACGAAAGACTTTTGGCAATAACATTTTTTTGCTTGAAAATCTACCAGAACTTGATATAATGTAGGTAATTTCTGGAGGTGACTATATGTACTATAAAAGAGTTGAATTGAAAGTCACAAATCAAGGTATTCATGAGCGCAAGATTTTTCAAGGTGTTAAGATTTTCAGCCGTAGCAAACTGTCCAAAGATCAGAAAAGCATTCTAACACAGAAGCTTTACCTGACTCCGAAGCAGAATATCGTTTACTATCAACGTACAGATGTCAACTATGATCAGAACTGGCATCATAATAAGGACTATTACGAACTAGCTTATGGTCAGATGGACAGAGAGACGGTTTTTAAGGTTTGCCAAGATTTTGATGAACTAAGTCCTTTTCTGGAGAACGAGCTGCTTGAGAAGCTAAAAGAAAAGCAGTCAGCAGGCACATTTTTTGAAAAATTAGATATATAAAAATCCGGCTGCTTTGATAAGCAGTCGGATTTATTCTAGTTTAATTGTGCTTAAACAATACCTTGCACAATCATAGCATTGGCTACGTTTTTGAAGGCAGCGATGTTAGAACCAGCCAGGTAGTCTGTACCAAGACCGTATGTTTCAGCAGTTGTTTTAGCTGTGTTGAGGATCTTGGTCATGATGTCCTCGAGACGACCAGAGTATACTAATATCTATTCATCTGATAAGAGGGATTTTATCATCCAGATATTCATAGCTGGGTGTCCGGCAGCGTTAGAAAGTGGTTGTTGCAGTGCTGTAAAACCATAGTGCTGATAGATAGCCACGGCCGTAGCTAATTCAGTAGAGGTTTCTAGATAAAGCTGTTCATAACCTGCTTGACGTGTTTCCTGGAATATCCGCTTTATCAGCCGACTGGAATAACCTTTGCCACGACTATTTTTAGTGACATACAGTTTTTGTAATTCAGCAATCTTATCGGACACAGGTGCAAAGCCACCGCAGCCAACCATCTGTCCTTCATCTTCCAGAACAAAGTAAGCTGCTCTCTCTTGCTGTTGATAATAGTCGGCCAAATGGTCTAGATGAGAATCAAAGTAGACAGTTCCTGGTTTGTCAAGCCCGAATTCTTCAAGGCTGGCTCGAATGAGCTGTGCTACAGCTAGATTGTCTCTCACTTCTATTGGCCGTAAGTTCATGATAGTCCTCCGATAGGATGTATCGATTAATTAAACTAATCCTTGTGCAATCATAGCATCTGCCACGTTTTCGAAGGCAGCGATATTAGCTCCTGCAAGGTAGTCAGTACCAAGACCATAGGTTTCAGCAGTTGTTTTAGCAGTGTTGAAGATGTTTGTCATGATGTCTTTGAGGCGTCCATCAACTTCTTCACGTGTCCATGAAAGACGAAGGCTGTTTTGACTCATTTCTAGGGCAGATACAGCTACACCACCGGCGTTGGCAGCTTTGGCAGGTCCGTAAAGGATTCCGTTTTCTTTGTAGACTTTAATCGCATCAAGGTCACTAGGCATGTTGGCACCTTCAGATACACAGATAACGCCTTGAGCAACCAAGCGTTTAGCTGCGTCACCGTTGATTTCATTTTGAGTTGCACATGGAAGAGCGATGTCGTAGTTACCAGCGTAAGTCCATACAGAACCTTCATAGTAAGTAGCAGTTGCTTTCTCAGCTGCATACTCAGTCAGACGGGCACGGCGATTATTTTTAATATCTGTCAAGAGGTCAAAGTCAATACCATTTTCATCAATGATGTAACCGTTTGAGTCAGATACAGAGATGACTGTTGCGCCGAGTTCTGTCGCTTTTTGAAGAGCGTATTGGGCTACGTTACCAGAACCTGAAATAACCACTTTCTTACCAGCAAAGCTGTTACCGTTAGCTTTGAGCATTTCTTCAGTATAGTAAACCAAACCATAACCAGTTGCTTCTGGGCGAATCAAGCTACCACCAAATCCAAGAGGTTTACCAGTCAAGACACCAGCATCAAATTGGTTAAGACGTTTGTATTGTCCGTAAAGGTAACCAATCTCACGTCCACCAACACCGATATCGCCGGCTGGGACGTCAAGTGATGGTCCAATGTATTTTTGCAATTCTGTCATGAAGCTTTGGCAGAAGCGCATCACTTCAGCATCAGTCTTCCCTTTAGGATCGAAGTCTGATCCCCCTTTACCTCCACCGATTGGAAGTCCAGTCAAGACGTTTTTAAAGATTTGTTCGAAGCCGAGGAATTTCAAGATCCCTTGGTTTACAGTTGGGTGGAAACGAAGTCCGCCTTTATATGGTCCAACAGCTGAGTTAAATTGAACACGGTAACCACGGTTGACTTGTACTTTGCCTTCACGGTCAACCCAAGGAACACGGAAAGAAATCACGCGCTCAGGCTCAGTGATACGTGCCAAGATGTTTTCTTCGATATACTCAGGGTGTTTTTCAAATACAGGCTCCAAAGTGCTGAAGAATTCCTCAACCGCCTGGAGAAATTCAGCCTCATGCCCGTTACGAGCTTTCACAGTTGCAAACACGCTTTGGATATATTCTTTAGCAGATGTCATATCGTTCTCCTTTTTGTTGTTATATTTTATTACATGAGCCATTATAGCAGAATTTTTTGGGGGTGTAAAGAAAAAAGTTGAATTTTCTGAAAATTTGCAAAACTAACTTTCGGATAGATTCCCGAACATTTGCTAGAAAATTCCAGTTTAAAAAACGAAAAAGGGAAGTTTGGTGATATAATGAGGAAAAAGAGATAGAGGCATTAGGCTTCATAGGGAAAAGGAGTATTTTACTATGGTTTCGACATCGACACAGATTGCTGGTTTTTTATTTGATAATTGCCTGATGAATGCAGCTGGAGTTGCCTGTATGACAAAAGAGGAACTGGCGGAAGTCAAAGATTCTGCTGCAGGAACCTTTGTGACCAAGACGGCAACGTTAGAATTTCGTCAGGGAAACCCAGAACCGCGCTATCAGGATGTTCCGCTGGGGTCTATCAACTCCATGGGTCTGCCCAACAATGGCTTAGACTACTATCTTGACTATCTGCTGGAACTCCAGGAAAGCGAACCAAATCGGACTTTCTTCCTCTCTTTGGTCGGTATGTCGCCAGAAGAAACTCATACCATTCTTAAGAAAGTTCAGGCAAGTGATTTTAAAGGGATTACTGAGCTCAATCTCTCCTGCCCCAACGTTCCTGGTAAACCGCAGATTGCTTATGACTTTGAAACGACGGAAAAAATCTTGTCAGAGGTTTTTGCTTATTTCAAAAAGCCCCTAGGCATCAAGCTGCCTCCTTATTTTGACATTGTGCATTTTGACCAGGCCGCTGAGATTTTTAACAAATATCCGCTCAAGTTTGTCAATTGTGTAAACTCTATCGGAAACGGTCTTTATATAGAAGATGAGTCAGTAGTCATTCGTCCGAAAAATGGCTTTGGAGGTATCGGAGGTCAGTACATCAAGCCAACCGCTCTAGCCAATGTCCATGCTTTTTACCAACGCCTGAAACCAGAAATCCAAATCATAGGAACTGGTGGTGTCCTGACGGGGCGGGATGCTTTTGAGCATATCCTCTGTGGAGCCAGTATGGTGCAGGTCGGAACAACCCTTCATAAAGAAGGAGTGGTAGCCTTCGAGCGCATCACCGCAGAACTCAAGACTATTATGGAAGAAAAAGGCTATGAAAGTCTAGAAGATTTCCGAGGGAAATTGAAGTATATTGAGGGGTAATCTTCTATATAAGTGTTGTTGTGATTTGAAATGAAGAATATGGCTGGGTTGAGAAGTATTGAAACCTAGCTTTTTCATATTATTTTGAAGAAAGTTCTAATCAAATTGCTATAATTTCGACTCCTTTTATGAGAAAATAGACGCAAAGAAATGAGGTGTTTTTATGGCTGAAATTTATCTAGCAGGCGGGTGTTTCTGGGGCTTGGAAGAGTATTTCTCCCGCATTGAAGGTGTTAAGAAAACGACAGTGGGATACGCCAATGGACAGGTGGAATCAACCAACTACCAGCTGATTCATCAGACGGACCATGCAGAGACGGTTCATCTAATCTATGATGAAAAGCGGGTCAGCCTGCGGGAAATTCTGCTTTATTATTTCCGAGTCATTGATCCTCTGTCGGTCAATAAGCAAGGAAATGATGTCGGGCGTCAGTATCGGACGGGTGTTTATTATACAGATGAAGGAGATAAGGCAGTCATAGAGCAGGTTTTTGCTGAGCAGGAAAAACAGCTGGGACAAAAGATAGCTGTTGAGCTGGAACCCTTACGACACTATGTATTAGCTGAAGACTACCATCAGGATTATCTCAAGAAAAATCCCGGTGGCTACTGCCATATCAATGTCAATGATGCCTATCAGCCCTTGGTCGATCCTGGCCAATATGAGAAACCTACAGATGCGGAACTAAAAGAGCAGCTGACGCAAGAGCAGTACCAGGTGACTCAGCATAGTGCGACAGAGCGTCCTTTCCATAATGCCTACAATGCCACTTTTGAAGAGGGGATTTATGTTGATGTGACGACTGGTGAGCCTCTCTTTTTTGCCGGTGACAAGTTTGAGTCAGGCTGTGGCTGGCCTAGCTTTAGTCGGCCTATTGCCAGAGAAGTTTTGAGATACTATGAAGACAAGAGTCATGGCATGGAGCGGATTGAAGTGCGTAGCCGTTCTGGCAATGCCCATCTGGGTCATGTCTTTACTGACGGTCCAGAATCAGCAGGCGGTCTTCGCTACTGCATCAACTCAGCAGCTCTGCGATTTATTCCAAAAGAAAAAATGGAAGCAGAAGGATATGCTTATCTGCTTCAATATATGAAATAAAAGGCCTAATGGCCTTTTTTGCTGAGCGTTGACAAAAATTTTTAGATAAGGGATAATGATCATAATAAAAAGGAGTAGTGAAAGATGAGATTAAAAAGATTTTCGACGCTTTTGTTTACTATTTTAACGATTATCACTCTGGTAGCTTGTAAATCTAATGGTAAAGGGCAGGCTAATTCGGATAAACTAGCTGAAGAAAGTTCAAGCTCAAAATCAGAAGAAAAGACTAAGTCAACTAGTAAAGAAAAGAAAACTAGTAAAGAGACTCAGTCGTCAAGTAAGGAAAGTGGAGAGAAGGATAATTCTGGATTCTCAGAAAAAAGGGAAGCTTCGGATGAAGGAGACCAGTCAGCTCCAAAAGATAAAATCTATGCAAAAGGACATGGAAGTGTATCTTACAACTCTTCTGATGGACAAATCAAAGCTCAAGTGCCTAGTTATGAAGGTTATACTGAAGAAAAAGTCAAAGAAGCTCTGGGGGAACCCGAGGCAGTGATAAGGGATCCAAAATACCTCACTGGAAACTTTAGAAACCAAGAAATTAAAAACTTAAAATCATTATATTTAGACCAGCATCTTACAAAAGAGCAGCTGAGCGCCTTTGGTGCTGCAGTAGCAGATGTTGCAGTCGGAGTTGGACTAGCTGGGGGAGAAGACTCTGATAACAGTTATGTTTTATATAGTTACAAGAAGAACGAGGTTTTTCTCGTATTTTATAAAGGCCAATTATTATATATTACACCGGACCCTGATTATCTTAATTTCGAATAAACTATCAGAATCTCTTGAACTATTTTATAAGGCCTGTTATAATAGCTAAAATCTCCTGAGTGCAAGTGTTTAGAAAGTGAGGATATATCCGGATGAAAGCTTATACAAATGTCAATCTGGTGACCTGTGATAGCGAATTTCATGTTTATCGGGAAGGACTGCTTGTGGTGAAAGATGACCGCATTGCCTACTGTGGACCCTATGACCAAGCTTGGCTAGCGAAATGTAGTGAAACAGTGGACTATGAGGGGGCTTGGATCATGCCAGGATTGGTCAACTGCCATACTCACTCGGCCATGACTTTGCTACGTGGGATTCGTGATGATAGCAATCTGCATGAATGGTTGGAGGATTACATCTGGCCAGCAGAGAGCCAGTTTACAGCAGAAGTGACCACTAAAGCAGTTCAATTTGCTCTGGCTGAGATGTTGCTGTCAGGAACAACAACATTTAATGATATGTATAATCCTCATGGGGTGGATATTAAGCAGATTTATCAAGCTGTCCGTCAGTCGGGGATGCGCTGTTATTTCTCGCCAACTCTCTTCACTTCACCAGCAGAAACAGCAGCAGAGACCCTGGCTCGTACCCGGGCTATTATAGAGGAAATCCTCTCCTATGATGACGAAGATTTTCAGGTCATGGTGGCTCCTCATTCACCCTATGCCTGTGATGAAGATTTGCTACAGGGCAGTGTAGATTTAGCGCGTGAGTTGGATTTGAGGCTTCATATCCATGTAGCAGAGACCAAAAATGAAAATAAAATTATCCTAGAACGCTACGGTAAACGGCCTCTAGCTTTCTTGAAAGGGCTGGGCTACTTGGAGCGACCAGCCATTTTTGCTCATGGAGTTGAGCTGAATCCGTCAGAGATTGCGGATTTAGCGACGTCATCAGTCAGCATGGCCCACAATCCTATCAGTAATCTCAAGCTGGCTTCTGGTGTAGCCCCGGTGACTAACCTACTAGCTGCTGGTGTGACTGTTGGCCTGGCAACAGATTCTGTCGCTTCTAACAATAATCTAGATATGTTTGAAGAAGGTCGGACCGCTGCTCTACTTCAGAAGATGCGGGTAGGTGATGCAAGTCAGTTTACGATTGATCAAGCCTTGAAAGCACTGACGATTGAGGGTGCTAAAGCGCTGGGTTTGGAGGACAAAATTGGTAGTCTGGAAGTGGGGAAGCAAGCCGATTTCATTGCTATTCAACCAAAGGGGCGGATTCACCTTTATCCTTTGGAAAATATGCTGTCGCACCTCGTGTATGCTGTGAAGGGAAGCGATGTTCAGGATGTCTATATTGCCGGTCGGCAGGTTGTCCGAGATGGCCAAGTTTTGACAGTGAATGTCAATATAGAAGATTGATTTTGAGAAGAAAATAGAGGCTGCATCTGCTTTCAGCCTCTTTTTTTAAAATACTTTCTAAAAATATTAAATATTTTTTAGAAAACGCTTGCAATTTTAAAATCATATGCTATACTAGATGTAAGGATTGTTACTGATCACGCAGGCAAAACCTAGATGAATACAAATAATGAGTTAGTACTTTGTTCTATCTTCTCATTTGGTATTCGTCTAGGTTTCTTCTTTTTTTCAGGAGCTTGAAGAACAGGCCTAGCGTGATCAAAATAGAACAGGAGGATCCCAAATGGCTAAAGATTATACCGAATTAGCTAAGGACATTGTTGCCCATGTTGGGGGCAAAGACAATATTACCAAACTAGTACACTGCGTGACACGCTTGCGTTTTTCCTTAAAGGATGAATCAAAGGCAGACACAGACTACCTGATGAAGCGAGAAGGGGTTGTAACGGTTGTCAAAGCCGGCGGTCAATATCAAGTCGTTATTGGAAATCATGAATCATTGTCACCAATATGAGTCGCTTCAGAGATCTGAAGGTTTTGGCAGAAGGGGAAGTTGACCTAGGGGATACTCTATTTGAATTAAACTAAAAACCATATGAAAAGAGCAGGATGTGGATGTCACCTGCTCTTTTTAAGTTTCAAAAGGTCTTAAGGTTCAGATATTTTAATAATGACGATGTTTTTCTAGAGGATGACTGGAACATCTATTTTATGGTAAAATAGATATGGTAGGAGGCGACAAGGATGAAACGTTCGGATAGAAGAAAAGCTGAAGCCCAAAAGAAGTGGTTTGTTTTTGCTTTGTTTAGTCTGATTATTCTTTCAGCTAGTCTCATTTTATTTTTCCAAAAGGAAATAGATGCAAGAAAGCAGACGAGGCAGGCAAGTATAGAAAATAAAAGTTCAGCTAGGCCGAAGACAGTAGCAAACAAGCAGGTTCAAACGGCTCGTATCATGGCAAATGGTGATTTGCTTTACCATGATGCCCTATATATGAGCGCCCTACGAGAAGATGGTAGCTATGATTTCTCAGAGAATTTTAAGTATGCTAAAGAATGGCTCCATCAAGCAGATCTTACGATTGGAGATTTTGAAGGGACCATTAGTCCAGACCTACCTTTAGCAGGCTATCCGCTGTTTAATGCACCTGAGTCAGTAGTAGGAGCTATTAAAGATGCGGGTTATCATGTGCTTGACTTGGCTCATAATCATATTTTAGATTCTCAATTATCTGGTCTATTTTCAACTGCTAAGGCTTTTGAAGACCAAGGAATTACACCGGTTGGTGTTTATACCCATGAACCACGTGGCCAAGCGCCTCTGACTATTAAAGAGGTAAATGGGATTAAAATAGCTATTTTAGCCTATTCCTACGGATTTAATGGAATGGAAGGAAATCTCAGTCAAGATGAATATGACCAGCATTTATCTAATCTTGATGAGGAGAAAATGAAATCGGAAATCGAACGTGCTGAGAAAGAAGCCGACATTACAGTTGTTATGCCCCAAATGGGAGTAGAGTATCAGCTACAACCGACAGAAGAACAGGTAACCCTCTACCACAAAATGGTGGACTGGGGTGCAGACATCATCTTTGGTGGACACCCACATGTGACACAACCATCTGAAACTCTGGAAAAGGACGGCCAGAAAAAACTAATCATCTACTCTATGGGAAATTTCATCTCTAATCAACGGATTGAGACCATGGAAGGAGTTGAAAATGCTCAGTGGACCGAGCGGGGTGTTCTCATGGATCTGACTCTTGAAAAGACGCTCAAAGGTACCCGAATCAAGAGCGCTCAGGCTCATCCGACCTGGGTCAGCCGTGTAGAAAAAGGAGGATTTTCTGCTGAAGGCTATCCGCTTTATAGCTACCAAACTCTGATTCTGGAAGACTTTATAGAAGGTGGAAAATATCGGGATAGACTGGATGAGGCTACCAAAGAACGGGTCGACATAGCCTACCGGGAAATGAATGAACATGTTGCCTTAAATTGGGATTAAGTGTGTTCTCGTCAGTCACTACAGCCAGAAGAGCATAGCTTTTCTGGTTTTCGTTTGGTGAGACAGATGGCATTTGCTATAATGAACAGAAAGGAGCCTAGAGATGGAAGGTATTGGGAGTGGTTTGTTGATGGTGGGTTTCTTTGTTCCTGTGTTTTATATACTATTGATCCTTAGTCTGCCAGCTCTTTTGGTAATTTTCTTTGGTCAACCAGGTAAATCTCTCTATTTGAAGTTCTTGGGACGTCTATGGCTCTTGTTTGGCATGGGGCTTGCTTTATACTTTGTTTTTGGAATTATCTATGCCCTCATTACTGGTCATGCTTACTAGATAATTAGGAGGGATCATGTTCTTATATCAATTCATTTTCTTTTGGTTGCTTTTGGTGATTTGGTTGATTCTGGCTTTAGCAGCCATCGTTCTGCTGATTTTTGGCCTTTTTCTTCGCCGCAATTTCTTTAAAGAGAAGTTAGGACATTTGCTTTTGCGGAGTTTGCTAGTGTTGGGACTTGTTAATATCATTCTGGCCTTGCTGACTTAAATGATTTGGATAAAAAGACAAGCAAGATAAAAAAGATAATTTTCAATATTTTTGACAAATAAAACAGCCTCGGATATCGTCGAAGCTGTTTTTATGTGTTTCAATAAATGTCATTTCTTTCGGTACTGTCTGGGAGTCATTTGATAGTATTTTTTGAACTGACGATTGAAGTTAGATAGGTTGTTGAAGCCAGATTGATTCGCGATTTCAAGGATTGAAAGATTTGAATGTTGCAGAAGCTCGGTCGCCTTTCTCAAGCGAAACTGAATGAGGAACTCCATGCAGGAGATGCCAATATGTTTTTTGAAAAAGTTCATAAA
This sequence comes from Streptococcus gordonii, assembly GCF_001553855.1. GTDB lineage: Bacteria > Bacillota > Bacilli > Lactobacillales > Streptococcaceae > Streptococcus > Streptococcus gordonii. Next base: position 294,565 of record NZ_LQWV01000012.1, read on the forward strand.
ATGAGTAGCGCTGTAGCCACAAATATTAGCCAGACGATTAATTGTCAACTCCTCCTGATAATGAAGGCTGATGTAATCAATAATATTCCTGATCTTCTCTTCCTTACGATAGCCTTCCAAGGATTGCGTTTTAGAGACAACATAACCATTTTCAAAGAGTAGATAGAAAAGCTGGTTGAGCTGGGCTTTTATTTGAAATTCAAAGTAGTCCTTGCGATGATAGCCGGTCTCCATGGTTTCAATCAGACAGGAACGGATGGCTTGATATCCCTTGTGATGGGGTTCGATTACGTGAACAAAGTCCAGCTCCCCCTTGTAGAGGGGTTGCAGGTAATCGATACTAGCCTGGTCCATTGCAGAGTAGCCCATTAAGTCTAGCTGAAAATTCAAGGCATCCATGTAATGTTTTTGATTTTCGATAGGATGAATGGAGTGAAGAGCATTGGGGCGGATCAGGATGATGTCTCCCGCCTTGCTGTTGAAATATTCCTGGTCAATATGAAACTTGGCAGTTCCCTCATGAACATAGATCATTTCAACGTCAGTATGCCAATGAAAGAGGATGTCCGGTTGCCCATTTTCAGTAATAGTGCGGGTCAGTGAATAGGGGGTCCCTTGATTTTTATATACGGTATTTTTATGAAGCTGTCCAAGATCTAGCATTCTCTGCTCCTTGTAGTAGAATAGTATCAATATATAAGAGAATTGTGCAAGAAAACATTTTCATCTAAGATTATAATATAATCAAAGAAAAAACGAAAGCGAGAAAATACAAATGGCTAAATTTCCTAAAAATTTCCTCTGGGGTGGTGCAACGGCGGCCAACCAGTATGAGGGCGCCTATAATCTGGATGGAAAAGGCCTGTCTGTTCAGGATGTGACTCCAAAAGGTGGAGTGCCGGCCTCGCCAGGTGATCGCAATCCTTTGATTACTGAGGGTCCGACACCAGATAATCTCAAGCTGGAAGGAATTGATTTCTACCATCGATATAAGGAGGACATTGCCCTCTTTGCGGAGATGGGCTTCAAGGTCTACCGGACTTCCATTGCCTGGTCTCGGATTTTCCCAAACGGAGACGAGCTGGAACCCAATGAAGCTGGCCTACAATTTTATGATAATCTTTTTGACGAGCTGGCTAAATATGGAATTGAGCCTCTGATTACCCTGTCTCACTATGAAACGCCCCTGCATTTGGCGCGTCAGTACAATGGCTGGGCCAACCGTGATTTGATTGGATTTTACGAGCGCTATGTTCGCACGGTTTTTACCCGCTATAAGGACAAGGTCAAGTATTGGCTAACCTTTAATGAAATCAACTCTGTCCTCCATGCGCCTTTTATGAGCGGAGGCATTGCCACGCCAGCTGAAGATCTGTCCAAACAGGACCTCTATCAAGCGGTCCATCATGAGCTGGTGGCTTCTGCCTTGGCAACAAAGATCGGTCATGAGATCAATCCTGATTTTAAGATTGGCTGTATGGTTCTGGCTATGCCGGCCTATCCTATGACACCTAAGCCTGAAGATGTGCTGGCAGCACGGGAATTTGAAAATCAAAACTACCTCTTCTCTGATATCCATGCGCGTGGAAAATATCCAGCCTATATCAATCGTTTCTTCAAGGAAAATGGGATTGAGATTCAGTTTGCGCCGGACGACAAAGAGCTTTTGGCTGAAAATACTGTAGACTTTATTTCCTTCTCCTACTATATGAGTGTGGTTGCGGCTCATGATCCGGAAAATTATTCTTCCGGCCGAGGCAATCTTTTAGGTGGTATTATGAATCCTCATCTGGCTAGCTCAGAATGGGGCTGGCAGATTGACCCAGTCGGCCTGCGCTTGGTTCTAAATAGCTTTTATGATCGCTATCAGCTGCCTCTCTTTATCGTGGAAAATGGTCTTGGTGCCAAGGATGTCTTAGTGGATGGTCCAAATGGCCCAACGGTTGAAGATGACTACCGTATTGATTATCTTAAACAGCATTTGCAGCAGGTGGGAGAAGCGCTGGAAGATGGCGTAGAACTGCTAGGTTACACGACTTGGGGCTGCATTGACCTGGTCTCAGCCAGCACGGCAGAACTCAGCAAACGTTACGGCTTTATCTACGTTGACCGCAACGATGACGGTAGCGGAAGTCTAGCCCGTTACAAGAAAAAATCTTTTGATTGGTACAAAGAAGTCATTGCGACGAATGGAGATAGTCTCTATCATTAAAGAGTAAAAAGTGGGTTTTCGAACCCGCTTTTTAATTGTTGGCGGTTGAATGCCTCTTTGATTTTTACTATATCAAGTAGTATAATGAGGGGGATTATTTCAATTGCTATTAAGGAGTTCTTATGTTTGATTCTTCTTTTAAAATCCTGTTCTTTATTTTAGGGATTTGTGTTGTGATTTATATTATTGGAATAGTGAGTCGTCGCCGTTTCAAACAAAAATTGGCAGGCTACTGGGGAAGTTCTAATCGTTTGGCTAAAGCCGATAGCGAAGCGAGTCTATGTGAGTCTCTTCTGCTGGAAATGGAACTTCAGTCATACGATAGCTTAGTAGACGATCAAACCTGGTCGGATTTGGATTTGTATGATATTTTCTCTAAGATAGATGCTGGAACCCAGTCTAGTCTTGGTTCTGAGTACTTGTATAGTAAACTGAGGTTGCAGCACTTTGAAGCAGATCCAATTTTTGAACAATTGCAGAGCTACCTGAAAAACCATCCCAAGGAGCGCTTGGATCTGCAAGTTTTATTTGCTCAGTTAGGTAAGAAGAATTACAATCATGCTAAGAAATTAGTTTTACAGCCCATCAAGCCCAATTACTGGTGGCCTCTTTATATCCTCTTAGGTTTGTTGCCAATTATCTCCTTGTGTCTGATATTTGTAGCTGGTTCACTAGGCCTAGTTCTATTTTTGACCAGCCTAGTGGTTAATATAATCTTTTCGGCCATGACGCGCTGGTCTTTATCTATGAAGCTGGAAAATATGAGTTATTTGGTCAGAATTTTCTATATAGCTGATAAAATGAAGGGATTGAATTTCCCAGGTCAAGAATACTTGAAATCGTCTAACAAACCTTTCCGTGCTGCTAGGGTATTTGGTTCGGTTTTTCAAAATCAATCAGGTGGGTCAGAGTTGGAAATCATCTTGCTCTACCTTAATATGATTTTCTTAATTCCTCAGATGGCGCAATCCTATATTTCCAGACAAATTTTTCACCATCAGCAAGAGGCAAAGTCTGTTTTAGATATTCTCGGTCGCCTGGAAGCAGCTATAAGCCTTTTGAACTATAAAGATTCTCTTCCTTTTTACTGTCAGCCGATTTTTTGTGAAGAGGCAGGAATAGAGGGCAAAAAACTCTATCATCCTCTACTTAGTCAGCCAGTCAGCAATGATGTCAGCTTTACCAAAAATATCATGATCAGCGGAGACAATGCTTCTGGAAAATCTACTTATCTACGGACAGTTGCTATCAATGCTATCCTAGCTCAAAGTCTGAACTTTGCCTGTGCAGAAAGTCTCAACCTAGCCTATGGTTCGGTCTTGACAGCCATGGATGTGAGCGATAGTATCGAGACAGGCGACAGCTATTTTATTGCTGAGAGTCGCACCATTAAGCGGATGCTAGAGAGTTTGGAACAAGAAGGAATCCATTATTTCTTCATCGATGAGCTTTTTAAGGGGACCAACACTCTTGAGCGGATTGGTGCAGGTCTAGGTATTATAAAATGGCTGGCCGAGCGTCGCTGTCTATACATGATTTCCAGTCATGATGTGGAGTTGGTGGCTACTTCTGGAGACTTAAATGACCAATTTCACTTCGACAGCCAATACCGTGATGGAGAGATTGTATTTGATTATCAGATTAAAGAGGGTAGTGCCCTGACCAAAAATGCAGTGAATACACTTGAAAGCCTTCATTATCCCAAGGAAATAACGGATGGGGCTAGAAGAATTATCCAAGACTATGAAACGAGCGGTCAGTGGCATTTGCCAGAAGAAGAGGAAAATGTATGAGCATCAGAATGATTGCGACAGATATGGATGGGACCTTGCTGGATGGTCAGGGACAGCTAGATCTTCCTCGTCTGACTACTATTTTAGATGAGCTAGATAAGAGGGACATTCGCTTTGTAGTAGCTACTGGTAATGAAATTGGTCGGATGCGAAAACTTTTTGGTACAGAACTGACGAATCGTATTACCTTTGTCGTGGCTAATGGCGCCCGAATTTTCGAAGGGGAAGACAAGATTGTGGAGCAGCATTGGGATAGCCATCTGGTCCAGGATGTTTTAGAATATTTTGCTGGCAGAGAACGAAATTACCATTTGGTTGCTAATCTGCAAAATGGTCCTCACACCTTAGAAGGCATGGATTTTCCTATTATAGATAGAATTATGACAGAAGAAAGAGCCAAGGAATTCTACCGGCAGATTCATTTTCTCAGTGACTTTCAGGAGCTGGATAAAGAAGCTGTTATAAAAATGAGTATCGTAGTAGATGAAGAGCAGACTAGTTCTGTGACACAGAGAATCAATCAAGATTTTGCAGGACGTCTCAATGCAGTTACCAGTGGTTACGGGGCTATTGATCTATTGCCAAGAGGAATCCACAAAGGTTGGGGACTGCGTAGTTTGATGGAGCGTTGGAAGATTGACGCTGATCAAATTATGGCCTTTGGCGACAGCGAAAATGATCTAGAAATGCTTGAATTGGCGGGTTATTCTTTTGCTATGGAAAACGGAGAAGAAAAAGTCAAAAGAATGGCCAAATATATTGCACCAAGTAATGATGAGACAGGTGTTCTTCAAGTTTTAGAGCAGTATTTAAAAGAAAGATAGGGATATGGCAGTACAATTATTAGAAGAATGGCTCTTGAAAGAGCAGGCAAAAATGCAGGATAAATACCGAGAATTGAATCAAGTATCCGTTAAGGAACCAGATATTATCTTTATCGGAGATTCCATCGTAGAATACTACCCTTTGCAGGAACTATTGCAGACGAATAAGGTTCTGATTAACCGTGGGATCCGTGGCTACAAGACGGATTTGCTCCTAGACAACCTTGATGCCCATCTCTTTGGTTCTGCTTTAGATAAGGTTTTTATTTTAATAGGAACCAATGATATTGGCAAAGAAATGCCTCAGTCTGAGACACTGGAAAATCTTGAAGGAGTGATTCAGAAGATTTCCAGAGAGTACCCATTGGCCCAGATCCAACTTCTATCAGTCTTGCCAGTGAATGAGGGAGAAGAGTACAAGGGGACAGTTTATCTCAGGACGAACGAGAAGATTCAGGACCTCAATCGAGCTTATCAAGGCCTAGCCAGTATCTATACCAATGTCCAGTTTATTGACCTTTATGAAACATTGCTGGATGAGACTGGCCAGCTAGGCCAGGAATTCACCACAGATGGCCTCCATCTAACTATTGCTGGTTATGCAGTCCTGTCTAGTGAGTTGGATAAGTATTTGTAGATGAGACTACTTACATCATTTAAAGACACAACTTGGTTCCGTTAAGGTAGGAATCAAGTTTTTTGTTTTCCTTTTCTTCCATAAATTTTCTGCGAACAAAGCTTGATTTCAAGGGAGTTATGAAAATTATTATAAAACACATTGGAGTTTGTGAAGAAATAACTGTCTTGTGTTATGTAATAGTTCTATCTTGTCTCTGAGCATATTCTTATACAAGTGAGAAAAAACATGGTAAATTGATATAGTAAAGTTTCTTGAAGCGTTTTCATTCACAAATGGAAATGTTTTCAATAACTGAAAATTTAATTTATTGAAGGAGAGTTATTCTTATGACTCAAGGGAAAATTACTGCATCTGCAGCAATGCTCAAAGTATTGAAAACATGGGGCGTAGACACAATCTACGGTATCCCATCAGGAACACTCAGCTCACTCATGGATGCTTTGGCTGAAGACAAAGATATCCGCTTCTTGCAAGTTCGCCACGAAGAAACAGGTGCTCTTGCTGCGGTCATGCAAGCTAAATTCGGCGGCTCAATTGGGGTTGCAGTTGGTTCAGGTGGTCCAGGTGCGACTCACTTGATTAATGGTGTTTATGATGCAGCTATGGATAACACTCCATTCCTTGCTATCCTTGGATCACGTCCAGTTAACGAATTGAACATGGATGCCTTCCAAGAACTTAACCAAAACCCAATGTACAACGGTATCGCTGTATATAACAAACGTGTAGCTTACGCTGAGCAATTGCCAAAAGTAATTGACGAAGCTTGCCGTGCTGCGGTTTCTAAAAAAGGCCCAGCTGTTGTAGAAATCCCAGTAAACTTCGGTTTCCAAGAAATCGATGAAAACTCATACTACGGTTCAGGTTCATATGAGCGTTCATTCATCGCTCCTGCCTTGAACGAAACTGAAATCGACAAAGCGGTTGAAATCTTGAACAATGCTGAACGCCCAGTTATCTATGCTGGATTTGGTGGTGTTAAAGCTGGTGAAGTGATCACTGAATTGTCACGTAAAATCAAAGCCCCAATCATCACAACTGGTAAAAACTTTGAAGCCTTTGAATGGAACTACGAAGGTTTGACAGGTTCTGCTTACCGTGTTGGTTGGAAACCAGCTAACGAAGTGGTCTTTGAAGCAGACACCGTTCTTTTCCTTGGTTCAAACTTCCCATTTGCTGAAGTTTACGAAGCATTCAAGAACACTGAAAAATTCATCCAAGTCGATATCGACCCTTACAAACTTGGTAAACGCCATGCCCTTGACGCTTCTATCCTTGGTGATGCAGGTCAAGCAGCTAAAGCAATCCTTGACAAAGTAAACCCAGTAGAATCTACTCCATGGTGGCGTGCAAACGTTAAGAACAACCAAAACTGGCGTGATTACATGAACAAACTCGAAGGTAAAACTGAGGGTGAATTGCAATTGTACCAAGTTTACAATGCAATCAACAAACATGCTGATCAAGACGCTATCTACTCAATCGACGTAGGTGACACTACTCAAACATCTACTCGTCACCTTCACATGACACCTAAGAACATGTGGCGTACATCTCCACTCTTTGCGACAATGGGTATTGCCCTTCCTGGTGGTATCGCTGCTAAGAAAGACAATCCAGATCGCCAAGTATGGAACATCATGGGTGACGGTGCATTCAACATGTGCTACCCAGACGTTATCACAAACGTTCAATACGACCTTCCAGTTATCAACGTTGTCTTCTCAAATGGTAAATATGCCTTCATCAAGGACAAATACGAAGACACAAACAAACACTTGTTTGGTTGTGACTTCCCTAATGCTGACTATGCGAAAATCGCTGAAGCTCAAGGAGCTGTTGGATTTACAGTTGACCGTATCGAAGACATCGACGCAGTTGTTGCAGAAGCTGTTAAATTGAACAAAGAAGGTAAAACTGTTGTTATCGATGCTCGCATCTCTCAACACCGTCCACTTCCAGTAGAAGTACTTGAGTTGGATCCAAAACTTCACTCAGAAGAAGCAATCAAAGCCTTCAAGGAAAAATACGAAGCAGAAGAACTCGTACCATTCCGCCTCTTCTTGGAAGAAGAAGGATTGCAATCACGCGCAATCAAATAATTCCTCTCGTCGAAAATCAAATGTAAACTTTGTAGATTTTATTCTTTGATTTTCAAGAGTCGAACTTGAAAAGATCGGAGTAATCCGGTCTTTTTATGGAGAATAGTCAATGAATTTAAATCAATTAGATATTATCGTTTCAGATGTTCCCCAAGTCTGTGCTGACTTGGAACGTATTTTTGCTAAAAAAGCCGATTATGTTGACGACAGTTTTGCACAGTTCACGATCGGCAGTCACTGTCTCATGTTGTCCCAAAATCATTTGATTCCTTTGGAAAATTTTCAGTCAGGCATCATTCTTCATATTGAGGTTGAGGATGTAGATCAGAACTACCAACGGTTGAAAGAATTTGGTGCCGAGATTTTACACGGCCCAGCTGTAACCGATTGGGGGACAGAAAGCCTGCTAGTTGAAGGGCCTGCCGGTCTAGTGATTGATTTTTATCGAATGAAATAGGACGTGTAGTCATTTGAAGTTAACCTTAGAGGAAGGAATAGAGAGATTGTGTCTCTACGAACAGAAATGTGATAGTACGGCATGTATAGTGGTAGATAAGGGAATTTGAAATTAGTTTGTACTCGATTGAATATTATTAAAATGTAGAACTTTTCTAATATTCTGATTTTTCTTGAATTGTTATTTTAATAGTTGTATAATGTATTTGAGATAAAGCAAAGATAAAGAGGTGGTAATATGAAAGTTATCACGATATGTATTGAGGTACGACACAGAAGATGGTAGCGTGTATTTCAACACTAAAAATAATCATTCATTTTTAATCACGGATGAATTAAAGCAGACAATACAGAAAAATAAAACAACTGAAAGTGAATATATTGCCTATTTAGAAGAGAATAAATATTTTCCTGAAGTAAATGAGGTAAACAAATATTTAAAACAGATAGAAGATAGGAATAATGAGATTATAATATTTGTTAAATTTATATGATAAAAATGGAGAGGAGTGCTAGCCTCTCTCTTTTTCTAGGAGGGCATTATGAATAAAATATTTCACTATCTGGATAAGAAAACGAAGTTTTATACTATCATTGGTGCACTAGCAAATGGAGGTTTGGCTCTTGCTCAACCCTTAGTCGTATCACAAGCCTTGTCCTTAAATCAAGGAGAACTGACTTATTCTAAAATCATACAGTTTGCTGTTTTCGGCTTTACAGTATACTTTGTCCTGTATAGCTTAATGCTCTTTTGTAATCATACACATAATGTTTTTCGTCGTGAAATTCAAATGAATATGAGGGCAGATTTATTTAGCAAGCTGATGACAAATAAAGATTTTAGCGAAGATGAAAAAATCACCATGCTCACACAAGATATGGAGTATTTGGGGGATAATTACTTAGAAAAATACGTCAATATCATTTGCTGGATCTTTGTTGCATTACTAACAGCGATTTATATTATTTCGCAAAATTTGTTGCTAGGTAGCATTTTTGTCTTTTTCACAATTTTACGTCCTATTCCTCAGTTCTTGATGAATAAAAGACTCAAACATACTGGTGATGACATGGCGCAAGGCAGAGTAGAAGTTCATAATCAAGTATCTGATAGTATCCGAGGATCACATACTCTACTCATGAACCAAGCAATTTCTGAAAATCAGAACAGATTTTGGAAGATTAATCAAAATTATCAACGAGCAATTCAAAAATTTTGCTTTACCCATAATATTATTTTCTTTTGCAACGGATTCATGGTCTTTTTAAGCCAAGTTTTACCACTTGTTTTAGGTTTTTACTTTGCTATGGCTGGGCAGAAAGTGTCAGTGGCAAGTCTTGTTGCCATGTACATCGCAGCAGGTCAGCTAGTGAGTCCTATTCAGACTATTATGTATGATGCTGTAGATATACAAGGGGCAAAAACGACAGCAGATAAGATTTTTGGAATATTAGAAATTGGAGATGTAAAACAGATAGATAAAAAAGATGCGCAAGAATTGCATGCCCTGCACATTAAAAATTTAAGTAAATCCTATGGTGACAGACAGCTTTTTACTCATCTAAACTTGGATGTTCAAGCAGGTCAGAAAGTTTTAATCAAAGGACCGAGTGGTTGTGGTAAGTCAACCTTGTTCCGACTTATTACTGGAGAAGAAATAGCAGATGAGGGAGAAATTATCGGCGTGACATCTGTTAATGAATGTACATCAAGTTTTGTATCCAGTATAGGAATTATTAGCCAACACCCATTTCTCTTTAACGATACAGTGCGTTACAATTTGACCTTAGGACAAGAATTTTCTGAGGAAGAGTTGTTTGCTGTTTTGAAACAAGTCAAACTAGATTTTGAATTGACAGGTGGGCTGGATTTTATTATCAAGAATAATGGGGAGAATATTTCTGGGGGACAAAGGGTGCGGATTGAATTGGCACGCTTTCTTCTTCGTAGAAAAAATCTATTATTAGCTGATGAAGTGACAGCAACTCTAGATAAAGAAAACGCCCTCATGGTACATGAACTACTATTTTCTCTTCCTGTTATGATGTTAGAAATTGCCCATCATATTGATGATGAAAGTAGATATCAACAAGTTGTAGATTTAGGAAAATATTGATTCTGGCCCAAAAGTCATTTTTTTCATAAAATGAAGTAACTCTTTCAGCAATAAAAGACCCAGTATCAAGATTTTTCAGAACATAAAAATATGCGTTATTCTGCTTATAAATACTTTTCCCAACTTCACTCTTATTTCTTATCACAAGATTGTGATAGTTTACATCTTTATAACAAAAGTTTTAAAGACTTGATTGTTTTGAAAGAAGATTATAAAATAAGATTCAGCAAAAATGAAAGAGGTTTTGAAAATGTCTGAAAAACAAATGAAAATTTTGGGTTGGGTAGCGACCTTCATGTCTGTTATGATGTATGTGTCTTACTTCCCACAAATCATGAACAACTTGGCTGGTCAAAAAGGGAACTTCATCCAGCCCTTGGTTGCAGCGATTAACTGCAGTCTCTGGGTCTACTATGGACTTTTCAAAAAGGAAAGAGATATCCCTCTTGCAGCAGCCAATGCACCCGGGATTGTTTTTGGTCTAGTAACTGCTATCACAGCTTTGATTTAAAAGGAACGGAGGAGACTGGTTTTCAGTCTTCTTTTTTTGTTTCAGGGGAGGCTATTTGCTTTTTCGAGAGGATAATTTTTTTAAAAACGATCTGATTAACTTAAATAGTAGAATAGTATCAGTATGTCACAGTATTTTATAAGAAAAGGTTTACAGAATGAGCTATAATATGAGTAAATAAACAAGCAATTAGAAAGCGAGTAGAAATATGACTGAAAAACTGACTTTTCCTGATGGTTTCTTGTGGGGCGGAGCGACAGCTGCCAACCAGTGCGAAGGCGCTTATGATGCGGATGGTCGCGGGCTAGCCAATGTAGATGTGGTGCCGATTGGTGAGGATCGTCTGGCCATCATCACGGGTAAGAAAAAGATGTTTGACTTTGAGGAAGGCTATTTCTACCCAGCCAAGGAAGCCATTGATATGTACCATCGCTTCAAGGAGGACATTGCTCTCTTTGGCGAGATGGGCTTTAAGACCTATCGGCTGTCCATTGCTTGGAGCCGGATTTTCCCTAAGGGGGATGAGCTGGAGCCCAATGAAGCTGGCCTGAAATTTTACGAAGACCTCTTTAAGGAATGCCACAAGTACGGCATTGAGCCCTTGGTGACCATTACTCACTTTGACTGTCCCATGCACTTGATTGAGCAATATGGTGGTTGGCGGAGTCGCAAAATGTTGGAATTTTACGAGCGTCTCTGCCGCACTCTCTTTACCCGTTACAAGGGCTTGGTCAAGTACTGGCTGACCTTCAATGAAATTAATATGATCCTCCATGCACCATTTATGGGGGCGGGGCTCTGCTTTGAAGAAGGTGAAAATGAGGAGCAGGTCAAGTACCAAGCGGCCCATCATGAGCTGGTAGCCTCAGCCATTGCTACCAAGCTGGCACATGAGATTGACCCGGAAAATAAGGTAGGCTGCATGCTGGCGGCGGGTCAAAATTATCCTAACACCTGCCATCCACGCGATGTATGGGCTGGTATGGAGGAAGACAGGAAAAGCTATTTCTTCATCGACGTGCAGGCGCGTGGTGAATATCCCAACTATGCCAAGAAAGCTTGGGAGCGCGAGGGCATCACTGTCGAGATGACAGAAGAAGACCTACAGCTGCTCAAGGAGCATACGGTGGACTTCATTTCCTTCTCATACTACTCTAGCCGGGTGGCTTCAGGCGACCCTAAGGTCAATGAGCTGACCGAGGGCAATATCTTTGCTTCTCTCAAGAACCCTTATTTGGAAGCTTCTGAGTGGGGCTGGCAGATTGATCCGTTGGGCTTGCGCATTACGCTAAATACCATCTGGGATCGTTATCAAAAGCCTATGTTTATCGTGGAAAATGGTCTGGGTGCAGTGGATACTCCAGATGAAAATGGCTATGTGGCTGATGATTACCGGATTGACTATCTGGCGGCCCATGTCAAGGCTATGCGGGAAGCCATCAATGAAGACGGTGTGGTGCTGTGGGGCTACACGACCTGGGGCTGTATCGACCTAGTATCAGCCGGCACTGGCGAGATGAAGAAGCGCTACGGCTTTATCTATGTGGACCGGGACAATGAAGGCAAGGGAACACTCAAGCGATCTAAGAAAAAATCCTTTGACTGGTACAAGGAAGTCATCGCGACTAACGGAGCGTCTGTGAAATAAGAAAAAGGCTGAGATATGAATGTCTCAGCCTTGTTTTTGATTTGTCCCCATTCCGATCTTAGACTGAATCGGATGAGAACTGGGAGAACCCAAGCATTATGACCCTAAAAAGAAATAGTGTAAATAAATTTTCTTTTATAAATCCTCAATAGCGAATCTTATACTTCTAAAGATAACTCTACAAAATACTCTAATCATTCTTTGTTTCCTTTCTACACGCGATCCAGAAATATTGCTTTCTTTCATTGTAAGGAACAGGTTTCAAATATTCTTCAAGAAATTCTAAAATATTTCTAAAGTTTTGTACGAAGATGACATTTCATTGACTTACGGCTTTTTCCTTGCTACACTAATAGTAAAAATGGAACAGAGGAGAAGGACTGTGGCTAGAATTCTGGTGATTGAAGACAATAATGATATTCATGCGATTCTGACAAGTCTGTTTGAGAAAGAACATGAAGTATACTCGGCTTATTCGGGAACAGAAGGGCTGGCTGTTTTTGAGCGGGAAAAGCCTGATCTGGTCTTGCTGGATATCATGTTGCCTGGTAAGAATGGTGACCAAGTATTGAAGGAAATTCGCAGGACTAACAGCCAAGTGCCTATTCTAATGCTGACGGCTTTGGGAGAGAAGTCGCTTGTCAGTGAGTATCTTTTAAATGGAGCCAATGACTATATTGTCAAGCCCTTTAATCTGGATGAGGTCTTTGCCCGTGTAACAGTTCAGTTGCGTAGTCAGCAAGTCGCATCGGCAGAGGAAGAAAGTCTTTGTTTTAAGAATATTCAATTGTTGCCAGCAACTTTTCAGGCTGTTTGTGGGGAACGAGAGATTCGTTTGAGTAAGAAAGAATTTCAAATTTTTCAACTCTTGCTCCGCCATCCTAAAAAAATCTTTACTAAAGAAGCTTTGTTTGAATCTGTATGGGAAGAAGCCTATCTTCCTGGGGACAATACCCTCAATACTCATCTTAGCAACCTACGTAAAAAGCTGGCTCAGCTGGATCCATCCGAAGAGTATGTTGAAACAGTTTGGGGCCTAGGTGTAAGACTCAAGGAGGACTGAAATGGGAGTTCTTGCATTTTTATTGGCCATTATCTGCCTACTTTTAGTCCTTGTCTTGATACGTTATCATATAGCAGTTAAGGATGTAGCCCAGCAAATCCGGCAAAAGCGTCAACAGGCTAGTTCTAGTAGGCTAGCTCCATCGGTCCATGTAGCAAGTATTCTAGAGCTGACTGAAGAGGTTGAGGAGATCTTTCAGGAGCTGGATAAGACGACCTTTGTGGTGCAGCAAGAGAAAAAGACTCTGGACATGGCTATCAGTAATATTGCTCACGATATCCGGACGCCTTTGACCATTGCTAGTGGCTATACCCAGCAACTATTAAAAGAAAATAACCAAGAGAGTCAGCAACTAGTCAAGATTGCGGATAGTCTGGGGATGGTATCCAAACGGCTAGAAGCCTTGATGGAGTATCGCCGACTGATGGAGGGAGCTATTCGCCCAACCTTTGTTAAGACGGATCTTTCTCAGCTGGTGACTCAGCAACTTTTTGCTTATTACGATGCCTTTCAGAAAGCTCAGATTGACTTGGATCTTGATTTGACTGAAGGTTTGACCTTGACAACGGATCCTGATATTTTGGAGCGTATTGTCCAAAATATGATAAGTAATGTCCTTAAGCATGGTCAAAAGGCTGCCAGTATTTCTCTGAAACAAGACGGAGAGCACTGTATCTTTATCGTCAAAAATATCGTTCAACAACCAATCTTGCACCTGGATAAATTAACCAACCGTTTCTATTCAGAAAATCTCTCCAGCAGTGAGGAGTCCTCTGGTCTAGGTCTTTATATCACCCAGCAGTTAGTCGAAATCCTAGGTGGGGACTTGACCATGAGAGCCGAAGACGACTGGTTTGAACTGGTTGTGACCTTGTAAAAAAGACTTGAAAAAGCAAAATAAGGAAGGCTCAGCTCTATCAGCTAGCCTTAAAATCCGCTCATAAACCTCAGCTAATTTTTGAATTGGCTGAGGTTTATTTTTAGATTAAACCAAAGAAAGGCTTGATAAAAATGCATTTTTGTTTTGTGATTTGAAAAGTCAATTATCTTAGAGAGGCCATTTTGCCTGTCAAAGTGAAAAATCAACCAACTGCTCTAAACCCTTGATATAACTGACTTGCAACTGACAGTTGACAATGATTCCAAGTTCAATCACCCAAAAAGCAACTAGATTTTTTCTTTATTCCAAGTCCAGTCGCTAGAAAGGCAACTGGCTTTTTTGTTAATCTGAAAGCAGAAGCCAAGTTTTTGATTTCGGAATGAACGAATCGCTGTCTTTGAGGATTTTGATTAAAAACTTGAGTTTAATTTGAAGGAGGAAAAAGCATGAAGAAAGTTCCTTTATTCATTATGCTAATCTTATTTTTATTTTTAACTGCTTTATCGGCTGCTGCTGATGAGGCTCGACTTCCCTCTGAGACATCCTATAGCCAAATCGGACAGAAAATCCAAGACTATGTCAAGGAACATGAAAAGACATCGGCTAGCATGGCGACAGCAGTCTTCGACAAGGACGGTACCATTTACCAAGATTTCTTTGGCTATATGAACAAAGAAAAAGAATAAACCTAGCATTGTATGATGAGGTGACAGGCAGACTTTGCGGTGTCTTCGCCTTGTGCTATAATAAGTGTCAATGAAAGAAAGTATAAAAAATAAGAAAGAGTAGGTAAAACAATCCATGAATCTATCAGACAGAATCCAGTACCTGCGAAAAGCGCGGGGCATTTCGCAGGAGGGGCTAGCCGACCAAATCGGTGTGTCCAGACAGGCCGTTTCCAAGTGGGAGAGCGAGCAGAGTATGCCTGATTTGGATAAGATCATTTCCATGAGTGACTATTTTGAGGTGACTACAGACTATCTGCTCAAGGGAATTGAGCCTGTAGTCCAGAAAGAGGAAGAGCAGTCAATCGAGCACAGGAGAATTGCCAGCAATATTTGCTATCAACTCACTCTTGGCTTGGTCGGTCTGGGAATCATCCTCTCCATTATCCTAGCTGATTTTCTCAAGGTTAGTGTCTTGCTAACGCCGGTGCTGATCGTCCAGGGAGTAGGGCTACTGGTGTGGGGAACAGGCCACAATCTATCCGAGGTAAGACCTTCTTTTCAGGTTAAGCTAGCCTTGATTTTATTCTTGCTTTTTGTTCCTCTCGGATTTCTATCTAATGTTCTTTTTCCTATGGGCAAGATCTTTCCATATCCGACTAGTCTAGCAGCTAGCCTTGCCTTTGTCATTTTCTACCTTATCCTAGGAGTCTGCATCAGTCTGTTCTTGAAAAAGCAAAGATTGGAAGCAGTGAAAGAAAGCCGATAAAGCGGGCTAGACCAGAAGGGGTGAAATCCGCTCAAAAAAACTCAGCTAATTTAGTGATTAGCTGAGTTTTTATTTTACAAATCTCTCTTCTTCAGTGTAGCCAGTCCTGCTATGGTAAAGACCGTGATTAGACTGAGAGCAAAGATAGCTGTTTTGGCGATGACACCTGGTATTGAAGCGTCTTCATAGAAGAACTCCATCTTGATAGCCTTGAACCATTCATTATTGGCATCGAACATTTGACTAGGGAGACCGAGTAAGATGTAGGTCATGATATAGGTGATAAAGACGACACTATAGTTTCGAGTCAAGTAGAGGACAAAGCTGGTAATGCAGTACCAAGCGTAGGTACAGATGATCTGCATGACAAAGAGTATTGCGAATTGTCCCCAGAAATTAGCTGGTAGGGTTCCCATATTACCGCCGGTTCGGACAAATTCGATGACAATACCAAAAGTGTAGAGCAGTATGAACTGTAGAGGAAGTAAGCTGCCGATAACCAGTGCTTTAGAGAAGTAATATTGGGTCCGAGTCTTGCCTGTAGTCAGGTTATTGTGATAAAGTTTGTCATTGAGATCAACACCGAGAAGCAAGCTAGTCATGACATTGCAGGCAATAAAGAGCATGCCAATATTGTAGGTGACGGCATATATGGCAAAAAAGATACCGTTGTCGGAACTGACGGCTTGGGAAGTGAAAATGGCGAGGAGAATTCCAAAGATGCAGAAAGCCTGCACTCCCCAGAATCCTACGGAGCGGAAGATACGGTAGTAATCCGCCTTGATGCTATTAAACATGGGTGTTCCCTCCTTCTTGGTTGATTAAGTCTGTAAAGTATTTCTCTAAGTCTTTGTGGGCGTAGTAGATTTCCCCGATTGGGATATCTGCTAGGATTAATTCCTTGGCAATCTTGCGAATTTCTTGTACTTGGCCGGAAATATGCAGCTCATCTTCCTTGTTGGTCGGTCTGAGCTGGTAGCCGAGCTTGTCTTGCACTAAATGAGCAGCTTGCTGGATATTATCCGTTTTGAGGATGATATAGTCGCCGCTTTTTTGGTCAAATTCTTCCTTAGACAGCTCTTTGATAAAATGCCCTTGATTGATAAAGCCAAAACGAGTGGCTACTAGATAAAGTTCGGACAGGATATGGCTAGAAATAATGATAGTGATGTCCAGTTCTTGATTGAGGCGCTTGACCATTTCTCTAAATTCCTGAATCCCAACTGGGTCTAAGCCATTGATGGGCTCGTCCAGAATGAGCAAGTCGGGACGCCCCAAAATGGCAATGGCAATGCCCAACCGCTGTCTCATCCCCAGAGAGAAATTACGGAATTTCTTCTTTCCAGTATCAGTCAGGCCGACGTACTGCAGGGTTTCTTTGATGACTTTGTCAGCATTTGGAATGCCCCGGTCGGTACAGTAGTAACGCAGATTTTCATAGGCCGACATGTGGGCATGGGCTACAGGGGTTTCGATGACAGATCCAGTATGGCTGAGGGCTGTGGTCCATTCTTGTTGGCTCTGAGAGCCCAGGACAGACACGGTTCCTCCGCTAGGATAGATGACTTGAGTGATGATTTTGATTAGCGTGGTCTTACCAGCACCGTTTTTACCAATGAGACCGTAGATCTCTCCTTTCTTGATGGAAAGACTGACATCTTTCAGAGCATATTGATCACCGTATTTTTTAGTGAGCTCTTTCACTTCTAAAACATTTTGCATGCTGTTTCTCCTTTAATTCCTTTGTTTATAGTTTTAGTATACAAACTAAATTTCAAATATTTCTAAAGACTTTTTAAAGTATTTCTAAAGAAATATAAAATGAAAAGATTAAAAGGAGCCAGTTAAGAACCAGCCCCTTTTTTACTATAAATCTTTTTTGTGGAAAGTATAGAGACTCGCTGCGGTGAAGACGGTTCCAAAGACCAAGGCGATGAGAACAATTCTCAAGGTTACGCCACTGCTTTGAAGCGTCCCAAAATCAAAGCTCAGGGTGAAATGCTGCAACCATAAAGATTTGGGGTATAATTGCGCAAGAGCTCCGGTTAAGGATGCGCAGAAAAGGTAACCTCCCAGGGCAGCAATCATAGATTTACTCAGATAAAGAATAAAGGAAATAATGGCTGTCCAAGCCATGACAGTCAGGCATTGCACAAAGAATAGAAGAATAAATTGAAGTAAGAAGGTGGCGGATAAATCACCAATACCGTTTAGAATAGTCGCTAGGATAAAGTTGATACTATAAAAGAGAGCCAACTGCAAGAAGGTTAGGCAGACCATGACTAGGGCTTTAGAGATGAAAAAGCTGGTACGGGAAACACCGCTGGTCAATGTGTTCTTGTAAAGCTGCTTGTTCAGATCTGTCCCGATGACGATCATAGAGAGGATAATGATGATAAAAGTATTATTACCGATTGCGCTGGAGCCAGCTTGTATCAGCTGGACGGCATTTAATTTGCTAAAGACTGCGCTCAAGGTCGTCAGTAGAAAGATGAATTCGGTAATCCAAACAGCCTTGGAACGAAAGAAACGGTAAAAATCTGCTTGAAAAGTATGTAACATGTTTTTTCTCCTTACTGGACTAAATCTGTAAAGTATTTTTCTAAATCTTTGTGAGCTGCATAGATAGCATTGACATGAATATTGGATAGGACCAACTCCCTGTTGATGTCATTTAGTTCCTGTTCTTGGGCGACAATGTGCAACTCGTCAGATTTATCAGATTCTTTGAGCTGATAGTGGAGCTTGCCTTGGATGAGGTTGGCGGCCTGGTCTTTATCGCTGGTCTTGAGGACGATATAATCTTCGCTGGCTCGGTCAAAGTCATCCTTGGTGAATTCTGCGACAAGCCGTCCTTGGTCAATCACCCCAAATTTGGTGGCTACCAGATAAAGCTCGGACAAAATATGACTGGAAATGATAAAAGTGATTCCCAACTCTTGGTTGAGCCGCTGAATCATCAGGCGAAATTCCTTGATGCCAAGCGGATCTAAGCCGTTGATGGGCTCATCTAAAATCATGAGTTCAGGCTTGTTTATAAGGGCAATAGCGATCCCCAGACGCTGCTTCATTCCTAGCGAAAAGTTGCGGAATTTCTTTTTACCAGTATTGCTCAAGCCGACATAGGCCAAGGTTTCCTTGATGAGCTGGTCGGGTTGGGCAATCTGGTGGACCTTGCAGTAGTAGTTGAGATTTTGATAAGCAGTCATTTGATTGTAAGCGACCGGTGTTTCGATGACGGTACCTATCTTGCGCAGGGCTTCATTCCATTCCTTAGAGTTCTGAGAACCAAAGACAGACACGGTTCCGCTGTTGGCATGAATGAGCCGGCTGATGGTCTTGAGAAGAGTGGTTTTGCCAGCTCCGTTCTTCCCAATCAGTCCATAAATATCGCCTTTCTGGATCGAAAGACTGACATGGTCAAGGGCATATTGCTGGCCATATTGTTTGGTAACTTGCTTTACTTCTAAAACAGTTTGCATGGTATATTCTCGCTTTCTTAGGTTTAACTATAGTATACAAGCCAAATTTCAAATATTTCTCAAGTCTTTTTAAAGTATTTCTAAAGAAATACGAAATGCAAAAACAAACAAAAAGAGCTAGTCAGGGACTAACTCGGTATATTTATAAGTCTCGATGTTGGAAGGCTTGATAGCCACCCCAAAGGGATCCGGCAAGGATCAAGAATGTGAAGAAATCAGAATTTAGTTGAGGGAAAAGAGCGTGGAGGCTAGCCTGAAGCATTATCAGGACGAAAAAAATTAGATAGCTGGCTAGAGTAGAGTAGGTTAGGTAGAGTAGGCAGGCAAAGGCAGAACTACAGGCCATGATAAAGACAAAGGAACGAAAGAAGGATAGTGAAAAATTCTCAAAGAAATCCATTGGCATCCTTCCAGCCCCATGAAAGATGCTTCCCAAGATAAAAGCTGTGACAAATACGGTAGCCAATTGAATAAGACTGGCAGTTGCAAGGGTAGCAGTTTTAAATAGATAAAATTCTTTTCGCGAAAGGCCACTAGCCAATGTATTCTTGTAGAGTTTTTTGGTCAGGTCTCGCCCCAATAAAGAAGTAGTGAGGACAAGAACTGCAATCATGACAAAAGGGAGGAAATCGTGAGCGACTTGATTGAGGGCTTGAAATCCTGTCCATCCTTTACTGACTATTTCATCTTGTCCAGAAGGTGTAGAGACATACAAACTAAAGTTAGCTTCTCCAAAAGAGCTAACGAAGATGAGGAGGAAGAGCAGACCCTCTATTATCCAAAAAAGTTTGGAACGGGTGAGCTGGAAGAGTTCCGCCTGAATGGTGTGTAACATGGAATTTCCTCCTGTTGTTTAAAATACTACTAGTATTTTATAAATTTTTTGTTTTAAAGATTTTCAGTCCCCCAATGAGAAAGAGGAGGGTAACAGCTGATGTTGTAAGAATGGCCTTGATGACAGTTCCTCCATCAGCTGCCATAGCAGTGTTGAAACGTAGAGTGAGATAGGGGAGCCATTCATTATCAGGATAAAAGATAAGAGGAATAGATAGTAGGGCTCCGCCGATAAAATAGGTTAAAAAGCTAGATACGATAGAGTGACTGGCATAGAGGACCAAAGAGATGATACTAATCCAAGCGATGGTGCTGAGAAATTGAACGAAGAGAGCAGCTCCCAGCTGACTCCAAAAGTGGCTAGGTGCACTTCCAATTCCGTTGGACAGACTAGCAGTCACAAAGGAGATAGCTTGAATAAAGAGAAGGTGTAGAAGTGCGATGCTGACGCAGACAAAGAATTTAGAAAGATAATAGCTGAGTTTTGAAATGCCGTAGCTGAGGCAGTTTTTGTAGAGCTTTCGTGATAGATCCACTCCAAGGACCATACTGATGATAATGATGGTGAAAAAGAACAGACTGTCTGTATTGTCCGCAAAGTAGTTCAGGGCTTGAAGACCAGTTAACTTTCCCAAGGCTGGAGTAGCAGTTTCGTGGTTGGAAATATTTGCGCCAAATCGGATATTTGATTGAAATAGGGTTCCCAGAGAAATGACACAAAATAGTGCAAATTCTGTAATCCAAAAGCCTTTTGAGCGCATGAGCCGGTAAAAATCGGCACGAATGAAGTCGATCATAATGAGCCTCCCTTTGTTATTCAACTAAATCCGTAAAGAAGTTTTCCAGGTTTTGACGTGCATAGTAGATTTCTTGCACAGGTAGACCTGCAGCTACAAGTTCTTCTACAATCTTGCTGATTTGGTGCGAATGAGTGAAAATATGAATTTCGTCAGAAGCATTGACCACCTTGATACGATAATTAAGCTGGTCATGAATAAGCCGGCTGGCTTCTTCTAATTTGGAAGTCTTAAGAACAATATAGTCTTCGCTTTGCTCTTCAAACTCAGACTTAGAAATTTCTCGAATCAGTCTGCCTTGTTCGATGATGCCAAACTTTGTTCCCACTAAATAGAGTTCAGATAAGATATGGCTAGAAATGATAAAGGTCATCCTCAATTCTTCGTTGAGCCGTTGGACCATCTGACGGAATTCTTTAATACCGACTGGGTCTAAACCATTGATCGGTTCGTCTAGAATCATCAAATCTGGCTTAGATAGCAAGGCGATAGCAATGCCTAAACGTTGCTTCATACCGAGTGAAAAATCTCTGAATTTCTTCTTACCAGTATCTGTTAAGTTTACGTATTCCAAGGTTTCTTGGATAACCTTGTCAGCATGGGGGATATGGCGGAGTTTGCAGTAGTAGTTGAGATTTTCGTAAGCTGTCAAGTGGTTGTGAGCAACCGGAGTTTCGATGACAGATCCGACCCGCTTGAGGCCTTGCGTCCATTCTTTTTGATTTTGAGAACCAAAAAGAGAAACACTGCCACTATCTGCCTCTAGTAGTTGAGCGATAATCTTGATGAGGGTCGTTTTTCCGGCTCCATTTTTCCCGATAAGACCGTAAATGTCACCTTTTTTGATGGTCAGACTAACGTCGGTCAGGGCATATTGTTGGCCGAATTTCTTGCTAACTTGCTGGATAACCAAAATATTTTCCATGATGAGTTCTCCTTGTATAGATAGGGAGAGGAAGCTCTCTTTTCACTATCCAGTATAGTACCAATCTTTCAAATAATTCTCAAGCATTTCTAAAATATTTCTAAAGTTTTTTAGCAAAAAAATTCCTGCAAATAGCAGAAATTTTTCAGTTATATCTAGCTTATGTAAGTCCTTGATTGATCATCGAAGACTTTGTGATACAAGGCTTTAATGCTTACTTTTACATTGGTGGCTTACTGTCCAATTCCAGCTCATACAGTCCTCTAACTGCGTTGCAGGCATAGATTTTATCGGCTTTAGCTAGGTCAGATAGAGTCAGAATCTTTTCAATAGCTTGCCCCTTGTCCAGTAGTTGCTGGCGGTAGATGCCCTTGAGAAGACCAAGTTCTGCCGGAGGTGTGTAGAGTTTGCCGTCTAGCTCCAGTAGTAGATTGCCAATAGAGGTTTCCAGCAGCTGGCCTTGTGCATTGTAGTAAATATGTTCTTGCTGTTCCAAGGTCAGATGTGGCCGATGGCTGGTTTTGAAATAGGTGAAAGGTTGGGCTAGATTGGCTGTCTGCTCGACCAGCTTTGCCTTTCTGAAAGTCTCCGTCAGAGGTAGTAGAGGAGTCGTTTCTAGCTCAATGCCGCCGCCTTTTTTAAGAGCTATACGCAGCCTGTAATCCTGCTCTTTATCCAGCTGAGCGCAGGTCTCTTCTAACTCTTGCTTCAGTTTGTTTTGGTCAAAAGGATAGGCGAAGTAGCTAGCTGCTTCTGCCAGTCTTTGCAGGTGCTGGTCTTGCAGGGTCAGCTTTCCATCTGTCACTTTTCCAGTAGAAATCAGGTCGAATCGCGGATTTTTCCGATAGAGGACAGCAGATTTTTGCTGGGTTTCGATGTATTCAGATTTCCACGTGCTGTCCCAAGTAATGCCGCCGCCAACGCCATAGATGGCTTTCCTTCCCTCTAGCTGAATGGTGCGGATGGCGACGTTAAAAATCCGTCTCTGGTCTGGTAGGCAGATGCCGACTGTACCGCAGTAAACCCCGCGAGCAGCTTTTTCTGTCGCCTTGATGATAGCCATGGTTGAAATTTTTGGCGCGCCAGTGATGGATCCGCAAGGAAAGAGCGCCTTGAAAAGCTCTGCCAGCCCAATTCCCTCATGCAGCTGACTTTTGATGGTAGAGGTCATCTGCCAGACCGTAGAGTATTGCTCGACGCTGCAGAGTCGCTCAACCCGCTCGCTACTCGTCCGAGAAATGCGGTTCATGTCATTCCGCAGCAAATCGACAATCATCATATTTTCTGCTCGGTTTTTGGCATCCTGGGCCAGCCATGCAGCCTGCTCTCTATCCTGCTCTAAAGTCAACCCCCGATTGGTAGTTCCTTTCATAGGACGAGTGGTCAGTTGGCCTCGGTACTCCTCGAAAAAGAGTTCAGGGCTGATGGATAAGATGGCGGTCTCATCATGCTCTACATAGGCATTGTAGGCTGCATTTTGCTCAACGACCAGTCTGTTGTAAATAGCCAAGCTGTCCTCATGATTGAGCTCTGCGCACAACTGCACCGTGTAGTTGACTTGATAAGTATTGCCCTGGCGGATATGATGATGAATAGTCTCGATAGCCTTCTGGTATTCTCGCTCAGAAGTCAGTCCCTGCCAAGCTACAGGCATTTCCACTTCCTCATAGGTCAAGGGAATGGAAGCCTGCTCGGCCTTATCGTGGATAGTAAAGTAGAGAAGATATTCCTTCTGGAGCGGGGCCGAATGAACTCGGAACTTTTCCTCAAAGGCTGGAGCTGCTTCATAGCTGACATAACCGACAGCGTAGTATCCTTTCTCCTGCCAGCTCTCAATCTCTGTCAAAAGTTCCTCCACTTGGTCAAGGCGACGAGTCTTTAGCTCCCTGATAGGATTTGTGAAAATCAGGCGTTGTCCCAACTGCTTAAAATCAATAATCGTTTTCTTGTGCATAAAGTTATTTTATCACAAGATAATTTGAATGAAAACGGTTTTATCTAGTAGATCATCAATTCTTTCAAGAAAGTTGACAGAATAGAAAGTGGCTAGGTATACTATTTTAAAAAAGAAAGAATGAGATTGTTATGAAGTCGAATAAATTGTTATTGGTAAATGGAATTACCAGTATCTTAGGAGGTCTCTTAATCCTTTACGCTTCTTCTGAGAGATGGGACTGGAAAATAGTTGATTTAGTTCCCAAACTGGTCGAAAACTCTGGTTGGGGTGGCTTGGTAGTATTAATAAGCCTGCTGTTTTTGGCGCTTTCTATTGTCGGAATGGCTCATTATAGCGAAGACTCAAGAGTCAATAAGACCAGCCATAAGCTACTCTTTTTTGCATCTATTGTTGGATTTATCCCTTTTTTGGGTAACTTCGCTGGCCTTTTATCTATAGGGGGAGGAGCTCCATACCTTTTAGATTTGCCGAGATTTAAGAGTGATGAAAAGGCTGAGTAAGCTGTGTCGCGTCCACTTTTTCTCATTCAAAGAGCTCAGAAAATGATGGCGAAATAAGAAAAACCAGCGAGAAAATCGCTGGCTTTTCTTATTTTGAGTTATAGTTTTTGATTATACCAAACAATAATTTCAATCAATGTCAGTTGTAAAATAGGGTTTTCTAATGATCGAAACAATCGGGATATAGTTTTTGACTATATCAAAATTAGGGAAATTCCAATTATACAGAGGGTGGATTTTCTGATAAGATAAAATCAAGAAAAATTTTGGAGGACACATATGTCAACAACTATCATTGGTTTCCCACGTTTGGGTGAATTCCGCGAATTGAAATTTACAACTGAAAAATACTTTAGAAAAGAAATCTCAGCAGACGAACTCTTGGCTGCAGCTAAAGAGCTACGTACTAAGCATTGGAATATTGTTAAGGAAAAAGGAATTTCTGAGATTCCATCAAATGATTTTTCTCATTATGATAATGTGCTGGATACAGCTTTTCTCTTTAACGTGGTGCCGTCATCTGTGCAAGGCTTGGAATTGACTGACTTGGAGCGTTATTTTGCCTTGGCTCGTGGCTATCAGGGTGAAAAAGGGGATGTCCGTGCTCTTCCGATGAAGAAATGGTTCAACACTAACTACCACTACATCGTTCCTAAATTTGAAAAAGAAACTCAAGTAAAACTTGCTGGCCACAAGATTTTTGATGAATTTGCTGAAGCTAAAGAGTTGGGCTTGCTAACCCGTCCAGTAGTGGTCGGGCCATTCACCCTCCTGCAAGTATCTGACTTTGAAGACGGTGTGGCACCGGCTGACTTTGTAGATGCCTTGTTGGCAGCTTATCAAGAAGTTTTTGCAAAACTGGCAGAGCTGGGTGCAAAGCGTATCCAGTTGGATGAGCCAAGCTTGGTCAAAGATTTGTCTGCAGAAGAAAAAGCTCTCTTCTTGGATCTTTATAAGAAGCTTTTGGCAGACAAAAAAGGCTTGGAAGTCTTGATTCAAACCTACTTTGGTGACGTTCGTGATATCTATTCTGATCTTGTAAAGTTGCCAGTAGACGCGATTGGTTTGGACTTCGTTGAAGGTAAGAAAACTCTTGAACTTGTTAAAGGTGGCTTCCCAGCTGACAAGACTCTTTATGCAGGTATTGTCAATGGTAAAAACATCTGGCGCAACAACTACGAAAAGAGCTTGGCTGTTCTTGAGCAAATCCCAGCTGAAAACATTGTCTTGACAAGCTCATGCTCACTTCTTCATGTGCCATTTACAACAGCTAACGAAGAATTTGAGCCAGCTATCTTGAATCACTTTGCCTTTGCAGTTGAAAAATTAGAAGAGCTTCGTGATTTGGATGCTATCCGCAATGGTCAAGGAGATCAAGCTCTTGCAACAAACAAGGCTCTCTTTGCAACTGAACGTGTTGGTGAAAATGCAGAACTTCGTGCGCGCATTGCTGGATTGACAGACGCTGACTACACTCGTTTGCCAGCCTTTGCAGAACGTGAAGCCATCCAAGAAGAGGCTTTCAAACTTCCAGCTCTTCCAACAACAACAATCGGTTCATTCCCTCAAACTAAGGAAGTTCGTGCCAAACGTTTGGCCTTCCGTAAGGGTGAGTTGTCAGCAGAAGACTATGACAAATTCTTGGCAGAGCAAATCGACGAATGGATTAAATGGCAAGAAGAAGTTGGATTTGATGTTCTTGTTCACGGTGAGTTCGAGCGTAATGACATGGTTGAGTACTTCGGTCAAAACTTGTCAGGTTACCTCTTCTCTAAGAATGGTTGGGTACAATCATACGGTATGCGTGGGGTGAAACCACCAATCATCTGGGGTGATGTGACTCGTCTAAACCCAATCACTGTTAAATGGTCTAGCTACGCACAAAGCCGTACTGACAAACCTGTTAAAGGTATGTTGACTGGACCTGTTACCATCCTTAACTGGTCATTCCCACGTGAAGACATCTCTATCAAGGATTCTACTCTTCAAATCGCTCTTGCTATCAAGGATGAAGTTCTTGACCTTGAAGCTGCAGGAGTGAAGATTATCCAAATCGACGAGGCTGCTCTTCGTGAGAAATTGCCACTTCGTCGTAGCGACTGGTACGAAGACTACCTTGACTGGGCAATCCCTGCCTTCCGCTTGGTACACTCTACAGTTGCGCCAGATACTCAAATCCACACTCACATGTGTTACTCAGAATTTACCGATATCATTCCAGCTATCGACAACATGGATGCGGACGTGATTTCCTTTGAAGCAAGCCGTTCAAACCTTGAAATCTTGGATGAACTCAAAGCGAAGAATTTCCAAACAGAAGTGGGGCCAGGGGTTTACGATATCCACTCACCACGCGTGCCAAACGAAGGCGAAATCGATCACACCATCGAAGCTATCCTTGCCAAAGTCCCAAGTAAGAAAGTTTGGATCAACCCTGACTGTGGTTTGAAAACACGTGGTATCCCAGAAACTAAAGCTAGCTTGGTGCGTCTAGTAGAGGCAGCAAAAGCAGCTAGACAACACTTGAAATAATCCTCCTCTAACACAATCGTTTATTTTTATGGAGGGCAAACAGAAAATTTAAACCGGAGCTGACAATCCTGCAGAAATTGTTCCTGTAGGATTGTTCTCAGCTTAGCGGTATATCACTGAAAGGAACTTTTTATTTTATGGTTCGTCACCACACACCTAGTCTCTCATTTGAAGTATTTCCTCCCAATCCAGCAGTAGGCAATGAAAAAATAATCCAAGCTCTTCGGGAAATGCAGGATATTGCACCTCACTATATTAGTGTGACCGCTAGCAATAATAAATTTAATATAGAGGAGACAACGGTTCGTTTGGCTGACTTCATCTATAATGATTTGAAGATTCCTACCATCGCTCACCTTCCAGCGGTCTATCTAACCAAGGAAATGGTCTCAGATACACTCCAGGCTTTGGACAAGGTTGGTGTGCATAAGATTTTAGCTTTGAGAGGGGATATTTTCCCTGATGTAGCACCCAAGGATGATTTTAAGTATGCGACTGACTTAATTGAGTATATCAAGGAAGAAGCACCGCACTTTGATATCATCGGAGCCTGCTATCCGGAAGGTCATCCTGATTCGCCAGATCGTGTTTCTGATATCAGGAATCTCAAGAAAAAAGTGGATGCTGGTTGCTCTAGTCTCGTCACTCAGCTGTTTTTTGACAATGATCGCTTCTATGATTTTCAGGAAAGATGTATTTTAGCAGGAATTGAAGTACCTATTCACGCAGGAATTATGCCTATTCTTAATCGAAATCAGGCTTTGCGTCTGCTTAAAACTTGTGAGAATATCAAACTTCCAAGAAAATTCCGAGCTATTCTGGATAAATACGAGCATGATCCAGAGTCTCTGAAATCTGCTGGCTTGGCCTATGCCATCGACCAAATTGTTGATCTGGTGACTCAAGATGTAGCGGGTGTTCATCTATATACCATGAACAATGCTGCAACTGCCCATCATATTTACCAGGCAACGCATACATTTTTCTCATAATATTAACCCCCTATCCCTTATTTTTCTCAGACTGATTGATATTTAGCATGGTCTGGAAGAGAGGGGATTTTTTAGTCTCTGTAAGTTTTTATTTATGCATGTTCTTGGTTGTTTTTGATCTCGGAGTATGAAATTGCTTACATTTCTTATAAATCAGCTGAAACAGATTATTTTATATAAAGTTAATTAAATTGTTTCATATTCCAAAAAGTATGGTAGAATGGTAACATAGGAGTTTTAAATCTTATTGGTTAACTTCTTTTATATCACACCTATACTTCTACTAGATACAACCTCCTGACCCAATAGAGTATGGAAGTGAAAGAGGGAAAATTAAACAGCTAAATGTTTTATTTTTTGCACTTTTCAGGGGAGATCTTGGGAGAGACCAGGTGTAGATTCATGTTTAGGGACTTAGCTATGGCTAATCAACCCAAATAGAAAGGCGAGGAAACATGACAACAGATTATAATTCTAAGGCTTATTTAGAAAAAGTTGATGCTTGGTGGCGTGCTGCTAACTATATTTCAGCGGCTCAAATGTACCTAAAAGACAATCCACTTTTGAAACGCGATGTGGTAGCTAATGATCTAAAGGCTCACCCAATCGGACACTGGGGAACTGTTCCAGGACAAAACTTCATCTACGCTCACTTGAACCGGACGATTAATAAATATGACCTAGATATGTTCTACATTGAAGGACCTGGTCATGGTGGTCAGGTAATGGTTTCAAACTCATACCTCGACGGCTCATATACAGAGTTAAATCCAAATATTCCTCAAAACGAAGAAGGCTTCAAACATTTGTGCAAGATCTTCTCATTCCCAGGGGGGATCGCTTCTCACGCGGCACCTGAAACACCAGGTTCTATCCATGAAGGTGGAGAACTCGGTTATGCCCTATCTCATGCAGCAGGAGCTATCTTAGATAATCCAGATGTGATTGCAGCAACTGTTATCGGTGATGGTGAAGGGGAAACTGGTCCATTGATGGCAGGTTGGTTGTCAAATACTTTTATCAACCCTGTTAATGACGGTGCTATTCTTCCAATTTTCTATCTTAACGGTGGTAAAATTCACAACCCAACTATCTTTGAACGTAAAACAGACGAAGAATTGACCTTGTTCTTTGAAGGTTTAGGTTGGAAGCCTATTTTTGCTGATGTAACAGCTGTTTCAGAAAATCATGAAGCTGCTCATGCTCTTTTTGCGGCTAAATTGGACGAAGCAATCGAAGAAATTAAGAAAGTCCAAGCTGAAGCTCGTAAAGGATCAGCTGAAGAAGCAACTCAAGCTATTTTCCCAGTATTGGTTGCCCGCATTCCAAAAGGATGGACTGGTCCTAAGTCATGGGAAGGTACTCCAATCGAAGGTGGTTTCCGTGCTCACCAAGTGCCAATTCCAGTAGATGCTCACCATATGGAGCATGTTGATGCCCTTCTTGATTGGTTGAAATCTTACCGTCCAGAAGAATTGTTTGATGAGTCTGGAAAAGTCTTGCCTGAAATCGCTGCGATTGCACCGAAAGGTGACCGCCGTATGGCTATGAACCCAATCACTAATGCTGGTGTTATCAAACCAATGGACACTGCTGATTGGAAGAAACACGCCCTTAAGTTTGAAACTCCAGGTGAGATCGTGGCTCAAGACATGATTGAGTTTGGTAAATATGCTGCTGATTTGGTAGATGCTAACCCAGATAACTTCCGTATCTTTGGTCCTGACGAAACAAAATCAAACCGTCTGCAGGAAGTCTTTACTCGTACTAGCCGTCAATGGTTGGGCCGTATGAGACCTGAATACGATGAAGCTTTGAGCCCAGCAGGTCGTGTTATTGACTCACAATTGTCAGAGCACCAGGCTGAAGGTATGTTAGAAGGTTACGTCTTGACTGGTCGTCATGGCTTCTTCGCATCTTACGAATCATTCCTTCGTGTAGTAGATTCAATGGTGACACAACACTTCAAATGGTTGCGTAAATGTAAGACTCATACTACATGGCGTAAGAACTACCCAGCCTTGAACTTGATTGCAACTTCAACAGTATTCCAACAAGACCATAATGGTTATACTCACCAAGATCCAGGTATCTTGACTCACTTGGCAGAGAAAACTCCAGAGTATATCCGCGAATACTTGCCTGCAGATACAAACAGCTTATTGGCTGTTATGGATAAAGCCTTCAAGGCAGAAGACAAGGTTAACTTGATTGTTACTTCAAAACACCCACGTCCGCAATTCTACTCAGCTGAAGAAGCAGAAGAATTGGTACGTGAAGGTTACAAGGTTATTGACTGGGCTTCAACTGTGTCTAACAATGAAGAGCCTGATGTTGTCTTTGCAGCAGCAGGAACTGAGCCAAACTTAGAAGCTCTTGCGGCAGTATCTATTCTCCACAAGGCCTTTCCAGAGCTTAAGATTCGCTTTGTTAACGTGGTTGATATCTTGAAATTACGCCATCCATCTGTAGATGTGCGTGGACTTTCAGACGAAGAATTCGACAAAGTGTTCACAACAGATAAGCCAGTCATCTTTGCTTTCCATGGCTATGAAGGAATGATTCGTGACATCTTCTTTAACCGTCACAACCACAACCTTCGTGTTCACGGTTACCGTGAAAATGGAGACATCACTACTCCGTTTGATATGCGTGTTATGTCAGAATTGGATCGCTTCCACTTGGCTCAAGATGCAGCAAATGCAGCACTTGGTGAAGATGCAGCTGTCTTCTCTGCTAAAATGGATGAGACGGTGGCTTACCACAATGCTTACATCCGTGAAAATGGTGATGATATCCCAGAAGTTCAAAACTGGAAATGGGAAAACATCAACAAATAAGATTTAAAAGGCTTGGAATTTTTTCCAGCCTTTTCTTGTTGATTCGAGAAGTAAATTATTTAAATAAATCATAGAATAGTATTAGAATCTCTAATTATTTCACAAGAAAAGGCTTTCAAATAAGTATATAATAGAAGAAAACTAGAAAACTTCACTAAAACAAGTTAATCTAAAGTGATAAAATCTACAGATTTTGCAATAAAAACCAGAAAACAGGGAGCTTTATGACGAGAAAAATTATCTTTCTGGATGTGGACGGGACCCTTATCGACTATGATAATCATATACCGAAGTCTGCTGTACTTGCCGTTCGCCGAGCGCGGGAGAAGGGGCACCTAGTCTATGTCTGCACAGGTCGTAGCAAGGCTGAGATGCCGCCGGAATTTTGGGATATTGGCTTTGATGGTATGATTGGTGGCAACGGTTCTTATGTGGAGCATGAGGGGCAGGTTATTCTGCACCAGCTGATTCCGCGAGATGTCGCTAAGAGGCTAGTGGACTGGCTTCAGGAGCGGGGGCTAGAGTTTTACCTGGAGAGTAATAATGGCCTCTTTGCCAGCAGGGGCTTCCGCGAAGCAGCACGACCAGTGCTTCAGACCTACGTCCTTGGAAAAGGTGCTAAGCCAGAAGAAGTCGTAAATATGGAGGCTGAAGAAGCCCTTCACGGCCTGGTCTATGGAGGAGAGCTCTATCGAGACGACCTGAATAAAGTCAGCTTTATCCTTAAGAGCTACCAAGACCATCTGGACTCTAAGGTAGCTTTTCCTGAGCTTAAGGCGGGTACTTGGGGAGGCAAGGGGGAGCATGCACTCTTTGGCGACTTAGGAGTCAAAGATATTACCAAGGCGCATGCCATTGAGGTTCTGCTGAAGCATCTTCATGCTGATAGGTCGGATACTCTGGCTTTTGGCGATGCCAAGGTTGATATTCCTATGCTGGACTATTGTCAGGTCGGCGTTGCTATGGGAAATGGCGGAGCAGAAATCAAGGCCATGGCCGATCTGGTGACAGACTCTGTCAGTCAAGACGGTCTCTACAAGGCCTTTGAAAAGTTAGAACTCATCTAAAGGAGATATGAATGATGGCAAAAACTCTTTATCTGATGCGGCACGGGCAGACGCTTTTTAATCTGCGTCATAAGGTGCAGGGCTGGTGTGATGCTCCTCTGACCGATTTTGGTATTTATCAGGCCAAGGTGGCAGGGAAATATTTTAAGGATGCGGGTATTACTTTTGATGATGCATATAGCTCTACTCAAGAGCGGGCCTGTGATACCTTGGAATTGGTAACGGACGGTAAGATTCCTTATAAGCGTGTCAAGGGACTCAAGGAGTGGAACTTTGGCACCTTTGAAGGGGAAAGTGAAGACCTCAATCCGCCCCTGCCTTACGGAGATTTCTTTGTAACCTATGGCGGTGAATCACAGGATCAGGTGCAGGAGCGTATGGCGTCGACCATTCTCCAGCTCATGCAAGAGACAGATGGTCAGTCTGTGCTCATGGTCTCCCATGGCGGATCTATGGCTAATTTTGCCAGAGCTTGGCAGAAAAACTGGCGTCTGGATGATTTAGGTCACATGACCAACTGCGGTATCTTGAAGTTTACTTTTGAAGATGACCAATTTTACTTAGAAGAAGCCATTGGTCACGATTTTAGCGACTGGGAGGGAAAATGAAAGATTTATATTTGATGCGGCACGGCCAGACTTTTTTCAACCAAGAAGACTTGGTGCAGGGAGCTAGCGATTCTCCTTTGACAGAACTGGGGCAGGATCAAGCCCGGCAGGCAGGAGCTTATTTGAAAGAGCGGGGCATTCGTTTTGGTCAGCTCTACTCGTCCACCCAGGAGCGGGCTTCTGATACCTTGGAACTTGTCTCTGGCCGGACCGACTATACTCGTCTCAAAGGTATTAAAGAATGGAACTTTGGTCTCTTTGAAGCCCAGCCTGAACGCCTGCAGCCGAAATTTCGGCCGGGAGCGACCTCTTTTGAAGACCTCTTCGTCCCTTATGGTGGAGAAGGTGTGGACCAAGTCGGTGAGCGCATGCTGGTCACTCTGACTGAGGTCATGGAGCAGGCAGGAGCAGAGCCAGTCTTGGCTGTTAGTCACGGCGGTGCCATGTGGGCCTTTTATCTCAAGATTGCAGCTCAAGCTCTGGATCCTAAGGTGCGCTTTGGCAACTGCGCCATCTGCCATTACCATTATGAGCAGGGACACTTTAATCTGGCAGAAGTCATTGACCCGTTGACGGGTAGTGTGTATGAGTGTGAAACTTCTCTTTGACTATAAAAAGAGAGAATAAGTACGGAAAAAGATCAGACTCAAGTTCCTTTTCTAGATATAAAATACAGTCCTTAGAAATAATATTCTAAGGACTTTTTATTTATCTCTCATCGAAAAGTGTTAAATGAAAATGAGAGTTAGATTATTTTCATATTGTAAACAGTCTCTTTAGTCCCATTTTTTTGAAATTGGCTTGTAGTTGATCTAGATTCTATCTAATGGATTTGTAAATTTAAATGAGAGAAAAATAGCGAGAAATTCCTTATTTATGAGGCTTCTAAGGGGATTTCTGAACTAATTTCTATTATTTTTCTAAGATTAATTGTCAGAAATATTAATATTATATTACACTCATATATTTCTACTAATTTTCATTGACTTTAAAACATAGAAAGACTACAATGAAGCCGAGGCAAGCGCTTACAATTTATATAGGAGGTCCAATTATGAGAAACGACAGACAACAACGCTTCTCTTTTCGCAAATATTCAGTTGGCTTAGTATCCGTGGTAGTCGGATGCCTTTTTTATAGTCCAACTGTCTTGGCCCAAGAATCAGGAGTAAATCCACAACTGGAGCCACCAGCAATCGTCGAACAGAGTTCCGAACTTGTGAAGAAAGAAGATTCAAAGTTGGAACAGCCAGAGTTAGCACCTTCAGAGGCAGATACAAGGAGTCAGGAGTTGCCTCGCTCTGAAACGCAGAGTGAAACAACAAAGACAGATGGTGAAGGAGACAAGACCCAGGTTGCTGATTCTGTCGTCAATGAAAATGGACAAGAAAATAAAGCATCGGAGGAAAATCCCGATAAGGAAATATCGCCTAATCAAAATAAGATAGATTCAGAAACTACAAAGAAAGAAGTGACACAGGAGCCTAAAAAGAATGATTCAGAAGCAAGAAAAAATGATGCAAATGTTGAGTCAGATATTGCGAATAAAGTAGATGAGGAGGCCCGTGTTCAAGCCGTAGTCCGTCTGGCAGGAGAAAAAAAGGAGACACCAGTAGGAGCTACACAAATTGAAGCTCGTATGCATGAAAATCAACCAATCAAAGCTGCGGTCTTAAAGGAATTGGACGAAAAAGGAATCCAATATAAGAAATTAGCAGATTTTGATCTGATTTTTAATGGTTTTGTCTTAGAAACAAGCTATAAGGAAGCTTTGAAGATTCGCCAGGTAGCCAGAGTTGAAAAAGTTGACATCACACCTCTTTCAACTGCCAACACTCCTCAAGATCTTCCTAAGAAACAAAATACCTTGTTGCCAACCAAGGTTAGTGATGAAAATGAACTAATCAATCTCCAACCATTATGGGATAAGGGGATAAAAGGACAAGGACGTATCGTCGCAGTTCTTGACACTGGTCTTGATTACGAACATAACTTCTTTAGTTTGACAGACAAAAGCAAGGCCAAATACCAGAATAAAGAACAAATGGAAGCTGCTATGAAAAAAGCAGGAATTACCTATGGTAAATGGTATAACGATAAGGTGGTTTATGCTTATAACTATTCTGATATGAATGATGAGATCAAAGAGGACGATCCTCGCTCACACGGAACTCACGTAGCCGGTTCAGCAGTTGGAAATGCGACTAAACCAGCTCCGACTGGAGAACTGCTTAAAGGGGTGGCTCCAGAAGCGCAACTGATGTTTATGCGGGTCTTTTCAGATAAGAAAGGAATGACTGAGCAGGGCTTTATCGTTGCAAAAGCTGTGGAAGATGCCGTTAAGCTTGGAGCAGACACAATCAATATGAGTTTCGGTGGCATTAGTGGTTCAGAAGCTGATACCAATCCTCTTACTCGACAAGCCTTTGAATTTGCTAGAAAGTCAGGTGTTGTCATAAATGCTGCAGCAGGAAATTATGCTGTGAATGGATATTGGCAAGCCAAACCAAAAGCAGATGCTCCTGATACAGGAACAATCGACGAACCAGCCATTGAAAATGGCGTTTTAGCAATCGGAGCCTTTAATAATAAAATCGACCATGTGACAAAGATTCGCTTGGAAATCCCTGCCTTAAAAGATAAGAAAGAATTCCAGAATGGTCTTGTTGATTTACCGGTCTATCGGCTCATTTTCCCTGTTGAAGGTCCGCAGTCTTATGTCCATGTTGAAAAAGGTGGTGAAGAAGCTTACCGGACAGCTTCTGTCAAAGGAAAAATTGCTTTAGTTGAGAGTGGTGGCGATGTTACGGATGAAGATAAGGTAAACTCCCTTCGTCAAGCTGGTGCCAAAGGGGTTTTGGTTTATCAAAATGAGGAACAAGGAGACCAGCTACAAAATCTTCCAATGGGCTATTGGGGTTCCTTCTATCCTGTCAGTGTGCTAGGACATAGTTTAGGTAAAGAATTAGCTGCGCATGCAGGTGAGTATAAGCTGACTTTCCATCAAGAGGTCAAAAAGGTTCCTTATAGTGAAGCCGATAAGATGCTCTACTTCACAGGTTGGGGACTGTCAACAGAAGGAAAACTGAAGCCGGATGTAACCTTGCCAGGTGGTATGATTTATTCTGCTATTCCGAACGGTTCTTACGACATGGATGGTGGGACTAGTATGGCAACTCCTCATGCTGCTGGGGCAACAGCCTTGATTAAGCAAGCATTAGAAGAAAGATTCCCGCAATATAGTCCAGAGCAAATTCATACCTTGCTTCGTCAACTGGTTATGAGTACAGCTAAACCTCACAAGGACAAGGAAAGCAATACCTATTCTTCAGTCCGCCAACAAGGTTCCGGTCTAATGGACGCTGCGGGAGCTGCTTTTGGCAATCTGTATGTAACTGGAAAAGGGACGGATAGTAGTCTGACACTTGGAAATGTTAAAGATAGCTTTACTTTCGAGGTGACTGTTCATAACTTGGCTAATCAAGCCCAAGAACTCAGCTACCATACTGTTGTTAATACAGATCAGGTTGAAAATGGTCGTATTACGCTTCAAATGCGTCAGCTACTGGACCAAAAAGGTGATAAGACTGTCCTTGTACCTCCAATGGGTAGTGTGACAATTCCGATTAAGATTAATACGAGCGCCTATACCAAAGAATTATCCCAACAAATGAAGAATGGCTATTTCCTAGAAGGTTTCGTTTTCTTCAAGGATGCTAAGACGCAAAAAGATTTAGTGAGTCTTCCATATATTGGCTTTAAAGGACATTACCAAGACCTACCTGGTATCGAAAAGCCAGTTTATGAATTTACTGGTAAGGAAAAACCTTTCTATTACTATCAAGATGAGAAAGTGGAAAATCCAGTCAAGGATCCGGGAAATCATTTTACTGCTTTAGTTAGCTCTATTCGTAGAGATGGCAAGAAAGAGCAGGTTGTTCTTGGTGAAACAGACGGTAAATACGATGGTAACGCCTTGGTATTCTCTCCAAATGGAGATGGGCATTTTGATACGGTTAAACTAAATGCGGTCGTTTTAAGAAATGTTGATAATATCCATTTAGCAGTCTACAAGGCAGACGATACGAAACGTGAACATCCGATTTTTGAACAAGGAAACGAAAGTGAGAAAAAAACTGATTACGGCTGGAGAATTAACGATAGAAGTAGAATCCTTTATGCTAGTCGTTGGACAGGAAAAGATCAAAACAATCAGGTCGTTCCGGATGGGGAATACCAATACGTTCTTACCTACCGTCCAAGTACTCCTGGAGCAAAACCTCAAGAAATCGTTTTGAAGGTCAAGGTCGATAATCAGGTCCCTCAATTAGCGTCAAACAAAGACCTCTATGATCCAAAAACGCGTATCTTTAGACCGGGAACGATTATTGAGGAAGGTAGTGGTCTGGCAGGTAAATACTTATCCTACGAAAAAGATGGACAAACCATTGAAATCAGCCCGAATCAAGATGGTTCGTATTTGATCCCAGAAGGGGTTGATCCAGCAACTGTTCGTTTTTATATTTGGGATAAGGCTTATAATACCAATACTTTAACCCTTGATGGTCAGAACGCTTATAAGTCGGCTGAGAAGGAATCAGGAAAATCAAGAGGAAAAAGAAGTTCTGAGGACGGTCAAGCAGAAGCAACAGATGGAAGGCTGGAAGTTCGTGTTGTTGATGAAGAGGGAAATCCAACCTCTCAATATCCTGAGATGATGCGCTACCAAGTATTCGACAGTAAGGGCAATCGAATTGATAAAGAGTTTAATACTTATTATGAAAGTGAGTTGCCAAGGTTGCCATTTGGTAGCTATACCGTCAAAGTAGTTGCACAAGATGAAAACTATTCATGGGTATCGCCTACAACTGTAACGGTTGAGTTGACGAAAGAACATCCTGAAGGCCTAGTCAACTTTGTTTACCATTACAGATCTAAGAATCGGTTTAACGTAGTCTTTGATAAGGATTTACCATCTGGAACTAGAGTATTTGCTACTCGTAAGGATAACGGAGAACAGCATGAATTAGAACAAACCCTCTATGAACCAAAGACTTTTGAAAAAATTCTATTAAATGGAGATTATCAGATTCATATTGAACTGCCAAAAGGTTATCGTGCAGTAGAAAATGATGTTTTCTATTCAGTAGGAGAAAAAATCAATCGCTTCTTAACAACATTTATAGAAGTTGCAGAAGACAATCCGGTTAATCCGAACCCAACACCAAATCCAATTCCAAATCCAGTACCAGATCCAAAACCAGATCCACTCATTCCGGATAAGACACCAGAACCTGGTAAAGGAAAAGAAGTGGATAAAGAAGAACACCAGATTCAGAAAAAAGCAGACTTGCGTCCGATGTATATCAAACCAAGTGAAAAGAAGAAAGAGAACATACGAGAAATCTCTGACTTGGATCCAAAAGAGAACTTGCCAAAGACCGGACAAGCTGGAAATAGCATGAGCCTGTTAGGCTTGTTCTTGTCACTTTGCACTTTTGGACTCATTCGTCAAAGAGGAAAAGAAGATCAGGATTAATTACTTAAGGATTCGTTAATAATTAGACAACAGCTGGAAGCAGTCAGGTTTCTTACTTCCAGCTTAAAAATAAAGGAGTTTTGTATGGAGTTTCACCGAAAACAACGTTTTTCAATTCGAAAGTATGCTATAGGGGTAGCATCTGTATTGATTGGACTGGCTCTTGTTGGACCAATGGTTGCGGCAGATACAGTAACCTCTGAAGAACAAGTCATTACAGCGTCTGCAGTGGATACTGCACAGACGACGGAAGAAAATCATCCTGTCAAAGAGGAAGAAGTAAGAAAACCGGAAGAACCGTCCCTTTCTTCTGCTCTTGACTCGGGTCAGACAGAAGGTGTTCAGCCATCTGATAAGGGTAATGAGCCTGTAAAAGGAGGTGCAAATGAGCCCGACAAGGTAAGTGCTGAAAAAGAGGCAGGAAGCAATGTCACTCCTGAACCTGAGAAGAGAAGTGAAAATGATTATAAGCTGCCTGTCCTTGATACCTCAAAGAAAGTAGCTCAGGAAAATATAGAAGAAAAATCCCACAAAGAAGTAGCTGAAGCTCCAAAAAATGAACTGGATGAAGCGACTCCTGTAGAAGCTCTTGTTCGCCTAAAGGAAGAAAAAACACCTGGCGAAGCCCCTCTTACATCAGCTACGGACAAGGCTAGACGAATTGAGAAGACAAATCGGGAACACGAGGAATTTTTAAAAGAATTAGAAAGACAGTCCATTCGCTTTAAGAAACTCTATGATATTAATCTTTTGTTTAGTGGACTTGCTTTAGAAACGACTTACGGAGATGCGAAGAAAATTCGAGGTTTGGCGCGTGTCGATGCTGTGGACTACGCTCCTCTTCGGCGGACCAGAGTGGAAGAGGAGCAACCAGCTGTCGCTTCCCCAACCCCAAGTCCTGCCAAAGTTAGCGAAGAAAACAGTTTAATCAATTTACAACCGCTCTGGGATAAAGGGATTAAAGGTCAGGGTCAGGTTGTAGCTGTGATTGATTCAGGAGTAGATCCTGCCCACGACGCTTTTCGTTTAACGGACATCAGCAAGGCAAAATTCAAAAGTGAAGCTGATATTGAAGCAGCCAAGAAAAAGGCTGGTATTACCTATGGTAAGTGGTACAACAACAAAGTCGTCTATGTCCATAACTATAGTGATATGGATGATAATGTAAAAGAAGAAGATCCGATTTCACATGGTGCCCATGTGGCTGGGACTGCCGTAGGAAATGCTTCTCAACCATCTCCAAACGGAGAAATTTTCCGCGGGGTAGCTCCAGAAGCTCAGCTCATGTTTTTGCGCGTCTTTTCAGATACGAAAGGTGGACAAGTCCAAAACTTTATTTATACCAAGGCTGTGGAAGACGCTGTGAAGCTTGGGGCTGATACCATTAATATGAGTTTAGGAACTGCCTCAGGCTCCATCTATGATGTTGGTGAAATCACCCGTCAAGCCTTCGATGAAGCTCGCAAGGCGGGAGTGACCATTACTGTTGCTTCTACCAATATGGCAACCAATGGTTTTTGGCATAGTAAGCCACTTGCTACAACACCTGATTACGGGATGACAGGGACACCGTCAGTCAATCCAAATGTCATTTCTGTTGCTTCAATCAATAGCTTGACTAAACACGTTTCAACGGAAGCAAGCTTAACCGTTAAGGAGCTAGTCGGTTCTACAGAATTCCCTGATGGTAAAATTCCAATGCATTCTTTTGTTGAACGAGATGGTTTCCGGACGACCATTCCACAAAATTATATCCATGTGGAAAATGGTGGGATGGAAAACTATCAAGGAGATCAGATTAATGGCCGTTTGGTTTTGACTGAAAGAGGCGGTCAGGTCTCAGATGTTGAAAAAGTCAAACAGCTGAAAGCAGCTGGAGCAGCTGGAGTGATCTTCTATCAGACAAAAGAGCAAGGTGAAAGGCCTACTCCATTTGATCTAGAAGGTTTAGGGGAGCGTTTCCCTGTTGGGGTAATCGGTCACCGTGCAGGAGA
The DNA here is from genome assembly GCF_001553855.1 of Streptococcus gordonii. Lineage (GTDB taxonomy): Bacteria > Bacillota > Bacilli > Lactobacillales > Streptococcaceae > Streptococcus > Streptococcus gordonii. The sequence goes on from NZ_LQWV01000012.1 coordinate 334,312, forward strand.
ACTTTTGTCTCAGCACGCCAGTGATTATCAACTGAACATTGCCAACAAATTTAAGCGTGTACCGTATGAAGCTGCTAAACAGATGTCAGACTTTTCATCCTGGGGCTTATCAGTTGATGGTGACTTGAAGCCAGATGTGACCTTGCCAGGTGGAATGATTTACTCATCTGTTAATAACGGTGAATACTATATGGACAGAGGAACAAGTATGGCATCTCCTCATGCTGCTGGGGCAACAGCTTTGGTCAAGCAGTCTTTGAAAGAGCGCTTCCCTCATCTGACACCTGAACAACTCCAAATCCTCGTCAAGCAAATGACGATGAGTACAGCAGTTCCCCATGTGGATGAAGAAACAAAGGCTTATTCTTCTGTCCGTCAACAGGGGGCTGGAGTCATGGATGTGACAGCGGCTGCTCTAGGTGATTTATATGTCACTGCAAAAGGCGAAAAGAGTAGCTTGACCTTGGGAAATGTCAAGGACACCTTCGAGTTTGATGTGACAGTTCATAATTTATCTGATCAGGAAAAGACGGTCACCTACGAAACAACTCTTCAGACGGATCAAGTTGAAGATGGGAAATTTACGCTCCACCCACGTCTTTTAGAGACCCTGACTGGTAAAGAAACTGTCACTGTTCCAGCTCGTGGTCAACGGACCATTCGTGTCTCAGTAGATGCTAGCAAGTATCAATCTGAACTGAGCAAACAAATGCCAAATGGTTATTTCCTAGAAGGATTTTTCCTTGTTAAAGATGCTAAGAGCAACCAGCATTTGGTCAGTCTTCCTTATGTAGGTTTCCGAGGGGAATACCAAAATCTGCGAGGAATTGAAAAACCGATTTATGAATATACTGGCTCTGACAAACCTTTCTATTACTATAAGGACAAAACAGACTATCCAGATGGCAAGATTCCTGATGTGGAAGAGCGACATCCAGATAATCATTTTACATCCTTGATCAGCTATGTGTACGAAAACGGCGAATCTGTAGCTAAAACACTGGGACAGGATGGCGAAAAGTTTGATGGGGATCAACTCTACTTTTCACCAAATAACGATTCTAGTTTTGATAGTGTGAAGGTAAAAGCTGTTATGCTCCGCAATGTCGAAAATGTGCATCTGACAGTCTACAAGAAAGAAGACACAGAGAGAAAACAACCCATTTATGAGATCGGAAATGAAGTTCATAGAAAAACGCACTGGAGCTACCGAAGCGGAAACAGAAGTGAAGAATTCTATGAAATTTCTTGGGAAGGTTTGGATAATGATGGGAATCGGCTTCCAGATGGAGAATATCAATTTGTCATTTCCTACCGTCCATCAGCCTCAGGTGCTAAGAAGCAGGAGTTGAATTTCAAAGTTAAAATTGATAATACAGCTCCAAGCATCGAGACGGGTAGCGCCCACTATGATCCTAAGACAAGAGTTTTCCGTCCTGGAAAGATTATCGAAACAGGAAGTGGAGTCGCAGGTACCTATCTGTCATACACTAAAGATGGAGAAACGCACGCCTTGACTCCAGAAGAAGATGGAAGTTATGTCATTCCTGAGGGAGTGGATCTTTCAACGATTCGTTATTCAGTTTGGGATAAGGTATACAATACAGCTGAACTAGACTTGCAAGGAAATAAAGTAGAGACTAGCGAAGACCTAACAGCTCAGGCAGCGTCGGTCGCTGAAGAGCCAACATCAAGTCCAGAAAACAAAGAGACTCCTGACAAGGGGACCTTGGAGCTTGTCTTTACAGACAGTAGTGGAGAGGTAATTAATTATTATCCATCAATTGTGCGTTACCAAGTCTTTGATGATCAGGGGCGTGCTGTAACTGGTGAGTTTAATTCGTCCTATAATGGTGGTAGCTTCCCAGAGCTTCCATTCGGCACTTATACAGTCAAGATTACCCTTTCTGATTACCATTATGATTGGGGAGATGAGCTAGTGAAAAAAGTGACAGTTTCTCCTGAGGATCCTCATCCAAAAGTCACCTTTGCTTCGCGCTACTTATCTGAGAATAAGTTGACAATAGGGTTTGACAAGCCAGTGCCAGAAGGAACTGTTGTGAAGACTATTGATGAGAAAGGGGTTGTCCGTACGCTTGCTCATACTATTTATGATCTTCTGAGCTTTGAAAGCATGCTGATGAATGGAAACTATCGTATTCATGTTGAGCTTCCAGCAGGATATCGTGCAACTGAAAATGACTTTATCTATGAAGTCACAAATAAGATTAATCGTTATGTTTTATCCTATCTGAAGGAGATGGTGATTCCGATGCCTGATCCAGATCAAGATAGTGGAATAATTGTAAAACCAGATAGGAAACCAGGAGTCCCAGCTCCTACAAATCCGGATAGTCGTCCTACTTTTGAAACAAATAAAGCTAGTGAAAAAGTTGTAACAGCTATGCCACTAACGATTAACTATAAAACAGCTTCTAGTAAGCAAGAAGAATCTGGTGTCCTTCCGAAGACAGGACAAGAGGATCAAACCTCTCTAGCACTCAGTCTCTTTGGAATAACTTCGCTAGCCTTGGCCGGAATGGTCATTCACAAAAAGCGTGAAGAAAGCGAATAGTCTATAGGAGAATTAAAAATATTTTTAGTTAGCTTACCTACATAAGAAACAACCGGAGTCATTTTAGACTCCGGTTGTTTTTGTTATTTAATCAATAAGATTATTTTCTTCTGTCCAGACGCTTCTAGTAAATAATATTGAGACTACAGCTAATACAAGAAAGCCAATGCTAGTATAGATATAGGGCTGATCCAGCGTCGTGGAACGTCCAGATAGATTAACAATGCCTCGGAAAAGGACACCCGCCGTGAGAGTAGCAACTGCTGAGTTCCAGAGGTTGAGGCTGAGCCTTGAGAGGTTGGGAATAATCTTGAGTAGGATTAATAAGAGGATACCTCCAATCAAAGGAACTGCATAGAGATAGTGCATATAGGTAGAGGTTTCACCAAAGCTAAAAGACTCATATATACGGCTAAAGGCAAAGAAGAAGATACTTAAGAGAGTATAGACAAGAGCTGTCTTCTTAAAACGTTTTTTGCTTGGATTAGTAACCGATGTAGACAATGTCGCTCACCGCCCTTTCTGAAATATTTCCATTGGTCGTTGGTTTGTTGATTACCTGACCATTGAAGTAGAGTGTAGAAGATCCGCCACCGTCAAGGTTATAAGCAGTCTTGACGCCATAAGATTTCATAACTTCAGCTAACTCATAGAGGGATAGTCCCTGACTTTCTGAGGTCCGGCCATCTGACACGACAATAATATAGTGGTTTTCGTCGATAATACCGATGGCTGTACGTGGGTTGGAAGACATGGATTGACCAACTTCAGAATTAGTGTCAACAACAATCTCACCGTTTTCTACTAAGGATGGACCAAAGGCAAGGAGATTGACAACTCCGTCTTTCACCAGCTGTTCTGCAGATGTTTCGTCCTCATAAATGATCTTAAATGAGCCGTCCTTGTAAATCGCCAAATCACCATTGCTGGAGTCTTCTCGGACGGTATCACGGTAGACAACTCCGTTGCGGATAACATAGCCAGTGGAATTAGCCCCGTAGTAGTCACCGTTGACCGCTAGAATAGCATTGTTGTTGGCAGCAGTGACAGAGGTTTTGGCAGTGACATTGGTTCCATATGTGTTTTGAGCCAGAGCTGTTTTTAGATATTCAGCAGAGCTGACAGTTATGTCAGCAATATAAACCTGAGTATTGCTGACTGTTTTTTCCGTCAGTGTAATGGAGATATTGTCGTCACTATAGCTAGTATCAGACGTGCTGACATTGGTTGCCGTTGTACTGGCGCTACTACTTGTAGTATTGGCTTTAACAGTTGTGATGGACTCTGATAAGACAAAGGTTTTGAGCATAGAGTAGCCGAAAGATGCAATCAACAATAAGCCAAAAAGACTAGCATAAACATAAGATTTTTTAAATAATTTCATGATACGGTGTGGGTCCTTTCTTTAAAAATAAACTTCTTTTGGATAAGCCAAGAGAGAGAAAATAGCAGAATGCCGACCAAAATCTTAACGAGTAGAAGGTTGATCCCAAAGACAGCGTAGAAGAGTCTGATTAGAAGGGTGTCTAATATAAACAAACCTAGAGCCAGGCCAAAGTAGCCACTTCCTGTTTTTGCAATGCTATCTTCATTTTTAAAGACGAGCTTTTTATTGGTGGAGTAATTAAAAATAGAGCTGGTAACGCGGGCAATCCCATTGGCAAGTAGAATACGCAGAGTTGTCGGCACAGCCACCAGAAAGAGTAGGGCGACAGCGTAGACTAGATAGTCCACAATGAAGCTACTTAGTGAGGATAGAGCAAACTTAAACATATCTTTGTAAATCATTAAGCCATCTTGAATGGGTCTGAAATGGGAAGTTTTATTATCATCAATGTAGACAGTCTCAATCGGAACTTCCACGATTGGATAAGTCTTACAAGCTTGCAGAAGCATATTCATTTCGTATTCATAGCGTTGACCTTCAATGGAGAGCATTAATGGAAGCATATTGCTGGTAAAGGCACGAAGGCCAGTCTGAGTATCAGAAATAGCGACGCCAGTCTGTTGCTTAAATAACAGACGAGTCAGACTATTTCCAAATCGACTTCGTAGAGGGACCTTTCCGGTAAATGCTCGTGCCCCTAAGATTAACTTCTGAGGTTGCTCATGGGCACAGTGGGCAACACGTAGGATGTCCCAAAGTTTATGTTGACCGTCTGCATCTGCTGTGACAATGACACCATAGCGACCTTGAGACTGAATATAGCGAAAAGCTGTCTTTAGGGCCTGCCCCTTGCCCTGGTTAAGAGAATGATGCAGGATAGTTGCATACGTTACTGCTTGTTCAAAGACACGATTACATGAAGCAGAACTGCCGTCATTTATTACGATTACTTCAAAGTCACTCTTTTCACGAACTTTTTTTATTAAGCGAATGAGATTGTAATCTGGCTCATAAGCTGGAATAACGAGATAATCCATAAGCTGTACCTCTTTCTTAGATGTTTGATAGATAAGATACAGAACAGTATAAAGACCAGTCCTTAAAGCTAACTGATATCAGTTTTCTTTAAGTTTGGCTTAATATTTGTTTAAGGAAAAATGGTCGAGAGACAAGAAAAAAGAGGGAGGCCAGACTACTTGTTTAAACAGTTAGTCTGGTCTCACCTCGTTAAGAGACAGAAGTCAGAAATTTTGTACTTTTGATCCATTATTCCAAAATTAACATGCCTTCTTTAATGGCAAATGGATCTGTCTCGTTGATCCGATCGTAGAACATGATACCGTTGATATGGTCAATTTCATGTTGGACAACGATAGCCTTGTAACCTTTAAGTTTTACTCGATGTTTTTCACCATCTTTATCGAAGTAATCTACAGTGACACGCGCATGTCGGACTACATAGCCAGGGACATAGCGGTCGACTGATAGGCAACCCTCTCCGTCAGCCAAAGCCACATCTTGTACAGAATGGGCCACGATTTTAGGATTGTACATAACCTCTTTCAGAGCATAAGCTTCTTGGGGTGGATTGCCGTTTTCATCCTCTGGGTTAGGTAAGAGAACAGCGATGATACGGCGGGAAATATCAAGTTGCGGAGCAGCCAGTCCCACACCGCCACGCAATCCAAGTTTTTCAGCCATGACTGGATCTTGTGAGTTGTGTAAGAACTGCATCATTTTTTCACCCAAAAGAATATCTTCGTCCGCTAAGGGAAAAGAAACTTCCTCAGCAACAGCACGTAGGGTTGGATTTCCCTCGCGAATAATATCCTTCATATCAATCAAATGAGCTGGTTTAATAAGTTTTTCAATAACAGACATCTTCTCTTTCCTCGTTCTTTCTATAAGATACTATATCACAAAACAGACTAGAAATAAAGAAGACGACTTGATGATGAATTTTTCTAAATAAACAGATTGCGTCTTTGTGCAAAAAACTGTATGATACTAATAGTGTGTTATTGAAGGGAAAGAAAATGAAAAGAACAATGGAAAAAATCAGTATCCTGAGTCTATCTTTGGTACTGACAACCTCTTTTTCAATCTCCAGTGCCTTGCCGGCCATGTTTGATTTTTATAAGGACTATCCAGCCGATAGGGTAGAACTCCTAGTATCCCTGCCCTCTATAGGGATTATGGTCATGCTCTTGTTGAATGGACTAATTGAGCGTTTCTTATCTGAAAGGATCATGATTGTGACTGGCTTGCTGATTATGTCTGCTTGCGCCTTTGTTCCCATTTTGAATCCATCCTATAATCTAGTCTTTCTTTCCCGTTTAATTTTTGGCTTGGGGACAGGCTTGATCAATGCTAAGGCTATTTCAATTATTAGCGAGCGTTACCAAGGTCATGAGCGCATACAGCTCTTAGGCTACAGAGGATCAGCAGAAGTAGTGGGGACAGCCCTTTTGACCTTGGCAGTCGGCCAACTTTTACGCTTTGGCTGGACAGCAACCTTCCTTGTTTATACCTTCTGCTTTTTGGTTTTGGGACTTTTTCTCCTCTTTGTTCCTTATGAAAAAGGGGAAGTTCATCAACATAAGCAGGCCAAGAAAGAAAAAATGACAGCAGGCCAGTTCCGCTTCACCCTATTATCAGCTTTGGTGGCTGGGGTAATTGTACTCAGTAATACAGCCATCAACTTGCGCGTACCTAGTCTAGTGTTGTACCATCAAATAGGGACAGCGCAAACGGCCAGTTTGATTTTAAGTGGTATGCAGTTAATTGGAATTGTGGCTGGTGTTAGCTTTGCTCCTATGGTCGGAATTTTTAAGGACCGTTTACTGACGATTATTGGAATTTGTTTTGGCTTGAGCTTGATTCTGATTGGTCTTTCCAGCAATATATGGATGTTAGCTTTTAGTGCCCTTTTTGCAGGCTTTACCTACAGTATAACTCTGACGACCGTTTTTCATACAGTGTCAGAAAAGATCCCCCCTCATCTAATCAATCAGGCTGTTTCAATTACTGTTTTAGGTTGCAGTGGTGGTGCCTCTGTGACGACATTTATCCTTTCTTTGATTGGTCATCTATCTCAAGCTCCGCTTTTCATTTTCTCCGTCCTAGGGGGTGTCATGATGATCATAGCAATGCTAAGTTACAATATCATAAAGGAATAATATGCGCCTAGATAAGTTTTTGGTAGAAAATGGTCTTGGTTCTCGAAGCCAAGTGAAGGATGTTTTGAAAAAAGGTTTGGTTTTGGTCAATGGCAGAGCGGAAAAATCTCCCAAGACTCAGATTAACGAGACGGCGGATGAGATTGTTGTTTCTGGTCAAAAGTTGACCTACGAAAAGTTTGTTTACTATCTTCTTAACAAACCCAAGGGATATATCTCAGCAACAGAGGACGAACGACATAAAACAGTTCTGGATTTATTGGATGAGACTGCTCGCCAAAAAGAAGTATTTCCTGTTGGTCGCTTGGATATTGACACTCATGGTCTACTCCTTCTGACCAATAACGGTAAGCTAGCTCATGCCATGCTGTCACCCAAAAAACACGTTGAGAAAATCTACCGAGCTCAAGTAGCTGGTTTGATGAATCAATCAGATGTGGAGCAGTTTGCTAGAGGGATAGAGTTGAAAGACTTTACCTGTCAACCAGCTCAACTCAAGATTTTAGAAGTAGATGAAGAAAAAGAGACCTCTCTTGTAGAAATCAGTCTAGCCGAAGGCAAGTTCCACCAAGTCAAGCGCATGGTGGCTGCCTGCGGAAAAGAAGTAACAGATCTTCAGAGACTCACGATGGGGCCTCTGCAATTGGATTCTGGGCTTGCCCTTGGAGAATGGCGCCGTTTAACGAAAGAAGAGATGAAATCTTTGGAGAGATTTCAGGTAGAGCTATAAAGAGCTAAATTATACAGTATAGTAGCACCTTCGAGGTTAGAATGAAAATCTGACTCCGAGGGTGCTTTTGATTTTCGCAAAATTTTCGTAAAATAGTGGGAAGTTTCCAATTATTTGAAGATGAGAATTTTTTGTAAGATTAAGTCTGGATTTGAGACAGGTGAATAGTGTTCATTGATCGCCTTTTGTGGTATAATGAGGGTGAATCTTTGAGCCCTTCTAATGTTTTTTTATGTTGCATTATAATCCTCGAAGATGTTTTTTTATATATAGCAAATGTTTGATCTGATTCTTAAATTTATAAAGTCATTGTTCTTTCTATATTTTATGTAAATTACGGGGTGATATACTTGATATTTTTACCAAAAAATTATATGATTTTAAACTGAGTGTGAAATAATACGATATATGAAAGTATTTTCGACCTAGATTTTGTTCTTAAGGCGAACAAAGAATATAAAAAAAGGAGAGAAATGTGAAGACTTTACTATTCGGAAACACAGGTTACATATCTAAAGAGTTCATTGAGGGTGCTTTCCCCAATAGCGATGTCTATATTTTTGGAGAGACCAACTTAACTGGCTTAAAGAGAGTAACAGTTTTTAAGAAGACAGAGGCAATCGGAATCGCTGAAATCTTAGAAAATTATCGCTTCGATCAGATTTTGTATCTTTCAAATTTCTTGACCTATAAAAATCAACAGATTGGGGAATTGGAAAGGCTACAGGATTTCTTAAAAAACACTTCTAAATTGACCTGGTCTAAGATTATCTATCTGACCGGACCAGAAATTATCAATCTGCCTCAGGATTTAGAAAGAGCAGCAGAAAATCTTTGCCTGCATTGGGCTCATACCTACAGTGGCTCTCTTAAGATTATTAGAAGCCCTTATGTCTATTCTGCAACACAGCCAGAGGACTATTTCTACGGTTTAATGTCTAACATCCGCCGCAATCAGCCAATTCGTTTTGACGAGCAGCCTGATGAGGTAGCAAACTTTATTAATTCAGAAGACCTAGCGGAACTTGTTTATAAAGTATTTAATAGTTGGACAGATGAGATTGAAGTTCTAACAATTCCTAGTCCGTTTCAGGATACCTTCCAGCAGTTGGCGACCAAGTTACAAAATTTAGAGCTCTCGCACAGTACGATTGGCTTTCAATCATCCAACAAACTGTCTCCTCTTTACCAAACAATGGATAAGAATAATCTGCGTGGTCGGTATGGTTGGTTTATCCATTATTCTATTTTAGATGATTTATCAGACCTTTATTGCCAATTTGCTTCTGAAAGTAAGCCTTTAAGACGGCTTGAATTCCGAGGTTTGAAAAAAAATATCTATAGACTGCGGGGCCATAATGATTTTCAAAAATCAGCAGAGATTTTACTGGCCTTTCTCTTATCAGAAGTCCTCAGTTTTGTCGTCGCAAGATTTAATCAGCTAGGAATGATTGATGTGCGCCTCTTGTTTGTAACCTTAATTAGTACTATTTTTGGAACAGTATATGGCGTCTTTGCTGGTGTTTTATCTGTTTTAGGCTTGTTTGTAACGAGCATAGCAGCAGGTAATAAGTGGCAATCAATTGTATATAACACCGATAGATGGCTTCCATTTGCCGCCTATATCTTCGTGGCTCTTATTTGTGGTATTATCCAGATGAAATACCAAGATGAGAAGGAATTGCTGGAAAAAGAAAATCAGTTGTTGAATGAGCAAAATGACTTTTTGACTCTTTCATATGAAGATGCGGCTCATGATCGAGATGCACTAGTTCAAAAAGTAGTGAGCAGTAGCAATGGCAACAGTCAACTATATGCTGTTCACCAACGTTTAAACAAGAAAACAGTTGAAGAAGTGATTGCTGAAGCTGAAAAAATCATTGGGGAAGAATTTTCAACTGATGAAGTTCATTTTTACCCTTTGTCTCCTTTTTCTAACTTTAAGATAGAGCTCTATCCTCAGTTGAAAGAAGGTTTGGAAAAAGAAGCGGTTTGGATTAACAAAAAAATGCTTCAAGACTATCCAGTTTTTGCAGTAGAAATGAAGAGTGCTTCTGGGCTTCATTATCTGATATGGGTCGACGAAGTTTCTTATGATCAATTGACTTTCTCAAAACTTCATTTCCTACAGATGGTAAGTGAACTGACAGCGTCTATGGTAGACAAGGCCGGTTATTATCAAGTCTTCTCTAGCATGAATAAAGATTCTGGCCTGACCACGCATAGCAGTCCCGGCGAAATGAGGCAAGGAAACTAAAATGGAATGGATGATTACTAGTTTTTGTGTCTTTTTAGACCTAGCTTTATGCCTGCATTCGTTTATCTTATTAAAAACAAAACGGATGCAGCTGCCTCTCTTTTACATAGTCTTCCCTATTGCTCTACCCTTTTTAGGTTATATTTTACTTTGGGGCTTGAATCGTTCTGTTCAAAAGGATGAATCTGACCTTTCGCTGGTTCAAGACGATTTCGAAGAATGGTTTGACGTAGATGACACACAGAAAATGAGTAGGGTTGAAAGTGCCTATGATCACGTTGAAGAAATTATTCCTCTAGAAGAAGCTCTTGTCTTGCAAGACAAAGAAGTTTCTCGGTGGATGTTGATGGAAATAGTCAGTCGGGCTCCAGCTAAGTTTATTGACTTATTGTTCCTAGCTCGTCAGGATGAGGATACAGAGGTTGTGCATTATGCGACGACCTTGATTGCGGAAATATCTCGACAATATGATATCCGTCTCCAGACACTGGATAAAAAGCACCAGGAAAATCCTTCGGATTACCGGATTCTAGCAGAATACTGTGCAGTTTTAGCGGCATACCTGCAAAAGAATCTGGTGACTAAGCGGATGGAAGAGGTCTTGCGGAAAGATTATTCCCATCTCTTAGAAAAGAAACTTCAACAAAAAGAGCAACTTTCTGATTATGTGAAATTGATAGAGAATGAACTCTTATTGAAGCGATATGAAAGTGTTGAAAAATACTTGAATACTATTTCTCAAAAATGGCCTCAACAAGAAGAGATTTATATGCTCTATCTCAGATATTATTTTGAAACGAGACAGGGAGAAAGGCTAGAAGAATTGGTAGAAGCTATCAAAAATGGTTCTATTTATATTTCTAAAGCGAATCGAGAACGTCTCGCTTTCTGGCAATCGTAGGTTTTTAAGATGACAAAGAAAAAAAGAAAAATCTTATATTCAAAAGAATCCATTATTGTAATTGTAATCTTTCTTTTGTTATCTGCAGTTTTGTGGATTCAAAAGAGTGGCGAACAATATACAGTTAATCCTGAAAAAAACATTTATCTTAAAAATGCTCCTTCGTCTAATGCTGTATTTGACAGCTTAGCTCAGGATAATCTGGTTCTTTATGATGAAAACAATGATACAAGTCGAAGGGCAAAAGAGCAATTTACTCAGATTCTCAAAGATATGAGAATGGGGTACCGCTTGGTTGATATTTCAAAAGAGACGATTCCTAATTTTTCTGATTATAAAAAAGTAGTTGTTCTTCTGAGCGATTTGGAAGGCTTGGGAGACAAGGCACTTGAAATGGTAGATTGGGTTGAGCAAGGAGGAAATGTTCTCTTTGCTGTAACCCTCTCCAAGGACAGCAAACTAACAGAAATCGAACAAAAATTAGGCGTTTCAAGTTCTAGTTTTGAAAATGCCTATGTTAAGAAAATTTATATTGATAAAGACTTTATGATTGGCGGTGGGAAAAGCTATGCCATTGACGGCGCTTTCCATTCTGCTTGGGCAGTTACACTATCATCCGATGCCAAAGTTCACGCCTGGACAGATGATGAGGCAAAAACTCCTTTGGTCTGGGAAAAGAAACATGGTCAAGGTAAGTTTGTAGTTGATAATTTTGGCATTTATGAAAGGGCAGTACGTGGCCTCTATGCAGCTTCCTATAGCTTGATGACGTCCGCAACAGCTTATCCAGTTATTAATGGGACAACTTTTTACCTAGATGACTTCCCATCTCCAGTCCCTGCAGGAGATGCGACTTATATTAAACGTGACTATAATATGAGCATCTCGGACTTTTATACCAATATCTGGTGGCCTGATTTGCTGAAGTTGGCTGAAACTTATGGAATTAAGTATACAGGCGGGGTTATCGAAAATTATGAGGATGACACATCAGGAAATGTTCATAGTCAAAAAGACGTAGACCGATTTAAATATTTTGGTAAGTCACTTTTGGCTAATGGAGGCGAGATCAGTTACCATGGTTATAATCACCAGCCTTTAACACCTAAGGGAGTTGACTATGGTGATGAATTCCCAACCTATAAAACTTGGAAAGATAAGAAAGCTATGGCTTCTGCAATCAGTGAACTGCTTCGCTTTACAAAAGAACTCTTTCCAAAGGGAGAAAAGTCGATTTATATCCCGCCTTCAAACGTTCTATCTAAAGAAGGAAGGGAAGTTCTACGAGAAAAATTCCCAGAAATCAAGAGTATTGCTAGTAATTATTTCCCAGGCAAATTCACCTATTCACAGGAATTTGAAGTGGCAGATGATGGTATGATTGAACAACCCCGGATTGTTTCGGGTGCTTCATGGGATGCCTATTCAAAATTGACCGTATTTTCTGAGTTAAACATGCACTATGTCACTACTCATTTCCTTCATCCTGACGATGTCATGGATGAAGATCGAGGTGCGAAACTAGGCTGGTCCAAACTCTATAAAGATTTCCAAAATGAAATTGAGAGCCTATATAAAGTTGTTCCAAATATTCGACGCCTGACGGGTTCTGAAATGGCTGGAGCAGTCCAACGCTATGCTATCTTAACCATTAATCAGAATCGAACAGATACAGACCTAGAGCTAGAACTTGGAAACTTCCATAATCAAGCTTATGTAATGATTCGATTAAACGAGGGCGAGCCTGGAAAAGTCAAGGGTGGCAAACTCGAACATTTAACAGGTAATCTCTACCTGCTGGAGGCAACATCAGCCAAAGTATCTATTGAGGTCAAATAAACATAGAAGAGAAAAGAAAAATGAGAATTTGTTTGGTTTTAGAAGGTTCTTATCCCTATGTTCACGGAGGTGTATCTACTTGGATGCATCAGTATATCACCGAGATGAAAGAACACGAGTTTATCGTATGGGTGATAGGGGCGAACGAGGAAAAGAAAGGCCAATTTGTCTACGAATTTCCTCCTAATGTAGTAGAAGTTCGAGAGGTTTTCCTAGATAGTCTAGCTGGATCAGAAGTAGGGAATAAGGAATCTGAAGAATTAACAGATGCAGAATACGAAGCCCTAAAACAATTAGTTTTTTGCGCAAAACCAGATTGGTCTTTGATTTTTAACTTGCTTCAAGATGGAAAAATCCAGCGGGATAGCTTCTTAGCTAGCGAAGAATTTTTCCAAATGATCCAGCAATTGTGTACGGAAAGATACGCCATGCAACCGATGTCAGATGTGTTTCATACCATCCGCTCCATGCTTTTTCCGCTTTTGACCCTTTTATCTAGTGATATTCCGATTGCAGATGCTTATCATGCAATTTCGACAGGATATGGTGGCATCTTGGCCACACTAGCGAGCGTTCGGACAAAGAAACCCCTTCTTTTGACTGAACACGGGATTTATACACGGGAGCGTGAGGAAGAGATCATCCGAGCAGATTGGATTTTGCCGTCTATGCGAAAACAATGGATTGATTTTTTCTATACTCTCTCAGATGCTGTCTATTCAGAAGCAGACTGTATTACCAGCCTATTTTCAAAAGCTAGAGAAATTCAGATAGATATGGGTTGTGATCCAGAAAAGTGTCGAGTCATTTCAAATGGAATTGACTACGAAGCTTTTTCAACAATTCCTCATGAGGGGGATGGCTTTATCAACATTGGTGCAGCGGTCCGAATGGCTCCAATCAAGGATATTAAAACCATGATTTATGCCTTTTATGAAGTGTCTGCCCAAATGCCTAATGTGCGTCTCTATGTTATGGGAGGTGTAGATGATAAAGCGTATGCCAATGAATGTTATGATCTAGTTCGAAAATTGAAGTTAGATAACCTGATTTTTACTGGTCGAGTTGACATCAAAGAATACCTCAAAAGAATGGACTTTATGATTTTAACCAGTATTTCTGAAGGACAGCCACTTTCTGTCCTAGAAGCAATGGCAGCTGGAAAAGCGTGTGTAACGACAGACGTTGGTTGCTGTAGAGAATTGCTGGAGGGAAGAGAAGACGATAATTTGGGGCCAGCAGGGTATTGTGTCCCCCCTACTGATCTAAGTGGCCTAGCTGATGCTATGCTACGGATGGCTTCTGTGGAAGAAGAAAGGCTGGTGATGGGGAAAACTGCTAAAAAACGAGCCGAGCTATATTACCAATATGATCAAATGATTGACCAATATAGACAAATGTATAAGGAGTATGTGAAGTAATGGCAGGATTGGGATTTGAACTAAGAAAGGTATATAATAAGGGAAGCTTCCTGGCCAAGCAAAAAGCATATGGCTATGCAGGCATTATTTATGTTGGACCAATGATTCTTGGGATTTTACCGATTCTTGCAGTTGTCTATCTCAGTGTTTTTGGTCGTTTTGGCAACAGTGAACGCGACCATCTGTTGGGGTTGATTTCCTACTCAATCTTAGCTTCCTTAGCCATTACCAATATTTTTTCTATGGTTGTGACCCGCTATGTCTCCGATATGCTCTATGAAGAAAAGTTTGAAAGGGTTCTGCCCTCATACTTTTCTTCTGGTGCCATGATGTTGGGGATTGGCTTTGTGTCTTACGGCTTGTTCTTATTCTTATCAGGCATTCCCTTGCTGGAGATTGTTTTAAACTTGCTACTGTTTAGTGAATTATGCTTGATTTGGCACGCTGTCAATTACCTAACAGCTGTTAAAGACTATCGCAGTATCTTAAAAACATTTGCAATGGCGATCCTGATTACGCTTGGAGCAGGATTCCTCGCTTTATCCTTGTCGATCCCTTATGGTTTGCTTCTAAGTACCTGTATCGCTTATGCATATATCCTAATTCAAATGATTCGCATAATGTATCGGTATTTTCCGAAAAGCTATGAGGCCAATTTCGAGTTTCTGATCTGGTTTGATGAATATTTCAATCTTTTTAAGGTTGGAATCTATCTTTTTATTGGGCTCTTTGCCCATATTGTGATTAACTGGTTCGGACCATTGAGCAAAGGGATTGGAGGGCTTTTTCGTACGGCTCCTGTCTATGATGTGTCAGCTATGTTAGCCTATCTTGTAACCTTGGTGTCAACAGTGAGCTTTGTGGTTTCGGTAGAAGTTGTATTTTATCCGAAATTTAGGAAATATTACCAGCTGTACGATGGGGTCGGAAGTGTTGATAAAATCAACCAGACGGAAGTGGATATGCTTCGGACTCTCCGAAATGAATTGAAATATTTATCTTGGAAGCAACTCTTAGCAACCTTGCTAGCGATGTTTGTGGGGATAGTTTTGTTGGGGGTTCTACCCCTAGGCTTTAATAGTCAGATGAAAGGCTATTTTCAGACCCTTTGTTTGGGCTACGGACTTTATGCTGTAGGAAATGTTAACTTACTCTTACTTCTTTATTTCGTAGACTATGAAGGGGGTAAAGATTGCGCCAAGTGGTTTGCAGGAATTTCAGTTATCTTTAGTATTCTGACTCAGTTTATGGATACATCTTTTATCGGTTATGGCTTTTTATTAGCTTCACTAATACTTTATTTAACAACAAGTGCTCGTTTGACTGAATATACCAAAGACCTTCCTTACCGTGTTTTAGGAAGTCAGGATGTCGTTTCACGTGAAGAAGTAGGATTCTTTACTAAGCTGTATAATACATTGGAAGCGAGGGGAAATGATGAATAATAAGTGGGGTAAATTTCTACTAGTCTTTGGATTGATGTCCCTCGCCTTTATTCTTTTAGCAGTTTTTGATAACACAGGAAATACTGGAAAAGACAAAGTGACCCAAAAGGTGAAGAAGGAAAAGGTGCAAAATATTAATGATTTGCATCTTTATGATAAAGAAACCTTGTATAACCAAGGGGATCCAGATGTCATTACCATGTATTTGACTGTTAGACGGGGGAATACAGTCGAAAACACCAATCATTCTTGGAGTGAAGTCAACCAATATTCAGCTTATGATTATGAAAAAATGGGTGTGAAACGCTATCAAGTCGAAGGTCTCCTTCAAGTGGGCAATGAAAAAGGACCTGAATCAGGGCAGTTCGGTTTTGGAGAAGAAGTTCCCAATGCTACGGTTCAGATCCGTGGTCAGAGCTCTAGTAGAGCCAGTCAAAAGAATTATAAGGTTGAGATAAAAAGGAGCAAGGGAAGATGGGAAGGCCAACGGACCATTAACCTAAATAAGCATCCCTATGACTATCTGCGTTTCCGTAATAAGCTAGCTTTTAAGCTAATAGAAGGAATTCCGCAAATTGTAGGACTACGAACCCAATTTATCCATCTCTATGTCAAAGATGAGACAGGAGAAGAATCGAAGGGGTTTGAAGATTACGGCATCTACACGCAAGTTGAACAGTTAAACAAGACGGCTCTTGAAGCTCATGGTCTTGACCAAAGCGGTCACCTTTATAAGATTAATAATTTCGAATTCTACAGAGAGCCTGATGCTATTCGAAAAGAAGATGATCCTAAATTTGATAAGAAAAAATTCGAGTCTCGTTTAGAGGTTAAAGGAGACAAGGACCATACCAAGCTTATTGACATGTTGGATAAACTAAACGATGAGTCAGTCTCAAGTGATGAGTTCCTAGAAAAATATTTTGATGCGCAAAATGTCCAGTACTGGATGGCCTTTCAGATTTTGATGGGCAATATTGACAGTCAAAACCGGAACATGTTCCTCTACAGTCCAAAGAATGGGACACGCTGGTATATCTTACCTTGGGACTTGGACGATTCCCTACACAAAAGTGAGTATGCAATTCGTAAGCCAGATGCATTGGGAGAAAATAGTTGGCAATACGGAGTCAGCAACTACTGGGGAAATCACTTGTTCCAACGCTTGCTCAAATCAGAAAGATTCAGAACCGGTTTGGAAAGAACAGTTGATGAGTTATATAAAAATCAGCTGAAACCAGAAAATATTGGCGATTTGAGTAAAAATTATGCTAAAATAGTAAAACCATATCTGTCTCGTATGCCAGATTTGGGTCATTTGTATTTTAATGAAGACCAGTATAATCAGGTCTTGGATGCTCTACCAAAAGAAGTAGAGGAAAATTATCATGATTATAAGAAGAGTCTGCAATCGCCTCAGCCATTCTACATTGACCAACCTAAAGTAGAAGGAAAGAAACTTGTCTTAAGATGGCTACCATCTTATGATTTTAATAATCAAGAGATTACCTATCATGTAGAACTTGCCAAGGATCCAAGCTTCAAAGAGAAAATACTAGATAAGAAGGGGATCAAGGAACTCAGCATTAAGACAGACCGTTTACCTAAAGGGCAATACTTTATCCGAATTTTCGCTACAAATGAAACAGGTAATTCACAAGCGGCCTTTGACTACTATCGTACAGACACCACCAAACAATTTGGTGTCTCAGGCTTCTATGTAATGGAAGATGGGGGAATCAAGGTTGACACTTATGAAAACAGATAAAAAGGAGCAGTTTCGCCATGAAGCGAAATATCTCATCGGTTTAAAAGAAAAAGCCTTACTGACCCAACGGTTTGAGTCTATTCTAAATTTGGATAGACATGCTCAAAACGGAGGGTACACCATTCGCAGTCTTTATTTTGACGATTACTGGAATAGTAGTTATGAGGAAAAGGCTGCAGGGATTTTGATGCGAAAGAAATATCGAATTAGGATTTATAATTTTAGCGATCGTAGCATCAAGTTGGAAAGAAAGAAAAAGTTTGAAAATTATATCTATAAGGAAGCAGCACCTTTAACACGAGAAGAGGTGGAAAAAATTATTGAAGGCGACTATGGATTTCTACTCCATAGTCCCCACCCTCTTTGTCGGGAATTTTATTTTGAATGTGTGACAAATGTTATGCGTCCCCGTGTAATTGTTGACTACGAGCGGGAACCGTGGGTTTACGATGCAGGGACAGTACGCTTGACCTTTGATTCAAATGTTCGAGCAGCTGTTGGTAGCTATGATATATTTGATCCTAACTTACCGACTATACCAGTTCTTCCGGAGGGCAAGTTAGTTTTTGAGGTGAAATATACAGAGATGCAACCGCAGATTATCAAAGATATTATTCCCCCCGGGGCTTCAGAGTTTATCGCGGTATCAAAATACGTTCTTTGCTATGAAAAGACAAGATATTTGCATGATTTTGAGTACTGGTTTGACACAGATTATTAGGAGAGATAGGAGAAAAGAATGAGTGTTCAAGATATGATTAAAAAATCAATATTAAAATCTGAGAATTTTACTTCCCAAAATGCTGTAAAAATTCTTGCCACTCTTTTATTAGCAATCGCATTAGGAGCTTTTATTTACTTTGTTTATCAGCGATTTTTCACTGGAGTAGTCTATTCAAGAAGTTTTGCCATGACCTTGATTGGTATGTCTATCCTAACAGCCATGGTTACTTTGGCAATTAGTACCAACGTTGTTATCTCTTTGGGGATGGTCGGTGCCCTTTCCATTGTGCGTTACCGGACGGCTGTAAAAGATCCCATGGACCTGCTTTATTTGTTCTGGGCCATCACCACAGGAATCACAGTTGGAGCAGGTATGTATATCTTAGCCATTGTGACAGCTGTTGTCATTTTTGCAATGCTACTCATTTTTAGTCGGATGCAGCACCAAGGTAGGGTCTTCATTCTCATTATTCATTACCAAGGAGATGAAACAGGAGACCGCATCATCCAATCTTTTGGTAAGATCAAGTACTTTGTGAAATCCAAGACCCTTAGAGGAGATGCTGTTGAAATGGCAGTTGAAGTCCTCTGCAAAAAAGACGATTTCACATTTGTAGAACGCATTCGGAATATTGAACAGGTTTCAGACGTGACACTTATCCAATACAACGGTGAGTATCACGGATAGCATGATTGGAAATGGAATGAATAAAAAGTTGCGATACAGTTTAATTATTTTAGTAGTAGCCACGATTTTTGGTAGTTTTTTCTTAAGTTCCTTGAATAATAAAAAACAAGTAAACCGTACTTTCACCTACTCTGAAGAGGCAATTCCAAATCCCTTGATGGGCTATGCGCCATCAGCAGAGGAATCGGAGCTTTCTGACGATGTTCAACTGGTATATATGGATGTCACTTGGAAAGAATTAGAAGCCCAAAAGGGTGTATATGATTGGGAAAAGATAGAAGAAAGCAACCAGATGGAACGCTGGAAAAAGGAAGGAAAGTATATTGTTCTACGTTTTGTCTTAGACTATCCTTCCAGTACTTCTCATGAAGATATTCCTTCTTGGCTCATAAAAGAAATGTCTGATCCAGGGGACCGCTATGAGTCTGACTATGGAAAAGGCTTTTCTCCTAATTATTCAGATAAAACCTTGATTTCTTATTATCAAAAAGCTGTTGCTGCTATGGGAGAGCGCTGGGCTAAAAGTGGGCAAATTGCCTTTATTCAGCTTGGGGTTCTCGGCCATTGGGGAGAATGGCACGTCAATGATGAGGTAAACATCAGAAAATTACCAGAAGCAGCAATCCGTGAAAAATTTATCACTCCATGGACTCAAACTTTTCCCAAAGCCAATATTTTAATGCGCCGGCCTTTTGTGGCTGCGAAGAAGCATGGCTTCGGCCTTTATAATGATATGGTCGGAGAGAAAGAAAGCACTAAGGTTTGGCTGGATTGGATAAAATCTGGTGGCGACTATGACCAGGAAGAAGCGAAGGATGGCCTTGTAGCGATGCCTGACGCCTGGCAAACTGCACCGATTGGTGGTGAGTTTACTAGTGCAGTGAGCATGAAAAACATTCTCAAGAATAATTTAGAACAAACGATTAAAGAAGTTCAACAATCGCATACAAGCTTCTTGGGACCTAAGATTGCTGAGGTGCTTGATGAGAAGGATGATACGGGCTATAACGAAGTGTTGAAAAACATGGGTTATAGATTGTGGGTTCCTTCAGCGTCCTTGAAGCTTCAAGGCGATGAAACCAAGCTGAATCTTACTTTAGCAAACAAAGGAGTGGCTCCTTTTTATCGGAATTGGGAAACTAAGATCTATGTTCTTGATAAATCTGGGGAGATTGTAGAAACTAAGAAACTTTCTCTTGATTTGACCAAACTTTTACCAGATAAAGAGGAAGAGATTGAAGTCTCACTTTCAACTTCTGATTTGATGGATAAGGATAAGGGATATAAGGTTGCTATAGGAATTATCTCTCCTTTAACAAACCAACCATCTATTCGTTTTGCAAATGAGGGTCAAGAAGACCAGACTGTACTGACTCTCTATGATGCTGCAACTGATGAATAAAAAATGAAGTGCTCTGCCTATTGCAACACTTCTTTTTTAGCTAATTTTCGGGAACTATGTGGCTAGGGTTGTTTATCAATGACCAAGACGATTTAAAGTAGGATGATTTGACAAAGCTGGTCCTTCTTGGTAGAATAAGAATGTCGTAGAGACAAATAACTTCTTCTTGGTTGCAGGCCATGCCAAACCTGCCACTCGGATGAAGCGTAAAGAAAAGGAGTATATCATGGCAATCTCAAAAGAGAAAAAAAATGAAATCATTGCACAATACGCACGTCACGAAGGTGACACAGGTTCAGTAGAGGTTCAAGTTGCTGTCCTTACTTGGGAAATCAACCACCTCAACGACCACATCAAACAACACAAAAAAGACCACGCTACTTACCGTGGATTGATGAAGAAAATCGGTCGCCGTCGTAACTTGCTTGCATACTTGCGTAAAAACGACGTTAACCGTTACCGTGAGTTGATTAACTCTCTAGGACTTCGTCGTTAATCTGCTTTATTTTCCACTTACATTGCCTTGTCACCTTACCTTGATATACTCAAGTATTATCTTCGGTTACGGTTCCCAGCACTGTAAGGTAAAATAAACCAGAATGATCTCCCTTCGGGGAGATTTTTTGTTTCACTAAAATTTTCGTACAATCTTCGGCTCGTCGCCTAGTCTATAAACGTTTTATTCAGCAAGAAACAGGATGCTAAGGCCGTCAAAAGCACAAAGTAAAAATAGGAAAATTGACGAAGAAACTTCACTTTCTAGGAGATTTTATCTTTTTTGCCAAGTGCTTAGGCCATGTTCAATTGAGCACATCTTGATAATGAAGCTACTCTAATTGGGTAGCTTTTTTCATGGATTTTAGCCCGAGCTCAAAACAGTTTTCTGGGTTTCGGAGCATGATTATTCTTCTTTCCCCTTAATTTATTTTAAGCTCTTCAAATATCGTTTTCTAAGCTAAATTTTCCAATTCTACAGATAAAAAGCCCTTCTATCCTTTAGAAGAACTTTTTCTATCAGCAAATTTACTCTTTCAAGAATTTTTGAATGGCAGGAACGGCAGTAATAGCAAATCTTTCGTCGATGCCATGCTCCCCGCCTTCTACAGTGATTAGCTCTGCATTTGGAATGGTCTGGCTGGCTTGGACCGCATACTGGTAGGGAACGACTGCATCATCAGTACCATGGATAATCAGAGTCCGAGCTGTAATTTTGGCCAGCTCAGATTGGATATCGATACCTAAAGCATCAATTAGATAAATCTTCCCTAGAGTAACATTTTGGTTTGTCAAGCTATCGGGAAGTTGGTCGAAGTCAGGACTCCCTAGCTCACGATAGGTCTCCTTGGCATCGTCAAAAAGAACGAAAGCCGGAAAGATGAGCAGAAGTTTGTGTACGCGGTCCGGATAAGCAGCAGCATAGAGACTGGCAACGACACCGCCTTGGCTGGCGCCGAATAAGCTCATTTTGCTCTTATCTACAAAGGCCTCGGAACTCAGCTTTTCCATGACTTGGGTCAAGTCAGTGAGTTCGGTCTTGACCGACATATTCAGCATATCCTGTCCACCGCTTTTCGACTGACGGCTGCCGCCGTAGAAATCAAAGCTGTAAACCAGATAACCTTGCTTTGCCAACAGCTGGCTATACATTTCATATTGCTCAAGGGTGTTATTCAATCCATGTGCGATAACAATAGTCGGTAATTTTTTACTCTTGTAGTCAGAAGGAGCAGTAATCTTTCCGTAGAGCTGCTTGCCGTCGTATGAAACACTATAGTCTTCAGACACGATATCTTCTGTCGGAGTCGGTTGCTTGTCACTCTTCTCACTAGAAGCTGTTTGTGTGGTTTCTGGCTTAGGAGGAGTATGAATTGGTTTGGTTTGGGACAAGTAGAAGAAAAGTACAAGTCCGGCTAAGCCCAAGGTTGCTAAGAAAGCCCAAATATACTTCATAGTTCTCTCCTTTCAGTATTTGTAGTATTATAGCGGAAATGAAGTTATTTTACAAGGAGAGAGTTTTCTTACTTTTTGATTTTTCTGGATTTCATGCAAGAAAATCCAATTCACTTATCTAAGCGAGATTCCGAGAATCTTGAATTTTTTAGAAAATCTTGCTAGACTGTAGCTACTAAGATAAAAACACAGTTCTGGTTGGTAGTCCAGACGCAAAATCTATTTTTTGTCAGTAACCTTCCTCCTTGGTTGTCCATTCTTAGGGATTTTTAAAGGAGGTGCTGTCATGGATAAGATTTCAATGACGCTGACAGTTTATTTTGAAGAGGGCTTTTGGCACGGTCTTTTCGAGCAGGAACATGCTCAATTTTATAGAGTTTGCCGAGTAACCTTTGGTGCAGAGCCTAGCACGCAGGAATTGTTGGATTTTCTAAACCGTTATTATCATCGGTTGCAGTTTAGTCCTAGCATCAGGGTGAAGGAAAAGACTAAGTCGGTCAGTCCTAAACGCTTGCAGAGACAGGCTAAAAAGGAGCAGATGGCTTCACGGTCTTCAAAGTCTCAGGAAGCGCTGAAGCTGCAATTTGAAGAGCAAAAGAAAATCGCTCAAGTCAAGCGCAAGCAGCAGAAAGAACTGGCTAAGCAAAGGAAATTTGAACTCAAACAGCAAAAACGATTGGAAAAGCACAAGGGGCATTGAGCCTGTTTTTTCTTATTTCTATGGAAAGGTCTTCCGATGGGAGGCTTTTTTTGTTTGTCAGTCAATCGGTGAGTAACTTTAAAAGTGAATGAATTTCTCTGAGTCGTTTTATTTGACAGATGTAATAAAGATAGTTACAATATAATCATAAAATAAAAAATTACAAGAGTAATTTGAAAAAGGAGAAGTTATGATTGAAATTACTTATTTGGATGCTGTCAAGCAAGAGCGGAAGATGACCTTTGAGTCCTATCAAGCATTTGAACAGTCTCAGCAGGCCTGCTTGATTGGGGTTGCGGATTATTATCCGGTTCAGAAACTGACCTATAATGGGCACGATTTGGATTATCATGGGACTTATGGCGATGTATTCTTTTTCCTGATGAAGCAGGATTTGACAAAGTTTGATTAAAAGGAGATAAAAATAATGGTAAAAGCAATTACAGATGCAACATTTGAGCAAGAAACAAAGGATGGTTTAGTTTTAGTTGATTTTTGGGCAACATGGTGTGGACCTTGTCGAATGCAAGGACCAGTGCTAGATAGACTGTCGGAAGAATTTTCAGAAGATAAACTTAAAATTGTCAAAATAGATGTGGATGAAAATCCACTGACGGCTCGTTCCTTTGGAATTATGTCTATTCCAACACTTTTATTTAAAAAAGATGGCCAAGTAGTTAAACAAGTTGCAGGTGTTCATACTGCAGAACAAATCAAAGCAATCGTTGCTGAATTGAGTTAAAGTTAATACACTCCCGTAAGTAAAATGGGAGTGTATTTTAATATTTAAAGAAAAAGCCCTGTTCCTCAAGATAAGGAGCAAGGCTCTTTTTATTTTCAATTATTCTTCTGTTCCAAGAAGGTTTTTGGCAACTACTGTTGCAAGAAGGCCACCAACAATTGGTGCTAAGATGAAGATCCAAACTTGTTGCAAGGCTACACCACCTACAAGAAGAGCTGGTGCCAAGCTACGAGCTGGATTAACTGAAAGGCCTGTGATATTGAGACCAACCAAGATCATCACTACCAAAGTCAAGGCAATTACGAGGCCAGCGATTGAGCTGTTGCCCTTGCTTGTAGAAGTCACGGTCATGATAACCAAGACAAACAAGAAGGTTGCAATGACTTCAAATAAGAAGCCACCAAAGATAGTTACACCATTTGCCAAGGCATTTTCACCTAGGCTGGCAGTTGGCATACCTGAGTTAGCCAAGAGGAAGTATACTGTCGCTGAAGCAATAAAAGCCCCAAGAACTTGTGCAAGGATGTAGTTGACAAGATCCTTAGACGACAAACGCTTGTTTGCAAACATAGCAATAGATACTGCAGGATTAAGGTGAGCTCCGGAAATCGTACCGATAGAGTAAGCAGCAGCAACGATTGACAAACCAAAGGCAAGGGCAATTCCAAGCTGACCAAGGCCCTCTACACCATTACCAAAAACAACTGCGCCTGTTCCTACAAACACAAGCATGAATGTACCGATTAATTCAGCAAAAAACTTTTTCATTTTCTGTCTCCTTTTTCTAAAACTAAGCACTAGTCTATCAAAAGAAGTAATCGGATTCAAGAAAAGTGACTTGAAAATTTTTTGAAAATCATAAAACGACTAGCTTATCCTTAGTATTGAAAAGATTGAATAGCTTTTCTTAACTCATTTTGTAAAATGTTTCTCTGATCAAGTTGAACATAAACTTCCAACAGACAGGATCTGAAGTTGGAAAATTTATAAAAATCTTCAGTCTCTTCTAACGTAAAATCAATAGCTTTTATCCAAGAAACTACTTGTTCTTGCTCTAACTTTCCTTGTAAAATGGGTTCATAAAGTACTCTTGCTAAACGCCAATCCTCATCGTTTGTAAAACGAATCGAAATTCTTTTAAATAGTTGGTCAAGTATGTCAATTACTTCATGAACTCTGTTTTTAGGAAATTCTGGATGACAAACTACCTCTGTCAAGAGATCAGCACCATGCGCAAAAGCGTGAACCCAACCATATTGACTTGAAAAACCTGTTGTATCCTTTTCTTTTGAAAGATAGTGCAAGCCTTGATTTAAAATGATATTGCGAATTTCTCCTTTTAATTCCTGATAAAAAATCGATTGCTGATTGGCATCTGCAGACAGGAGATTTGCATAAATAAGTGCCCTAAAAGAACGTTCAAGCGTTGGCAACCCTATCTTGTGAATCTCTTTCTCTAGTCCTCCATCAGATAAAATTTCCCCAGCAATGAAATGGAATTGTTTCTCTGTAAATAGTTCTTCTTGAATCCCTCTAGCCAAGCTTATAAAAACGAGGTCATCGCGAATTTCTGACGAGGGATCTCCCAAATGCTTCAGTAACCACTGGATTTCTTCTTGGCTATAGCTTGGTCTTTCTTCTGTCACTTTTCTTTGTAATTCTTGATACATCCTTAGCACCTCTACATTTCTAGTAACTTATCAAAAAGCCATCCGTAGATGACTTTATATTATTTAAACATCAAATTTTTTCAGTAGTAACTAAATAGCAAGTTCAGTTCTAACATCACGAACTTCAACGGCCTTCTTGAGAATGGCTATAGATAAGCCAATTTCAAGAATGATTAATAGCCGAAAAGCATTATGATATAGCGAGCCTACTCTTCATCTATTCCCCCAACTCTTCGCTGTAGGCGATAATCTGATCAACTGTGTCAGACAAGAACTGGATAGTATCGCGGAGTGGTTAAGCATATACATATTGCCTGATGGATACTGAGCAGATCTAATGTTACCATGCCAACCCTGCATTTGCTATTTCCTTTTTTGAAGCGTATTGACCGTTGGGACGATGCCATCTGCCTCTATAATCTTTAAAATATCCACCGGCAGCTACTGATTCTTGCTGTTCTACTATCTGATTTTCTGTAGCTTGTCTCTCTGCAGCTTGGCGTGCTTGTTCAGCTTCTGCAGCTTGTTGGGCCCTAATATTAATCGCATTTTGGACAAGTCCAATACGATATACCAATTTAGACTTTATATTTTCATCAGCAACACGTTCAACTGCAGCTTGAGCTGGAGCAACGTAGTCTTGAACTTGATTGTTTTCCAGTTGTTGAACAGCTGCCTCTGCTTGCTCTGCAATTTGTTTGGCTTCCGCGTCTCTTCTTTCTTGTTCTTCGCGAGCTTTCCTCTCTTCTTCTTGTTTTTTTCTTTCCTCTTCTTCTCGTAGTTTTCTTTCTTCCTCAGTCTTTTTCTCTTTTTCCTGTTGTTCTTTTTCTTTTTTATCTTTCTCTAATTTTTCTTTTTCCGCTTTCTCTAAACTATTTTTATCCTCTTTTTGAACGAAGCCTATCTGTTTATCGGTGTTTTCTTGGGAAACCTCATTCTCTGTTGAGCAAGCTCCAAGCAGTAGTGCAGTCAAAGCTGTTAAAAATAACCATTTTTTCATAATTTTTCTCCCTTTGGATATATATCCAAGGACATCATATCACAAAAAGGAAGCGTTTTCAATAGATATTTTTGTAAAAATTTAAAATATAGATTTTTTTAAAATTTTCTAAAGGGATTCAAAAATCAGACCCAGATGAATAATCTGAGTCTGATTCTAAAGATATGGACTTATTCCCCCAACTCCTCGCTGTAGGCGATAATCTGATCAACTGTGTCGGACAAGAATTGGATGGTGTCGCGGAGTGGTTTGTCTGTTGAAATATCTGCTCCTATAATCATAGCTGACTCAAGTGGAGTCTTGCTGCCGCCAGATTTGAGCAGTTCAAGCCAGTCACGGGCACCATTTTCGTCATTTTTCAAATGTAGGTAGCCAGCAGTAGAGATGACCAGACCTGCGGAGTAAGTATAGCTGTACAGCCCCATGTAGTAGTGGGCTTGGCGCATCCAAGTTAAGGCAGCGTCGTCGTCGATTTCAACGGCATCGCCCCAGAAGTCCGTCAAGACTTCTTTCATGATAGCGTTGAGTTTGCTTGCGCCAAAGGTTCCGCCTTCTTCAATCAAAGTATAGACCTTGCGTTGGAAGGCAGCTTCCAGCAAGTGGGTGATGAAGTTGTGGAAGTAGGTATCCGTCAGACGGTGAGCCAAGGCGAAGCGCTTCTGGCGAGGATTATTAAACTGGCGTTCCAGATAATCACTGAGCAGGAGCTCATTAAAGGTAGACGGAGCTTCCACATAGTAGGTGGACATGTGGGCGTTGAAATAGCTTTGGTGATTGTCAGAGAAGATAAACTGACCGGAGTGGCCAATCTCGTGAATCAGAGTATAGACATCGCTCATGCGACCAGTCCAGCTCATGAGGACATAAGGGTGAACCCGATAAGGATCCGCAGCATAGCCTCCAGAATCTTTTCCAGCATTGGCCGCAAAGTCAACCCAGCGTTCTTCCTTATAGCGGGCAACTTCTTGACAATACTCTTGTCCGAGTGGCTCGACTGACTTCATGACGAGGTCGTAGGCATCATCAATGCTGACTTCGGGATTGAGCTCGCTGTCCAAGTCCAGTTTCCAATCGGCAAAAGTCATTTTTTCAAGTCCGTTTACCTTAGCGACATGCTTGAGGTATTTCTGAGCTACCGGGGCAAATTCGCTCATAATCAAGTCGATCTGTCGGCCAAACATAGAGCGATCAACTTCTTGCTCAGCTAGCAAGTAGTCAAAGACAGAGTCATAGCCCTTCATGTCAGCTAGCAGTTTTTCAGACTTGACCTGAGCCAGATAGGCAGCTGCAGCGGCATTTTGGTGCTTGCGAAGGCCATCAGAGAAAGATCGGAAAGATTTTTCGCGGATTTCTGCATTTTCATGGTTTTGGTAGAAATTCTCATAGGTGACAAAGCTGTTTTTGTATACTTTGCCGTCCACTTCAAAGTCAGCCATAGCAAAGTCGCCAGCCCGCATTTTAGTGTAAATATCCTGAGGACTGTAGAAGACTTCGCCCAGATTAGTCAAGGCTTTTTCGACATCCGCTCCCAGATAGTGGGCTTTTTTGATTTTAGCCTGGCGGATGGCTGAAGTCAGATGGGGCTCTTGACCTAGTTTTTCTAAGATAGCTTCGTCTGCACCGACCAGGGCGTCGTCAAAGAAGCTGAGTGCGACATTGGCCTCGGTCTCAAACTCCATGGCTGCTTGGGCAATCTGCGCAAAGCTCTCGTCACCAAAGTCAGTGGTCTGTGGCATGAAGCCGTAGTTGCCGATATGGCTGATTTGGATATAAATCTGCTCTAACTCAGCAAATGCCCGCTCAAAATCTTCGAAAGTGCTGAGATTACCTTGGTAATCGCGGACAAATTTTTTGATATCCTCTCTGGCCTTCTCGATGGCCCGGAGGAAGTCCTCTTGGTCTTGGTAAAGGGCCGTTAGGTCCCAGAGTTCATTTTCTGGAAATTCAGAACGATGTTTTTGTTCCATAGTATACTCCTTTTGTCATATATAGAAATAGTATAGCAAAAAATCCCCCAAAATGTCTTTGGGGGAGAAGGATAAGTCGGAGATTTTAGATGTTTATCAGGTCAAGGATAAAAGTCAATGTTTCTTTGCTGCAATCCTTTTAAAAAGCAGTAGATAAGATAAGAAGACGAAGATAACCAGGCCTAATAGCAGGGTGAAGACGTTTTGAGTTCCTTTTGTCATATTGGGAGCTTGGTTGGCGATGACAGCTGTAACTGCAGTACCTATAGCGCCCGCAAAGGTCTGGGCCAGCTGAAAGAGCGCGGTCGTATCTGCAGTTTTTTCTTTATCAACTTGAGTCGTGGCTAGGGCAAGTGTGTTATTGAAGGCCATGTTTCGCCCCAAGGTAAAGCAAATATAAATCGCAATAACAGCTGTTAAGGTGAGTTCTTTTGTAAAGATAAGGAGCAAGAGTACAGCCAGGAAAAGAAGTGAATTTCCTGTAAAAAGGGTTGGTTTAGGACCTTTTGTATCATAGAGTTTGCCAAAGGCAGGAGAGAGGAAGGCTCCGAGCATGGTTCCTGGAAGCAGTGCGAAGCCTGCCTGAGCGGTTGAAATGTCTTTTTCTATGACTAGGAAGTTGGGAATCAGAAAATTAGTCGATAGGTTTATAAATTGAAAAATAAAGAAGGGTAAAATAGCCAATAAGACCGTTGGTTGCTTTAAGATACGAATATCTAAGAAGGGATGGTCAATTTTCAAGCTCCGATAGATGAAGCAAGCTAGTGGCACTATGCAGAGAACAAGATAGAGCCAATCGATATGTCCTTCTTCTAAGCTGGAGATGGCTACAATAGCAAAGACGAGTGAGCTTGCTAAGAGGGTAAATGAGAGGATATCAAAGGCGCGTTTCCTAGACTTCTCGGAATTTCTTAAAAAGAAAAAGCCAAGGATAAAGGAAATGATTGGGACAGGAAGAATAAAGGTATAAATCATATGCCAGTCAAAACGACTAATCATAAAACCACCGTAAGTCGGTCCAATTGCTGGTGCTAGGCTGACCACCATCCCAGACAAGCCCATGTAGGTTCCAATTTTTTGCTTAGGAACACGCTCAACAATCAAGTTAAAGAGCAAAGGAATGGCTAATCCGGTAGCTCCTCCTTGTAGGATTCTCCCTATCATCAAGATGGGAAAACTTGAAGCCAGCATGGCAATCAGTGTGCCAAAGCAAAAGTTGGCCAAAGCAGTAAAGAGGATGGTTCTCTCTTTCCAATTGTGGGCTAAGGTCGCACCTAAAGTAATTGTAATGGCCACTGCTAGTAAATACCCTGTTGTAATCCATTGAAGTGTTCCCAATCCTAACCCAAAGACCTTACTTAGATGCGGGAAGGTTACATTCATACTGGTTTCAGATAAGATGCCTGCAAAGCAGACTAAGGCTGTCGCAAGGAGCGAGAAAAAATCTTTCTTTTCAACTGTTTGATGATTTGGCACGATTGTCTCCTTTACATGTTTGAAATGAATCACTGTATTTATTATAAAGCAAGAAGTTCTCTTTGAAAAGTGAATAGTGGCTATACCGCCATCCTATTTGATGAATCGAAAGGAAAAAATGAACTCAGCCAGCCAACTATAATCAGCTATAGAAAAGAAAAATAGATTTTCAGTACTTTTATAGAAAAAAAGCCATTTTCAGTCTTTTTCTTTTGCCTGAAATTGTGGTAAAATAAGGTCTGTACGTGCTTGATACAAAGATGAGGATATAATAAGCTACTAAGACCATGATATTAAAGTCACAGTGCTAACTGAACACGTCCTATGAATTGCTTAAGGGCTTAATATCTTGATGAAATGAACACGACCTAAAAGCTGTGTAAAAAAGATAAACTGTCTTGTCTTCATCGAAGACTTCGTCAGTTTCCTATTTTTACTTTGCTTTTAACGGTCTTAGTATCTTGATCTTTGTAGCCAAGGCGTATGAAAAAAATTTGAGCATGTGCTCGGCAAGGAGTCTTTATGACAAAACAAGTTTTTAAAACCGTTTTTGCAGGTCGTGAGCTGGTAGTTGAAACCGGTCAGGTTGCAAAGCAGGCAAATGGCAGCGCCGTTGTTCGATATGGAGAAAGTACCGTTTTAACTGCGGCAACCATGTCCAAAAAGATGGCTACTGGTGACTTTTTCCCATTGCAGGTCAACTATGAGGAAAAAATGTATGCAGCTGGGAAATATCCTGGTGGCTTTAACAAGCGCGAAGGCCGTCCGTCAACAGATGCGACTTTGACCGCCCGCTTGATTGATCGTCCGATTCGTCCTATGTTTGCGGAAGGTTTCCGCAATGAAGTTCAGGTTATCAATACCGTTCTTTCTTATGACGAAGATGCTTCGCCTCAAATGGCTGCTATGTTCGGTAGCTCTCTGGCTCTCTCTATCTCAGATATTCCTTTTAATGGCCCTATCGCAGGAGTTCAGGTCGGTTACGTAGACGGTGAATTCATCATCAATCCTAGCAAGGAACAAAAAGAAGTTTCGCTTTTGGAACTGACAGTGGCTGGTACCAAAGAGGCTATCAACATGGTAGAATCTGGAGCCAAGGAACTGTCTGAAGATATCATGCTGGAAGCTCTTCTCAAAGGGCACCAAGCGGTCAAAGAATTGATTGCTTTCCAGGAAGAAATTGTCGCAGCAGTCGGCAAGGAAAAAGCAGAAGTAGAATTGCTGCATGTTGATGAGGAACTGCAGGCAGAGATTGTCGCAGCCTACAACAGCGACTTGCAAAAGGCTGTTCAGGTTGAAGAAAAACTGGCGCGTGAAGCAGCAACTCAGGCTGTTAAAGACCAAGTCACAGCAGTCTATGAAGAGAAATACGTGGACCACGAAGAATTCGACCGTATCATGCGTGATGTGGCTGAAATCTTGGAGCAAATGGAGCATGCAGAAGTGCGGCGTTTGATTACCGAAGATAAGGTCCGTCCTGATGGTCGTAAGGTTGATGAAATCCGTCCGCTGGATGCGGAAGTGGATTACCTGCCGCGCGTGCATGGTTCTGGTCTCTTTACTCGTGGGCAAACCCAAGCCTTGTCTGTCCTGACTCTGGCGCCAATGGGCGAAACGCAAATCGTTGACGGCTTGGATCCGGAATACAAGAAACGCTTCATGCACCACTATAATTTCCCGCAATACTCTGTCGGGGAGACAGGCCGTTATGGTGCTCCTGGTCGTCGTGAAATTGGACACGGTGCTCTTGGGGAACGTGCCTTGGAGCAAGTCTTGCCTAGCTTGGAAGAGTTTCCTTACGCTATCCGTCTGGTAGCAGAAGTCTTGGAATCAAACGGTTCTTCCTCACAGGCCTCTATCTGTGCGGGCACTTTGGCTCTGATGGCCGGTGGTGTGCCGATTAAGGCTCCGGTTGCTGGTATTGCTATGGGCTTGATTTCAGATGGCAGCAACTACACGGTTCTGACGGACATTCAAGGTTTGGAAGACCATTTTGGTGATATGGACTTTAAGGTGGCTGGTACTCGTGAAGGTATTACAGCTCTCCAAATGGATATCAAGATTGAAGGAATTACAGCAGAAATCCTGACAGAAGCTCTGGCTCAGGCTAAGAAAGCTCGCTTTGAAATTTTGGACTTGATTGAAGCGACGATTCCAGCTCCGCGTCCTGAGTTGGCTCCAACTGCTCCGAAAATCGATACCATCAAGATTGATGTGGACAAGATTAAGATTGTCATCGGTAAAGGTGGGGAAACCATCGATAAGATTATCGCTGAGACCGGCGTTAAGATTGACATTGATGAAGAAGGAAATGTGTCCATCTACTCTAGCGACCAAGACGCCATTAATCGTGCCAAGGAAATCATTGCTGGCTTGGTCCGCGAAGCAAAAGTGGATGAAGTATACCATGCCAAGGTTGTTCGGATTGAGAAATTCGGTGCCTTTGTCAATCTCTTTGACAAGACAGATGCCCTAGTTCACATCTCAGAGCTGGCTTGGACTCGGACCAACAATGTCGAGGACGTCGTACAAATCGGCGATGAAGTGGATGTCAAGGTTATCAAGATTGATGCCAAAGGTCGGGTAGATGCTTCCATGAAGGCTCTTTTGCCACGTCCGCCTAAACCTGAAAAATCAGACAAGCACCATGATAAGCATCATGGTAAGGGGCATCCTCATAAGAAACATGAAGAAGCACCTCTTACTCAAACAGAAGAATAAAAGACAAACAAGGAGTAGTAGGGCTCAGTTGCGTTGCAATTCTTGGGCCAGCTCCCTTGTTTTTTACATCAAGAAAGGAGAAGAAGATGGGATGGTGGAAAGAAACCATTGATATTGTAAAAGAAAATGATCCAGCAGCTCGAAATTCTCTGGAAGTCCTCCTGACTTATCCAGGTATTAAAGCTTTGGCAGCTCATCGTCTTTCTCATTTTTTGTGGAAGCATGGTTTTAAGTTATTAGCAAGAATGCACAGTCAATTCTGGCGTTTTTGGACCCAGATAGAGATTCACCCTGGAGCCCAGATTGAATCAGGTGTCTTTATTGACCACGGCAGTGGTCTAGTGATTGGAGAGACAGCTGTTGTGGAGAAGGGGGCTATGCTATACCACGGTGTTACCTTAGGTGGTACAGGAAAAGATACGGGCAAACGTCATCCGACTGTCCGAGAAGGGGCGCTGATTTCGGCCCACGCTCAGGTGATTGGCCCTATTGAAATTGGAGAGAAAGCCAAAGTTGGGGCGGGTGCAGTGGTTGTATCTGATGTGCCTAGTGATGTGACGGTGGTCGGAGTTCCAGCTAAAATTGTCCGTGTCCACGGCGAGAAGGACGAGCCAACTATCCATGAAGTAGAAGAAAAACGAGAATATTATTTAGACAAACTAGAGCATGCCCGTGAGGCCAGCCACCATTCATCAAGTCTGTAGAAAAGGGCAAAGTTATCGAGGTGAAGTATGACAGGAGGAACCGACATGTCAGATTTATCAGATGCTATTTTGACCCAAGTAGTCCTTGAACTGAAAGAAGGTTTGGACGGTCCCACCAAGGAGCGCTTTACAAAACTGCCGCTTAGCCACCAGCGCGAATGGGCTCGCTATATCAGTGAAGCCAAAAAAGATGAGACCAAGCTGCGTCGCATAGAAAAGATGAAGCTGGATTTGCTGGAGCCTTAAAGAAAGAGAAGTTATGCTATTAGAGGAATTTGAAGATGTAGCAGCAGTTATTGAGCCAACTGAAAAGCCTGTCCATGACAAGGGTGAGGTATGCGAAACCATCATCCTGTCCTTTAATGGCGAAATTCTGAAACGTTTGATTGAGTCAGAAGAAGTCTATCCAGGAGGCTATTTGAAAAGCATAAACGGCCAGCATCCATGGTATATTTACCGCCAAGGACCTAGCAAGCTAGCAGTTATGTTGGCTCCAATTGGGGCTCCCATGATAGTTGGCCAACTGGAGGAGTTGGCGGCCAGAGGCTTCAAAAATTTCATCATTCTAGGTTCCTGTGGTGTTTTGGACCGCTCAATTGAGGCGGATAAGATCATCCTGCCAGCTGCTGCTTTGCGAGATGAAGGGACTAGCTATCACTATGCCCCACCGGGTGATGAAGTCGCCTATGATGAGTCTCTGCTAATCGAGCTGGAAGCTACCTTTGACAAGCACGATATCGAGCATATCCGCACCAAGTCTTGGACGACCGATGCCTTTTATCGGGAAACGCCTGATAAGGTCAAGCGTCGCTTGGCTGCTGGAGCCAAAGTGGTGGACATGGAAGCTTCGGGTATCATGGCTTGGAGTCAATTTCGCAAGAGTAAAGTCTATCAGTTTTTCTACACAGCTGACTATGTGGATCATCATAACCGAACCTGGGATGTCCGCCATGAAGAGCGGAAAGCTGATGCCATGACTTTTTTCACTATCGCTTTGACAATAGCAAAGGAACTAGAAAGGTAACTACAAGAATGGCAGTATATTTTTACGGCTGTATCACCATGGATGGCTACTTGGCAGACAGCCAGCACAGGATAGACTGGCTGCATCAGCTTGGTTCTGTAGAGGATACAGGCTATGATGACTTTTACAGGCAAATGGATATCACCATCATGGGCAAGCGGACCTTTGAGGAAATCCAAGATTTGCAAGATGTAGAAAGTTTTTATCAAGCTACGGAAAACTATGTCTTTACGCATGATAGGCACCTGCCTGTCAGCAATTACCAGCCAGTAGCTGGGGATGTGGTGGACTTTGTTCACCAGATTGACAAGGGCAAAAATGTCTTTGTGATTGGTGGTAATTCCTTGGTAGGACCGCTCTTGGATGCGGATCTTTTCGACCACCTCATTATTCAGATAGCGCCCCTTATCCTAGGAAAGGGGGTTCCCCTCTTTACCCAAGAGGAAGGGCAGCGCTTTTACCAACTGGATAGCCTCAGACAATTTGGCCCTTTTGCAGAGCTGGTTTTCAGCCGAAAAAGTCAGAAATAGAGAAGGGAGTGGACCGCATGATTAAAATTTACGACACCATGACCCGCAGCCTACGTGAATTTGTGCCCATTGAAGAGGGCAAGGTTCGCATGTATGTCTGCGGTCCGACGGTTTATAACTATATCCATGTCGGCAATGCCCGCTCAACAGTAGCTTTTGACACAGTTCGTCGCTATTTTGAGTATCGGGGCTACGAAGTTGCCTACATTTCCAACTTTACAGATGTAGATGATAAGATTATCCATCGCGCCAAGGAAGAAGGCATCACACCAAAAGAAGTGGCTGATAAGTATATCGCAGCTTTTCGCGAGGATGTCTCAGCTCTGGGTGTAAAACCTGCGACTCGTCATCCGCGGGTGGTGGAGTTTATGGCTGACATCATCCGTTTTGTTGAGGACTTGGTTGACAAAGGCTACGCCTATGAGTCAGAGGGCGATGTCTACTTCCGCGTGGAAAAGTCTCACAATTATGCCAAGTTAGCCAATAAAACCTTGGAAGATTTGGAGCTGGGTGCTTCAGGTCGTACCGATGAAGAAACGGCTCGCAAGGAAAATCCTGTAGACTTTGCCCTTTGGAAAGCTGCAAAACCAGGCGAGATTTCCTGGGACAGTCCTTGGGGACCTGGTCGTCCGGGCTGGCATATCGAGTGTTCGGTCATGTCAACAGAGATTTTGGGCGATACTATTGATATCCACGGTGGTGGAGCCGACCTTGAGTTTCCGCATCACACCAATGAAATCGCCCAATCAGAAGCCAAGACTGGTCAGACTTTTGCCAACTACTGGATGCATAATGGCTTTGTCAACATTGACGATGTTAAGATGTCCAAGTCCTTAGGTAATTTTATCACTGTTCACGATGCCCTGAAGACCATTGATGGTCAGGTGCTGCGTTTCTTCTTTGCTACCCAGCATTACCGCAAGCCCATTAATTTCACGGAAAAAGCAGTTCATGATGCAGCGACCAATCTTAAGTATTTGAAGAATACCTATGAGCAGCCTTTCACGGGTCAGGCAGACTCTGATCAGCTGCAAGCCTTTCTGGATAAATTCACCGCTGCTATGGACGAAGATTTCAATGCAGCCAATGGTATCACGGTTGTCTTCGAGTTAGCCAAGTGGATCAATTCTGGCAATTACACCGCTGAAGTTAAGGCAGCCTTTGCCAAGCTCTTAGAAGTTTTTGGTATTGCTTTTGTAGAAGAAGTTTTGGACGCAGACATTGAGCGCTTGATTGAGGAACGCCAAGTAGCGCGTGCCAATCGTGACTTTGCGACTGCAGACCGTATTCGAGATGACTTGGCCGCTCAGGGTATCAAGCTTTTGGATACTAAGGACGGAGTGAGGTGGACCCGTGACTGATGTCAACCTGATTAACGGTATTGCCCTCGCCTTTGAGGGAGATGCTGTCTACTCCATGTATATAAGACGTCACCTGATTTTTCAGGGATTGACCAAGCCCAATCAGCTGCATAGGGAAGCGACCAAGTACGTTTCTGCCAAGGCTCAGGCTAATCTCATCTCTCTCATGCTGGAAGAAGGGATTCTGACGGAGAAGGAAGAGGATATCTACAAGCGTGGCCGCAATGCCAACAGCCACACCAAGGCTAAGAATGCGGATATTGTTACCTACCGCATGTCTACAGGATTTGAAGCAGTCATGGGCTACCTGCATATGACTGGAGCAATCGAACGCTTAGAAGAATTAATTGACTGGTGTGTCAAACGAGTGGAGGAAGCTACTCATGAAAACAAATGAATTGCTGGCTTTATTTCCAAAGGCTAGTCTACAAGATAAACCCAGTCAAGATAGCCAGAAAGTCTCGCTTCGTCTTGATCGGCAACATTGGCTAGTTTTGGCGACAGAAGATTTAACAGATCGAGAACAGCAACTGCTTACTCTGCTGACAGAAAAAGAGTCCGTTTTTTCACAAAATCCCTGGTATAGGTATTTAGTATCTGAGTCTGAAGAAACGCTCCCCCATGAGGTTGAGACGCTACAGTTCATTCATTGTCACCTTTTTCATTATGAGGCAGAATCTATTTCGGCCTGGCTAGATATGATGCGAACTCTTTTGACCAATAAAATCGCTTATTTTCAGACTAGCCCGCAAGACTATATTTTTGTTCTTGATCAGGGGCAACAATTGGCCGTTAAAGATTTGCTGAGGGATGTCTTGTCAGCTGTTGAATATGACTTTAACCTGCGTTTGGCTGTTTTGATTGGACAAGTCTGGCCCAGATCGGTGAAAGACGAGTTGCCACAACTCTATCAAGCTGAGAACAACCTCTTCACTCAATGGTTGAATCGCTATCAGCAGTCTTTGGTTTTACCTTTCTCACAGCTCTTTTTATGGGGCTTAGACGAGGCTAAGGACACTCTTCTTCCTTTGAAGAAGAAACTGCATCAGCTTATAGAGGGGCAAGAGCAATTAACCGAGATTATCTTAGCCTTGTGGGAAAATGGAGCAGTTGTGACCAAGGCAGCTCAGCAACTTTATATTCATCGGAATACTCTCCAATATCGTTTGGATAAGTGGGAGGAGTTGACAGGCTTGCAGTTAAAAGAGTTGACGGATTTATCACTCTGTTACCATATCATTTTGAAAGATTTATTTTGATGTTTTGTGCAGGCTGCACAAAACATTTTTTTTATTTTAGGCAGTTTGCCATAGCATTGTAGAACGCTTTCAAATATAATAAGAGTATAAATTTAAAAGGAGCCTATTATGGTAGAATTAAACCTAAAAAATATTTACAAGAAATATCCAAATAGTGAACACTATTCTGTTGAAGATTTCAACTTGGAAATTCAAGACAAAGAATTTATCGTATTTGTAGGACCTTCAGGATGTGGTAAGTCTACAACTCTTCGTATGATTGCTGGACTTGAAGACATCACAGAAGGCGAATGTTCAATTGACGGCCGAGTTGTTAACGATGTGGCACCAAAAGATCGTGATATTGCCATGGTTTTCCAAAACTATGCCCTATACCCTCACATGACTGTATACGACAACATGGCCTTTGGTTTGAAATTGCGTAAATACAGTAAAGATGATATTGACAAACGTGTTCAAGAAGCTGCTGAAATCCTTGGTTTGAAAGAATTCTTGGACCGTAAACCAGCTGACCTTTCAGGTGGTCAACGTCAACGTGTTGCCATGGGACGTGCTATTGTCCGTGATGCAAAAGTATTCTTGATGGACGAGCCTTTGTCAAACTTGGATGCAAAACTTCGTGTATCCATGCGTGCTGAAATCGCTAAAATCCACCGTCGTATCGGAGCAACAACTATCTACGTAACACACGACCAAACAGAAGCGATGACTTTGGCTGACCGTATTGTTATCATGTCAGCA
Organism: Streptococcus gordonii; assembly: GCF_001553855.1. Classification (GTDB taxonomy): domain Bacteria; phylum Bacillota; class Bacilli; order Lactobacillales; family Streptococcaceae; genus Streptococcus; species Streptococcus gordonii. Next base: position 372,472 of record NZ_LQWV01000012.1, read on the forward strand.
ACTAAGAATCCATCAGGAACTGGTACAATTGGTCGCGTAGAGCAAGTTGGTACACCACAAGAACTTTACAAACACCCTGTCAATAAATTTGTTGCCGGCTTTATCGGAAGCCCAGCTATGAACTTCATCAATGTGAAGCTTGAAGGCAACGAGATCGTTACTGAAGGTGTAAGATTGAAAGTGCCAGAAGGGATCTTGAAAGTTCTGAAAGAAAAAGGCTACGAAGGTAAAGAATTGATTTTTGGTATCCGTCCAGAAGATATCAATACAGAGCCTGCTTTCCTTGAAACTTTCCCTGACTCAGTAGTACACGCAACAATCTCTGTATCAGAGTTGCTTGGTTCAGAATCTCACTTGTACTGCCAAGTTGGTAAAAACGAATTTATCGCAAAAGTAGATGCACGTGACTACTTGCAAACAGGTGCAGGAATCGATCTTGGATTTGACTTGAACAAAGCGCACTTCTTCGATAAAGAAACTGAAAAAACAGTTTATTAATGTTTTCTACAATGAAGAAAATTTAGTTATCAAAAACGAGCTTGGACATCCATGCTCGTTTTTTTCTGTCAAGATTTATCAATCCATACTTGATAGGCTCAAAACCTCATAGTTGAAGAGGTTATTTTTATAAGTGATAGCAAATGAACTTTGGGAAATATGAATTTGTTCTTCGAAGTTATTTCATTAGAGATGAGGAGCTTCACTTCTCATCTTCAAGGATAAGATAAATGAATCTTTCTCACAATCTATTAATTGCTACTAGCTCACACTGTTGAATAAAGAAATATTGTTTAAAACTTGAAAAAAACCAGAAAACTGTTGACATGTTTTCTGAAAAAGAGTAAAATAGCCCTTATTTTTTAATTGAGGAGGAACTTATGTTTTCCAAGTTAAAAGGATTTTTTATTGGACGCCCATTAAAATCCGGTAAAGAAGGAGAGGATGGTCATTTATTGACAAAACTACAGGCCTTGGCTATGCTCTCTAGTGACGCCTTATCTTCCATCGCTTATGGACCAGAGCAGGTAGTTCTGGTCTTAACTTCTGTTTCTGTCGGAGCGATTTGGTGGTCACTTCCTATAGGAATTGTTGTATTGGTTTTATTAGCGAGTTTAACAATTTCTTATCGTCAGGTTATCCATGCTTACCCTCAAGGAGGAGGAGCTTATATGGTAACGACAGAAAATCTTTCTCCAACAGCTGGCTTAATTGCGGGTGGAAGTTTACTGGTAGACTATATGTTGACTGTAGCTGTTTCAGTTGCTTCTGGAGCGGATGCCATTACCTCAGCTATTCCTGTCTTACACCCTTACAATTTACACATCTCGGTCTTGCTAGTCCTCTTATTGATGCTAATGAATTTACGAGGTCTAAAAGAATCAGCGACTTCCTTAATGGTTCCTGTCTATCTTTTTATTGTCAGCACGTTACTGTTGATTGGTTTTGGTTTTGTGCAAATCATGACAGGAAACTTGGAATATCACGCAACTGCTCATATTGGCACTCCTATTACTGGAGTAAGTTTGATCTTGTTGCTCCGTGCATTTACCAGTGGTTCAGCTTCCTTGACTGGAGTGGAAGCCATATCTAATTCAGTTCCCTTTTTCAAGAAGCCAAAGGCTCACAATGCTGCAAGAACCCTATCAATTATGGCTTTAATCCTAGGAATCATGTTTGCAGGAATCACTTTTTTAAACTATTGGATTGGGATTGTTCCTGTCAAAGGTGTAACTACCTTGGCTCAGATGGCTCAGGCTATCTTGGGAAGTTCTCCACTTGGTCGTATCTTATTCTATATTTTTCAATTGTCAACAGCTTTGATCTTGGCAGTTGCGGCTAATACAGGATTCTCAGCTTTTCCAGTGCTTTCCTACAATATGGCTAAGAATAAATATATGCCACATATGTACATGGAAAAGGGGGACCGACTCAGCTATTCTAATGGGATTTTTACATTAGCCTTTGGTGCCATTGCTCTCTTGTGGATTTTTAAGGGGAATACAGAGCGTTTGATCCCACTGTATACCATTGGTGTATTTGTGCCCTTTGCCCTCTCTCAAACTGGTATGGTTGTCCATTGGAAGAAAAAGTTTGGAAAAGATTTCTTGAAGCATTCAATTGCGAATATCCTTGGTGCTGTTATTTGTTACGGGATTGTTCTTATTTTACTTTTATTCCGTCTGCGAGATATTTGGCCTTTCTTTCCCATTATCATTGTCTTGACCTGGCTGTTCTTAGCTATTAAACAGCACTATAATAGGGTCGCGAGACAGCTGAGATTAGAAGAACATATTGAGCGTCAGAATTACACAGGCAATACAGTAATTGTACTAGTCGGAAATGTTACCAGAGTTAGTGTTGGGGCGATGAGCTATGCTCGCAGTATTGGCGACGATGTCGTCGCAATGCACGTCTCAACAACTGAAACTGCTAAAAAGGATGCTGAAGTCGCAGAGGAATTTGCTGACTATTTCCCTGATATTCGATTTGAGACTGTTACGACTAGCTACCGCAATATCATTACTCCAACAGTGCAGTATGTGATCAAGGTAGCAAAGCGGGCTAAAAAAGAAGGAAGGACAGTGACAGTCTTGGTTCCTCAGTTTATCCCGAAAAAGAGCTGGCAAAATATCCTTCATAATCAAATGAGTTTAAAATTGAAATATTATCTAAAGTGGTACGAAGATATTGTAGTCGCAAGCTATTCTTATCACTTAAAAGAATAAACTACTTTCTTAATGTAAAAAAGGAACCAAATTGTTTTGGTTCCTTCTGTATTTTGTGTAGAAAGAGTTAGTTTGTTTCTTCTTGATAATTCCTATAAAAATCAACCTTTAACTCAATAAAGGTCTCCAAGTCCCGCAGGAGCTGAAGGAGCGTAGCGCGGGTTTCAAATTCCTGACGAGTCTTAGGAAGTGGCCGTTTTCGAAAGACTGCCAGATATTCCTCGATTTCATCCAGCAAATCATGGCCTGGATTTTCTTGACTTAACTGTTTGGCTGTTTTTAAAAAGAGTTTAGCCAATATGAAGCTTTCACTAGCCGCTAGGCGACAAGTATTGATATTACCAGCCATATCCAGCAAGATGCGATTCTGTGCTCTTCGCATTTCAAAATAGTGAATATGGTAGTTGGTTTGATGGAAGAGATGGTTGGAGTGGTCCAGATAGACCAACTGTAAGGCCTGTTCTAGAGTGGTATCAAGCTCTTTTATTAGGGTCGCTTCGTTTCGGCCGTCTCCAGACTTTAAAAAGTATTCAAAGCGAAGGAGAATCTTTTTCAGTTGTTCTTCCACTTGCTCATGATAGCTGTCAATCTCCTCTTGGCGCGAGGGCATGTAGAGATTGGCTAAAAGAGCAAAGCCAGTTCCAATGAGAAATAGAGCAAGCTCGTTACCAAGAAGTAGCCAAGAGGTGGATTTTTCTAAGAGCAGATGAGAGACCAGGACAGTGCTGGGGGTAATGCCAATTTCCCATCCAAGTTGAAAAGCTAGCGGAACGTAGATTGCGATATAGAGGGCCAATGCTCCGAGATTAAAGCCTAGAAAGCGAAAGGCTAAGCTTCCAATAGCCAGAGCCAATATGGTCGATAAAAAGCGGTCTCTGGCTAGTCTAGCTGTGCTCCTGCGAGTATCGCTAACACTCAAAAGAGCAATAATACCAGCAGAGACTGAATAAGCTAATCCTAAAGTTTTTGCTTGCCAAGCCGCTAGGCAGGTGGCGAGCATCAGTTTGATCGTTCGGTGGAGAAGGGACATATGCGTCAACTTTCTTTTTCTAGAGTCGCTTTATTATATCATGACTAGAGTATAAAGTTGGTTAGGATGATTCCTTCAATTCGGATTTCTTGTTCTGTTCAATAAAAGCTGTCGCAATTTAGGAGGCATTTATGTTATACTGAAGACATGGAAAAAAACGATATTGTCTATGGTGTGCATGCGGTGATAGAGGCTCTCGCAGCTAACACTGGAAATAAACTCTACATTCAAGACGATCTGCGTGGTAAAAAGGTCGATAAAATCAAAGATTTAGCTGCAGAAAAAAAGGTTTCGATCTCCTGGACGCCCAAGAAGACCTTGCAGGAAATGACTGACGGAGCCGTTCACCAGGGCTTTGTTCTGCGAGTGGCTGAGTTCGCCTATACTGACTTTGAGGTACTCTTGAAAAAAGCAGAGCAGGAAGACAATCCTCTCTTATTGATTTTGGACGGGCTGACTGACCCGCACAATTTTGGCTCTATCTTGAGGACGGCTGACGCAACCAATGTGGCTGGAGTCATCATTCCCAAGCACCGGGCAGTCGGTGTGACACCAGTTGTGGCTAAGACCTCAACGGGTGCCATTGAGCATATTCCTATTGCTCGTGTGACCAATCTCAGCCAGACTCTGGACAAGCTCAAGGAAGCTGGTTTCTGGATTTTCGGTACAGATATGCAGGGGACGCCTTCCCATAAATGGAATACGGCAGGCAAGCTAGCCCTCATCATTGGCAATGAAGGCAAGGGTATTTCCAGCAACATCAAGAAGCAGGTGGACGAAATGCTGACGATTCCCATGAATGGCCATGTCCAAAGCCTCAATGCCAGCGTCGCAGCAGCTATTCTCATGTATGAAGTCTTTAGAAATCGGGTGGGCTAATGCAAGTGCTTGGAAGTTATGAGTTAGAAAAATATCAAACAGAAAAGTTTGAACCGATTATTTATGATATCTATCATAATAAAGGAGAAGATAATTATTGCTTTTGCTTTGAAATCACTGAGGAAGCAGATCAGTATCCCTTAGAGGATTTATTGACCCAATATTCCTTGAATTGCACGGATTTATACGGTCAAGGAAGTCAGGTAAATGGTGCTTTGAAATACCTAATTGAGGTCGAAACCTTATCCATTGATAAGGCGGATTTCATCAGCATTCTCAATTTTTCTACAATTTTAAATAAAGAGATTGTGAATTATGTAAAAGGAAAATATGAGTACCTTGCTGAAAAGAGGTGTATGAGTTCCTTTTATATGGGAGCTCAAAAAGTTGAAGTTCCTGTGCTTGCTTACCGAAGTGACAACTCTGGGATGGTTTCTTTTCAAAATAAATATCCAGAAGGACAATTAACAAATTTATTTTTAGAAGATAAAAAATATGATGTTGAGTGTTTAGATGGGGAATGGACCTGTATTGAATTGCTTAATGATAGAGCAAACCTGATTTTAAAAGATTCACAAGATGAATATTTTCAATATATTTTTGATTTGAAAGGCTTTCAAGGTGTCAGTCCTGTTTTAGATTGACCGAGCGAAATAACTTTCCTAAAAAGCAAGAATGTTTAATAGTTAGCCCCAATAAGGTGGTCATTCAAAGCACCACTAATAACCCGCTTATGTCCATGGAGAAGCCTCTCTGTGGGAACTAAAAAATGATGGAGAAATAAGATGACCTTTAAAATTTTAACGGATTCTACAACAGACCTGTCTGAAAAATGGGCAGCTGAACACGATGTTACAATCCTAGGCTTGACCATTCAGCTGGATGGAGTGACCTATGAAACAGTAGGGGAAAACAAACTAACCAGTAAAACCTTACTTGAAAAGATGAAGGCAGGAAGTCAACCAACTACCAGCCAAATTAATGTAGGTCAGTTTGAGGATGTCTTTAGAGAATACGCAAAAGCTGGCACGCCGCTGTTGTATGTAGCTTTTGCTTCCTTGCTATCTGGAACCTATCAAAGTGCAGTTATGGCTCGGGACATAGTCTTGGAAGACTATCCTCAAGCTGTGATTGAGATTCTTGAGAGTCGGGCTGCTTCTATGGGGGAAGGGCTTCTGGTAATGAAGGCTGTCGAAGCACGATCAGAAGGTAAATCACTAGCTGAGACCTTGGATATTTTACTAGCTTTGCGACCAAAAGTTCAAACCTATTTCTTAGTGGATGATCTGAATCACTTGGTGCGGGGCGGAAGGATTTCAAAAACAGCTGCCATGATCGGTAGTCTGGCTAGTATCAAGCCAATTATTGCAGTTCAAGCGGATGGGAGCTTGAAACCAATTGCTAAGGTGAGAGGAAAGAAGAAGGCTCAAGCAGAGTGTGTTCGCATGCTTTTAGAAAATATAGCAGATGATCGGGCAGTGATTGCTCATGCAGATGCTGATCAGGATGCTGAGAATCTGAAGGAACAGCTCTTAGCAGATGGTCGAGTGAAAGAAGTCTTGATTGAGCCGCTTGGACCAGTTATTGCAACCCACGTTGGACCAGGAACCTTAGCCTTATTTGGCTTCGCAAAAAACGACCGAGATTAAGAAACAAACTTGAAAACGAAAACAAGCTAAAAAGTGAAATATTTCCGGCAAAGATATTGACTTTTGGCCTAAAAATTTGGTATGATAGTAGGCGGTATTGTTTACCCCATTTGTAAGGCCCCGGAACCTTTCAAATAACTTGCGGACCGGAACATCCGCCCTGTAAACAAAAACGATATTCAAATAGGAGAAATCATGAACAAAACAACATACATGGCTAAGCCAGGTGAAGTTGAACGCAAATGGTACGTAGTTGACGCTACTGATGTACCTCTTGGACGCCTTTCTGCTGTTGTAGCAAGCGTACTTCGTGGAAAAAACAAACCAACATTCACACCACACACTGATACAGGTGACTTCGTAATCGTTATCAACGCTGAAAAAGTTAAATTGACTGGTAAAAAAGCTACTGATAAAGTTTACTACACTCACTCAATGTACCCAGGTGGATTAAAATCTATCACTGCTGGTGAACTTCGCTCTAAGAACGCTGTTCGTTTGATCGAAAAATCAGTTAAAGGTATGCTTCCACACAATACTCTTGGCCGTGCTCAAGGTATGAAATTGAAAGTATTTGTAGGCGCTGAGCACACTCACGCTGCACAACAACCAGAAGTTCTTGATATTTCAGGACTTATCTAAGGAAAGGAACAAATAAGCTATGTCACAAGCACAATATGCAGGTACTGGACGTCGTAAAAACGCTGTTGCACGCGTTCGCCTTGTTCCAGGAACTGGTAAAATCACTGTAAACAAAAAAGATGTTGAAGAGTACATCCCACACGCTGACCTTCGCTTGGTTATCAACCAACCATTCGCAGTTACTTCAACTGCTGGTCAATACGACGTTTTCGTAAACGTTAATGGTGGTGGTTATGGAGGACAAGCAGGAGCTATCCGTCACGGTATCGCTCGTGCCCTTCTTCAAGTAGACCCAGACTTCCGCGATTCTCTTAAACGCGCTGGACTTCTTACTCGTGATGCTCGTATGGTAGAACGTAAGAAGCCAGGTCTTAAGAAAGCTCGTAAAGCATCACAATTCTCAAAACGTTAATCAATACGATTATATCAACGTTTCGAAACACTTCATGGTTCACACCATGGAGTGTTTTTTTGATGATTTTTAGCAAAATTCACACCATTACTTTTTAAGATTACGAAAGGCAATTTCTCCAACAGCCATTGGGATTACGTTTGAAGTGTTGACATAAGTCTTAGTTGTAATCGTATCACTATGAGTGAGTGCTTCAGAAATAGCTTCCATAGAGGTTCCAGCCTGTTTAGCGAGTGTAGCTCCTGTATGTCGTAATTTATGAGGGGTTGCATGTGCGAGTTCTGGATGACGACGCTTAACAGATTTCATCTTGTTGTTAAGATAATCAGCATGGAGACAACTGTTTACATTTCCCTTTGTATCAATATACGTAAAAACATACTGTTCAGGAGTTTGCATGATGTTAAATGAAGCCAGTTCAGATTTTTGTTGTTTCTTCCAAGAATTTAACAAGTCGGTAAGTTCTTGTGGAATCGAAAAAATCGTCTTTTTATTCCTTTTAGTTGACTTTTGATTTTTATATCGATCTAAGGCTTGAACCAATTGAATTTGTTTATTTTTGAAATCAATATGTTTCCATTGCAAAGCGTAGCTCTCTGACTTTCTATCTCCTAAAAAGAAGGTAGTATAGAACAAAACATAGTCTTTGAATAGAATTTTTTCAGTCTCTAAATCCTTTTCAAAAGCTGTAAACCATGCTTGAAGTTCTTCTTGAGATAGAAATAAATCTTCATCTTTTTTAGATTCCTGTAGCTTGATTTTCTTAGTGGCTTTGATACGGCTTATAGTTTTTGATAAGCGATTAGTTTCGATATACTCTAATTCTTCTGCCCAGTCAAAGATAGAGTTAACGTAGCTCCTGATAACTTTGAAATTTGCATATTCTTCAGCCTTTTGAGTCAATAGATTTAGTACAACTTGCTTATTTTGATTAAGAAAGTCTATTGAATAATTCCCAAGTAAGGGTAAGATGTGTTTTCTAAAAGCAATTTCTGTTCCAACTATAGTTGCTTGAGAAGGTGGTTTAGCAGTAGAAGTAGTCTGACCTGCTTTGTAGGATTCCCACCAAACGTTTTGATAGAAATCTGAAAAAAGGATAGAACCACTATTTTCTAATGAGACTGAATCTCCACTATGAATTTTATCAATCTTATTTTGAAGTTCTAGTTCATATTTTTTTGCTTCAATCCTTATTTGATTAACACTCCGTAACTCTACTTGAGTGTTTACACATAATTATTGACAGTATCAAAAAATAAAGTATATTGTTTTCATTATAATATAATTAGATATCAGTATAGAGAATTTTATCTATATATCAGATATCAGCAATTGCTTTTGCTGTCATTTTTCGCTACAATAGTTACAAGGAGGAAATAAACATGTTAAAAGAAGTATTAAACGTCGCAAAAGTTGCGAAAAAATCATCTCTCTTCTTAGGAGGGGTAGCATTTGGGACGCTTGGCTTGAAAGTCTTAGCAAGTAAAGAAGCTAAAAAAGCCTATTCTAAGGCCTTGGCTAAAGGTTACAAATTGAAAGATGGACTGGATGCATCTGTTTCTGTTGTAAAACAACACGGTGATGATGTTTTACAAGACGCTAAATATTTATACGAACAGGAAAAGAAAGAAGAACAATTAGATAGCCTGATAGGTGAATAATATGTCTTTTAAAGTGCTACACAGAGGATATCAACATATCCGATTGTCATCCTCGTTTTCACTGACCTTGGATATTCAAGCTTATCTTCGTTCCTTGGCTAGAGATGAAAAAGGGATCGACTCTATTCAGTTTTATATGGATCAGCAGCACTTTACTCTACGTATGAGAGAAGGCTTCTCTGTATTAGAAAATGCAGAGGCCTTTTTAAAAAGAATTGATAAGGGGAAAGTTTCGGACTTGATGACTCTTCCCATTCGTAGAGAAGAGAGTGCTTATTCAATTGTATCGGGTGCAGCGATTAAGCGTTGTCTGTTTCGAAGTTTTGTACCCTACCCTATTCGTTATATTTGGACTTGTTATCAGGCTTTGGGTTATGTCAAAGAAGCCTATCAAACTTTAGCGCGCAAGGAACTAACCATGGAAGTCTTGGACTGTTCGGCCATTTTGTTGTCCTTGTTTATGAACCAATCCAAGACAGCTAGCAACATCATGTTTATGCTTGATCTGGGTAATCATCTGGATCAGTGGTCTTTGAAAAAAACAGCAACAGATTTGGAACAAAGCCTTCTTGCTAAAGAAAGTGATGTTTTCTTAGTGCAGGGAGACATGGTCATCAGCATCAAGAGTTCTGATGTTCAAGTAGGTGATGTATTAGTTGTCTCCCAAGGGAATGAAATCTTGTTTGACGGCCAAGTGGTTTCAGGATTAGGCATGGTCAATGAGAGTTCCTTGACTGGAGAGAGCTTCCCTGTTGAAAAGAAAGAGGGAGATTCTGTATGTGCGAATACTGTTTTGGAAACAGGAGAGTTAAGAATTCGTGTGACTGATAATCAGATAAACAGTCGTATTTTGCAACTCATCAATCTGATGAAAAAATCTGAAGAGAGTAAGAAGACAAAACAACGTCATTTTATTAGGATGGCAGACAAGGTTGTAAAATATAACTTCTTAGGTGCTGGTTTGACTTATCTGTTAACAGGTTCGTTTTCAAAAGCCATTTCCTTTTTATTGGTGGATTTTTCATGTGCTCTAAAAATATCCACACCTGTAGCCTACCTTACGGCCATAAAGGAAGGTCTAAATCGAGAAATGGTTATTAAAGATGGTGATGTATTAGAAAAATATCTGGAAGTGGATACTTTCTTGTTTGATAAAACGGGTACCATCACGACGAGTTATCCTTTGGTTGAAAAGGTTCTTCCTTTCGGAGATTATACTGAGAAAGATATTTTAAGAATAAGTGCATGTTTGGAGGAACATATCTATCATCCTATTGCCAATGCAATTGTTAAACAAGCTGAAATTGAAGGCATTGAACACGAAGAAATGCATGGCAAGCTTCAGTATGTTGCAAGCAAAGGGATTAAATCGCAAATTGATGGTCAATCGGTTGTCATTGGAAATTATGTACTAATGCAAGACGAACAGGTAAGAATTAGTTCTGAGCAGCTGGCCTTGATTGAGCAATATAAGACTCATTACAATTTATTGTTTTTGGCTTATAAGAAAGAATTAATTGGGATGTTTTGTATCCACACTCCCTTGAGAAGCGAGGCGAAAGCTGCATTGAAAAAGCTAAAACGCCAAGGGAAAAAACTGATTCTGGCAACTGGTGATACGTTGGCTAGAACAGAAGAGTTGGTTAAAGATCTGCCATTTGACAACGTCTATACTGATTTAAAACCAGATGGTAAGTTTCAGTTAGTTCAGGAATTACAGAAAGCTGGCCGAACTATTTTGATGGTTGGAGACGGGTTAAACGACTCTGCTGCCTTGACGCTTGCAGATATTGGGGTTGTGATGAATGAAAGTGCTGATATTTCTAAGCAGATGAGTGATATTTTATTATTAGATAATCGTTTAGATTTCTTCGAGGAATTGAATTCTTTATCTGAATCGTTGCAGGAATTAATTCAAAGAAATATTCAAGAAACAGTTGTAATAAATGGAAGTTTAATTGGATCTGGGTTGTTAAATTGGTTAAGCCCATCTAATCTTTCGATATTGCACAATCTGACTACTTTAAGAATCGTCCTTCGTAGTCTTTCTATTAAAAGTAGGTAAGAGACCGAGAACCTGAGGTTATAAAAACTAAAAGGAGTTGTCTCATTTGAGAATAACGGCTCTTTGTCAACTGTAGTGGGTTGATGGAAAATTATACCCTGGAGAGGACCAAATTGGTTCTCTCCTTTTTGATGTTCAATGCAATGAGGATTCTAGTTTTGAAGTTTTAAAGTTCCGGAAGCCAAAGCATTTCGTTTGATGATCTTGATGAGGTTATTAGTAGCTTCTAGTTTTGCGTTTGAGTAGGGCGGTTCTAGTGCATTTATGATCTTGCCCTTATCTTTCAAAAAGGTCTTAAAAACAGTTTGAAAAATAGGATTTACACAAGAAATTGTTTCTTCAATAAGCTCAAAGAGATGGTCAGCTTGCTTGTATCGACTCTGTATTTTTGGATTTCTCCCTTATCTTATGCAAGTAGCGAGTTGATTGCACGAACCTCTCCAACCATTTGGGATGTTCTCATTGATATTGCTGGTGGGATAGCAGGTGTCATTGGTTCAAGAAAAAAAGAAGCAAACAATATCGTGCCAGGAGTAGCCATTGCAACAGCTTTGATGCTACCTATCTGTACTGCAGGCTATGGTTTAGCTAATGGAAATGTACGATTTTTATTTGGGGCTCTCTATCTTTTCTTGATTAACTGTGTCTTTATCATGCTAACCAACATTGTTGGAACAAGAATTTTGATGAGAAAATCTCCTTTAAGTTCATTTAAAGAGCTAAACATTAAAATGAAAATTGGCTTGATATCCTTGATTGTATTATTGGTTCTTCCAGCCAGTTATTCAGCAGTCACTCTGACGATAGATCAAGCGCGAAAAGAAGGGATCAAACAGTTTGTAGGAAAAGAGTTCGCCAATCATACGGTCATTAATCAAGTCTACAAGTCAAGGAATAATGAATTGGTCTTGACGGTTGTTGGAGATCCAATTTCAGAAGAAGAATTAGAAACCATTCGCCAAAAACAAGCCTCTTACGGTATTCAATCTGTTCAATTGAAAGTCAATCAAGTCCATAATTCGACAAAATTAGATAGTGAGACGACCAAGGAATTTTACGAAAACATTGACAAGTATATCGATCAAAAACTCTCTGAAAAAGATTCACAAAACGATCTCGTAAAAGAAAATGAAGCAGACAAGGATTGAGGACGATGAACTGAATAGGTTTTTATGCCGTGTTTTTCTTGTTTGTTCTTCTTTCTTACCTATAACGAAATAAAATTGATGAATACGAGATTTTTCTTTAGATGAAAGAAAGTACATAGAAGTAAGGGGTAGTATAAATGAGTAAAGTATTTTACTGAAAATTCAATTTATAAAAAAACAACCAGAAAGAANNTTCTTTCTGGTTGTTTTTTGATAACGGAGGTTTGCTCAAATGCTATAAGAAATAAATTAGGAGGTCTATCATCTAAAAAAATGTATGTAACAAAAAATAATTTAACTAATGGTGTGAACTTTTTAGTATTTATCAGCTCAATTCGTGTATTTTTAGGATAAAGTTCACACTATTTAAATGAAATATATCCAAATTAGATGAAATTGTTCTTTCTGAAAACGTGGGAAAACATTGATTTTAAGCCCATCTTGAAACTTATTCAAATAGAAATGTTTCCAACCAGGCTTGAAAAAGGCTCGTAAAGCATCACAATTTAGTAAACGTTAAAACTTATTTACACTTATTGAAAGCATTTCGTATCAAAAATACGGGATGCTTTTTCTGTCTAGCTTAATTTTACAAGTTAGGTAATTAAAAGTTAGAATTTGGCCATAAATTATGATATAACTTAAGTAAGTGATAAGTATTTAATGTATTTCTTGTGATATTCTAATTTAATAAATTGGAATTCTATCAATATTTTGAACATATTTTGAGATGAAACATTTGATGGGTAAGAGAAATCAAAAAAGGAGGTTCTTATGTGTATAGTTGACCAAGTTAAGAAAATAGCAACTTATATTTGTGAAGCTTTTGAAGACTGGGGTTTGGATGATCCTGTAGAGGAAGGATACCTGGAAGATTATCAGGAAATTTCTGGAGCATCTGAGGAGGAAATTCAGGAGTTTGAGAAGAGACTTGGAATTTCTCTCCCCGATGAACTTAAGGAAGTCTATCGCTACAAAAACGGCAGTAAATTCTTAGCAGTCTTACCCTGTGTGATTGACCAAAGAGAAATGGCTTTTTCTCTGATGAGTTTGCAGGAAATAGAAGCTGGGAAAAGATATTTTCAAAATAGGGATGCCCTGTTAACGGAATTTCCCGACTATTTTTCGAGCAAAGATGTTGAAGAAATGCGTGATAGTAGAGTTAAACCCTATCTTTTTAATAAGAAATGGCTTCCTTTTGCGGAATATTGCGATTCTTGTTATCTCATGCTTGATTTTGATCCAGACCAGGAGGGGCAAGAAGGGCAGATTATTTGCTACATTCATGATCCTGATGAGATTATCTATGTGGCAAAAAGTTTTACGGAGCTGATTGAAGGGATAATGGAAGTGATCGTATAAAAGAGGGTAGTATATTCCCCTATTTAAAAAATATTGATTCATATTTTATGAAATTAATCAGTAGATATCATTCTGAAAAGCCTTGATATGACGTTGTTTTTAGTCCAACTGAAACTCATACTTTCCAAGCCAGGCTTGAAAAAAGCTCGTAAAGCATCACAATTCTCAAAACGTTAATTCGTTGCTGGGAAGCACAATACAAACGAAAATACTTTGCAACTTGCAAGGTATTTTTTGTATGAGAACTGGCGGTACACAATTAGGCTAGCTCTAACGACTTTAGTCGCAAAATACTTATTTTTCGGAAAGTTAGCTATTAATATTTATCAATGATAAAAATAGCATGTTTTAAGGGACTGACCCCAAAAAGTGAGAATTTAATAAAAAGACTTGACATAATTCGTTTACAACGGTAAACTTATTTTAAACATATTTGTTTACATCTGTAAACGACTAGGGGGAAGGAGAATGAGCACAATAGAATTTAATACTTATATCACAGATGCAGAATGGGAAGTCATGCGTGTAGTTTGGGCAAATAATCGAGTAACTAGTAAAAAAGTCATTTCCGTATTGCAAGAAAAAATGGACTGGACACAATCCACTATCAAAACGATCTTAGGTCGATTAGTTGGAAAAGGCGTACTAAATACAGAGCATGAAGGTAGAAAGTTTATTTACACTGCCAATATTGAAGAGACAGAAGCCGTAAGGGATTATGCAGAAGATATTTTTAACCGTATTTGCAATAAGAAAGTCGGAAATGTAATAGGAAGCATCATTGAAGATCATGTTTTAAGCTTCGATGATATAGATCGACTAGAAAAAATATTAGAGATGAAAAAATCTTTCGCAGTAGAAGAAGTGGATTGCAATTGTCCAGAAGGACAATGCGAATGTCATTTACATCATCATTAAGCATAAGGAGGAATTTAAAATGAATAATGACAACAAATATTCGTCCCATAATCACCATGATTATGACGACATGGATAAGTTAAAACACGAGCATGGAATCACAGATGAACATGGATACCATAAGGATCAACATCAAGTACATCATGCTGGGCATGACCACAGCGGGCACAGTGGGCATGATCACAGCGGGCACAGTGGACATGATCACAGCGGGCACAGTGGACATGATCACGGCGGGCACAGTGGACATGATCACAGCGGACACAGTGGGCATGCCCACCATCATCACGGAAGCTTTAAGGAACTTTTCTTAAAGTCATTGCCACTAGGAATCATTATTATGCTCTTAGTCCCTTTGCATGGATTTGAACTACCATTCCAGTTTACTTTTCCATATTCTGATATTGTAGTAGCTATTTTATCTACTATATTAATTATTTATGGTGGACGTCCATTCTATCAAGGTGCAGTTGACGAATTTAAACAAAAAGAACCTGGAATGATGGCACTCGTTTCTTTAGGTTTAAGTGTTTCATATTTATACAGTATTTATGCTGTGATCATTACCTACGTAACGGGTGAACACGTGATGGACTTTTTCTTTGAATTTGCTTCATTACTATTAATCATGCTATTAGGTCACTGGATTGAGATGAAAGCTATTGGAGAAGCAGGAGACGCACAAGCAGAATTGGCTAAGTTAGTGCCGAAAGATGCTCACGTTGTATTAGAAGACGATTCAATTGAAACACGACCAGTTGCTGACTTACAGGTAGGTGATTTAATTCGTGTTCAAGCCGGAGAAAATGTGCCAGCAGACGGGATTATTGAGCGTGGCGAATCACGTTTAAATGAAGCTCTTTTGACTGGAGAATCAAAAGCAGTTAAAAAAGGCCCTGGCGATGAAGTAATCGGGGGCTCAACAAATGGAGAAGGGGTTCTTTATATTAAAGTGAATGAGACAGGTGATCAATCCTTCATCTCTCAAGTTCAGAATTTAATCAGCCAAGCTCAAAGTCAGCCTTCCAGAGCAGAAAATATTGCTCAAAAGGTTGCAGGGTGGCTCTTCTATATTGCTGTTATTGTCGCGCTAATTGCTTTTGTAGTGTGGATGATTATTGGAGATATCCCAACGGCAGTTATATTTACTATTACTACATTAGTTATTGCTTGTCCGCACGCATTGGGTCTGGCTATTCCATTGGTAACCGCCCGTAGCACAAGCTTAGGAGCTAGCCGTGGCTTACTAGTAAAAGACCGCCAAGCCTTAGAAATAGCTCAAGATGCAGATGTGATGATTTTAGATAAAACGGGTACTTTAACAACTGGTGAATTTAAAGTATTAGATGTAAAACTTCTTAATGACAAATATACAAAAGAGGAAATCATTGCCTTATTGGCAGGTATTGAAGGAGGATCTAGCCACCCAATTGCTCAATCAATTATAAGTTTCGCCGAGCAGCAAAATATTCGTCCAGCATCTTTTGATTCGATTGATGTGATTTCCGGTGCTGGAGTAGAGGGTAAAGCAGGTTGGCACCGTTACCAATTAATCAGTCAAAAAGCCTATGGACGTAATCTTGATATGGATATTCCAAAAGGAGCAACTCTTAGTGTCTTAGTAGAAAACGATGATGCCATTGGTGCTGTAGCTTTAGGGGACGAATTAAAACCAACGAGTAAAGAGTTAATTAAAGCTCTTAAAAAGAACAATATTCAACCAATTATGGCAACAGGTGATAATGAAAAAGCGGCTCAAGGCGCGGCAGTAGATTTAGGGATTGAATATAGATCAAATCAATCTCCACAAGACAAATATGAGTTAGTTAAAACACTTAAAGATGAAGGAAAGAAAGTTATCATGGTAGGTGATGGTGTAAATGATGCTCCTTCTCTTGCCTTAGCAGATGTTGGTATAGCTATAGGTGCTGGAACTCAAGTTGCATTGGATTCAGCTGATGTCATATTGACTCAATCAGATCCAGGAGATATTGAATCATTCATTGAATTAGCACACAAAACAACTCGTAAAATGAAACAAAACCTATTTTGGGGAGCTGGTTATAACTTTATAGCTATCCCTCTAGCTGCAGGAATTTTGGCTCCTATTGGTATCACATTAAGCCCTGCATTAGGAGCAATCCTAATGTCTGTGTCAACAGTCATCGTCGCCATTAATGCTATGTTATTAAGTTTAGATCCAAAAAATAACGGTTAACAGATCGAATGATTGAAACTCCTTAAAGTATCAAGATACAATAGTTTTACAGGAGAAAAAGAGATGTAAGTAATGGCTCTTTGTAAAATCGTGTTGGTAGAAGTAGACGATTTTTCTACCAACACGATTTTTAATTTATTATAGAACTGATTTCTGTTAAAATCCTAAAAGCCACCTATTTCGACAGTTTTATAGCATGTTATTCTATTTTCTTGACAATAATACCACCGTCTCCACACGTTTTTTAACCATAAAAAGCCACCTCCATGAGCATTTGATTATATTGTACCGAATCCAACTTGGAGGTGTTTTTATTTAATTCTCATTTACGGGGGTCAGTGCCAATTAAAATTGCGTATTTTTTATTTAAAATGTATTAGAATTAAATTCATATAAAATATGCACGAAAAATAAATCAAAATTAAAAAGTACAAATTAATGAAGTGATTATTGATAAAAATAGTTAATAATTGGTTAAACAAAATATATAACTCGTTTATAAATTTATAGAAATGAACCATTATAAATCTCCTCTTAAATATTGAAAAAACCATTGGCAGTGGACATACTTTAAGACTATATATTTCTGAAACTAGTTTCACAATACAAATATTGACATGCAATTATTAATTGGTGGATTTTAAGTTGACATCTACAAAGTTTAATGTTAGAATACATTCAAAAATATATTTGAATGAGGTGTTTTATGATTCAAAATATTGTTACTTCAATAATCCTGTATTCTGGGACAGCTGTAGACTTACTTATTATCCTAATGTTATTTTTTGCCAAAAGAAAAAGCAGAAAGGACATCATTAACATCTATTTAGGACAATTTCTAGGCTCTGTTAGTCTAATATTCCTAAGTTTGCTTTTTGCATTTGTCTTAAATTATATTCCTAGTAAAGAGATTTTAGGTTTGCTCGGTTTGATTCCAATTTTCCTAGGACTCAAAGTTTTGCTTTTAGGAGATTCTGATGGAGAAGCTATTGCAAAAGATGGTTTGCGCAAAGATAATAAAAACCTGATTTTTCTAGTCGCTATGATTACTTTTGCAAGTTGTGGTGCTGACAATATTGGTGTTTTTGTCCCATATTTTATTACCTTAAATTTAGCGAATTTGATTGTGGCTTTACTTACCTTTCTAGTCATGATTTATCTCTTGGTTTTTTCTGCCCAAAAATTGGCACAAGTCCCTTCTGTTGGAGAAACTTTGGAAAAATATAGCAGATGGTTTATTGCCGTTGTCTATTTAGGATTGGGGATGTATATCCTGATTGAAAACAACAGCTTTGACATGCTAAGGGCTGTGTTAGGCTAGGAGAAAAAATTATGAAAAAAGATAGTATCTGTCAAGTGGATGTTATTAATCAACAAAATGTTAAAACCGCAACGAACTACCTTAAAAAGGAAAAAGTCCAAAAATCACTTCGCATTTTATCAAAATTTACCGATAATAAACAGATAAATATCATCTTTTATCTCCTTGCTGTTGAAGAACTCTGTGTCTGTGATATAGCCTGTTTACTAAATCTCAGTATGGCATCTGCCTCCCACCATCTTCGTAAACTAGCCAATCAAAACATCTTGGATACTAGAAGAGAGGGGAAAATTATATATTATTTTATAAAAGATGAGGAAATCAAAGACTTTTTTAATCAACTAGGATAACAACTATTTTTACTACTTTATCATGATTATATATAGGACTTATCTATGAAATTTTTTGATGAAAATTACTCACAAGAAAGACTACTCATAGCAAATGTTTAAGAAAAAAGTATAATTTAAAGCAAAGCGACCTAGGTAATGCAGGTCAAGTTAGCCAAGTTGAAAAGGAAGAAATCTGAAAGAAAATGTATCTTTGATAGTAGTCATTTATTGTGAAATATGATATATTTATTGATTAGATGGATGAATATTTCTAAAGTTAAATAAAATATGACAGATACATGCTTTTTAGTGTATCCTGTTTGTACTCAAAATATGAAGTGACTATCCAATATTTAAGATTAATAAATATTATACGATGAGATAGAATGCTACAAAATGAAAGGCGATGTAATCTGATGAAGAAAGATAGATTAATTGCATTGACAGATGCGGTTCTAGCAATTATAATGACTATCCTAATCTTAGAATTAGAAAAACCAACGACACCAAGTCTTCAAGCTTTTTGGGATTTACGGCAAAATTTCTTTGCTTATTTTCTTTCTTTTTTCTGGTTGGGATCGTTATGGATGGCACTAAATACATTGTGGGAAAAGGTTGAGAAAATTTCTCAACAAATTGTTTGGTGGAATTTGTTTCTTTTATTTTTTGTTTCATTTATGCCCTATGCTACTGGAATAGTTAGTAGTCATTTCATGAATCATACGGCACAGCTCTTTTATGGACTGATCGTTATTGTTTCAACGGTAGCAAACTGGTTTTTACATAAAGTAATTGATAAACCCAATATAGATCAGAAAGAATTACTTGAAGCTACCGCACAATATAGAAAGTTATTGATACCTGACCTAATAATTAAAGGAGTGGGATTGATTCTATCCTTAATTTTCTATCCTCCGATTATGATGTATAGTGTTTTAATTGCGGCATTTTACATCATAACTTTAAAAACACTATCTGAAAAAAGAGTGAATAACTAGAAAACGGTGCCCAAAGTTAGGTGTATTATTTTAATGCTTACAGACCTAAACTATTCCCCTATTTATAATTTATTGATTCAAATTTTATGAAATGAATGAGTAGATAACGTTCTGAAAAGCCTTGATATTACGCTATTTTTAATCCAACTGAAACTCGTACTTTCCAAACTAGGTCTTAAGAAAGCTCGTAAAGCATCACAATTTAGTAAACGTTAATTCGAAAGAATTACAATATTTAAAAAGAGCACCTTTCGAGGTGTTCTTTTTGTGCTTTCATCCTAAATTGTGGCAGTCGACGTAGTTGTTGTGGCTTTAGCCACTTAGAAATACAGCTGCAATTCGACGAAGTCGTTTGCCTCAATACGTTAAAATTTATTTAGGTCTATTCCAAGCATCTCCTTATTGGGATGCTTTTCTTATATTCTAAAATCAAATGCCTTAGCAATATTTAAAAACACCCTCATCCATAGTTCTACTAAAACCGTAGGATAAGAGTGTTTTTTATAAGAACGACAGACGATGATTATTTATCGTCTTTTTTGATAATGTTTTTAACGCCTTCGATAGCTCCTTCAACTGCACCTTTAGCATCTTCTGCAACTTCTTTTGCTTTTGAAGCAACTTTTTCAGCAACGCCTTCAGCTTGTGTTTTTGTATCGCCAGTTAATTTACCGACTCCTTCTTTAACAGAACCTTTGGCTTGGTTAAATTTTTCTTCTAATGACATAGTGTCACCTCCATTAAGTGAATGATTTGTTTCTCTGAATTCAATACAGTTGATTTTAAAAATTAAATATATTCATCTCAGATTATTACGAGTATATTCTTTTTAAAATGATAAGTCAAATTATTGCTACGGTATTCTGAAAGCAGGAACGAGTCATTATTAGACAGCAAATAATGATGGGTTAATAGGTCACCACATTGATTTCGCCTTTGTCATATTCTGCAATGAAGATATCTGATACATCGTCAAATCCTTCTTTTTTGAGTTCATCCATTAACCATTCTTCAGTTTTACCAATAGTCTCTAAAATTTCAATCTGAACAACACCATCGGTAACGATAGGGTACTTAGGATTTTCATCACCCATTCTCACAATGATTAATTGGCCATTTTGCTCAATTACGGCTCTTTTGACTTCTTTCAATTGAAAGACTCCTTGAGAACGTAATTTAAGAGCGACATCTGATGCTGAAAGTCCTTTTGAGCGACAAGCTTCTGGATCTAATTGTCCATTTTTGATGATGATGGTTGGCTTTCCATCAATCAAGTGCTTGATGTAGGAAACATTGGTGTTAAGCCATTTTAATAGCAGGATAAGAATCGTCCAAATAATTAGAATAACAGCATATTGAAGGATTGTTATCGAACTATTGTAGATGACCCCGCCAATAATTCCACCAAGAATGAAGTTTTGTACCTGGTCTGTTGCCGAATTTGGCGCAAGATTTCCTTTTCCTGTTACATTAATAACAAAAACTAAGGAAACAAGTCCCAAAGCTAACTTAATAGCAATTGTGATAAAAAAGCTCATTATTTTTCAACCTCCACAAGTTCAACGTCTGACTTATATAATTCAATTTTTTCTAACAGATAGTTATCTTGTTCTGTTCCGCCAATGGCGCGGTAGAATTGTTTCCCAACCTTAATAATTGCCCCGTCAGTCATAGCCGAAGTATTGACATAAACTTCTTCTTTTTCAACTCCTAGTTCTTTTGAGACAATTTCAATAAAGTGCAAGGAACTACGAAATTGATTATCATTTGATTGATTGTTTTGGAAATTACTAATGGCAATCAGAACAAAGGCAACTAAAGTTAAAATAGAAATAATGGATAATTCACGAAACTTGCTTCCTTGTTTATTTTTATAAGCTTTGAAGGCGAAAAATCCAGTCACAAAAACCAACAAGGTTGATATAAGAATCATGATCCAATTCTGTTGGCTTATCTGACTCAGTACATAGTCGTATGAATAGAATTTCATAAACATTTCTCCTAATTTTGAATTCAAGCTATTATAAAACAATTTGTTACTTCTATCAATGTATTTATTTGAAAAAGTAATTTGCTTCATCAAGGGATTGTATTACTTTTCGAAATTCATCTTCTGTCCAAAAATCAACATGATTTTTATGATTGAAATATTGGTGTTTTGAATTGTTAATTGTGACGATGTCATAATATCCTCACTCTATCACAAAATTTTTAAATAAATAATAATCTAGTGGTATAATAAGAGAAATTATTTGAGGTTGCTGGAGGTATTTATGGCTTTTTTAAATTACAATAAAGATGAAAAGTTAGAATTTAATTATAAGAGAGCATGTGGACTATGGTTAATTGTAGTAGCGGTGATTATTTCAGTAGCTACCTTAACAGGAGGGAAACAAATAATAAATATGCCAGTGTTTAGTATTGGGTATGTTATTAGTTTTTTCTCAATCAATATGAATAAAAAAGTATTGAATAGATTATCCAACGGTTCTTCAAATACATTTCAAAATAAAGTATCGTTATATGCTATTTTTTTACTATTTATTTTAATGTTTTTACTAGGTGGTCCTTTTTTTGCGACTGAAAATTGGAGATTAATTTGGTTGGGGGCATTAATGGCAACTGCACTACATTTTTTTCCGTATTATTTTGTACATGGAAAATCAATGATATCTTTAGGTCTTATTTGTGTCATTAATATTTCTGTAGGATATATTTTTACGGATATTCCATTAGAGGTGATCGCATATATTGACTCAGCAATTAAGTTTGTATTTGGAATATATTTACTAATTTTTTCAAAGCCATCAAAACAGAGGTAAGGCATAGTTCATAGTGTACTGTTGCAAAATTATTTGAGATATATGAAGAATTAGCAAAATATAGGGGTACTATTTTGGGTAAACATCAGAAAATATGGATGTAGATGATGATGGGAGGTGCTTTACATTGATAAGTTTAGAGCTACTTTCTGAAGAAAATAGTATAGATGTCTATTCTTTTGAAAAAGAAAATCGGGAGTATTTTGAGCAGAGTTTGCCTCCTAGACCAACTAACTATTTTGATTTAGAAGGTTTTAAAGAAATTACAAGGGAATTGTTAACGGAACAAACGAGTCGGGATGTCTACATGCATCTTATTAGAGATTCGCAAGGTGCTTTGGTCGGAAGGATCAATTTAAGTGTCTTAGAGAATGATCAAAAAACAGCGGAACTTGGATATAGGATTGGAGAAAATTACACTAATTTAGGCTATGCAAGCGAAGCGGTTAAACTTGTTTTAGACAAGGCATTTCATACTTATGGTTTAAATAAGATCATTGCGGGAACTGCAAGGGATAATCTGGCTTCTCAGAGAGTGCTTTTAAAAAATGGTTTTACATTTAGTAAGATTATAGAAAATGACTTACAAATTCATAATGAGTGGGTGCATACAGCAGTATTTGAGATAACGAGACCATAATATCATCATTTCTAGTTTACTGGCAGAACCAATGGAGTTATCGATCTGTACAGACATTCAAGAATTTTCTCCTGGGTGTCTTTTTTTTACCTATTTGGCTCTCCCATAAAATTCTTCTATTACTTTCATAGAAAATATATATTAGCCAGGTTGGGAGAATCATAGTAGAATAGCTATCAAAATAGAAAAAGGAGTTTGGGGATGAAAATTTTTTCTTTATGGTCAAAGGTTTCTTTGGGGTTGCAACTCTTGATTGCCTTGATTCTGGGTGTGCTAACGGCATTGATTTGGCCGCAGTTTTCGGCTTTCTATCAATTCTTGGGACAAGCTTTTATCAGTCTGATTAATATGGTGATTATTCCGTTGGTATTTCCTGTGGTTGTTGTAGCGGTGGCTGGTGTGATTGGTAAGAAATCTTTTGGGAAGCTTTTGACAAAGAGTTTGCTCTATTTCTTTGGTGTCACGACGGTGATTACTTTGATCTTTGTCTTTGCTGCTTATTATCTAGGTTTTGGTCAAGGTGTCAATATCGGTCAGACTGGAGGAAATATTGATGGGATTGCTAAGAGTATCCAGTTAAATGAGTTCTTTCTCAGTTTCATTCCGGCTAATATTGTTAAGTCGCTTTCTGAAGGGGCTTTGCTTCCTATCATCGTCTTTGCGATATTCTTGGCTTATGGTCTTGGAAGTCTTAAGGAAGACAAGTCACAGAAGTTTATTGATTTATTGCAAATTTGGATTGAGGCGATATACAAAATTGTCGGTGTGATTATCAAGCTATCACCAATTGGGATCTTTGGTTTTATTGCCAAAGATGTAGCCACAACAGGAGTTGATAAGTTGATTGGTTTGGGTCAATTTGTAGCAGGAACTTATCTGGCCTATGTGGTTCTAGCTTTAGTGATTTTTCCTTTGATTGCATTGGTTTTCGGAGTTCCTTATCTGACAAGCATTCGTCAGAACTGGAGCCTCTTGACTTTGGCTTTTGTTTCTGGTAGCTCCAGTGTTGTTCTGCCACCCCTGTTAAAAGATTTAAAGAAGCAGGGTCACGACGAACATGTCATCGACCTGGTTGTGCCTTTGGGGTATACTTTTAATCTTGAGGGAGCTGCTGTTTATTTCTCGGTAGCTACTATCTTTATCGCTCATGCTTATGGAATTGCATTTTCTATTTCTGGTCTCTTATTTACCATCTTACTTTTAACCTTGGTTGGAAAGACTGCTGCAACAGTGCCTTCTGGAGCGATTGTTGTCTTGCTGGCTGCAGCGCCTCAATTGGGATTGCCAGTGGAAGGAGTTGCCTTGATTTTTGCGGTTGATTTCTTTGTTAATGCCGGTCGTACTGCCCTCAATGTTCTAGGACAGGCTTTGGCTGTGAGTGTGATTGAAAAAACAGAAGGTCACGTAGTGGAAGAATCAAAAAGCAGCGAACTGGCTGTTCGGTATTCTTAAAGGAGAGAAGACTTATGAGTCAAGCAAAAGTATACGTTATTCATGAAAATTTGGAGTGGACGCAGCACTTGGTCAAGTGGCTAGAGGAGAAAAATGTCCCTTATGAGCTGTGGGATTTGTCAAGTGGGATCTTAGATCTGCAGAGTCCGCCTCCAGCAGGAATTTTCTATAATCGGATGTCAGCCTCTTCTCATACTCGAGGTCATCGCTACGCACCAGAATTTACAGAGCAGGTTCTGGCTTGGCTGGAAGCTCATGGCCGTAAGGTCGTCAATGGTACTGGAGCTATCAATCTAGAAATTAGCAAAATTAAGCAATATTTGAAGCTTTCTGAAGCTGGGATTGCTTCTCCAGAGACTGTAGCTGTTTTGGGGCAGGACAATATTCTGGAAGCAGCTAGAAAACTCAATATTTATCCTCTGATTACCAAGCATAATCGCGCTGGGAAAGGTTTGGGAGTGCAACTCTTTAATAGTGAGGCAGAATTAAAAGCTTATGTAGACAGTCCTGCTTTTGAGCCTTCTGTGGATGGGATTACTCTGCTTCAGGCTTATATCAAGCCGGTGGATGGTCGTATTCGTCGTTCGGAATTCATCAATCAGAAGTTTCTTTATACAGTGTCGATTGATTCATCAGATGGTTTTCAGCTTTGTCCGGCAGATGGGTGTCAGATTGGACAAAGACCTGCTCAGTTGGAAACATCGGATAAGTTTCAAATCACAGATCCGCTACCTGCTAGTCAAAGACAGGCTTATGAAACCTTCTTAGCTCAGGCTGGTATTGATGTGGCTGCTATTGAGTGGGTAGAGTCAGAGGCGGGTCAGTTCTATGTCTATGATGTGAACACCAATACCAACTATAATCCTACAGCTGAAGAAAAAGCAGGGATTTTTGCTCATCAGCATTTGGCAGAATATCTAAAGAACGAGCTGGTAGCATCCTATTCAGAATAAATTTAAAACAAACAAAAGCTTTCCGTTTTGGAGGCTTTTTGTTTTTTCTTCATTTCTAAAATATGACATCTGTCATTTTGTTTTTGTGACAAACGTTAGATGAAGCGCATACAAAGATTTGTTATATTTAGATTATTGAAATTGCTTCTTTTTTATAAAGGAGTTAGGTGCTAAACAAGGTGTTCATTTTGAACAAGAAAAGGTGAAAGGAGTGCGTTATGTAGAAGTAATTTGGTTGTGAGGAGTCTGACTTTATTTTTAGAATATTGAGGTGTGTCATGAAAAATCATCAGGAAAAAGTGTGTAAAAATTGGTTTATGAGAAAAAGCGGTAAGCGTTGGTTTTTTGGGTGTGCCCTGCTGGCTTTTGGAGCTTTCTTGTTAGATGGCGGTGGAGTGGTTTATGCAGATGAGGGTAAGGCTAATCCGGCCCCTGCTCAGGTCTTGCAGGCTGATTCATCAGCTGTCTCGGAGCCTGAAAGTGGGCAAACAGCTGCTCCTACAAGTAATGCCGATAAGACAGAAAACTCTGTAGCTGGAGAGACTGCTGCGATGGAAGCGAGTGGTCAGGATGCAGCAGTAGAGTCAGCCAATCAAAAGGCTGATAAGGAAAATCAAGCCACAGCAAATGCTAAAGAGACCAAACAGGAAGAAGACGAACAGCCAGCAGCGAAGGAAGTTGCTTCGGAAAAACTCCCTGCCATAGAGACTGTAGATAAGCAGCCAGGCTTCAATACTAATTTGGCAGAAGCCAAGGGAGACAAAAATGGAGTTTGGGAAGTCCGAGAGCAAGGACTTTATAGTGATGCCAGAGGCAAAGGTGATAGTTTCCTTTACTCTCAAAGTCAGGGTAAGGATTTTGTTTACTCAACGGATGTAACTTTCCTCAGTAAGGAAGGGGCGGCAGCCCTCATTTTCCGCAGTAATAATAATCCGGATGACAAGAGCAGCTATGCAGTTAATATTGATGGTGGCAGCAACAATGTGAAGTTTTGGCGTTGGCAAGGCGGGCGTGATTATCAGTTTATCAATGAAAAACATATTGAGCCAACGGATGACAATAAATATCGGCTCAAGGTCGTTTCTATCGGCTCTTGGGTATCTTACTATGTCAATGATATACTAGTGGCCAGCTCAGGAGATTACACGCTTCAGAGAGATGATAAGGGGCAGAATACTTATCTGTCAGAAGGCTATTTTGGCTTACTTAACTGGAACAGTGAGCTGCTTTTTCAAAATACCTTTTATAAAGAAATCACTCCTCAGTCTAATCCCGAGTTGGAGGATATAAGGGTGACTTCTTCGGTTGGGAAAGTGGAACAGAAAGGTCAGTTTACTGCTCCTATTACCATCCAGTATGTCAAACATGATGCTGAGACTGTAGACTTGACTGTCGTAGCGAAAAATCCTGCTGCTAAGGTAAGCGTGACGGATGCTGCAGGTAGGGTTTATAGTGATTTGAAGAATATTCCGCTGGCAGTGGGGGCAAACTATCTGACTGTAACCAGCACTGTGACGGATGCGGATGGGCAGGAGGTCAGCCTGACTTACCGGCTCAATGTCCATCGTCGGCAGGCAGATGAGGTATACTACAATGAGCTCTATCGCGGTCAGTACCACTATTCGGTCAAGGACGGTTGGGCCAATGATCCCAACGGGCTGGTTTATTATAAGGGAGTCTATCATTTCTTCTATCAGTTTTACGACGATACCAAGTGGGGACCTATGCACTGGGGTCATGCGACCAGCAAGGATTTGATTCATTGGGAAGAACAGCCGATTGCCTTTTATCCGGATGCTAATGGGGCTATGTTCTCAGGCTCTATCGTAGCAGATACTACCAATTCCTCTGGTTTATTTGACAATGACCAGGGCGGTTTAGTCGCACTGATTACTGCCGACGGAAACGGTCAGCGCATCAAGTTGGCCTATAGTAAAGATGAGGGCCGGACTTGGACGAAGCTTGATCAAATTGCAGCTGACTGGACGGATGATCCATTGCAGTCTCAGGATTTTCGTGATCCCAAGGTCTTCCGTTGGGAGGGCAAATGGTTTATGGTCGTTGCAGGCGGACCGCTGAGAATTTATTCGTCTGATAATCTGCGTAATTGGAAGGTCGAGTCAACTTATGCGGATCTCCATACGGAGTGCCCAGATCTCTATCCTCTACTGGCAGATGATGGTAGTCTAAAATGGGTCCTGTCTCGTGGCGGGCGCTCCTATAAGGTCGGTGATTTTAGACAGATGGAGGGCAAGTGGACCTTTGTCCCAGATGCTGAGTTTGCTCAGGCTGATCAGGTCATGAACTTTGGTAAAGATTCTTATGCGGCCATGACTTACTACGTTCAGGACTTTGGTAGTAAGGCTAATCCAACCCTACCCGACATTATCGCGTCTAACTGGATGAATACCTGGGAAGATTACTGTAATCTGGTAGCTGATACCGTCGGTCAGAAGTTCAACGGGACCTTCAATCTTAACCTCAAACTAGGCCTTATCAAGCAAGACGGCAGCTATCGGCTGACTCAGACGCCAATTACAGCTTATCAGTCTCTGCGTCAGGAAGACAAGGCTGTGTTGTATAAAGACGTGGAAGTTAGTGAGAAGAATGGGCTGTTGAAAGATTTTTCCGGTGATCAGTATGAAATTGTCTCTACTTTCCGTCCGAGTGAAACGACCAAGAAAGTCGGTTTTAACCTGCGGGTTGGAGATGGAGAAGTGACTAGAGTTACCTATGATTTAGAAAAGGAAACACTCTCTATTGACCGCAGCCAGTCCGGCATTCTTCTCAGTAATAAATTTGCTCAGGTGGATAGTCAGTCTGTCAAGCGCAATGCGGATGGCAGCATAGATCTGCATCTCTATGTGGATCGCTCCAGCCTAGAAGTCTTTGCAAAAGGGTATACTGTAGCGGGTGCCAATCAGATTTTCCCTGCACCAAATAGCCTTGCGGCTAGTGTTTTTGTAGAAGGTGGTGCAGCTAAGGCTGACATTGCTCTTTATCCGCTGAAGGGCATCTGGAAAGACAAACAGGCAGTGACCAAACCACTGGAACTAGTGCAGGCTTCTCCTGTAACAAATAATATTTATGTCGGCGATAGTTTGGATTTGAAAGCATATATCATGCCAGCAAGTGTCTCTCAAGCGGTCAGCTGGAGTGTGGATCAGCCAGACTTGGTCTCTGTCATGGAAGATGGCAATAAGCTGCGAGTGACTGCTCTGCAAAGGGGTGTGGTCAAGGTAACGGCGACCTCTAAGGAAAATCCAAGCCTTTCCAAGGTCTTCACCATCAATATTAGCCGTAATGACTTTAAGACCAATGTTCCAGATCTAAAAGCTGTTTCCGGTAAGTGGTATGTCGACGGTGAAAGTCTCTATAATCAGAATACCAGCGCCAATGATTATTATATGGGAGGTCAGAAGATTCCTTTCCCTGAGTATAACTTGGATGTGGAGCTCAAGTATCAAAAAGGCTTGATTAATATTTTCTATGCGTCTGAAAATGTTGACCCTCGCAATGCCTATTCTATTCAATTTGGCGATAATGATAAGATTAGACTTTACCGCTTTATGGGGGAGACGATTGCAGAAAATAGCATGAATAGCAAGCATCTTAATGACGGCCAGTTCCACCATGTTAAGCTAGTGAAAACTAAAAATGGTGTCAGTGTATCTGTGGACGGTGTAGAATACCTGAACCACCAATTTGATGCGGTTGAGCCTTATTATAATGATGCCTACGTCGGTCTGGGACTCTGGGATGGGGATTTGGAAGCTCGCAATTTCTTTGTGACCAATCTTCATGCCCCAGCAGTTAATAAGGCTTCTCTGCAGAAAGTGGTAGACAGTACGGCTAGTCTAGATCCAAGCCTCTACACAGATGAGGCAGTTCAGGCTTACCATTCAGCCTTGGCTCGAGCCCAGACTCTCTTGGCAGATGAAAAAGCGGAGCAGGCAGATTTAGATAGAGCAGAACAGGATCTGAAGACAGCTCTTGCTACTCTGGCTGTGAAACCAAGTCATCAGGTCACTCCAGAAGAAGGGATAAAGGATCTAGTGGAAGAAAAGCCTTTCTTAGAAATCGTAATGGAAGAGATTGCATATCAGACCCGAGAACAGGAAAATCCAGAACTGGAACAAGGGCAGCGGCGGATACTTGTAGCCGGCCAAAAGGGTCAAAAGCGAGTCTTTGTAGAAGTCTTGAAGGGTCAGAGAACCATCCTCGGTCAGGAAGTGCTCTCTCTAGCAGTTGACGAACTAGTAGAAGTTGGCAGCAAGGTGGTGGTGGCTGAAAGTACTAAACAGCCTTTGACAAGGACCCAGCCTCAAGCTCTGAAGCAAGGTGAGGAAGGAAAAGTTATTCCGACGTCGAGATTGCAGTCAGCTCCCGACTCAGCTCTGCCTAAGACTGGCACTCAAGAAGATAAGTTTCTGCCTCTGGCTGGTTTAGCTTTTCTGGGAATGGGTCTTCTAGCTGGAAGGAAGAAACAAGGAGACTAAGGTGCTAAGCAATGGTTATTTGCACATAAAAAGGATGGGTGTTTTCCCGTCCTTTTTTGATATAATTACGGCTTGTGAAGTGATTCGTTTTTGGCTGAGCATGCTCCAGTATCTGGCAAGAAATTCCGCTACATCCATCTGCTTGCTTTTTAATTCTCTATCCGAACTTGCATCCGGATGAACATATCGCGGTGCTGCTCCTGGAGTTGTGGCTGTTCATGAATGACCTCGCAGATATAATCGCCCACAGGAGTATGTCCAGCTTGGGTCAGAGCCTGGTAAAAATGCGGCAGAACTTTAAGTTCATCTGCAAAGGAAGAGCAGTAAGCAACAGCATAATTTCCTGCCGGTAGCAACATTCGATTTAAGTGAGGGAGTTCATTGGGAGTATGATGGAAGAGACAGAGTTGCTTGGAAATCCATCTTTCTTTTTGGAAATCTTCTTGTTTCATAATGGAACCAACACGGCTGAAATGAGTGAAAAAAGGACTGTAACGCAGGATTTCTTGCTTGAAGCAGCGGAGAGCAAGTTCGTATTCTTCACTTTTCATTTGATAAATATTTTGAGCAATTTCAAAAATAAGCAGCTGCCGTTCAGGAAAAGTTTGGATTTCCAGTTCTTGCTCGCTCTGTTTTTCGCCATAGATACGGGCACCAGACCGAAAGATTTCGATTTCTTGGATTTGTTTTTCTAAATCCTCTTTTTCCTCTAGAAGGCGCTGATAGCGCTCTTCGATAAGCTGGCGCAGTTGAAAATGGTCCTTGTCAGATAGGATTTCTTTGATGTCTTCTAGAGAAAAATTCAGTTGACGCAGGTACTGGATGGAGTCAACCAGAGAAGATTGATTGATGTGATAGTAGCGATAGTTGGTTTCTGGATCGACTTTATAGGGTTTTAAAAGACCGATTTGGTCATAGAATCGTAGAGTTTGGATGGAAATCTGATTTATTTGGGAAAATTCTCCGATACGCAAAATTTTTTTCATTTTTTAAAACCCTCTATTGACTCTCTAGTTACTAGAGATATTATACTATAATTGTGAAAATAATAACAATTAATGGAGGGTTTGCCATGAGAAATACAAAAATTCGTGCTGTCCAGTATGGCTGCGGCAAGATGTCTAAAGTGATTTTCAAGTACCTACTGGATCACGGTGTAGAAATTGTCGGAGCTATTGATAACAATCCTGCTGTAGTAGGACAGGATGTTGGTGATTTTGCAGAGCTAGGCTATAAGACTGGTGTCCTGATTTCTGATAATGCTGAACGTGTCTTTGGAGAGTGTGACGCTGACATTGCCATTGTCACCATTGCTTCCTATATGCCGGAAATGTATGATTTTTTTGAAAGAGCCATCAAACATGGAGTTAATATCATCACGACCTGTGAGGAAGCTATCTATCCTTGGACGACATCGCCATCCGAAACAAACCGCTTGGACAAGCTGGCCAAAGAATATGGTGTCACTGTAATGGGTTCAGGCATGCAGGATATTTACTGGATTAATATGCCTTGCTTGGCTATGTCTGGCCTTAATCACATTCAAAAGGTGAAAGGGATTGTCAGCTATAATGTGGAAGATTATGGTCTGGCTTTAGCAGAAGCGCATGGTGCTGGTTACGATTCAGAGCGATTTGAAAAGGAAATTGCCAGTGCTGAGAGTCTGCCGTCCTATATGTGGAATGCTGCTGAAGCTATTTGCTCTAAGATGAACTGGACCATTCAGGATATTTCACAAAAGAGTGTTCCTTACATTTTGGATGAAGATGTTTATTCTGAAACGCTGGGACGTACAGTTCCGGCGGGGCAAGTAACGGGTATGTCAGCTGTGACAACCATTCATACCCATCAGGGAATTGAGTTAGAAGTAGAGTGTATTGGCAAGGTCTATCGTGAAAATGACGGAGATATGTGTGATTGGGAAATTACTGGTGAGCCAAATTTAGTCTTCTCAGTCAGCAAGCCTGATACTGTAGCCTTGACCTGTGCCACTATCGTCAATCGAATCCCTTCTGTGTTAGATGCACCGGCAGGTTATGTGACTTCAGAGTTGGCGCGTGACTTGGCCTATCCGACCTATCCACTTCATATCTATGTGGAAAAATAACAAAGCTTATAACTAAAAATACACCTCCCGCATCAATTGGGAGGTGTGTTTTTAAGTATTAGTCTTCCTTTTTCTTCAAAAGGAAGAGTCCAGCAGAGCAAGCGATTAAAATACTTGCTAGCTTGAAGCCTTCAGTCATTTCCTGTGTTCCAGTTTTTGGAAGAGAATCTCTGCTATTGGTCAAAGAAATCTCTTGAACAGGGTCAACTTTAGTTGCAGGTTTAAAATCAAGTCTTGTTTGATTTGGAGCTTGATAAGTCTTGCTTGGAGCCTGGTAAGTAGGAGGCGTTAATGGCTGAGGTTGAGGAATTGGATTTGGAGTTGGATTTGGCAAAATATAATCTGTCAAGTTTGCCAACTGACTACCAAAGACAGCATTGGATATCCAACGGTAGAAGTGAATTGTATGCAAGCGGTTGGTAGGATTTCCAGCATATACTAATAATGGGTTTTCATTGTATTTTCCAGAGATAGCTACAATTTTGTTAGCCAGTTTTTCGTTGCCTGGCCACCATCCAGCTATATAGTAATCACTGCCAGCGATTGTTGCCAAAGTTTTGAAGTTAGCTGGGACCTTGGCAATCCAGTTTCCTGAGTTAGAATAGAAGAGGTCGTTCTTATTATAGCCACTAGTCAGTGGGTCTTGATCATCTATAATTGCTTTCATGAGGCCTTCAAAATCACTGCCACCAGAGAATTTTTCAGCGTCAAATCCGTCGATAAGACCCAGTTTTTCTAATCTTTGCATAGCAGAACCACCAACGACGATGGTTGGCTTGAGACCGACCAGAGATTTGTCAAAATTATTGCTTTCTAAAACAACAACATCAGCTTCCTCTGGTGTGTCGACAAGATCAAAGCCTAGATTTTTTAGTGCTAGAGCTGTATGTGTAGGCGAATCAACACCTGCCCAATAAAATTGATGAGGAGGTGAATAGACTTTCAGGGCTTTCAGGCTTGGGCCGTTAGGAACCTTATAGAGTGCATCCCCGTAGATGGCATAATCTCCCAGCAGGTTTTCGAATGTCGGTGTATCAACGATATAGCCATCGTCTGTTAGATAGACTTTCTTTCCTTGGCGAATAGCTTGGTTAACAGCTTTTACGGCACTGTCGGATGTATTTGCGATCACGTAGTAAGGAGCCGAGTGGTTAATTTCGCTTGTACGAGTAGCACGAAGAGCCGTTACGTCTCCTAATTTTCCGTCAAAGAGTTTATCTTTGAAGACTGCTTCCGCTTTAAAGCCACGCATGTCTGGGAAATTCACTAAAAGTTCGGCATACATAGCTGACCAAGCGGATTCATTAGAACCTTTATAAAGGATATGGTTGGCATAGCCTCGTTTGGCTTGGGCCATATCAACAACCAGGTCCCCTTTCTTATAGTTGCCTACATCTTCCTTCAATTCTTTAAGAGTGACACCATTTCTCTTGAAGTATTCAATCATATTGAAGGCTTGTTGGGAGTCATTGTTTTTATCAAGTCCCATCGGAATGACATAATAGTCAGGGAAGAATTTCTTTTGACCATTCTTGATCCGTCCAACAACCTTACCATCAGGTCCTACTAATTCATTCTCTGCTTTAGGATCTTCTACCTTATTGATACCTCTTAGATAGAAGTTGAGGCGCATTTCCATCAATTTATCTGGGTTTTGAGATAAGTAAGAAATACCTCCCAATACTGCGTGGTATCCAGCTTTATAGGACTCTTGATTTCCTTCAGGTATTTCGATTGTATGCCCTAAGATACCATGGTACATAGCGTAAACTCCAGTATAGCCGGAGAAGGAATCGTCCCAGCCATCACCCCAGTCTAGTTTAGGGATAATATAGCTGTCATACTTAGAGTTAGCAACGCCGGCACGTCCCATGTGGTGGGCGTTTTCCAGCATATTTTCTGACAAGAGGTCATATTCGAAGTTGGGATCATGAGGTGGTGTTGCTGGTTCGATCAAGAATTCTTTAACGAATCCATGGATGTCATATAGAGCAATAGGATTCCATTTATTGATGAGACCAGCGACAGTTCGAGTTTCAGGGTTGGCCTGATAACTTGTGTCCCGGTTTGGGTCAATTCCGTTAGCTAGTGCACGAGTATTGGCAACATCTCCGTCCGGATTTTCTGTGAAGTCAAATAAGAAAATAAATTTCTTGAGGAGTTCCTTGACACTAAGAGTAACATTTTTGGCAAGCCCATTGGCATCAGTTGTCTGGAAAGAAATAAGATCTTTAGTAGCAAAGGTATTGAAAAGTCCAGTGATGATGTCGATGGCGGGCTGTTCATCAGCGTGGGTATTGTTGATAAGGACTGGGAGCTTATAATCCAGTTTACCGTTCTTTAAGGCAGCCAGCATTTCGGCAGGCTTTGTGAGGGCTTTTGGATTGGTTGTATTGAGGTAGTCATCAATGCTCTTCTGATCGGAGCTAATAATTCCCAGTTTAACATCTCGTCCTTGCGCACTCTTGCCAATCGTTTCGATTTGAACCAAACGATCATCTTTAGCTTCTTGTCGACTCTTTTCGATAGAGGCCAGCATTTCATCGTGGGTATGGAAGTCTTCATATGGTCTTAGGACAATGTTTTTGCGAATAGTAAGTCCCAAATCTTCGCTGACCCCGACTAATTCATGATTTCCCATAAAGTTGCGGTAGGTTCTGCGAATATTGTTGGGTGTCCGTAAACTCAGATCTTGGCCAAATAGTTCGTTAAATTTCAGAGATAGCTTGAGGTCATTTCCTTCGACTTTTTCTTCTATGGTTACAAAGGGATCTCCAGAGAATGTGCCGTCTTCCATCTTCCATGTTTTCCACTCGCTAATTGGCTTGTTATCGAGTGTCCAACTAATTTTGTTGGCTTTGGCACCTTGTTCTTGAATGGTTTCCTCAATGTTGGCTTTTTCAGACATATAAACCTTGCTGTCCGCAAGTTGAACCTTTGAGTCTTCACTGCTAGCTGCGCGTGTTTCAGGCTTATCAGGTGCAGTAGTGTTTTCAGAGCTAGTTTCCTTTTTGTTTTCTGCTCCTGTGGCTGGGCTAGTAGCCGTTTCGCTTGTAGTCTTATCCGATTCAGCTACAGGCTGAGTTTCCTTATTAGCAGTATCTGCCTGAGGTTGATCAGAATGATCTTCTGTTTTCTCGGCACTGACAGGAGTAGGATTTTCGACAAGACTACTTACTGGACTTGCTTCTTGTTGCGCTTCAGTCGGATTTAGCGTATCGGCAGCTACGTTTCCTTGGGCTAGAACAGCTAGAAGGGCTGCGGCTGACAGGCTAAGAACCTGAGTATATAAGCGTTTCTTATAGGTGTCTTTCATAAGAGACCTCCTTTGTAATGTGTTCTTTAATCTTACTATATCAATTTTTGTAATCGTTTTCAAGAAAAAGCATAGATAAAAATATGCTTTCAATAGACAAATCTGAGAATCTGTCTTGCAATTCCATCTATGAGCCTTGTCGAACAAGAAATGACGGGCTTATTTTATATGGATGAATTATGGATTCCTGCCTAAAATAGAAGAGTGAGAAGAAAGCATGTATAAGCTCGTCTGAGGAATTTCTACAATTCCATGCAAAATCACATCTTTTATGCTACAATAATACAAACAAAAAATGGATTGGAGTCGACAATGAAAGCAATTATTACGGTTGTTGGGAAAGATAGATCAGGGATTGTTGCAGGAGTCTCAACTAAGATTGCAGAGTTGGGATTGAATATAGATGATATTTCACAGACTGTTTTGGATGAATTTTTTACGATGATGGCTGTTGTTTCAAGTGAAGAAAAACAAGATTTTGCAGCTCTTCGTAGTGAATTTGAGAGCTTTGGCCAGACTCTTAACGTCAAAATCAATATTCAAAGTGCAGCTATTTTTGATGCCATGTACAATATCTAAGGAGTGAAGGATGGATATTAGACAAGTTACAGAAACCATTGCCATGATTGAGGAGCAGAATTTCGATATTCGGACTATCACCATGGGTATTTCACTCTTGGACTGCATCGATACAGACATTGATCGGGCTGCTGAGAAGATTTACCAAAAAATCACGACCAAGGCTAAAAATTTGGTGGCAGTTGGGGACGAAATTGCTGCAGAGCTCGGGATTCCTATCGTCAACAAGCGGGTCTCAGTGACTCCGATTTCGCTGATTGGGGCGGCCACGGATGCTAAAGATTATATTCCTTTGGCTAAGGCTCTGGATCGAGCGGCTAAGGAAATCGGCGTAGACTTTATAGGTGGTTTCTCTGCCTTGGTCCAAAAGGGCTATCAAAAAGGCGATGAAATCCTCATTAATTCTATTCCACGAGCTTTAGCAGAGACGGACAAGGTCTGTTCTTCTGTCAATATCGGCTCAACTAAGACTGGTATTAATATGACGGCAGTTGCGGATATGGGACGGATTATTAAGGAAACAGCCCAACTGTCTGACATGGGTGTAGCTAAATTGGTCGTCTTTGCCAATGCGGTAGAGGACAATCCTTTCATGGCTGGTGCCTTCCATGGTGTTGGTGAAGCAGATGTGGTCATCAATGTCGGTGTTTCAGGACCTGGTGTTGTCAAGCGGGCTTTGGAAAAGGTTCGTGGTGAGAGCTTTGACGTGGTGGCTGAAACAGTCAAGAAAACGGCCTTCAAAATCACTCGTATTGGTCAGTTGGTTGGTCAGATGGCCAGCGAACGTCTGGGCGTTAAGTTTGGGATTGTTGACTTGAGTTTGGCTCCAACGCCAGCAGTCGGAGACTCAGTGGCCCGTGTCTTAGAAGAAATGGGCTTAGAAACAGTCGGCACTCATGGCACGACAGCGGCGCTTGCTCTACTCAATGACCAAGTCAAAAAAGGTGGTGTCATGGCCTGCAATCAGGTTGGCGGACTATCTGGTGCTTTCATCCCTGTGTCAGAAGACGAGGGCATGATTGCGGCTGTGCAAAACGGCTCGCTCAATCTAGAAAAGTTAGAAGCTATGACAGCTATCTGCTCGGTAGGTTTGGATATGATTGCCATCCCGGAGGCGACACCGGCTGAAACTATCGCAGCCATGATTGCCGATGAAGCAGCTATTGGTGTCATCAATCAGAAGACAACAGCTGTGCGGATTATTCCAAAGGGCAAGGAAGGCGATATGATCGAATTTGGCGGGCTCTTGGGAACAGCTCCGGTCATGAAGGTAAATCAGGCTTCGTCAGCTGCCTTTATCGCGCGGGGGGGTCAGATTCCAGCACCTATTCACAGTTTTAAAAATTAATAAGAAAATCAGGTCTGTGCAGACAGGCCTTTTCGATTGAACAAGGAGAAGAGATGACAAAAACGAGATTATTTATCATTCGGCATGGGAAGACAATGTTTAATACCATTGGCAGAGCTCAAGGTTGGTCAGATACTCCTCTGACAGCTGAAGGGGAGCGTGGTATTCGAGCGTTGGGGATTGGCTTAAAAAAATCTGGCCTTCCCTTTGTAAAAGCTTATTCAAGTGACTCGGGTCGAACCATTCAGACTATGGGGATTGTGTTGGAGGAACTTGGCTTAACTGGGCAAATCCCTTATACCTTTGATAAAAGAATCCGAGAGTGGTGTTTTGGCAGTTTTGATGGTGCTTATGGTGGAGAACTCTTTCACGGTGTTATTCCTCGTGTTTTGAAAACTGATGACTACAAGGAGCTTAGCCTACCGGACTTGGCAAATGGCTTAGTTGAAGTAGATACTGCAGGTTGGGCGGAACCATGGGATAAACTCAGTGGTCGAATTTTAGAAGGTTTTGAAGCTATTGCAAAAGATGTAGAGGCTTCCGGTGGAGGCAATGCTTTGGTAGTCAGCCATAGTATGACAATCGGTACACTTGCTTATTTAATTGACGAAGAGATTGAGAAAAACCCTGGAGTTGAAAATGGAAGTGTGACAGTTGTTGAATATGCCAATGGAAAACTATCCATTGAAAGTTTGGGAGATGTGTCCTATCGTCAAGCTGGTGCAGAGGTTTTAAATAGTCGCTGACAGGAATGGTCTTGATTTTTTCCTAAAAGTGGTATAATAAAGGAAGAATAAGGGAGGCAAGTAAATGTCAAAAACAAGATTGTATATCGTCCGTCACGGTAAAACCATGTTTAATGCGATTGGTCGAGCGCAAGGTTGGTCGGATACCCCTCTGACAGCTGAAGGTGAACGAGGAATTCGAGAGTTAGGGTTGGGTCTAAAAGATGCTGGTATAGACTTTAAGCGGGCTTATTCTAGCGATAGTGGTCGGACTATTCAAACCATGGGAATCATTTTAGACGAGCTGGGTTTGAGAGATAAGATCCCTTACCGTACAGACAAACGCATTCGTGAATGGTGCTTTGGTAGCTTTGATGGGGCTTATGACGGTGAACTCTTTATGGGTGTTATGCCCCGTGTCTTTCATGTCGAACATGTTCATCAACTTAGCTACCCCGAATTAGCAGAAGGATTGGTAGAAGTGGATACAGCAGGCTGGGCAGAATCTTGGCCTAAACTCAGTGGCCGTATTTTAGATGGTTTTGAGAGTATCGCCAAAGAAGTTGAGTCGCTAGGAGGAGGCAATGCTCTGATTGTTAGTCATGGTATGACGATTGGAACCTTCGCTTGGTTGATTGACCACGCAACACCTCGAGGTTTAGGCTTGCACAACGGCAGTGTAACTGTAGTGGACTACGAAGATGGTAAGTTTACGATTGACCGGATTGGCGATATGTCTTATCGTGAAGTGGGCGCCAAAGTAATGGAGTAATAAGTTGAAACACGCTAAACATCTAAGAGTAAAAAGGAAATCCAAGGCCAAGAAGGTTGGTTTGACGATCTTACTATTACTTATCTTGACCTTAGTCATAGGTGGAACGGTTATTTATTTCCGCCCCTCCTTATTGAAGAATCTTCTCAGCTATGTTCAGGTTTCGAGTCAAGGGAGTAGCTCTACTAAGCCAAGCAGTTCTAAGTCTTCAAGATTAACAAGTTCTGATTCTGATTTACCCAAGGTGTCTTCAGCGGATTGGAATTTAGTCTTGGTTAACCGTGATCATCTACAGGAGGAAAAGACGCCATCTTTGACTCAGGTTGGGGAAATCCGGGTGGATAGTCGTATTGCTGAGAATACTCAGCAGTTCCTTGCTGCGGCTCAGACCATAGCTCCAGGAGAAATACTAATTTCTGGTTATCGGAGTCGTGCAGAGCAAGAAGAGCTCTTTAATGAGAATGTTGCAGCAGAAGAGTCTAAGGGTGTGTCACATGAAGAGGCTGTCAGTGCTGTCCAGAAACAGATTCAGATTCCAGGAGCTAGTGAACATCAAACAGGTTTGGCTATTGATATGAGTGTTCCTGAAGGTCTGGAGGATGAACTAGCTGCTAAGATAGCTCAGCTGGCTCCACAATATGGCTTTGTCCTTCGCTATCCCGAAGGCAAGAGTAATATTACTGGAGTGGATTTTGAACACTGGCATTACCGCTATGTCGGTGTAGAGAACGCCCAATATATGCAAAAGCACAATCTAGTTCTGGAAGAGTACATCGCATTACTAAAGGCAGCAGAAAAATAAATCAAGTAAGTCAGGTGTTCCTGACTTTTTTTATCGAGAAATTTGCATTATTGTGACCAATGTGATATATTTATAACATAAAGTGTGATATATTTATAACACTACAGGAGGTTTTGTCATGAAAAAAGGTCAAAAGTTAGTCGTGTTACTACCTTTGTGGATTCTGGTCTTATGCGGAGATTGGGCGGTTTTATCTGGGCTTGTTCGATTTAGCTTGCTGGAAAAGTTGATATTGATTTGTGGGACAGGGATTGGTCTGTTTTTTGCTACTTGGGGTGCTTTAAAAAGCAAACAAAATGAAGTTAGGGAGAGGAAGATTTTCTCTATTAAAGAAAAATTAAATGGTATCCTCGTTTTATCTGCCTCGTCTATCTATACACTAGGCATCTGGCTCAGTACGCCACCTGCTGGTCTTTTAAAAGAAATCGTGATGGGGATAGGTCTTCTAGTGCAGCTGGTTTTTCTTGGTTACTTTATCTTAAGAAAAGCAGATGAAGAAGCAGATGAGCGTTTTTATGCAAATCTATCTAATGCTGCCATGACAGCATTTGCTAGCAGTATCATCTTTCTGTTAACTTTAGCTTTGCTGTTAATGATCGTGAAGGGTCTGTATATTCCAGGAGGTATCTTTTTTATAGTAGCAGGGGTGCTGGTCTTACTTTTCAATTTTGTATTCATGTATTTGGAAAGTAGAGGGGCATGATGGGGAAAGTAAGCAATCTTATTACAAGTTTGAAGTCGACTCGAGAATCTCATGGCATGACCCAGCAAGAGTTGGCAGAGCGTATCGGTGTTAGGCGAGAGACGATTTTGCATCTAGAAAATAATCGTTACAATCCTTCTCTTGAAATGGCTCTAAAAATTGCACGAGTCTTTGATTTGAAGATAGAGGATCTATTTGAGCTAAAAGAATAATTTAAGCAAGATTCCTATATAAACTCTTGACAACTATATCGGACTGCGATATAATGAATATATCAAGATTCGATATATCGAAGTAAAAGGGAGAAGCAAAGATGAGTGGATTGACAGAAAAACTCAGGCGAGTCTATGTACCGATGACAGAGACAGGATTCTATATCCTCTTTTGTCTCCAGAAAGAAAGGCATGGCTACAGTATTACTCAAAAAGTCAAGGAATTGACAGATGGGCAACTATCTATCAGTCCCGGAACCATGTATGGAACCTTGTCCAAAATGGAAAAGGATGGTCTGATTGCCTTTGTTCGCGAGGAAGAAAAGAGGAAACTCTACCAGATTACAGATCTTGGGCAGAAGATTTTGAACTTGGAAATTCAGCGGATTGAACGCCTTTACCGGAATAGTAAGGAGGATGTTTGATGGGAAAGAAAGTCGTCTACAGGATCTTTACCATTGCAGACTACGATAGAGAAGCGTCCTATTTTAAAAAGATGCATGGCCAGGGCTGGAAGTTGAAAAAAGTAAACTATTCCCCTTTTATAATTGCAGTTCGTTATACTTTTGAAAAAACTTCACCTCAGGAAATGGCTTATCAATTAGATTTTCGTCCTATAAAGAAGGCGGAGCGAGACTCCTATTATCAACTATTCAAAGATTGTGGTTGGGAGCATATTACAAATTTTAATCAATTTTCCTATTTCCGCAAGCCAGCTTCTCAGCTTGATGCGGAAAGTGACCTTGAGATCTATAATGATGCCTGGTCTAAGCTAGAAATGGTTAAGCGTTTGCTTATATGGCGGTTTTTGCCAGCCCTTGTAGCTTTGTTTTTTGCTACTTATTTAGTTTTAAGTGTAGCTCAAAAAGGTTCAGATGTAGATTGGCTAGTAAAATGTATCTTATTAATAGATACAGTATTGTTATTTATTTTATTTGGTCAACTGGTTCATATCGGCTTGAGTTTCTGGAGAATGAAGCAGGAGCTCAAGAGCTGATGAGCCCCTTATCAACTGTTTTTTATGAAAGTGAGGATAATGATGAAAAAACCGATTATTGAAGTTCAAGGCTTGAAAAAGAAGTTCAAAGAACAAGAAGCCTTGGCAGGAATTGATTTTTCCATTCAAGAAGGAGAAATTTTTGGCTTCCTAGGACCATCTGGATCAGGAAAAACAACGACCATTAATATCTTGACTGGGCAGCTCAAGGCAGATGCTGGAACAGCTCATGTGCTGTCTGAAACGGTTGAGGATTTAAAGGTAGAAGTCCTGGAGCAGATAGGGATTGTCAGTGATACGAGTGGCTTTTATGAAAAAATGTCGCTTTACAACAATCTTAAGGCCTATGCTATGATCTTTGGTGTGGATATGAAGAAAGTCGATGAGCTTCTTCAAAAAGTGGGGCTCTATGATAGTCGCAACAAGGTAGCGGAAAAACTATCTACCGGTATGAAGCAACGGATGCTATTGGTCCGTGCCTTGATTAATCAGCCCAAATTGCTCTTTTTGGATGAGCCGACCAGTGGTTTGGATCCGTCAACTTCCCGAACAATCCATGACTTGCTACTGGAACTAAAAGCTCAGGGAACAACTATTTTTCTGACAACTCATGATATGCAGGAAGCTACACTTTTGTGCGATCGTTTGGCTTTATTGCATAAGGGTAAGTTGGTCGAAGTAGGCAGTCCGCATGAGATTATCCAAAAGTACAATACAGATAAGAAAGTTCGTTTAGAATATGTAGATTTGACAACGAAGACGGTGGCCTTTGAGGAATTGCAAGGAGGCTTGGATCTGTCAACTGTTATCAGTATTCATTCTTGCGAACCAACTTTAGAAGATGTTTTCATCACTTTGACAGGAGGTACCTTAAATGTCTAATAAGTTAAAAGGGATGATTTGGCTGAGAGGTCAAGTGACATTAGCAAATAAAAGTATTCTATTACAAGTTCTCATGCCAGTTTTCTTCGTTTTTCTTTATAAATTTATTTTTTCACTGAATGGAGCGGGTCAAGAACTGGGAGCAGACAGACTAGCTACCTTGTTAATGAATATTTCTTTGCCCTTCTCTTTAGCCATGTCTGTTGGGACGCCTATTATCATCATTCTGGCTGAGGAGAGAGAAAAACATAATTTGCAAAGTTTGCGTTTGGTAGGTGTGACAGCGGGTCAATACATTCTCTCCGCTTTAATCTGGCCGGCGATTATTGGGATTTTTTATATCGTCGTTACCCCGATTTTGATAGGAGCCAAGCTTTCTAATCAGGTATTCAGCTATGGTTTGGTTCTCTTGTTAACCTTGCTAGTCTTAATTTTCTTCTTCTTAATGGTTGGTCTGTTTTGTAAA
Source organism: Streptococcus gordonii (assembly GCF_001553855.1). GTDB lineage: Bacteria > Bacillota > Bacilli > Lactobacillales > Streptococcaceae > Streptococcus > Streptococcus gordonii. The sequence goes on from NZ_LQWV01000012.1 coordinate 415,108, forward strand.
AATCAAGTCATGGCTCAATCCCTTAGTGTTCCGGCTATGCTCTTGGTAGCTTTTATTCCTATGTTTTCAAATATGAATGAGGATTTATTTAAGGTTCTGCGTTATAGCTTTTTGGGCCTCTTTACTATTTTTATGAAAGATTGGTCTAACTTCCAATTTTGGAGTGGAGAACTTTTTGCTCTCGTTCTCTGGCTACTTCTTTTTGCAGGACTTTCCTTCTACTTAATGAGTCACATGAAATCCTTGGATGATTAAACTAGGTCTTTAGACTGATTTTTAGCACTCTTGTAAAAAGAGTGCTAATTTTTTGAGTTTTTATCTTGACATTGTTTCGGAAGAGTGTATAATAGAATCATGAGTTAGCACTCGAGGTTATCGAGTGCTAACAAAGAAGGGATCTTGAATGGAGGTGGTACCGTGGTAACGGAGCGTCAAAATGAGATTTTGAATTTGATTATTGATATCTTTACCAAGACTCACGAGCCAGTAGGGTCCAAAGCTTTACAGGATTCTATCAATTCGAGTAGTGCTACTATCCGAAATGATATGGCTGCTCTGGAAAAACAGGGACTTCTGGAAAAGGCTCATACATCTAGTGGCCGTAAACCCAGTGTTGCTGGTTTTCAGTACTTCGTCAAGCATTCGCTATCCTTTGATCGTCTCGCTGAAAATGAACTCTATGAAGTTATCAAAGCTTTTGATTATGAATTTTTCAATTTAGAGGACATTCTTCAACAGGCAGCGGACCTTCTAGCTAAGCTGAGTGGTTGCACAGTTGTTGCCTTGGATGTGGAACCAAGCCGACAGAGATTAACAGCTTTTGATATTGTAGTGCTGAGTCAGCATACGGCTCTAGCAGTTTTTACTCTAGATGAGTCCAATACTATCACCAGTCAGTTTATGATTCCGCGTAACTTCCTAAGAGAAGACTTGGATAGGCTTAAAGCCTTGGTGCAGGAGCGTTTTTTGGGACAGACAGTCTTGGATATTCACTACAAGATTCGGACTGAAATTCCCCAGATTATCCAGCGCTATTTCACTACGACAGATAATGTCATTCATCTGTTTGAGCATATCTTCGGTGATATTTTTAAAGAGAATGTTATTGTATCTGGTAAAGTTGCTTTGTTGAATTTTTCAGACTTGAAGGCCTATCAATTCTTTGATGATTCACAGAAGGTGGCCTTTGAGATTAGAGATAGTCTAGCCGAGGATCAGATGCAAAGTGTGCGCGTGGCAGATAGCCGAGAAAGTTGTTTGTCTGATTTGACCATTATTTCTAGCAAATTTTTGATTCCTTACAGAGGATTTGGAATTTTAGCAGTCATCGGACCAGTCAATCTCGACTATCAACGAGTAGTCAGTCAGGTTAATGTGATTAATCGTGTTTTGACTATGAAACTGACGGACTTCTATCGCTACCTCAGTAGTAACCACTATGAAGTCCACTAATTACAGTATAATCATTCCTAAAAAGGAGGTGCCTTGTGGCAAAACATAAACATGAAGAACATCCAGAAGATGTAGAAGTAAAAGAGGAAGCAGTAGAAACAGCTGAGCAAGCTGAATCTGCAAGCCCCGAAAAATCAGAATTAGAACTAGCAAATGAGCGGGCAGATGATTTTGAAAATAAATATCTCCGTGCCCATGCAGAAATGCAAAACATCCAACGCCGTGCCAATGAAGAGCGTCAGCTCTTGCAACGCTATCGTAGTCAAGATCTAGCAAAAGCGATTCTACCTTCTTTGGACAACCTTGAGCGTGCTCTTGCTGTTGAAGGATTGACAGATGATGTCAAAAAAGGATTGGAAATGGTGCAGGAAAGCTTGGTTCATGCTCTCAAAGAAGAGGGCATCGAAGAAATTCCGGCCGATGGAGAATTTGACCATAACTATCACATGGCCATTCAAACTGTTCCAGCTGACGACGAACATCCAGCAGATACCATCGCACAAGTCTTCCAAAAAGGCTACAAACTCCATGACCGCATCCTAAGACCGGCTATGGTAGTAGTATACAACTAAGATATAGAGCCCGAAAAAGCTCACAGTAAAAATAGGAGATTGACGAAGTGTTCGATGAACACAAGGAAATCTATCTTTTTTACCCAGAGCTTAGGGCGAGTTCGATTAGGAGGTAAGTCAGAAATCTGTGATTTCGTTGACGCACCCCTGCAAGGGTGATTAGGCTTGTCACGAACGTTGCAAAGTGAGCTGCCAATCAGCTACTGCGTATCATTTCGACTTCTCATGTCGTAACCTTACATAATAAAAAACTTGTCCGAAATGACAATAAACTATGAAGAAAGATAAGAGGCAAGCTTGAGGCTTGCAAGGAAGATATTTCCCACCGTGGTGAAAGTTTCAGTAGCTCGTGCTACTGAAACAGGGGATTTTTGAGACAATAGGCTCAAAAATAAGTGATGAAATCCCGGAGGGAGTTGCTCACGTCCCCACCACTTAAGGGGAATATTAAGAAAAATCAAAAATAGAATATAAAACTTAAGGAGAAAAACACATGTCTAAAATTATCGGTATTGACTTAGGTACAACAAACTCAGCAGTTGCAGTTCTTGAAGGAACTGAAAGCAAAATCATCGCAAACCCAGAAGGAAACCGCACAACTCCATCAGTAGTGTCATTCAAAAATGGCGAAATCATCGTTGGTGATGCTGCAAAACGTCAAGCAGTAACAAACCCAGATACTGTTATCTCTATCAAATCTAAGATGGGGACTTCTGAAAAAGTTTCTGCAAACGGCAAAGAATACACTCCACAAGAAATTTCAGCGATGATTCTTCAATACTTGAAGGGCTACGCTGAAGAATATCTTGGTGAAAAAGTAACTAAAGCAGTCATCACAGTTCCAGCTTACTTTAACGATGCGCAACGTCAAGCGACTAAAGACGCTGGTAAAATCGCTGGTCTTGAAGTAGAACGTATCGTTAACGAACCAACAGCAGCAGCCCTTGCTTACGGTTTGGACAAGACTGACAAAGAAGAAAAAATCTTGGTATTTGACCTTGGTGGTGGTACATTTGACGTATCTATTCTTGAATTGGGTGACGGTGTCTTCGATGTATTGGCAACTGCAGGAGACAACAAACTTGGTGGTGACGACTTTGACCAAAAGATTATCGACCACATGGTTGCAGAATTTAAGAAGGAAAATGGTATTGACTTGTCTACTGACAAGATGGCTCTTCAACGTTTGAAAGATGCTGCTGAAAAAGCTAAGAAAGACCTTTCAGGTGTGACTTCAACTCAAATCAGCTTGCCATTCATCACAGCAGGAGCTGCAGGACCTCTTCACTTGGAAATGACTCTGACTCGTGCCAAATTTGATGATTTGACTCGTGATCTTGTAGAACGTACAAAAACTCCAGTTCGTCAAGCCCTTTCTGATGCAGGCTTGAGCTTGTCAGAAATCGACGAAGTCATCCTTGTTGGTGGTTCAACTCGTATCCCAGCTGTTGTAGAAGCTGTTAAAGCTGAGACTGGTAAAGAACCAAACAAATCAGTTAACCCTGATGAAGTAGTTGCCATGGGTGCGGCTATCCAAGGTGGTGTCATCACTGGTGATGTCAAAGACGTTGTTCTTCTTGACGTGACTCCATTGTCACTTGGTATCGAAACAATGGGTGGCGTATTCACAAAACTCATCGACCGCAACACTACTATTCCAACTTCTAAATCACAAGTCTTCTCTACAGCAGCAGACAACCAACCGGCCGTTGATATCCACGTTCTTCAAGGTGAACGCCCAATGGCAGCGGATAACAAGACACTTGGACGTTTCCAATTGACAGATATCCCAGCTGCACCTCGTGGAATTCCTCAAATCGAAGTAACATTTGATATCGACAAGAACGGTATCGTGTCTGTTAAGGCTAAAGACCTTGGAACTCAAAAAGAACAAACAATTGTCATCCAATCTAACTCAGGTTTGACTGATGAAGAAATCGACCGCATGATGAAAGATGCAGAAGCAAACGCTGAAGCAGATAAGAAACGTAAAGAAGAAGTTGATCTTCGTAACGAAGTTGACCAAGCTATCTTTGCGACTGAAAAGACTATCAAGGAAACTGAAGGTAAAGGCTTCGACGCAGAACGTGACGCTGCTCAAACTGCCCTTGATGACCTTAAGAAAGCTCAAGAAGACAACAACTTGGACGAAATGAAAGCAAAACTCGAAGCTTTGAACGAAAAAGCTCAAGGACTTGCTGTTAAACTCTACGAACAAGCCGCAGCAGCTCAACAAGCTCAAGCAGGAGCAGAAGGCGCACAAGCAACAGGAAACGCAGGCGATGACGTCGTAGACGGAGAGTTTACGGAGAAATAGGCGGTAAGACAGAACTAAAAATTGAAAGTTTTTAGTTCGTAGTCGAACCCCCGCGAGGATGATTAGGATTTTTGGGAGTCTGAAAGACGAACCTAAAATCCAATCAGCTACCGCGTCAAAAGTCGTTTTGAAAATTAGATGAGGCGGATAGGTCTTTGTCTTAGCCTCGGTCTGATGTCATAAGTATAAAAAGAAATCCAGAGGTTGCAACCCAGCCTCTGTTTTTCGGTAAGATAGAGGGTGATGCTTATGAAAAAAGTGCTTTGTATCATTTATCCTAATTTTTCACTTTATGAAGTAGTTTGCCTGACCAGTACTTTAGCTCTATCTTTTGGTATTGAAATCGATTATGTTGGTTCAGATAGAGGCATTATAACATCGGAAGATGGATTAGCCTGTCAACCTACTAGAACACTGGATGAAGTAGTTATCGAAGACTATTCTTGTGTCATTTTGCCAGGGATGATAAATATTGCCCCTGCTTTGCACGATGAAAAATTGATTTCTTTCCTAAGAAGTTTGTATCAGCAAGAGATTTTGATTGCAGCTATTTCATCAGCTCCCATTTTATTGGCGAAAGCAGGCTTATTGAAGGACACGAAATTTACGGGTGGGATTTGGCAAAACTTCTTTGACTATTTTGAATTTCTTCCACGGGAAAATTTCAAAGCTAAAGCTGTCCTGCAAGATAAAAATATCATTACTGCTGTCGGCTTTGCACATCAAGAGTTTGCAAGAAAAGTAATTCTTGGTCTAGGTTTGGCAGAAAATACTGACAACTATTTTAAAGAACAGAATGAATATTCAGAAGAGGATTTGGTTTTTACTCTATCGGACAAAGAGTTTGATGAAGTGAAGCAGAGCATAAAAAACAACTTCTAAGAAATCTCTTAAAATTTATAGAAAGGAACAAGAGTGTTCGTAATTGAACACGGGTTCTAAAAATTCTGACTCAATATGAAAGAAAGGAACTGAACCCGACCTAAATTCTCAGAAAAAAGAGAAATCTGTCTAGGAGCATCGCTCCGTCGCCTGATTTCCTATTTTTCAGTCGAATTTTACGGTCTTGGTATCTTATATGAACAATACGGAATATTATGACCGTCTAGGTGTCTCAAAGAATGCTTCACAGGATGAAATCAAGAGAGCCTATCGGAAATTATCAAAAAAATATCACCCAGATATTAATAAAGATCCTGGGGCAGAAGATAAGTACAAAGAGGTCCAAGAAGCTTATGAGACTTTAAGTGACGAGCAGAAAAGGGCAGCCTATGATCAGTATGGTGCTGCTGGAGCCAATGGTGGTTTTGGCGGTGGCGCAGGCGGCTTTGGTGGCTTTGACGGATCTGGCTTTGGTGGATTTGAAGATATCTTCTCAAGTTTTTTTGGTGGCGGTGCTTCGCGAAATCCAAATGCTCCTCGTCAGGGTGACGATCTTCAATATCGTGTAAATCTCAAGTTTGAAGAGGCTATTTTTGGTACTGAAAAGGAAATTAAGTACAACCGGGAGGCGTCTTGTCGTACGTGTAGCGGATCAGGTGCTAAGCCAGGGACAAGTCCAGTGACTTGTGGACGCTGTCATGGCTCAGGTGTCATCAATGTAGATACGCAAACTCCTCTGGGCATGATGCGTCGTCAAGTGACCTGTGATGTCTGTCATGGACGCGGAAAAGAAATTAAGGAGCCTTGTACGACCTGTCATGGAACAGGACATGAAAAACAAGCCCACAGTGTCCATGTTAAAATCCCAGCAGGTGTGGAAACTGGTCAGCAAGTTCGCCTAGCAGGGCAAGGGGAAGCAGGTTTCAATGGTGGCCCTTATGGAGACTTGTATGTAGTCGTCAATGTCGAACCAAGTGATAAATTTGAGCGAGATGGATCTACTATATACTACAAGCTCAATCTAAACTTTGTTCAGGCCGCACTTGGAGACAGTGTGGATGTTCCAACCGTTCATGGGGATGTTGAGCTCAATATCCCAGAAGGAACTCAGACTGGCAAACGATTCCGCTTGCGTGGCAAGGGAGCTCCTAGTCTTCGTGGTGGAAGCATGGGTGATCAGTATGTGACTGTTAACGTTGTGACTCCAACAGGACTGAATGATAAGCAAAAAGCAGCGCTCAAGGACTTTGCGGCTGCAGGGAATATCAGTGTAAATCCTAAGAAAAAAGGCTTCTTTGACCATATTAAAGATGCTTTTGATGGGGAATAAAAGAAAGGAAGAGAGTGGACTGAAGTTATAGTTCACTCTCTCTTTTTTGGGATTTGAGATCTTTTGAAACGTTGCTTTAAAATATAGGTATCTGAATTAAATCTCTTTATCAATAAATTATAGAATCTTGTAGAGGGCTCATTGCAGAACAGGGGGTAATAGCCTATAATGAAGAAAAAGAAACCGTTTACATTATCGGTTTTTCTATTTATCAAAAAGGAGATTTTATGATGGTCTTTCATAGAGAACAGCGTTTTTCTATTCGTAAATTTTCAGTTGGAGCGGCTTCTGTTCTAATTGGAATCACTATGGCTGGACAGGTTGTTTCGGCAGAAGAGCTTCCAACTACGCAGTCAAATGTTGTCGCTCCAGCAGATTCTACTGAACCCAAAGCTGCAGAAGAAGTGGCAACCTCTAGTCCCGCACAAGATAAGTCTACAGCAGAGGAAACGTCCGGAGCAAATCCTGTAAACAATAGTGAAGCAACTCCATCAACTTCTGCTCCAGCAGAATCTAATACAGATATTCCTAAGCAAGATAAGACCCCTGAAAAAGATGCTACTGGAGAAGCAGAAAAAAGAAATGATTCTGAGGAGAAAGCAGGCTTACCTACTGATGCACCAAAGGGTCAAGAGTCAGACCGTGTTGATGAAAAACTTGCCATGCGCAAAATGATTTCAGTTGATGCAGGTCGTAAATATTTTAGCCCAGAACAATTGAAAGAAATTGTAGACAAGGCTAAGCGTTATGGTTTTACAGATATGCATTTACTGTTAGGAAATGATGGGCTGCGTTTCCAATTGGATGATATGTCGTTAACTGTAGGCGGTAAGACCTATTCTAGTGAAGATGTTAAAAAAGCTATTGAAAAAGGGACCAACGATTATTATAATGATCCAAATGGCAATCACTTAACACAAGCTGAAATGACGGACTTGATTGACTATGCTAAACAACAAGGAATCGGTCTTGTGCCGACAATCAATAGCCCAGGGCATATGGATGCGATCCTGAATGCCATGAAGGAGCTGGGAATTGAAAAACCTAATTTTGACTACTTTGGCAAGGAATCTGCTCGAACAGTTGATTTAAATAATCAGCCTGCTGTTGATTTCACAAAAGCCTTGATTGAGAAATATGCTGCATATTTTGCCGGTAAAACGGATATTTTCAATATAGGTTTAGATGAATATGCTAATGATGCGACCAATGCTAAAGGCTGGCAGGTTCTACAAGCAGACAAGTATTATCCAGGAGAAGGTTACCCAGAAAAGGGGTATGAAAAATTCATTGCTTATGCCAACGATCTAGCTAAAATTGTTAAGCGAAATGGCTTGAAACCAATGGCTTTCAATGATGGTATTTACTATAATTCTGATCAGAGTTTTGGTGAATTTGATAAGGATATTATTGTGTCTTATTGGACTGGTGGCTGGGGAGGCTATGATGTTGCTTCTTCCAAACTTTTGTCTGAAAAAGGGCATAAGATTCTAAATACCAATGATGCTTGGTATTATGTTCTAGGTCGGAATGCAGAAGGGCAAGGTTGGTATAATCTGGACCAAGGATTGAAGGGAATTGCTTCTACACCGATTACCAGTGTTCCTAAGTCTGAGGGAGCAGATATTCCAATTATTGGTGGTATGGTGGCTGCATGGGCAGATGAGCCTTCAGCGCGTTTTTCCCCATCTCGGCTTTACAAGTTGATGCGTCGCTTTGCCGACCAAAATGCTGAGTATTTTGCTGCCAATTATCAAGATGTAGAAAAAGAATTAGCGGCAGTCCCAAGTGACCTGGCTTCTAAATATACACCGGAAAGTATCGCTCGGCTTAAGGAAGCAGAAAAAGCTGTGAAAGAATTAGACAGCCATCTTAGTCGGAGCAAACAAGAAGAGATTGATCTTGCGGTTGCTCGCTTAAAAGAAGCTCGTGAGCATCTCCAGCCAACCCCTGATTATCAAAAGGTACTAGATGCTCAAGCTGAACGAGAAAAATTAGCTAAGAGCAAGGTGATTTCTATTGACGCTGGTCGGAAATATTTCTCATTGGATCAGCTAAAGAGAATCGTTGACAAGGCTAGTGAATTGGGATATTCAGATTTGCATCTGCTAGTTGGAAATGACGGTATGCGCTTCATGTTGGATGACATGACCGTTGAAGCCAACGGTAAAACCTACACAAGTGATGAAGTGAAAGAAGCAATCTTGGCTGGTACCAAGGCTTACTATGATGATCCAAATGGAAATGCCCTCAGCCAAAAAGAGATGGATGAGCTGATTGCTTATGCCAAAGGAAAGGGTATAGGTCTTATTCCAGCACTCAATAGCCCAGGCCATATGGATGCCCTTTTGGTCGCTATGGAAAAACTAGGTATTCAAAATCCTCAGGCTTATTTTGATACACTATCCAAAACAACCCTTGATTTGGAAAATGAAGAAGCCAAGTCCTTTACCAAAGCATTGATTGGCAAATATATGGATTACTTTGCAGGCAAAACCAAAATTTTCAACTATGGAACGGATGAATATGCCAATGATGCAACCAATGCTCAGGGTTGGTATTATCTGAAATACTACAACCTCTATGGTAAGTTCGCAGAATATGCTAATTCTCTAGCTGCTATGGCAAAAGAGAGAGGTTTGCAACCAATGGCCTTCAACGATGGCTTCTACTACGAAGACAAAGACGATGTTGAGTTTGATAAGGATGTCTTAATCTCCTATTGGTCTAAAGGCTGGTGGGGCTATAACCTGGCATCACCACAGTATTTAGCAAGTAAGGGCTACAAATTCCTCAATACCAATGGGGATTGGTACTACATTTTGGGGCAAAAGCCAGAAGATGGCGGTGGTTTCTTACAGAAAGCACTTGATAATACTGAAAAGACACCATTTAATCAACTAGCTTCTACCAAGTACCCAGAAGTAGATCTTCCAACAGTCGGTAGCATGATTGCCATCTGGGCTGATAGACCGCAAGCTGAATACAAAGAAGAAGAGATCTTCCGATTAATGACTGCTTTTGCTGATCATAATAAAGACTATTTCAAGGCTAATTATGGCCCTATTCGGGAAGAAATTGCTAAAATCCCAACCGATTTAACCATCTATACACCAGAATCTGTTGCAGCTCTAAAAGCAGCTCAAGATGAGATTGATTGGGAATTAAGCCGGATGAAGCAAGAAGAGGTAGACAAACTAGCAGCTAAACTAAAAGTTGCTCGCGAAAATCTCAAGCCAATCACCTACAATGGCAGTGCTGATGAGGAAGAAGTTCGCGCTCTTGTGGAATATAAACCATATCTTGATATTCAAACAGAAGAGATTGCCTTTGAGACAAAAGAAGTAGCAAATCCAAACCTTGAAAAAGGGCAACGCAAGATTTTGCAAGTGGGTATCAAAGGTGAAAAAACAAATTTAGTTGAAATATCTGCCCAGGACGGTAGTAGCAAGCTTGTGGAAAGTTTCGTTTCTAAGGATGCAGTAGCTGAAATTGTGGAAATTGGGACAAAAGAAGTAGATTCAGCAAAAATGGGTGAAAGTCAGGTTCAACCAGCCCCGTTGGTTACTCCTTCTGTTAAGGGATCATCACCTATTAGCCAAGTAAGTAAGCAAGAAGAGGGTCTAAAACCGACTCAAACTAAGCAGCCAATAGCTGAACAAAAATTATCTCAACCATCTGCCCAAGCAGTGGCTAAGGACAATAAACTTCCGCAAACTGGAACAACTTCAGCTTGGCCTATAACTCTTCTGGGAACAGCTTTAGCTATGATCGGTTTGGGTGGACGCAAGAAAAGGAAAGGATGATTTATTATCGTTCTAAAAATCGAGTGTAAACCTAGGCTTAAATAGTTATTTGGACAAGAATAAAGACGAGGTCAAAGAAAATAGTTTGGCCTCGTCTTTTTGTTTATGGCATTATGGGGAATAGGCCCTCTAAGGGGGTGCTAGCTTAGGTTCTTTTTCTTCACTCGCCTGGTTTTCCAGTTATGATGTGTTGAATTCCTTGATGGATATGAGGGAGCAGTTCAGGTAGAAAATTAGGATAGGCTGTTTGGTGTTGGAGTTCTTCCAAAGGGATCCATTCGACAGTTTCATTTTCTGAAAGACTAGGGAATTGCTGTCCTTTTGGTTTCATCAAGTAATAAAAGCAAATTTCATGACAGTCTAGTCCTGCCAATCGTCCTGTTTCCTGCTGGAAGAAGTTTTCATGGATAAATACTAACCGATCAATCTCGTATTCTTGACCAGTTTCTTCTTGGATTTCCCTTTTGACGGCTTCCTGGGAGGACTCTCCCAACTGAACAGCACCTCCAAGCGGATAGAAGTAGCTTTCGTCAGGGTTGGTCATGAAAGCCACGGCTCCTTCTTCTATGATAAGTGCTGCGGCTTTGTATCTGAAACGTCTATGTTCTTCTTGAAAGCTGATATCTGCTAACATTCTTCCCTCCTTTTTAGAATTAGTATATCATTTTTTAAGTGATATTGTCATAACGAGAATTATCTTGCTACTCCTGTCTTTTCCTGCTACAATAGGTCTATGACAAGATATAAAGCGATTATTTCCTATGACGGGCATGACTTTGCTGGGTTCCAAAGACAACCTCATGCTAGAAGCGTCCAAGAAGAAATTGAAAAGACCCTGACCCGTATCAATAAAGGCCAGCCTGTGGTCATTCATGGTGCAGGTCGGACAGACAGCGGTGTTCATGCCCTTGGCCAAGTCCTGCATTTTGATTTACCGGAAGAGCGGGATGAAGAAAAATTACGTTTTGCCTTGGATACGCAGACACCAGAAGATATTGATTTTATCAGTGTGGAGCAGGTATCGGATGATTTTCACTCTCGCTACAATAAACACAGCAAGACCTATGAATTTTTGGTGGACATCGGCCGGCCTAAAAATCCTATGATGCGCTATTATGCCACCCATTATCCTTATCCTTTGGAGTTGAGTCTGGTAGAAGAAGCGATTACTCAGTTAGAGGGGACGCATGATTTTACAGGCTTTACTGCTTCGGGGACCAGTGTGGAAGACAAGGTTCGGACCATTACTGAGGCCAAGGTCCGCTATGATGCAGAGCGTAATTTTTTGGTCTTTACTTTTTCAGGCAATGGCTTTCTCTACAAGCAGATCCGCAATATGGTAGGAACGCTACTTAAGATTGGTAATAAACGCATGCCAGTGGAGCAGATTCAGAGGATTTTAGCGGAGAAAGACCGCCATCTGGCCGGACCAACCGCCGGTCCCAACGGCCTTTATTTGAAAGAAATTCGATATGAAGAATGAAGCTGAGATAATGGTATCTCAGCTTTGTTTGATTGTGGGTAGGTTTCTAGAAAAGAGACTAAAAGATTCTTGTCTGATACATTTTTATTTTTATCTGGGAAGTCTCTTTAAAATGCCATATGGAATAGGTATTAAATGACTATTTGGAGCGGTTTTTAGCTATCCTACAAAAAAACTGAATATTTCTCCATTTTTTTGTAGTTTTTAAAGAAAAAAATAACTTTTTAAGGAAAAATCTATTGTAAAAAACATCTAAAAGAATTATGATAATACTATGTGTATAAATGCTGTCTTTTAAAGGCTGATAGGGAGTTGGCAAGTGAAGACTTAGGGAGAAAATTTATACATCCAAACAAATAATGGGAGTTATGAAGTGAAGGATTTTAGAAAAGTACAGGAGAAAATTCAGAAATTTTCAATTAGAAAATTATCTGTTGGTGTAGGCTCCGTTGCAATCGCTGCCTTGATTTTTGGGAGCTTTTTGACTAGTCCAGCTGTTGCTGCTGATGAAGTTGGAAAGACTGGTCAGGCTCATTACACTTATGTTGAAGAGCAAGAGTTAACTGAGCAGGAGAAGGAACTGATTAAGCATGAGCTTCCTTCCGATTTGCAATCAGGTGAGAATTATTACCTGATTTATCGTAAGCAGGGGAAACCAACAGTTTTGCCTCAAACAGGAAATAATGGGCAACCGCTTCTTGGCATACTAGCTGGGACAGCTATTTTGGCTGTCTTGGTGTTTTCTCGTAAGAAGGCTGGCAAGTTGGTGGGAGTGCTTTTGATTGGAGCGTTCGGACAGAGCCTTTTGCTTTCGCCTCAAGTTTTTGCGCTAGAAAATAAAGAGTTGGTTTCTTATAACCGTCAAGTTCCAATTTCTTCAGGTGTTTCTGAGGCTGATTTAGCCATTGAAGGATACGACTATATCGGTTACTTTACTGCTTCTGATTTGCGGGCTTTGACAGGAACCTCGCCTGCCTCTCAGACTGAAGAAATTAGTCTTAAAGATCAACTAGCAGTACCAGAAAATTCAAAATCTGGACGGGATGCTAGGGGTCAAGAAAAGCAAACAGAGCTTATGGAAGAGGAAAAACAAGATCAAGATATTTCAAGTCAGGTTGGAAGTATCTCTGATTCCACTCCTAACCCATCTTCTCAAGGATTACATCCAAATAAGGAAACATCAAAAGAAGAAAATAAAACGAATCCGAATCAATCTGAAAAAAGCAGCAGTAGTAAGGGAGCACCAGAAGTTCAACCGGAGAAACCAGCTTATACAGAGCCGATTGGAACAGCAGGAGATACAGCCCCAGTCGAGCCTGCGCTTCCAGCATACACAGGGTCAGTAAATGGCGAAGCAGAAGTTCAACCAGAGAAACCATCCTATACCGGACCGGTTGGAACAGCAGGAGATACAGCCCCAGTCGAGCCTGCGCTTCCAGCATACACAGGGTCAGTAAATGGCGAACCAGAAGTTCAACCGGAG
>NZ_LQWV01000012.1:428509-513900 GCF_001553855.1 Streptococcus gordonii
CGGAGAAACCAGCTTATACAGAGTCGATAGGTACAGCAGGAGATACGGCCCCAGTCGAGCCTGCGCTTCCAGAATACACGGGTGGTGTTAACGGGGAATCAACAGTTCAAGCTGAACTGCCTAGTTTGCATACAGAGGTCAAGCTAGAAACAATTGAACCAAAGGTTGTTCACAAAACTGATGATAGCAAGTATCTTGATGAAGAGACAACTGTAGAAGGAACTCCAGGCCAAAAAGAAATTGTAACCAGCTATGAAGTCTTGGATGGCAAGCGGATATCGGAGCCACAAACAACTGAGCGCACCTTGCATGAAGCAGTTGATACAGTGGTCACTCGTGGCACTAAGACTCGCGTTAATAAAGAAGAATTAAGTAAGCAGCTAGCTTTAGCAGCGGCTGTGGATCCTGCAGTTTACACCAATCAATCCTACCAGCAATTGCAAGCAATTAAGAATATGGCTGAGTCGGTTTATCAAACTTCGTCGAGTCAAGATGAAGTAGATGCAGGTGTCAACCAACTCAAGCAGGCTTTAGCCGACTTATTGGCTCTTAAAACAGCGCCAACTCTGACTGTTTCAGCGGTTAAGAAGGATGAATTGCAGAAATCAGCGCAAATTCAATACCAGCTGACGGACAGGGATCAAGCCTTTACTAGTGCTCATGTTCGTCTGAAGAAGGATGGTCAATTAATAGCAGAGCAAAACTTGGCGACCGGTCAGTTGACTGCCAGCTTCAGTGGTTTGGACTACTATACACCTTATGATATCGAGACGACCCTGTCTTATGACTTAGGAAATGGCTCTGAAAGCAAAGAGTTAGCTCGAGAGACAGTTCAGCTTGACCTGAAGAAGGTGGAACTCAAGTCCATCACTAATGTCGCCTTGATGAAGGTTGAGAATGGCCAGACAAAATTGATGCCTACTTTGGCTGAAAAACCAGCAAATCTGGATCAATATTACCTGCACTTTACATCCGACCAGTTCAAGGACACTGTCCTGCCGGTTACCTCTATCGAGGAAGTGGTTGTTGATAACCAGCCTGTCTTCAAGATCAAGGCTCAGCTACCAGACTTGTTGCAAAGAAGCGCAACTGGTCTTCAAAACAGCTTTGATTTCTATCTGGAAAAAGCCAAGAAGCGTGAAGGAAATGTCTACTATGACTTCCAAGACCTCTTGGACGGTATCAAGGAAAATCCTTCTGGGACCTTTATTTTGGGTCGCAGTATCAGTGCCAAACTGATTGATAAACCTGCCAACAGCAAATCTTACTTGCCAGGTGAATTCAAAGGCCAGCTGATTGGTGGGCAAAATGGCGAGCGTCATGCAATTTTAGACTTGGCGCATCCTTTATTTGATACGATTACTGGCGGAACGGTCAAGGATATTGACTTTAAGCGAGTTAATATGGTTTATCCAGATTCGCAAGCGGGCGATACAATTGCGACAATTGCTGCTCGTTTGAAGAATAAAGGAGTAATCGAAAACGTCAATGTCCAAGGCTACTTGGAAGGAAGAGACCATATAGCTGGTCTGGTTAACAATATAGAGGGCCAATCTCGAGTTGAAAATGTCTCCTTTAAGGGCCGTATTAAGTCCAAGGGTGGAAACTCTGTTACAGGCGGTATCGCAGGAACCAACGCCATGTCCTTGGTGAAACGTGCCTACGTTGAAGCAGATATTTGGGTTAAGAGTGGACAAAATGCAGGTATGCTGGTCGCTCAAAACTTCACTGACTATTCAGGTTCAGGTTGGGGTAACTGGGGCAGATTGATGCAATCAGTTGCCAAAGGTAAGTTGGAGGATGCGGGCTCAAGAAATGCAGCTGGTATCGCAGCTTCCATTTGGCCATATGGAACCATCAATGACACTGTCAGCTATGCTACAGTAGTGAACGGAAAAGAGCTCTTTAGCTCAGATAATGAGATTACCGATGCTTGGATGGGGCAAAAACTCCAAAACCTTTTTGGTGTTCAGGGACACAGCTCTGGAACCAAGATAGGAAAAGATGCCAAGTTCCGCCGCTTGACAGAAGCTGAAGCGGAGCAAAAAGTTAAGAGCTATCGGATTACGGCTCTTGAAGAAACCAGCGCAAATGAAGTAACAACTGAGAAGCTAAATGCTGCTATCCTGAGAACAAGTACTTATCAAGATAAGCCAGGTTACAAGGCAGAAAATGAACAGCTTTATCAAAACCTAGAACGCTTTATGCCTTTCTACAATCAAGAGTTCTTGATTCATGAGGCCAATAAGCTGGTGGATGCTGGTAAGGCGGGCGACCTGTTGACTAAGAAAGTCTTAGCAGTTCAAGCCCTGAAAGGTAACCAGTTTGTTTCTGGAGGAACGGATGCAGATAAGATCTTAGTCCATTTTGCAGACGGAAGCAAAACCATCTTCAATCTTCAAAATCAAGCACGATTTGAACAGACGGCTCTGCCGGAATATCAGATTGCAGAGCTTGGTACAGTCTATACTCCAAATCACTCAACGGCTGTTAAAGAAGACTTGCTGGCTCAGCTGACTGAGAGCTTGAAGAGTTTCGAACTGTACAGCGATGAAGTCTATCGTTCTGTTGGTCTGCCTAATGATAATGATAAGGTCAACAAAGTGAAGCGCCTCTTCCTAGATGAATCTTTGGCTGAAGTGAAAGCCAACTTGCAGGATATGCTTGGTAAGCTTCTAGCCAATGAATGGACAAGATTCCATGCTGATAATCCAGCAGCTAATGAAGCTTTGAAAACTAAAATCGAAGAGAACAAGACCGCTATCATGCTCGGTCTGACCTACCTCAACCGTTATTACGATCTCAAGTTTGGCGACTACAACCTCAAGGAGCTAGTGCTCTTCAAACCAGACTTCTATGGTGAAAAAGTACCATTGTTGGATCGCTTGATTAAGATTGGACGTTCGACAGAAAATCAACTGAAAGGAGCAGACAATGTCAATATGTTTGCACGTCAGTTGAAGGCTGAGTCCAAGTCTAGTGATTTGGTAGCTTACTTGGATTACAACCGTCGCCTGCTGACTGACTTTGCGGATATGGATTCTTGGTTCAAGGATGCAACCCGAGGCTTTATTCAGTTTGAAGAACGCCAGTCAGAAGTTGAGGAGATTAAGTCTGCTAAGTATCGCGTCTTCGATAACCTCAATTCTGAATATTTCAGCAACTATATTCTTCCGCTGCTAACCTTGAAGAATACGCGTTTAGCTATTCTGTCAAACTATAGCACGATGGCCTTTGTCAACAGAGACAAGCGCCGATCATGGTCTGATGAACGATTTAATGCACGCATCAAGGAAGTAGCGACCCAGCATCGAAATCACGTAGACACTTGGTACAAACTGCTCTCAGATGATATCAAGTCCAGAATGGTCAAGCAAAATGTAACGGCTGTATGGGATGGTTTTGATGTGGAAGGACGTGGCTGGATTGATGTCAACGGAAATGATAATAAGGGCAATCCTTATGCTCCATCCCGCGAGTTCTTTAACCTAGTTGGCGGCAGAGCTGGTGGCTGGTACAAGTCAAATGGATACGGTGCCCATGCTGCTGGTTCAATCCGTGTGAACTTCGAAGCCTTTGACCTCTTGACGGAATACGGTGTATCCGTCTTCACGCACGAACTCACCCACGTCAATGACGGTTATATTTACCTTGGCGGACATGGTAGACGACAAGGTATCGGACCAGAAGGCTATGCCCAAGGGTTGCTCCAATCACCTGTTCCTGGTCAGCCAGGCTGGGGTGCTCTGGGTCTCAATATGGCCTTTGATCGTCCAAATGATGGTAGTCTCATTTTCAATAGCTCGCCAAGTCTCTTCAAGAACCGAGCAGATATTGACCATTACATGAAGGGCTATAATGATACCCTCATGCTTCTGGATTATCTTGAAGGCCAAGCAGTTGTGGATAAAGGAAATGCAGCTGCGGCTAAATGGTTCAAGAAGGTTGAGCCTAAGATTGTAGATGCTCGGACTCAATATGATGTCGTGAGAGAGTTGACAGCAGAGGAGAAAGCGGCCATGTCAGTTTCATCTGTAAATGACTTGGTTGACCAAGGCTTGCTTTCTAACCGAGCGGTTGACAATCGAACTTATAACCCTGCTGACTTTGACTCTAGTTACATTGCAATCGACTTTATGACGGGTATCTATGGTGGCGGTCAAAACAATACTGGAGCGCCAGGTGCCTTGATGTTCAAGCATAATACCTTCAGAATTTGGGGTTACTATGGCTATGAAAAAGGCTTTGTAAGCTATGCTTCCAATAAACACCGTAAGACAGCCAATGAGCAAGGTGTGACTGGTTTGAGCGATAACTTTATCATCAAGCAAATTTCTGAAGGCGAATTTGAAACCATGGAAGCCTTCAAGAAAGCTTACTTCAGAAAAGTTGTGGATAAAGCACAAACCTCAGGTATTAAGCCAGTGACTGTCAACGGAAAAGTCTATAGTACTTATGAAGAGCTGAAAGCTGGCTTTGCAGAAGCTGTTGAAAAGGATCTGAAGAAGGCTCGTGTCGATGAACGCGCAACCAAGGACTTCAAGTATGCTGTCTTTACGCAGTTACTCAAGAACACCAACAGCTTTATGGACGAAAACTCTATTTGGGGTTCCTAAGAAAAAGTGTTTAATTGCCTACATGAGTAGCTACAAATAATGACCTTTAGCAAGATGTAATCAATAACCCATTTGAATTAGCTCTGTATGTGTCGTCACTGACAGTCTGATTCAGATGGGTTATTTTCTTGCGTATTAGTGATTCCTAACATCAGCCATCTCCGTTTGTTATACTCTATTTTCAAAAATCTGTCCCCAGACAGTTCCTGTTTTTAGTCCTTGCTGGGGTATTTTTTTCCTGCTAAAATAAACACATAGCACCTTATAAAGCTATTGTTTGGTCGATTTACGTAAAAAATAGTAGATTTCAGAAGAGAAGACCGCCATTTGGCAGAAGGGCAATAGCAGGTTCAAACGGTATTATCTAAAGGAGATTCGTTATGAAGGATAAACTCATTTTAGCCCTATCGGGTAATGATATATTTAGCGGTGGCGGACTGCATGCTGATTTAGCTACCTATACAGTCAATGGTTTGCATGGTTTTGTGGCTGTGACTTGCCTGACTGCGATGACAAACAAAGGATTTGAGGTCCTTCCGGTTGAGGAAGAGGTTTTTACTCAGCAACTAGCCAGCCTCAAAGATGTTCCTTTTTCTGCTATTAAGATAGGGCTTTTACCCAATCTAGCAATAGCAGAGCAGGCATTGGATTTTGTCAAGCAACATGCGGACATACCAGTAGTGCTGGATCCTGTTCTGGTCTGCAAAGAAAATCATGATCTGGAAGTTAGTGCATTGAGAGAAGAACTCATCAGGTTCTTCCCTTATGTCAGCATCATCACGCCTAATTTGGCAGAAGCTCAGCTATTGACCCAAAAAGAAATCAAAAGTCTGGAAGATATGCAGGCTGCAGCCAAGGAGCTCTATGATTTAGGAGCCAAGCATGTGGTGATAAAGGGTGGCAATCGTTTGAGCAAGGAGCGGGCGGTGGATGTTTACTATGACGGCCAAGATTTCAAGGTATTGGAATCGCCAGTGTTAGCTAGCAACAATACCGGAGCAGGTTGTACATTTGCTTCCAGTATTGCCAGCCAGTTGCTTTTAGGCAAGTCTCCTCTTGCAGCAGTTCAATTTTCTAAGGATTTTGTTTACGGAGCGATTCAGCGCTCAGATCAATATGGGGTGGTTCAATATGAGAAATAATCAAGTTAAAAAATTAGTTATCTTAGCTTTCATCACAGCTCTGTCTGTCGTTTTGGGGAATTTTTTGAAAATCCCTACGCCTACAGGATTTTTGACCTTGTTGGATGCAGGGATTTATTTTACGGCCTTCTACTTTGGACACAAGGAAGCAGCTATTGTCGGAGGGCTTTCAGGCTTTTTGATTGATATGATTGCTGGCTATCCTCAATGGATGTTCTTTAGTTTGATTTGCCACGGCCTGCAGGGCTTCTTTGCTGGTCTGGAAGGTAAGAGTCGCTATCTTGGTCTAGTTTTGGCCGCAGTTTCTATGGTTGGTGGCTACGCCCTCTTTGACAGTATCATGAATGGTGTTGGAGCAGGTCTAGCTGGGATGTTGGGTAATTTTATGCAGAATGCTTTTGGTTTGGTAGTCGGTTACGTCCTTTACAAAGCTTTTCCAGCTAGTTTGAAAAAGATGGTTACAGTGAAATAAGTGAGGTGAGACATGGACTTAGATAAGATTGGAGCAGAAACACGTCAGATTCTTCAAGATGTTCTAGAGAAAGCGTCCTTGGATGAGGGTGATATTTTTGTTCTGGGTCTATCCTCTAGTGAGGTTATGGGAGGTCATATTGGCCGAAATTCCAGTTTAGAAGTAGGTCAGGTCATTGTCAAAACAATCCTAGATATCTTGGAAGAGAAGGGGATCTTTCTAGCAGTTCAGGGATGTGAGCATCTCAATCGGGCTTTAGTGGTTGAAAGAAGCTTGGCAAAAAAGAAAGGTTTAGAAATTGTTAACGTTCTCCCCACTCTTCATGCAGGGGGAAGTGGCCAATTGGCAGCTTTCCAGTACATGAAGGATCCTGTTGAGGTGGAATTTATAGTAGCTCAGGCTGGTCTAGATATTGGAGATACTGCTATTGGCATGCATGTTAAGCATGTTCAGATTCCTATCAGACCAAAACTTAAATCAGTGGGTGATGCTCATGTTACAGCTTTAGCTAGCCGTCCTAAGCTGATTGGAGGTTCAAGAGCAGCTTATAGCGAAGATAAAATAAGAAAAGACTAATAGTAAAAAAATATTATATAATTTTGAAAAATTTTTTAAATATGCTATAATGGAGTGTATTCAATAAATTTTAAGGAGAAATGACAGAATGTCTGTATCATTTGAAAAAAAAGAAACAAATCGTGGAGTTTTGACTTTCACTATTAGTCAAGAACAAATCAAACCAGAATTGGACCGTGTGTTTAACTCAGTAAAGAAAACAATCAATGTACCAGGTTTCCGTAAAGGTCATCTTCCACGTCCTGTTTTCAACCAAAAATTTGGTGAAGAAGCGCTTTACCAAGATGCTTTAAACAACTTACTTCCAAATGCTTATGAAGCTGCTGTGAAAGAAGCTGGTATCGAAGTTGTAGCACAACCAAAAATCGATGTCGTTTCAATGGAAAAAGGTCAAGATTGGACTATTTCTGCTGAAGTTGTTACAAAACCAGAAGTAAAATTAGGTGCTTACAAAGACCTTGAAGTATCTGTAGAAGTTTCAAAAGAAGTAACAGACGAAGACGTTGATGCACGTATCGAACGCGAACGCAACAACTTGGCTGAATTGGTCCTAAAAGAAGGTCCAGCAGCTGAAGGTGATACAGTGGTCATTGATTTTGTTGGTTCAGTTGACGGTGTTGAATTTGACGGCGGAAAAGGAGATAATTTCTCTCTTGGACTTGGTAGCGGTCAATTTATTCCAGGATTTGAAGATCAATTGGTTGGTCACAAAGCTGGCGAAACAGTTGATGTGGTTGTAACTTTCCCTGAAGACTACCAAGCAGCTGATCTTGCAGGTAAAGAAGCTAAGTTTGTAACTACAATCCATGAAGTAAAAGAAAAAGAAGTTCCAGCTCTTGACGATGAACTTGCAAAGGACATCGACGAAGAGGTAGAAACTCTTGATGAATTGAAAGAAAAATACCGTAAAGAATTAGCTGAAGGAAAAGAAGCTGCATACAAAGATGCAGTTGAGTCAGCAGCAATCGATCTTGCGGTTGAAAATGCAGAAATCGTAGACTTACCAGAAGAAATGGTTCATGAAGAAGTTCATCGTTCAGTAAACGAATTCCTCGGCAACATGCAACGCCAAGGAATCTCACCTGACATGTACTTCCAAATCACTGGTACTACTCAAGAAGACCTTCACAAACAGCACGAAGCTGATGCAGAAGCTCGTACTAAGACAAACTTAGTGATTGAAGCTATTGCAAAAGCAGAAGGATTTGAAGCAAGCGCTGAAGAAATCGAAGCAGAAATTTCTTCACTCGCAAACGACTACAACATGGAAGCAGATCGTGTTCGTCAACTTCTTTCAGAAGATATGTTAAAACATGATATCACTATCAAGAAAGCTGTTGAAGTCATCACAAGCACTGCAAAAGTGAAATAAAGATGAAAGAGGCAAGATTTGATTCTTGCCTCCTTTTTTTAGAAAACAAGAGGGGATTCTGTTATAATAATAGTATAGTTAAAAGGAAATCCTGCTCTGTCGCTAGTCCATAGAACTCGTGAAGGAGGTCGAGCATGAAAAGCAGTAAAAAATCTTATCTGAAACTAGGCTTGCTTCTTCTCTTTTTTATTTTCTATTGGCTAATAGTCAATCTTTTATTTCATAATGCAGCGCTTTTTTAGCTCCTTTTATTAGCTGGTATGGCCCTGACCGTAATTGCTAAGAACTACCGCAAACTTTCAAAAAATGACTGGATAACAGCTATTATTCTGGGGTTTTTGGCCATCTTTTCGAATCCTATTTTTGCTGCTTTGACAGTCCTGACTTATCTGGCTAGCAGTCTTTTATTGAAGGAAAGGGAAAAATTCAGAACCATTTTAAAACTTGATAGTCTGAAACAAGCAGCTCTTGCTTTGGTTTCGGGGCTTCTTGTAGGATTTGTGCTGGGGTTCTTCAATCTCGTTTTGGCCCACAAGCCTATGAGTCTACCAGGCTCTTTTCCTGTTCAGGCTGTTCTAAATGCCCTCCGCGCAGGTGTATTTGAAGAAGTAGCTTTTAGACTATTTTTCTTTGCTATTATCATTTACCTGACTAAAAAAGATACTTTTTCAAAAATGGAGAATATGCTGGTTTATGGTATTCTGACCTTGCCTCATACTCTGATTCACTTTGGTTTGGAAAAGTTTTATATAGGAAGTGTCGTTATTCTTAGTCTTGTTTTCGGCTTGCCTTTTGCTTTTTTGCTTCGGAAACAGGGGCTCTACAGCGCTATAACAGCTCATACTGTAGTTGATTTGCTCAGATTCGTTTTTTTAGAAATTTGAAAAATTTTAACTTAAAATATAAATGGTAACCCTTTGACTATTTTTGGAAATTAGCGTAAAATAGTAGGGAAAGACAAAAAAGGAGAAAAGCCTTGGAATTAGAAGTATTTGCTGGACAGGAAAAAAGTGAGCTTTCTATGATTGAAGTTGCGCGTGCGATTTTAGAATTGCGTGGTCGTGACCATGAGATGTATTTTAATGACCTTGTCAATGAAATCCAAACTTATTTAGAAAAATCAAACAGCGAAATCCGAGAAGCTCTACCATTGTTCTATACTGAGCTAAATGTTGACGGAAGCTTTATTCCGCTTGGTGACAACAAATGGGGCCTTCGTTCTTGGTATGCAATTGATGAAGTGGACGAGGAAATTATCGCGCTTGAAGAGACTGATGAAGAAGATAGTCCGAAATCACGGAAGAAAAAACGCGTTAATGCCTTTATGGATGGTGATGAGGATGCCATCGACTACAGCGATGATGATCCAGAAGATGAGGATTCATACGAAGCAGATCCTGCGCTCAACTATGACGATGAAAATCCAGACGATGAGAAGAATGAAGCAGACGCTTATGATGCTGAAATCAATGAGATTGCTCCGGATGATCTAGACGAAGATGTTGACATCAATGAAGAAGATGATGAATTTTCTGACGATGATGCAGAGGGTGAAGAAGAATAAAAAGAGAGACTGGGGGCAAAAAAGCTCCAGTCTTTTTTGTCAGAATTGTAAATACTAGTCAGAGGGATTTTTTTCAGCCTTGAAACAGACTTAAGAAAGTCGTATAATGATGGGGAATAGATAGAAAATAGCGACAGGGAGGGTGCTGCGATGAAATTTATCCTGGATCGAAGCCTATGTGACTTAGGAATTGAAAGTGTAGTCATTGGTATTGCTAAAAATGTCAATCCGCATGCAGAATTATCTCCAACCTTTCTAAAAAAGAAAAAAGAAAGAGAAGAGTGGGCTCTAAACTGTGACCTGGATCAGGTTCTCCAATCACCGATTATTCAAGGCTATGAAGATATCCTGCAACGTGTAGGTCGCAGTGTCAAGAAAAATCCTCCAACCGTTCCAGCTCTGATTAAAAATATCCGCCATCGCGGGTCTCTTCCTACTATCAATACGATTATTGATATTTATAATGTAGAAGCCTTGCAATCCCTGTTAGCTATTGGCGGACATGATTATAATAAAATTGGAGAAAAGATTGAGTTTACTGTTAGTCAAAGAGAAGACAGTTTTATGCCAATTTTGTCTAAGGAGAAACACGTAGCTAAAACAGACCATGTCTATCGCGACGACAAAGGGATTTTAGCTTGGTTAGATATTCGAGATAGTGACCTCTATAAGTTTGATGATGATACCAAAGATGCAATTTTTATCATTCAAGGGAATGCGAATACTTCCGTTGAGATGCGTTTGGAAGCCTTGAAGCGAATCCAGTCTGACTTAAAAGAATGCATGCCAGATATGAAGTTTGAGGCATTGGTTATCAAGCAAGCTGAAGATTGATTTAGTAGCGGGGATAGACATTATCGGTTTCAGTTTGAAACATTGCTCTCCTATATTTCGTATAAAAAGCCTCTTGGTTGAAAGAGGCTTTTTTCTAACAAAAAGGACAGTTGATTCGATAGAGGGTGTGGAAGGAAAAAATGCTATAACTGACTGGAAAAACTTATCATTATTTATCTTGAATGCTTACTTTGGTACGTGAAATAAAAGTAGAGTTAAATTGTGGGAATGAATCAAAGAGAAGGCTTTATTTCGGTATAAAAATGCTTAAGTTTCTTGAAAGTTATAGGAGAAAATGCTATAATGAAAAGAACATTCTAAAATCAGAAAGATTATAAAGTAAGGATAAAAATGGCAAATATTTTAAGAACAATTATCGAAAACGATAAAGGTGAATTAAGAAAATTAGAGAAAATGGCAAATAAGGTCATTGCTTATAGTGACCAGATGGCTGCCTTATCCGATGAGGAGCTAAAGGCTAAAACAGATGAATTTAAACAACGTTATCAGAATGGCGAAAGTTTAGATGACTTGCTCTATGAAGCCTTCGCAGTTGTTCGTGAGGGCGCGAAGCGTGTTCTTGGTCTCTATCCTTATCCAGTACAGATTATGGGGGGGATTGTTCTCCATCATGGTGACGTACCAGAGATGCGTACAGGTGAAGGTAAAACTCTTACTGCGACCATGCCTGTTTACTTGAATGCCTTGGCAGGAGAAGGAGTTCACGTTGTAACGGTCAATGAATACCTGACAGAGCGTGATGCGACAGAAATGGGTGAACTGTACTCTTGGTTAGGGCTTTCAGTTGGTATTAACTTGGCTGCTAAATCTCCAGCTGAGAAGAGAGAGGCCTATGCTTGTGACATCACCTACTCAACGAACTCAGAAATTGGCTTTGACTACCTTCGTGATAACATGGTGGTTCGTGCTGAAAACATGGTTCAGCGTCCACTTAACTATGCCTTAGTTGATGAGGTGGATTCCATTCTGATCGATGAAGCTAGAACCCCTCTGATTGTTTCTGGACCAGTTTCATCTGAAACTAATCAGCTTTACCACATGGCGGATAGCTTCGTTAAGAGTCTTAACAAGGATGATTATATCATCGACGTGCCATCAAAAACAATCGGCCTGTCTGACTCTGGAATTGACAAAGCTGAAAGCTACTTCAAATTAGATAATCTCTATGATATTGAAAATGTGGCATTGACTCACTTCATTGATAATGCCTTGCGTGCTAACTATATCATGATTTTGGATATCGATTATGTGGTTAGCGAAGAACAAGAAATTCTGATCGTTGACCAGTTCACCGGTCGTACCATGGAAGGACGTCGCTATTCTGACGGACTTCACCAGGCTATTGAAGCTAAGGAAGGTGTTCCGGTTCAAGATGAAACTAAGACATCTGCTTCTATTACCTACCAAAACCTCTTCCGTATGTATAAAAAACTGTCTGGAATGACTGGTACAGCTAAGACCGAGGAAGAAGAATTCCGCGAAACTTATAATATCCGTGTTATCCCAATTCCAACTAACCGCCCAATTGCTCGTATTGACCATGAGGATTTACTTTACCCTAGTTTAGAATCTAAATTTAAGGCAGTTGTGGAAGACGTGAAAGAACGCCATCTTAAAGGACAGCCTGTTCTGGTCGGTACAGTTGCAGTTGAAACCAGTGACTATCTTTCTAAAAAGCTGGTTGCAGCAGGAATTCCTCATGAGGTATTGAATGCTAAGAACCACTATCGTGAAGCGCAAATCATTATGAATGCTGGCCAACGGGGTGCTGTTACAATTGCAACCAATATGGCTGGTCGTGGTACCGATATTAAGTTGGGTGAAGGCGTTCGCGAATTGGGTGGTCTCTGTGTGATTGGTACAGAGCGCCATGAAAGCCGTCGTATTGACAATCAGTTACGTGGACGTTCTGGTCGTCAGGGAGATCCAGGTGAATCTCAATTCTATCTATCTCTTGAAGATGAGCTGATGCGTCGTTTTGGTTCTGAGAGGATCAAGGCTGTCTTAGATCGTTTCAAACTGAGCGAAGAAGAGTCTGTCATTAAGTCTAAGATGTTTACGCGCCAAGTTGAAGCGGCTCAAAAACGGGTTGAAGGAAATAACTATGATACTCGTAAGCAAGTCCTTCAGTATGACGATGTGATGCGTGAACAGCGTGAAATCATCTACGCTGAACGTCATGATGTTATCACAGCTAACCGGGATTTGGCTCCAGAGATTCACGCTATGATCAAACGGACTATTGATCGTTTTGTTGATGGAAATAGCAGAGCTCCTCAAGAAGAGAAATTGGATTCTATTTTGTATTTTGCTAAGTATAACTTGGTTCCAGAAGAGTCGATTTCATTGAGTGACCTTCAAGGTTTATCTGATGAGGAAATAAAGGCTAACTTATACGAACGTGCTTTGGAAGTCTACAATAATCAAATTGCTAAACTTCGTGATGAAGAAGCTGTTCGAGAATTCCAAAAAGTGTTGATTCTACGTGTTGTAGATAACAAGTGGACAGATCACATCGATGCATTGGATCAGCTTCGTAATGCTGTAGGTCTTCGAGGCTATGCTCAAAATAATCCTGTTGTTGAATACCAATCTGAAAGTTTCAGAATGTTTAACGATATGATTGGTTCGATTGAGTTTGATGTGACCCGTCTTATGATGAAAGCACAAATTCATGAGCAAGAGCGTCCTCGTACAGAGCACAATATTGTAACAACAGCAACGCGCAATATCTCAGCGCAAGAATCAGACCTGCCAGCAGACGTTGATTTGGCAAAGGTTGGCCGGAATGAACTATGCCCATGTGGCTCAGGTAAGAAGTTTAAAAATTGCCACGGCCGTCGTTAAAAAAGATTGAGGGGGAGTTGGAATGACATTTACAACAAAAGGTCCTATTGTTGACGTAGAGCAAGTTCGTACCTTGTCTCAGCTTGATGAAAAAGCTTTGGCAACGAAGCAAGTTCGCGACCAAGAGTTGGCTGCTATTCTCAGAGGAGAAGACAAGCGGATTTTATTGGTCATAGGTCCTTGCTCCTCTGATAATGAAGAAGCGGTCTTAGAATATGCAAAACGTCTGGCTGCCCTTCAGGAAGAAGTAAAAAAACATATCTTTATAGTTATGCGGGTTTATACAGCTAAACCCCGTACAAATGGTGACGGCTATAAAGGCTTGATTCATCAGCCTGATGCAGCAGGAGCTCCAGATTTAATAGCTGGTATTAAGGCAGTTCGCCATCTGCACTACCGAGTTATTACAGAGACTGGCCTTACTACAGCTGATGAAATGCTCTATCCTGAAAATGTATCTCTGGTAGACGATTTGGTTTCTTATATGGCAGTAGGAGCACGTTCGGTTGAAGATCAACAACACCGTTTTGTTGCTTCAGGTTTGTCTACTCCTGCAGGAATGAAAAATCCGACTTCAGGTAATTTATCTGTGATGTTTAATGCCATTTACGCCGCACAAAATAAACAGACTTTTCTCTATCGCTCTCAGGAAGTGGAGACTTCAGGAAATCCTCTAGCCCACGCCATCCTTCGTGGCGCAATTCATGCTAATGGAAAGAATGAGCCGAATTATCATTATGAACATCTTCTTGAAGCGATTGCAGGTTATGAAAAGTTAGGTTTGTCCAATCCTTTCATCATGGTTGATACGAACCATGACAATTCAGGAAAGCAATATTTAGAGCAAGTGCGGATTGTTCGCGAGACTCTCTTAAATCGAGACTGGAATCAAAAGATTGAGCAGAGTGTTCGTGGCTTTATGATTGAATCGTATTTGGAAGATGGCCGACAAGATCAGCCAGAGGTCTTTGGAAAATCCATTACAGATCCTTGCTTGGGATGGGACAAGACTGAACAGTTGATTCGAGAAATTTATAGCCATTTAGAAAAATAACTCTATTATTGAAATGAAAGGGACCGTTTGGCAAAAGAAAATGTCGCCAATTGGTCGGAATGCAGCAAGCTCAGTTGGATTTCCAGCTGAGTTTTGTCTCATTCTGAGAACAAAGATGATTATAGGACATGGAATTGATATAGAGGAGTTATCTTCTATTCAGCGGGCCTATGAAAAAAATGCTCGCTTCGCAAAAAAAGTCTTGACAGAGAAAGAATGGCTTCGTTTTGAAGAACTTTCTGGCAAGCGAAAGATAGAATATTTGGCCGGTCGCTGGTCAGCTAAAGAGGCTTTTTCCAAAGCTTGGGGAACAGGAATTGGCAAGCTTAGTTTTCAAGATTTAGAAGTCTTGAATGATGAAAGAGGTGCTCCAGTATTTACGAAGACCCCTTTTTCTGGGAAGGTTTGGGTATCTATTAGCCATGCAGGTACCCTAGTGATGGCTAGCGTTATTTTGGAGGAAAGAGATGAAAACTAGTATACATAGGCCAAGTCAAGCACTTGTTGATTTATCAGCAATTCATTTTAATATTGAGCAATTAAAAGCCCATTTGCCTCAAGATGTTGAAAAATGGGCTGTCGTCAAAGCTAATGCCTACGGGCATGGTGCAGTAGCTGTTTCAAGTTATATTGATGATATTGTAGACGGTTTTTGTGTCTCAAACATTGACGAAGCTTTGGAATTAAGAGAGGGTGGCCTGGATAAAAAAATCTTAATTTTAGGGGTCTCAGCCATAGAGGCAGTACCTCTGGCAATTCAGCACAAGATTACATTGACTGTGGCTAGCTTAGAATGGCTGGATTTGCTGGAGGCTTCAAGCTTATCTTTGCAAGGTTTGGTTGTTCACCTGAAAGTGGATTCTGGTATGGGCCGGATTGGCTTTAGAGATAGCCAGCCTCTTCAAGAGGCCATTAATCGTCTCCAGTCGGCTGGTGTTCAGGTAGAAGGAATCTTTACTCACTTTGCAACAGCTGATGAGGCAGATGCTAGTAAGTTTGAAGAGCAGTTAGCTTGTTTTAAGGGGATCTTAGCGGAATTAGATGCTCTTCCACCGATTATTCATGCTAGTAACTCAGCTACTTCTCTTTGGCATGCGGACACTGTTATGAATGCTGTTCGTTTGGGAGATATTATTTATGGTCTCAATCCTAGTGGAAGTGTTTTGGAACTGCCTTATGAGATAAAACCAGCTCTTTCTTTGGTTTCAGAATTAGTTCATGTCAAGGAAGTGAAAGCGGGAGCTGATGTTGGTTACGGAGCAACCTACACAGCGGATGAAGGACAATTTATTGGAACAATTCCACTGGGTTATGCAGATGGCTGGACTAGGGATATGCAAGGTTTTGACGTTCTCATTAATGGTCAACGTTGCCCAATAGTTGGTCGAGTATCCATGGACCAGATTACAGTTCGCTTGCCGGAGAAATATCCTTTAGGTACACCAGTTGTTTTCATTGGTAAGAGCGGAACAGAAAGTATCTCAGCGACTGATGTTGCTGAGAAACGAGGAACGATTAACTATGAAGTAGTTTGTTTGATTAGTGATCGGGTACCAAGAATTTACAAGAATTAATTAGTTTAAGTCTCCTTGATGAAATATGTAGTTAGAGAAAGCCATTTGATGCTAGAACTGAAAGAGGAACTATGAATTTACACCAACCTTTATCGGTTCTGCCGGGAGTAGGACCGAAATCAGCAGAAAAGTTTGCAAAGCTTGGTATTGAGACCTTGCAGGATTTATTACTGTATTTTCCTTTTCGCTATGAAGATTTTCAGAGCAAGCAGGTGCTTGATCTAGAGGATGGAGAAAAGGCCGTCATTTCTGGTATAGTTGCGACACCAGCAAATGTTCAGTATTACGGGTTTAAACGCAATCGTCTCCGTTTTTCAATCAAGCAAGGGGAAGTCATTCTAGCTGTTAATTTCTTTAACCAGCCTTATTTGGCGGATAAGGTTGAAGTGGGGGCAAATATTGCTGTTTTTGGAAAGTGGGATAAGGCTAAAGCTAGCTTGACTGGGATGAAGCTCTTGGCTCAGGTCGAAGACGATTTGCAGCCAGTGTATCGGGTGGCTCAGGGGATTAGCCAGACAAGCCTGATTAAATTAATTAAAACAGCTTTTGACCAAGGCTTGGACTTACTGATTGAAGAAAATTTACCCCAGGTCTTGTTGGAACGCTACCAGTTGCTATCTCGAGCAGAAGCAGTGAGGGCCATGCATTTCCCAAAAGATTTGGCAGAATACAAACAGGCGCTACGTCGTGTAAAATTCGAAGAATTGTTCTATTTCCAAATGCAGCTTCAGGTGCTTAAAATGGAGACGAAGGATGTCAGCAATGGTCTGGCCCTTGCTTGGCAGGAAGAGCAGCTACAAGAGAAAAAAAGTCAGCTACCTTTTCCTCTGACAGGAGCTCAGGAGAGGGCTTTGGCTGAAATTTTGTCTGATTTAAAGTCGCCAGCCCACATGAATCGACTCTTACAGGGAGATGTTGGAAGTGGGAAGACAGTAGTGGCGGGATTAGCCATGTATGCTGTACATACAGCAGGTTATCAGTCAGCTTTGATGGTGCCTACTGAAATTTTGGCAGAGCAGCATTTTGAAAGCCTCAGTCAGCTCTTTCCTGATTTAAAACTAGCCTTGTTAACCGGTAGTATGAAAGCAGCTGAGCGTAAAGAGACTTTGCTGGCTATAGAGCTTGGTCAGGTAGATATGGTAATTGGGACCCATGCTTTGATCCAAGATGGCGTTCAATACCATCGTCTAGGACTGGTTATCGTAGATGAACAGCATCGCTTTGGGGTTGCTCAGCGTCGTATCTTACGAGAAAAAGGAGACAATCCTGATGTTCTCATGATGACTGCTACCCCCATTCCCAGAACTTTGGCCATTACGGCTTTTGGGGATATGGATGTGTCCATTATTGATCAAATGCCAGCGGGACGAAAGCCCATTATTACCCGTTGGGTCAAGCATGAGCAACTCGAGGTCGTACTCGATTGGATAAAAAAAGAATTAGTAAAGGGAGCTCAGGTTTATTTTATTTCTCCTTTGATTGAGGAATCAGAAGCTTTGGATCTAAAAAATGCTATTGACTTAGAAGAAGAATTGCAAGCTTACTTTGGGGGAGATGCCCGAGTTTCTCTCCTTCATGGTAAGATGAAGAGTGACGAAAAAGAGGCTATTATGCAGGCCTTCAAGAATAAAGAGGTAGATATTTTAGTGTCTACAACGGTCATTGAAGTGGGTGTTAATGTGCCTAATGCAACGATTATGGTCATCATGGATGCCGATCGTTTTGGTCTCAGTCAGTTGCATCAATTGCGAGGACGAGTGGGGCGTGGTGATAAGCAATCCTATGCGATTCTTGTCGCGAATCCTAAGACTGAATCTGGAAAGAAACGTATGAAAATCATGACGGAGACAACAGATGGCTTTGTACTTGCTGAGGAAGATTTAAAAATGCGTGGTTCAGGAGAGATTTTTGGAACTCGTCAGTCCGGTATTCCGGAATTTCAAGTGGCTGATATCGTAGAGGACTACCCTATCTTGGAAGAAGCTAGAAAGGTAGCTAGCCAAATTGTGCAGAATAAAGATTGGCGGAGGGATCCTAACTGGCATCTAGTGGCTCTTCATTTGGATAAGCAAGATTATTTGGATTAAGCTTTTTGAAAGTTTTTTATAAGAATGACTTAAGTTTTACTGCCTATAATAAAGTCAATCAAAAGAAAAGAGGTATTGATCATGACAGTAAATATTCACGTAGATTATAAAAAAGTTTTCAAGGATCCGGAAAAGATTTTTTCTACTTACGGTAAGTAGGTAGAACATCTATTTTTCATTATCCCTCCTTTCAAAATCCTGATGAAAAATAGTAAACCAGCCAAGATTTTTGATCTTGACTGGTTTTTTGTTTATCCTTCAATATACTCTTTTAGTTCTTGGCCTGAGAGTCCTGCATTGAGAGCAATGAGGAGTTTAAGACGGGCCTTAGGTGCATTTAGTTCTTTGATGAAATAGACACCGGATTCGTGAAGTTGTACCCCACCACCAGGATAGGCATAGACAGGTTCAGCAATACCGTTAAAGCAACGAGAAACCAAGGCAACAGGGATTCCTTGATTAATGAAAAAGGTTAATTTTTCAGCGACTTCCTGAGGCAGGTTACCTGCTCCAAAAGCCTCAATAATCAAACCATCTAGCTGACTATAATCAAGCATATCTAGTAATTCAGTCTTCATGCCAGCGTAGGCAGGGATAATAGGGACACAGCCGGTGATCTTGTCTAAGTCAAAACGAACACGTGGCTCAGCTGTTTTAAAATATAGAACCTCTTGTTTCATGATAAGTCCAAGGGGACCGTGGGTTGGAGTTTGGAAGGTGCTGACATTTGTGGTATGAGTCTTGGTAACGTATTTGGCAGCGTGAACTTCATCATTCATAACGACTAAGACGCCCTTACCGTGAGCTTTCTGGTCAGCAGCTACACGTAAAGCTGAAAGGTAATTATAGACTCCGTCGCTACCTAGCTCATTTGAACTACGCATTGCACCTGTAAGGACGACTGGGATGTCAGGGATTTCCATAGTGTCTAGGAAATATGCTGTTTCTTCAAGGGTATCGGTCCCGTGGGTAATGACGACTCCATCAAAATCCTTAGAAGAGGTTTTGATTTTTTTATAGAGTTGAAGCATATGTTCTGGTGTCATATGGGGGCTAGGGATATTAAAAAAATCGAGAGCCGTAACTTGGATACCTTCCAAGGGGACGGTAACATGATTCATAGGATTTTCGTCGTTTGTTACGACTTTACCAGTTCCATCAGCCTGCATAGAAATGGTGCCACCAGTATGCAATACCAATATTTTTTTGTTCATAGATGAGCTTCTTTCCAAATTGTGTTATAATTTATTTTATCATAAAAGGAAAGAATAAGAAGTATGGAAGTAAAAGCTGTTTTTTTCGATATTGATGGTACTCTGGTCAATGACAGCCGAACTGTCCTCAAATCAACAGAGCAGGCTATTCAGAGTCTGAAAGAACAAGGTATTTTTGTCGGTTTGGCCACAGGAAGAGGTCCCTTTTTCGTTCAATCTTTCATGAAAGATTTGGATTTGGATTTTGCAGTTACCTATAATGGCCAGTATATATTTTCAAAGGAAAAGGTTATTTCTGCGACCCCTATTGATAAGTCTAGTCTTCGAGAAATCATTGATTATGCCAAAAAGCATAAAAAGGAAATTGCTCTTGGAACAGAAACAGATATAGTTGGCAGTCATATTATGCGCTTTGGCATGAGCAAATTCTCTCAGTGGAGTAGCCGCTTTGTGCCTAAAGGTTTTGCACGTTATATTAGTCATGGCTTTAACAGGGTTGTTAGTAAAGCTCTTCCACAACAAAAAGACGATCTGTTGGATATTTCGCGAGAGCCCATTTATCAAGTGGTGATGTTGGCTACACCTGAAGAAACTCAGGCTATGGAGGAATATTTCCCAGATTTGAAGTTTACTCGTTCTAGTCCCTATGCGGCAGACATCATCAATGGGGATACCTCAAAGTTGCAGGGTATTGCGCGTGTAGGAAAAGAATATGGCTTTGATATTAACCAAGTGATGGCTTTCGGCGATTCAGACAATGATCTTGAAATGTTGTCGGGAGTAGGCATGTCGATTGCAATGGGAAATGGAACCAGTAAGGTTAAAGAAGTGGCCAAGCATACAACGACTAGCAATAGTCAAGATGGGATTCATAAAGCTTTGGAGCATTTTGGGATTTTGGCAAGCGAGAAAGTCTTTACTAGTAGTGACCATCATTTTAATAAGGTTAAAGAATTTCATGGAGTCATGGATAAGAAGACCCAGGAAGAACCAATCGCATGGACGCCTGAGGGAGCTCGACACCGGGCAGCCTTTAAACTAGAGGAACTAGTGGAATTTTTGCGTGCTTCAAGTAGGTCAGAAGAAGAGTTTGAAGAAGCTGTTGTTCATATGCATGAAGCCTTAGATAAGGCTGCTACTAAGGTTAAGGGAAAGAGTCCGGCAGAAATTTCTTTAGTTGGTCAAGTAGATGCCTTGATTGACACACTCTACTTTACTTATGGAAGCTTTGTTTTAATGGGGGTAGATCCAGAACGCCTTTTCACAATTGTCCATCAAGCCAATATGGGTAAAATTTTCCCTGACGGAAAAGCCCATTTTGATCCGGTAACTCATAAAATTTTAAAGCCGGATGATTGGGAAGAAAAATATGCGCCAGAACCAGCCATTAAAGAAGAATTAGAAAGACAGATAAAAGCCTACGAGAAAAATTGTGGCTCCAAAGAAAAAAACTGAGATTATCTCAGTTTTTTTATATCTAAAACAAAATGTCTATAAGGTTTTTTCGCTATCACGGACAACGAGTAAGTCAACTTTAGCATGGCGTAGGATATACTCAGATGAAGAACCGACCAATAAACGCTCGAAAGCATTGAGCCCTGTTGCTCCAACCATGATTAAGTCAACCTTTTGTTCATCTGGAATTTCTGTTGCTAGTAAAGTTTTAGGATTTCCCAGTTCAACTACAGTAACAACATCACCAACACCAGCCTCACGAGCTTTCTTTTCATAGCCTGCGACTAATTTCTTTGCATCTTCCTGCAGTTCTTCATATACTTCAGCATCAAATGTTGATACACTTTGAAGAGCGCGAGTATCAATAACATGAGCAATGGTTAAGCGAGATTTGTTTCTAAGCGCAACATTGACTCCTTTTTCAAATGCCAATTCTGCTTCACGGGAACCGTCAATTGCAACTAGAATATTTTCATATTTTTGTAACATAAGCCTACCTCCATAAAGATGCTAAGAAAGTTTCAGCAGTTTTGGAACCTGTTGAAAACGATGGATAAGAAAAACCTGGCTTTCAACTTGAATTCTATCTCATAAAATATGAAGATTGTTTTAAGAGTTCCAATCCTTGCTGAAAATTCTCTTATATTTATATTGTAAACCTTTTCATGAAAGAAGTAAAGCAATTTTCGGTAAGAAGGGCAGAAATTCTCGTTAAAGAATGAAAAGAAATCAAGGATCAAATGGCTTAATGAAGGGTGAAGAGCTCCCTTTACAGGAAGTTCCTAATCAATTTTTCTTTCAATATTTTTGTGATATTTTTTGGATTTTTGAGAAAAATTGAGTTATAATAAGACGATTGATTGAAACGAGGAGTTCAAAATGAAAGAATACAATAAATCTGTCAAACTAGAGCATGTAGCATATGATATTCGTGGACCAGTCCTTGAAGAAGCTATGCGCATGAGAGCGAATGGTGAACGGATTTTGCGTTTAAATACTGGAAATCCAGCTGAGTTTGGCTTTACTGCTCCAGATGAAGTCATTCATGACTTGATTATTAATGCTCGTAGTAGTGAAGGCTATTCTGATTCTAAGGGATTGTTTTCGGCTCGGAAGGCTATTATGCAATATTGCCAGCTCAAAAATATTCCTAACGTTGGAATTGAAGACATTTACCTCGGAAATGGTGTCAGTGAGCTGATTGTGATGTCTATGCAGGGCTTGCTGGACAATGGAGATGAAGTTCTGGTTCCTATGCCGGATTATCCATTGTGGACAGCGGCAGTAAGTCTAGCTGGGGGAAATGCAGTTCATTATCTTTGTGATGAAGAAGCAGATTGGTATCCAGATATTGATGACATTAAATCAAAAATCACTTCAAACACAAAAGCTATTGTCGTTATTAATCCAAATAACCCAACAGGAGCCCTGTATCCGAAGGAAGTGTTAGAAGACATTGTTGAAGTTGCCCGTCAGAATGATTTGATTATCTTCGCAGACGAGATCTATGACCGTTTGGTTATGGACGGTGAGAAGCATACAGCTATTGCAAGCCTAGCGCCCGATTTGTTCTGTGTCAGCATGAATGGTTTGTCAAAATCTCACCGCATTGCTGGCTTCCGGGTTGGCTGGATGGCGTTGTCAGGTCCTAAGAAGCATGTTCAAGGCTATATTGAAGGACTAAATATGTTGTCTAATATGCGGCTCTGTTCTAATGTTCTTTCCCAACAGGTGGTTCAAACTTCATTGGGAGGGCATCAGTCTGTGGACGAGCTATTGTTGCCGGGCGGTCGTATCTACGAACAGCGTAACTTCATTTATAAAGCTATCAATGACATCCCAGGTCTTTCTGCAGTCAAGCCTAAGGCAGGTCTATACATTTTTCCTAAGATTGACCGCGAAATGTATGAGATCGATGATGATGAGCAGTTTGTTTTAAATTTCTTAAAACAAGAAAAAATTCTGCTAGTTCATGGGCGTGGCTTCAATTGGAAGGATCCTGATCATTTCCGGATTGTATATTTGCCACGTGTGGATGAATTGGCCCAAGTGCAAGAAAAAATGACTCGTTTCTTGCAACAATACCGGCGCTAATTAAGTTAATAAAAGTGAAAAGAAGAATGAAATGTTCTTCTTTTTTTGTTGTTTAAATGGAATAAGGCTAAATTACTGTATCAGATGGTTTCTAAATTAACTTTTTAAGTTAAATAGTTCTAATTTTAAAATTGTTAAAAAAATGAAATAAATGACATAAAAGCAGATCTAAAAAAATGGGAGTGGAAATTATGTTTGTTTTTATCAAGTTTTCATATATTTTTTATGTAACATTTTAATGACAAAATTTTCGATTCTCTTGTTTGAAGTCCAAATGAACCTCATCCCCACTTTTCTGTCAAATCTAAAGATGGTAGAATAATTCCATCATTATTTTACTAATGATGAAAAGATTTAAACACAAAGGAGAGTTTTTATGTTTAAAAAAATGCTGAGTGCATTTTCTGTTGGGGCCCTTGCTTTGTCTTTGCTCTTTGTCAAAGAGGCCAAAGCAGATCAAGTGACAGAAGGCAAGCCTGCGCCAGAAGATACGACTGATCAAGGGACAAATACCCAAGATGTTTCAGCAGTTAATAAGGCTGAAGTTGATGCTGCTAAAGACAGCTTAGATCAAAAGAATGAGCAGGTCAAAGAAGAGGAAGCAGCGGTCAAGGAAGCGGAAAAATCCGTAGAAACTGCCAAAGCGAATGCTGAGCTGGCAAAAGAGGCAGTTAAAACTGCTGAAGAAGGGACTCAAGCATCTTCTGCTACTAAAGAAGCGGCAAGAGAGGCTGTAGCTAATCAAACGGAAGCCGTGAAGGAAGCAGAAAAAGTAGCTCAAGCAAGTCAAACTGAACTGGATAAAAGTCAGAATCAGGCAAACTCTCAAGCTCAAAAAACTCAAGAGGCTAAAGAAGCTCTGAAAAAAGAAGACGAAAAGGTTAGTCAGGCTCAAGCTGATTTGGAACAGGCCCAAAAAAATCAAGCAGGATCGAGTGCAGAAGTTTCTGCAAATCTTGAACAAGCAAAAGCAGATGTAGCCAATAGTCAGGCTGCAGTCAATAAGGCACAAGAGGAAGTGAACAAGGCTGAGCAATCAGATAGTCAGCGTCAAGAAAAAATTAATCAGGCTGCTTCAAATAAAGCTCAGGCAGACTCTGATGCTGAAAAGGCTAAACAAACTTTGGATAAAGCAAGTTCTCAGGAAACTGAAGCTCAAGCTAAGCTCAGTCAAGCTCAGGCAAATTTGGAAGCAGCCCAGGCTACTGAAAATGACAGCCTTAAACCTTCTGTTTCTAACAATAAAAACAGGCTTTACATGACGCCGGAATATATTGCCGCATTGAAACAGTTGGCTGATCCAAATACACCACAATCTCAAATCAGTCAGATTGAAGCAAGGTTGACAGCAGTTAACGATAAGGCCAAGTCTTACAATAACTACATAGCAGATCCGAATGATAGCACTAAAATGTATGATACCAATAATATTCCTTATGAGGTTCGTAGAGAGTTGTCACAGTTTGCTTCAGAATTAATTAACCAATTGCGTGCTCAAATGGGAACAGGTGAAACCTTACTAACGCCATCATCTTTAGAGTTTGCTGACAAGGTTTCCCAAGCATACAGAAATGACAATTGGAACTGGGATTTGATGAATCGCTATCACCATGATACTTGGGGGATAAATCGGGTGGCTCGTGAATATGGATTGGTCACGACCACTTCTGAGCAAGAGCAACAAGGGCTTCAATACTACGAAAATGCCTATATCTGGCGAGCTAATACAGCTCAGATGAGCGTGGCAGATATGAAGCGAGACATCTACTTCTCTCTTGTTGAATTTATGTATAATGGCTATGAATGGGTCCATGCCAAATCAATTTCTGGTCTTAATACAGGAAGCCAGAAAAATTATCTAGGCGTTGATTTCTCAATGGAGAGCGATATCACGGTAGCCCATTTCACTATGGTTTCTGAAGATCAAGTTAAATATGCGACAAAAAATAACTTTGATGCTACACCTTTAACAGCCAGTGGAAATTCTACTCCTAGTGATCCGCAAGCTTTGGCCCAGGCTCAGGCTGCCTATGATCAAGCTAAAAGCGCTCATGATCAAGCACAAGCAGAAAAGACAGCAGCTCAAGATGCTTATGACCAGGCTGTGACTGCGGTGCAGGCAGCGCAGAAACAATTAGATGAAGCCAAGCAAGCGCCTATGGAGCTTGCAACTGCCCAAGCCGCCCTGGCAAGTGCTAAACAGGAATTAGAAAAGAATCAAGAAAAATTATCTAGGGCTCAAGAGGCTCTGAATCTTGCGAATTCGGATCAGGCAGATAAGGCAGCTGCCCTCTCAAAAGCTCAAGAGACTTTGTCGGCTGCTCAGGCCGCCCAAGCTGTAGCCAGAGATAGACTAGCTCAAGAAGAAAAAATGTTGGCTCAGGCCAATCAGGCTTTGGATCAAGCTCGAACCAAGCGTGATGCTGCCCAAGCGGTAGTTGCTCAAGCTCAGACTGCTTTGGATCAAGCCCAAAAGAATTTAGCAAACCTGCAGGATGCTCAAACGAATCTGGAACAAGCTCAAGCCAATCTGGCAGCGGCTGAGAATGATTTAGCTGATAAGACTAGCGATCTATCAGCTAAACAGCAGACTCTATCAGAGCTGAAAGCTGCTCAGGCCAAAGCAGAGAAACTCTATAACCGTTTAGCTGCTCAAATCCAAGCTCAAGAGAAACAAAAACGCGATGATCACTATCGAAATATTTTGGATCAGACAGAGAAGCGCTTGAATGCCCCTGTCCAGTCTAATCCAAGCGTGGAAATGCAGACGCAAGAATCTAGCCCAGATTCGCTAGTGAAAACGAAAGAGGAGCCGATCGTTAAAGAAGTTGCTACTCGCAAAGCGCATGCTAGCAGAGTGTCATCGATGTCATCAGACCCTGGTGAAAATCATTCTATGCAGGCATCTGTAGGCTCTTCAAAATTGCCAAATACTGGAAGCAGACTTTCTGTCTGGGCGATGATGAGCGGAATTCTCGCTTTGGTATCTGGTTTTGCATTGCTGGTCTGGAAGCATAAAAAAGAGAGTAAAAACTAGATTTTTTGAAAAAGCTATAGATATAGCAAACAAGATAATAGGCCGGAAGTTAGGGTAAGATAAAATCCTAGCTTCCTTTTTTTATAAAAAGAAGCGTTGAAATTCTTATAAATATAAATCAGGACCTCGCACTATTTTCAAAAAAATCTTGGTTTTGAAGGAACTAAAATCGTTTTTGGGATAAATTGTAAAGAATTATTATTCAATAGGCAATTTTCAGATAATTATTGAAATTTCTGTCAATTTATGATATAATCAATCGGACTAAATACGAGGTGGCTTATGGCACATTTATTAGAAAAAACAAGAAAAATTACATCTATTTTGAAGCGCTCTGAAGAGCAACTTCAAGAAGAGTTGCCATACAATGACATTACAAGACAGTTGGCAGAAATTATGGACTGTAATGCTTGTATTGTTAATAGCAAGGGGCGTTTGTTGGGTTACTTTATGCGCTACAAAACAAATAATGACCGTGTAGAGGCCTTCTACCAAACTAAAATGTTCCCGGATGATTATATTCGTTCTGCTAATTTAATTTACGATACAGAAGCTAATTTGCCAGTTGAGCATGAATTATCCATCTTTCCGGTTGAGACACAGTCGGATTTTCCAGATGGTTTGACAACTATTGCACCTATTCATGTTTCAGGTATTCGTTTGGGGTCTTTGATTATTTGGCGAAATGACAAAAAATTTGATAATGATGATTTGGTCTTAGTTGAAATTTCAAGTACCGTTGTGGGCATTCAGTTATTGAATTTCCAAAGAGAAGAAGATGAAAAGAATATCCGTCGTCGTACAGCAGTGACAATGGCAGTAAATACTTTGTCTTATTCAGAATTACGGGCTGTTTCAGCTATCCTAGGAGAGCTAAATGGGAATGAAGGCCACTTGACAGCTTCTGTCATTGCTGACCGTATTGGAATTACCCGTTCGGTGATTGTCAATGCATTGCGTAAGTTAGAGAGTGCTGGGATCATTGAGAGTCGTTCTTTGGGAATGAAGGGGACCTATCTGAAAGTGTTGATTCCAGATGTTTTTGAGGAAATTAAAAAGAGGGACTACTGATGGCAAAAGCGCTAATTTCCATTGATTATACAGTTGATTTCGTGGCAGACGAGGGAAAGTTGACAGCCGGAGCGCCTGCTCAGGCAATTTCTGAAGCAATTGCCCAGGTAACTGAGGCAGCCTTTGAGCGTGGGGATTATATCTTTTTTACTATTGATGCCCACGATGAG
This sequence comes from Streptococcus gordonii, assembly GCF_001553855.1. Classification (GTDB taxonomy): domain Bacteria; phylum Bacillota; class Bacilli; order Lactobacillales; family Streptococcaceae; genus Streptococcus; species Streptococcus gordonii. The sequence goes on from NZ_LQWV01000012.1 coordinate 455,710, forward strand.
AACGATGCCTTTCATCCTGAAAGTAAGCTTTTCCCTCCCCACAATATCAAGGGAACTAGTGGTCGAAACTTATATGGACCTTTGGCAGATTTCTATGAGAAACATAAAGGAGATCCTCGGGTCTTTTGGATGGATAAGCGCCACTATTCTGCTTTTTCTGGGACGGATTTAGATATTCGCCTGAGAGAAAGACATGTAGATACAGTCATTTTGACAGGAGTCTTGACGGATATTTGCGTTATGCATACGGCAATTGATGCCTATAATTTAGGCTACCATATCCAAGTGGTGGAACCTGCTGTGGCTTCGATTTCAGAGGAAAATCACAAATTTGCCCTTAATCACTTGCAAAATGTACTGGGTTCGACTATAATAGAAACAATTTAAAAGTAAAAGAGAAACAGAGTAGGTTTGCTAACTTGCACAGAGAGCGCTGGAAGCTGAGAGCAGCGCCAAGAAAGCAAAATTCGAAGAACATGTTTCATAATCTTTTGCGTGATAAAGCGCAAACGTTGCTCACGTTACGAGCTTAGAGGCTACCTTTTTTGGTGGCAAATAACAGTGGTACCACGGTTTTCGTCTGTTTTGCAGAGGAAGCGGTGGTTTTTTCTATATCTCTAAGATTTCATTCAAAATAGACAACGAAGTTCTATCCAAGGCTTTTTGATCAACCAACAAGGAAGCCGGCAATGGATTTCTATAATGATTTGGTGGGCTATTGGTATGGGAAATCAAGAATATAGAAAAAGAAATTTTCACCAAATGAGAGTATAAAGAAAGAGGAAGAGATGAAAGAAATTTTTATCGGAAACTATGGTTTAGAGCAAGTCGGACAGACTATGACAGCACAAGGCTGGGTGGCCAATATCCGCAATCACGGTAAGCTGGCCTTTATTGAGTTGAGGGACCGTGAGGGCTTGCTTCAGGTTTTTGTTAGCGGTGAAATTGAAGATTTTGCTAAGTTGGAAGAAATCGGCAAGGAAGATCTTATTGCAGTGACTGGACAAGTAGTTCAGCGTGAAGAGCGTTTTGTTAATAAGGCCATTAAGTCTGGTCAGATAGAGCTGAGGGCTGAAAAGATTGAAGTCATTGCTAGTAGCAAGGCCCTGCCTTTTGAGCTAGATCAGCATGCCCATACAGGGGAAGACCTGCGTCAGAAATACCGCTACCTGGACTTGCGCCGTGAGAAGATGACACATAACCTTAAAGTTCGTCATCAGGTCACCTCAACTATTCGAGAATATTTGAATGGTTTGGACTTTTTGGAAGTGGAGACGCCTTATCTGACTAAGTCAACTCCTGAAGGTGCTAGAGACTTCTTAGTTCCTAGTCGGATCTTTAAAAATCAATTTTACGCCTTGCCACAGAGCCCGCAGATGCTCAAGCAGTTACTGATGGGAGCTGGCCTTGAGCGCTATTATCAGATTGTTCGATGCTTCCGTGACGAAGACTTGCGAGGCGATCGTCAGCCAGAGTTTACCCAGGTGGATTTGGAGTTGAGTTTTGCCAGCGAGGAAGAAATCCGAGCTCTGGTTGAAGCTATGCTCAAGGCTGTTGTCAAGAAAACTCATGGTTTAGAGTTGACAGAAGCTTTTCCGACTATCAGCTATGAAGAGGCTATGAGTCGTTTCGGCTCTGATAAGCCAGATACACGCTTTGGTTTAGAGCTGAAGAATTTGACGGATTTGTGCCAAGCAAATGAATCGCTTCTTATCAAGAAAGCCTTGGATAACCAAGAGGAAGTGATGGGAATCTGTGTGCCAGATGCGGCTAGTGCTTTTAGCAAAAAGCAACTAAGTCACTACTATCAGGAAATGAAGGAATTTGGTTGTAGCCGTTTTGCCAGCCTCAAGGTTGAAAATGGCCAGTTAGTTGGGGATTTGGCTAGCACCTTTGAAGCTGAAAGTCAGGAGTTACTGACACGTTTTGAGGCCAAGGATGGAGATCTCATCCTGCTAGTCATGGCCAAGAAGCGTCGAGCTCAGGAAGCCTTGGGACATCTTCGTCTAGAAGTCGCAAAAGCTTTAGACTTGATTGATCCGAGTCTGCTTCATTTCCTCTGGGTTGTAGATTGGCCACTGCTGGAGTGGAATGAAGATCAAAACCGCTATCAAGCTATGCACCATCCTTTCACACAGGGAATTTTTGAAGATGGACAGGAGCCAGGTCAATTCCGTAGTCATGCTTATGACATCGTCTTGAACGGCTATGAGATTGGCGGAGGAAGTCTGCGGATTCATGATCGGAAGGCTCAGGAAGCTATGTTTGAGCTTTTAGGTATGAGCCGAGAAGACTATGAACGGGACTTTGGTTTCTTCCTGGAAGCCTTGGAATACGGATTCCCGCCACATGGTGGACTAGCATTGGGCTTGGATCGTTTAGTTATGATTTTGACTGGAGAGCAAAATATCCGTCAGGTCATCGCCTTTCCAAAAAATGGTACTGGCTTTGACCCAATGCTGGAAAGTCCAAGTCTAGTTGACCAAAGACAGGTAAAAGAATTGCATTTGGAATTGAAGAAATAGAGCCAAATATGGTAAAATGAAATGATGCGAATTCCTGAAGAATAGCAGGAATAAGCCCAAGAAAAGAGCTAGTGGATGCTAAAAAATCGGTGTCCTCTAGCTTATCAAATCAAACGTGAGCTAAGCTCTGGAAATAAAGAACTCATCTCAAATTCTTATTTTCAGTAGCTAAAACTCACATATTCTATGAAAGGAATCAGAGATGAAGATTACTCAAGAAGAAGTAAGTCATGTAGCTAAGCTGTCAAAGTTGGCTTTCTCACCAGAAGAAACAGCTGAGTTTGCAACGACCTTGTCTAAGATTGTCGACATGGTCGAATTGCTCAATGAAGTAGATACAGAGGGTGTGCCTTTCACTTCTAATGTAGCTGCCAATATCAACTATATGCGAGAAGATGTGGCTCAGCCAGGCTGGAATCGGGAAGAGCTTTTCCAAAATGTGCCTGAAAAAGAGCGGGGCTACATCAAAGTGCCTGCCATCCTAGATGACGGAGGAGATGCCTAATGACTTTTAATCACAAGACTATTGAAGAGTTGCATGATTTGCTGGTCAAGAAAGAAATTTCTGCGGTAGAGTTAACTCAGGCAACTTTGGCGGATATTAAAGAACGTGAAGGAGCTGTAGACAGCTTCATTACTGTTAGCGAAGAGGAAGCTTTGGCTCAGGCTGCGGCTCTAGATGCCAAGGGTATTGATGCTGACAATCTCATGAGCGGGATTCCGCTGGCAGTTAAGGACAATATCTCAACCAAGGGGATTTTGACGACGGCTGCCTCTAAAATGCTCTACAACTATAAGCCGATTTTCGATGCGACCAGCGTAGAGAAGCTCTATGGTAAGGATATGATTATCGTTGGGAAGACCAACATGGATGAGTTTGCCATGGGTGGTTCCAGCGAAAACTCCTACTTTAAGACGACTAAGAATGCTTGGGACAGCAGCAAGGTTCCTGGTGGATCATCTGGTGGTTCAGCGACAGCTGTTGCCTCTGGTCAGGTTCGTCTATCACTGGGGTCTGATACGGGTGGTTCTATTCGCCAGCCTGCATCCTTTAACGGTGTAGTCGGCCTCAAGCCAACCTACGGACGAGTTTCTCGTTTTGGTCTCATTGCTTTTGGATCTTCTTTAGACCAGATTGGGCCTTTCTCTCAAACGGTTAAGGAAAATGCACAGCTTCTGAATGTTATTTCTGGTAATGATCCTAAGGATTCTACATCATCACAAGAAGCAGTGCCAGACTTTACCAGCAAGATTGGCCAAGACATCAAGGGAATGAAGATTGCCCTGCCTAAGGAATACATGGGTGAGGGAATTGACAGCAAGGTTAAGGAAACGATTTTAGCAGCTGCGAAGCACTTGGAAAGCTTGGGAGCTATCGTTGAAGAAGTTAGCCTGCCTCATAGCAAGTACGGTGTGGCTGTTTACTATATCATTGCTTCCTCTGAAGCCAGCTCTAACCTGCAACGTTTTGACGGTATTCGCTATGGCTACCGCGCAGAAGGCATTGAAAATCTAGAAGATGTCTATGTCAAATCTCGTAGCGAAGGCTTTGGTGAAGAGGTGAAACGTCGGATCATGCTGGGTACTTTCAGCTTGTCATCTGGTTACTACGATGCTTACTTCAAGAAAGCTGGTCAGGTTCGGACCTTGATTATGCAAGATTTTGCTAAGGTATTTGAAAAATATGACTTGATCTTAGGTCCAACTGCACCAACTGTTGCATATGATTTGGGTAGTCAAAACCAAGATCCAGTGGCCATGTATTTGGCTGACCTTTTGACCATTCCAGTCAATCTGGCTGGCCTACCGGGCATTTCAATTCCAGCTGGTTTTGCAGACGGTCTTCCTGTCGGCTTGCAGTTGATTGGTAACCACTTTGATGAAGCGACTATCTATCAAGCAGCCGCAGCATTTGAAGCGACGACTGACTACCACAAACAGCAGCCAGTTATCTTTGGAGGTGAAAAATAATGAACTTTGAAACAGTTATCGGACTGGAAGTCCATGTTGAATTGAAGACCAATTCAAAGATTTTCTCACCAGCTCCAGCTCACTTCGGTGAAGATCCTAATGCCAACACCAATATCATTGACTGGTCCTTCCCAGGTGTTCTACCAGTTATGAACAAGGGGGTCATTGACTATGGTATCAAGGCTGCTCTGGCCTTGAACATGGATATTCACCAGAAGATGCACTTTGACCGCAAGAATTACTTCTACCCGGACAATCCAAAAGCCTATCAAATTTCTCAGTTTGATGAGCCGATTGGCTACAATGGCTGGATTGAGATTGAGCTAGAAGATGGCACGACCAAGAAAATCCGTATCGAGCGGGCCCACTTGGAAGAAGATGCCGGAAAGAATACCCACGGCAGCGATGGCTACTCTTATGTGGACCTCAACCGCCAAGGAGTACCACTGATTGAGATTGTGTCTGAAGCGGATATGCGCAGTCCAGAAGAAGCTTATGCCTATCTGACTGCCCTCAAGGAAATCATCCAGTACACGGGCATTTCTGATGTTAAGATGGAAGAGGGTTCCATGCGGGTCGACGCCAATATTTCTATCCGTCCTTTCGGTCAGGAAGAATTTGGTACCAAGACTGAGCTGAAAAACCTTAACTCCTTCAACTTTGTCCGTAAGGGTCTAGCATTTGAGGAAAAACGCCAGGCTGAAATCCTACGCAGTGGCGGTCAAATCCGTCAGGAAACCCGTCGTTATGACGAAGCAACTGGCGAAACCCTACTCATGCGGGTCAAGGAAGGTTCAGCGGACTACCGTTACTTCCCAGAGCCTGATCTGCCTATCTTTGAGATTGAGGATGCTTGGATTGAGCAAGTGCGCAGCAGTCTGCCAGCCTTTCCAAAAGATCGCCGGGCTAAGTATGTGGGAGACTACGGTCTGTCTGACTACGATGCTAAGCAGTTGACAGCGACTAAGGCTGTGTCAGACTTCTTTGAAGCAGCTGTTGCGGCAGGCGGTGACGCCAAGGCTATCTCTAACTGGCTCCAAGGAGATGTGGCTCAATACCTCAATGCCGAAGGAAAGACCATCTCTGAAATTGAGCTGACGCCTGAGAACCTGACTGAAATGATTGCTCTGATTTCTGACGGAACGATTTCCTCTAAGATTGCTAAGAAGGTCTTTGTCCATCTAGCTAAAAATGGTGGCTCTGCCAAGGAATATGTGCAAAAAGCTGGTCTGATTCAAATCTCAGACCCTGCCCAGCTTCTGCCAATCATCCAAGAAGTATTTGCTAACAACGAAAAAGCCATCAATGACTATAAGGGCGGTAATAAGAATGCAGCCAAGTCCTTGATCGGTCAGCTCATGAAAGCAACCAAGGGCCAAGCCAACCCGCAAGTAGCACAAAAACTGCTCAATGAAGAGTTGGAAAAACTATAGAAATAAGTAGAAAACCAGTCGTGAGGCTGGTTTTTTGCTTTTTCTTGAAATATCAGATATGATAGAATAGATAAAAATTAAAGGAGTTAGTTATGTCGGAAATTACAATTACGCGTGATACGGGTATGGTTGGTGTTGCTCAAAAAGTAGCGGTATATCTTAATGGTGAACTTGTAGATAAACTTTCAAATAATGAAAGCAAAACTCTGTCATTTGAGGGAGACAGTATTGAGCTACAGGTTGGACAAAGTTTTATGAAGTCTCATAAAATTCAAGTAAAAAATGGCCAAAAGGTACTTGTTAAAGCTTCTGGAATTCGTGTTATGCTAGGAATTCTTGGGACTATCTTAGGCTTACCTTATTTACTTCTTGAAATAGAGGGTTAATATTCCCAAATTGCAGCAGGAGCGGTATTTAAGATTTTCTAAACTATAGAAAAATCAGTCAAAAGTGACTGATTTTTTGTCTCTTCTATGGTTATAACAAATAAAGTGATATGATTAGAAGTATCAAATTTTTAAAATTAAAACTTTTTTTCTGAGATTGTGTTAATCATTTGACAAGAAAAATGAAAAGGCTTACAATTTAGCTAATAATTTATAAAGCGAGGTATGTTTATGGCAAAAATGAAAGCTGCTCGTTGGTATGGCGCTAAAGATGTTCGCATTGAAGAGGTGGATGTACCGGAAGTCAAACCTCATCAGGTCAAGATTGCGGTCAAGTTTACAGGAATCTGTGGTACTGACTTGCATGAATACTTGGATGGACCAATTTTTATTCCGACAGAAACAGAGCATGTCTACTCTGGACAGAAAGCGCCTGTAACCTTGGGACATGAGTTTGCTGGGGAAATTGTTGAGGTTGGAAGTGATGTAACACGGGTCAAAGTTGGCGATCGGGTAACAGTTGAGCCTATTTTAGCTAAGCATAATCTTGTCGGTGATTATAATTTGGACCCTAATCTAAACTTTGTCGGTTTGGCGGCTGATGGTGGTTTTGCCAAATATTGTGTTTTGGATGGAGACATTGTTCACAAAGTTCCAGACAGTCTTAGCTATGAGCAGGCAGCCTTGACAGAGCCTGCTGCTGTGGCAGTTTATGCAGTTCGTCAGTCAGCTCTTAAGACGGGCGATACAGCGGTTGTATTTGGTTTGGGACCAATCGGACTCTTGATTGTAGAGGCTTTGCGGGCGGCCGGTGCCTCTAAGATTTATGGTGTCGAGTTATCTCCAGAGCGCCAAGCAAAAGCAGAGGAGCTTGGGGCCATCATTGTGCGACCAGAAGAAGGCGAAGACGTGGTAGCTGCTATCCAGCGTTTAACGGGTGGTGGAGCAGATGTGTCTTATGAAGTAACTGGGGTGCCAGTTGTGCTGGGACAAGCTTTGGCTTCTGTCCACAAGGCTGGAGAATGTATGGTTGTTTCTATTTGGGAGCGAGAAGCCAGCATTAATCCAAATGAATTTGCCATTCAAGAAAAATCACTCAAGGGTATCATCGCCTATCGGCATATTTTCCCTAAAGTGCTGGAACTGATGGAGCAGGGTTATTTCTCGGCTGACAAGCTTGTGACCAAGAAGATTAAGCTGGAGGATATTGTGCAAGAAGGCTTTATTGAGCTGACTCAGGACAAGGCGCAGATCAAGATTTTGGTGTCTCCTGAATAAAATTTTGCTTAACTATGATATGAAAATCAGTCAAAATTGGCTGATTTTTCTTTACGGTTTTATGCTATAATAAACGAAGTAATAGGAGAGAGATTTAGGATGTCTAAGACAGTAAGAGGGACCATTTATACACTAGTGGCTGGGACAGCTTGGGGTCTGTCTGGAACGAGTGGCCAATATTTAATGGTGCATGGCTTTTCGGCTCTAAGTTTGACCAATTTTCGCTTATTAGTTGCGGGTCTGGCTCTGATGGGGATGGCTTATTTTACTGACCCCAAGTCATTTGGTCAGATTTGGAAGGACAAGCAATCACTTGTCATGATCTTCGTTTTTGCCTTGTTTGGTCTTTTTCTTAATCAATACGCCTATTTGGAGGCTATTCATGAAACAAATGCAGGAACAGCAACTGTACTACAGTATTTATGCCCTGTGGGAATTTTAGCCTACACCTGTATCAAAGACAAGGTCGCCCCAACAGTTTCCGAAGTATGCTCCATGTTTTTAGCGATTGGGGGGACTTTCTTGATTGCCACTCATGGTCAGCTCAATCAGCTTTCTATGACACCAAAAGGATTACTTATTGGTCTCTTTTCGGCCTTTACTTATTCGCTCTATATCCTTTTGCCTATTGATTTGATTAAAAAATGGGGCAGTATGTTGGTCATTGGAATTGGCATGACTATGGCGGGGATTTTGTTATTTCCTTTTAGCGGCCTCATTCAGCATCAATGGCAGTTTCGCCTGGATATTCTCTTTGCCCTGCTCGGTATTATCGTGATTGGAACGATTTTTGCCTACACCGTCTTCTTGAAAGGGACGAGTTTGGTAGGGCCGGTAAAATCAAGTTTACTGGCTTCAATTGAGCCGATTTCTGCTGTTTTCTTTGCCTTTCTAATTATGCATGAACATTTTTATGTCTTGGATTTTCTGGGAATGGCTATGATTTTAGCTGCTGTTATGTTAATTTCCCTAAAAGATTTATTCATTCAAAGAAAAAAAGGAATCTTATAAAGATACAAAAAAAGACGGAGACAGTTGCCTCGGTCTTTTAGTTTGCTGATTTTGCTTTGTTTATTTGGGGACCATTTGCCAGAAGAGATCAATAATATAAGTCAAGCCATAAGTGTAAACAACTAGTGTAAAGGGTTTGCACAGAATGATAATAATCATATAGCGCTTGAAAGTCATCTTGGTCAGAGCAGCCAGCATACAAAGAAAATCTGCGGGGCTGATTGGCCAAATCATCATAAAGATGAAAAAACGATCAAAACGATTGCCTTCATCAAGCCAGCCAATGTATTTGTCGTAAGTTCGCTTGCTGACAACGGATTGAACAAAGGCTGGGCCATAGATTCGAACCAGGTAGAAGATGATAGCGCAACCAATGACGATTCCGATGTAGTTATAGATCGTTCCTACGATATGCCCATAGATAAAGACACCGGCAACTGAGGTTAAAGCTCCAGGAATAATTGGGACCACAGTTTGCAGAATTTGTAAAAAAATAAAGAGTGGGGGTCCCCATATGCCTGCTTGTTGGATGAAAGCAGAGAGTGTTTCTTTTGATTGTAAAACTCCAGCCTGATAAGCCCAGATACAAAAGGCGATAGTCCCAACAGCTCCAATAATAGAAGACCAATTAATAACTTTTTGTAAAAAAGGGGACACAGCCTGTAATTGTCGATTTCTCTCTGACATACTCTCCTCCAATGAAATAAACTAATTCTACTATAGCATGTTTTACGTTTTTTGTAAGCTTTGGGCTGTGAGCGCCCAAAATTCTAAAAGATGATAAAATTATATAAGCAATTGACAATAATCTATAATTGTGCAAAAATTGGAAAGATTACATATATCTAGATTAAAATTTCAGTGTGTCAGGAGGGGCTCTAGTGGAAGAATATTTAAACTTATATCATCAAAAATTGTGGGAGATTGCTTTCGGTCATGTTGAGAAAGTATTTGGCGTTTTTTTCGTCATTTTGTTAGTTCTATCAATTCTTCCTATTTATATTTTTTTTAACTCCTTAGTCAGAAGAAAAAAACTCATTTTAGTTCTTATCTGTATTCCATTTTTAATGTTCATTCTTTGTATAGCTGCCGAGTATGCCTACAGTTATGATAAAATTATGAATCCAGATTCACCATACAACGATTCTTTGATGGTCGCTTCACTAAGGCATGAAACTGTTCTACCGATATTGGAGCATGTAGATGAAATCCCCTTAGATAGTGTCGATGGGAAGCTAAAGAGAGATGATATTTTAGTATTTGCTCTATCTAATCCTACCTATTATGACGCTCTGTTTGCAGATATCGCAAACTCTTTAGCTGGTGAGCAGACGATAGGAAAAGCATTTCTAGTTGCTTTAGTAGGCTATGAAGAGAAAAATGGTGAATGGCAATCTGTTGACATTCGCATTGCCCCGGGTGATGAGGAGAAGGATTTTCAGAAATTTTCTAAGGTGCTTCACATTAAAAAAGATGAAACAGAGGGTGCTACTGGTATTATTTATAAACTTCAAAGCTTTTATGAATTAAAGTTACGAAAAGAAAAAGATGGATACTGGTCTGGCTTATGAGTATGATTTTTAGTCCCATTTTAAAATGAAGCTTCCACTTTTAGGAAGCTATTTTTATTTGCTTGGAAAATAGAAAAGTGAACATTACCTAGCCACTCTAGAAGAAAGAGGACCATGAGTGCCAAAAAGCCCATTTTATGCTATAATAATGAGAATACGAATTTTTGGAGAGAGATGTGGCGATTGAAGATTATATGCCAGACTTTGCGGTTGAGGCAGTTTACGATTTGACAGTAGAGAGTTTGAAAAAACAGGGGATCAAAGCGGTTTTGGTGGATTTGGATAACACCCTGATTGCTTGGAATAATCCTGACGGAACCCCAGAGATGAAGAAGTGGCTCCATGATTTGCGGGACGCGGGTATTCGGATTATCGTAGTGTCCAATAATAACCAAAAACGGGTCAAGCGGGCTGTTGAAAAGTTTGACATTGACTATGTCTACTGGGCCATGAAACCCTTCACTTGGGGCATTGACCGAGCGCTCAAGCTTTTTCATTTTGAAAAAAATGAAGTGGTCATGGTGGGCGATCAGCTCATGACGGATATTCGGGCAGCGCATCGGGCCGGGATTCGCTCGATTTTGGTCAAACCACTGGTTGAGCACGACTCTATCAAGACTCAGATCAATCGGGCGCGTGAACGCCGTGTGCTCAAGAAAATCAATGAAAAATACGGTCCAATTCAATACAAAAAAGGAATTTAAGCATGGAAGAACTTCTCTGTATCGGCTGCGGAGCCACTATTCAGACAGAAGATAAGGGCAAGCTAGGCTACACGCCTCAGTCAGCTCTAGAAAAAGGCTTGGAGACAGGCGAACTCTATTGTCAACGCTGTTTCCGCCTGCGCCATTATAATGAAATCAGCGATGTCCAGCTGACGGATGATGACTTTCTACGGCTTCTGCATGAGGTTGGAGATAGTGATGCCTTGGTCGTCAATGTTGTCGATATTTTTGACTTTAATGGCTCGGTCATCCCTGGCCTGCCTCGCTTTGTTGCTGGAAACGATGTTCTCTTGGTCGGGAATAAAAAGGACATTCTGCCTAAGTCGGTCAAGGATAGCAAGGTGACCCAATGGCTGACGGAGCGGGCTCACGAAGAAGGTCTGCGTCCAGTCGATGTGGTCCTGACCTCTGCTCAGAACAAGCAGGCGATTAAGGACTTGATTGATAAGATTGAGCACAGTCGTAAAGGGCGTGATGTTTATGTGGTCGGCGTGACCAATGTAGGCAAGTCCACTTTGATTAACGCCATTATTCAAGAAATCACGGGCGACAAGGATATTATTACGACTTCGCGCTTCCCGGGAACAACTCTGGATAAAATCGAGATTCCTTTGGCAGATGGCAGTCATATCTATGATACACCGGGTATCATCCATCGTCACCAGATGGCTCACTATCTATCTGCTAAGAATCTCAAATACATCAGTCCAAAGAAGGAAATCAAACCCAAAACCTACCAGCTCAATCCTGAGCAAACGCTCTTTTTGGGTGGTTTAGGCCGTTTCGACTTTGTAGCAGGTGACAAGCAGGGCTTCACAGCTTATTTTGACAATGAGCTTAAGCTCCACCGGACCAAGTTGCAAGGTGCTAGCGAATTTTATGACAAGCATGTCGGCAGTCTCTTAGTACCTCCCGTTGGCAAGGAAAGGGAAGAATTTCCATCCTTGGTCAAGCATGAATTTACCATCAAGGACAAGACAGATATCGTCTTCTCTGGTCTGGGTTGGATTCGCGTCAGTGGTCCTGCCCGAGTAGCTGGCTGGGCGCCGGAGGGTGTGGCGGTTGTCACTCGGAAAGCCATCATTTAATTATTTAAAAAACCAAGGGTGAATAAATCCCCTTAAGATAAGGAAGGAAAAGGCTATGAACAGTGGGGAAAAGCAGGTCCCAACTGTATCAAGCCTTATAGAAGAACATGACACTAACATCAAAACAACGTGCCTTTCTCAACAGTCAGGCACATAGTCTCAAACCTATCATTCAGATTGGGAAAAATGGACTCAATGACCAAATCAAAACCAGCGTCCGTCAAGCACTGGATGCTCGAGAACTGATTAAGGTTACACTTTTGCAGAATACAGATGAGAATATCCACGAGGTTGCTGAGATTCTGGAAGAAGAAATCGGAGTGGATACGGTGCAGAAGATTGGCCGGATCTTGATTCTCTACAAGCAGTCCAGCAAGAAGGAAAATCGCAAACTCTCTGTTAAAGTGAAACAAATTTAAGGAAAAATTTCTGTGGAGATGTCAGCCTATGGCTATTGAATTACTGACCCCCTTTACCAAGGTGGAATTAGAACCAGAAGTTAAAGATAAAAAACGCAAACAGATTGGCATTTTAGGTGGGAATTTCAACCCTGTCCACAATGCTCATTTGGTCGTGGCGGATCAGGTCCGACAACAGTTAGGCTTAGATCAGGTCCTGCTCATGCCAGAGTACGAGCCACCCCATGTAGATAAGAAAGAGACCATTGATGAAAAGCATCGGCTGAAAATGCTGGAGCTGGCTATTGAGGGCATTGAAGGCTTAGGGATTGAAACTATTGAGCTGGAGCGCAAGGGAGTTTCTTACACCTATGACACCATGAAGCTCTTGACAGAGCAGCACCCAGATACAGACTATTACTTTATCATCGGTGCAGATATGGTGGATTATCTGCCCAAGTGGTACCGGATTGATGAGCTGGTTGAACTGGTTCAGTTTGTTGGTGTTCAGCGACCGCGCTACAAGGCGGGGACTTCTTACCCTGTTATCTGGGTGGATGTGCCTCTTATGGATGTTTCTTCCAGTATGGTGCGGGATTTTCTGGCTCAGGGACGGACTCCTAATTTCCTGCTGCCTCAGCCAGTCTTAGACTATATCGAGAAAGAAGGGCTTTACCTATGACCTATGAAAGCTATATCAGCATGAGCCGTGAAGCTTTGCTGGCTAAGATGGAAACTGTTATGCCCGAGAAACGCCTGCGGCATTGTCTGGGTGTGGAAAAGGCTGCTCGTGAATTAGCGGAGCGCTTCGGTCTTGAAGTCGAAAAAGCGGGTCTGGCAGGGCTTCTACACGACTATGCCAAAAAGGTTTCAGATGAGGAATTTCTGGCCTTGATTGACAAATACCAGCTGGATCCGGACTTGAAAAACTGGGGCAATAATGTCTGGCATGGCATGGTGGGTATTTACAAGATTCAGGAAGATTTAGGCATCGAAGATGCTGAGATACTGCGGGCCATTGAAATCCATACAGTGGGGAGTAGCACCATGTCTGAGCTGGACAAGGTGGTCTATGTCGCCGACTATATTGAACACAACCGGGACTTTCCAGGAGTGGACAAGGCCAGAAAGCTGGCTCAGCGGTCGCTCAATCAAGCTGTGGCCTATGAAACCGCAAGGACTGTGGAGCATTTGGCTCACAAAGGGATGCCCATCTATCCGCAGACCTTGGAAACCTACAATGCCTTTGTAGGATATTTGAAGGAAATAAAAGAAAATTAAAGAGGAACTATGAAAGAACAAGAATTATTAGAACTGGTCGTGAAGGCGGCCGATGAAAAGCGTGCAGAAGATATTGTGGCTTTGGACTTGCAAGGTCTGACTACTGTGACAGATTACTTTGTCATCGTCAGCTCTATGAACAGTCGTCAGCTGGATGCGGTCGCTGAAAATATCCGTGAGAAAGCAGCTGCGGCTGGTGTTTCTGCTGGTCATGTTGAGGGAGACGCAGCTGGTGGCTGGGTACTCTTAGACTTGGGAGGCATCGTCGTCCATGTCTTTTCTGAGGAAATGCGGGCGCATTACAATCTGGAAAAGTTGTGGCACGAAGCAACTGGTGTGGATGTTGCGGCCTTATTAGAAGAAAAAAACAAGTGATTTTTTGCCCTTAGGCAGAAATCAGAATACGGCTCAGTCAGCCTGCTGGCTGAGCTGTTTTTGAAAGGAAAAGTATGGCAACTTATGAAACCTTCGCGTCAGTTTACGATGCGATTATGGATGATTCTTTGTATGAGAAGTGGACAGATTTCAGCCTGCGTCATTTTCCCAAGGATAAGAAAAAGCTGCTGGAGCTGGCTTGTGGAACGGGCATTCAGTCCATTTATTTTAAGAAGGCTGGTTTTGAGGTGACGGGGCTGGATCTGAGTCATGAAATGTTGGATTTGGCAGAGAAGCGTAGCAGAGAGGCCGGTTTGGACATTCCCTTTATCCAGGGCAATATGCTGGATTTGAGTGACGTTGGTCAGTTTGATTTGGTGACTTGTTATTCAGACTCGATTTGCTATATGGAGGACGAAGTAGATGTTGGTCAGGTCTTCACTCAAGTTTACCAGCATCTAAATGAGGGTGGTCGCTTTATCTTCGATGTGCACTCGATTTACCAGATTGACGAGGTTTTTCCAGGCTATTCTTATCATGAAAATGCTGAAACATTTGCTATGGTCTGGGATTCTTATGCGGACGAACCGCCTCATTCCATCGTCCATGAGCTGACCTTCTTTGTCCAAGATGAGGATGGGCGCTTCACGCGCCATGATGAGGTGCATGAGGAGCGGACCTATGAGATTCTGACCTATGATATCTTGCTGGAGCAGGCTGGCTTTAAGAATGTCAAGGTTTATGCGGACTTTGAGGATAAGGAGCCAACAGACAAGAGCGCTCGCTGGTTCTTTGTGGCGGAGAAATGAGATGACAGTTACCGGTATTATCGCAGAGTTTAATCCTTTTCATAATGGGCACAAATATCTGCTGGAGCAGGCTACTGGTCTGAAAATCATCGCTATGAGCGGCAATTTTGTTCAGCGGGGGGAGCCGGCTATCGTGGACAAGTGGACTCGGGCTCAGATGGCTTTAGAAGCTGGAGCGGATCTGGTTCTTGAGTTGCCTTTCTTGGTCAGCGTTCAGGCGGCAGACTTTTTCGCTAAGGGGGCAGTAGACATCTTAGAGAGGCTGGACATCGAACAGCTGACTTTTGGGACCGAGGAAGTGCTGGATTATAAGAGTATTTCCAAGGTCTATGGTCAAAAGGCAGAGCAGATGGAGGCTTATCTGGCAGGCTTGCCTGATTCCCTATCCTATCCTCAGAAGACTCAGGCCATGTGGCAGGAGTTTGCAGGGCTCAATTTCTCAGGCTCTACGCCCAACCACATCTTGGGCTTGGCCTATGCCAAGGCTGTGGCGGGAAAAAATATAAAACTGAGCCCGATTCAACGCCAGGGTGCTGGCTACCATTCCTTATCAGCTGATCAGGAATTTGCCTCCGCAACTGCCCTTCGTCAGAATCTGGATCAGCCAGACTTTCTCAAGAAATTCACTTCAGCCCATCACTTGATTGAAGCGGCTCCCAAGGTGACCTGGTCGGACCTCTTTCCTTATCTCCGTTACCAGATAGTGACTTGTTCGGATTTGACAGACTTTTATCAGGTCAATCAGGAGTTGGCCGTTAGGATTAGAGAGGCCTTGAAAAGCAGTGAGACCATAGAAGAGCTAGTTGAGCAGGTGGCTACAAAGCGCTATACCAAGGCTCGGGTTCGGCGTTTGCTGACCTATATCCTGGTCGGAGCTAGGCAAGAAGAGCTTCCGTCTGGAATCCATATTTTAGGTTTTTCTGAACAGGGGCGTCAACATTTGTCCAAGCTTAAGGGAAAAGTTGAATTGGTCAGCCGTATTGGCAAGGAACCATGGGACAGTTTGACCCAGCAGGCTGATAAGGTCTATCAGCTAGGAAATCCTGCACTTAAGGAACAGAACTTTGGACGGGTTCCTGTGATTTTGTTGTAAAGAAAACTTCTATCTAAATTAGAAAGATAGAAGTCAAAGAATATAAAAATAGAAAAAGGAGTCTTCTTTTATGAGAATGAAAAAATCAATCTTACTTTCCCTCTTGGCTATCATTGCCCTTGGCCTAGGTGCCTGCTCAAACTCAAGCAATAATAAGCAGGCCAATGGTAAAGAGAATAGTGCTCAGAAAAAAACTAGTCAAAGTTCTAGTAAAACAAAAGACATAGATAGTCTATTGGAAGAAATCCAGACGGCCAACGAAAAAATGAGCAGTGTTCGTCAAAAAACCAATATAGGTGGCTTGTTGGGAACAACAGATAAAAAGATTCAAAAAGAACAAAATATGACTTCGCAAGTTATCTATAAGACCGAAAAGCAAGAAGTAGAGATGGCAAGCATTACAGTTAAGACTGTGGAGAATGGAGAAGAGAATTTTAAAGAACTCTTGATGCCGGGTGGTAAAAATACTCCATTATATACCCGTTATAATAAAACTGGAGAATGGGATAAAGAGGTCCAAGAAAAAGGAGGAAAGTATATTGTTTATCCAGACTATTTCCAACTCTTAAATGGCTTAAATGAACTAGCACAAGACTTAAAACTAGAAGAGACAGATAACGATTATGTCTTTACTTTGAAAACTCAAGATGCGGATATTTTAGGAGTATATGGGAAAGAGTTTCGGTTTAACTTTTCTCAATTTCCTAAATCCAACTTCAAAAAAGAATTGACCGTAAAGATTGACAAAAAAAGCAAATTCCTCAAAGAATTTAAGATGAATATATCTACCTCTGGTGATCAAGGAACGCTTGCTATCAAGAGTGAAACGAGTTACTCAGACTGGAACTTGGTTAAAAAGGAAGATATTCCAACTATTTCTGATGAGAAAAAAGAGCAATAAGCCGGTGAGTTGAGCTTTGTTATTCTATTTCAGTTTGCCAAGACTAAGTTCAGAAAGAGCAAGTCAATGGGGAATTTTAAGTTTAAGGTTAACAGGTAATGATCTTCTTTTCTGTGAAAGAAAAGATATAAAAGAGAGCAAATTAGACTATGTTTCTTAGTGATTTTTCCTTGTTCCTGTGTTATAATAAGAAAGATTAAAATGTAAACTATTAAAAGGAGAACCTCCAATGGGACGTAAATGGGCCAATATTGTGGCAAAGAAAACGGCCAAAGATGGCGCGAACTCAAAAGTATATGCTAAATTCGGTGTTGAAATCTATGTAGCAGCGAAAAAAGGTGATCCAGATCCAGAAACAAATACAGCTCTGAAATTTGTTATTGACCGAGCTAAGCAAGCACAAGTACCGAAGCACGTTATCGATAAAGCTATCGATAAAGCAAAAGGAAATACAGATGAAACCTTTACTGAAGGTCGTTACGAAGGTTTCGGGCCTAATGGTTCAATGTTAATCGTGGATACTTTGACTTCAAATGTGAACCGCACTGCGGCGAATGTTCGTGCTGCTTTTGGTAAAAACGGCGGGAACATGGGAGCAAGTGGTTCTGTTTCTTACCTTTTTGATAATAAAGGGGTTGTTGTATTTGCGGGAGATGATGCAGATAGCATCTTTGAATTGCTTTTGGAAGCAGATGTCGATGTAGATGATGTTGAAGCAGAAGAAGGAACAATTACGGTTTATACTGCACCAACGGATCTTCACAAGGCTATCGTAGCTCTGCGTGAGTCTGGTATCGAAGAATTTCAAGTGACAGAGTTAGAAATGATTCCTCAGTCAGAAGTGGAACTCTCTGGTGACGATCTTGCAACTTTTGAAAAATTAGTAGATGTCCTTGAAGACGATGAAGACGTTCAAAAAGTCTACACAAACGTCGAAGGCTTTTAATCTACTGGACCTGCAGTTGGGCTGCAGGTTTTTTTATTATAATGAAAAACTTCAAATGACGTTTACCAGTTAAGGCGATTATGATAAAATAGAGAGAATATATTATTTCAAGGAGATAAGGATGAAAAAAATCTTTCAATATGTAGCCATACTTGTAGCTGGATTTAGCTTGATGGCCTGTGACCTACTTCCTGGCCAAAGTAAGGGTGGAGGCACTCCAGCAGAGCAGAAAGAGACGAAATCAGGTGCCCTATCAGCTAGCAACAAAGAGATAGAAATGAAAGTAAAGGGCGGTCAGTATATTCTGCCAAGTGATGGAAAAGAAAATTCAAAATATTTAGCCTTGGAATTGGAAATTAAGAATAAATCAGACGAAACAGTTAGAATTTCTCCTTCTGATATTGATATCTATAATCCTAATGGTGAAAAAGTTAAGTTAAGCAGAGTCAGTGATTTTAAGCATGGTTTTGAGACAATACAATTCGATAATCTCTCGGCAGGAAAATCTCTTTCTGGTTATTTAGTTTTTGAGGTTGAAACCAACGGTAAGTATGAACTTGAGTATGAGAAAAAGATTTATAACCCGAAACAGAAAATTAAAGGATTTAAATTGACTATTGATCCAACTAAGTATCCTAATCAGGTGGCAGAAAGTAAGAAACTTGCTTTTGACTATCTGAATACTGTTTTCTTGGGCGGAAAAGCTAAAAGTAAGGATGAGGCTAAATCATCTGGTGGTAAGGAAGATTTTGTTTTGGGAGGCGACCTGTCCCAAAATGAAAGTGACTTCAGGGCAGCTTTTACAGAGGATTTTAAACGTAAATTACATGATTATCCATTTACTGATGACGAAGTTAATGCTTTTATCGATTCTTATGTAGAAATGAATGCCAAAAGGGCTGAGATTTCTTATAGGGTAACTCAGTACCTACCAAATGCGGTTGTGATCAAGATTAGACCAAAAACGATCAGTCTAAGTAGAACGATTTTAAACCATCGTAAAGCGTTTTATGAAAAACACCGTTCAGAATATGCCAATCTGACCGAAATTAATAAGGCAATTGACAAGAATTATGCTGACGTGATGACGGCTGGTTTAGATTCTCATCCTCTTCTTACAACTGAATCTGAATACCAGTTAACATTTGTTAAGACAGATGGGAAATGGGTTGTAGAACCAGACTATACCTATGATTCCATTGTTGTTGCTTTTGAAGGCGATATATCATAAAAAGTAAAAGAAGAGAGCCAGATTCATCCATCAGGTCTCTCTTTTTTGTTTCTTCCTTAAGCTTTGTGCTATACTGGAGAATAGGTAAGTTAGAGGAAAAGGAGCCTGCTATGAAGAAATTTTATGACAAACTAATACAAACCCGTCATTATCTCCATCGTCATCCAGAACTGTCTGGTCAGGAATATCAAACAACGGATTTTTTAAAAAAATATCTGGAAGACCTTGAGATTAGAATATTAGATTCTAATCTGAAAACAGGTCTAATTGCTGAAATCGGCTCCGGACAGCCTATAATTGCCCTGAGAGCTGATATAGATGCACTGCCCATTTTTGAACAGACTAATCTGCCTTATGCCAGTCAAAATCCAGGTGTCATGCACGCCTGTGGACATGATTTTCATCAGACAAGTCTCTTGGGGGCAGCTGAACTGCTCAAGTCTATGGAGGAAGATTTGCAAGGAACAATCCGTCTTATTTTTCAACCTGCTGAGGAGACTTCTTGCGGAGCTTTGGAAGTTATAGAAACAGGCTATTTGACTGATGTGAAAGCTATTGTTGGTTTTCACAATATGCCTCAGCTAAAAGCAAATCAGTTAGCCCTAAAGCCAGGGGCTATGATGGCTGGAGTAGAAAAATTCAAAGTAGAAGTGGAAGGGATTAGTAGTCATGCTGCACGGCCGGATCTGGGGGTTGATACAGTTTTAGCTTTGACTAGTATGGTCCAAGCCTTGCAAGTTTTAGTGGCCAGAACAGTCTCCCCTTTTGAAGCTAATGTTCTTTCTATCACCTATATCAAGGCAGGGACTACTTGGAATGTTCTGCCCCAAAATGGTTTTTTTGAAGGCACCATTCGATCCTTTAGCCCAAGCTCTCAAAAAAAATTAAAAGAAGACTTTATTAAAATTGTTGAAAATACAGCAGAAAACTTTGGTGCACGAGTTTCTATTACTTGGGATCAAACACCACCAGTGACTTATAATGATCCGGATTTGACCGAACTCTTATTTGAAAAATCTAAAACATTTGCTGAGGTGGTGGAGGCTAGACCTTCCACAGCTGGAGAAGACTTTGCTTTTTATCAGGAGAAAGTTCCAGGGGTCTTTGCCTTTGTTGGCTCAAATGGAGCAGACGATGCACCAGATCTCCACCATGACACGATGACTATCGATGACCAAGCTTTTAAAGTATCTGTTCCATACTATGTCGAAAGTGCTCTCTGTTTATTAAGATGCTATAAATAACAACTATATCCCTATATAAAAAAATGAAACTAGGCAAATCTCCTTCCTTTTGTTAAGATAGAACAGTGGCAAGGAGATTTTATTGTGCCTTTATTATGAGCCTGCAATAAATAAAATTTATACCCTTGATAAAAAATATATACTAGGCAAGCTTAGGGATATTTGTTATTATATGACATAGTTTATAAATGAATAGGAGAATATCTGTGAAAAAATTAGTAAAATATTCTGCCCTTCTTGCTCTTACTTTTGCAGCTGTCGGAACCTTAGCTGCTTGTTCAGCTTCCAATAGCAAATCTGAATCAGGTAAATCAGATGAGAAGAAGGTAACAATTGAAATTGCAACCGTTGGAACAACCCGACCTTTCTCATATGATGATGAAGATGGAAAATTAACAGGTTATGAAATTGAAGTGCTTAGAGAGGTCTTTAAGGGATCAGACAAGTATGAAATCAATTTCAATAAAACTAAATGGACTTCTGTCTTTGCTGGTTTGGATAGCGATCGCTTCCAAATTGGTGCCAACAATATTAGTTATTCAAAAGAACGTGCTGGTAAATATCTTTATGGAAACCCATATGCTAAAAACCCAACTGTTTTAGTAGTTCGTAAAGGAACAAATATTAAATCTTTAGATGATATTGGTGGTAAATCTACGGAAGTGGTACAAGGAACTTCTACAGCGAAACAGCTGGAAGATTATAACAAAGAGCATCCTAAAATGGAAACGAAAATTAACTACACGGACGGAACGATTCAGCAAATTCTTGTGAATCTGAATGAGGGACGTGCAGATTACAAGATTTTTGAACGTATTTCTGTTGATACCATTATCAAAGAACAAAATTTGGAAAATCTAGAAGTCATTGAACTTCCTAGCGATCAACAGCCATATGTTTATCCTCTATTTGCTCAGGGACAAGAAGAATTAAAAACTTTTGTAGACAAACGTATTAAGAAGCTATACGAAGATGGTACTCTTGAAGAACTTTCTCAAAAATACTTCGGTGGTAGTTACCTTCCAGAAGCAAAAGATATTAAATAATCAATAAGACTTTAACTATAAGGAGAGAAGAATATGAAATTAGCAAAATGGTTTGGAGCAGCTGCAGTTGCGGTTGCAGTCCTTGGTTTGGCAGCTTGTGGTGCATCTAATAAAGAATCAGGAAATGGCAAAGATAAAACAGTAACCATTAAAGTTGGTACAATGACAATTGACAACGACGAACAACAGCGTTGGGATCTCATTCAGAAGAAACTTGAAAAAGAAAATGTGAAACTTGATTTTACTCAATTTACAGAATACCCACAAGTAAATAAGGCCGTGGCAGATGGTGAGCTTGATGTCAATGCTTTCCAACACTACTACTACCTTAACAACTGGAATAAGGAAAATAATCAAGATCTAGTTGCGATTGCAGATACTTACATCGCACCAATCCGTCTCTACTCAGGTACAAAAGACGGTAAAAACAAGTATAAAAAAGTTAACGAACTTCCAGACGGAGCAGAAATCGCTGTACCAAATGATGCGACTAACGAAAGCCGTGCATTGAACTTGCTTCAAGCTGCTGGCCTAATTAAATTGGACAAATCTGGTAACGAGCTTGCAACAGTTGCAAACATTAAAGAAAATCCAAAGAAATTGAAAATTACAGAATTGGATGCTAGTCAAACCGCTCGCTCACTGACTTCAGTAGACGCTGCCGTTGTAAACAACACTTTCGTAAACGAAGCAAAATTAGACTATAAGAAAGCTTTGTTTATCGAACCAAAAGATAAAAATTCTAAACAATGGTACAACATCATTGCAGCTAAGAAAGATTGGGAAAAATCTGACAAGGCTGATGCAATTAAGAAGTTGATTGCAGCCTACCATTCTGACGATGTTAAAGAATTAACAGAAAAAACTTCAGATGGCTTGCTTGAGCCAGTTTGGTAAGAAGTAAAAGACAGTAGGCACCAGTCTTAATGGATTTATCAAGCATGCAAGACTGAAAGTGTTTAATAAAACTCAGTTGGGATGACCAGCTGAGTTTTATCGCCTTATTTATGGGGAGGAATTATGGCTTTTTTCAGTGAGAAAGAGCAGTTACAAAAATTTGAAGAGGATGAAGTCGCGCAGGCTTATTTTGAGGTTTTACGGGAGTTGATTGCTAAAAAATCTATTTTTGCTCAGCAGATAGGCTTGAAAGAAGTAGCAGATTATTTGAGAGAAGTTTTTGAGGATGCTGGCGCAGAAGTGACCGTTGATGCAAGTTACAGAGCTCCTTTTGTCATCGCTCGTTTTAAGAGTTCAAATCCTAATGCTAAAAGTATCATTTTTTACAACCATTATGATACAGTACCTGCAGATAGTGATCAACCTTGGACAGAAGATCCTTTCACCTTGTCTGTCAGAGATGGGGTCATGTATGGCCGAGGTGTTGATGATGACAAGGGGCATATCGTGGCTCGCCTGACAGCCTTGCAGAAATATCGAGAAGGTAAGCAAGATTTACCTGTGAATGTTACTTTTATCATAGAGGGGGCTGAAGAGTCTGCTTCGACTGACTTGGATCGCTATTTGGAAAAGCACAAGGAGGAATTGTCCGGCGCCGATCTCCTCATCTGGGAACAGGGTAGCCGGAATGCACTAGGTCAGCTAGAAATCACAGGTGGAAATAAGGGTATTGTAACCTTTGATGCCAAGGTGAAAAGCGCTGATGTAGATATACATTCGAGTTTTGGCGGTGTAATTGATTCAAGTAGCTGGTATCTTTTAAATGCACTAGCTAGCTTGCGAGGAGCTGACGGTCGCATCTTGGTAGAAGGCATCTCTGAACAAATTGTCGAGCCAAACGAACGAGAACTAGCTCTGGTTGAGGAGTTTGCGCGACGCAACCCAGAAGAACTAAAACAAATTTATGGTTTAGAATTGCCCCTGCTTGAGGAGGAAGGGCAAAAGTTCCTACGACGTTATTTTTTTGAACCAGCTATTAATATTGAGGGAATATCATCAGGTTATCAAGGTCAGGGTGTCAAGACAATCCTGCCTTCAGAAGCTAAGGCCAAGCTTGAGGTGAGACTCGTACCTGGTTTAGAACCACAAGATGTACTTGATAAGATTCGAAAACAACTGATCAAGAACGGTTATCCTAAGGTAGAGCTTATTTATACATTGGGAGAAATGAGTTACCGCAGCGACATGAGTGCTCCGTCTGTTCTTAGTGTTATTGAGTTAGCTAAGAAATATTACAGAGAAGGAGTAGCAGTGCTACCAACATCTGCCGGAACTGGCCCAATGTTTACTGTTTATGATGCTTTGAAGGTACCCATGATGGCCTTTGGCTTGGGACATGCTAACAGCCGGGATCATGGTGGAGATGAGAATGTTCGCCTAGCAGATTACTACACCCATATAGAATTAGTAAAGGAGTTGATTGCAAGCTATGAGTAAAGAAATTATTACATTAGATCGGATTGATGTGACCTTTCAGCAGAAGAAACG
This sequence comes from Streptococcus gordonii, assembly GCF_001553855.1. Taxonomy (GTDB): domain Bacteria; phylum Bacillota; class Bacilli; order Lactobacillales; family Streptococcaceae; genus Streptococcus; species Streptococcus gordonii. The sequence goes on from NZ_LQWV01000012.1 coordinate 479,467, forward strand.
TCAAATCCAAGCTGTAAAAGATGTGAGTATCCGCATTAATCAAGGAGATATCTATGGAATTGTTGGCTATTCTGGAGCTGGAAAATCTACTCTGGTTCGGGTGATTAACCTTTTACAGGTACCGACTGGAGGAACTATTACCGTTGACAATGATGTCATTTTCAAGGACAAAAGAGTTCAACTTTCTGCAGCTCAGTTACGTCAAAAACGCCAGGATATTGGGATGATCTTCCAACACTTCAATCTAATGAGCCAGCTGACGGCTGAAGAAAACGTAGCCTTTGCCTTAAAGCATTCAGGCCTGTCTAAGGAAGAGAAAAAAGAGAAGGTGAAGAAGCTACTAGACTTGGTTGGTTTGGCGGATCGAGCTGAGAACTATCCTTCGCAGCTGTCAGGTGGACAAAAGCAGCGTGTAGCGATTGCTCGTGCCTTGGCAAATGATCCCAAAATCTTGATCTCGGATGAAGCAACATCAGCTCTAGATCCTAAGACGACCAAGCAAATCTTGGCTCTCTTGCAAGACTTGAATCAAAAATTAGGTTTGACGATTGTGCTTATTACTCATGAAATGCAAATCATTAAGGATATCGCTAACAAAGTAGCAGTGATGCAGGATGGACAATTGATTGAAGAGGGGTCTGTTCTTGATATTTTCTCTAATCCTAATCAGGATTTGACTAGAGACTTCATTACAACAGCAACAGGAATTAATGAAGCTATGGTTAAAATCGAAAAGCAAGAAATTGTGCAGAATCTGGCTCCAAATAGTATCTTGGTGCAGTTAGAGTACGCGGGTACAGCAACAGATGAGCCTTTGTTGAATCAAATTTACAAAAAATATCAAGTTACTGCCAATATCTTATATGGGAATATTGAAATTTTGGACCATACACCTGTTGGTGCTTTGGTAGTTGTCTTGTCTGGCGAATCAGAAAATCTTACTGCGGCTAAGACGGCTATTAGTGAAGCAGGCGTTCGTTTGACTGTTCTAAAGGGAGGTGCATAAGATGCTGAAATTAATCGAAACTTATTTACCAAATGTATATAGGATGGGCTGGACTGGTCAAGCAGGCTGGGGAACAGCTATTTATACGACCCTTTATATGACAGTAATCTCTTTCTTGATTGGTGGTTTCTTTGGCTTGATAACTGGACTTTTTCTTGTATTAACCAAGCCAGGTGGGGTTCTGGAAAATAAGGTGGCTTTCTGGATTTTGGATAAAGTGACTTCTGTCTTCCGTGCGATTCCTTTTATCATTTTGTTGGCTGTCCTATCACCTTTTTCTCACTTGATTGTTGGGACAGGAATTGGACCAAACGCTGCTATTGTGCCACTTTCATTTGCCGTTTATGCCTTTTTTGCTCGTCAAGTTCAGGTGGTTTTATCTGAGTTGGACGGTGGAGTGATTGAAGCAGCCCAGGCTAGTGGTGCAACTTTATGGGATATTATTGGTGTCTATCTTATTGAAGGTCTACCAGATTTAATCCGTGTAACGACAGTCACCTTGATTTCTTTGATTGGTGAAACTGCTATGGCGGGTGCAGTCGGTGCAGGTGGTATCGGTAATGTAGCGATTGCTTATGGTTTTAACCGGTATAATAATGACGTTACCATTCTTGCGACGGTTGTCATTGTAGCTATCATCTTTACGATTCAATTTGCAGGAGACTTTTTGACTAAAAAATTAAGTCATAAATAGAAGTTAATTTGCTAGCCACTTTGGCTAGCTTGTTCTTTGGTTAAATATTCTGAAAATTTAATTTACATTCAACTTTGTGAATGTTATAATAAGGAGAAAAAACCTACGGAAAGGGAAAGCTATGGCTCAAGAAGAGGAAAAGATCTCAAGAAGTAGGAAGAAACAGCTATTAGCTCGCTTGAAAGAGCAAATTCAACCAAAGAAGGGCTTGATTTATCTGGCTGCATTTTTATCATGGATTCAATTTTTAACGAGAATTACTAGTTTTGCTTTGATTGCTCAAGCATTGACAGAGTTCTACGAAGGAAAACAGCTTGACTTATACACTCTTTTTCTTTATTTGCTAGCCTTAAACGGTTTAGGATTTGGAATTGCTTTATTAGCCAAAAAGTTTCAAGGCATAGCCTCTCAGTTTGCACGAAACAAGCTAAAGAGAGAATTCTTTCAGGCTTTTGTTGCTAAGGCCGGTGAGTTTCAAGATAGCCGAACTGCAGCGGATATTCTAACAGTTGCTGCTCAGGGAATTGATAGCTTGGATACCTACTATTCCTACTATCTATCCTTAAATCTACGAACCTATTTTAACTGTTTAACCGTCCTTATCTTAGTCTTTTGGCTCTTTCCCTTGGGTGGTTTAATTTTTATATTATCCTTGCCTTTCATTCCTGTGTCTATCATCCTGATGCAGAAGCGATCGCGTAGGATTATGAATCGCTATTGGGGCTCTTATATGGATGTGGGCAACCTTTTTCTGGATGATTTAAAGGGACTGAACACATTGTATTCTTATCAGGCTGATGAGAAATACGAGCAGGAATTTGCGGAGCAGGCCGAAGATTTTCGCGATGCCACTATGGAACTCCTAGGATTTCAACTACAATCAGTGGGCTATATGGATGCTGTTATGTATTTGGGAATCGGCCTGTCAGGTTTTTTAGCCCTTTCCTGGCTGGCTGCTGGGCAATTGTCCTTGTTTAGCATGATTTATTTTGTCTTAATTGCGACAGAATTTTTTACACCGATTCGAGAAGCGGGCTACGGTATGCACTTGGTCATGATGAATACCAAGATGGCTGATCGTATTTTTAGTTTTTTGGATTCAGTCCAAGAGACTAAAGTAGAAACAAAACAAGATTTAGCACCATTTCAACACTTGAGTGTGCAGGATTTGTCCTTCTCCCATGGAGATAAAAAGATTCTGGATAGGGTCTCTTTTGACGTAGGAGTAGGCCAGGTATTTGCTATTGCTGGGGAAAGTGGACGTGGTAAGACGACTTTAGCCAAAATTCTACTTGGGAAATTGGAACCTGAGCAAGGCCAGATATTCTTTGGAAAGACCTCCAATGAAAATTTGGCGCAATCAGCTCTCTACAAAGAGATAATGTATGTGTCGTCAAACAGCTTTCTTTTGAATGCCAGTATTTTAGAGAATTTGCAGTTGGCGAGGGATTGGAGTCGGGACAAAATTCAGCAATGGCTGACCGAGAAGAAGCTTTTATCTTTTATTGAAAATTTACCTGAGGGTCTAGATACCCTTGTTGGTGAAGATGGCAACCTGCTGTCACCAGGTCAAAGACAGCAAGTGATTTGTGCCCGGGCAATTCTTGCTCAAAAATCGCTCTATATCTTTGATGAAATTACTTCTAGTGTTGATAAGGACAATGAAGACCTTATTTATGAACTGCTAAACGTGCTTTCTAAAGAAGCCCTTGTCATCGAGATTACTCATAAAATGAAGCGGGTAGCAGAGGCTGACCAAGTTCTTTTTATGAGTAAAGAGGGAACAGTTTTGGCTAGTCCAATCCAGCTTTACTGGGAAAATCAGGACTACAGAACTTTAGTGGATAGACAAAGAGAACTGGAGGAGAGAATTCATGGAAGCTAAAAAAACTTATCCAAGCAAACAACTCCTTTTCAGGCTATTTCAGATCATGAAGCATCTATTACCTGCTCTAGGATTAGCTGTTATTTTTGCAGTTTCAGGCTTTACAGTTTCAGTCGCGATTCCTGTTTTATTGGTAAATCAAGGATTTTTGGCTGTAGGAGGGCAAGCTCCGACTCTAGGTTTTCTGTTTCTTCTTTTAGCTTTGGCCATTGGTCGAGGACTCTTCCGCTATGGAGAGCATTATTTTGGTCATTATGTGGCTTTTCATTCCCTAGCGGACTTGCGAAAGCTTGTCTTTGCTAAACTACGACGTCTTGCGCCTGCTAAGTTAGACCGACAAGATAGTGGGAGCTTATTAAAAATGATCGGGGAGGATATTGAAGCAATTGAAGTCTTTTTTGCCCATACAGTTTCACCGATTTGCACGGGGCTTATCTCTGCTTTCATTATGTGGGTCTTTCTCTCTAGGATATCCCCAGCTCTTGGTTTTTTGGCTTTGCTGACTTACCTGCTTTTAGCTGTGGTCTTGCCTCAAAATTTTGCTCGACATTTACAAAAACTCTTATCAAAACAAGCGGATGATCGGACAAGATACATTTCTTATTTCTTGGAGAGCCTGAAGGCAATACATGATTTGTCCCAGCTCGGACAAACTTCAAAACGTTTTGCTTGTTTAGAACAAAAAAGCCAAGGTTTAAATAGCATAGAAAGGCAGGTTGCTCAGAAGCAATTTTTTGAACAAGCTCTAACCTTTTTAGTGGTGGGCTTATCTGTTATGGGCTTTGCCATCTTGTCTCTCTTCCAACTTAATCAAGGTGATATTGATCTGACTCAGGCAGGACTAGCTCTGGTAGCTTTTTCAAGCTCTTTTGCTCCATTTCTGGAATTAGGGCGACTGCCTCTAGGTTTTAAAAGAGCAATGAATGCCAGTCGGCAGGTCTTTTCGCTCTTGGATGAGCCAGAGGCAGATCGCAGTGGTTTGAAGACTGATGTCAGGATCGAATCAGTTGATATTAATCATTTAAACTTTGATTATGAGGGACGAGAGCAAGGACTTTTTCAAGGTTTATCAGCACGATTTGAAAAAGGCAGAATAATTGGCATTGTAGGTGGAAGTGGAACAGGAAAATCTACTCTCATGAAAATTATCATGCGCTGGTATGATCCTAAGGCAGGACAGGTTTTGCTGTCTGGACAGGATCATCAAACCTTCCATCGCCAGCGTTTACAAGCCTCCTTCGCCTATGTTCCTCAAGTTGCTCAGCTTTTCCATAAAAGTCTTCGGGAAAATCTAGTCTTGGGCCGAACTGATATCAGTGATGAGGCGATCTGGACCTTGGCAGCTAAATGTCGCCTCAAGGAACGTTTGGAGCGCTTGCCAGAGGGGCTAGATACTGTAATTGATGGAGAAACAACTTTTTCTGCTGGTGAAGCCCAACGTTTGGAGCTGATGCGAGCCCTGCTTAAGGAGGCAGATTGTTATATTTTTGATGAACCCACCAGCAATCTCGATTCACTGAATGAAGCAGCCTTCCTATCTATTGTCAAAGAAGAATGCCGTGGCATGGTCTTTCTCATCTCCCATCGCTTGTCAACGGTTGCTTTTGCAGATGAGGTTTATGAATTAAATCATTCTCAAGTAAGGAGGATAAAAGGATGAGAAAAGGACTACAAGTAAAAGACCTTGTGATGACAGGTGCTTTTGCAGCCCTCTATTTTCTATGCGTCGGTTTAGGCGTCCTGGTTGGTCTGATTTTCGACCGGTCAGGGAATATGTTCTATGCCCCAGCTGGAGCAGCAATCTTTGGTGGGACGGTTTACATGCTTCTACAAAGCAAGATCAAAAAATTCGGAGCTATCAGTCTCTTGGGAATCGTGATGGGAGGATTTTTCTTCTTATCTGGCCATTTCTTTGTGGCCTTCTTGCCAGGCTTGATTTTTGGCTTTCTAGCTGATTTGTTAGCCAAACAAGGAAATTATCAAAATAAATGGCTAAGTTTAGCGTCCTTTGTCCTTTTCTCCTTTGCTAATTCAGGTCCGATTATTATGATGTGGCTAGCTCGGGAGACTTATGTTCAAAGCTTGCTAGCGCGTGGTAAAACTCAAGAGTATATTGACCGGGTTATGGTTCCTGTGAATCCACAAGTGGTTCTTGGTTTTGTAATTATGGTTGTTATTGCCGCTATTATAGGGGGACTATTCGGTCAATATATGGTCAAGAAGCACTTTATAAAGTCAGGGATGGTCTCATGAAATTAGATGTACGAAGCAAGGTCCTTTTGGTTTTATTTGCCAATCTGGCCTTTCTTTTTAGAGTATCTGGCTGGCTTGAACTGATAATCGTTTCAGGCTTAGCGACGCTCTTATACTTTGCTGGAAAAGGTAAGATTGCCGTCTATAGTTTACTATCCTTTGTCCTATTTTGGACTCTGGATGCTTATCTAACTGATTTCTTTTCTTTTCAACTGATACGAAATTTCGTAACTCTGCTCACGGCTGGACGTTTTATGCTTCCTTCTTTTATGGCTGGGAGTTTGCTTTTGACAACTGCGACAGCCTACGACCTGGTTCATGGTCTCAGAAAATGGCATCTACCGGAATCTTTTCTTTTAACCTTAGGAGTGATGATGCGATTTTTGCCAGCTATACCAGCAGATGCGAAAACGATTCATAGAAGTTTACGTCTTCGAGGGATTTTCCTTAGAAAAAGGGATTTTATCTTTCGTCCAGTGACCTACTTTGAGTATCTCCTGGTACCGCTACTCATGTCACTCATGCGAACGGTTCAAGCGTTGACCATAGCTAGCCTTACCAAAGGATTAGCACTAGGAAAAAGACCGACAGAAACTTTTTCATCAACCTTTAATTTAGCAGATTGGAGTACCTGTGCATGGATGTTTATCATGACCTTGTGGATGATAAGAGGCTGATTACTGCGACCGGCTTTCGTTTTACTTATGAAAATAGCAGAGCTAGTAGCTTGCTGGTTGAAGATTTACAAATCTCATCAGGCCAGTTGGTCGTCTTATGTGGCAAGAGTGGGAGTGGCAAATCAACCTTCTTAAGATTAATCAATAGCTTAATTCCAGATTACTATGAGGGAAAATTAGAAGGTCAATTAGAAATAGCCGATCAGTCAGCAGGAAAACAGACGGTTGAAGAATGTTCCAAGCGAGTTGCTTCAGTTTTTCAAAATCCCTCCAGTCAGTTTTTTCATAAATACGTTAAGCATGAATTGGTTTTGCCTGGTGAAAATCATGGTCAATCAGCAGCAGAAATTTTGAATAAATTAGAAAAATTAACTGCTGACTTTGCTTTAGAAGACTATCTTGAACGTGACATTTCTACTTTATCAGGTGGAGAAAAGCAGAGAATTGCCCTTTTAACGGCCCTGATGCAAGACACAGATTTCTTGGTTTTAGATGAACCGACAGCTAATCTGGACAGACCAGGGATTGAGCAAGTAGCTAGTTATCTTTCTATCTTAAAACAGGAGGGGAAAACGATTCTTATAGCGGAGCATCGCTTGGATTATTTAAAGGACTTGGCTGACCGCTATCTTTATTTTGATCAAGGTGTTCTTGAAAGAGATTATTCAAAAAAGGAGTTTGATAGCTTAACGGAAACAGAACGCCATAATTTAGGACTGCGAAGTCAGCAGCTATCTAGCTCTATCTCGAGACTTGAGGCAAAGAAGCAAGTTGCTCCTTCACCACTGATGGGGGATTTGACCATAAAAAATCTTCGCTTACAGGCAGGGGACCAGGAATTGAGTTTTCTTGAAGAAGCTAACTTCAAGTCAGGAGCGATTACAGCCCTTGTGGGTCCTAATGGGAAAGGTAAATCAACTCTAGCTTTTTATCTGGCTGGTTTATTAGACGATGAAGATGCAACTTTTTCTTTAAATGGACATGCTCTGTCAGCTCATGAACGTCTGAAAGAGACTGCTTTTGTTCTGCAAGAGGTTGCTCTTCAGCTCTTTTCAGATAGTGTCCAAAAGGAGTTGACCTTGGGTTTGAAAAAAGTCGTCGATGCATCAAATATCTTAGAAAACTTAGGATTAAAAGGCTTAGAAGAAAGACATCCAATGACCCTATCAGGTGGAGAGATGCAAAGACTAGTCATAGCTAGTCAAGTCCTTACTAAAAAAAGAGTGTTTATTTTTGACGAACCTAGTTCAGGTTTAGATTACCAGCAAATGTTACAAGTGGCTGACTTACTGAAGACATTAAAAGAGCAGGGAAAAATTATTTTGCTCATTTCTCATGATGAAGAACTGCTTGAGAAGACAGCTGATTACTTTCTTACCTTAAATTAATTACTCGCTATACAAAAAAACTATAGCTTTTATAGTTGTTTATCTAGATTTCCCCTCCTATTTTTGGTATGATTGAAGAACAGAAATGTAGCTTCTGGCTTTGCTATTTTTGTATTTCTAGAGTTGATTAGACTGGCAGAATAGTAGATAAGTAGGTTAAAGTTCAGGACTATAAGAGGGAGAATACATGAACAATTTACTTGTATTGCAATCGGATTTTGGTCTTGTGGATGGCGCAGTATCAGCGATGATTGGTGTGGCTCTGGAGGAGTCAGCTACGTTAAAGATTCACCATTTAACACACGACATTACGCCTTATAATATTTTTGAAGGTAGTTATCGTCTTTTTCAAACGGTCAACTACTGGCCAGAAGGGACAACCTTTGTTTCAGTGGTCGATCCGGGTGTTGGCTCTAAGCGGAAGAGCGTAGTTGCAAAAACAGCGCAAAACCAATACATCGTCACTCCAGACAATGGAACCTTGTCTTTTATTAAGAAACACGTTGGTATTGTGGCTATTCGGGAAATTTCTGAAGTCGAAAATCGTCGAAAGAATACCGAACACTCCTATACCTTCCATGGTCGTGATGTCTATGCCTACGCAGGAGCTAAATTGGCTAGTGGCCACATTACTTTTGAAGAAGTAGGGCCAGAATTAAGTGTGGATGAGATTGTCGAGATTCCAGTTGTGGAGACCACCTTTGGCGAAGGTTCTGTCAGCGGGGCTATCGATATTCTAGACGTTCGATTTGGTTCTCTTTGGACTTCTATTACTCGCGAAGAATTCCAAGAGTTAGAACCTCGATTTGGAGACCGTTTTGAGGTAACGATCTACAATAACGATATGTTGGTTTACCAAAATCAAGTGACCTATGGGAAGTCCTTTGCGGATGTTCGCATCGGTCAGCCGATTATTTATATCAATTCGCTCTATCGGGTTGGTCTAGCAATCAACCAAGGTTCTTTTGCCAAAGCCTACAATGTTGGTGTGGGTGCCCAGTGGCATATTGAAATCAAGCGTATTGAAAATTAGCGATTTGTAAAGAGGAGATAAACATGAAAAAAATATTTGATACAACTTTTACCATTAAAGAAGTCGTGGCAACTGGTATTGGTGCAGCGCTCTTCGTTGTAATTGGGATGGTCAGCATTCCAACGCCTGTTCCAAACACTAGCATTCAGTTGCAATATGCTGTCCAAGCTTTGTTTGGCGTTGTTTTTGGTCCAATCGTTGGTTTCTTAACAGGATTTATTGGCCATGCCCTAAAAGACTCCATCCAATCTGGAAACCCTTGGTGGACTTGGATCTTGGCTAGTGGTTTGTTTGGACTTGTAGTCGGTTTGCTTAAGAATTACCTACGTGTGGCTCAGGGAGTATTTGAATCAAGAGATATTATTACATTTAATGTTGTTCAGTTTGTGGCTAATGCCTTGGTATGGGTAGTCATCGCTCCACTTGGGGATATCTTGATCTATAATGAACCAAGTAATAAGGTCTTTGCACAAGGTGTTGTCGCAACTGTTGCCAATGGTCTGACTGTTGCAGTTGCCGGAACCTTACTTTTAATTGCCTATGCACGTACTCAGACAAAGAGTGGCAGCCTTAAAAAAGATTAAATCACGCGATAAGAATAAAAAGATCGAGAGATATCTCGATCTTTTTCTGTTAAAAATAAAATACTTTTTGCAATTTATATATTGCATTTTAAAAAATATATTGTATAATAGACTTATAAAAATGAAGGGAGAACCGATATGAAAAACATCAAAAATATTTATTCACCACTTATTTGGCTTGTTTTGGGTGTAATTTTTTTGGTTATAGGACTGAACAATCAAAATCATACTTTTCTTATTTTTGCTGGCTGTGATATTGCAATTGGTTGTGCACTTTTAAGCATAGCAACTAAGAAGAAAAATGATAAGGACGATGATCATGGCAAAAAATCTTAAGCTAAAGATGGCGCGAGTGGAGCATGATATGACTCAGGGCGACTTAGCAGATGCTATCGGAGTGACCCGCCAGACCATTGGCTTGATTGAGGCGGGTAAGTACAATCCCAGTCTCAGTTTATGCATAGCGATTTGCAAATGTCTCGATAAAACGCTGGATCAATTGTTTTGGGAGTAAAAATGTCCGGGGGACATTTTTAGCCTGAGCCGAAAAATACGAAAGCGAGGGAATGTCCGGGGAACATTTTTAGCCTGAAGCCGAAAAATACGAAAGCGAGGGAATGTCTGAGGGACATTTTTAGCCCGAGCCGAAAAACGCGGAAGCGAGGGAATGTCCGGGGGACATTTTTAACCTAAGCCTAAAAATGTGAAAGAAATGACCAGCAATAGTTGAAGAGCAATTTTCATACAAATGTTGAATAAGATGAAATTTTAAGTAAAAGAGGAAAACGCATATGAAATCTAAAAATAGACAAGAGATCTTTAAAGATGAGCGTACGGTACAGATTGAACATAAAATAGGAAATGAACTCGCTTTTTTAGCTATCATTCTATTACTTTTATCTATTTTTGTGAAACTCCTTTATTGGAGATTAGATTGGCAAGCTTATTTACCTGAAATTATCATTATTTTTACTTTAGAAATTTATGCTGGTGTACGCAGTTGGCAACTTGGCCTAGATATTAGGCGTAGTGATACAACTGGTAGTAGTAGAAGATTCAGAAGTCGTCTGGCTACAGGAATATTCCTAGCAGCTTCCTTCTTGCTTGTTCAAAATCTGAATGGAGACTCGAAAGAAAAACCATCATTTAGTCAGAATCCTGTTTTGCAATTTATTTTTATTTTAGTTTTGATAGTTGCCTTTTCTAGTATACTTGATCAACTGGTCAATTATTTTTATCGGAAGAGACAGATAAAATTAGAGCAAGAATTAGAAAATGATGAGAATTAGAATTAATGAATTTTTAATTTATAAATAAGAAAGTGAGTAAAAAAATGAAGAAGCAGCCTGTTTTAAAAGATGAACGAATAGAGAAATTGGACGGAAAAGTTGCAGGAGAATTAGTGTTAGGAATGTTTTTCTTCTTAGCTATATCTGTGTTTTTCAAAGTCTATATTCTCCGTCTAAGCTTGCTAGCTTATCTGCCAGAAGGGACTCTCCTTATCCTAGTAGGTCTCTATGCTTTGCTTCGTCGCTTAAGCCTAGGCATTGATGTTCGTGATATGGTGAGAGAGGAAAAATGGCCAGAACGTGTTGGTAGTGGAATTATTTTTGCTTTAATTCTTGTGGCTATTGATTTCTTTGGACAGCGAGAAAGTATGGCTAGCATGCTGAGTATGTTGTATCTGCTTAAGATGTTTTTTGCAATGGTTCTTTTTATATTTGGAAGCTTGACCATGGACAAGATTAGTCTTTTCCTAAACGGCAAACGTCAGGCAAAGTTGGATCAGGAATTGGAGGATGAAGAATGACTTGCTGGAAAAGATTGATGTGGGGTGGTTGTGCCTTCTTAGCCTTAGCCTTGTATGTGCTACCTATGGTATTTCAGCAGAAAGCAGAAACTTATCAAATTTCAAAACAGTGGACTATTGGCATAGGTATTTTGCTAATCTTCCTCGCTTTACTGGTCTTTATCGTGGTAGCAAAGAAGATTGGAATCTTATCTCAGTCTGGGAAAGTCTTTCAAAAAGGAGACGGGAAACGAATTTCTCTTAGCATCTTAGGCATGTTCCTTATATCTATCCTTGGAACTGCTTTATTACGGTGGCTAAATGGAGAAGTTACAACGGCTAATCAGGCGTCTTTGATAGAGGAGTTTAAAAGAGGAAATGGGATTTTGTTACCCATCATGCTTGGAGTTTTAGCACCTATTGTTGAAGAAATTATCTTCCGTGGAATCCTCCCACTAAAAATCTTTAAAGGCTATGAGGGATGGGGCTATATCGTAGGCGGACTCCTCTTTGCGCTTTTTCACGGGCCAACCAATATCGTGTCTTTTGTGATTTATGCTGTTTCTTCTGTGATTTTGACATTGCTGGCCTATCGAACTCGTCGCTTGGAAGTCAGTATTGCAGTTCACATGATTAATAATGGACTTCCTGCCATTATCATGTTGTTAATTGGTATTTTTGGAATGGAAGTATAGGAGCTTAAAATGAAGATATAACTAATTCATCGTCAAATTTTAGATGAACGTGAAGAGCAACTTGTCAATAAGGCTGGCATGGAGGCTTTTATTCTTTTGTTGTATGGTGCATTAGCCTTATATGCTGGTTCTGTAGCTATGAATGCTGGAGCCATTCACTATCAACCATTCTTGATCCTGATTGCGATTGCAGGTCTATATTTTCTCTGTCGAGCTCAATATCTAGGAGCTAATTATTACAACAGTTTCAGTCTGACTATCTGGGGTGTGCTACTTGCGACAGGATTTCTGACCCTCTTGATTGCTTGTCAGAATTTCCAACTGAATCATGCTATTTATCATAATAGTGTTTTTCACCCCATGTTTCTTTTGGCCATTTTGGTTACATTTTGCATTCATCTTCCCTTGATACTAGTGGCCAATATTTTCTTAGAGGCTATAAGCAAGAGTCAAAAGAAGCGTTTTGAACGCTATTTGAACCAACTTGAGGAAGAGTGAAGTATTTAGCGATTCAGATCTGCTATTTTCCAAACAAATTTTTTGCCCAGTTTTTTCAATCAGGTTATAATAAATAGATGAATTAAAAATTCAGAAAATTTTATAGAGAAAAGAGAGTTGAAATCTTATGGCAAAAGATATTCGCGTCCTACTTTACTACAAATATGTTCCGATTGAGAATGCTGAGAAATTTGCAGCTGACCACCTGGCCTTCTGTAAATCTATCGGTCTGAAAGGCCGTATCTTGGTGGCAGATGAGGGAATCAACGGAACGGTTTCTGGTGACTATGAAACCACTCAAAAATACATGGATTATGTGCATTCCTTGCCGGGAATGGAAGACCTTTGGTTCAAGATTGACGAAGAAAATGAGCAAGCCTTCAAAAAAATGTTTGTTCGCTACAAGAAAGAAATCGTGCACTTGGGCTTGGAAGACAATGATTTTGATAATGACATCAACCCTCTGGAGACGACAGGAGCTTACTTGTCACCTAAGGAATTTAAGGAAGCCCTCTTGGACGAAGACACTGTTGTTCTAGACACTCGTAACGACTATGAGTACGATCTGGGTCACTTCCGCGGAGCCATCCGTCCAGACATTCGCAACTTTCGTGAGTTGCCACAATGGGTCCGTGATAACAAAGAGAAGTTCATGGACAAGCGCGTGGTTGTTTACTGTACCGGTGGTGTTCGTTGTGAGAAATTCTCAGGCTGGATGGTCCGTGAAGGATACAAGGATGTCGGTCAGCTTCATGGCGGTATCGCGACTTACGGCAAGGATCCAGAAGTTCAAGGTGAGCTTTGGGACGGCAAGATGTATGTCTTTGATGAGCGTATCTCGGTTGATATCAACCATGTCAATCCAGTTGTGATTGGGAAAGACTGGTTTGACGGTACTCCTTGCGAGCGTTATGTCAACTGTGGCAATCCAGAGTGTAACCGTCGCATCCTGACTTCAGAAGAAAATGAAGACAAGTACCTCCGTGGCTGTTCTCACGAATGTCGCGTTCACCCTCGTAACCGCTATGTGGCTGAAAACGGCTTGAGCCAGGCAGAAGTGGTGGAGCGTTTGGCTGCGATTGGGGAAAGCTTGGAAACATTGGTAGCTCAGTAATAAGGAGAGATCCTAATGGAAAAATTTTGTGTTTATGGGAAATTAATGGCCCAAGAAGAAAAGGTGCAGGAACTTACTGCTTACATGCAAGAAGTTGTCAAAGAAATGCAAAATCTTGACACTTGTTTCTGCTATATCTTAGGTGAGAAGGCAGATGAACCCAACAGCATCTATATTTACGAAGTTTGGGAGAGCGAGCAAGCTCACAATGACAGTCTGACCTTGGAAGTTTTTCAAAATCTCATTGCAAAAGCTAGACCCATTATTGCAGGCATGGAAAATTTGCATAAGCTGACTATTTTTGATGGTAAGGCAAGTTTCTAAATTCCTAAGAAAAACTAAAAACTTTAGACGATTCAAACGTCTAAAGTTTTTTTATCATTTATCTACAGGTAAAAGTCTTGTTGGACAGAGATTTTGGAAAGCAGACTATTTCCGCCGATTCTTGGGGCATCTCGCGGATTATCACTTGATTTCTGGTTTTCTTTCCACAGTTCTGATTTTTTGTCCTTTCTTTTTGATGTGATATAATGAGCTTAATAAATGGGAAAGGAGCAAGTCTATGTCTAAAGCTATCATGGAAGAAGTGGCAACTTATCTGCGTCAGCATGCAGATGAAGAGCTGAGTCTGACTGATTTGTCTCAGTATTTCCATTATAGTCCTTCCCATCTATCCAGAACTTTCAAGAAAAAGATGGGCTTTTCTATCAAGCAATATGTGGAAGCTCTTAAGATGGAAAAAGGGATTCAGGAGATTGTAGAGGGCCGGCAAAATGTGACCGAGACCTCTATGGAAGCTGGTTATGATAGTCTAGGCAGTTTTTCTAATACGTTTAAGCGGCATACTGGACTTTCGCCTAAAAAATACTATCAAGAATCAACCAAGGCTTATGATTTTATGGTCAAACAGCTAGATGAGAAGGGAGCTTTGTTACATCAGGATCCCGACTGTAAAAGTGGCAATCGCTTGACCGTGGCGCTATCTTATCCTGAGGGCTATGAACCACGCATTAGCTGTGTCGGGCTTTTTAAAACCCGCATACCTAAAGAAGAGCCGGTTATCGGAGTAGCACTGAGTCAGGAGAGGCGGTTTACTTTTGAAAATGTACCGGATGGTCACTACTATCTTTTGGCCTGTGAATTGCTGGAGGATTTACGCCTGTCTAAAAACTATGTCTTGAAGCATAACTTTCGCTGGGGGAGCGATGAGCCTCTCACTTTTTCAGGCGATAACATCTATCAAGAGGAAATCAGCATGCGCAGGCCCTTGCCCAGCGATCCACCTATTACAGTTAATCTTCCAGTTTTAATCATGCGTTCCCTAGCCAAACAAGCGCAATTGAGAATAAGAAAATTTTTATCCTAATTGATAAACTGATGATAGAGATTTATTCTCAGTTATAAACAATTGGAGGAACAATAATGAAATTAGACGTGTTTTTAAGTTTTGATGGTCAGGCAGAAGAAGCTTTTCGTTTTTATGCGGACATTTTTCAGACTGAGATAAAGGGACTTGTACGAGCAAGTGAGATGATGGATCCAGCAAACCTTTCTGCAGAAAAACGAGATAAGATTGCCTGGATTGCTTTAGATACGGAAAACTTGACCCTGAATGGTGAGGATGTAGGTGTTTTTAATGACCTGTCTATTCCTAGCAATCATCAGCCCAATCAATGGTTGGTTATGAGCCCAGACAGTAGAGAAGAAGCCGATGAGCTCTTTGCTAAGCTTGCTGAAGGTGGGCAAATTCTCTATCCTTTAGAGGAACAAGCTTTCGCAGAGTTTTATGGCCGCTTGATTGACCGTTTTGGTATCGGCTGGGATGTGATGAAATGAGGTAGAAGGATGGCTTATAGTGAATCCTTAGCCCAGCAAGTCCGTGCCATTTTAGCTACTGAACTTCCTCCTCATGTTTTTGAAGAAGAGGTAGAAGAGAAGAAGATGTTTGGTGGTTTGGCTTTTATGGTCCGTGGTAAGATGACCGTTACTGTGAGTTCGAGAAGTCAAGAGCTTGTCATGGTGCGCATCGGTAAGGAACTGGAAAAGCAGGTTCTACCTAAAAATGGTGCTAGTGTGACGTTAATGAAGGGGAGGCTTTATCATGGCTATATTGATTTAGATGGCGAAGGACAAAAGGAACTGTCTTACTGGATCAAGCTAGCTTTGGCCTACAATCAGGAGTTGACCCTATCGTCTGAAGATTAATAGTAAAATAATAAAGAAGAGAGTCTAACTAAACTTTGATTTAACTGGTCTATCTTTTTAAGTACAAATTTTTATATGCTTTTGTGCTATATACCCCGTTAATCGAGAGTCTAGAAGATTATTAGACTTGCTAGTATAAAAAATGAGTTTTACCTTACTATGACTTACTCAGAATAAGCAAAAACTATCCCAATCTCATGATTTTAGGTATAATAGTAGCCAGAGGTGATCTTATGGGAATTCTAATATTTCTATTTCTTTTAGCTTTGATCTTTTTATTCTATTTTGTCGGTTTCATTATCAAGTTGATTCTAGGGATCGTTTTCTTTGTTACTGGTTTGGTGGTACTTTTATTCCTATTGGGTCGTTATCAAAAGTAGAGTAAGTGACTGCTATGAACCAATGGAAAATGAGAGGAGATCAATGTTAAAAATAGAGCAACCAATTACGATTATTTCATTTCTTTTTGATGATTTTGAGACCCTAGATTTGATGGGACCGGTAGAGTTTTTAGCTGCTTTACCCAATGTAGAGATGAACTATGTCTCCCTTACTGGTGGTCTGATTTCTAGTCGGCAAGGTTTTCAAATCATGACGGATAATTTTGAAAGCATACCTCCCAATTCTCTTCTCTTATTGCCTGGTGGCCAAGGTGTCAGAAAGATGGTGGAGGATAAGATTTTCCTATCTTCGCTAGAAAGGGCTGTTCAGCAAGCTGAGTTGGTTTTAAGTATTTGTACAGGAGCAGCTCTTTTAGCTCAGATTGGTCAACTCAAGGGGCGTAAAGCCACTAGCAATAAGCTTGCCTTGTCTTGGGTTGCTTCACATGATAGAGAAGTCCTTTGGCAAGACCAAGCACGCTGGGTCGTAGATGGGAAGTTCTACACTTCGTCAGGTGTCTCGGCCGGTATGGATATGTCCCTGGGCTTTGTAGCTGATTTTTGGGGTCAGGACTTGGCAGAAGAATTGGCTAAAAAAGCAGAATACGTGTGGCAAAACAAGGCTGACCAAGACCCCTTTTCTAGTAAATAAAGAGCAATCTGAGGAGATCGGATTGTTTTTTTAGTGATTGTGTAATTTGTACCGCTATGTCAAAATGAAGAATTAAAAATGGAAAAGCTTGTTTCAGATTCTAATTTTCCCCATAGCAATTTATGCTATAATATAGTTAAAATATGATAGGGGCATTATTTTATGAGTATAACATTTTCCATTTCGAATAAACGAGGTCTTCTAGGATTTCAAAAAGTTTTAAAAATCAGCGAATTACTTGGATTGGTCGACGGGCTTGAATCCCACCCGGCTCAGAAGGATTCTTTGACTCTTGGCTTGGATAAGCTTCCTTTGTTGAAGTGTTGGGCTCCTGCTAAGTCTGGTCGTTACATTGACTTAGAATATGACAAAACTCATAAAACTTATAATGTGAGGATTTTGATACCTTCAACACTTGCTGATTGGGAGTATGCCTTAACTTTGGTTTCTAAGCTATCAGCTTATCTGGGCACTAGTATTCATGATGAGCATGGCAGGGAATATAGTAGCTCAAGTGTATTAGCTTTCCCATATCAAGAAGATATACTCTTAGGCTTGGAGAACTTTCTAAAGTTAGGATATCCCTTAGTGTATCAAGATGGGGTTCGCAGGAGAATTGCCCTGAACCCTCAGATGGTGGAAGGATTCCTAAAAGAGGATAATCCTGCCCAGAGTTATAGTGATTTCTTTACACTTAGACAGTACCTCGACGCTTACGATGCGCAAAGTAAATTTTATGGGAATGAGCAGAATCAACAAATTTTAGGAGTATATACTCTAACTGCTGGTGTTGACACGATTCTACCCTTTGAACTTAGTCTAGCTCCGGAAGATGTAGAGTATATCGATGAGTCAAAATTAAGCTGGTGTTGCAATCTTGTGGGATGTGATGATACGGATCCAGATAATGTTGAAAAGTTCTTCTTTTATAAGAGAATTTCTTATTCAGATTTCTTGGAAAGGCTCCCTAAGGATATGGCTCAAGTATTTGATGGTGAGAAAATTTATGTTCCTGCTATGACTTTTGCCCAAATGAAAGATCTTTTTGACAGCTGTCCTGAGCTTGTGTAGGAGAGACGGGATCGTTCTACTCGATTCATTTAGCAAAGCCTTGTGAAAGATACTCTAAAATTTCTTCCAAGCAGTTTACTTGTCATATCAAGAAAAGCAATCTGTTCTATTCAGATTGCTTTTTGAGTTTATTGGAGATTACTTTTGTTAGGTTAGAGAGAAATGTTGAAACTTATCCGACCTTTCTTGTAAGAAGCCCAGATTCTCCCTTTGAAGAGACTGGTTAGATGTTGGGCCATGGAGAGGCCAATTCCATAGCCAGAAACGGCTTGGTTATTGTGGGAAGTTTCGGCTCGGTAAAAGCGGTCAAAGAAACGTTTGTAATCATTCTTTGTCCCAGCTGCATAGTCATTTGAAATTTCAATGCGAACTTTGCGCCTAAAGGATCGACGATTGTTGTAGGCCTTAATCATAATCGTTCCTTTATCATCGCAATACTTACGAGCATTATCCAAGAGAATGCTAATTAATTCGTAGCCTTCATCTTCTGACATCATGGCTTTTAAATCTGGCTGAACGTCTAGTTCTAGATATTTGTTTTCCTGCTGGATGAGGGATGAATGGTCTTTCCCAACTTTTTCAATCAATTCTGAGAGATTGACGCTGGTTAGCTCGAGATTTTCGTGTTCTTCCATCCGAGACAGCCTGATCAAGCGGGCAATTAGTTTGTTTAATCTTTCCGTTTGAGCCTTGGTACTTTCTGTCCATTCGTTTTCACCTGTCATCATCTCTTGCAGTTCAGTGTTGGCTGCGATAATGGCTAAAGGCGTTTTGAGTTCATGACCAGCATTGGTAATGAAAATACGTTGTTTTTCGTAGCTTTTTATATAAGGACGAATTACAATGCCAGAGACCAAGGCGATAATGAGCGTTAGGAAAAAGAGGCTTGCAAGAGCAATCCAGGTAGAAAATTGAGCTAAAATACTCCGTTCACGATTGTAGTTGGTCGTTTCTAAAAAGGCAACTAGGCGTTTTTGGCCTTTGCTACTAATTTGGTAGGAGAAGTAGCGATTGTTGGCTTGCATTTGGCCATATTTACCACCTGTTTTTAAGGCCTTTTGAGCCATCTGATAAATAGTATTTTCACTGAGTGATTGGATATTGCCTAGGTTGATGCTGGTAGTCTGCTTTGTTTGGCTGGCTGAGAAATATTGGAAGTTGTAAATAATACCTTCTTGGATGTTTTTATCGGTCAAGTCTTGCTTAATTTCTTCTGTCATGGGTAATTGGCCGTCATTATCTGTTAGTACAGACAAGACGGTTTGGATATTGCTCTCCGTTTGAGCGTAGACAGCAGAGTTAATCAAGAGCCAAAACATTCCCAAGATTAAGGCGACAACCAGAGTGGCAAGTCCGATAAAACGAAGCTGGAGCTTACGAAACATGATCCTTACCTGCCTTTTCAGTAAGTTGGAATGGACCAGCTTCATCGCCAAGGATTTCTAGATTAGAATGGACGCTTTTCAATTTTTGACGAAGGTAGGATACATAAATAAAAGCAAGCTCTTGGTCTGTTTCTTCATCTGACCAGACTCGTTCAAGGATTTGTCTACGACTCAGTTCTTTATCTGAGTTCTGCATGAAGTATTGGAGAAGTTTGAGCTCTTTTCCGGCTAAGCGGATACTATTGGAAGCACGAAGTTCCTGTTCGTCCAGATGAAGCTCGGTGTTGCCAATCTGGAGCTGAACAGGACTATAATTATCTGCTCGACGAGCCATTGAGCGGAGGCGAGCCAAGAGTTCTTTAAGAGAAAAGGGCTTGGTCAGATAGTCATCAGCCCCAGCATCTAGTCCATTCACTCGGTCATCGACCTCAGCCATGGCAGTCAGCATGATGACATGGGTGGTATTACCAGTTGCTCGGATTTCTTTGAGCGCCTCTAATCCAGTCATGATGGGCATCATAATATCAAGAATAATAACATTGTAGGTGTTTTGATTAGCGAGGTTCAAGGCCTCTTGGCCATTAAAGACACTATCAACTTGATAGCCGTCATGCTCAAGAGCAGCTAGGATAACACGGTTAAGTTGGGCTTCATCTTCAGCTAACAAAATTCTCATCACTTAGTCCTCTCTTTCGTTAGATTCTTGAATGAGATTGCGAATCGTCTGCATGGTCAAGTCGCAGGAAGCGAGTTCATCGGCACAGCGTTTTAGTTCCCGCTCGATCCGTTCTGGATTTTTGATCTCGTGCTTGTATTTCATCTGGTGCTCAAGGCTGGCCCAGGAGTCCATGGCAATGGTTCGTAGCTGGACCTCAATAAAGTACTTGCCTGGAGTCTTTCCATAGCAGTCAGGGTAGGGGGTCTCTACTTCTAAAATGAGGTGATAGGAGCGGTAGCCATTAGGCTTGACTTGATTGATGTAGTCTTTCTCCTTGAAGATATGAATGCCAGGCATTTGACGGATAAAGTCAATAATTTGGTAAATGTCATCCACAAATCCTGTAATAATACGAATGCCGATAGCATCCCGAATCTGTTTGAGAGCCGATTCAGCAGTCAGAGGTAAATTTTTTCGTTGGCATTTTTCTGCCATGCTGTCAGAGGTCTTAATACGGGCGTGAAAATGTTCATAGAGTTTGAAAGAAGTTGTTTTTTTGTGCTCTAATGCGGCTGTTTTGATTTTTTGAGTAAAGTCCTCTAGGATAAGAGGCAGGTACTGCTCGTAAGCTTCATAAATACTCGTCATGATTCTCTCTCTTTGCTTGCTTTAGTCTTTCTATTATACCACGAAAGACAGGTAAACATATCAGCCTTTAGCAGGAAGTGATTTACTTTAAGTTTTGTGAAAGGAAAGATTCGTCTTTTGTTCTGTTAATGCATGAATTTAATTGATAAAGCTGAAGGATCCAAGCTTTTTATGATACAATAGAAAGAACAAATGCGAAAGTGAAAGGAGTAGGCGTGATACTAGAAGAATTTGACCAAAATCCCAAAGCCATTATCAATCCTGAAGATTTGATTGAGCCTATTCCCGATTTTCCTTCAGTAGCAGTTTCCTGCTTTGCTAGAGAAACTTTCAAAAGACTCTTGGAAAATTTTAATCATGAGCTTATCACAACAACGAGTATGGCCAATATAGAGATTCCGATATACAGAGTTTTTGTGGCTGATCAGGAACTAGCTTTTTTTAATGCTCCGGTTGGTGCCTCGGCCTGTGTTGCCATTTTAGAAGATCTTATTGCTTTTGGAATGAAGAAGCTTGTCCTCTTCGGCACCTGTGGCGTGCTGAACGAGGATATTAGTGAGACTTCCATCATTGTGCCAACAGTTGCCATACGAGATGAGGGGACTAGTTATCATTACCAAGCAGCATCTGATGAAATTGTGGTGAATGATGGTCTGCAGGATTTTCTGCTAGAATTTTTAGATGAACGTGGCATTTCCCATAGTCGGGGCAAGGTTTGGACCACAGATGGTATTTACCGAGAGACAGCAGAGAAACTCTTAAGGAGAAAAGAAGCAGGAGCTATTTGCGTCGATATGGAATGTTCTGCTGTTGCTGCTCTGGCAGCCTTTCGTTCTGTAACTGTCTGCCAATTTTTCTATGCTGCTGACCATTTGTCAGAGGAAAAATGGGATATGAGAAATCTGTCCAATCATGCCGACTTGGATGAAAAAGATAAGATAGCAAATCTGGCGGTGCAAATCGCCCTAGCTTTATAATGAGAATACAATGAAACAACCTATAATTCAGTTTGAAAATTTCACTTTTCAATATCAGGCCCAGCTGGAGCCGACCTTAAAAGAGATTAATCTGACCATTTATGAAGGCGAAAAGGTCTTAATTGTCGGTCCTTCCGGGTCAGGAAAGTCAACTCTGGGCCAGTGTCTAAACGGTATCATTCCTAATATCTATAAAGGCCAAGCTAGCGGTCACTTAAAGGTTCAGGGACAGGATGCCTTTGCGTCTAGCATTTATGACAAGTCCAATTTAGTCAGTACAGTTCTACAAGATACAGATGGTCAATTTATTGGTCTCAGTGTGGCGGAAGACTTGGCTTTTGCTTTAGAAAACGACATGGTTGAATTACCCGTCATGAAAGAAAAAGTTCAGCATTGGGCGGAAAAATTAGACTTGGTGAACTTACTTCAGCATCGGCCTCAGGATTTGTCTGGTGGTCAAAAGCAGCGGGTCAGCCTGGCAGGTGTCTTAATTGATGAGAGTCCCATTTTGCTTTTTGATGAACCATTAGCCAATCTAGATCCGAAATCTGGCCAGGATGCAATTGATTTGATTGATCAGATTCACAAGGAAGCTGGAACGACCACTATTATTATCGAGCATCGTTTAGAGGATGTCCTTTATCGCTCAGTAGACCGTTTGGTCTTGGTCAATGATGGTCGGATTCTCTTTGATGATCACCCCGATCTTTTGCTGAAGACAACTTTACTGGCTGAAAATGGGATACGAGAGCCCCTCTATCTGACCACCTTGCGCCAGCTAGGTCTCGATATAGCTGAGATGGATCATTTGTCTGATCTGGCCAGTCTAGAGTTACCAGTTTTGCCATTTTCAAAAGAGGCTGTTGTAGAGGCGACTCAAGAAAGGGATTCTAACCTATTTTCCGTTGAGCATATCAGTTTTTCTTATGGCAAGCGACCTGTTTTGCAGGATATTTCTCTTGAGATTGCTAAGGGAGAACGTATTGCTATTGTCGGCAAGAACGGGGCTGGTAAGTCCACTCTAGCTAAGGCTTTCTGCCAATTTATCCAGACAGAGGGTTCCTACAGCTGGCAGGGCAAGGATATCAAGGGTGATTCTATTAAGGAGCGAGCGGAACGGATAGGCTATGTACTACAAAATCCTAATCAGATGATTTCAGAAACCATGATTTTTGATGAAGTTGCCCTAGGTCTTCGCTTGCGAGGCCTCCCTGAGGAGGAGATCGAAGAGCGAGTCTTGGCAGTTTTGAAGACTTGTGGTCTGTATGAATTTAGGAAATGGCCTGTTTCAGCCCTGTCTTTCGGTCAGAAGAAGAGGGTGACCATAGCATCTATCTTGGTCTTAGGGCCAGAAGTGATCCTGTTAGATGAGCCAACGGCGGGCCAAGATCAGCGCAATTATACGGAAATTATGAACTTCTTGGATGAGCTGAATCAAAAGGGTCATACGATTATCATGATTACCCATGACATGCAACTGATGCTGGATTATTCTGACCGTGCGATTGTAATAGTGGATGGTCAGGTTTTGGCGGACAAATCACCTGCCCAAGTACTGACTGATAAAGATTTGATTGCGACAGCGAATCTGAAGGAAACCTCCATTTTTACTCTGGCTAAGAAGTTGGGAGTTGACCCTCTAGCTTTGACAGAGTTTTATATGAAAGAGAAGGGAGCAAGCCATGTTTCAAGATAAGAAAATCATTGGTTATCATGCTGGAACTGGCTTTGTTCATAGTCTGTCAGGTGCCAGTAAATTATTATTTTTCATCCTTGTGTCTGTAGCAGCCATGATTAGCTATGATACGCGACTTTTGCTAGTGATCGCTATCCTATCTCTGTCACTTTTTCGTTTGTCAGGAATTCGTCTGCGAGATGTTAGCTTTGTCTTGGTTTTTGCAGGAGTCTTTGCCATCCTCAATATACTGATGGTTTATCTCTTTGCGCCCCAATATGGCCAGGATATTTATGGGAGCAGTACGGTTCTGCTGGATGGTCTCGGTATTTATAATGTTTCCTTACAAGAATTGTTTTATCTCTTCAATCTATGTTTGAAGTACCTCTGTACGATTCCTTTGGCAGTTATTTTTCTAATGACAACACATCCCAGTCAATTTGCTTCCAGTCTCAATCAGATTGGTATTCCTTATAAAATCGCCTATTCTGTCAGCCTTACCCTCCGCTATATTCCAGATTTACAAGAGGAATTTTATCTGATTAAGATGTCACAAGAGGCGCGTGGTTTAGAATTGTCGAGCAAGGCCAAATTGAGCCAGCGGATTAAGGGGAATTTACAGATTATTATTCCTTTGATTTTTAGCTCTTTAGAACGAATCGAAACGATTGCGACAGCCATGGAACTCCGCCGTTTTGGAAAAAATAAAAAGAGAACCTGGTATACCTACCAAGCCTTTACCAAGTTAGACATCCTTGTTATTACTTTGTCTCTAGCTTTTTTGTTGATTAGTTTAGGTTTATTCTTTGTCAACCATGGACGATTTTATGATCCTTGGAGATAGGATGAAGGAAAGTAAAATATGGATATTTACGCTTATCAAAGACCTTTGGGGAAAATAGAGGATGCGCCAGACTTGAAGAAAGCCTTTATTAAAATTTATGAAGAAAAAACACACCAAGAAGTAGTTCGATTTTGCCAAGTATATGCCACGTATCTTTCGGAGCTAACTGCTTTTGCATTTACAAAGGAGATGAAACAGGCTCTTACTGCTATGGATGACTGGCTAGCAGGGGAGAGTTCCTATCATGCCGCTAGAAATCTGAGCTTTGAGATTTCACGTTTAGCAAAAAAGGAAGAAGATGTAGTTAAAGTGAGATTCTATCGAACTATGGCTCAGCTTGTAGCTAGTCCCCATGTTAAATATCACGGCCTTTGGGCAGCGGATTTTGCTATTACCTTGATAAACAAGATGTATCCAGGTGATTTTGATGCTGTTAAAAAAGAACGGCTGAAGCAAATTGAATTATTGAAGATGACATAAAAAACCAGGCATCCTTGCCTGGTTTTTCTTCTTATAATGGTCTTTTGTTTGGCATGCCGGCTTTGCGGGGGTATTTATTGGGGGTTTCTTTCTTCTTTTCTACCACTGTGATAAAGCGGGGATCGCCGTTTGGTAGGGCATAGCTGAGGTTGTCTTGGACCTTGCTAAAGAGTAAGTTGAGAGCATTTTTTGCTTCGTCCAGTTCCTCTGGAGCATTGGAAGCCTTGAGTGCCAGCAATTTCCCGCCAACTTTTAGATAGGGAATGGTCAGTTCAGACAGGACTTGCATGCGAGCGACTGCACGGGCAGTGACCAGGTCAAATTGAGCTCGAAAGGCCTTATCCTGAGCAAAGTCTTCTGCACGACCGTGGTAGAAGTGAACCTTGTCTAGCTCCAGCTCTTCAGCCAGCAGTTTGAGGAAGTTGATTCGTTTATTGAGCGAGTCAATGATAGTCACATCTAGCTGAGGGCAGATAATTTTCATAGGGAGACTTGGAAAGCCAGCACCAGCACCGATATCCAGCAGCTTAAGTTCTTGATTATCAATCAGGCCTTGCAAAACGGGGGCAATTGAATCATAGAAATGCTTGAGATAGACTTCATTTTTCTCAGTGATAGCTGTCAAATTGATTTTTTCATTCCATTCGACCAAGAGTTCAAAATAACGCTCAAACTGGTCTTTCTGGCGGTCGGTCAGCTCGATCCCCTGCTGGCTCAATAGCTGGTAAAATTCTTGCGGTGTCATAGTTTCATCCTTGTCTGTCAATGTTCATTCTATTATATCATAAAAAGGAGACCTCAGTTCAAGAGGGGATCTTTTACATCATTCCGGATTAATCTTAGAAACATATTTGAGCTCCTTTATTGCGGGTTGGCGGTAGAGAAAGAGAGCGCTAATACTGATACAAAATCCTGCAAGGATGAGAAGAAGTCCATAACCTCGGCCACTTCCTGTTCCGATGATGGAGCCGAGCCAAGTGGCTAATGCTCCTTTTGGGAGGAGGAGTGGTTTAAAGAAGCTATCGGCCACCCAGCCCATGCTGGCATAGGCGATGACGTAACCGAACTGAGAGATGATTCCGATTGTCCCCCAGGCTTTCCCTTGCTCACTCTTATCTATATTTAAGCGAATCAAATAATCAATAGCCGTATTCGCAAAAGGCAGAGACATAAACAGTAAGAAGCCAAAAAAGCAAATCCAGACTAGGTTTTCTTTACTGCCCATACCTGCCATAAAGATTCCCAATAAACCTAATGACAGACTAAGAATCAAATGAAAATGCCTTTTAATGGAAAAGATTCCTAAGATAAGTCCGCCAAGGAGCATACCGCTACTGGAAATGGCGATGGTCCAACCAACTTCCTGACTAGAGGCAAAGCCCAGAATCATAGGAGAAAGCAAAATCTCAACAGTCCCTAGAAAGAAAGAGAAAGCTGTTCCCAGTAAAACCAAGAGCCAGATTCCTCTTTTTTCATGGATAATCTGAAAGCCTCGTATAAATTCACTCCAGAAAGGATGAGGTGTAGACTTTCTCGGACTTTTGATGTGACGGCGAGCGATCAGGCTACAAATAACAGTCACAAAAATAGTTGAAAAATCAATTAAGAGGATCTGACCGATTGTCCCCCGAGCTAAGATCAGTCCAGCGAGACTAGGGGAAATGAGGTAACGAGCAATGCCGTTGATCTGTGAGAGACCGGTTGCCTTGGAAATCTGATCTTCCGGAACCAGGTCGGAAATGGTGGCTCGAAAAGCTGGGTTAACCAAAGCAGAAAATACGGAACTAATTGCTGCACCAAGGCAAATCTGAGGTATGGAAGGTTGATGAACCTGTAAACTAAAGTAAATCCAGAGAACTCCCAGACCTGATAGACCATCACCCAGAGCCATTAGAAGACGACGGTCATAACGATCGGCTAGAATCCCTGCCAAGGGAGTCATCAAGAGCCCAGGTAAAAAAGCACAAAGGGTAACTAGGGCAGAAGAAGCAGCTTGACCAGTCAGCTGGTAGATGTAAATTCCTAGTGCAAAAGAGGTCATACCTGTTCCGATTTCCGAAATAAAAGTTCCTAGCCATATCAGTAGATAGATCTTAAAGCCACTATATTTCATAAGGAGCCTCCTTTAGTGGATTAATTGTTCTAAAGAAGCAAAATACCCTTCTTTTGTTTGAAAAATTTTCTCTAATAGGTAGATGAAAGCTTGAATTTTATGATTTTTTTCTGCTTGGTCAAATTTTTGGAAGGAGCTGTTAAAAATCTGCAAGGAGTAAGTTAGCATCATCTCGATACTCTCATAAGGATAAGCCGTTCGCATCTCGCCTGTTTGAAAGCCTTCTTGAAAAAGGGGATAGAGGATTTGAGGGACTTTGCTCAATAAGATTTGATTGGTTTTTTCGTGAAGAAGTGCGTTTTGGGGCGCGTGTAAGTGGTCTAAAAGTTCTTGGCCATCTTTTTGCATATTCAATGAAGCTAGAGCACCCATTAATCTTTCAAGTATTGGAAGTTGTTTTTGCTCCACCCAAATGCGCACTTGCTCAAAAGATCGATCAATCCAACGTTCAATGATGGCATCCATAATCTCTTCTTTTGAGGTAAAGTAATAATAGAGGGTTCCTTTTGCAATCTGGGTTGCATCTAGAATCTGAGCGATAGATGTTTGGTCAAACCCTTGTTCGATAAACATTTTTTCTGCTACATCTAAGATAAATTCTTTTTTATTTGCCATGAGAAACTCCTAAATTTATCTACCGACCGTCGGTCGATCATTTTCTATCTACAGAATACTCTTTTTGGAAAAGATTGTCAATAATTTAGCCACTTCTTCAAAATTTTGATATAATGACTACAACAGTAGATTTTCTGTTTATTTATATTTCTTAGGGATGGGGACTTACAGTGGCTATTCCATTCCTACAATGTTGTTAAAAAGGAGACTTCTTATGTCATTTATTATTACTATTGCAGTTGTTGTCGTTATAGTCTTGTTTGTGATTTCTGTTTATAATTCGCTTGTTCGGGCACGGATGCAGACACAAGAAGCATGGAGTCAGATCGATGTTCAACTTAAGCGTCGGAATGACTTGCTTCCTAACTTGATTGAAACTGTTAAAGGTTATGGGAAATATGAACAAGCTACTTTAGAAAAAGTGACTCAGTTGCGTGCTCAAGTTGCGTCTGCTTCTTCACCTGCTGATGCGATGAAGGCCAGCGATGCCTTGACTCGTCAGATTTCAGGAATTTTTGCTGTTGCAGAAAGTTATCCTGATTTGAAGGCAAATGAGAATTACTTGAAGTTGCAAGAAGAATTGACAAACACTGAAAATAAGATTTCTTACTCACGACAGCTTTATAACTCTGTTGCTGGTAACTATAATGTGAAGTTGCAAGCTTTCCCAAGTAATGTTATTGCAGGAATGTTTGCCTTTAGACCTGCTGATTTCTTGTCTACTCCTGAAGAAGAAAAAGCTGTGCCTAAAGTTGATTTTGGTAGCAATGGTTTAGGTGAGTAATATGTTATTTGAACAAATTGCTGCAAATAAAAGGCGGACCTGGTTTCTCTTGGTCGCCTTCTTTGCTCTTTTAGCTCTTATCGGAGCAGCTGCGGGCTATCTTTGGATGAATTCTCCTTTGGGTGGGATGATTATTGCCTTCATTATTGGACTTATTTATGCTATCACGATGATTTTTCAATCTACCGAGGTAGTCATGTCCATGAATGGTGCTCGACAAGTGTCTGAGCAAGAAGCACCTGAACTTTACCATATTGTTCAAGATATGGCGATGGTAGCTCAGGTTCCAATGCCTAGGGTTTATATTGTGGAAGATGATTCTCCCAACGCTTTTGCGACGGGATCTAATCCTGAAAATGCTGCTGTCGCAGCGACAACTGGTCTTTTAAGACTGATGAATCGCGAGGAATTAGAGGGTGTCATAGGGCATGAAGTTAGTCATATTCGCAACTATGATATTCGTATTTCAACCATTGCAGTCGCCCTGGCTAGTGCCATTACCATGATATCGAGTGTTGCTGGCCGGATGATGTGGTACGGTGGAGGACGAAGAAGGAATGATCGTGATGATGATAGTGGTCTTGGTCTTTTGATGTTAGTCTTTTCATTAATTGCTATTATATTAGCCCCTTTGGCAGCTACCCTGGTTCAGTTGGCCATTTCCCGTCAACGTGAATTTTTAGCAGATGCTTCAAGTGTTGAGTTGACTAGAAATCCTCAAGGAATGATTAGAGCCCTGCAAAAATTGGATAATAGTGAGCCCATGCACCGCCATGTAGATGATGCTAGTGCGGCCTTGTATATTAGCGATCCGAAGAAAAAAGGTGGCCTGCAAAAACTTTTCTACACTCACCCACCGATCTCTGAGCGGGTAGAAAGATTAAGAAAAATGTAAAAACTGGGGTTTTTCTCAGTTTTTTATTTTGACAATGTTTCAAAGTTGGAGAGGAGTTATTTGTTGATTGTATGGTCAGTGTTACAGACAAAAATACTTGTCATAATAAAAAAGGATGAGATTCGCTTATGAACTGTGTAGGTGTTAAATACCTGGTATGTGCAGTTCTTTTCTTTGGCCAAGGAAGATAAAAAGATTAGATATCTTTTATTTGGCGGATTTAAGCAGTAAGTCTTTCAAAACATCGTATTTTCAGATGTTTTAGTATCGAATTTAATAGGATGGAATCACTGAGAAATCTTTTGTTGCCAGCTCTTAACATAACTGTAAAATAGGACTAGTATATTAAAAATAGAATTTTATTACATATATGCAAGTGAGGTATGCTTATCGTAAAGTCGTCGGGAAAAATTTTAAAAATCATTAGAGAATCAAAGAATATGTCCCTCAAAGAAGTGGCGGCAGGTGATATTTCTGTTGCCCAGCTGTCTCGATATGAACGAGGTATTAGTAGCCTTACAGTTGATTCTTTTTATAGTTGCCTCAGGAACATGTCTGTCTCTTTGGCTGAATTTCAGTATGTTTATCATAATTATAGGGAAGCTGATGATGTTGTATTGTCTCAAAAACTTTCTGAGGCTCAGCGTGAGAATAATGTCGTTAAATTAGAAAGTATTTTAGCTGGTTCTGAAGCCATGGCTCAAGAATTTCCAGAAAAAAAGAACTACAAGTTAAATACCATTGTAATCAGGGCTGCCTTAACGACCTGTAATCCAGACTATCAAGTCAGTAAGGAAGACATTGAGTTTTTGACAGATTATCTCTTTTCTGTTGAAGAATGGGGCCGCTATGAGCTTTGGATCTTTACAAACAGTGTGAACCTATTGACCTTAGAAACACTGGAAACTTTTGCCAGTGAAATGATTAATCGCACTCAATTTTACAATAACCTGCCGGAGAATCGTCGACGGATTATTAAGATGTTACTTAATGTTGTAGGTGTTTGTATAGAGGACAATCATTTACAAGTAGCTATGAAATTTCTTAATTATATTGATAATACAAAAATCCCTGAGACGGATCTTTATGACCGGGTGCTGATCAAATATCATAAGGCCCTTTATTCTTATAAAGTCGGCAATCCTCATGCTCGGAATGATATTGAACAATGTTTGTCAACTTTTGAATATTTAGATTCTTTTGGTGTTGCTCAAAAACTCAAAGAACAATTTGAGCGAATTCAGCTAACAGTAGTTGCAGATTTGCAAATAGAATAGAACCTCCTCTGAAAAAGATTAAAATAAGGGTAAAACTTTATACTATTTTCAGAAGGAGGTTTTATGATGGAGAAAAAAGTTCATTATAAAATGCATAAGGTTAAGAAGAACTGGGTAGCGATTGCTGTTACCTCCCTGGCTCTTCTTGTGGCTCCAAAGGCCTTGGGGATTGAATCAGGTGTGATCTATGCGGATGATGCTAATCAAGTGGCCGATGTAAAAGAACAGTCCGCTGTTCAGAGCAAGGACTCGGAGCAAACTACTTCAGACAAAGCAACGGACTCTTCGCAACTGGAAGTAAAAGAACAGGCTTCTTCTAGCAAAGAAACCTATCAAGCTAGTGCGGCAACCAATCCAACAGCTAACGAACAGACGACGCAACAGAATAAAGAAGTTGAAACTTCAAGAACTGACTCCAGACATGAATTGACTCAGAAAACGAGTGATGACTCTTCTGAAAAGAGCGGCTCCTCTCAAGAGCCTAAAGTAGCCGATCAGGCTGAGTCAACTGACAAAGCTCAAGATGCATTACAGGCTAAACAAGATAGTAGAGCCAATGATCAAGAAGAAACTACCGAAAATGTAGCAAAAGCTACCGTTTCTGACAAGATTATAGCGACTCCAAAGAAAGGGCGTTTGCCAGAACCAGCCCAAAGAAAAGAATCAATAACCGAGAAAATGCTGGCTGCTCAAGCACAAGCTGCGCCGGTAAATACTGAGCATGATGACGATGTGTTGGCCCATATCAAGACGATTGATGGCAAGAAATACTATGTTCAGGATGACGGCACAGTTAAGAAAAACTTTGCAGTTGAGCTCAATGGAAAAATTCTTTATTTTGATGCAGAAACCGGGGCTTTGGTTGATTCAAATGAATATCAGTTCCAGCAAGGAACCAGCAGTCTCAATAATGAATTCACCCAAAAGAATGCTTTTTATGGTACGACTGACAAGGATATTGAGACTGTAGATGGCTATTTGACAGCAGATAGCTGGTATCGTCCAAAGTTCATCTTAAAAGATGGAAAAACATGGACTGCCTCGACAGAAACAGACTTGCGTCCCCTTTTAATGGCTTGGTGGCCTGACAAGCGGACTCAGATTAATTACCTCAACTATATGAATCAAGAAAATTTGGGGATTGGCGCTTTTGAAAGCAAGACCGAGCAAGTTCTTTTAACAGATGCTGTTCAGCAAGTGCAGCGAAAAATTGAAGAAAGGATTAGCAAAGAAGGCGACACAAAATGGTTGAGAACGCTGATGAGTGCCTTTGTCAAAACTCAGCCAAATTGGAATATTAAGACAGAATCTGAAACAACTGGGACGAACAAGGACCATCTGCAAGGTGGAGCCCTACTCTATACAAATAGTGATAAGACATCTCATGCCAACTCTAGATATCGTCTGCTTAACCGCACTCCAACCAGCCAGACCGGTACGCCTAAATACTTCATCGATAAGTCAAATGGTGGTTATGAGTTCCTATTAGCCAATGATTTTGATAACTCTAATCCAGCTGTTCAAGCTGAGCAGCTAAACTGGCTCCACTATATGATGAACTTCGGAAGTATCGTGGCCAATGATCCAACTGCTAACTTTGACGGAGTCCGAGTTGACGCAGTGGATAATGTCAATGCAGACTTGCTTCAGATTGCCTCTGACTACTTTAAGTCCCGCTACAAGGTTGGAGAAAGTGAAGAAGAAGCCATCAAGCATCTATCTATCTTGGAAGCTTGGTCAGATAACGACCCTGATTATAATAAGGATACTAAGGGTTCTCAACTAGCAATTGATAACAAGCTTCGTCTATCCTTGCTTTATTCGTTCATGCGTAAGCTTTCTATCCGTAGTGGAGTAGAGCCAACGATTACGAATAGTCTGAATGACCGTTCTACTGAAAAGAAAAATGGCGAGCGGATGGCCAACTATATCTTTGTTCGGGCTCATGACAGTGAAGTACAAACTGTTATTGCTGATATCATTCGGGAAAATATCAATCCAAACACGGATGGTTTGACCTTTACCATGGATGAGCTCAAGCAAGCCTTCAAGATCTACAACGAAGATATGCGAAAGGCGGACAAGAAGTATACGCAGTTCAACATTCCAACTGCACATGCTCTCATGCTCTCCAATAAAGACTCCATCACTCGGGTCTACTATGGCGACCTCTATACTGATGATGGCCAATATATGGAGAAAAAATCTCCTTACTACGATGCCATTGATGCCTTGTTGCGGGCTCGGATTAAGTATGTAGCTGGTGGCCAGGATATGAAAGTCACCTATATGGGTGTACCTCGTGAGGCTGATAAATGGTCATACAATGGTATTTTGACTTCTGTTCGCTACGGTACTGGTGCCAATGAAGCAACGGATGAAGGAACAGCAGAAACTCGTACTCAAGGGATGGCAGTTATTGCTTCTAACAACCCTAACCTGAAACTGAACGAATGGGATAAACTGCAAGTCAATATGGGAGCAGCCCATAAGAATCAATACTACCGTCCTGTGCTCTTGACGACCAAAGATGGGATTTCCCGCTATCTAACTGACGAAGAAGTGCCACAATCGCTCTGGAAGAAGACGGATGCCAATGGTATTTTGACCTTTGATATGAATGATATCGCAGGCTACAGCAATGTCCAAGTTTCTGGTTATCTGGCTGTTTGGGTCCCAGTTGGTGCTAAAGAGAATCAGGATGCTCGTGTAACAGCTAGCAAGAAGAAAAATGCTAGCGGTCAGGTTTATGAATCTAGTCCTGCTCTTGATTCGCAGCTGATTTACGAAGGCTTCTCTAATTTCCAAGACTTTGCAACTCGCGATGACCAATATACCAATAAGGTCATTGCTAAAAATGTTAACCTCTTCAAGGAATGGGGAGTGACTTCATTTGAGTTGCCACCTCAGTATGTATCTAGCCAAGACGGTACATTCCTAGATTCTATTATCCAAAATGGTTATGCCTTTGAAGATCGCTATGATATGGCAATGAGCAAGAACAATAAATATGGTTCTTTAGATGACCTGCTCAATACTCTCCGTGCTCTTCACAGTGTTAATATCCAAGCTATTGCGGACTGGGTGCCAGACCAAATCTACAACCTGCCAGGCAAGGAAGTGGTAACGGCAACTCGTGTCAACAACTACGGAACCTATCGTGAAGGCGCAGAAATCAAAGAAAAACTTTATGTGGCTAATAGTAAGACCAATGGGACCGACTACCAAGGCAAGTATGGTGGAGCCTTCTTGGATGAGCTTAAAGCTAAATATCCAGAAATCTTTGAACGAGTACAAATTTCTAACGGCCAAAAGATGACGACTGATGAGAAGATTACCAAGTGGTCGGCTAAGTACTTCAACGGAACCAATATCTTAGGTCGTGGTGCTTACTATGTTCTTAAAGACTGGGGAAGCAAAGAATACCTGTCTAACAAGAATGGAGAGACAGCATTACCTAAACAGCTGGTCAATAAAGAAGCTTCCACAGGATTTGTAAAAGACACAAATGGCTTTAAGTTCTATTCAACTAGTGGTAATCAAGCTAAAGACACTTTTATCCAGGATGAAAATGGCAATTGGTATTACTTTGATAATCAAGGATATCTAGTAACAGGAGTTCGTGAGATTGATGGCAAGCAGCTTTACTTCATGAAGAATGGGGTTCAGTTGCGTGATGCTTTACAAGAAGATGAAAATGGCAATCAGTACTACTATGATAAGACTGGTGCCAAGGTTCTCAACCGTTACTACACTTCTGATGGCCAAAACTGGCGTTATTTCGATGCTAATGGTGTTATGGCTAGGGGTCTCGTCAAGATAGGAGATGGCCAGCAATACTTTGACCAAAATGGTTATCAAGTTAAGGGTAAGGTTGTACGTGCTAAGGATGGCAAACTTCGATACTTTGACAAGGATTCAGGAAATGCTGTCATCAATCGTTTTGCTCAGGGTGACAACCCAAGTGATTGGTACTATTTTGGAGCAGACGGAGTCGCTCTAACAGGCCTTCAAAAGATTGGTCAGCAAACCCTCTACTTCGGCCAAGATGGCAAGCAGGTCAAGGGTCAAGTAGTGACACTAGCAGATAAGAGCATTCGTTACTTCGATGCCAATTCAGGCGAGATGGCCGTCGGCAAGTTTGCAGAAGGTGCTAAAA